>NZ_CP042596.1:2400000-3600000 GCF_009914315.1 Granulicella sp. WH15
ACCTGGGCCAGTGTGCACAGTATTGCGGCACGCAGCACGCAAAGATGCTGCTGAGGGTATACGCCGACTCACCTTCCGATTTCGCGGCCTGGGCAAAACACCAACTGGAACCCGGCCGCACTGATTTCTCCGATGATCCCGTAGCGGCAGAAGGCCAGAAGGTCTTCATGCACAACGCCTGCATTAATTGCCACGCAGTGACCGGAACGCCGGCGACTGGTCGTTACGGGCCTGATCTCACCCATTTTGCGAGCCGTGACACACTTGCCTCTGGAGCGATCGAAAACAATCCAGAAAATCTCCGCAAATGGATCAATGATCCCAACTCGATGAAGCCTGGCTCCTTGATGCCCGCGATGCACCTCAACGATCATGACCTCGGTGTCGTGACAACATATTTATCGCGGTTGAAGTGAATGAATAGGGAAAGGAGCGCCACTTGACGACAACTCCGGCAATCCAGGCGATAGACGAGACGACGGCCTCACAAGATCGCCGCGCCCCAGTTAGCATTATTTACGAGTGGTTAACTACGGTCGATCACAAGAAGATCGGGTTGATGTATATCGCGTTTGCGCTGTTCTTCCTCTTAGTAGGCGGGGTGGAGGCCCTACTGATCCGGATTCAGTTGATGGTCCCGAACAATCATTTTCTTTCGCCACAAGTCTTCAACCGGCTATTTACCATGCACGGGACGACGATGGTGTTCTTCGCTGGTATGCCGATCCTGTTTGGATTCGGAAATTATCTCGTCCCGCTAATGATAGGTGCTCGCGATATGGCGTTTCCGAAGCTGAACGCGTTCAGCTTCTGGATTTCGGCATTTGGGGGGATTCTTCTCTATTTCAGCTATTTCGGTGGGAGCGGTCTCTACGCAGCAGGCACCGCACCGGACGTTGGCTGGTTTGCATACGCGCCCTTGACCTCCAAGGTCTTCTCTCCGGGCCATAGCACCGACTACTGGAGTCTCTCTCTATTTCTTAGTGGCATCGGCTCGATCGGCACAGCTCTTAACATCGTGACGACTATCCTCTGCATGCGTTGCAAGGGAATGACGATGACTCGTCTCCCTTTATTGCCGTGGCTGTATTTGGTCACATCCGGGCTCGTGTTTGTGGCTGTCGGCCCTTTATCCGCCGCTCAGATCATGCTCACGCTCGATCGTTATCTTGGCGCACACTTTTTCGACACCCAGGCGGGCGGCTCGGCTGTGCTCTGGATGCATTTTTTCTGGATCTTCGGACACCCGGAGGTCTACATCCTGGTGTTGCCGGCGTTCGCGTTCGCCAACGAGATTATACCCGTGTTCTCACGTAAGGCCATGTTTGGCTATCCGGCGATGGTGGCGGCATCGGTGGCCATCGGCTTTGTGAGCCTGAGCGTATGGGCTCATCATATGTTTACGGTCGGGATGGGGCCAGCGGGCAACACGTTTTTCGTGTTTGCGACCATGGTCATATCGGTTCCCACCGGTATCAAAATTTTCAATTGGCTGGCCACAATCTGGGGCGGAAAGATCAGTTTTGCCGTCCCTATGCTGTTCTGTATTGGGTTCCTCTTCCAATTTCTTGTCGCCGGCTTGACGGGAATCATGCTCTCCGCCGCCCCGTTCAATTGGCAGCTCAACAACTCTTATTTTGTTGTGGCGCACTTTCATTACGTACTCGTCGGAGCCATTCTCTTCGCTCTTTTCGGAGCCTTCTACTATTGGTATCCCAAGGTGACGGGCAAGCTGATGAATGAGACGTTAGGTAAATGGCATTTCTGGTTGATGGTCGTCGGCTTCCACCTCACCTTCGATTTCATGCACATCCCTGGCATCCTTGGAATGCCGCGTCGCATTTACACCTACGAAGCGAACCGAGGATGGCAGGGATGGAACATGATCGTGGGAGTGGGTGGAGTGATCCAGGCGGTCGCGATCCTATGCTTTGTCTACAATCTCATCTCTTCTTACCGCCACGGCGAAGATGCCGGGACCGACCCCTGGGATGCGTGGACCCTGGAGTGGGCGACTCAGTCCCCTCCTCCGTCCTATAACTTTGCCATCGAGCCAACAGTCGCTAGCCGGCGACCGCTTTGGGATCTGAAGCACCCAGAAGATCCAGATTCGGACTACGAGTGATGAGCACGCCTGTGAGTGGAGTTCCAATCAACCAATCCGAGATCGAATGGAGATTGCCGTACCGCGGAACCATCGGTATGGGCTGCCTGATTCTGGCCGAGTCGGCAGTGTTCATCATCTTCGTCGTTGCCTATGTCTATTACTTAGGCAAGAGCCTCAATGGCCCCACACCGTCACAGGTGCTCGAACTTCCGATTCTGGGCACGATTTGCCTTCTTTCCAGTAGTGTTACCGCTCATCTTGCCGTAAGCGCGCTACGGAAGGGCAACCTGCGAAGCTGCACAGCGAATCTGGCAGGGACAGTACTTCTGGGCCTCATCTTTCTTTGCACTACTGCACGCGAGTGGTACCACCTGATCCACGATGAGCATTTGACAATAAAGACCAACCTGTTTGGAACCACTTACTACGCGCTCGTTGGACTTCACGCCACACACGTCGTCATCGGTCTGGTTCTACTCTTCACTGCGTTCGTTTTCGCATTGGCTGGACGAGTCAAGGAAGAGCATCTTGAGAAGCTCGACGTCCTCTCTATCTATTGGCACTTTGTTGATGCGGTCTGGGTGGTCGTGTTTTTGGTCGTCTACGTTCTGGGCAGATAGATAGAAAGGAGGAGAACGATGCTGGAAGAGAGTATCCCGAAGTCTCCCGAGGAAGTCTCTGGGACGATTGCGATGCCTGCGCCCTCGGCGTGGCCGATGGTACTGGCGCTCGGGCTTTCATTGATCGTTGCCGGAATGGTGACGCATTGGCTTGTCAGCCTCCTTGGCTTGATTCTGGCCGGACGCGCAATCGTCGGATGGTTCCAAAGCGATTTCCCCCATGAGAAGCATGTCTTGGAACCAGTCGACTATACGGTGGTCGAGATCACCAGTTCCCGCTCCACGCGCATTCAACTTCCGATTGGAACGAACCACCGGAAGCTTCTTCCGATTGAGACATTCAGCATCACGGCGGGCATCAAGGGAGGCATCGTAGGAGGAATTGCGATGATTGTGCCCGCTACCCTCTACGGAGTTCTCCGCTATCACAGCATTTGGTACGCGGCTAACCTTCTTGCAGCTGGAGGCTTTGTCAGCTGGGCTGGAGAAACGAACGCGTTTCTGGGTGAGTTCCATTTGCGCGGTTTACTTGCCGCGGCTGGTATCCATAGTTTTGTCTCGGTACTTGTCGGCCTTCTCTATGGGGCTATGTTGCCAATGTTCCCCAGAAAGCCGATCCTGACTGCCGGCTTCTTCGCTCCTCTTCTCTGGACGAGCATTCTCTACGAGGCACTCGACATCATCAGTCCTATTCTCAATCAACGAATCGATTGGGTGTGGTTCATCGCGTCCCAAGTCGCCTTCGGGCTGGTCTGCGGGTACATTGTGAACCTGCAGGTCAAAGTGAGAACTCCACAATTTCAGGCTCTGCCGTTCTCAGTCCGCGCAGGCATTCAGAGTGATAGCTCCACGACGAAAGACGATGCCCAATGAACTCGAAGCAAAATCTCGTTTTTCGTGCCGCGATGGTCTTTCTGGTCTGTAGCGTCGCTGGCCTGAATGGATGTAAGCGTATCCATGGACGGCCCGGCCCTGACCCGGAGGTTCCGCGACCCGAGCAGGTACTCTCCTTTGACGTCCTCTATAAACAGAACTGCGCGGCTTGTCACGGAGAGAACGGTCAGCATGGAGCCTCCCTTGCCCTCAATAACCCCGTCTACCTCGCAGTCGCAAGGGAGGAAAATCTTCGCAATGTGATCGCGAAGGGAGCCCCCTCGACCTTGATGCCTCCCTTTGCTATCGGCTCCGGAGGAACGTTGACGGATCAGCAGGTCGGCATCCTTACGCGGGGAATGGTTGAGCGATGGAGCACTCCGGCGATTTCCCTGCAGACTCCCCCGCCCTATAGAAGTGAGCTACAAGGCGATGCTCAAAGAGGACATCAGGCGTTTGCCTCCTTTTGTTCCCGATGCCATGGAGCATCCGGAGAAGGCGGGTCCATTCCAGAGATGCCCGCTGCGGGCAAGGTCGGGTCGATCGTCGATCCTGCGTATTTGGCTCTGATGAGCGATCAAGGACTAAGGAGCATCGTGATTGCCGGGCGATCGGATGAAGGCATGCCTGATTGGCGTTCGGATGGAGCTCAGGCCATGACGGATCAGCAGATCACCGACATCCTGAGTTGGCTCGCGTCGCAACGTGTCGCAGATCCAGGTCAACCGTACCGTTCGCACCCGTAAACCAGAAAGACATGATATTTCGCAGAGGAGTTGCATCCAGATGACCGAGAACGATCCACTTCACCCAACCGCCATCGTGGCGGGTCCAGACCCCGCGAAGGCTGCTGGACATTCACGGCGCGTCTTCCTGTTCAAGCTCGCTCTCGTTGTAAACGGTGCTGTCGGAGCGGTGTTGGCAATTCCGCTCGTTGGCTATCTTCTCGGGCCTGCCCTGAAGAAGGCCGGCAGTAGCAACTCCTGGATCGATCTTGGTCCTATCACCAACTTCCCCGAAGGGGAGACCCGGCTTGTGAACTTTCGTAATCCGGTGACCACGGAGTGGGACGGCCAAACCGGAGATATTCCGTGCTGGGTTCGCAGGGTATCTGCTGACAAGTTTCAGGTCTTCGCGATCAACTGCGCCCATCTCGGGTGCCCCGTTCGCTGGTTTGCTCAGTCCAAGCTCTTTATGTGCCCCTGCCACGGCGGAGCCTACTACGAGGACGGGTCGCGAGCCTCAGGCCCTCCCGAACGAGGTCTCTTCGAGTATGACCATCGGCTCAAGGGTGGTCAGCTGCTCATCAGTGCTGGCAAGATGCCCACACTAGCGACTCAGTCGAGAATGGAAACGCCTCTAACGCAGATCGAAGGGGTTTGCGTCGGATCTAAGCTCGCGACCATGGATAAGCCAGAGCCGAGGTGCGGATCATGCCAGACCTAAAGCAGAGTTCTATCAATATCTACAACTGGTTCGAACGAAGGCTCGGATTAGGCGGCCCGATCATCGAAGCCGCCGAGCATGAGGTTCCAGCAAATACCTCGAGCTGGTGGTACGTCTTTGGCAGCGCGGCGACCGTCGTGCTCGTTCTTCAGGTCATGACCGGCATTATGCTGGCGCTCGTATATGCTCCGACCGCTGGGCACGCATGGAGTAGCCTTCAGTTTCTCGATCACAATGTCCGGCTCGGATGGTTCCTGCGCGCTATGCACGGCTGGGGATCGGATTTCATGATCGCTATCGTCCTGATCCATATGGCGCAGGTGTTTCTATTCGGGGCTTATAAGTTTCCCCGAGAACTCACCTGGATCATTGGAGTGTTCCTTCTTCTTTTGACATTGGGGATGGCCTTTACAGGGCAGGTACTGCGCTTCGATCAAGATGCCTATTGGGGACTAGGTATCGGCGCATCGATCGCCAGCCGGGTGCCGTTCGTTGGAGGATGGCTGGTAGACCTCATGCTCGGCGGACCGATCATCGCGGGGCCCACGCTCTCGCGGTTCTTCGCACTCCACGTGTTCGTGATTCCGGGCATCCTGCTCGCATGCGTCGGTCTTCATGTCTGGATGGTGTTGCGGTTAGGAATCAATGACTGGCCGATGCCAGGACGTCTGGTCAAGAAATCCACCTATGAGCGCGAGTATCACGAGCTCACCGAGAAAACAGGCATTCCGTTTGTCCCCGATGCGGCGTGGAAAGACGCGATCTTTGCTGCGGCCATTATGTTGTCGGTCATCGCGTGCGCGTTGTGGTTTGGGCCCTTTGGGCCAACCGGACAGCCGGACCCCACGATCATCGAGACTGCTCCGAAACCTGATTTCGCGTTTCTTTGGATCTACGCCGTGTTGGCGTATCTTCCGCCCAGTCTTGAAACACCGGTACTCTTCATCGCACCTGTTCTCGGTATCGGAGCCATGCTTCTGCTACCGCTAGTCTCGGGTGAAGGAGAGAAGCATTGGTCCCGAAGGCCTGTAGCAGTACTTATGGTTGCGGTAATCGCTGTCACTCTGGGAGCCTTCACGCGTCTCGGCACATACACTCCGTGGAGTCCTGTGATGAATGCCTGGAGCAGCCTCTCTACCCCGGCGGCCTACCTCACGCACCGCACCCCACTCGAACGTGAGGGTGCGGTGGTTCTCCAGAACAAGCAGTGCCGAAATTGCCATTCAATCGGAGGAGAGGGTGGCCTTCGTGGTCCCGCTCTCGACACAATTGCATCCCGGATGACAGAGGACCAGATCATTCGGCAGGTGTTGCAAGGCGACGGAAACATGCCAGCCTATGGCAATGCGCTGAATCCATCTGAGACAACGGCTCTGGTTCGTTTTCTAATGACACTCCGCGACGACAATGTTCCTCCTGCGATCGACGCTTCTCGCCGCCTAGCTTCGTCGGGCACTGCACATCCCAATTCGCAGTCGACTCATTAAGGAGTAGCGCGGGACTATGTCTTCTGAGGTCCAAAACATCCTCCAGGAGTGGTCGCCTCCAATCTTTCTCTCGTCGACATTGCTGCTTTGCGCAGCCGTCTACATTCGCGGGTGGGCCCTGATCCGGAAGACGAGACTCACTCTGTTTCCTGCATGGAGACTTGGTTCCTTTCTGCTCGGTCTAGATATTATCTGGTTTGCCGTTGGTTCCCCGCTGGATGGGTTCGCCGATGCGATGCTTAGTGCCCACATGGTGGAACACCTCTTGCTGATGTCGTTCGTGCCGCCACTACTCCTGCTGGGAAACCCACAAGTTCCGATGCTGCGCGGCATGCATGGAAAAGTTACACGGTGGGTATTGGCACCAGTGTTGAGATCGCGCTTCCTGCGCCATCTCGGCCACTTTCTAACCAAACCTATTGTTGCCTGGTTAGGGATGAATTTAATGTTCCTGATATGGCATATCCCTACTGCTTACGACTTCGCATTAGAGCATGAGGGGTGGCACATCTTTGAACACGTCTGTTTCCTTGCCACATCGATCCTGTTTTGGTGGCCGCTTATTCGTCCATGGCCCACAGACGCTCATTACCCGGGATGGCACATGCTGCCGTATTTGGTGGGGGCGGACATCGTCAATACCGCGCTCTCCGCGTTTCTCGCATTCTGTGATCGGCCGGTCTACTCCTACTATCTGGAACAACCGAATCCATTCCATCTATCACCTTTGGGCGATCAGATGGCTGGTGCAGTGGTCATGTGGGTCGTTGGTTCGCTTGCGTTTCTGGTCCCGGCGGTATTCGTCACGATCAGGCTTCTACAACAGAACAAGACATCGAAACTTGCGTTTTCCTAACTACGTCTTAGGCCGGTCGAAACTATGAGCTACACCCAACGGCACCTCGACACGACGCACGCTCAGAATCGACCCCGCAGGTCACCCCCTACGGGAGCCTACGCTCGGAGTTGGAGCATCTATTTGGCTCAGCTCTTATCGTTCGCAAGCCGTTCACGGTCGCAGACCGCACGAACATCGAGCGCCTCAATTTCACTTTCGAGCCGCGTGCGACGGATAGCGTCTCCAAATCCCTGGTGGTTACCCAATTCAATTCCCCGAGCTAACTCTTCGAGTTGTTCGAGCTCCCGTTCGTCTTCTGCAAACCGTTTGCTGTCGGCAATTTATTCCTCGGACATATCGGTTTCCAATCTTCGAGAACTCTCGATTGTTTCTCTGTGCCACTGTTGCTCTATCGAATTTACCGCTTCGTTGCGGCCCTTGACACTACAGAAACATATAGTGCGCATCCTCGGCACGCCGCCACATGGTCCACATGAAAAAGGTGTAGACGCGAGAAACGGGAGTTATCTTCTGCACGCTCTTGAATTACGTTCCCGTTGCTGCTCAGCACAGCGTAAACAACTGACGGTGCGGCCAGCGCCGAGAGGAATCTTCTGTCGAACCACTATCGTTATATGGAAAATCCGAGGAACGCCGGTCCTGCGTTCCTCACAACGTCAGCATCGCAAGGAAACACGGTTGTATCATTGGATCGGGTACTTCCCTACCAAAATGATTACTTGAAGCAGGTCGCATTGCAGTGCAGTGGAATGGAGCATCGCTTCGCGAAGCCTCCTATAGCAGCGCCAGCAATACTTTTGCGGTAGCGTCTAACCGTATTGCATTTGAATGATGTATCAGAAGAATGATCTGAACGAGGAGCATCCATGAGCCAAGTAGAGACTGTCACTACCCGCAAAATAGATCCGCAGATTGGCCGCTCTCAAGTGGAGATATCTGTCGACGGTGAGACAGTCTCCGCTAGCGAGGGCGAGCTGCTGGTGGAAGCTGTCCTCCGACACAAAGAAATTCCGCACATCTGTTATCACTCTCCCCTCATGGGACCGATCCAGACTTGCGACACTTGCATGGTCGAAGTAGATGGGAAGCTCGTAAGATCGTGCGGGACGAAGGTCACGGCAGGCATGAAGGTCCTGGCAGAGTCGGCCCGTGCCAAAGACGCTCGGGCTGAAGCTTTCGATGTGATTCTCGGTAACCACATGCTCTACTGCACCGTCTGCGACAACAACAACGAGAACTGCAGGGTCCACAACACCGCCTTGGAGCTGAATGTTCAGCACCAGGAGCACCCATTTACGCCCAAGCCATATGAAGTAGATATGTCGAACCCCTTCTATCGGTACGATCCGAGCCAATGCATTCTCTGCGGGCAATGTGTGCAGGCATGTCAAACGGTTGAGGTGAACGAGACCCTATCCATCGGCTGGGAACTGGATCATCCACGAGTTCTCTGGGATGGTGGAATGCAGATAGCTGGGTCCAGTTGCGTCTCTTGCGGTCATTGCGTGACGGTCTGCCCTTGCAATGCATTGATGGAGAAGTCGATGCTCGGTGAGGCCGGATTTTTGAGTGGTATGCCGAAGGCTGCGCTCGACAAGTTGATCGACGTGGTAAAGGCTGTCGAACCGGAGATGGGTTACGGCGCAATTATGCAAGTCTCACAGACCGAGTCAAAGATGCGCGAAGAGCGCACCAAGCGCACTAAGACGGTCTGCACTTATTGCGGCGTCGGATGCAGCTATGACGTCTGGACAAAGGATCGAAAGATTCTCAAGATCGTTCCTCTACACGGTGATGCAAACCAGATCTCGACCTGTGTCAAAGGCAAGTTTGGATGGGATTTTGTTAACCATGAAGATCGCCTTCAGGCACCTCTGATCCGGGAAGGCAGTGGGTTCCGAGAAGCAACGTGGGACGAGGCCCTGAGCTTCATCTCGACAAAGTTGACCGGCATCAAAGAAAAGCACGGAGCCGATTCAATCGGCGTCATCGTGTCGTCGAAGACGACCAATGAAGATGGCTTCCTCATGCAGAAGCTGGCGAGAGCCGTGATCGGAACGAACAACGTCGACAACTGCTCTCGCTACTGCCAGTCTCCCGCTACGATGGGACTGTTTCGAACGGTCGGTTATGGTGGAGACTCCGGCTCCATTGAAGACATCGGTCGTTCCGCTTTGGTGATGATCGTTGGCGCGAACAGCGCGGAGAGTCACCCAGTGCTCGCGACTCGGGTCAAGCGCGCCCACAAGCTTCACGGACAGCGGTTGATCGTCGCCGATCCTCGAGCCAATGAGATGGCCGAACGCGCGGACATTTACTTCCGTCCTCGCCCCGGTACGGATCTGGTGTGGCTCTGTGCGATGAGCCGTTACATGTTCGATAACGGACATGCGAAATTGGAGTTCCTCGACAAATGGGTGAACGGCGTGGACGAGTATCGTAAGAGCCTCGAACCCTTCACGATGGAGTACGCATCGAGAATTTGCGAGATTCCCCTTGAAACACTGGAACGGATTGCACAAGAGATAGTAGCTGCCGAGACGATGTGCATTTTGTGGGCGATGGGCATCACCCAGCACATTGCAGCGTCTGACGGTTCGACGGCGATCTCGAATCTCCTTCTCGTCACTGGAAACTATATGCGGCCAGGCTGCGGCGCATACCCACTCCGCGGCCACAACAACGTCCAGGGCGCAAGCGATATCGGTGCCATGCCCAATAGCTATCCCGGATATCAGGACGTCACTGATCCAACCATCCGAGAAGAATATGAGAAGAGTTGGAACGTCAAGCTTTCGCCCAACCGTGGCCTCGACAACCATCAAATGGTCGAGGCAATCTACGAAGGAAAGCTCAAGGCTATTTATCTGGCTGGCGAGGACATGATTTCTGCCGATTCCAACGCCAATGTGGTCGCCGGGGCGTTCGAGAAGCTTGATCTCTTCGTCGTTCAGGATATTTTCTTCAGCGAGACCTGCCGATACGCTGATGTCGTGCTCCCTGGCGCCCCAGCGCTCGAGAAAGACGGGACATTTACGAACACCGAGCGACGAATTCAACGTCTTTATCAGGCTCTGCCGGAGATGGGCGACAGCAAGGCTGACTGGAAGATCACACAGGATATTGCCAATCGTCTCGGAGCAAACTGGAACTACAAACATCCGTCTGAAATTATGGACGAACTTGCCTCGTTGTCCCCTCTCTACCGAGGCGTGAACTATGAAAGGCTCGAGGGTTACAACACCCTCCAATGGCCAGTTGCAGAGGACGGAACTGATCAGCCAATTCTCTACCTGGACGGCTTCGCCTTTCCGGATAAGAAAGCAAGACTGTATCCAGTAGGGTTTCACGAGCCTACCGAAGCGTTGAATGATGAGTTCGATCTTTTCCTGAATAACGGAAGGCTTCTTGAGCATTTTCACGAGGGCAACATGACCTACCGGGTTTCTGGTATTCGAGAGGAAACACCCGAACGTTATCTCGAAATCTCAGAGGAGTTGGCAAAGGAACGCGGATTGGAATCAGGGCGCTGGGTACGGGTGACAAGCCGGCATGGGTCCCTGAAGATCAAGGTTCTGGTCACTTCTCGCGTCTACGGAAAACAGGTCTATCTTCCTCTATTGTCACGTGAAGGTCCCATCAACATTCTCACCGGATCTCAGGCGGATGCGGCAACGAACACACCCGCGTACAAGGAGACGGCAGTCAACATAAGGGTCCTTCCGGAACAGGGATCAAATCCTCTTCAACGGCACAACTTCCGATACTCAGGCAAGCCCACACCCCAACCAGGAGTAGAGGTGGAGCGCAAATGGAAGCGCAAGGACTATCGGATGCCCGGCTCCGAAACTCTTGTTCAGATTCAACCCCAGAAATAAGGGGAGAAAGGCAAGGACGATATGGCAGTAGCTGTCGATTTCCGCGAGTTCACTCCCCGCAATTCAAGGGAGGATCTTATCCGCAAGGTGGAGCACGCCCCCGTAGAGCATGCAGAGGCAGTCCTTGCCGCCTACGACTTACTGCAGCGTTTGCATGAGAAGGGGATCATCGACCTTCTGAATGGTCTTCTCAGCGCGGGCGATACCGTGGTCGACCACGTTGTCGATGTCGTCTCCTCGAAGGAGGCCGTCACCGCACTGCGAATTGGACTTATCTTCACAAACCTGCTCAGTTCCATCGACGCCGATAAGTTGCACGCAGTCATCGCGGACGCTGAGAACGAAACACCCTCCCTGCTGTCGATCGGGAAGCAAGCGACCTCGAAAGATGCCAGGCGGGGGATGGCTGCGGCTGTCGGACTGCTCAATGTATTCGGGGCTGCCCTGCGAACCGCCAACGAAGGCAAGAAGAAAAGTTAGCATAGCGTCATGCGACCAAGCTTTTCATCGGTTGCAATAAGAGCGGGCCAAATGGATACCTTTGGGGCAGAAACGAATCAGGACCGTGATATATCCGATGGCGATCATTCACTAGAAAGAGTAGTGATTGATCGAGTGGCTGGGATCTCCTCTCAGCAGGCCGAAGACTGCTTGGCAGCAGAAGAGCCGCTCGAGATTCAGCTTGACTACGGCCCTTCCGGCGCGAGAGCTTTGAAATCAATATCCGTGACAATGCGGACTCCCGGAAATGATTTTGAACTTGCTGTTGGTTTCCTGATGACCGAAGGAGTCGTTCAAGACGTGAACGACATCCGACGCATCTCCTATCCGCACAGGGGAGATGTTTCCGATTCTGTTGAGAGCGCTGACAGGAAAACCGCCCTTCCCTATCGTTCCAGGAACAATGTTGTCTTGATTGAATTGGAAACCGATGTGACAGTACCTCTTGCAACGCTTGAACGCAATTTCTACACGACCTCTAGTTGCGGCATTTGCGGCAAAGCGTCCCTATTGGCCTTGCAGACGGTATGTCCGCCGCGCAGGGAAAACACGACCACAATTCAGGTAGAGACGGTTTATACGCTGCCCAGTTCCCTGCGGAATGCCCAACGTGTCTTTGATCGAACTGGAGGTCTACACGGCGCCGGACTCTTCAGCCCTGAAGGGAAACTTCTTGGGCTGCGCGAGGACGTGGGAAGGCACAACGCCGTAGACAAGCTGCTTGGATCAGAGTTTTTGGCGGATCGCACTCCTCTTCGGCATAGGGTTCTCCTGCTCTCAGGTCGCGCCAGTTTCGAGTTATTGCAGAAAGCGCTGATGAGCGGGGTATCCATCGTGGCGGCTGTCGGTGCGCCTTCAAACTTAGCAGTGCAGGTGGCCAGGGAGTTCGACATCACTCTTATCGGATTTTTGCGTCAGGATCACTTCAATATCTATAACGGAGCAGCACGCGTCTTAGGACGCAGTACGGGGAATGGGTGAGTTTTATGAAACTAAGAATCAAGGGTAATTCTTTGCGCTTCCGAGTTTCTCGTTCAGAGCTAGGTCGGTTCCTCGCGGGTGAGGTGATCCGGGAGACCTCCCGATTTGCACCTGAACCAGAAGCGACACTAACTTACCAGTTGTCCTCTGTTGAGCAAGGTCCTGCTGTGCAGGTCCAGTACACGACTCGGACGATTGCTGTCATCCTCTCACGACAGCAGGCTCTCGACTGGTCCTCGGAGAACGAGGTCGGAGTCTATACGACGCTTGACATCGGCTCCGCCGGAACACTTGAGGTGGTTGTCGAGAAGGACTTCGCGTGTCTGGATCGCAGCGAGGCCGACAACACCGACACGTTTGCGAATCCTCTCGATGGAGCTACGTGCTGACTGTGCGTTTGGCGATCCGCTGACTGGGGCTGGTTTGCTTCGTCTCCATCCGAGTGAGCTAAACCTGCAGGACTCCAGATTAGGTCCGAGTCAACGCATGATCCTTCGTCGTTGTGAAAGTGTACCGCCCGATCTGGTACTTGATGCAGCGGAATGGTTCTGTAACCACCGCTCGGCTGGCCTCGACTATACAAAAGTATACTTGCCCCTCTCACTCCAGGTCTTTAGCATCTGCGTAGCGGTCCGGTCTCGCCAGAAGGTTGGTCGATCTGCTTCCCAAGCAAGTGAGAACTTCAAATAGCCACCGTGTACAAACTGAGGCCAGACGAGGTCTTGGGATATGCCCGCAGTATGTATCTGTCATCTCCTGGAGTTTAAGCCGAGGCTAGAATAAGCTCCGGATGCGAGTTTCGATCCGATCTGTCACCATTTGAAGCGACCCACGGGCGCCCATGAAAAAGATCGGAGACTTGCGCGATTGTCGACCGAGGTGAAAATTGAACGACCTTTTTAAGCACTTTTTTATAGGCTTCAGCGCCTTAATGCCTCTAGTCAATCCGCCGGGGTCAGCTCTTGAGTTTTTGGGTATTGTCGGTTATCAGTCCGACGAATCGTACAAAAGCCTGGCGCGAAAGATCGCGATCAGCACGGTCTGCTTCTTCGTTGTGGGTGGGCTTCTGGGCTCCTATATTTTGGAATTCTTTGGCATCTCTCTTGAGATTCTTCAGGTCGGCGGAGGGATTGTCGTCGCGGCCATGGGATGGTCGCTGCTCAACCAGCAAGGAAGCACAAAGGTAGAACAGAGCGACGACTTAAAAATAACCTCATCTCAAAAGAAAAATATCTCGTGGGAGTCTGGGGTCTTCTATCCGCTAACCTTCCCCGTGACGGCGGGCCCTGGGGGGCTGGCTGTCATGTTGACATTAAGCGCACAAGCAAGAGGCGGTTCGATCAGCGACAGGCTTCTTGCATATGCAGGATTGATGCTTGCGGTAGTTATCCTTGGCATACTTGTCTATGTCTGCTATGCATATGCCCCCAAGATCGCCAAAAGAATCTCACCGTCTACCGTGCGTGGAATTCTAAGGATCATCGCCTTTATTCTGCTTTGCATTGGTGTACAAATCGCCTGGAATGGTCTCCAGCATCTCTTGATTGGAGTGCTAACGAGTGTCGCTCATCGGTAAGTCAAGAGAGAGATTGGGACACTCAACAGAACAGCCCGATTTAGATGGATTTGTGCTCGTGCTCCGGCTTTCAGCGTCTCCAGACCCAATGGTTTGCGTTCAGAATTAGCCTCTTCGATTCCGCAAACACAACCTTAGGCTCCTTTCATCCCTGAGGAGAGGAGCCTAAAGTTGCACCCCGCCATTGATCAGCCTTTCGGCTAATCAGAATTGGCGCAGGTCTTGTGCTTACAGAGGCAGGCAATCTCTACCTCCCGCTTCCTGCAGTACCCCAACGAAAGGTAGACATGCGAGCCAGGTCCAATCTATTGGCCTATCGATAGCCTCCGGCCCGAATTGGGAATCGATCTGAATAAGCTGATTTCACCTCTTCCTCTTGGAATATGCGCCAGAGAGGACTGCCTCGAACGTCAGTTCCAAGAATTAGCAATGTCACCTATCCGGTGCGAGTTCAGCCCATGTCGAAATCTCGACTATGTCCGATGGTGAACCCACAAAATTCAAATAATCGGTATCGTTTAACTGGAAGCTTGGATATATCGAGTCATGACGCTGATTATTCTTGTTTCTGCATGTTTCAACCTTTCAGAACCGCTCACCGCTCGGCAAATTGTGTTTTCAGCAGTCTTCGAAGCTCTGCACGAGCTCGCACCAACCGGGATTTCACAGCTGCCACCGAGATGTTGAGGGCTAGAGAAACGTCACGGGCTGATCCGCCCGTCTGTTGAAGTTCAATGACGGAGCGGAGATGCGCGGGTAGGCGGCTGATCGCCTTGTGCAAGCTGGTGGCCCGTTCGTTATGAATATAGAACTCATATGGTCCCATCGTCTTGTCGGCAGGATCGAACATGATCCACGTATCCGTGTCGCCTCCTCCTATGTAGATCGACACTTCGGGATTTCTACGGCGCCGTCTGAGTACTGTAAGTGCGGAGTTGATCCCGATACGGGTGATCCAGCTCGAGAAAGTGGCTCGCTCATCGAAGCTGTTCAGTGCCCTGTATGCCCGGAAAAAGCAATCCTGGAGTGCATCCTCTGCGTCTGGCGGGCTTTTCACTATGCGATAAATTGCACGGTAAATCATAGGAGAACAGCGATCACAGAGTTCAACGAACGCGCGCTTATCTCCCGCCTTCGCCGCAGCCATGAGGATTTCGTATCCCGTGTCCGGGATCGAGTTGCTGCAGTCGATATTGGGCTCGCTGACGGTAACTTCCACATGCTCCCCCTAAACATCTGAGAATATCCTTGCAATTAGCCCTTGCGGCTTTGCGCTGGCATCTACGGAGAGAGCCATTCCGCATGGGCATCGCTCTTGATGCTTTCAAAATAACTACGGCGTAAAGTGGGCGCAATTATCACTTTGTATAGGTAGGGATTGGAAGAGACTAGCCAAGATGGTGGCTAGAGCTGAGATCGAGGCGTCTACCTGGCTCAGTAAAAGTCATGCGACGCAGTTTCAACTGTGAAAGGCCCAATCCCTCAACTTGCTTCACTTTGACCGAGATCGTACGGTCCAGATTCTGTAACTCGCCCTCGATAAACAGAAGCGTTCCATAAGTAATCACAGCACAATGGTGGCTCATAGAAGTCCGGAGTGAAAATCGCGTTCGCGGTCCCGCTTTTGTCTTCGAGCATCATAAAAACGAAGCCTTTGGCTGTTCAGGGGCGCTGTCGATCCTGTGACGCAAAATATCGGAAGAACATCGCCGTGCCAGCTATCTCAATCGTCGATTCACTCAAAGGCTTTCCCTACTCCTGCGTCAGAAGCTGTGAAAGCTGAAAGACCTGGGATTCAATAATCTCCGCTATTCTGTTCAATGCCTGTTACCGTTCGCTCAGCGGCCTGCGACTCCAGACGGGAAAGGCGGATTCGGCGCGGCGACAGCATCGTGGAGTTGTTTCACAGACGTGCGCGGGCAAGATGCAAACACTAGCCCAGTAGCAGGGTTGACGACATCCATTGACTGATCTTCATCGACCAGTCGCCCATCGATGAGAAGCCTTAAGCTAGACATTCGTTTCTTTCTCGCCTTTGGTTGAGGCGGCTTCGCTGACAACGACAAGCCCAAGCCTCTGCAACACTTCCGTTGCTGCACGTAGAGCGCTCCAGGCCGCCGGAAAGCCGGCATAGGCTGCGGACTGGAGAATTGCTTCTTCAATCTCACGAGCGCTCAGGCCATTGGTGACACCAATTTCGACATGGTTCCTTAGCTCGTCGGTTTGACGGAGGCCGATGAGGATACCGATGGTTACGAGGCTGCGCTGCTTCCGGTCAAGCCCTTCGCGGCCCCATACGCTGCTAAATACGTAATCCGTGGCATGTTGGATCAAGGCAGCGCCAAAGCTATCGCTCTCCATGCGTGCTTCCATCTCAGCCGCCCGCTCGGCTCCACGAAGCTCCGAGAATATCCGCAATCCATCTTGCTGTTTTTCCGTCATGGTGTGCCTTTCATGGATGGCCTATCGAGCGGAGCATAGTACGGCGACGGTTACGTGCCGTACTACGCTCCGCTCTTATAGAAGTCTACCTATCCCAAGACATCACCAAGCAGCGCCTTTGGCTCGACATATGCCTCGAAGCCAAACACTCCATACTCCCGTCCAATCCCCGACTGCTTGAAGCCGCCAAAAGGCGCTAAAGCATCGTGCCCAAGAAAATTGATGAGCACTCGTCCAGCTTCGATTTGTGATGCAACCCGATTTGCCCGTACGAGGTCTGTTCCGCTGACAAAGGCATGAAGGCCGTAGATCGTGTCATTCGCAATGGAAATCGCCTCTTCGTCGGTCTTGTAGGTGATCATGGAGATAACCGGCCCAAAGATCTCTTCCTGCGCGATCGTCATATCGTTGGTCACGTTGACGAAGACGGTGGGCTTCACAAAATTGCCGCCCTCCAAACCTTCCGGATGGCCAGGTCCCCCGATCAACACCTCTGCTCCGCCATCTATGCCGAGTTGGATGTAGTGCTGGACCCTCTCATATTGTTTTTTGCTCACCATCGGCCCGACGCTCGTGCCTTCCATGTGGGGAGGCCCGACCTTCACCTGCGCGACCGTTTCCTTGACCAGAGCCTTGATCTCCTCCGCACGGCTCTCCGGCACCAGCAGTCGCGTTCCGGCGATACAAGCCTGCCCGCTGTTTGCGAAGCCGGCAGCGACCGCCAAAGGAACGGCTCTGCTCAAATCGGCATCGTCCAAAATGATGTTGGGCGACTTTCCACCAAGCTCAAGAGTGACTCGCTTCATGGTGTCTACAGCCCCGCGCGCGATGATCTTGCCGACAACCGTCGAGCCCGTAAAGGAAATCTTGGAGATGTGAGGATTGCGAGTAATCTCTGCGCCGACCACGTCGCCTAAACCCGTGACAATGTTGAAGACACCAGGCGGCAATCCAGCCTTGTCCAGGCATTCGGTCAATAGCTGCACTTGGATACCGCTCATTTCGCTAGGCTTGATGACAGATGTGCAGCCTGTAGCGATCGCCATGGCAAGCTTGTTGCACACGAAACCGTAGGTAGAGTTCCAGGGCGTGATGATGCCAACAACTCCTACAGGCTCCAGCAGAACACGAGACTTGCCGACGCTGCGAACAAACTCGAACCCCTGCAGAGCCTCCTTCGCCGCGAGAAAGTTATTGGCGGCATCGAGAGTTGATCCTTTGGCGCGAGCTCTCGGGGCACCGTACTCTTCCATGACAGCGTCGATCAGCTCATCCGCGCGCTCCATCACGGCATCATGTAACTTTTGGAGGTAGTCACTGCGCTGCTGCTTGGTAGTCTTCGAAAACGACTTCAAAGCAGCCTTCGCAGCTGCAATCGCGTCTTGTGTGTCCTTCTCGTCGGCGAGAGTCAAGCGACCGATTACGGCATTGGTGGATGGGTTGATCAGATCGTATTGAGCCGTTCCGTGTGACGGTACGAACTTGCCATTGATGTAGTGGTTTGTTATCAACTTCATTTTGTTTTGTCTCCAAGGGCTAAGAATGTGTGAGACTCATCCGAGCTTCCATCTATCTCGGTAGCTTCGATGAGGCTCGACCATTGGTCGAGCTCTGTAAGGCTCGTCATGTAGCCTTCTTTCACGAACTGCTTGGCAAAGACTCCAAGAGGAAGGCGTAAAGGCGGCTCTTCCATGCGAGAGATCTCGAAGAGTACCTTCGCGGCTTTCGCCGGATCGCCGGGTTCGGTCCCGGTGTACGTCTTGATCCACTCCTTGAAGGCTCCGACCACCGGCTCATAGCTTTCCATCGGGGTGGCGAAACTCATCGATGCGCCTGCCCAGTCCGTGCGAAACCCGCCCGGTTCCACTATTGTCATCTTGATCCCTAGCGGTGCGATCTCCTGTGCCAGCACTTCGCTGAGACCCTCTACGGCAAACTTGGAGGCTGCATAGCCTGAAAGGCCCGCGGAACCGCGTCGTCCTCCGATAGAGGAGATCTGAATGATATGTCCCGAGCGTTGACTGCGGAACGTTGGAAGAACGGCCCGGCACATATTGACCACTCCGCCAAAGTTTGTCGTCATTTGGCCGCCGAATTCGTCTGGGGACATCTCCTCGAAGGCGCCAATCAGACCATAACCGGCATTGTTGACCAGCACATCCAGCCTTCCATAGCGCTTGATCGCTTGCCCGACAGCGGCTTGCGCCTGCTCGGGATTCGTCACGTCAAGCGCAACCAGGAGCAATCTATCAGCATATTTTTCAGTGAGACTTTGCAATTCGGCGACTTTACGTGCGGTGGCAACAACAACATCGCCCCGTTCAAGGATGCCTTCCACAATAGCTCTTCCAAGTCCGCGCGAACTTCCTGTGACAAGCCAAACGAGTCGTTCCGTCATATGGATCCCCCTCTTCCATTCTCAAGGGTGATCCCATTGAAGAACTACGTCAAATAGTGCAAAATTGCACTATGGCAACCAAGAAAGATGGACTACGAGAGCGAAAGAAGCTCGCTCTGCGGCACCTCCTCACCAACACGACGATCGATCTCTTTCTGGAACATGGATTCCAGGGAACAAGTGTCGACCGAATCTCGGAGGTGGCCGGAGTTTCGCGCCGCACCTTCTTTTACTACTTCCCGGCGAAGCAGGATGTCGTGACCGCGTGGTATGCGCAACAGGGAGAATATCTTGCGGCAGCTTTCAATCGGCGACCACACGGTGAGACTCCATGGGAATCGCTGACCGCAGCCTTCCTCGAAATGCACAAACATTACGGTGGCAACGAGGAGCGCACGCGAAGACTTCGCCAACTCATTCACCTTGAACCGGCTCTGCTGGCCAAAAAATACGATTTTTACCTCAGTGCGGCAGAGATGCTGGTACCGGCGGTGAAGACAAGAGTGCGCGCACCGAACAAGCAGAACCTGCTCATCCACGTCATCGTCCAGGCAGCAATCGCCGCCTATAACGCCGCGTATGGAGAGTGGATAATCCGTCCGCGCTCACGGTTTGAATCCATAGCCTTGAGTTCGTTCAAGCTTGCTCGCCCGGTATCGGCAGGAGATCTTGACCTGATCCACGAGAATTCCTGTCCGTAGAACGGTGAAGAAGGCCACGTCTTCCGGGGAGGACGTTACGAGGGAAGGCTCCAGACGGATGCCTTGGTCAATCTTCCCCCGGACACTCGGTTTACAGAGAAATGAGGTACGGGTTGGAGCAGATCAGTAGACTAATCCTGCATGAAGCAAATTGGGTTTCTCTCATGATTTATCTCGGCACGAGTTGATATCCCGATCATTCCTCCTTAGGTTGTGGAGGAATGATCGGCTTTATAGGGCTCGGTCACTCTGACTCGTGGCGCGTCGGCACAGGGGCCATCGTCTCGAATACCCCATCGTCTCTGATCAGCTTATGGAAGAGAATCGCGGCGACATGCATCAGGATGGTCACAAAGAAGGCAAAGGCCAGATAATAATGCGCACGCCACAGCAGCGTATGCAGGCTCGGGCTTACCGGCAGGATGGAAGGCAGATGCACGCTGCCGAATAGCACGACGGGGTAAGAGGCTGCGGACAACATCCCCCAGCCGATCAGTGGCATGCCGATCATGAGAGCGTAGAGAACGTATTGCGATAGCTCTGCGGCAAGCCTCATCGGCGCAGGCAGGTCGGCTGGCAACGCTGGCGCATGAAAAACAAATCGGAGCGATAGACGGATAAGCGCCAGCACCAGAATGGCAATGCCGAGCGGCTTATGAATCTGCACCAGGGTCAGGTACCTGCTGGTGACGGTGGAGACCATGCCTACCCCGATAAACAGCATGGACAGGATGCAGATCGCCATGAGCCAGTGAAGCAGGCGCTGTGGTGCGGTGAAGCGTTTACGATCGGCTGTCATTGCTTGCCTCCTGTCGCGTTGCGCGGATAGTACTTCTCTTCGGCTGTGCGGCTGTTATATGACCGGGAATAAGCCGCTGAGCGGGCGGAGGGGAACGGGTCATCCGAGGTTGTGATGCCAGCAGGAAGGACTGTGGGATCGTAATTGATGTCGCGGCAAGGGCCGTCAGCCTCCTGCTCGATCTGCTGCACCGTAAGCGTGCCGACGTCCACTGTGCGACGGTCGGCAGGCCACGCTTTGTTGGGGTCTGCGGTAGGGTCGCCCGGGGCGGACACCGTTACTAGCACGTTCCATCGCTGCGGGCTGGAAGCAACGCGCTGGGTGATCTCCTGATCCAGGAAATCGGGACCGCGCTTGGCCAACTCATCCGGCGAGATAGAGACGGGCTGCGCTGCCGGTACCAGTGACCAGCGTACGGTGCGCCTGGCCCCAGAATTATCAATGAACACGAAGGAGTTCAGGCTGTTGTAACGTTCCTCAGCGTAGCTCCCTGTCCAGGGCGCACTCTTGGCCCAGCCCAGGAAGGTGGTGAATTCAGGATGTGAAGCGATGAAATTCTTCATGGCATCGGGCTCCTTGCTGCCCGATGCCATTTGCAGGTCGTAGAAACCCTGCACTGTGGAAACAGGAAAGATCGGCGCATCGATCATGGCGCTGCGCCACTCCTGCCCATTCGGAGGGGTGATACGAATGCCGAGGCCACGCACACGTACCATGGCATCGGCGGCATTCGGGTTTGTGGTGGCGAGGTTGAAACGTCCCACCACGGGGTACTGACCGGGGACGAAGACCTGAGCTTTGGAGAGTTCCGAGCCGTTACCGTTGGCTTCAAAAGTTCCGGTGAAGCAAATGCCTTTGGCATGGTTGCGACGGTGGCCCAACGCCGGGCCTCCCGGAGGCGCCAGAGAGGCTACCAGCTTCTTTGGCGTCAGCCGATCTGGCGAGAGCCATCCTGCCGTATATGCAAAAGCGACGGCGACCACGCCGACAACTACTGCAATGATCGCCAACCGCGCAAGAGACAAATTCCTTGGTGATGAAGGTGGCTGGGGCATTGATACCTCTCTTCAATCGATTCTGTTTTGCTACAACGATTACGTCATTGGGGACTTAACCTGCACTTATATGGTGAAGGAACTCAAACTTCCGTCTGCTCTCTGCTTCAATGCGTCGTGAAGAAAAACTATAACCGATCTGAAGGAATTTTCACTTGAGTTTGGATGGAAGCGCACCAATACCAATTGAAAAGTTCGAAGCTTCTGCAACCGTATTCAAGAGGAAAACTACGTGCATCGCCAACGCGATAGGTCGCGGCTGATTTCCTGTACTTTCACCGAGAGATCACCTCGATCCTCATGGCTTCCTGTTCTCCCCGGATGTTCACAGAGTAACGAAGAGCCGAGCGGATTAGTATTGAAAAGCGCTCCTTCCGTACGTTAAAGACCACTTCCCGTAGTCTGAATTGTGGGTGCTGATTTAGGAGCAATCGAAGCACTTCGGCGAGTCATCGGTCGTCGTCATCATCTCCGCCATACTTCATTGCTGCTTTGACCAGTGGACCGGGTGCCAGGACTTTGTCTTCGCCGGGATAAGGACGATTCCAGCCGGTGGTGACATACCAGGTGACGTGGTTCAGGAAGTTGGGATCTACTGCGTCGGCCTTATCGTACTTGCCCTTCATGACCTTGGCAGTTGCTTTCAGCCACTGCTGTTCGACGGGCGTATAGGCGAGGGACTTGCCTAGTGGTAGATCCGGTCCCTGATCGAGCGCGACCGTAGCCGGTATGACGTCGTAGGGCGTGAGGTCGGCATTGTCTTGAAAGGCGTCGAACATGGGCGAAGCGACGAGGTCGAACTGCGTGAGGGGCAGAACGCCAAGGATGTTTTCAATGGTGCGGTTGATGTTCTCGGCAGTGTAGGTGGTGTGGATGGCCTTGCCCTGGCCGGGCGACTGCGGTGCGACGGTATAGGGACTAATGATGTAGACGGGCTGGCGATGACCGTCTACGTGGTCGGTGCCTGCCTGTGAATCATCCTCTTCGACGAAGATGGCAGACTTGTCCCAGATCTTGCTGTGGCTGATCGCTTCGACCATGCGGCCGAGTGCGAGATCGTTGTCAGCCTGATAGTTGATGGGATAGGGATGCCCCTTGGATGTGCCTGCAGTGTGGTCGTCAGGCAGCCAGAGGATGGTGAGGTTGGGAACCTGGTTCGCAGCGTCCATACGCTTGAATTCCTTGATCCAGTAGTCGGCGCGATATTGGTCAGGAATGTCGAAATTGAACGGCGGAAAGTGCGGGTCCATGATCTTTGCCGCGGATGGGATAGCGGATGTCACATGGATAGCGTCGCCGGGGACGACGCAGTCGGCAGTAGGAGCCTTACCCTCTTCGCATAGCGAGGTCTTGTAGAAGTCGGCCCATCTGTAAGCGGAGCCGTCCGGTTTGCGCGCGATGGTAGTGCCGCTGCTCCATTCGCCATAGAGGCGTGCGGTCATGCCCATCGCCGCAACTTCGGTCCAGAGAAAGCCTTTGGGAGTGTTCGTGAGCGCATCTTCTGCCTGACCGCCGGGGTACGAGCGGATCCAGTCGGGCGAGAGGATGTCGTTCGAATAAAAGGAGCCAGACATGCCGATCCATGGATGGCCGTCGGCAGATTGTCGGCTTGGCGCGTAGACATTGTCGAGCAGCGGAAATCGCTTGACGAAGGAGTGTTGGTTGGGTACGGCGGAGGCGAAGACTGCTAGCTCCTTAGCACCATTGCCCCAGGCTACGTCCCCGAGCATCTGGTCGTAGGTACGGTTCTCTTTGATGATGAGAAAGACGTGCTTGATGAGCGATGGCTCGCCGATGTGTTTCGGTACGGCGCTGGGCTTCGCGTGAGGATCAACGAACCGTTTGCCGACTTCGATGTTAGTTGTCAGATTCCAGTGGTTGTTTTCGAACACCTGCTTGCTAAGGGCGGCGAGGCTGGATGCGTTGGGTTCGGCGATGAGATTGACCACTCCCATGTCGGCGTGGGTGTTGTAAGCGATAACGCCACTCTTGGTTGTTGTGGTGGTGCCGCGCGAGCCGAGGCCTTTGTCATCGGCGATGACGAGCTGTTTGCGTTCCTTGTCGTAGGCGATAGAGGTTGGAAAGTAGGCCGTAGGAATATAGCCAATAACGGGATGCGCATCACGGCCTTGGAGGTCTATGACGGCAATGGCGTTTGCCTGACCGAGTGTGACGTAGGCTGTGCCAGTCTCTGTAACAGCGACACCGTTGGGCCCGGAGCCGAAGGTTCCTCCCGCGATGGGGACGCTGAGGTTGATGGTCCGGGTGACCCTCTTGGTGTCGAGATCGATGATGGAGAGGCTATCGCTGTAGGCGTTGGCAACGAAGAGGCGCGAACCGACTACGGTCATGCCAGCGGGATGAAGGCCGACATCGATTGTGGTTGCGAGTTTGCCCGTGTCGAGATTGACGACAGATACGGTGCCGGTGATGGTATAGGCGTCGGTACGATCGACCACGATGGGCGTGCCGTCGGAGTCATTTGTGAAATCGTCTGAAGTGGCGGGGCGGCCGCCCTCGTTGCTGATGTAAGCGAAGTTGCCATGGATAACAACGCTGTTCGGCGCGTTGCCTACGGAGATTTGTGTGACGAGTTTTGCGGGTGAGGCTGTGAGATCGATGACTCCGAGTGTGTTGGCTGCGTTGAGTGCGACGTAGGCTTGCTTGCCGTCAGTTGAGAAAGCGATGCCGCCGGGGTTGATCGATTTTGCGTTGTGGTACGCGCGTCCATCTGCGGGAGGCGGTGGCAGGGCGACTCGCTGTTCGTGGCTGAGGAGGCCAGTGTTCCGGTCGACGTTGGCGACGGAGACGTAGTTATTGTCCTGGCTGAAGAGCAGTCTGGAGCCGTCAGGCGAGTAAGTGATACCAGCGAAGGAGCCGGTGCTGCGTTCCTTCGCGGAAGCATTTGCT
Source organism: Granulicella sp. WH15 (assembly GCF_009914315.1). NCBI lineage: Bacteria > Pseudomonadati > Acidobacteriota > Terriglobia > Terriglobales > Acidobacteriaceae > Granulicella > Granulicella sp. WH15. Next base: position 2,424,634 of record NZ_CP042596.1, read on the forward strand.
CCCCCCTCAGGAAGGTAGCGCTGCAAGACCTGACCGCTCTGCGTGTCGAAGACAACGATGGGTTGCGGAGATCCCATCAGAAGGACCGCGGCGGTGTGCGCAGTCTTGCCAGGATTGAGCGCAATGGCTTTGGCACGGACCGGAGCACCGAGTTCAATGAGGCGACCGGCAGGCGTCAGCACTTGATTGTCGGAGACAACGATGGATCCGTCCCGCTGCGGGCCCACAGTGCGATTGGGGCTATCGACCTGCGACTGAATGCCGGATGTGGCGCCGCCGCCCCTGGTTTTATCAAGGATGTCGTCTTTGGGGGCGGTAACGTTGAAATCGGAACTGGTGCCGGATTGCGGGCGCGGGGTCTGCGCGGACATCGACAGAGAGTAGACAAAAAAGGTGAGCACGGCTGTTTTTGCGGCACCGCTGGAGAGTTTGGGGGTTCTCATGTTGTCCTCTGGAACCGTAGGTATACACCAGCTTTAAGAATGGACGATAAGCTCACCGCATCGCCGGTCGAAGTAGGCATGCTGTTCCATTCCGGCATACGTAATTGGTCTGTCGAGATGCTACCATCCGTTTGCGGAGATAACGGAACGCTATTCAAACAACCTGTCGTCCGACGACATTAGTACCGACAGACGCCCTTCTCATTATCAACTTGTACGTGACGAGAAGCCGACTTTCTATGAGCAGGTCACTAGTGTCAAGTGATTGTTCTTTGTTTTTTCCTTCATAGGGCTTTTGCTTTTGTTGTTGCTCTTGGCTTCGTTGCTCTCCACCGTGTTTCTATTCGCACTCTGGATGAGCTGTCTTCATGCAAGCTCGGTGCCGGTTGGGGTTCGAGAGGAGAGTCGATGCTGCCATTTATCGGTCGGCCTCGAAGGCCGAAGTCGGCTCGCAGTCATCGGAACACGGTGTCGTCGCAACGGGTGAACATGTTGATCTCTCAAGCAGCTTGTTCGTAGAACGGCATATATGTAGCTTGGGTGCTCCAGAGATGATGGAGCAACACCGCAAGCTTGCGTGCTACTGCGACGACGGCCTTACTCTTGGCCTGCTTACCACCTCGTGCGGCCAAGTGCAGACCCCACTGGCGCAGCGCCGAGTCTCGTCCGTGCGGTCGGAGGATATGGTTGGAGCACTCGATCAGCAGACTTCGGAGGTATGCATTGCCGGCATGGGTGATGCCAAGCTGAGGATCATGGTCTCCGGACTGACTTCGACGAGGCCGTAGGCCAAGATAGCAACCGACATCACGACTTCGTCCGAACCGTTCCTTGCTGCCGAGCGTCAGCACGAAGGTCAAGGCGGTGAGGTGGCCGACGCCGTGAACCTTCAGCAGCGCCTGCGTCTCTGGATACTCGGTCTGGCCGAGCTGTTGGATCTGTCGGTCGTACAGCTTGATCTTTACTGTCATCTCCGCGATCTGCTGAAGCACCGGACCGAGCGCGTGTGCCAGTCCAGGTGGCATAACAGCAACGCTGCGCTGGGCGAAGCACGTTGTGGCAGAGGCAGGCATACGGTAGCCGCACGACTTCGTCAGACCACGAACGGCGTTCACCGCAGCGGTACGCAGTCGCACCAGCAGCGCTCGCGCACGAATCAGAGTCAGAGCCTGCTGTTGCTCGACCGTACGATGGGCGATCGGCCTCAAGATATTCGGATCAAGCCGCGCATATCTTGCCAGCTTCTCAGCATCCACCTGATCGCTCTTCCGATCACTGTGCGAGATCGCACGTAACTCGCGAACGTTCGCCACGATCACTTCGTGGCCTAGTTCCTGCAACTGTGCGCTGATCCAGATCGAGTGTGTTCCGGCCTCCATCGCGACCCGCGCTGATGGCACGTCGGTGAACCACTTCTCAATCGCCTTCGGGGTAGTTCTGAAGCGGCCACGGTCGACCACTTCTCCGTCCTGGTTGAGAGTGCAGTAATGGCTCCAGACATCGCCAAGGTCGATGCCGATCGTCATCTCGACCTTGGCTTGCCTGCGTGGAACTTCAGCGATGAGGTGTTGCGCTGGCTTCTTCATGGGAACAGTCTGCTCCTCCTTCGGAGGACCTGCTCATCCCATTTATCGGTATGAATCCGGTTCGCGAGCGTATTGGCGATTTTCCGCTAATCATCAAGGTCCGTCATGTTTCTTGGCACATCAACAACCTTCCGGAACAATCAGGCGATAGCGTGTCCCGAGTTGCCTCACACCGATCTAAAACCTACGACAATCGTCGTTGACACCTACGACAAGTTTCGTATACGCTTTGGACATGATGACGAAGCAGGCTAATCTGCCGATACCGACCGAAGCCGAACTGGAACTTTTAGCGGTGCTGTGGAGCAAGGGTAGTGCAACCGTGCGAGAGGTCCACGAAGAGATCGGCCATGAACGCGCACTTGGTTACACCACAGTCTTAAAGATGTTCCAGCGGATGATGGAAAAAGGGCTGGTGCAGCGGACGGAAGCTGGAAAAGCACACACGTACCGGCCAAGTGTCAGCCAGCAAGAGACGCAGAGTCAAATGTTACGCGACCTTAGTAAACGGCTCTTCGCAGGCTCATCCACACAGCTCGCCATGCACGCCCTCTCTATGCAATCGCCGAGCGTTCAAGAGCTGGAGGAGGTGCGAAAGATTCTTGAAGAGAGGAGTGGCAAGCGATGAACAGCACTTTGCAGGCCCTCGGGTGGACCTTGATCCATTTCTGCTGGCAAGCAGCGGCCATCATTGCGCTTTATCTCCTGGCAGATTCAAGGCTCCGCAATACACGCAGCCAAACCCGTTACCTCTTTGCGCTGGCAACGCTGTCCCTGATGTTTCTCGCTTTCGTAGGGACGTTAGGGTATGAGACGCTACGCAATCCCATCACCTCAACTCTTCCCTTTGAGAACACCTCGGCTTCTTCAGCCGCAACCTCTCCCATCAAAGACTCCATCTCTCGGATTGCGCTGCTAGCGAATGCGTCTGCTGCTCCCCGATGGACAACTCTCCTGCCGTGGCTCGATGGAATGTGGGTGCTGGGCGTGATTGGACTTTCCATGCGCTCTCTTGGTGTCTGGCTGTGGTTGCAACGCCTGCGCCGAGTCACGAGGACGAGGGCTCCTGAAGCAATCCAGGAGAGCTTTGAAAGAGTTTGCAGCACGCTCGGAATTGCACGGTTGCCAGGGTTGCGTATCTCAGAGTTGATTCCCGGCCCGATGACGATCGGCACTTTTCGGACGCTTGTTCTTCTGCCTGCGTCCGCTCTGCTTTCGCTTAGTCCGGAACAGTTGGAGGCTATTTTCGCGCATGAACTGGCCCATGTCCGCCGTGCGGACTACTTCTGGAACCTTGTCCAAACGCTGGCAGAGACATTGTTTTTCTTCCATCCCGCAGTCTGGTGGCTTGGGAAACGGATCAGAGAACAGAGGGAGTTGTGCTGCGATGACATCGCTATCGAAACATGCTCCGATCCACTCATCTACGCAACGGCGCTCTTTCGGCTCGAAGATCAGCGCGCTGCCGGACTCAATCTCGCAATGGCTCTTGACGGCCACCAGTCAAGCATCTCGTTTCGCTCCCGCATCCTGAGGATTCTTGGTGAATCCGCCCCTCAGTCACCGGCTAGTCGCCTTCGCCCTTTGTCTCTCATTGCGGTGTGCGCCAGCCTCTCTTTTCTCCTAAGCCCCCTCCCAAAGATAGAAGCCGTTGCCGCACGACATCTTCCGGTGAAACAGATCCTGGCGACGCCTAAAGAACTCGTGCGTGCAACAACGCATCTGGCACTCCAGTCCACACGCGCAACATCGGAGGCGGGCAAACCTGCGACGTTGAACCCGACGCAAGCGCCAATTGCGAAATCGACCTCTGACACTCTCGACTATGCAAAGCAGATGCGGGCGGCTGGATACGATGCGGATCTGGATAATTACGCCATCTTGCAGAAGGCGGGAGTTACGCCCGCCTACGCTCAGGAAATGGCAGGCCTCGGTCTTGGTACGCCATCCGCCGCTCTTCTTCTGGAACTGAAAAAGGAAAACGTCACTGGGCAATATCTGACGGCGATTCGCGCTGCTGGCCTTGAGCCACGCGGCTTTGCCCAACTCATGGGCTTCCGCATCTTCAACGTCACTCCAGAATTCATCACCGGGATGAAGGCCGCGGGATTCGCTTCGATTCCTCCGGGCAAATTACAGGCTCTTCGTGCCCTGGGAGTCACTCCCGAAGATGCGAAAACGATGAAGCAGCAATATCCGAATACCACTGTCCAGGATTTGATTGAGTCCCGCGCTAGTCAAAATACCGAGAATAAGATAGGCGCTCCCTCGGTCAGTCATCGTATGCAACTGCCCGCATTCTCGGACGCCGCAACACCTCCAACCCCGCCACACGGCTCACGACGACAACCGGGCCCGTGGTGGGCAAACTCCGGACTGCCACCAGGCTCGCAGCGAGGTAACAGCCCTCCACCTCTGCCCCAATAGTCAGCCCTAATTTCGTTCCAATCCCCCGCCAGATTGCTTGAATCGGGCGTCAGGTGAACTGCGCCCAAAAAGGAGCACGAAATGATGTCGTCAGGACTCTACGCAATGCGGCAGATGTCGAAGTTGCTGCTTGTCATTGGATTTGTGCTCGGTTTCGCATTCAGCACGCCTCGTATCGCACAGGCGCAAGCAACCGGCAGCATTCATGGCCGAGTGATGGACCCAACGGGCGCACTGGTATCGGAGGCCACTGCTGTTCTCACGCAAGGCAGCGGCAGGAGTGAAACGCAGTCGAGCAAGGATGGGAATTTCAGTTTCAAATCCGTGACTCCGGGGACCTATGCGGTCACTGTTGATGCTGCCGGATTTGCTACCTATTCCAAGGAAGGCGTGTCGGTCCGTTCAGGACAAGTCGTCGATCTCAGCATTTCGCTCACTATCAAGGTGGAGCAGCAAACCGTCTCTGTTTCAGACCGGAACAGCGGAGTAAACGTGAACCCGGATGAGAATGCAAGCGCACTAGTCATCAAAGGGGCAGACCTGGATGCACTGTCGGATAATCCCAATGAACTGGCAAATCAGCTACAGGCGCTTGCCGGACCAGCGGCTGGACCCGATGGCGGCCAACTATATGTGGACGGTTTTAGCGGCGGCCAGATTCCTTCCAAGTCCTCAATTCGGGAAATTCGCATCAATCAAAATCCCTTCTCTGCGGAGTTTGATCGGCTCGGCTATGGAAGAATCCAGATTTTCACCAAGCCTGGCACCAACAAATTTCATTTTCGCTTTCTTGCAAATGCCAGCGACTCTGCATTGAATACTTCCAATCCTCTCGTTTCGCAGCAGCCGAATTACTACATGACATTTTTTGACGGGAATATTAGCGGACCCTTGACAAAGAGCGCTTCGTATTTTCTCGATGTGATACGGTACGACCTACAAGGTCAGAGCATTGTCAATGCCGTGAATCCTGACAATATATCGTCAACCTTCAGTGAGGCGGTACCCAATCCGTCATCACTCACGAACATTCACTCTGGGCTTGATCTCCAGACCGGCAGTAACAATACCTTGATCCTCCGGGAATTTTATTTCCGCACCGTGCAAACAGGCGCTGGTGTCTCGGCTTTGAATCTTCCCGAACAGGCATACAAGACAGATAATCAGGAGAATACTTTTCAGGTCGCTGATGCCGTAGTGGTGAATGCACACCTGCTCAATGAAACGCGTTTTCAATGGCGGCGAATCCGCAACGACCAGGCACCCTCCTATTTCTCGCCGACTGTGACCGTTCAGGGTGCCTTTACGACTGGAGGTAACAATCAGGGAGTCATACAGGATCATCAGGATATCTTTGAATTTCAAAATATCTCGACTGCAACTATCAGGGACCATACCGTGCGTTTCGGAATGCGACTTCGCGCCTATCGAGACGCCAACTATGCTAATTCCGGGACCAACGGTTACTACCTCTTCAATTCTGTCGCTCAATATCTTGCAAAGACTCCAGCACAATATCAAGCAACAGTGATTAGCAATCTACTTGCACGGGTACTTGTATTCGATGGCGCTCTCTTCTTCCAGGATGATTGGCGCTGGAAGCCCAACTTTACCCTCAGCTATGGTCTTCGTTTCGAGGGGCAGAATCGCATCCATGACCACAATGATTGGGCACCGAGACTCGCACTAGCGTGGGCACCGGGACATCTCGGAAAGACTCCGCCCAGGACGGTACTGCGCGCGGGCTATGGCTGGTTCTATAATCGGTTCACCGTAGCCAATACATTCGCTTCGTCGGGCTCCGGGACGAATGCGACGACGGCGACGCCCTATATCATTCAGGCGATTCATCAGAACGGTATCAATCAGCAGAGCTATGTGATTGACAACCCGAATTTCTACGACCCGAATGCGGCAGCACCAACGGGAACCATTACGAGCGCCACTGGGTCAATTCCATCTCTCTATAGTATCGATCCCCACTTTCACGCGGCTCTCGATATGCAGGGTGGGATCGGAGTCGATCAGAAAGTCGGCAAAAATCTTACGTTCAATGTCACCTATCTATTTACCAGGGGCTTCCATCAGTATTTCACCAACAATGTGACGGCACCGAGTTTTAATCCTTCCACCTATACCGTCGTTGGCTCGACGCCCTCTACCTTCAATTACCAATTTCAGTCTGGAGGCGTTTACAAACAGCATCAACTGATTCTGACCACCAACGCACAATTTCAACGTATGTCGTTGCATAGCTCCTACACGTTCAACCAAGCGAGGAGCGATACTCAAGGGGTTACATACTTCCCTTCGATCGCTCAAGACCCCAGTCTGGATTTCGGCCGTCCGAACTTTGATATCCACCAGAGCCTTCAACTCCTGGGAACTATCTCTGCACCCTATGCAATCACCTTCGCTCCGATACTATTCGCTCAGTCCGGGACTCCTTACAACGTAACAATTGGAAGAGACTTGACCGGGAACAATCAGTTCAATGCGCGTCCAACGTATGGAACCTGCGGCGCAGCGGATGTCGTTTCCACTCAATACGGTTGTCTCGATTCCAACCCTGTAGGCAAGGGAGAAAAAATTGTTCCTTTCGGGCTTGGCACTGGACCTGCCAACGTGAGCTTTTCCATACGTATGAGCAAGGTCATCGGGGTCGGACCAAAAATCGGAGGACCAGCACCCAGCCAAGGTGCGGGTACTGGAAGTGGCATAGTTACCTCTGGAGCACTCAGCGGAGGCAAATTGGACGCGACTGCGAAACGCAAATACAACCTTACGTTGACCGCTGGTGCGATCAATCTCTTCAACATCGTGAATCTGGCGTCGCCAAACGGCACACTGCTCTCACCACTTTTCGGCAAATCGCAATCTCTTGCGACTGGGGCGTATGCCAATCCACTTCCGGGCAACCGCTACATCTTTACGTCTGCAATCTTTAGCTTTTAGATCGGCTCGCGTTCGGCACTCCACTATCTGCCAAGCATTCGATTGTTGACTTCAGATCAAGCGTCGTCGGATCGCTGGCGTCAAACTAACTTCGTGCTTGCAGGCTGGCCACAGGACTTGGCTTGTACCTGAAAATCCAATATTTCACCGGAATGCCGATAAGCGAACAGATGCCGACTTCGCGATACGCACTTAACTATGATTCACTCTTCCAAGGCTTCTCGCAGCACACGTTCCAGCATTATATCGAAGCTGTCGAATTCGTCGATAACATCCAACGACGGCACATCAAGCGCAATCCAACGCCTGTGCGTACGGTCATGCGCATAGAGCGTGTGACCTGTTTCGGCATAGAAGATAAACCGCGGCGTTGGTTCGCCCAGACGGTCATTCGCCTCAATGAAACCGCTGAGGAAGGGCTCCCTATGCTCTGTCGCGCCATAGACGACATAGCCGTTGAAGTCGACCCCGTCGTTGCGCCGCAGAAGAGTGATATACCCTTCAGGTAGTTGCGTCTTTAGCGTTTCGTGGGCGGAATTGCGGAGGCGATCAATTGTTTCTTCGGTGGCTGGCGGCCAAATGGTTTGATCATATTCACGCTTCTCGCCGTCAATGCGCTGAAGCAACCCCTCTATTCTCGACATTCTGCCCTCCTATGCGCGGCACGCTTGTTGAATCACAAGGGTCTCTACATCATGAGCTACTCTAATGATTACCAGGTAAAGTGGCACGATCCAGGGGCAAGGCGTTGCCCCCATTGCGGCGCAACGCCTTGCATGCCGTTCAGGCGCAAGCTCTCGATGTGGCTGGCCAGGGGCGCGACCTGTCAGGTCTGCGGCCTTAAAGTGGCACTCGACCCCATCAGAGCTGCGATCACGATTCTGCCGATCTTTGCGCTGGTAGTGGCCCTTCTCCCACTCATGGTAATAAGCAATTCCCTTCTCTTGCCGATTGCGCTAATCGTTATAGTGCTAAGCGTGATCGGTTTTCCATGTTTTGGGCGCCTCTGAGGCCGGACGAGTTGAGTTGGAAGGCGAAGGTACGGGAGAGCGAGAGTGCGTTGCGTCGTAGCGGACCAGTCATGCTTCAGGGGACAAGGATGAGCACTTATGATTTTGTTTTGAATTTCGGGACTAGGCATCATCCTCGTAAAACGAATTCGATCTCGTCAGCGAGCGAATGTTTACTTGAGTTGCTCACTGCAACTATAAGATCATTTCCGACAAGCGAACTTATCATTACCGATTCATTTCGAAGGCTCGATCCAAGCAGACATCTGTTTCCTATTGCGGAGCCCGAGTAAGCTTTCTGCTGAGTAGGATTCCGCCAATCAAGAAGTAGAGTGCTCCGAAGATGGCATAGCCGCCCATGTCTTTCGCGTGGAACTTGCCCGCGAGACCGCCGAGAATAAAGGCTATCCCCGCGGCAGAGGATTGTGCTCCGCTGAGAATCATTGCCCATTGGCCGCCTAGCTGCTTGCGTCGAATGAGGCCAGCGGCAAGTTGAAGCAGACCCGCTCCAAGCGCCCATGCGCCAAATGCTGCAATGGAGTATGCCGCGTGGCTAAAGACAGTCAGCGCGATCGCAAGCGCGGCAGCGGACCCCAAAACTGCATTGACGATCTGCGAGGTTCTGGTATTGCCCGTTTGTCCTGATGTATTCAGGTCGTAGATCGTGCATGCAACGTCCCAAAGCGGATATAGGATCAGCAGGATCGCGGCGATTGCCGGATGCGAGAGCACAGTGGAGAGGACGCCCGCAGCCCAAACAAGCTGGAAGAGGGTTCGGACGAAATAGAGGTTGCGCAGGGAACGGGCGGATTGTGTTGAGATAGTTTGCATAATGCCTCTTGAGATCTACTAGTAGGTAGGTTGTGAAGTTATAGGACTCATTCAATCGAGCCCTCGTATTCAGTATTTTGGTACAGCAATCTGCTTCAAAGCCGCTTTGGTGATTGTCTGGAAGACAGCGGGGGCGCCGGATGCGCGTGCAGAAAGCATTGCGCCATGCACGACCGCCATCAGTATCTGGGCTTCGGTTGCCACAGAGCCTTGAAGCTTAATCACCTGCATCTTCACGCCTGCTTTCAAGGTCTTCTCAAGCCACTGACTCAGAGTCGTGAAATGCTGCCGGATCTCCGCCTGGACTTCGTCCGGAAGGGCGGGAAGTTCCGCAGCCATCAAAGCCGCAACGCAGAATGGCATGGTCTGGTTACGGATACACTCTTCCCAATGCTTCATGTAGGCCCCAATGCGCGCGAGAGGGTCTGAGATCTCCCGGTCAAGCAGTTCCGTTCCCTCAACAAGCCTTTGCCTATGCTCCTTGAGAACAGCCACCACAAGACCGGCCTTTGTTGGGAAATGATGGTGGATGCTCGCCTTTCTGATCCCGACAGCTTCAGAGATATCGGCGTAACTGAATGCAGAGTATCCGCGCTCCGCGATGAGAGTGTTTGCCGTCTTGAGAATTTTTTCCGCAGTTTCACTTCGCATACTAAATATGACTCCCTACTAGTAGGTTTGGTTGCAGATAATTATATTTTTCTTCCTAAGTGAAATTTAGAAATGCCACCTCTGGACAGTGTATAAAAATGAATTAAGGAAACTATGGCAATACCTCGAGTTGGGATTCGAAAGGATGACATCTTTTTTTTCGTGATGTCGCTGATAGTTCTTGGCGCTGTCGTTTACGGATTCGCCGAAAGCTATTTTCTTGCGGGAATGATAAGGGCGGAGCTGCCCAATGCACTCGTTCATATCCATGGAGCACTGTTCGTCTCATGGGTTCTGCTACTGCTGGTACAAACAGCGCTGGTGGTCGTACGTCGGACCAGATGGCACATGGCTCTGGGCGTGCTTGGGGTGATTCTGCCGCCTTTGATGATCATCTTCGGGACGTTGACGCTGTTCGGCTCGCTCCGGCGAGCGGGAACGTCGATTCCGCCGCAGATTCTTCTGGTTGGCGATCTCGAGCCCTTAGTTCTGTTCGCAGGATTGATCACGTGGGGGTTACTTGACCGCAAGAATCCAGCCTCTCACAAGAGACTGATGCTTCTGAGTACACTCGTCATCATTGCGCCGGCGATCGACCGGTGGCCGATTCTGCATCATTACCTCCCGGCAACGCTTGGGGTGTACCTGGCGTTGCCGCTCCTGATAGCCGCCTACGACCTCTTAACCTTGCGGCGAGTTCACCGTTCGACCTGGGTTCCTTACGCACTGATGGTGCTTAACGTTGTCACCCTGCCTTTCGTGGCAGGAACAACACTCGTCCATCGTTGTCTTGCCTGGGTGGTGCGGGGCTGACCGAGCTTTTCCCCAGGAGGACAGTTTCTCGGACACTCGCCGGATCGGTCTTGCCGAACGTGCATATCAGCGGTGATCGGTTGCGGAACAAATTCGAGGTTTGTTACGAAAGCTTATCCAGATCGTGAATTCCTCTGAATTGCGAGTTCTCTCAAGTGCTGTCGCCCTATTTGCAGGCAATGGCTGTGTCGAACTCGACCTTCACCGTCTCGTAGATCTGCTTTGCCCAAGATGTGAGTTCCCGTCTCATCGGGTAGTGGGTCTTCCCCTTTTGCTTGTTGACCTCATGCTTGGCGAGTGGCATCCGCACTACTTCCAGTTTCCGATAAAGTTCCTGGAGATCTGGAAATTTTGATGCTTAGCTTGGCGCATCTCTCTCGTCACTTCATACAGCCCAAACACCCAAAGGATCGAAGGTCGAACATTCCATAAGCACCCAGGGCTCATTAGCGATCGGGGGCGCGCCTTGCGGTCTTGCAAGCCTTAACCCATCTCGATGATTGGCCTCTTCGCAAACATGAGATTTTTAATCGACATGTATCGAAACGCATCGGTCTCAGACACGAGGTTTGTCGCGCTGGATCGCCAAGCCTCACAGCGTTGGCGGAACGCCTGGGGGTACTTGATGGTAGGGATTTCTGTCGAGCGGATCTGAGAGAGTACTCATGAGTTGTTTCTCCACCAGCTCTGGCTGATGAGCCGGCTCGGTGGCCGTCCCATCAGCCAGAGCAAAGTCCGGCGGGACACAGTCTCTTACGTTTACAAAAGCGGTGCTAGACGGGTCTTGCGATAAGAAGGTTCACAGGCGTCGGGGTGGAGATCTCCTCTTCCAGTTCGAAGCCCGCAGCTACCAGCAGATCGCGGTATTCCAGCTTCGTCCGTTCGAGTCCACCAAACATCACCAGCATCTGCAGATCGGTCCACTTGCCGAAGTCGAAACCTGCTCCGTCCGACAACACAAACTCAACCAGGATCAACCGCGCTGACGGCTTCATGGACCGGCGCACCGTCTTCAATATCTCCGTGGCCTCTGTATCGCTCCAGTCATGGAGCACCCAGCGCATCAGGGTTGCATCCGCACCGTCCGGCACAGCTTCAAAGAAGCTCCCGCTCAACGTCTTCAGCCGATCGTGAACGATTGCCCCCGCCACCACATGCGGTTGATCGAACAAAATGCCTCTGCACGAAGGATTCGCGTCAAGAATCGACACGATCTGCGTACCGATCCCGCCGCCCACGTCCTCGATAACAGGAAACTTGCTCCAGTCATACGCCGCGGTAATCACTGGCGTCATCGCCTCGCTCAGCGAGCGCATCGTTTCGTTCACCGCGACATTGACCTGCGGATTCCTCCGGCAAAGCTCCCAGAAATCGTAGCCATAGGTCTTATCGATAGAGCGTTTGCCCGTTCTCACAGAGTATTCCAGCTCGTCCCATCCCTCGACCGGCCCATAGCCTCTTCCCAGGTTATGCAGAACGGTAGGCCACTGAGCGCCGGGCACATCTCTTCGCAGGCAATCACTCGTCGGCGTGTTGACGAATACCTGCGGGGAAGACTGGGAAAAGATTCCGATGCTTTCGAGCGCACGCAGAAGCCGAAAGAGAGCCGATGCATTCGTCTGGGTTCGGCTTGCAAGCTCGTCCACAGTCAGGGGACCATCTGCTAAATGGTCTGCGACGCCCAGTGAAGTGGCTAAGGCAAGCGAGCGTGCCTGCCAGTAGCCGAGGATAATTGCTTGAATCTGTTCGTGTGGTATCAGTGATGCGCTCTGCAAACTTGCTCCTTGCTTTCTGTTGGGACTAAAAAATGCGGTCTAAGAAAGACCGCCATCGAAAATCTTCCAGTCGTATCGACGTATGGCTCCTCGTTAGGTCATCGATCGGCGGAAGACCTGAAGTCCTTGATTGCTCCATGTGCAGTGTATCCGTCCGGCGGGACACGACCTCTCATCATTACAGAACAAGTCGATTCACCCTAGATCCGAGGCCGAACCATTGAAGTTCGATCTCTCAACTCGCCAGCTTTCTCCATTGGGGCGAGTAGAGCTCCCCAATCCGCTTGTCGGCGATCTTGTTGATCCGGTTGCCACGCTCTGCTGTTAGGGAGCATCGAGACTCGCTTTCCGGACGATTTCGGCGAGAGAGAAAGGTCAAGAAATCTGAGTGAGATCTGATCTGATGAGTTGCTCTGCTGCTCATTTCGCTTCGAGCTCCAAGCTTTAGATCTCTTGTGGAACGTCCGCAAGCGATCCAAGTCGTATGGCATTTGTTGATCGACAGCCCATCTGCTCCCGACAAACAAATGACATCTTGGCGACAATTTCCAGACAATTCATCGCGCGCCCACATATAAGACTGAATGTGTCGCATTTAAATAGGATTTGTTTAGTCCTAATTCAACTACCGCACCCAAAGGACTTAAGGAGACCCCGTATCATGTGCCTGAAATTCCGCGCTTTTTTCCTCTCTCCAAGAAGCGCATTCTTTATCTTCTTCTTCCTTTGTCTAGTTAAGACAAGTACGGCCCAGAATGTACTCAAAGGCGAAGTCACTGACACCTCTAACGCAGCTCTGGTGAATGCACGGGCGACCCTCGTGAATAATGCCAGCCACACTGTGCGCCATGCCGTCACCAACAAGGCGGGTGTCTACACGTTCTCCTATGTTGCGCCGGGCACTTATAGCCTGATCGTGGAGGCAAACAACTTTACCCGGTATGAGAACACCACCCTCACGGTTGGCGCTGCGCAGGATATGACTATCGATGTCAGATTGCTGTTAAGCCCCGTGTCGCAGTCGGTCACGGTGAGCGACGACCATGAGTCGCTGCTGGAAGTCCCGACGCTGGGTAAAACCGGTACGAAGCTGGAGGAGATCCCGGGGAGCATTCAGGTGATCTCGCGCGAGGTGCTTGCAGAACAAGGCGCGACGATGCTGCGGCAGTCGATGACGAATGCCAGCGGCATCAACTATGGCGGACAGGACAGCAAAGGGTTTTACGATCACTTTTTGATTCGCGGACTCAATGCCACGATCTTTAGCGACGGCTTTACTGACGGCGATCAACTGGGTGGGCTTTCGCACTCGCTCAATGGTGTGGCACGAGTGGAGGTACTGGAAGGGCCGGGTTCGGCTCTGTTCGGCAGCGGCGCGCCTGGTGGCACGATCAATATCGTTCACTACACGCCTTCGTCGGAACGGCACTTTGGGGCTGGGCTGACGGGAGGCTCGTTCGGAACGATCTCGAACTACGACTATGTCACCGGTCCTACGGGCATCGCGGGCTTGAACTATCGAATAGACACTACGTTCTCACACGCCGACGGCTTCCGCTCTCTGAGCAGCCATGACTACGAGGCAAGGCCAACTCTTGAGTGGCAGTTCAAGAATCATATTCTCGACATCGCAGTTGACACCCGGCACACCCATGACACGCCGGACTCTTACGGCATTCTCTACGTCAACGGCACGCCGGCCACCAACGTCTCCATCGATGCGAAGTACTCCACTCCGTTTGCTTCCGCGAACCAGACCTTCGTTCGCCCGACCATTACGGACACATGGCACGTCAACGACATCCTGACGATCAACAACCGCTTCTCGTATCTGTTTCGTCAACTCAACGCGCTGGGCAATGGTGACAGCACAAAGACGAAGTTCAGTGGCGGGGAGGTCGTTGGGCGGCAGCTTCGTGAGCAACGCGACTCCGATGCCAGCTATGACTACCAGTTCGAGCCGGTATGGAAGCTAAAGACTGGCCCGATACATCACACGCTTTTGACCGGTTTCGAGTATCTGCGCCAAACGATTTCGACGAACAGAACCACTGCGGATCTTCCCAATATTCCTGATGCGCTCCATCCGGTGCCGCCGGAGACTTCTTTGGCCGGGATCACATTCCTGTGCGATGCGTCACATAACTGCAATGACGATCGGCTCTGGGCGAACTTCTACAGCGTGTATGCAACCGACCAGGTAGACCTCACAGAGAAGCTGAAACTCCGTGTCGGTGTGCGTGGCGACTTCTTCGACTCTTTCCTGCTGCCGCTAAGTGCGGGATCAGGCGGTGTCAACCAGGAAGGTCAGCCCTTGACTCCGAACGTTGTGGAGAGCCGTCATGACAAGCCGGTCAGCTGGAATGCCGGATTGCTGTATAAGGCAACGTCCTGGATTGTGCCTTACTTCGGAGCGTCGAGCAGCCATCTTTCCAATTTCAGCTCTGAAAATACGCAGGATGGTATTGGCGAGCCGGAATCAGCGATCCAGTATGAGGCCGGAGTGAAGTTTCCTCTCCTTCACGACCGCGTCGCGCTCAACACGGCAGTCTTCAACGTCTCACGCAACAACGTTGCAACGCCGGTGACGCTTCCTGGCGGGCTTGAAGGTGTGGTATTCGATAGCCAGCGCACACGGGGCTTTGAGGCGTCGTTCGATGGCAAAGTGACCGAGCAGTGGCATGTGCTGGCGAACACGACGTACCAGGATGCAAAGATCACGGATAATCCGCAGGGCATCACCGCGCAAGGCAATCATCCACAGGGCGCTCCCGCGCATATCGCCAATCTTTGGTCGACGTATGACTTCGCGAATGCCGGTCTGCGGGGCCTCAAGGTGGGTGGCGGGTTGAACTACCTTGGCAAAACCTTTAGCGATACTACGAATGTGAACTCCGCACCGTCGTACGTGATCGGCAAGGCCACGGTTAGCTATGACAAATCCGCGTGGGGCTTTCACCTGAACGTGGACAACTTCACCAATCGGCGGTACTTCATTGCCGCCAATGCCGCCGGAGCCTACGTGGGCAATTCTGCCTCCGTCTATGGAGGGATAACCTGGAACCCTGGCTCGCATCGATGAGAACATAACGATGTGTGCACACCCATCTGGGTCGATGGTTTCGATCCAGATGGACCCGGGACGTTCGCCTGAATGAAAGATAATCTTCTTCGAAGATGTTGTGTTTCCAGCGATGGCCTCAGCATTGATGAAGTCGTTCTTGTTCGACTTCACAGACGGAGCCGCAATTCGACGCACGTCATGCGACTTAGCTTTTGCGTGGGGCATGCTCTCCCATCCGCAACCCACTCATCGGATCTGCATAACCATCTCTGGCATCATCGCTACTTCAGCTTGGAAATCGATTGGATGACAACCGTGTGTAAGCAGGCACCTATATCCTCGAGGCCTATGTAGCTTGAATTTCGTAGGGAATGGGTTGACGTGTTTCCGTTGTCCATCTCCAGGTACTAAATTCGTGAAGATCGGCGTCGCCTCCCATCCGACTACCATTGCCTGATGCCTTGAATCCGCCGAAGGGTGCTTCCCTATTGCCTAACAGTGTTGTGTCGTTAATGTGAAGCATACCGGTTTCGATCTGCTTGCCGACTTTCTTAGCGTGTTCGATTTCTCCAAATACAGATGCAGTCAAGCCATAGCCCGTTCCATTTGCCAATTGAATGGCCTGACTCTCATCGTTGAATCCAACGATCACGGCGACCGGGCCAAAAATCTCTTCTTTGAAAGCTCTACTATTGCTCGAAACATTCTTCAGTACCGTCGGACGATAGAAGAGGTTGTCAAACGTGCCTCCCTCGACGAGTTCCGCTCCAGTTCGAACTGCGTCCTCCACGATGGCTTGTATGTTATCGCGTTGTTTCTTATTGATCGGCCCCAATCCTACAGCTTCAAGATAAGGGTCTCCCACCTTGATCGCTTTCGCGAACTCAGCCACTCTGGCAGTGTATTGATCGATAAGGCTCTCATGCACAAGATGTAACCCCACAGCCATGCAGATTTGGCCGTGATGAAAAAAGGAGCCAAACATACCAGCGTGCGCTGCCGACTCCACATTGGCATCAGCCAGAACGATAAACGGGTTCTTTCCTCCGAGTTCCAGCGAAACTCTCTTGAGGGTTGCGCCCGCAGCGGCCCCGATTTTCCTTCCAGCCACAGTTGAGCCGGTAAATGAGATCATCGATACACTAGGGTCTTCAACCAAAGCTACCCCTGTATCAGCATCTCCGGGTAATACCTGTAGGGCTCCCGTAGGCAGTCCAGCTTCTTCAAACAGACGCGCTATGACGATGCCGCCGCTGACAGCCGTCGCGACATCGGGTTTAAGAATGACAGCATTCCCCATTGCCAAGGCAGGAGCGACTGCGCGGATGGCAAGCGCCAAAGGATAGTTAAACGGTGAGATCACTCCGACCACGCCTAGCGGGGTGCGCTCGATATAGCTAAGCATGCCGTTGTCGTCCTTCAGAACGCGGGTGGTTGGCCGCAAAGCGAGTTCCGCGGAGTGGTACAGAATATCTCTCGACGCCTGTATCTCTCCATATGCTTTCATTCTTGTAGAGCCGGACTCACGCACGATCCAATAGGAGATCTCTTCCTTATGTCGTTCCAGGAGATCTGCAGCATGACGGACGATTTCTGCCCGACGCTCTGCTGGCGTCCTTGCCCATTCCCTAGATGCCAACAGCGCCGCTTTACCTGCCTCGCGCATTTCGGCAGGGTTTGCATTGGCGATCGTTCCGAGCACCTGATCGGTGGATTTATCCGTGACGTCAAGCGCTCTGTTGGCGCCTTCACGCCATCCATTCGCATACATCTTGCCGCCCCAGATTGCGGGG
Organism: Granulicella sp. WH15; assembly: GCF_009914315.1. Classification (NCBI taxonomy): domain Bacteria; kingdom Pseudomonadati; phylum Acidobacteriota; class Terriglobia; order Terriglobales; family Acidobacteriaceae; genus Granulicella; species Granulicella sp. WH15. The sequence goes on from NZ_CP042596.1 coordinate 2,441,982, forward strand.
TTCATAAGTTCGTGGGCAACTGTAGGGATGTTTTCGCTAGACATGGACAATGTCCTTTCTTCCAAACTTCTTGTCGTCAACTGGTTCAAGGGAATCTCTGAAGCTGCGGTCTCACTCATCACAACTTATATTCGCTCTTGAGAATCTCTCCAGCCCGCTCTCCGATAACAACGCATGGCGCCATAGTGTTGCCAGTTGTGATGCGCGGCATGATGGAACCGTCCGCGATACGAAGACCTTTGATTCCATAGACCTTGAGGTTGCCGTCAACGACAGACATCGAATCGCGTCCCATCTTGGCGGTGCAGGTCTGATGCCAATAGGTACTGGCAGAACTTCGCACGAAATCCTCAAGGCCCTGTTTTGTGGGGTCGCCTGGGATCACTTGGCGTTTGGCAAAGGGCCGCAGAGCAGCGGAGTTTGCAAGATCGCAACTGAACTCTACAGCACGAGTGAGAGCCGTTAGGTCGGCTGGGGCGTTGAGATGATTTGCGTAAATCTCAACGGGATCGAGGTGATTGGGGCCTGTGAGTCGGAGCCTTCCCCGGCTCTTGGGGCGCACCAGGCCGGGGACGATGGTCCAGGAATTCGTGGGTGGACTAAACTTAGCTGTCTCTCGGCCGACTGCCGGCTGGTCGAGCAGAACGCATTGCATATCCGGACTATCCAGGCGTGGATCAGACTTCCATTGCAGAATAACTTCGTCGCTGGTATGGATGTGGTCGGGCTGCTGGTGCTCCCATACGCATCCCATGATGAGCGTGTGATCCTGAAAGTTTTGCCCCACGCCCGGAAGATGTTGAACAAGCGGAATTCCGAATCGTTGCAGTTCAGCTTGATCGCCTATGCCTGACTGCATAAGCACCTTCGGCGTTTGGATAGCACCCAGCGATAGGACAACTTCCAGACCCGCGCCGATGTGGTACAGTTTGCCGTTGTGCGCGACTTCCACGCCGGATGCACGGTTATGGTCAAAGGTAATTCGGGTAACCAGAGCGCGCGTGAGAACCGTAAGATTCGGGCGATCCATATAAGGAAAGACATAGGCCCGAAAGACTGATTGCCGTTTTCCGTTCCGTATCGCTCGCTCAGTGTAGGAGCAGCCTCCCTCACCTTCCATCATGCGACCATTCAAGTTGCCGAAGGGCGGAACTCCGATTGAGCGGGCAGCTTCAAACGTCGCCAGACTAAGAGGACTTTCGGAGCGAGATGGCTTAATAAAGATTGCTCCGCCGTTGCTACGGTATTCCGCGTCGGGTTCGCCATGCCAGTCTTCAATGCGACGATAGAGCTTCAAGACCGACTCGTAGTTCCAAGCAGCGTCGCCAGCTTCGTCCGCAAAGTGATTCCAATCGCTTCTATGGCCGCGCACCCAGTGCAGCACATTTATACTCGATCCGCCTCCCAGAACCTTGCCCATGGACATCCCGATTGCCCGCCCGTTGAGTTCGGGATTGGACTGGGCCTGAAATCCCCAGTCCCGATCACTCCCTAAATTAGTAGCCCATTGACGTGGGTCCACGATGTTGGGAATGTCATCCTGGCCGCCCGCTTCCAACAACAAAACACTGACCTTAGGGTTTTCGGCAAGTCTTCGGGCTACAACTGAGCCCGAAGATCCGGATCCACAGATGATGAAGTCGTATGTCAGTTTCAGCTCGGCCGTCAGGCGGAGTTGATTGGCACGAACCTGTTCAGCAAATTCGAGTGCATGGGAATCTTCGCTGAAAGTTGGTTCGTTTGTTGCGTGGCGTGTCATCGAGTGCTGTCTCCAGCCTCAACGATAGGAGAGCCGGCACGATCTTTCTTCGAGAAAAGTGCGGCACCTCTGGATTCGTGCTAAATTTTGCGTCTGTACTTTCTGGGAGTCGTGTTGAGAGTCCTGCGAAAGACATCGGCCATATGGGTCTGACTGGAGAAGCCACAGGCGGCAGCTATATCATCCAAAGATGTCCTGTCTTCTTTTAGCAGCTGCTGAGCGCGGTCGATTCGTCTTTCCAGAACATACCGGTGGGGAGTGGTTCCAGTCGAAACATGGAACATGCGGAGGAAGTGAGCCCTGCTATAACCAACTTCGGTCGCAAGAGCTTTCAGCGACAAGTCTCTATCTAGGCCCGCCTCAATCAGCTCTTTTATTCTGTTCAGTTTATTAGAAGGCAAAGCACTGATTGTCGAAGTGTCGGTGCGATTCGGTGCGCAATCTAAATGCAATAGCCTGATGGCCAACGCGTGAGCAAGTGTTTCGATATAAAGAGTTCCTAACTGCGCACCAGCATGGAACTCTTCTGTCATCAGGGCAAGTATTCTGGTGATCGCTCCATTACTGATTCCTGACTTGAAACGAAGAGGAGCCGATGGTTGGCTGTCTATCTCTCCCGCGAGTTCATTGATCACTTTTACGTTTATCTGGCAAAAAATCAGCTTTGAAACGGTGTGTAGACGGACATCTGGAGCGACGCCTGGGGGAACAAAGGTCAGAGACCAGGGCTTTTTCACAAATGGGATACCCCGTCCTCCTGTTCGACGTTCGGCTTGTGCAGAATGGGCACCAATCTGCACAAGCCGAACATACTGATCGCTGGATTGGATGCCTTCTCCCGGCATATTGCGATATGTGCCCAGGATGACGCCGCGCTGGTGGAGCGTCTCGTTCGACAAGATAAGTCGCTGGCCATCTGAGTTCTGAGTCGGGAGAAAACCAACACGCTGAACTGAACTAGCCATCACTACATTACATTTTATCAACTCCGCCGCCGAGTCCCGGAATGGAAGCTGTGAACTCGCCTCCATTCGTTTGCTACTCGTCAACGATCTGAAAGAAAATCCGGCGAGATTAGGACGCGTTTGGAGAAGCAGGCCCCTCTGTTGAGGACTTCGGCGTCTTCGAGAAGTTTGACGCAGCACGTGGCAAGCTGTTTGCATCTGGGCAGAACGGAACACCTGCTTCGCGTTACAACCTCACGAAGTAACAACCGGCGGGTTGCGGGCCTCTGTCCGCAACCCACTCAGCCATTGATTAGCGATCTATCCCACGTGCCCCCACAGCGAGGCAGCTTATGTAGCAACCTTTGGGTTGACTTCCCAAATGGCGCGATACCTCTTTCAGTGGAGTCGATCAGAACCAACTGCTGCGGGTGGTTGAAAATGCTCTAGCGGAATCAGGTACGCAAGAGTGTCCGAATCTCAAATCTGTACATATCTCCAAACGTACAAAATTCAGGAACGCCGAGCTCAATTACCGGTGAGGCCTCGACGAGAGTTCGTAGGTGGCCCGTCAAAATGCTTTGGTACTCCCGCCTTTCCATAGATGTCAGAGCTACCACCTGGTACGCCATGCTGATGTGGAATCCAAAAGTGTCGTGATCTGGGGTGCGATATCGAAAGACTTCATCCGACAGCCGATCGCGCAGCGCACGAATCTTGAGCTTCTCATCCGCGTCCGCGGGCACCAACTGCAAGCCACTGGGCCTCTGTGGGGCCAACGTCTTTTCTGTGTCCAAGCGGAAGCGCAGCGGCAACTCAGTGTGCATCCTGAATCGCGCGAACCTTTCGCCGATGACGCGGTTGCACTCTGCCATCGGCGTGGTGATCGGGATATCCGATGGCCAGCCATATCTGTCGCGATCCTGGTCATTCGGGCCGCCAAGTATGGTGGCATGATAACTGTCGTCCGGTAAACCCGCGATTTTGGCACCAAAGGAGCTGGAACGCAGCGCATGCCCGAATGCCACCACAGCGTCGTGAAATCGGGTTTGTTGCGGCAGGTGACAGATTACGGTGTTTCCCGCAAACGGCCGAGGACTGCCGTCTGGATTGAATTTCAGCAGTGTGTCTTTCGGTATCGTTGCCAGTTGCAAGTCGTCTTCCGGAGTATTCGCAGAGCGTATGACTTGAGCACTCAATTGTGGTGGAATAAACGCACTCAGGCTAAGAGCAGATGTGCGCAGCAGGAACTGACGTCGGGTACGGATGGATTGGGAAAAAGACAGCATGCCTGGTTTATCGACTCCGAGGATGGTATTGGACTAACAAGGATTGACTCACTACGACGAGGCTCGCACCTTACTTGCGAGATGCGGCGGTGGCCAGGGTAGCGCAGAAACTCTGCACTACCCTGCAGACTGAGGAGAATTTAGTTCTAGAACGCCAGCCGCAGCGCTAGCTGCACCTGACGCGATGGAAACACGCTCCCACTGCCGCTGAACTGCCCAAATCCTCCGTTCGGGCTCAAGACACCGGTGGCTCCTACAGACCCGATACTGGTATTCGGACTGATGAAGTTGGTGGCGTTGAGCACATTGAAGGCTTCGATACGGAACTCCAGAGTCTGAGCCTCCGTCAGGAGATTGAACTTCTTATGCGCTGCGAGATCGAACTGACCGAAGGCTGGTCCTCGGAGATTGTTGCGTCCGGAATCACCGAAGAGTTGCGATCCTGAAGGTGCGGAGACTGCGGCGATGTTGAGGTAACCATTCACCGCACTATTGGTCTTGGTCAGGGTGTGGCTATACACAGCTTTGGGTGTGCCGACGAGGTTCGGGCGAAGCGAGTAGGCCGCACTGGCTGTTGACACGACTTGGTTTGAGTTCGCGGTGTAAGTCAGGTTCAGCGGGACACCGCTCGTCACGATATTCGTACCCGCCAACTCCCATCCTCCAAGAACCTCTTGCACGATTCTTGGCGATGTTGATCCAAATCGCTGGCCCCTACCGAATGGCAGATCGTAGATGAATGAGGTCGTATCGTTCAGAGGTTGGTTGTATCCCGAAGGTCCGCGGTCTCCAGCAATATTCCTGATGTTCACGACCGCGCTATCGCCATTGCCCGTTTCAAGATCGGCTCCCGAAAGGTCGTAGGCCGCCGACCAGGTAAACGAGTTGATAAGAAAGAAGCCATTCGTGAAGCGCCGCACAAGTTTAGCTTGCAGCGAGTTATAGGTGAGCGCATTAGCGTTGAGTTCAGTGAGGATGTCGGTGAAGTTCGCGATGGGCCTGCGATTGAGGAGAGATCCGGAACCGGTTGGAGTGCAGGCTCCTGAAGAAATCTCAGTCGCGGTGCAAAGCCGGGCCTGGTTATAGTCTCCCAGTGTGGGAATATGAACGCCGTGATTGCCTACATAGGCGATCTCAAGCGTCATTTTGAGCGGCAGTTGCTGTTGAACCGATAGGTGATACTCCTGGACGTAAGGGGTGCTGAAATCCTTAGGCGTGTACCGGGTTTGAGCACGTACGGTTGAGAAGTTGCTCGGTCCGGCAAAATTGGTCTGATAGCCATCCTGAGTCCGACGGAAACAGGTAGTCGGATCCTGGGTTAGAGAAGTGCAGATTCCCTGCCCTGGGGTCTGGTTGTTGGGCAGCGTCGCGGAATAGTTGTTGGGGCCGTTGTACGCCAGGAGGCCTTCTCCGCCGAACCGAAATAGGTAGGCATAACTTACCCCATAGCCACCGCGAACGACTGTTCCTGGACGCGCCTCATAGGAGAAGCCCAGACGAGGAGCGAAGTCTTTATAGTCGGGATTGATAAGAGCGCGGTCTGCGAGCGAGGAACCACCAACATAGTGCAAGTTGTAGACATGCCCGGGTGCTGCGCTATTGACATCTGTGCCTGTGCCCGCCTGAAGCAGCCGATTGTTGGCCGGATCATAGTTGAGGAGTTTGTTGTCCTGCTCGTAGTAAGGCGACATGAACTCATAGCGCAGTCCGGCGTTGATAGTGAGGTTGGGTAGAACCTTCCAGTCATCCTGGATGTAGCCGAAATGCCAGTAGCGAAGATAGTTCACTTCGTTGAATGCGTTAAGCGCATAGTTGCTCCGCGCACCGAACAGGAAGTCCGACAGATTGTCAGCTTGTACCGTCTGGGCGGCGCAACCGGTCGATGGAGCGTTCGGCGGGGTGCACACTGAGTTGTATTGAGCGGAACTCAACGCGCTGTACTGGCCAGAGTAGGTATCGGAACCGAACTTCGGATGAAAATCTGAAATCGCTTGCGAGAGCCAGCCGAACTCGTATCCGATCTTCAGGCTATGCTTGCCCTTGATCCAGGTGTAGTTCACCTTTGGGTTGGCTTGTGTTGGGTTCGTGAACTGAAGAGCAGAAGCCGACGTTCCGAACTGTGAAAAGCCAGTGACGGCCTGCGTATTGAGCCCTCCACCAAGGGACGGATCCTGGGGAACGTTGGGTATTCCCGCCAGTAGGTTCGGTTGACCAATCAGCGCGGGGATTTTGCCGCTTTGTGTCCATGTCTCGCCGAAGCGGAACTCTAAGATGGATGTGGGCGACAAAACCCAGTTGTAGCCTGCCGCGAGTTGACGGGTGTATGCATAGATCGTTCCAGCGCTGTTTCCGCCCGCTAAACCCGGAATGTTAGCTGGCTGAAACGTCGAGGCCGCACGCTGACTGTACCGGAAGAAGCCGCTTTGACTCGGATTTATGATGAAATCGGCACGCCCGTCGCCTTTGTTCTCAAAGTCGGTCGTGGCCGGTAAAGATTGGAAGTTGTTTGCAGTGATCGCCGCGCCGGGAATATTGGGGGTTGGCAAGAGCTTGAAGGTGGTTAGAGCAAGCGGGTCGATGTTGGGGTCCGTTAGCGGCACTTGGCCGTTGGTATAGATCACTCCGGTGTAGGGATTCCTGATTGGAATAGGAGTGCCTGAAGGTGTGCCGTCAGAGGTAAAGAGTCCACCAAGCTCGGCCTGGGTCGGTAGGTTAGCCGTTGTCAGGGTATGGGCGACCGAGCGAAACCCCTCATAGTCCACAAAGAAGAACAGCTTGTTTTTAAGAACGGGACCGCCAAGTGTGCCGCCAAACTGGTTTTGTACCAGCGACGGTTTCACCCCTGTCCCTAAGAAGGGACCGAACGCATTCAGCACGGTGTTGCGAAGATAATCGTATGCACCCCCATGAAACGCGTTGGTGCCGCTACGCGTCGTCGCGTTGATGATCGCTCCACCGGCGCGCCCATATTCGGCTGAGTAATTGTCCGTTTGGACTTTGAACTCCTGGATAGCATCAGGCGATGGCATGAATGCCTGATTGGAGAAGCCTTGGTTGGCCTCTTGGTAAGCGTTATTGTCGATACCATCGAGCTCGAAATTATTGAGTTGAGAGTTGAGTCCGTTCACGTTGTAGGACGCATCTCGCGGAGGATTTGAGGTGACTCCCAACAATGACTGACGAACTCCCGGCACGAGTTTTGATAGGTCCGCATAGGCACGCCCATTCAGGGGCAGCGTGACCGCTTCTACAGCCTGGATGGTCTGCCCGCGGTCGCTCGTGTCGGTCTCCAGTTGACTGGCTGCTCCCGAAACGGTGATGTTCTCCGTGTTGGCGCCCAGCTTCAGACCCAGATCAACTCTTTGCCTTGCGCCGACATTGACGGTGAACTTATCGGTCATAGAATTCTCAAAGCCATTAGCCTGGACGGAAAGGTTGTAATCGCCTACCCGGACATTTGTGAACTCATAACTGCCGTTGACATCGGTCTGACGGGAGACCTTGATTCCTCTGGCCAGATCGGTCAGCACAACGGAGGCCCCCGCAAGGGATGCTCCGCTCGGATCCTTGATGGTTCCCAGAACTTCGGCAGTATCGAACTGAGCATGAGCAAGAGCCGTTGGCAGGAAAAAGAGAATGAGGAGGATCGCATATCGACCAGCGGAATAGTACCCGGACCGAGTTGAGGGAGAGGTAAACACGGCGCGGGCTTTGGACGATCGGTGCAGCAAGAACCTTCGAATCACGGCGGCAACTCCTAGAGATCAAAATCGGACATTGGTGAACGGGCTAATGCCGTCACTCGAAGCCGAAACTAGCAGTGGCACGAGGAAGGTCCAAGGGATTTCGCGGCTACGACACCGGTACGCGCTAAAACACGGATGTTTTCAGAGATGTATCAACGCAAGAATGGGCACTGATACATAAATGCCGTGTTAATGTCGTTGATCGCTTGTTCATGTAAGTGTGATGGACTCGACGTTATATAGTGAGGAAGCTTTATGGCTGTTGCAGGCGTCAGGGAGGATCTTTCATCCAGGAATGCGGCAATCGAAGCAAAACGCGCGTTGGTCCGGCGAGTCATTGAATCCACTGCATTCGCCAAGAGCGAGCGTCTCTCGACTTTCCTCGTCTGCATCTGTGATCTTTCGCTGAGTGGACGAGCCGGCGAAATCAACGAACAGAAGATCGGAACTACGGTCTTCGGACGGCCGCCAGACTACGACTCGTCCATCGATGGAATTGTGAGGCCGCAAGCCAGCCGACTGAGGCAGCGGCTTGATCTTTACTTCAACGGAGAGGGTGCGGACGAACCAGTACGGATTACCCTTCCACGGGGAAGCTACGTTCCCGTTTTTGAGCCTCACTCCGGGCACAAACCAGCTGACGATCTCCCGTCCGTACCTTCAGACAGCCCTCCAGTATTGCCTCCAACTGTGCTGAGCACAACAGCTCCGGCTGGCCACAATGGTTTACGGCTGTCTTGGTTTCTCATAGGCGTGCTGCTGGTCGCGCTTGTTGTCGTCAGCGTCAGGAACTCAAGACCATCAGCACCGAAGACAACCCAGAACCCCATGTGGGATCTCCTCTTCAGAACCGATCTGAAAACGATCGTCGTTCCGAGCGATACAGGGTTGGTGATGTGGCGAGGCGCGACGAAGCAAAACATCGACCTGGCGGGGTACCTAAGCGGAAACTACCGGGCACAGATCACGGGAGACAGACCGACAGGACAAGTGGATCCTGCGGACCTCGCGAGTCGGCGCTATACGTCGATCGTCGATTTGGACATCGTTAAAGGGCTAACCCAGATCGCCGACTCCCATACAAGCAAACTTGAACTCAACTATGCACGCGACGTCAGACCAAACGACTTAAAGGATACGAATGTTGTGCTCATTGGAGCCGCAGCCGCGAATCCTTGGGTGGAGTTGTTTGAACCGAAGATGAACTTCGTTTTCTCCAACGCGCATATCAGGCAATACACGGTACTGAACCGCATCCCGGTTGGAACCGAGCCCCCCAGTTGGACCGCGAACTATGACGACGCGCAGCATCGAGTCTATGCCGTGGTCGCTTTCCTGCCTAACCCGAGTGGAACGGGTAATGCATTAATCCTCGAAGGAACTTCGATGGCAGGCACAGAGTGTGCCTGGGACTTCGTCGCCGATGACTCCTCAGTGGTTCCATTCCTGAAGCGGATACGGCGCTCCGATGGATCGATCCCACATTTTCAACTGCTCCTCGACAGTACCAACCTGACCGGCTCCTCCGTCAAAAGAAACATCCTTGCCTGGCGGGTAATAGACTAACAAGTTGGTCACTTCTTGCAATTTGCTGATCCCGCACTGAAGCGTGTGACTGCCTGAGTCCCAGAGATCGGACCAGCGACTAGTGGCCTCTAGAGCCCGATGTTGTCCTCTGCCAAAATCTTAGCCTTCTGATCGGATAGCTATCCCGTCGCTTTGCGCCCTGAGCAATCAACGACTGCAACTGAATCCTCATTACACCCAGATGAATCACGAATCTACCGTGTAGCGCGCGGATTCATGTATCAGCGCGCCACATAGCCTTTGATACAACCCCAAAAGTCATGGACTTTTGCAAGGCAACGGAGCCGTCCCCGTGAAATCTCCTGGACCTTTCCTTCTTGGCTGCCATGTTCTGCCTCAAGTGAGGGTCTCAATAGCGATCTGCCTTGCTCGGCGGCTGGCGTTCTAGCTTGCGAAGTAACCTGAGCAGATTCGCCTTTGGCGTGGCACTCTTCGCCATGCTCACCCCTTCTCGCCGATCGCTAACGCCCGTCTCTTCGGGGCCAACCAACTTGGCGGTGGCGATCTCGGGGTACGCAGCTGTGAGGAAGTCCTGCACCTGCTCGAGGTTCATCGCCGGGTTCGGGTTGGGGATGCGAGTGCCCTGGTACGAGAACTCGCGCGGCAGAAGTGCAATTGCTAATCCAGCCATAGTTATTCTTCTTCTTTGTGATTGACCTGTAGAGGTTTTGGTTCGCGCCAATTCCGGGTCGGCAGGGCGGTACAGAACGCAGCTAACCTCTGCGATCTGCCTGCTACGTGGATGCGGGCTAAGATCAAAGCACGCACTTTGGTCAGGCTCTTTCGCTAAGGGTGATCTATGTGACTACCGGTTGACTAGCGTCAGAGAGTCACGAGCTTCAATCTTCTCGCGGGCCTCACGAGGCCAGCAAATCGACAGCAATGCCCCACCTTCCGGACGGGTGGACGCGGTCACACTCCCTCCATGTGCGCGCACTACGGCTTCAACAAATGCGAGCCCAAGGCCATGCCCCTTAGACTCTCTCCCTTTCACCCTCTGTTCGAACATGTGGACGCCAATCTCCGCGGCAAATCCCGGACCATCATCCTCCACAGTAAGCGTCGCAGCATCTTCGGTTTCGCCAACTCGTATGGAAACGGTGCACGATGCAGGCAAATGGTTAAGCTCATTGTCGAGAAGGTTTGCGACTACTCGATGCAAAAGGGCGGCGTCTGCGAGTACAGTGATAGAACCTGCGCTGCGCAGATTCATACGCAGCCCTTTCTCTGACATGCAAGGCTCGTACAGATCAATCATGACGCGGATGAGTTCATCCAGATCAACCTCTGTAAGCGAGAGCCTAAGCGCATCAGCCTTCGCCTCAGCAACATCAAGGGATGTATTTAGGAAATCTGTGAGTCGATCCAGCTCATCGATCGCCGAGACGATTGGCTCACTTTGCTCGATCTTCAGATCATCAGATAAAACGATCTCCAACTTTCCCCGAATCGCCGTCAGCGGGCTACGAAGATCGTGGGCAAGAGCCCCAGTGATGGTGTGCAGTTGATGCACGGAGCTCTCTATCCGGTCCAACATATGGTTGAGTGTAAGTGCCAGGTGCCCCACCTCGTCGTTCCGCTTGTTGGTCGGAACCCTGCTACTCAAATCAAACTGCCCGATCCGAGATGCTGCTTCGGTGATCTTGCGAACGTGGCCCAGCATCCGTTTGGCCACCAAGAACACAATCACGGAACCGAACAGCACGACGAGCAGCCAGAGGCAGAGAAAGCGATAACGCAGGCTCCGTAGTACACGCAATTCGTCTCGTTCCGAAAGCCCTAGATAGATGTGGCTCCCATCATCGAGCCGTGCCGATGCTACTCGAAAGGGATGATCGAAACCTTTGACATTCAAGTCATAGGGAGCATCGGAAAAAAACTTGCGCGCGCGAATCGCGGCTAAGTTTGGCGTGCCGTCACCGGCTCCTACCCATAGTCTTGGAGTCCCGTCGTCCCCAGCCTGAAGAAAGAAGACGGAGTCGTTCTCGTTGGCGCGAACTTTATCAGGCACCTCCCTGCTTGCAAGCTCTGCCACCTCCTTCACGACTCTGGCGTAGAAGCGGTCATTTGGAGTTCGACCTGCGACATCACCGAGTACCGCGATCTCGCCAGAGAGCCAGGCGTCACTCCTCCGCTGAATGTCGTTCGCGACGAAACGATGAAGTACCGCAAAAATCAGCATGGTTCCAATAGCAAATGCCAGTGTTGCCCACAGGGAAATACGCCAGGCTCCACACCCTGTGACTGGACTAGCGGTCTTTGAGGACATAGCCAATACCTCGTAAAGTCTTAATCAACGGCTCGCGGCCTTCTGTATCCACCTTGCCGCGCAGGCGGTAGATATGTACGTCAACGACATTGGTGTTCGGCTGAATTCTCATTCCCCACACTTCGGAGAGGAGCATCGATCGAGTAACAACCCTCCCGGCATGTCGACAGAGATACGCCAGAAGCACGAACTCCTGTGGACTTAGGTTCAAAACCTCTGCCCCGCGAGATGCTCTACGGCTGATGAAATCCAATTCCAGATCCAGAACGCGAAGGCGGCCCGCCTCCTCGTCCGCAGCACGATTGCGCCGCAAGAGATTACGCAATCTTGCCAACAATTCTGCAACGGCGAAGGGCTTCGTGAGGTAGTCGTCACCACCCTGTTCCAGACCTTTAACCCTATCGTCGACCGATCTTCTGGCTGAAAGGATCAATACGGGACAACGAACGCCAGAGCGTCGTAGATGCAGAATCAAGTCGATGCCATCTTGATCCGGAAGTCCCAGATCGACAATGAGACCGTCGTAGGCGTGCCTGGAAGCCAGCTGAGTTGCGGCGCTCCCGTCTTCCGCCGTATGCACTTCGTACCCCGCCTCAAGCAAAGATTGCTTGACGAAGCTTTGAATCTCCGGTTCATCCTCGACCAGCAGAAGCCGCATGAATCATGGTAAGACATTTAAACTCATAGGTCGCTGACTCCTGAATGGCGCAAGATGACGATTCAGTCATCTTGCGCCATCCAGCGATCGATCCGTCGTCGTAAACAGTCCGGAATAGCGATGCATCAGGCAGGTGAATTTGAGGCACGCTGCAAATGTCATTTCGAAGGATCGACCGCTCAGATGCTAGTCGAGGGCAGATCACTGAATGCCAATTCCGAGCGTCCTGCGTTGCTCTTCCCTAGCTGGCATCTGAACGGACGAGACTTGAGGGCGCTCCGGCGATGCACCCTCCATGAACAAATCGTCATCCTGTCCCCCTCCTCCAAAGTGCTATCAAAGAGACAGCGGCCTCCTCTCCACGAGGAGCCGCTGTATTGAGAATACGGAGCCTGTTCTCTCGAGTAGTCGACTGTCGCCCGATCGTCGCCTCTTTGTGGTCCAGCTTCCCGACATCAGACGCGACATTTTTCCCGAAGATCCGGGCTGAGGGCCTATTCCGCTTGACAACGGCTTACCTGAACCGCATCGCCACAGCCGTACCAGGGCATGATGTGCATGACACCTTCGTCGTCTTCGCAGAGAAGATGCTTGCTGACCCGCGGATGCGCACGATCTTCCGCCGCATGGTGAACCGCGCTGATATAGCGCATCGCTATTCTTTCCTGGACCCGCAGAAGAGTTCCGGCGACTTCTCTCCGTATGACGCGAATGAGTTCTATCGTCTAGGCAACTTTCCCAACACGTCGCGGCGTATGGAGTTATTCGAGCAGAGCGCTCCGATGTTGATGCGGAAGGCGGTGGACCGGCTTGCGCTAAGCGAGGATGAGCGCTCCGGTATTACGCATGTGCTGGTGACCTGCTGCACGGGGCTCTACGCTCCGGGCCTGGACTTTGAGATCGTAAACCACCTCGGACTTTCGGCTAGCGTGGAGCGCACGATGGTTGGATTTATGGGATGCTACGCCGCGATCAATGCCTTGAAGCTGGCGCGGCACATTGTGCGCTCCGATCCGAAAGCGTCTGTTCTGATGGTCAACCTGGAGTTGTGTACGCTGCACTTTCAGGAGACGCAGGATCTGCAGCAGGTGCTCTCCTTCCTGGTCTTTGCCGACGGCGCGGCAGCGAGCCTGATTACCGCTCGCGAGCAGGGTCTCGCGCTGGATAGCTTCAAGGCGGTGATGGTACCGAAGACAAGCGGGTTGATCACGTGGAAGATCCGCGACCTTGGGTTCGACATGCTGCTCTCAGGACAGGTGCCGGGAGAGCTTGGCCGCGCACTCCATGAGGGTGAATTGATGGCGGAGCGTGACGGCATCGACCTGTGGGCGGTACATCCCGGCGGCCGGACGATTCTGGATGCGGTGGAGCAGGGCCTGGAACTCCCGACGAATGCGCTGGCAGCGTCACGCGAAGTACTGTCGTGCTTTGGCAATATGTCGTCGGCGACGGTGATGTTCGTGTTGGAGCGCATCATGCAGCAGGCGCGCCCAGGTCAGAGTGGGTGTGCAATGTCATTTGGGCCGGGATTAACAGCGGAGACGATGCGCTTCCATGGGGTCTAGTACACAGATCGATTTCAGTCGGCGGGCCTCTCCCCGTGAGCTTCCGGAGCTGATGGACGGTGACTGTAGCTATGAGGATTTCCGTGACTGCCTGCGCAGTCTGGAAAAAGTCAACCGCTGGCTGCTGGGCTATCGGCCGACGCTGGCCTGGCTGGAGCAGATACCGCGCGGGCAACGTGATCCCTTGCACATTGTTGATGTTGGCAGCGGCGGAGGCGATCTACTGCGCCAGATTGCAGACTGGGCACGGAGACGCGGCACCGCAGTGCAGTTAACGGGGATCGACTTGAATCCCTATGCGGCACGCGCGGCAGCTGAGTTCACTCCCAAAGAGCTTGGAATCACCTGGGTGACCGGCGATGCTCTGGAGTATCGACCGAACAAGCCGGTAGACATCGTCGTGAGTTCCCTGCTGGCACATCATCTGGAGGACGAGGAGATCGTCACGCTTTTGAGGTGGATGGAAGCGACCGTACAGGCAGGCTGGTTTATCAATGACTTGGAGCGGTCGGAGTGGAGTAGTCGGATGTTTGGGTGGGTGCGTTGGCACTGGCTTGTCCGGCACGATGGGCCGGTGTCGTTCCGTAGGGCGTTCCGGAAGGAAGATTGGGCACGCCTGCTGGCTGCGGCTGAGCTGCCGCGAGAGAGAGTGACGGTGCAACAGTGGCGGCCGGGACGCTTATGCGTCGGGCGGTGGAAATGATACCAACGATTCGGAAGCCTCTCGTTCGCCCAAGAGAAAGGAAGCCGAATGCTCCGTCGGCCTCATGGCGCACCTCATCACATCTACCCCTCTGAGAGGCGAACAATGCCCACCCTGCGAGCACCCGGTTCGGCCGATTCCAGATTCAAGACCATTCTCTGGGTCTCGCTTGGCACCACCGTACTCTTCGTCTTCATTACCTCAGAGCTGCTCCTCATCACCGACTATCCGATGTACCACGCCTACCGCCTTCAGGTCATCGCCGACCGCCATCTCCTCATCCCGCACACCCTCGCCGGAACCCTCGCTCTGCTGGTCGGCCCCATCAACTTCTCCTCGCGAATCCGCCAACGCCACCTCCAACTCCACCGCGTCCTCGGTCGCATCTACATCATCTCCGTGTTTATCGGCTCGTTCACCGGGATCGCTCTCGCCCGGGCCGTCCGGGCCTCCCCGGGACCTCCATGCAGGCCGCCGCCTGGATGATCTGCACCACCGCCGCCCTCATCACCGCTCGCAATCGCCAAATCACCCAACACCGCCAATGGATGACCCGCTCCTATGCCGTCACCTTTACCTTTGTCTCCAGCCGGGTGCTCAACCTCTGGCCGCGTTACTGGAGCCACCTGGGGGACGTCTTGTCCGCAGTCGGCGTCATTGCGTTCACCCTCGCCTCGTTGCTGATCGTGGACCTCGGCATCAACTGGCGCGAGCTCACTACGCGTCGGAACTGAGGCATCGGTCGGGGCTTCAGAGAGCCTCTTACCTCCAGGTAACCCGTCTCAGCATTCAGCTATGCGGCGTCTATGACTGCGGGAAGATGACGATTTGTACAGAATAAGACTCCAAATTCCTTTTTGGAGGTCTACTAGAAATAGGAAATCCGGCTGTGACTTGATGGAATATCCAAGTGAATCGGGAGCGATGCATTGCAAGACGAAGTTTTGGTCATCGGTGGTGGAGTGGCAGGCTGTGCGGCTTCGATCGCACTCGCGCGCAAGGGTCGAAGCGTCACGCTGATCGAACGCGAGGTCACGGCACGCCATAAGGTATGTGGAGAGTTCCTAAGCGGCGAGGCGCTGGAAGACCTGCATCTGCTCGGCATCGACGTAACCTCGCTTGGCGCCGTGCCGATCGACTACGTTCGACTGGCCGCCGCAAGGCGCGCCGCGACAGCTCCCTTGCCGTTCCCCGCAAAGTCGCTCACGCGCAAAGCACTGGATACAGCTCTCACCGACGCAGCCATCGCCGCCGGGGTCCGCGTTGAGCGCGGGCGCAGTGTGCAGTCGCTCACCCGCGCAACCGCCAATCTCTGGCAGGCTACACTCGACGACGGCTCCACCTACGAAGCTCCTACCGCGTTTCTCGCAACGGGCAAGTACGATCTGCGTGGCCACAGTCGACCGAAGGACCCTCACCAATGGGTCGCCTTCAAGATGTATTACCGGCTGTCTGCCGCCCAGACCTCTGACCTGGCAGATGCCTCCGAGCTGACACTCTACTCAGGAGGCTACGGAGGTATCCAACCCGTTGAAAACGGCATCACGAACTTCTGCTGCGTGGTGCAACGGCGATATTTTGCTCGCGCGGGTCTTCGCTGGGAGGGCCTCCTTGCGAAGATGCAGCAGGACTGTCCGCACCTCGCGATGCGGCTCGATGGTGCGCAGCCGGTTCTCGACAAACCGATCACCGTAACCCATATCCCGTACGGTTACCTCCGCCGCTCAACTGAGGATGGGCTCTACTGTATCGGAGATCAGGCAGCCGTCATCCCTTCGTTCACCGGAGATGGCATCTCCATCGCTCTGCATACTGCCCGCCGCGCCGCCACGGCTTATCTTGCCGATGAGTCGGCTCCGGTCTTCCAGCCAAAACTGCGCACAGCCATGCTGCCGCAGATGCGTCTTGCCGAGATCGCAGCCGACGGCTTAAACAACGCACTCGCGCGCGCTGTACTGCCGTTCTGTCTCAAGGTCTGGCCCGGCGCGATGCGCGTGACGGCTAGACTTACGCGCGTCACCCAACCCGCAGCCGTCCCTCCACAGGCGTTCGCTAACTGAAATCGAGGTGTCGAAACAGTGAACTCGCGTTCGGGTATCGCCGTTTATATAAACGCAGTTCGTCCGCTGTATTGATCTTGTAGACTCCTCCTCTAGTCTGTTGAAGGCATCTCATTTTTTGAATGATGATACGAGACATGACGAATTCGCGAGAGCCGCAGGGGCGCCTCCCGGATCCCGGGCAAAAGGGTGTAAAGGCCATTCCAGTATCCATTTACGGAACTTTATTGGCTTTTACGCTTTCGTCAGGAATTGAACAGTGGACCAGCACAGGTCTGAACGTCACGCTGCCTGATCTCACCGGGACGCTGGGCTCTTCGGCCGACGAAGCAAGCTGGGCGATCACTGTTTACAACACAGCCTTCGCGGTCTCTGTCACGTTGTCGCATCGGCTGGCGAACCGCCTCGGCAACCGGCGTATGCTGAGCTTGGCTTGCGTCATATATGCCCTGACGTCGTTAGGCTGTGCTCTGAGCCCGGAGTTGCCTCTATTTCTGTGTTTCCGCGTACTACAGGGGCTGGCAGGTGGTGTATTTCTCGCACGCACACTGGTCTTTGTCACACAGCGCTTTGAACCCAAAGATCGCACTGCGTATCTAAGAACGTACGGACTTGGGGTATTTCTTATCGGCCGATTCGCCTCGCCAATTCTTTCAGGATGGTTCGCTGACAACTGGAGCTGGCGCTTGCTCTTCCTGATCAACGTCCCGGCGATGCTGCTTGCAGGCTGGATATTTCACCGGTATACGTCGCCCCACTGGATCAGCGAGGTGGAAGACTATAAGCCGGACATCCCTGGAATCGCTTTGCTCATGCTCGGTGCAGCAGCCCTGCAGGCAGCACTCAGTCGCGGCGAGATTGATGACTGGTTCGGCTCGAACACCATCGTATTGCTCACGACCATTGGGATTGTGTGCAATCTCCTCTTCGCCGCCTGGCAACTTACCCCGAAAAATCGTCAGCCAGTCCTTCATCTGGACTATCTGGGAGACCGGGGCGTGTTCTCCGCCGCAGTGCTTGGAGTCGTGTTAGGCATGTTGCTTGGAGGTAGCCTTTATGTGCTTCCTCAATACCTGCGGAGAGTCGAGTCACACTCTGCGTTACAGACCGGCGTCTTCATCTCTATCACCGGAGTTGCGACACTCGTTACGTTGTCGGCAGTGCAATGGATAGGTGCAGCGATCTTCAAGCTGGGTGGCAAGACCGTCATGGCCTTCGCGTTATTTGTACAGATGACGGCAATGGGGTGGTTTGGCCACATCGTTACGGTCGATACTCCCGACCGCAATCTATGGGCTCCGCTGATCCTGAACGGAATATTTGTGGGAATTTCAGTACCCACCCTCGCGGTCGCCGCGTTCATGCGCGTCGATGCTAAGCATGTCTCTACCGCCAGAGCCATCTACTACGGCGCACGCCAATTTGGTGCGTCTCTTGGGGTAACGGCAGTAGTCGTACTGCTCGACCGCCGGCAGTCGTTACACTCCTCCCGCCTGCTCGAGCATTTCTTCGGTCGCAATCTCTCGATCCTTGGGGTCTCTGCCCAATCGGAGAGTGCAATACGTTTCTCCGGCGCGATTACAAGGCAAGCTCTTGTGCTGACCTACGCCGACATCTTCTACACGATGGCTGCGCTTGCAGGTGTTATGCTTCTTTTTCTTCCCATCCTTCCCTCTACTGTCGGTGGCGCAGCCAAACCGGCTATTCGGGAGCCACAGACTCGTCCTCAAAGCGAGCCTGCGTTACATGCTGTGCTGGACGGACCCCATGAGGCAGCCTCGTGATCAACCACCCTGCAGTCTGCAAACTCTCGTTGCTTGCAGCAACGATGCTTCTGATACCTCGCCTCGGCGCACAGAGTACAAGCAGCAACAGCCCTCTTGCGAACAGCATCGCCACGCCACGCCCCTTCGACCCTGGCACTAACACGACGAACCCGAGTGCGCTCGCCGTCCAGGCACAGAATCCTTATCTGGGGAGCGTCCCGCTTAGGCCGCTGGTTCCAGGCGTCCTGCCGCTTACATTGTCAGAGATCGTAAGCCTTGGGCTGCGGTCAAATTTGGGTCTGATCGATACAGAACAAGCCCATGCCGTATCTCGCGCGGCTCGAATACGGGCTCTGTCCGCTCTGTTGCCTCAGCTTTCAGCCAATCTGACGGAGGTGTATAGCAATATTTCTCTGAACACGATTGGCGCTCAGAAACTGGGGCTGCCGAATTTCATCGGCCAGTTCAACTGGCAGTCGGCGGACATTTCTTACAGACAGAGATTGGATCTCTCTTCCTTGCACGAACTCCGTGCTGCCCATGACGAGGAAAAGGTAAGCGAGGCATCCCTCGCGGATGCGCGCAATATCGTAGTTCTGGCCTCGACAAGCGCGTACCTCGAAGTATTGTCCAGCCAGTCGCGAGTAAAAGCCGCCGAGGCAGAGCTTGCTTCTGCGCAAGCTCTGGAGAGCCTTCTCAAGGATCGCGTCTCGCGCCAGGTCTCGCCTGAGATCGACGCGATTCGCGCGACCGTCGCACGGGAGAGTGCAGAACAGCGCCTGGCACTGGTACAGGTTCGCTTAGAGAAGGACAAACTCGGTCTCACCCGAATCATCGGACTTCCTGTGGAACAGGAATTTGTACTCACATCGGACGTCGGCTTTACCCGGACTCCGCAGGAAAACCTCGATGACCTTCTCAGGGAAGCATCCGCTTCGCGGCAGGACTTAAAGGCTGCTGCTGCTCGCGTAGAACAAGCGAAACAGGAGGTCAAAGCTCAAACCGCGAAGCGATTACCTGAGCTTGCTGTGGCTGGCAATGGGGGTGAGACCGGAGTCACGTTTGGTCATGCTTACGGGACCTACCACGTCGAGGGGGAGTTGAGCGTACCCATCTTCACTGGACGGCGCATCCAGGCGGATGTACAGACAGCAGAGGCAGCGCTGCGTCGAAGCCAGGCGGAGTATGAGGACCTGCAGCAGAGGACGAGTTACGACGTCCGTTCTGCCCTTCTGGATCTGCGTGCTGCGGATAAGAGTGTGGAGGTGGCGGATACCAATCTGCTGCTTGCTGCTGACGGTCTTCGCCAGGCGAAGGATCGTTTTGAGGCCGGTGTCTCCAACAGCCTTGAGCTTATCGAAGCACAGCAAGCCCTTGTAAGCGCGCAGGACAACAAAATCGAAAGTGTGTACGCACACAATCTTGCCAAATTGACGCTGATCCGCTCAACCGGAACAGCGGAACGTGACTACGCAACATACCTTGGAGTACGGTAGCTATGTCAATCCAACTTGAAGGTCTTCGCCGCCCTGCTGCTCGCTTCCTTGTTGTAGCCGCCATCCTCGTCGCTATCGCCGGATGCTACCTCATTTGGTCGGGTAACTATGGTTCGCCTTCGACGAACGATGCTCAGGTCGATGGTCATATTCACCCTGTCAATGCTCGAGTCGCTGGCACCGTGACCTGGGTGAATCCGGATATCGACGATACCAAGTTCGTGAAGGCGGGCACCGTTCTCGCACGGCTGGATACGAACGACTATAGTCCGGCAGTGGATCGACTCGAAGGCGACGTCCAGGCCGAGGAGGCGCAGTTGCGGAGCGCACAGCTCTCCGTACCCATCACCCAGGCGACCGCTTCAAGCAGGCTGGCCTCCGCACAGGTTTCGGTGACGAAAGCCGAGGCTGACTACGCCAGTGCTCAAGCCACTGAGATTGCAGCGAAGGCCCAGGTGGAGCAAGCGCGGGCGACGGCTCACCGAGCCGAAACGGATCGAGTGCGATACGAACAGCTCGTGAATTCACATGAGATATCTCGTTCTGAATATGACACGCGCATGACGGAAGCAAGTGTCTCCGCGGCGCAGCTAGCAGCGGCTGAAGCGAACCTTCAGGCCGCGCAGGAGAAGATTCAATCTTCCAAACAAGATATTGCAGAACGTAAAGAGGAAGTCGCCGCCGCCGCCGCCGCGCCCCAGCTCATCGCTACAGCGCACAGCAGCGTGGGACGCGTCATTGGAGAATTGAAGGAATCAAAGGCCGAGCTGCACAATGCACAGCTCAATCTGGGCTACACGGAGATTGTTGCCCCGGTAAGCGGCATCGTCGGGCGACGCAGCCTGGAGACGGGACAAAGAGTCGCCCCCGGTCAACTCCTCCTCGATCTCGTTTCCACTGACGATATCTGGGTGACCGCCAACTTCAAAGAAACTCAGTTGAGCCACGTGACCCCGGGCGCATCTGTAACGATTCACGTCGATACCTACGACAGCGACCTGAAGGGATCGGTTGAAAGCATTGGTGGCGCTACCGGATCGAAATACGCCCTCATCGCTCCGGACAATGCAACGGGCAACTACGTGAAGGTCGTACAACGTATTCCAGTTCGCATCCGGCTAACAGCCAAAGACGTGTCAGGGCGGCCTCTGTTGCCGGGAATGTCCGTGGAGGCAAAGGTTCATCGGTACTGAACAGATGGCCATGCATTCTCAACCATGGATGATTTACACAAGTCACCGCCTCTCGACAAACCGGTCGCCGTCGTCCATATCCCGTACGGGCACCTCCGCAGCTCAACTGCTGCCGCTCCACACATGGTCTCCGACTAAATTAAGGCACCGAAACTACTCTCGTCCTTCACAGCGCTCCATAGGAGATGAAATGAAATCTTTCGCAGCCGTAGCGCTTGCGCTCCTATTTGTTCCAGCCTCACTCGCTCAGAGTCAGACCTTCAGCGTCAACCCGGATGGAAGCGAGGTCAGGATACGGCTCAACACGACCCACGAGGTCGTCAATGGTACGTTTCACATTCGATCAGGATCCATTGAGTTTGACCGAGGAAGTCCTAAGATGTCGAGTTCGGTGACCGTATCGGGCGAAGACGTCGGCTTCCAGACGCGACATGACGGTGTCGGCATGTCGTCGAGACTTACCCTCTTTCCACCTGGCCCACCAGTCACGGGCGATTAATTCGAAGCTGCTTTCGGCCCGACGCTGCTGCTCGCGCTCCTCGGCTTCTTTCGCTTCGACTACCGCCTTACGTTCGGCCAGGGGATCGATGCCGCCTGACCAGAGTTTCCGGGCTTCCGCCAGGCGATCCCGAGCCTCCTTGAGGCCGACTTTGGGATACTCCCCGAGCGACATCATCTTTTCCTTACCGTCGAAGCGATACCGCCAACGCCAGGACTTCGCCTCTGAAGGCATCACAAGAAGACAGAGCCCTTTTCGTCCGCCAACTTGTACTGCTTGCTCATCGGTTTTGCAGCGTCAATTACTCTGACAGTCAGTTCCATGCAATCTTCCCTCCAAAAGGTGGATTTTTCGTTACCCACATTTTGGGGAAGCTATACCCACATTCGTGCCCACACAAATGTCTGGCTCATATGAGACCGAAAAGCACCTCTTAGGGAGAAACCATCTAAACCTTTCATTTTTTAGCAAGTTATCTGAGTGCAAAGAAGTGCGAGGAGGTGCACCGAAGTGCGGGATTTTGTGCATTGGTTGCCCCCCAGGGATTCGAACCCCGATTGAACGATTCAGAGTCGTCGGTCCTACCATTGAACGAGGGGGCAACACAGGTTGAGTTCGGGCGTCGCGCTTGCTCTCTTGTAAGAAAGCACCTCGCTGACAACCACTTAGATGAGTGTACGGGCAATGGCCTTTCAGGTCAATGTGGACAACGCGTTACATATTCAACCACTACTTCCTACTCCACCGGCCGCCTCGCGTTATATCCATCCCGTGCGATCACCGAGTATTTCACCGGCCGCTGTTTCTCGTCCTGCATCTTCAGCGGCTTGCCCTCGTTGTCCACCAGCAGCACTTTCACCTTCCGGTACGACCCGTCGTTGCTGGTGTTCGTCGGCCGGTAAGTCAGCACATACTGATTCCGGATCGAGTCGTTGATCTGCGCAAACACATCCGGCAGTGTGCCCTCGAAGATCGGGTTGAAGTACATACCACCCGTCATCCGCGCAAAAGTTTGCAACTGGTTCTGCGCCTGCAAGAAGTTCATCTCGCGTGGCCCGCCACCGCTTCGCATCTCGTTCAGCAGGCCACCGGTTGCAATCGAAAAGATCGTCACATTCGGCGTCGCTTTGATCTTCTCGAGGATCTTGTCCAAAGTGATCTTCGAGAACGTGTCCCGCCCCGAGCTGACCAGGATAATGTACTTCCGCCCGTCGATCCGCGTGCTCCGGTCCAGCGTCTCGTAAAGCGCGTCGAAGAGGTTCGTGTCCGAAAACGTCGGGATCACCAGCGAGCGCAGCGAATCGGCCAGTACCTCCTTGTTATTGGTGAAGTCCGTCAGGATATGCGTGCGCAGATCGTACGTCACCACCGCCACATAGTCGTTCGGGTGCAGCGAGTGGTAGAAGCTCACCGAGGTATTCTGCATATCGCGGATCAGGAAGTACGAGTTCGCCGCAAACTCCAGCAGCATCACCGCCGTTATCGGCGTCTGCGTGATCCGCACCTTCGGCGTCTCCTGCTCCACGCCGTCCTCGACCACCACAAAGTTCTCCGGCTTCAGCCCAGGCACAAACTGGTGGGTCTTATCAAGGAGCACCGACACGTCCAGGTTCACAATCGGCACATCCACCCGCAGCGAGTAGGTGGCATTGTCCGGATTCTTCACCTTGGGCTGCTCAGGAGCTGGCGGCGGTGGCGGCTCGTCGGCCGAATCCTTCTTTTTCTTCAGGATGATGCCGCCGTTGTCGGTCTGCGGCCCGCTGTCATCGGGAGCAGTAGCGGCAGGCGGAGTTGCAGGAGCGGCCTGCGCCCAGATCCTCCCCGCGCCCAATATCATCACCTGCAAGATCACTGGCAGCAACGCCAGCCGCACGAACCGTCGACTCGAACTGGTCAGCTTCATCACGGCTACCCCTGAATCTTGATCTGGATCTACCCGCATCCCCTCAGCGACTATCGGAACCCGGCCCGGCCCGCCAGTCAGGAAAGATTGACTCCACGTTAGCACCAATGAAATCTCGTCTCCACTCCTTCTACGGAACAGCCATCCCCGCGAAAGTAGGCTGTTGTAAAATAAGGATCAAAACCTACAGAAGAACGGCCTGCGCATTCCAACCTGTGCGTTCCGGGGATATCAAAACCAATGAGTGAAATTCACGGTCTTGCGGTGTACGCTGCGGGTGCGCAACTTCTGCCCTACAAATATGACGCAGGCGAGCTCGGCGCTTATGAGGTCGAGGTCCGCATCACTCACTGCGGCGTCTGTCATAGCGACATTCATCTCATCGACAACGACTGGGGACTCAGCCGCTATCCCTTCATCCCCGGCCACGAGATCGTAGGCACCATCACCGCCATCGGCTCGGCCGTGCGCGGCTTCACGCGGGGCGACCGCGTCGGCATAGGCTGGCAGGCCGATAGCTGCGGCATCTGCGAGTGGTGCCGCCAGGGCGATGAGCACCTTTGCGCCAGCTCCCAGCCCACCTGCGTCGGCCGCAATGGCGGCTACGCGGACTCGGTACGGGTCAACTCCCGCTTCGCCATCCCGGTCCCGGAAGTACTCGAGAGCGAAAACGTCGCTCCCCTGCTCTGCGGCGGCATCACGGTCTACAGCCCGTTGCGCAACCACGGCGCACGGCCCTCTTCGCGGATCGGAATCATCGGCATCGGTGGGCTTGGCCACATCGGCCTCCAGTTCGCCCGCGCCTTCGGAGCCGAGGTTACGGCCTTCTCCACCTCCAAGACCAAGGAGGCCGAGGCCCGCAAGCTCGGCGCGCACAACTTCGTCAATACCCGTGAGACCAACGCCCTCAAGAAGCTCGCAGGCAGCTTCGACATCCTGCTCAGCACAGTCAACGCCGACCACGACTGGCAGGGCTACGTCAACGCGTTGCGTCCCAAGGGCACGCTCTGCATCGTCGGCGCGAGCCCGTCACCACTTCAGATCCAACCCTTCTCGCTCATCGGCGGCCAGCGCGCCATCGCGGGCAGCCCCACCGGCAGCCCCAGCGACCTGCGAGAGATGCTCGACGTAGCCGCCCGCCATAACGTCAAGACCATCTCCGAACGCTTCCCCATGGCCCAGGCCAACGAGGCCGTCGCCAAGGTGAAGAAGCGCCAGGTGCGCTACCGTGCCGTGCTCACCAACTAAGCACTTCTCCCATTCTTCAAACAAGAGGGCGAGCCACTCAGGCTCGCCCTCTTGTCTTTAGTGCTTCGTCGCTTCGGTATAGAACTTATCCAGATCGCCCTTCAGCTCCTTCAGAGCCTCGACGTTCAGATAAGCCATGTGCCCCGACGGGTAGTACCCGAACTGCACGTTTCCGATAAGCGAGGGCGGCAGCAGCATGTGGCTGATGTCGTACTCGGTGCCGAAAAACGGCGTCGCCAGATCGAACCATCCATTAGCCGAGAAGACACGCAGGTGCGGGTTCTTCCGGATCGCATCGGCCAAGTCCATCGCGGTATCAGGAGCGGTCTGCAGACGCCCGCCGCGGTCTCCGCTGGGCCTGTGATGGAAGTTCCACGCCCCATTCATCCCTGGAGCCGACAGAAAGTAAGGCTCCGTGGTCGTCATCTTCAACTCCTTCTGGATGTACTCGTGGAAGGCCCCGACAAAGACACCCGCGATGGCCGTATCCGAAGGATCGGAGTCCGGATTCTCGCCCGCCGAGTCTGTGTCCCAGCCCTCGAAGCGTGCATCGTAGCGGCCCACGATACGGTCGTCGCCGCGCAGCAGCTCCTTGCGGAAGTGGGTCGGCGAGACCCGCAGCTTGGACTCCTTCAGGTACTGCACGCTGAGGCCGGTAAAGCCTGAGAGCTTCTCGGCGATGGCATCGAACTGAGCCGCAGGCAGCCGGTCGCCCTGTTGCAGCGCCTCCGCGTACGGCCCACGCGCGAACTCACGAGCCTGCTGCACAAACTCCGGCAACGTGCCCGTGTGCTTCACCTTGTTGTAGTAGTAGGCGATGGCTGCATACGACGGCAGGTAGGTCAACGGATCGCGGTCGTAGCCTGGGTTGCGCACGTTGTAGTTCAGGATGGACGAAAGCAGCGTGACACCGTTGAACTCGACTCCGTCGTTCTGCAACGCGGCCACCAGAGCAGCCGAGCGCGGCGTCCCGTAGGACTCGCCGAAAAGAAACTTGGGCGAGTTCCAGCGTTGGTTCACCGTGATGTAGCGGATGATGAACTTCTCAAAGGCCCGCACATCCTCATCGACGCCCGCAAAATCCTTGATCGTTCCCTTGCCCACAGCGCGCGAAAAGCCCGCCAGAGGCGCGTCGATAAACACCAGGTCGCTGCGGTCGATCAGGCTGTACTGGTTCTGCACCGTTTCGAAGGGCGCGGGGCCGGTGGGCTTGGGGCTCTCGGTGACCACGCGCACCGGCCCGAACGAGCCCATATGCAACCAGATAGTCGCCGAACCCGGACCGCCGTTATAGAAGAAGGTCACCGGGCGCGCCTTGGCATCCACTCCATCCTCGGTGTAGGCCGTGTAGAAGAGGCTGCCGATCGGCTTGCCCTTCTCGTCGTCGACCAGCAGGTTCCCGGCCGTCGCGGTGTAGTGGATGGCACGGCCGCCCGCGCTCCAATCATGCTTGGTCACGCTGGTCGTCTCTGCCGGAATCGGCAGAGAGTCTCCGTTCTCGGCTGGCGCATCGGGAGCGGGAGCGCGGCGGCCCTGCGCCTGCGTGAAGGCAGAAGATGCAAGCAGGATGACGCTCATCCCGACAGTGATGCTACGACGAAAAGCTCGACGATCGTATAGGGTCAAGAGAACCTTCGCTTTCTATGGATGCTGCGTGGAATGGCAGATGAATGCTGTATGAAGTACGGACATCCTATCAAGAAAAGTTTCGCGTCCCTATCGTTAAACTAAATTCACTCCTCTACGAAACTCGTACCCCTTCCCCACTTAGCGGACACTTTCCTCGTTCGCCTTCCCATTTTGGGATCGTGACTCCACCGACACCGGCTACCAACGCCCGCAACCCGCTGGGCGAAGACCATGCGAAGATAGATTCGCGGCTATGAATCAGGCTCCCCAAAAACACGCATCCTCGAACCTCGCCTCGCTGCTCCACAGCACCTTTGGCTTCTCCGCCTTCCGTGCCAACCAGGAGGCCGTCTGCCGCGCCGCCACCGACGGCCGCGACGTCCTGCTCGTGATGCCCACCGGAGCGGGCAAGAGTCTCTGCTATCAGCTTCCAGCCATCGCCCGCGGCGGCACGGGCCTGGTCATCTCGCCGCTCATCGCGCTCATGGACGACCAGGCCTCAAAGCTCACCGCCGCCGGTCTCCGCGTCGCCCGCATCCACTCCGGCCTCTCGCGCGAAGACGCCCGCCAGGCCTGCCGCGACTACCTCGACGGCACTTTACAGTTCTTGTTCATCGCCCCCGAAAGAATGCGCGTCCCCGGCTTCCCCGAGATGCTCGCCAAGCGCAAGCCCTCGCTCATTGCCATCGACGAGGCCCACTGCATCTCGGCCTGGGGCCACGACTTCCGCCCCGACTACCGCACCCTCGGCGAGTACCTGCCGTCTCTCCGCCCCGCGCCCATCATCGCCCTCACGGCCACCGCGACACCCACCGTCCAGAAGGATATCGTCGCCCAGCTCAACCTCTCACAGCCCGCGCTCTTCATCCACGGCTTCCGCCGCGAGAACCTGGCCATCGAGGTGGTCGAGCTATCGAAGCCGCAGCGGACAGCCTTCGCCTCCAAGTACCTGCAATCCCCCACGGCCCGCCCCGCCATCGTCTACGCGCCCTCACGCAAGGCCGCCGAAGACCTCGCCTCCGAGCTGGGCCGCCACTTCCCCGCCGCCGCATACCACGCCGGGCTGGACCCCGGCACCCGTGAGCGCGTCCAGCGCCACTTCCTCGGGGGCAAGCTCGACGTGGTCGTGGCCACCATCGCCTTCGGCATGGGCATCGACAAGGCCGACGTCCGGACGGTCATCCATACGGCGTTGCCTGCGTCCGTGGAAGCGTACTACCAGGAGATCGGCCGCGCCGGCCGCGACGGCCTGCCCTCGCGCACGGTCCTGCTGCACAGCTACCAGGACCGCAAGATGCACGAGTTCTTCCTCGACCGCGATTACCCGCCGCTCACCGATCTAGCCCGCGTCGCGCAGGTCCTCACCGACGAGTTCGAGATGCCCGAGGCCCTCGCCGCCAAGCTGCGCATGGACCGCGACGTCTTCGCCAAGTCGGTCGAGAAGCTGGCCGCGCAGGGAGCCGCGCAGATCGACATGAACAACCTGGTGCGGCGCAGCCCCAACGCCAGCACGGCCTGGCAGTCCGGCTACGACCAGCAGATCGCCTTCCGCCGCTCCCAGATCGACCGCATGGTGCAGTTCGCCGAGACCGCGCAGTGCCGCATGTCCGCGCTCATCCGCCACTTCGGCGACACCGCCGACGGCCACCGCCCCTGTGGCCACTGCGACTTCTGCGCCCCCTCCGGAACGATGGCCCAGAGCTTCGCCGCACCCAGCTCCAGCGAAGACCACGACCTCCGCACCATCCTGCGCGAGCTGGACGGCGGTAAATCCAAGGCCACCGGCCGCCTCTTCACCGACACGGCCATCACCAAGGATCGCAAGCACTTCGACT
Organism: Granulicella sp. WH15; assembly: GCF_009914315.1. NCBI lineage: Bacteria > Pseudomonadati > Acidobacteriota > Terriglobia > Terriglobales > Acidobacteriaceae > Granulicella > Granulicella sp. WH15. Next base: position 2,470,131 of record NZ_CP042596.1, read on the forward strand.
CGCTCCTCGACGGTCTCGCCCGCGCTGGCCTCATCACCCTCACCGCCGACTCGTGGACCAACCCCGAGGGCAAGGTCCTCAACTACAAGAAGGCCGCGCTAACCCACGAGGGCCGCACCCTCGGCCCCGGCAATCCGCTCGGCGTCGTCCTGCGCAGCGCGCAACCGGGCAGCGGCAGTTCAGCCCCCAGAAAGAAAGCAAAATCCGCAGCAGCAACAGCAGAGCAGGCCAACTATACCCCAGCCCAGACCCTGCTCGAAACCAGCCTCCGCGAGTGGCGCAAGGCCGAGGCCGCCCAAACCGGCAAGCCCGCCTTTATCGTCTTCTCCGACTCGAGCCTCCGCGCCCTCGTTCTGGCCGCGCCGAAGACGATCCCCGAGCTTCTAACCGTCTCCGGCATCGGCCCCGACAAGGCCGACCGCTACGGCGCGGCCATCTGCGCCATCTGTTCTGGCCGCGAGGCTCCCGGTGAGTTCGGAGCCCCCGCTCCCAAGACCAAAACCACCCCCAAGCCAGTCCAAAAGAGCTTCGCCCAGCCCGCTGCACCCACGCCTAGCAGCAGCCCCAGGCCCATACAGGCCAGCTCCAGTCGCGAGCCTGAGACCTTCACCCGTCAACGTGTCGCGACAGCCGACCCGGCCGATGCTCTGGACCCCGCGCAACGCATCCTTGACGAACGTCTGCGCGAATGGCGCAAGGTGGAGTCCGAAAAGATCGGCCTGCCGCAGTTCTTCGTTCTAGGCACCACGACTCTGCGCAGCATCGTGCTCGCGCGGCCGCAGAACCTCACCCAACTCCGCAGCATCAGCGGCATGGGACCAGAGAAGACTGACCGCTTCGGCGCGTCGATCCTGGCAATTTGTAACTCTTAATGATTCGTAACTATTTAAGCAACTAATTCAATTTGTAACTATAAAAGCTTCAAACAACGAGGAACGATGCCAGCTTCCGAAAGCCACGCCCCCGACGGTCTCGACCCCGTCGACGTCCGCACCATCGACGAGCGCGCCAGCCACTGCTTCGGCTGTGGTCCCGACAACCCCGAAGGCCTGCACCTCTCCTTCCTCGTCGAATCGACCCCTGACGCCATCACCTCCACGGTCCGAGTCAACCTCACACGCCTGCACGAAGGCCCTCCCGGCCACATCCACGGGGGCATCATCGCCACCCTGATGGACGAGGCCATGAGCAAGCTCAACCGCGCCCTCGGCGTCATCGCCATGACCCGCAACCTCAACGTCGATTACCTCCGCCCGTCGCCCCTTGGAGTCGAACTGACGCTCGTTGGCCGCCATCTTCAGCGTGACGGACGCAAGCTCCACCACGAGGCCGAGCTGATTCATCCCAACGGCACCATCCTCGCGCGAGCAAAGGGGTTCTTCATCGCCATCGACCCCGCGCTGCTTGAAAAGATGAGATAGCGCCGCACCCTCTTCATCCGGCTAAAACGTACAGATAAAACGTTCAGATATCTAAGCCATTTAAAACGTCTCAAACTGCTAAACTTAACGTTCAAAGAAAGTTTGGCCCACCCGCGTACGGGCGGCAGTAGAAAGAGGATTCACATGTCAGACAACAACGGAACCGGAACCACCTCCCTTCGCCTCAAGACCGGCCTGGCCGAGATGCTCAAGGGCGGCGTCATCATGGACGTCATGAACGTCGAGCAGGCCCGCATCGCCGAAGAAGCCGGAGCCGTCTCCGTCATGGCGCTCGAGCGCGTCCCGGCCATGATCCGCGCCGAGGGCGGCGTGGCCCGCATGGCCAACCCCAAGCTCATCCGCGAGATCATCGCCACCGTCTCCATCCCCGTCATGGCCAAGGCCCGCATCGGCCACTTCGCCGAGGCCCAGGTGCTCCAGACCCTCGGCGTCGACTTCATCGACGAGTCCGAGGTACTGACGCCCGCCGACGAGGTCTATCACATCGACAAGCATGCCTTCACCACGCCGTTCGTCTGCGGCGCGAAGAACCTGGGCGAGGCCCTGCGCCGCATCGCCGAGGGCGCGGCCATGATCCGCACCAAGGGCGAGCCGGGCACCGGCGACGTCGTCCACGCCGTGCAGCACATGCGCCAGATTACTCGCGAGATCAAGGCCCTGACCGTCCTCTCCGATCAGGAACTGTACAACGCCGCCAAGGTCCACGGCGCGCCGTATGAGCTGATCCGCATGGTCGCCAAGGCGGGCAAGCTGCCGGTGCCGAACTTCTCGGCGGGCGGCATCGCCACCCCGGCCGACGCGGCCCTGATGATGCAGCTCGGCGCAGAGACGATCTTCGTCGGCTCGGGCATCTTCATGAAGGACGGCGCGGTGCCGCTCAACGTCAGCATCTTCTCCAAGCACGACGCCGAGGTCGGCCTCTGCACCACTGCCGAGATCGGCAAGCCCTGCGTCCCGGACGAGCGCGCCGAAGCCGTCTCCCGCGCCAAGGCCATCGTTCTGGCCACGCTCCACTATAACGACCCGAAGATCGTCGCCGAAGCCTCGGAGGCCGTCCTCGGCAGCATGAAGGGCCTGGCCGCCGCCGCCATCGAAGAGCAGGACCGGATGCAAAATCGCGGCTGGTAGGTGCTGGCCGCACGGGCGGGAGCGCTTCTCGCAAAAGCTCCTGCTCTAAACGCTTCAAACAAAGCCTCCCGCGACCTCATCGCGGGAGGCTTTTTGCATTGGAATCAATCAGGCCGAGTAAAGTAGGTAAAGACCATGCCCCTGCTCCGCACCGAGTCCCTGACCAAGAGCTATCCTTCCGTCTCCGGCGGCCCCGAACTCGTCCTCTTCCGGCAGCTCGACCTCTCCGTCCACGCCGGAGAGATGGTCGCCATCGTCGGCGAGAGTGGCGCGGGCAAGAGTTCCCTGCTGCACCTGCTCGCCGTGCTCGACCGGCCCACCTCTGGCGAGGTCTGGTTCGGCGAGACCGCCCTCAGCACCCTCTCCAGCCGCCAGGCCGCCGACTTCCGCAACCGTCAGGTCGGCTATGTCTGGCAGTTCCACTACTTACTCCCCGAGTTCACCGCGCAGGAGAACGTCGCCATGCCGCTGCTGGCGCGTGGCGAACGTCGCGGCCCCGCCATGGAAAAAGCCCAGCGCTGGCTCGAAGAGGTCGGTCTCGGTAACCGTCTTGAGAATCGCTCCGGCGAGCTTTCGGGCGGCGAGCAGCAGCGCGTCTCCCTGGCCCGCGCCCTGGTCACCGAGCCAAAACTCCTTCTCGCTGACGAACCCACCGGCGACCTCGACGCCCGCACCGCGGAATCGGTCTTCGGTCTGCTCCAGACCCTGCACCGCAGCCACGGCCTCACCAGCGTCCTGGTCACTCATAACCTGGAATTCGCCCATCGCTGCGACCGTGTCCTCCGGCTCCGCGACGGCCGCCTCGAGGCGTAAGCACCTAGTTAAGAGCCGTTTTTGCACAGGGAGCGTCTAAATAAGTTCCTGCTACTGTGGGTGTAACTTTTTGGGGAGTTTCTCGAATGTAACGCGGCGATTACACTAGATGCAGCAATGCTGCCGAGCCTGCGGGCGGTTGTTTGAGTGTTCCGGCTTCAAGTCGGAACGTTGCAGGACAGGACCAACGGCGCGCACTCCGGCCCTCGGGCTGGCGACGCGCCGGTTGAAGGGGGCACATGTTCGAACGCTATACGGAGAAGGCGCGGCGCGTGATCTTTTTCGCACGCTATGAGGCCAGTCAGTTCGGGTCGCCTTACATCGAAACCGAGCACCTTCTGCTTGGTTTGCTGCGGGAGGACAAGGCTTTGACGAATCGCTTCCTTCGCTCGCACGCGTCGGTCGAGTCGATTCGCAAGCAGATTGAAGGCCATACCACCATTCGCGAGAAGGTCTCGACCTCGGTCGATCTTCCGCTCTCGAACGAGTGCAAGCGGGTCCTCGCGTACGCTGCCGAGGAGGCCGAGCGGCTCTCGCACAAACACATCGGCACCGAACACCTGTTACTCGGACTGCTCCGCGAAGAGAAGTGCTTCGCTGCCGAGATACTGACCGAGCGCGGCCTGCGCCTGCCCGCCATCCGCGAAGAGCTACAGCGGACGACGCAGGAGAAGGCTCCCGCCGCTGCCGGAAAGCAGGCCCGCGGCGAGCAGTCCATGCTGGCCGAGTTCTCCCGCGACCTCACCCAGTCCGCCATGGACCAGCAGCTCGACCCCATGGTCGGGCGCGAGACCGAGGTCGACCGGGTCATCCAGATCCTCTGCCGCCGGACCAAGAACAACCCGGTGCTCATCGGTGAGCCGGGCGTGGGCAAGACCGCGATCGTCGAGGGTCTGGCGCAGAAGATCGCCGACGGCGAGGTCCCCAGCTTTCTGGCCGACAAGCGCGTCCTGGCGCTCGACCTCTCGCTGATCGTCGCGGGCACCAAGTACCGCGGCCAGTTCGAGGAGCGCCTCAAAACCATCATGAAGGAGCTGGTCGAGAACCCGAACTCCATCGTCTTCATCGACGAGCTGCACACGCTCGTCGGTGCCGGGTCGGCGGAGGGCTCGCTCGACGCGGCCAACATCCTGAAGCCCGCGCTCAGCCGCGGCGAGATTCAGTGCATCGGCGCAACCACCCCGGCCGAGTACCGCAAGTCCATCGAGAAGGACCGTTCGCTCGAGCGGCGCTTCCAGGCGGTCAAGGTGCCTCCTCCCTCTGAAGAGGATGCCATCAAGATCATCATGGGCATCAAGGAGAAGTACGAGAAGTTCCACGCGGTCAGCTACACCGACGAGGCCATCACCTTCTCGGTCACGCACTCCAGCCGCTACATTCCTGACCGCTTCCTGCCCGACAAGGCCATCGACCTGATCGACGAGGCCGGAGCCCGCGTCAAGCTGCGCCAGACCTCCCTGCCCGAGGAGTTGACCGAGGTCCAGAAGCGGATCAAGTTCATCGTCCACCGCATGGAGAACGCCATCGCGAACCATGAGTTCGAGAAGGCGCGCTTCTACTCGGACGAGGAGCGCAAGGAGCGCGAGAACCTGCGCGCCCTGCGGGACAAATACCACCTCGACGACTCCTCGGCGGGCATCGTCACCCGCGAGGACATCGAGGACGTCGTCAGCCGCTGGACCGGAGTGCCCATCACCTCACTGAAGGAAGAGGAGATGACCCGGCTGCTGCGGGTTGAGGAAGAGCTGCACAAGCGAGTGATCTCGCAGGAGAAGGCGATCTCGGCGCTGGCACGGGCCATCCGCCGCTCGCGGGCGGGCCTCAAGAATCCGGCTCGTCCCATCGGCAGCTTCCTGTTCCTGGGACCAACCGGCGTCGGCAAGACCGAGATGGCCCGGACCCTGGCGCAGTTCCTCTTCGGCAGCGAGAAGTCGCTGATTCGCTTCGACATGTCGGAGTTCATGGAGAAGCACTCGGTCTCGAAGCTGATCGGTTCGCCTCCGGGTTACGTGGGCTACGAGGAGGGCGGGCAGTTGACCGAACGGGTCAAGCGGTCGCCGTACTCGGTGGTCCTGCTGGACGAGATCGAGAAGGCGCACCCGGACGTCTACAACCTGCTGCTTCAGGTCTTTGAGGACGGCATGTTGACCGACGGGCTCGGCAACACGGTCGACTTCAAGAACACCATTATCGTGATGACGTCGAACATCGGAGCCAAGCACCTGCAGAAGCAGCAGGGTCTCGGCTTCCAGAGCGACAAGAACGACATGGTGCTGGAGAAGATGGAAGAACTGGTCAAGGGCGAGGTCAAGCGCACGTTCAACCCGGAGTTCCTGAACCGGCTGGACGAGATCATCATCTTCACCTCCCTCTCCGAGTCCGACCTGATGCAGATTCTCGAGCTTCTGGTGCAGCAGCTCAACGCGAACCTCGTACACAAGGCGATCACGATCTCGGTGAACGACGATGCCAAGCGCTACATCCTGGCGAAGACGGCCTCCGACCGCAGCTACGGCGCGCGGCCTCTGCGCAGGGCGCTGCAGCGGTTCGTCGAAGACCCGCTCTCCGAGGCTCTGATCGCCGGCGGCATCAAGGAGCGGCCTGCATTCCTCGAGGTCTACCTCGAGAACAACCAGCTCTTCTACCGGCCGATCCTCTCCGATGGGGAAGAGAAGGCCGTCGGGATGGCTCTTACAACTGTCTAGCTTTCATACAGAAACAGAGGATGGCCCGGTGTTTGTCACCGGGCCATCTTTTTGCAGCACAACAAGAAAGAGGCGCGGACAAGAGTGAAATAAGCTCTTATCCGCGCCTCTTCGTTTGATCCGGCGTGAGTTTTTAGACGAGACGCGAGGCGGACTTCACCGCCCCCGAGACGATGTCACCGGCGTGGTCGATGGCGTACTCCACATTGCCCTTTGCCTTCTTGACCAGTTTCTCGGCATCGCTGCTGAGCTGCTCTGCCTGCTGCTTCAGGTAGTTTGCGGCCTCTTCCAGTTGCTCGGCAGCGTCTTCGGCGCTGCGCTTCAGCTTCCTGCGTGTCTGTGCCCCACTCTGGGGCGCGTACAACAGAGCAATGGCGGCTCCCACCGAGGCTCCGATGCCGAATGCGAACAAATACTGTCTAGCTTTCATCTCTTCTCCTCGAACTGGCTATCAGGCTTGGATTCAGATACAGGCTATTTGGTTACCGCAATCTGTGGAATGAATTTTGGTCTCCTGGCTACCTTGCTTTCAAAATAAAGCTCCTACAGGCCCGCCAACTCCCTGGCCTCGACGAAGACCCGCTCGAACATCGTTGCGTTCAGTCTTCCGGTATTGGTGTTACGCAGCGATGGGTGATAGCAGCCGAGCAGGTGCAGACCATTCGGCAGCTTGTACTGTGCGCCATGACCGAAAGTATAAGCTGACCGGCGCTCGATGACCCCGGCTCCAAGCAGGTGCGCCAGATAGCCGTCCCAGGCGATCTTGCCCAGGCAGACGACGACCTTGACTCGCTTCAGCGCGGCGATCTCGTTCGTCAGATGGATCGAGCAGTTGCGAATCTCCTCCGGCTTCGGTTTGTCCCCCGGCGGCGCACAGCGGACAACCGAGGCGATCCACGCGTGGCGCAGTCGCAGGCCGTCGTCGCGGGAGATAGCCGTAGGCTGCGACGCGAGGCCGAGCGAGTGCAGGATCGGATACATGAAGGCCCCGGAGCCGTCTCCGGTAAAAGGCCGCCCAGTGCGGTTCGCCCCGTGGGCTCCGGGCGCGAGCCCGAGGATCAGGATGCGGGCGCGGGGGTCGCCGAAGCCGGGCACGGGCCGCGACCAGTAGGTCTGGTCCTGATAGGCGCGGCGGCGGGTCTGGGCCAGTCCCGCGCAGTACTCGCGCAGGCGGGGACAGCGTTCGCAGTCGACGATGGACTGGTAGATAGCCTCGTGGGCGAGCTTGAGGCTGAGTGCGGCAGAGGAAGTAGACACCTGACGATGTTAATTGATGCCGCATGGAGGCGCTCCCCGTGCCTGTTGCCGGGCGATAATGGGACCAATAGAATCTCCACGTTCCCCAACCGGATTTTGCATCCAACCGAAGAAGAGGCAACAACCCTTGGAAGAGACTCGCGTTTTACATATGTACCTGAATCTATTGAAGAAGCGCCTGATCGCCACCTGGGACTACATAGCCGGTGGGGGATGGATGCGATCAGGATCGGTCACGACGGTTCTGCTGGCGTTGATCCTGGGAACGGCGTTTTTCATTATCCACGAGCGCGGCAAAGGCCACCTGACCCAACTGAGGAACAAGATGGAGGGTGACGTCCGGCCCCCGGTAGCTTCGGGACCGAAACCGGGCGGAGTGGAACCTCTGGTGCTCACGCGGCCTCAGCCCACGGGACAGACCGGCCCTGAGTTCGCCTCCGTAACCCTGCTTCCCGGTCTGGGAATGAGCGTTCTGCAGATGACGGCCTTCGTTCCCGGCCACGGGGAGATTCCTCTGCTCGCGGCCCCCACTGCCGAGCAGCTTGTCTCCACGCCCCCGCCCGCCGCGCAGGGGCCGAACGACGACCACGGAGCCTTCGAGCTGCCGTGGTCAGGGGCGCTGATCGGCTCACCCGCTCCGGTGGGTGATCGGATGGTCGTGCGCTGGCAGGAACAGGCCATGACGTTGCCTTCCGCGGCCACCAAGCCCAGCCGCGCATACGGCGGACTGTTGCGGCGGCAAGCCGCGGGCGAGGTCACCCAGGACGTGGTCCCGGACGGCACCTCCGCCACCGCGACCTTTACAGCGACCGACTTCGACGGCGACTGGCCGGGCAAGATCCAGACCAAGGTTTCGGTAGTGATGGTGGGCTCGCGGATGGACCTCTCGGTGATCGCCACCAATAGCGGCAGCGCACCTCTGCCCATCGGCATCGGTTGGCACCCGCGCTTCGCGATCCGGGGCGACCGGAAGAGCGTCTCTCTGAAGCTGCCGGAGGCCTCCCGCATGGAAACCTCCGAGATAACGCGCGGTATGCCCACCGGCAAGACTCTGTCAGCCGGGAGCCAGTTGGAGCAGTTCATGGGCAAGCAAATGGTGGCCCTGGGCAATACTGCGCTGAACGATCTGCTGGTGGAGATGAAACCCTCCCTCCTTGAGGACGGTCCCATCGCGGAGATGCGCTTTCCGAGCGAGGGCTATGGGATTCGGATGCGCTTGGTGAGCGCGTCGATCCGCAGCTTGCGCGTCGTGGCCGATCCGGCCCAGCCGTACCTTTCGCTGGGGCCGCAGGTCAACTTCGACGATCCACTGGGACACCAGTGGGATCGCAACATGGAGATGCCGGTGCTCGCCCCGGGCGCGTCGATGGAGTGGCGGATCAAGCTGGATCTCTTCCCGCTGACCGGCCAATCCTCCAGCCTGATCGAGTAAAAGCAACCGAAAATCGGGTGCCCCGCCCATGTGCAGTTTCCTCGCGCATGGGTGGGGTCGAGCACTGACGATGCTCGACTTAGCCGTCCAGGGTCCGCCCGTTTGACCCTGCGGTCACAGCCCCGTAGAGTGGAATATGAGGCGACGTCCGCAGAGTGGCCCTGGAACCGGCAACGGATCGGGGCGATGCGGCATATTTCACGCGCCAGGATGACACGACTTTGACCCCGACCGAGACGACTGAAACGACCGAGTTGCAGACAACAGCAACCCCCGAGCCTGCTGCGGAGACGCACGAGCACACCCACGATCACGAGCCCCACGTGCACGAGCCGCAGCCCACGCTCAATCCCGAGCTGATGCGCGAGATCGAAGTGTCGGTCGATGCCGACACGGTCTCGAAAGCCTTCAAGACCGTGGTGAAGAAGTACCAGCGGCTGGCCCGCATCCCCGGCTTCCGCGTGGGCAAGGTGCCCGAGTCGGTCATCAAGAGCCGCTTCGCCAAGGACGTCCGCCAGGAGGTGCTCGATGAGCTGGTCTCGGCGCGCTTCCGCACCGCGATCGAGGAGCAGAAGCTGAACCCGGTCTCGCAGCCGCAGCTCACCAACCTGCTGCTGGTCGATGGCCAGCCCCTGCAGTTCAAGGCGGCCTTCGAGGTTCTGCCCGAGATTGACATTACCGGCTACGACACCATCGCGGTCGAGAAGCCCGAAGTGGCGCTGACCGAGGACGAGTTCGAAGCCGAGATGACCCGCGCCATGGAGAACCACGGCACCGTCGAGACGGTTGAGGATGAGCGCGAGATCGTCGACGGCGATTGGGCCGAGATCGAGTTCAAGGGCATCATCCAGGATACGGCCCAGGTGGTCGGTGAGGACGGCGTCGAGAACACCAGCCAGCAGGAGCCCATCGTCGGCGAGGATGTGCTGATCGAGGTTGGCGGCAAGAACACCCTGGCAGCCTTCTCAGACGCACTGCGCGGCCAGAAGGTCGGACAGGAGATGCAGTTCGAGGTCACCTATCCTGCCGACTTCGGCGAGCCCCGCCTGGCTGGTCAGACGGTCAAGTACGACGTCACCCTGAAGGCCATCAAGAAGAAGACCTTCCCCGAGAAGGATGACGAGTTGGCCAAGCTGATGGGCGACTACGAGAGCTGGAGCGACTTCGAGACGAAGCTGCGCGGTATGGCAGAGGGGCGCAAGAAGGACGCGCTCATCGGTCAGGCCCGCGAGAAGATGCTCGAGGAGCTGATCGCCAAGTTCCAGTTCCCCGTTCCCGAGTCTTTCGTGCAACAGCAGATCGACGCACGCCTCGACCGTGGCCTGCGTGCGCTGGCCCAGCAGGGCATGAGCGCCGACGATATGCGCAAGCTCGACTTCAACCGTCTGCGTGAGGCGCAGCGCGACCAGGCCATCGCCGAGGTCAAGGCTTCCCTGCTGCTCGACAAGATCGCCGAGACCGAGAACGTCGAAGTGACCAATGACGAGCTGGAGCGTGAGCTGCTGATCGCTTCGATCCAGGCCCGCGAGCCCTTCGAGGCGCTGCGCGAGCGCATGGCCAAGGACGGCAGCATCGACCGCATGCGTGAGCAGATGCGCCGCGAGAAGACAGGCAACGCGCTCTATGAGAAGCTTGCGGGATAGCTTGTTGAACCTGTAGTGAACCTCGCCGGTCTTGACGAGTCTCGACCGGCGAGGGCAAACCCAAACGTAGAACGGCAAAACCAGCGGTTATTCCCTTCGGGGAGCGACCGGCTTGCAAGAGAAGGTTGAGGGAGACGAGTATGGGTTTGGTACCGATGGTGATCGAGCAGACGAGCCGTGGCGAACGCGCCTACGACATCTACAGCCGTCTGCTCCGCGACAACATCATTTTCCTGGGCACTCCGATCGACGACAACATCGCCAACGTCATCATCGCGCAGATGCTGTTCCTGAGCGGCGAGGACCCGGAGAAGGACATTCAGCTCTACATCAACTCGCCCGGCGGCTCCATCACGGCCGGCCTCGCGATCTATGACACCATGCAGTACATCAAGAACGACGTGGTGACCTTCTGCATCGGTCAGGCCGCCAGCATGGGCGCGTTCCTGCTGATGGCGGGCAAGAAGGGCAAGCGGTTCGCTCTGCCGAACTCCCGCATCCTGATCCACCAGCCGTCGATGGGCGGGCTGAGCGGACAGGCGACGGATATCGACATCCACGCCCGCGAGATTCTGCGTATCCGCGAGATCACGAACAAGCTGATGAGCCAGTCCACCGGCCAGTCGCTGGAGCGGATCGAGCGCGACGTGGAGCGCGACTTCATCATGACGGCCGCTCAATCTAAGGAGTACGGCATCATCGACGACATCATCGACAAGCCGCGCGGGTAGTTTTGACCTGCAAAAAGCCCCGATCATTGGATCGGGCCTTTTTTTATTTGGAGGAAAACTAGCCATTCCAATCGGCGGAAAGATCACGCCAAGCAGTAAAGATGCGTGCTTCACGCACCTCAGGCCACACCTCTCTGGTTACCGGCGCAGAGTCCTCACGGGTTGCCAAACCGGTGTAAACTTTAACTTATGAAAACGTCTCGGGGATCCGACGAGTCACTACGCTGTTCCTTCTGCCACAAGTCGCAGGATGCCGTTGCGAAGCTTATCTCTTCGCCCTCCGACTATCCCCGGGCTTATATCTGCGACGAGTGCGTCGCGGTCTGCAACTCCATCCTCGAAGACGACCGCACCGAAGCCTCCGCAGGCGTGACCCCGGCCATGCTGCCCAAGCCGCAGGAGGTCCGTGCCTCGCTCGATGAGTACGTCATCGGCCAGGACCAGACCAAGAAGAAGCTCGCCGTCGCGGTCTACAACCACTACAAGCGCATCCAGATGAACAAGACGCGCGGCAACGACGTGGAGCTGTCGAAGTCGAACATCCTCCTCGTCGGCCCCACCGGCTCGGGCAAGACCCTGTTGGCCCAGACCCTGGCCAAGGTACTCGATGTGCCCTTCGCCATCGTCGACGCCACCACGCTGACCGAGGCCGGTTACGTGGGTGAGGACGTCGAAAACATCATCCTGAAGCTGCTCCAGGCGGCTGACGGCGACGTGACCCGCGCCCAGAGCGGCATCATCTACATCGACGAGATCGACAAGATCGGCCGCAAGGACGAGAACCCCTCCATTACCCGCGACGTCTCCGGCGAGGGCGTGCAGCAGGCCTTGCTGAAGCTGCTCGAAGGCACCGTGGCCAACGTGCCCCCACAGGGTGGCCGCAAGCACCCGCACCAGGAGTTCACCGCGGTCGACACCACCAACATCCTCTTCATCTGCGGAGGTGCGTTTGTGGGTCTCGAGAAGGTTATCGGCCGCCGCGTCGGCAAGAAGGCCCTGGGCTTCAAGACCGTTGGCGAAGTCGAAACCAACGAGGGCGATGTGACTCCGATCCGCGCCCAGCGCGACGCAGAACTGCTGCGTCAGGCCGAGCCTCAGGACTTGCTGAAATATGGCCTGATCCCCGAGTTCGTTGGTCGTCTGCCCGTGCTCGGCGTTCTGGACGAGTTGGACGAGGCTGCGCTGATCGAGATTCTAACCAAGCCCAAGAACGCGATCCTCAAGCAGTACATCAAGTTGTTCGAGTATGAGGGGGTAAAAGTTACCTTTACCGACGAGGCCACCCGCGAGATCGCACGCGAGGCCTTGCAGCGCAAGGTCGGCGCACGCGGCCTGCGCATGATCCTCGAAGAGCTGATGCTCGACCTGATGTACTACGTCCCCGGCAACAAGAAGGTAAAGGAGCTTTCGATCACCGCCGAGATGGTGAAGAAGCACGCCCTGACTCTGCCGATGCTGCTCGAAAAAGCGGGCTAAGGGGCACGGATGAGGTGGTGGTGCAGGGCGGCTTCCCTGCTGCTCTTGTGTGCTTCCATGCTTGCCCAGCAGCAACAGCCCGACGGACGCGGTGCGGAGAATCCCGCCATCCATCCCGAGGGCCGCACCATCGACTGGTGGCTGGAGCGTCACGCCCAGAAAGTCTCCGAAGCTAAAGCTGGCGGCATCGACCTGCTCTTCGTCGGCGACTCCATCACGCACAACTACGAGAGGTCCGGCCCGGCTCCCGATGAGGTCTTTCTACCCATCTGGAATCAGTTCTTTGCGCCTCACCACGCTCTAAACCTCGGCTTCAACGGCGACCTGACCCAGCAGGTCTTGTGGCGTCTGGCACACGGCGAAGTAGACGGTTTATCCCCGAAGAACATCGTGCTTCTGATCGGCACCAATAACACCATCTCCGGAGAAGGCCCGCTCGACAGCGCGGCCGGGGTGATCGCGGTGGTGGATGACCTGCACAGCCGCATGCCCCAGGCAAAGGTGACCTTGATCGAGGTTCTGCCGAGCGGCATCTCCGAGAGAAAGACCGTGGCGGATCGCCAGGTAAACGCGATCCTGAGCGCTCACTATAAGGGATCGACATACGTACACTGCCTGGACCTGAGCCGTATCTTCCTGAAGCACGGCAAGCTCAACCTCTCGCTCTTCTACGACCCCAGGCTTACCCCGCCCGGCCCGCCGATCCACCCCAATAGCGTGGCTCAGCGCCGAATGGCCGAGGCCGTGGCAGCATCGCTCTACCGCTGAACGCTCACTCATTCCCGAGATGGTATTCCGAACACGCCGGATCGCCTCCCGCTCACGCCAAAGTTGCGGCACATTCCTGCCTGACGCATTACAATCACTGGAACGCGGTGACGGTGACAGCTCGATGAATCGTCAGATGCGCAACGACGTCTAACACCTCAGGAGTGACATGACAACCAAGGCCAAGGAAGTTCTGAGCGGAGACGTTCGCAAGCTGCCCATGATGCCGATCCGGGATATGGTGATCTTTCCGCACATGATGACGCCCTTCGTGGTCGGGCGGGAGTCCAGCGTGCGCGCACTTGAAGAGGCCCTGACCGGCGATCGGAAGATTTTTCTCGCCACCCAGCACGACGCGTCGGTCGATGAGCCGAGCGCCGACGACATCTTCGAGACCGGCACCATCGGCAACATCGTCCAGAGCGTCAAGATGCCAGACGGCAACATCAAGGTGCTGGTCGAGGGCGTCGAGCGCGCCCGCGCCACCGAGGTCAACGACGAGGACGGGTTCTTCGTCGCCACCGTGCGCACCGGCCCCACACAGCTCGAGCTGACCCCGCAGGTCGAGGCCATAATGCAGCGCGTCCACTCGCTCTTTGAGCAGTATGTGAAGCTGCAGCAGAGCCTGAACTACGAGACCATGGCCGCCAGCGTCCGCGCCGACGAGCCTGCCAAGCTGGCCGACACCATCGCCGCCAACCTCCAGCTCTCCATCGAGGAGAAGCAGGAGCTACTCGAGGTCTTCGATCCCGAGGCTCGGCTCTCTCGCGTGGCCGACGTGCTAGACCTCGCCATCGAGAAGCTGAACATCGACCGGACCGTGCAGTCGCGGGTCAAGCGCCAGATGGAGAAGGCGCAGAAAGAGTACTACCTCAACGAGAAGATCAAGGCCATCCAGAAAGAGCTGGGCCGCGGCGAGAAGTCGGAGTTCGACGAGCTGAAGAAGAAGATAGAATCCGCCGGAATGCCGAAGGATGTGCTCGAGAAGTCGCTCCAGGAGCTGAAGAAGCTGGAGGCGATGCCGCCTATGTCGGCCGAGTCCACCGTCTCGCGCAACTACCTCGACTGGCTGCTGGCTGTGCCGTGGAAGAAGCGCTCCAAGGAAATTCGCTCCATCGAGCACGCCGAGGAGATTCTCAACCAGGATCACTACGGCCTCGAGAAGATCAAGGAGCGCATCCTCGAGTTCCTGGCCGTGCGCCAGTTGGTGAAGAATCCCAAGGGCTCGATCCTCTGCTTCGTCGGACCTCCGGGCGTCGGCAAGACCTCGCTGGGCATGTCCATCGCCAAGGCGACGGGCCGTAAGTTCGTGCGCATGTCGCTGGGCGGCGTACGCGATGAGGCCGAGATTCGCGGCCATCGCCGGACGTACATCGGCGCGCTGCCGGGACAGGTCATCCAGTCGATGAAGAAGGCCGGGACCAAGAACCCGGTGTTCATGCTGGACGAGATCGACAAGATGGCCTCGGACTTCCGCGGCGATCCGGCGAGCGCGCTGCTTGAGGTGCTGGACCCGGAGCAAAACAGCTCCTTCCAGGACCACTACCTCGACGTCGAGTACGACCTCTCGCAGGTGCTCTTCGTCGCCACGGCCAACGTGCTCGACACCATCCCCGGCCCGCTTCAGGACCGCATGGAGATCATCCGGCTGACCGGCTACACCGAGGTCGAGAAGCTCGAGATCGCCAAGCAGTATCTGGTCAAGAAGCAGCGCGAGGGCAACGGCCTCACCCCCGAGCAGATCGTCATCGAAGACTCGGCGTTGCAGTCCGTCATCCGCAACTACACCCGCGAGGCGGGCGTCCGTAACCTCGAGCGCGAGATCGGCAACGTCGCACGCAAAGTGGCGCGGCGCGTGGTCAAGAACGGTGCGACGCACCACGAGACGGTGACGGGTGAAAACCTCTCCGACCTTCTGGGCGTAGCCAAATTCCGCGACTCCGAAGTCCATGCCAAGAGCGAGGTTGGTCTGGTGACTGGGCTGGCCTGGACGTCGGTCGGCGGCGTAATCCTCCAGACCGAGGTGCAGGTGCTCGACGGCAAGGGTAAGATGACGGCCACCGGGCAGCTTGGCGACGTGATGAAGGAGTCGGCCGAGGCCGCCCTGACCTACATCCGCTCGCGCTCGCAACACCTGGGGCTGGCCAAGGACTTCTACCGGCACATCGACATCCACATCCATGCCCCCGAGGGCGCGACCCCGAAGGACGGTCCCTCGGCGGGCATCACTATCGCCACGGGACTGGCCAGCGCGTTGACCAAGATCAAGGTGCGGCGCGACATCGCCATGACCGGCGAGATCACTCTGCGCGGCAAGGTGCTGCCCATCGGCGGACTCAAAGAGAAGCTGCTAGCGGCTCATCGCGCTGGAATCTTCGAAGCGATTCTTCCAGCGGACAACCACAAGGACATGGCGGACCTGCCGGACCTCATCAAGAACAGCATGAAGCTGCACTTCGTCGAGCAGATGGACGAGGTGTTGAAGATTGCGCTCGAAGAGAAGCTGGTCGCGCTCGAAGAGGATACACCGGAGGCGTTGCAGAACGTGATTCCGCCGGTCAGCTCCAGTTCCCTGCCCGTCGCCCACCAGTAAAGCTCACGGCAACACAAAGAGGCCGGTCTCGCGAGAGTCCGGCCTCTTTGTGTGTCTGGAAGCTGCTAAACGGTGCGTCGTCCCGTGAAGAAGTGCATGATGAAGGAGATGACGGCAAAGAGAATCAGCACGTGAATAGCGAAACTGCTGATATGCATGACGAAAAATCCGCCAAGCCAGAGAATGACAAGCACAACCGCCAGGAGAAGAAACATAACAGCCCTGCTTTCAGATCTGATTTACACGGCCTGCCTGAGTGCGATGAACACAGTGCAGAAGGCAGGCCGCGGGTACAGAAGATGAGAGCAGGTTGTTGGATGAAGCGTTGCTTGCAGGTGAAAATTATCGCCTGCGGCAGGGTTACCGCGAGCCGCCCGCGATGCTCGGAATCAGCATGACCTCGTCGCCGTCCTGGAAGGCATAGGCATCGCCGCCGAGGAAGCGGATGTCCTCATCGTTGACGTAGATGTTGATGAACCGGCGCAGCTTGCCAGCCTCGTCCTTGATCTGGTGGCTGAGCGCGGGAAAGGTGCTGTCGATATCGGCGATCAGCGCGGGCAGCGTGGAGGCCGAGGAGGCAAACTGCTTCTGACCATCAGTGTGACGAACGAAGGCGGTGGGAAGAATGACTTTGATAGCGATGACGTACTCCTTCTACTTCGGTATTGCGTTTACAGTCGGCTCGGATGCAGACGGACTTAGTCGCCCGCCAGCGCCGGTTCAGCTTCGGATTCTGATTCGGTGATGTAGTCGATCTCGCGCAGGTACTCGGCGAACTCGGCCAGACGCGGACGCACGGCCCGATCCTGCTCGAAGCGGTCGGCGAGGGCGTCAGTGGTCTTGAGGCCGTTGCCGGTGATACAGACCACCGTGGTCTGCTCGGGCGAGATACGGCCCTCGGCGTAGAGCCGCGCCGTGACGGCCGTGGTGACGCCGCCCGCGGTCTCGGTAAAGATACCCTCGGTCTCGGCCAGCTCCTGCATCCCGGCAACGATCTCGACATCCGAGACGTCCTCCGCCCAGCCGCCGGTGGACTGGATCATCTTGCTGGCCGCCGGTCCGTCCGCCGGGTTGCCGATGGCGAGCGAGCGGGCGATGGTGTTGGGGCGCTGCGGCTCGATGTGGTCCCACCCTTGGCGAACCGACTGCGAGATGGGCGAGCAGCCCGTAGCCTGCGCGCCGAAGAAGCGGACCGGCTTATCCTCGACCAGACCGAGCGCGATCAGTTCGTTGAATGCCTTGCGAATCTTGCGGATCAGCGAGCCTCCGGCCATAGGGCAGACGACGTTGTCGGGCAGCTTCCAGCCCAACTGCTCGGCGATCTCATACCCGACCGTCTTCGAGCCCTCGGCGTAGTAGGGCCGCAGGTTCACGTTCACGAAGCCCCAGGAGTACTCGTCCGCTATCAGGGTGCAGAGGCGGTTGACGTGGTCGTAGTTGCCGTCGATGCGGACCAGCCTGGCCCCGTAGACCAGCGTGTTGAGAATCTTGGCAGGCTCCAGGTCCGCCGGGACCAGGATGCAGGCCTTGATGCCGAGCCGTGCGGACTGGGCCGCGACCGAGTTCGCCAGGTTGCCGGTCGAGGAGCAGCCCACCGTGGTGAAGCCGAATTTCTGCGCATTGGCCAGCGCGACCGAGACGACGCGGTCCTTGAACGAGAGCGTCGGGAAGCAGACGGAGTCGTTCTTGATATAGAGATTCTGCGCGCCGATGCGCTTGCCGAGGTTCTTGGCACGGAGCAACGGGGTGAAACCAACGGGCAGGTCAGGCTCGAAGCCTTCAGGGATGGGCAGAAGCGCGGCGTATCGCCAGATATTGTGCGGGCCCGCGGCGATGGTCTCGCGGGTGAAGCGGCCCTGCGCCTTGATCTGGTCGAGATCGTAGGCGATCTCAAGCGGCGCCAGGCAATCCGGGCAGCCGGAGAGAGGGCGGTTGCCGAAACGGCGGCCGCACTCGTTGCACTTCAGCTCATACGTGGAACAGGAATACTCCATTGCGCATTCTCCCTTTAGAACACTTCCAAGAACCCGGCGGAGGAAGAAGCTGACTCGAACGCCACGCTCAATTGGAAGGGGGAAATGCGGGGATTGCAGGCGGTACACAACGTGCCGGACTGCGCGCTCCGAATCTCATGTTCCCCGTGGCTTATCAAGCCAGTTCCAGGAGAGAGTTGACACCGGTACGCCTTTGTTCTGTCCGGTTGTCGTGGCGTCAAAGGGCTCGTCCCTCAACCACTCTGCATGAAATTCAAATCTGCCGAAGCAGACTGGAATGTATCGTTTGTAACACAGCCACGGGGGCTGTGCAAGTTGTTCCTACTGCATCATAATGCTGCGAACGCCCTCGAGAAAAGCAGCGGGATTAAACTCCGTGCGCAGAATCTCATCGGGGCAGTCGGTGAGTGCGGCCACGCGCCAGTTGCAGACGAAGGCCACCTGCTGGTCATTGCGGCTGGTCTTGATCTCCGAGCACAGGCGCTCGGCATCATGGATGCCCGACTCGCCCTCCACGTCTACCAGCACAAGGTCATAAGACCGTGCGTGAAACATGGCGAGGCCATCGACATCCGACAGCGTCGAATCAACGGTGAAGCCCGATAGGCGCAATATCTGGTCGCGAAGAGGGCGCAGCACCTCACGCTTGCATACGTGGAGAATAGCTTTTGTAGGAGAAGAGTCAGTATTCATGGGGCCCCGGGAGAAGATTTCGAATACATCCAGAGGCCCGATAGAGGACGACGGCGTGACGATTTCTATTTAACAAGTGTAGAGGCAGGAGTAAAGCCCCGCAAGAAACTTCGAGGCCGAGCCTAGTAGAGCAGGCTCCCGGCCTCATCTGCCGCGCCTTGCAGGAAAGCCCGGTGAACCGCTAGCTTCTCCTCCGCAAGCAGACGCGAAGACGGCAGGCGAAGCATCTGCGGAAGCGTATCGAGCGCGCGCTGAAGCGAGGCGACCGCATGGGTAAAGGTAATGAAGCGCGTATCCCGGCCAACCTTCGTCACTGTACGCAGGATGCCAACAGCTCCAAGCTGCTCCAGGATATCGGCATCGCGCAGGATTGTAGCCTCGATGGTCGTCGGCTCAAAGTGCGGTTGATGCGTGCGAATACACTCAAGAACCGCAGCGATCTTGTCTTCGGGAAAGCCGAATCCGGCCAGCACATCAGGTGTGATCCGCAGAGCATAGGCAACGTTATCCCAACGCTCCAGCAGTTCTCGCTCCTCGGGACGATGCCCGATAAAGACGCCCATATCGTGTAGCCATGCGGCGGCGAAGACAACATCGTCGTCATACGCAAGACCCGCGCCCACCCGCAGCGTCAACGCATAGAGACGGGGCTGATGGCCGAACTTCTCGACCGGCCTCGCCTCCCGCTCTACGTAACCCTCAACCTCTGCACGCCAACCGGATCGAACCTCGGACATGACTACCGGAGCGAGTCCGCCACGTCATGCGAGCTGCCCGGAACCAGCGGCATCGCGGGCTGGATCGCCACCAGCAGGTCTTCCTTGCGCATCACCAGCGTCGTCGCGTTCAGGCTGGCCAGTTCGAAGCCGTGGCCGTGCGTGATCGCGTCAGTCGGGCAGGCCTCGACACAGTAGCCGCAGAAGATGCAGCGGTTGTAGTCGATGTTGTAAACCTTGGCGTAACGTTCAGCCGACGAGATGCGGACCTCTTCGGTGTTCTCAGCGGCCTCGATGTAGATGCAGTTCGAGGGGCAGGCCGCCGCGCACAGAAAACAGGCTACGCACTTCTCAAGACCGTTCTCATCGCGCTGCAACTGGTGCTTGCCGCGAAACCGCTGCTGAAACTTGGCGCCGCGCATCGGCCCTTTGCCGTCGGGGTAGTTTTCGACCTCGGTTGGCTGGAACATCTCCCGGAAGGTGATGCCCATTCCTTTGGCAATGGCGGCTGCGTCTTTGACGATAGACATGCAGCCAGTATAGCCCGACCGGGGCGCTTGTTGAAGCATGGCCCGCGAGTGACGTATGGTGAGTGCAGCATCGGGGGTTCCGCAATGAAACACAGATGGCTCGCTGTTGGTTTTCTTGGCATCGCCTGCATGGCCGCAACCGCCCAAACGGCCGCCACTCCGATGGCCCCGATGGCCAAGGAAGAGCACGAGCACGAGCACAAGCCCACCGTGCCCTCGACCAATCTGGTCGTCACCGTCGACGGCAAGCCCGTTACCCTGACGCTCGAAGACCTGCAGAAGATGCCGCAGAAGATTGTTTCGGTCCACAACGCCCACACCAAGGCCGACGAGACATACTCGGGCGTTCCCCTCCCCGACCTGCTGGCGAAGTACGGCGTCACCACCGACGGCGAGGGAGCGCACCGCATCTACCACAGCTACCTGCGCGCCGAAGGCACGGACCACTACTGGGTGCTCTACTCCGCCTCGGAGTTTGAGACCACGGTACATAACGCCGAGGTCATCGTGGCATTGACGCTCGACGGCAAGCCGCTGGCCGAGGATGGACAGTTCAAGCTCGTCGCCGGGGCGGAGAAGAAGCCCGCTCGCTGGGTGCGGAATCTGGCGGCGTTGACCTTCGTTACTGTCGAGTAGAAACAAGCAACAGCAAGTGCGTCCTCACGCCGGACGGGCGGCACTTCGTGCCGTTCTCGACGCTTCGCGTAGGCAAGGCCTTATATTAGGCGTATGAAAGTAGCCGTGATTACTGGTGCCGCGCAAGGCATCGGACGCCGCACCGCCGAAGTCCTCGCCGCCGCCGGATACGCCGTCGCCCTCATCGACCTGCAATCCTCCGCCGCCGCCCTCGTCGCCGTCCAGACCCTCGGGGCCGAGGCCGAAGCCTTCACCGGAGACATCTCCGACGAAGCCTTCGTCACCGCCACCGCCGCCGCCGTCATCGCCCGCTGGGGCCGCGTGGACGTGCTGGTCAACAACGCGGGCATTAGCTGCATCTCTCCCGCCGAGAGCACCTCGGCTGCTCTCTATCGGCGCGTGCTCGAGGTCAATCTCGTGGCCCCATTCCTGCTCGCCAAGGCCTTCGGCGCGACGATGCTCGAGCAGCGTTCGGGCAGCATCGTGAACATCGCCTCCATCGCGGGCCTGGTCGGCATCGGCGACCGCTCCGCCTACAACGCCTCCAAGCACGGCCTCATCGGCCTGACCCGCACGATGGCGGCGGAGTGGGGTGGCTTCGGTGTGCGTTCGAACGCGGTCTGCCCCGGCTGGGTGAAGACCGAGATGGACGTAGCCGATCAGGCGGGCGGCGGCTACACCGACGCCGACATTACCGACCGCATCCCTATGGGCCGGTTCGCGTCGCCCGACGATATCGCCCAGGCGATCCTCTTCCTGGCCGAACCAGCGCACAGCGGCTTTATCAACGGCCAAGCCATCCCGGTCGATGGCGGCTGGACCAGCGACGGCAGCTGGCAGAGCCTGCGCCTACGCAAGCGGTAAAACGCGCAGCGTCCAGGACCGCACGAAGTGCCGCCCGTCCGGCGCAAGGACGCAGTTGAATTTGAAGTACTCCCCCCATCGACGATAAAACCGTCGATGAATCGGCCACCCGGCTGTTGCCTGTTCTTTTGGTTGTCATTCAGGAGCGAAGCGGAGGAATCTGCTGTTACCGTTGTTCTTGCTTTTGCTTCTGGGGTAGGTCCGGGCTTTAGCCCGGACATTAAAACCCTCCCCAAACGCGGGCTTCAGCCCCCGAGGTTTAGCTTTCTTATCTCGGCCACGAATGCGGGCACCCCGTGCTTCAACTCTGAGACACGGGGTGCCAGCTAAACGATCTCCGGCCCAAGCAAATCCTTCATCGTCTCCCGCCGCCGAATCACCCGCGCACCTTCCGGCTCGACCAGCACCTCCGCAGGCCGAGGCCGCGAGTTGTAATTACTGGTCAGGGTCATACCGTAAGCGCCCGCATCGAGAATCGCCAGCACATCTCCCGGCTTCGTCGTCGCCAGCTCACGATCCCTTGCGAAGAAGTCGCCCGACTCGCACACCGGCCCCACCACGTCCACCGGCTTGCGTGCGCCGCTCGTCTGCTTGACCGGCAGAATCTCATGGTGCGCCTGATATAGCGCAGGCCGGATCAGGTCGTTCATGCCTGCGTCCGTAATGACGAAGGTCTTGTTGCCGTTCTTCTTCACATTCAGAACCGTCGTCAGCAAAGCCCCGGCCTGTGCAACCAGGAACCGTCCCGGCTCCAGCAGCAGATGCAGGTCAAGCCCCTCGGTCGCGGTCAGGACCGACTTCGCATAAGACGCCACCGCCGCCGCCGGATCAAAAGCCTTGTCAGTGTACTCGATCCCCAACCCGCCGCCCGCGTCGATATGCGTGATCGCAATGCCGTCCTTGCGCAGTTGCCGGATCAGCTCGATCACCCGCGCCGTCGCAGCGTGGAAGGGATCGGTCGCCCGAATCTGCGAGCCGATGTGCACGCTCACGCCGGTCGGGATCAGGTACTTCGACTTGGCCGCCCGCCGATAAATCGCCCGCGCAACCTTGATGTCGATGCCGAACTTGTGCGCGCTCAACCCGGTCGAGATGTACGGGTGCGTCTCGGCAAACACATCCGGGTTGACCCGCAGCGAGAACCGCGCCGGGATATCGAGCGGCCGCGCCCGCGACTCGAGCAGCTCCAGTTCGCTCTCGGACTCCACGTTGAAGAGCAGAATATCGGCCTGAAGCGCGGCATCGATCTCAAAAACCTGCTTGCCCACGCCCGCGAAGACGGTCTTGCGCAGGGCGGGTTTGTGCGCCTTCGCAATCCTCGTCAGCTCCCCGCCCGAGACGATATCGAAGCCGCTTCCGGCTTTACCCAGCAACCTCAGCAGAGCCAAAGACGAGTTCGCCTTCACCGCGTAGCAGATCGTATGCGGCACCGCGGCGAAGGCCTGCTCGAACATCGCAAGCCGCCCCAGCAGGTGCTCACTCGAGTAGACGTAGAGCGGGGTTCCATGCTCGGCCGCCAGCTCGGCCAGTGAGGCATCATCACAGCACAACGTACGGTTCTTGTAGCCAAAAGGACGTGCATTCAACGGCTTCAACATCTTCTTCAAGCGGCAACACCCTGCTGATGGCTCGTGCCATCGGTTAGTTCATACGGAGCCTCGGGCATCAGCACCCAAGCACCCAGGTAAGCCAGCAGACCGCAGCCTGAGGTCATCAGCGCAATTACAACCGTCAAGATCCGCACCAGCGTCAGGTCCCAGCCGAAGTGCAGCGCGATCCCCGCGCAGACCCCGGCGATCATCCTCGGATGCCGCGGCCGCGTCAGGCGGGCCTGTTGCTGGAAGCTCTCCTGCCGACGGCCGATCGCCGCGCCGCAGTGAGAGCAGAAGTTCGAGTCCGGAACAACCTGTTTTCCGCAATGAGAGCAATACATGAGGTAAACCTCCGCGAGATTAAGTGTGCCACATCTACTGGCTTCAATCAGATACGAGCCTCTCCCGGCAACGGTTCCCATTATTTTGAGTCCCCGGCGGCGGAAGCTACGTCATATCGTCATCGAACGCCGAGAACCAGCTACAATCAGAGTGTTCGCAGAGATTTTTCCCCCGGAGGGACTTGCAATGTATCCAGAGATTATGGTGATTCCAATGCGCGAGGAGCTTACCCGCGCAGGCGTGGCAGAGGCCCGCACAGCGGCAGACGTAGACGCGGCTATCGCGCAGCCCGGCACGACGATGCTGGTCGTCAACTCGATCTGCGGCTGCGCCGCCGGTAAGATGCGCCCCGGCGTCCGCCTGGCCATGCAGCACGGCACCAAGCCCGATCACGCCGTCACTGTCTTCGCCGGACAGGACCGCGACGCGACCGAGCGTGCCCGCAGCTACTTCGCCGGACACCCGCCGACCTCGCCCGCCATCGCCATCCTGCGCGACGGCCAGTTGGTCTACCTGATGCAGCGCTCGGCCATCGAGACCTCGACCGCCCCGGCGATCGCCCAGGAGCTGGCCCGCGCCTTCGACGCCTACTGCGCCCCGGCCAACGCCTAAGCATCGGCCACGCAAAACCACACAAGGGTGAGGACTTCGGTTCTCACCCTTGGTTTTTTAACCGCTGCCGTAAGGAAATCCCCCGGTTCTGCCGATAGAGGCGACAGGATAACCATGTCGACCTCTCCTCGCGATCTCCGGGAATCCCCTTACGTCCTCCGCGGCCCCGCCTCCGCCGGTCTGCTCCCCCTGGTGGGCGAGAGCCCTGGAGCACGGCAGCTTCGCCAACAGATCCAGCGCATCGCCCCGTACTATCGCCGCGCCCTCATCATGGGCGAGCCGGGCACCGGCAAGGAGCAGGTGGCCCGCAGGCTCCACGCCCTCAGCCCCAGCGCTTCGGCAGCCTTCGTTGCCTGCTCCGCCACCCACCTGGCCGAGAACGGCAGCGCGCTCGAAGCCGCCCGCCAGGGCACCCTCTTCGTCGAAGACGTCGGCAGCCTCTCGCTCCCCTTGCAGGACAGCCTGATGCGCTGCCTGCTCGATCTCGAGCGCCGGGTGCGGTCCCGGCAGGCCGAGACGCGCCTCATCGCCGCCAGCCACTCCGACCTGAAGCGCCTGACGGCCACCGGACGGTTTCGCCAAGACCTCCATAACTGCATCTCGGTCGTAGAGCTGCGGCTACAGCCCCTGCGCGAGCGGCCCGAAGACCTTGAGGCGATCCTCGACCTCTGCCTGAGCCTCACTCCCCCCCAGTTAGCTCTAGCCCCTGCCGCCCGTGCTCGCCTCAGATCCTACAACTGGCCGGGCAACCTACGAGAGCTGGAGGAGACAGTCTCAGCCGCCGCCACCAAAGCCGCTGAGAGCGGAGCCCCCTTCATCGACGTCGAGCATCTGCCGGAGCTGAGCGAGAGCGTCCCCCCCTCTATCCAGCCCAGCGAGCCGCCGCCCGTGGACCGGCTCGACGACGTGATGCGACGTCATGTGATGGAGGTGCTCTCACGCTGCGCGGGCAACAAGCTTAAGGCAGCCGAACTGCTCGGCATCAGCCGCTCCACCCTCTACCGGATGCTCGACGGCTCTTAGCGCGGCCATCTTCCCCGACAGGGCTTATCCTTGCAACATGACGTCTGTTCGATTCACCCTCCCCACCGCATCCATGAGGCGCGCCCTCACCACCGGTCTTCTCGCCCTCTGCATCTCCAGCCCCGTGCTTGCCCAAACCGCCTCCGTGCAGGAGCGCAGCGCCGCCCTCTCCAGCCTCTTCAAGGAGATGTGGGAGGACCAGCTCAAGCACTCGCCCGAGTTCGCCTCCTCCATCGGCGACCGCCGCTGGAACGACCAGCTCTCCGACCTCTCGCCCCGCGCCTTCAACGACCAGCTCTCGCGCAACCGCGCCTTCCTCACCCGGCTCGCCGCCATCGACACCACTGGCCTCTCCGACCAGGAGAAGCTCTCGGTCGAGCTGATGGAGCGCTCTATCGCCGAAGAAGAAGAGAGCGCCCGCTTCAAGGAGTGGGAGATGCCCGTCAACCAGTTCCACGGCATCCACACCGACCTGCCCGGCATGGTCGACTCCCTCCCCTTCGATACCGCCAAGGACTACGACGACTACATCGCCCGCCTGCACAAGATCCCCACCCAGATCCGCCAGACGACCGAGAACATGATGCTCGGCATCGACGAGCACCGAACCCAGCCCGCCTTCCTGCTGGAAAAAGTTCTCGATCAGGTCAACAATCTGGCCAGCCAGAAGCCCGCCGACAGCGCCTTCGCCCTGCCGCTCAAGAAGTTCCCCAAGACCGTCTCCGCCGCCGAGCAGAAGCGCATCACCGAGTCCATGCTGGCCGCCATCGAGGATGACGTTCTGCCCGCCTACGCCCGCTTCGGCCGCTTTATGAAGGCGCAGGCCATCCCCGCCGGACGCAAGGACCCCGGCGTCGGCGCGCTGCCCGACGGCGACGCCTACTACGCCTTCCTTGTCCGCCAGAGCACCACGCTGAACAAGACGCCCGCCGAGATTCACCAGATCGGCGTGGACGAGGTGAAGCGCGACGAGGCCGAGATGCTCGTCATCGCCAAGAAGCTCGGCTTCTCCGACCTCAAGACCCTCTCGGCGTCGATCAAGACCAACCCCAAGCTGCACCCCACCTCCGGCGAGGCCCTGCTCGACCTCTACCGCCACTACGAGGGCCAGATGCAGCCGCGCCTGCCCGAGCTGTTCGGTCGCTTGCCCAAGGCTCCTCTCGAGGTCGTAGAGATGCCCAAGTACATCCAGAGCGGGCAGGCCGCCGCCTGGTACGCAGAGGGCACGCCCGACGGCAGCCGTCCGGGCCGCATCAACATCAACACCTACGAGTTCGCCACGCGCTCGCTGGCCGCAGCCGAGGCCGTCGCCTACCACGAGGGCATCCCCGGCCATCACCTTCAAATCTCCATCGCGCAGGAGGTCACCGGCCTGCCCGAGTTCCGCAAGTACCTCGGCTACACGGCCTTTGTCGAGGGCTGGGCGCTCTACTCCGAGCGGCTGGGCAAGGAGATCGGCTTCTACCAGGACCCGTACAGCGACTATGGCCGTCTTGAGGGCGATATCTGGCGCGCCATCCGGCTGGTGGTCGATACCGGCGTCCACTCGCAGCACTGGACCCGCCAGCAGATGGTCGATTACTTCCACGACCACTCAGCCATCGACGAGACCAACGTGCAGGCCGAGGTGGACCGCTACATCGCGTGGCCGGGACAGGCTCTCGGCTACAAGATGGGCCAGCTAAAAATCCTTGAGCTGCGTGCCCGCGCCAAACAGGCCCTCGGAACCAACTTCGACCTCAAGGCCTTCCATGACTTCGTCATCGACTCCGGCGCACTGCCGATGGACGTCCTCGACACCCGCGCCGACGCCTGGATCAAGTCCCAGACCAAGAAGTAACTCTTACAAACACCCTCAAAGCCGCACAAGATCGCGGCTTTGAGGGTGTTTTGCTTTTGTCTTTGCGATATAGAACCGAACAGACAAGCTCTGCCGTTGCTGTCGCACTTGCTCTTGCTTCTGCTGTTGTTTTTGCTTCTAGGGTAGGTCCGGGCTTTAGCCCGGACATTTACGACCTGCACAAATGCGGGCTTTAGCCCCCGAGGTATGCTTTCTTCACCTTCGGCACGATCCCTCCTTCACGCCGTCTGGTAGCCTTTCAACATGAACGAAACAGGATACGAAGCAGCAGTTCCCGCGCCCCTGATGCCCGGCGTGCGCGTAGCGGTTCTGGGAGCCGGTAAGATGGGCGGCATCCTCCTCCAGGCCTTCCTCCGCAATAACCTGCTGGCCGCCGACCAGATCATCGCCACGGTCCAGCACCCGGACCGCGCCCTGGCCATGTCCGCGCAGTACGGCGTCGAGACCACCACCGATAACCTCGCCGCGGCCCAGTTCGCCGACGTCATCATCCTCGGCGTCAAGCCGACTCAGGTTCCGGCGCTGCTCGCCACCATTAAGCCCGCGCTGACGCCCGAGAAGATCATCATCTCCATCGCCGCCTCGGTCACGGTCGGCTCCATCGAGGCCGCCGCCGGGTGTGAGCTGGCAGTCGTCCGCGCCATGCCTAATACACCGTCCATGCTCTCCGCCGGTATGACCGCCCTCTGCGGCGGCCGCTTCTGCTCGGTCGAGCAGATGACCATCGCCCAGCGCATGTTCAACACCGTCGGCCGCACCGTCGTGGTGGACGAGAAGCACATGGACGCGGTCACGGGCCTCTCCGGCTCCGGCCCGGCCTTCCTCTACATCATCATCGAGGCGTTGGCCGAAGCTGGCGTCAACGTGGGCCTGCCCCGTGACGTGGCCACGCTCCTCGCCGCCCAGACCACCCTCGGCTCGGCCCGCATGGTGCTCGAGACCGGCTACCACCCCGCGCTGCTCAAGGACGCCGTCACGACGCCCGCAGGCTGCACGGTCGATGGCATCCTCGAACTCGAAGAGGGCGGTCTGCGCGTCACCCTCATCAAGGCTGTCAAGCGAGCCACCCAGCGGGCAAAGGAGCTCGCCGCAGGGTAAAGAGAGCAAGGCGAAACGGGGAAAAAGGGATAAAAAGGATAAGAGGGATTGTCCTTGCCTACCCAGAGAAAAGCCTTGCACGGATAAGAACGATAAGAACCAAGAGGCACGGATAAGAGCGGAACTCAAGCCATGAGGCTCCGCTTTGATCCGCGCCTCTTCCCCTTTTTATCCGTGGTATTCCTTGTTGTGCTCCACGTCACAGCGTCCCTCTCCATGAAGAGGTCTAGAATATCCCCATGGCGACCGCGGCACCTCTCACCCTCCAGCCCGCCTCTCGAGCACCCGAGCGCTTTGCCTGGGCGGTCGTCTGGTACAACGTTCTCGTCATCCTGTGGGGCGCGCTGGTCCGCGCCACCGGCTCCGGGGCTGGCTGCGGCAACCACTGGCCGCTCTGCAACGGCCAGGTCATCCCCGTCTCGCCGACCATCCACACCGTCATCGAGTTCACCCACCGCATGATGGTCTCCGGCTCCATCTACGCCATGATCGGCCTGATCGTCTGGACCTTCCGGGCCAGCATCAAAGGCTCCGCCGCCCGCGTCTTCGCGGTTATCTCCACGGTTCTGCTGGTCAACGAAGCTATCCTCGGCGCGCTGCTGGTCAAGCTCGGCTACGTCACCGGCAACCAGTCCCTGGGCCGCATCGTCATGCTCTCGGTCCACCTCAGCAACACGCTGTTGCTGGTCGCCGCGCTCACCATGACAGCCGTGATGCTCGGCACCCGCCAACAGTGGGCCACGCTCAAGGCACGAGGGCTCGACCGCACCCTCTCCATCATCGGCCTCACCGCGACCCTCATCGTCGGCGTCAGTGGCTCGCTGGCCGCGCTAGGCGATACGCTCTTCCCAGCCTCCAGCCTCCGCGCTGCCTTCGCGCAAGACCTCAGCGCCAACTCCCCGTGGCTCCTGCGCCTGCGCGGCATCCATCCGCTCAGCGCCTTTGTGGCTACGGCCTTCGTGCTCTGGCTGCTGGCCCGCGCGCGGCGAGAGAGCCGCTCTACCAAGTGGATCCTCGGCCTGCTGGCGCTCCAGATCATCCTGGGCTTTCTCGATGTCGTTCTGCTCGCCCCCACCTGGTTGCAGGTCGTCCATCTCCTCGGAGCCGATCTCTTTTGGGTCGCCCTGGTCGTGCTCTGCGCGCAGGTGGTCTGGCCGGACGACGCGCCCCAACTCCGCACCATCTAGCTAACAGGCAGCAGAAAGGCCCGGCATCCCGCCGGGCCTTTTCCATCTGAAAACCTTAGTGAGTCTCGGGCTTACCAACAACCTTGTCCCCAAGGTTCTCGGTCTTGTGGAAGGCCTTGGTGGTCCCATGCGCCGTATCCTTCGCCGCCACCTTGGTGCCGTGCCCTACCTTCTCCGCGCCGACCTTGGTATCGTGTCCCGCATCCTTGGCCCCGACCTTGGTCTCATGGCCAACCTTCTCGGAGCCCTCCTCGGTCTTGTGCCCGGCGGTGCTCGTCGCGTGCGCGGTCTTGTGATAAGCCTTCTTGGTGCCGTGCGAAGTCTTATGAGCGACCTTCTCGGTCGCGTGGCCGGTATCGGTGGCGGCGTTATGCAGATCGTGCCCGGCAGTAGTCTGGGCAAACGCCGAGGTAGAAAGGGCTACCGCACCGGCAAGGATCAGGCCATGAAACTGAGTCATGCGCATTGTTCGTCTTCTCCAGTACAACATGTAAATTATGACACCAAAGCTCTCCAAAGGTTGTTGCCGCCAACGCCCCGGCCTTTGAAAACATTCTCAAGCCGTTCATACTGCATCACTCTTCGTGCGATACTCTCACACCTGATCGCCAGACCAAGACATTATGAGCGCAAAGGAATCTCTCGTGGAAGACGGCAAGAAGACCTCCCCGGCCAAGAACGCTAAGAACGCCACCAAAGCCCCCGCCAAGATCGTATCCAAGACCGCGCCCAAGACCAAGGCGAAGAAGGCCAAGCCCGAGCCTGAGGTCGAAGCTCTCTTCTTCAGCCGCGACGAGAGCTGGCTCCGCTTCAACCAGCGCGTCCTCGAAGAGGCGCAGGACCCGTCCAATCCCCTGCTCGAGCGCGTCAAGTTCCTCGCCATCACCGCCAGCAACCTCGACGAGTTCGTCGAGATCCGCGTCGCCGGAATGTTGCAGCGCATCGAGGACGGCTTCAACCAGCCGCAGCTTCCCGACGAGGGCGGCCTCACCACCCAGGAGCGGCTCGACGTCCTCTCCAAGCGCATGGCCGTCTTCGTCTCCGACCAGTACCGCTGCTGGAACAAGCAGCTCCTACCCGCGCTCGCCGAATCCGGCGTCCGCGTCCTCACCTGGAGCCAGCTCGACGACGAAGCCCGCGCCCACGCCCTCGAGTTCTACGAGAACGAGGTTGATCCGCTGCTCACGCCGGTCACCATCGACCCCTCGCACCCCTTTCCGCGCGTGCTCAACAAGGCCCTCTGCCTTGGCCTGCTGCTCCGCTACAAGCGCCGCGACTCGCTCGGTAACAAGTCCGGCACGGTCCTCGGCGTGGTCACCGTGCCGCGCAGCCTGCCGCGCCTCATCGCCCTGCCTAGCGCCAATCAGACCGCTGACTTCATCTTCCTGCACGAGCTGATCGAGTCGCAGGTCGAGTCCATGTACCGCGGCTACGAGGTGCTCAATAAGACCGCCTTCCGCGTCACCCGCAACAGCAACCTCTACATGCAGGAAGAGGAGTCGCGCTCTGTGCTCGAGAGCGTCCGCGCCGAGCTGCATAACCGCCGCAAGGGCGACGCTGTGCGCCTCGAAATCGACAGCCCTGCCAACGAAGAGATCATCGAGCGTCTGCGCACCAACTTCGAGCTGGAGCCCTGGCAGGTCTTCCGCACCAACGGCCCGGTCAACCTCTCGCGCCTGATGGCACTGGCCTCCGAGGTCGATCGGCCCGAGCTGAAGTACACGCCCTTCAAGGGCAAGCGCCACCTGCTCCCCGCCGACAGCGACTCCGAAGGCATCTTCGCCGAGCTGCGCCAGCACGACGTCATGCTTCACCACCCCTTCGACAGCTACGAGACCGTCGTCGATTTCGTGGAGGCCGGCGCGAACGACGCGCAGGTCATCACCATGAAGCAGACGCTCTACCGCACCAGCAAGGACTCGCCCATCTTCCGCGCGCTCATCGAGGCCGGACAGACCAAGGACGTCACCGTCGTGGTCGAGCTGATGGCCCGCTTCGACGAGGACTCCAACATTCGCTGGGCACGCGAGCTGGAGGACGCTGGCGTCCAGGTCTTCCACGGCATCTACGGCCTCAAGACGCATTGCAAGCTGGCCCTGCTGGTCCGGCGCGACCCCGACGGCGTCATCCGCCGCTACGCCCACCTCGGCACCGGCAACTACAACCCCGTCACGGCGCGCTTCTACACCGACATCAGCCTGCTCACCTCGCGGCCCGAGATCACCCGCGCCGTCCAGGCCGTCTTCAACTACCTGACCGCCGAAGCCGAGGGTGACGTCTACAAGCCGCTGCTGGTCGCGCCGCTTACCCTGGCAGACTCCATCATCGAGCTTATCCGCCGCGAGACCGCACACGCCCGCGCAGGCAAACCTGCACGCATCGTCGCCAAGATGAACGCGCTGCTGGACCGCAAGACGGTCGAGGCCATGTACGAGGCCAGCCAGGCCGGGGTCCAGATCGACCTCATCGTGCGCGGCATGTGCTCGCTCCGCCCCGGAGTCGAAGGCCTCAGCGAGAACATCCGCGTCCGCTCCATCGTGGGCCGTTACCTCGAGCACAGCCGCATCTTCGACTTCGAGAACGGCGGCTCGCCGGAGATCTTCTGCGGCAGCGCCGACTGGATGCCGCGCAACCTCTACGAGCGCTGCGAGGTGCTCTTCCCTGTCGCCGATCCCAAGCTGGCGAAGCGCCTGCGCGAAGAGATCCTCGGCTCCTACCTGAAGGACAACGCCAAGGCGCGCATCCTGCTGCCGGACGGCGAGTATGTAGCCGCCCCGCTCGGCACGGAACGCTTCAGCGCCCAGGACTACTTCATGTCCCTGGTCTCCGAATAATCTGCCTTAACGAAGAAAGGGCGAGGCCCAGGCCTCGCCCTTTCTTCGTTGGTAAAACATTTAGCTCTTACGACCGAGACATCTCTTCCGTGCGGGGATACGTCGCCGTCACTGTCGTCGAGATTCCACCCCGGGGCCGGAAGTCACCCTTCACCACCGCCCAGACCGGGTCCGTCGCCTTCACGATATCGTTCAACACCTGGTTGACGATGTTCTCCTGAAAGATCCCCAGGTTGCGGTAGTGGAACAGGTACTCCTTCAGCGACTTCAGCTCCAGGCACTCCTTCCGCGGCATATAGCGGATCGTGAGTATCCCGAAGTCGGGCAGCCCGGTCTTCGGGCAGATCGACGTAAACTCCGGGTCGTCGATCAGGATCTCGTACCCTGGAAACTGGTTCGCCCAAGTATCGATCGAGGGAAACTCATGATCGAGCCCGGATGCTGCATGGTCGTCGGTATAGCCGGTGTTTTGAGTACGCATAAGCCTATTCTAGACGACACGCGCCCGCAGCGCAGTCTAGAGCGGCGGCGGGAAGTGGAAGACCACGCCCGTGCTCACCGACTTCAGCGGATAGTTATGCCCGCCACCCTCCAGGCCGCCGTACCCCAGCTCGACCGCCCGCCAATCCATGATCGGCAAGATCTTGTAGTCCAACCCGCCAAACACGTGATACTCCACGTTGTTCTTCAGCCCGTTCGAGGCGATCGTCGGCAGAATGATCCCGTAGTTCGAGCGCCCGATCCCCACCATGGCCTCGGCATACGGCTTCAGCCCCAGAATCGGCGTGTGGAAGCTGGCGCGAACTCCACCCAGACCCGAATCTACACGCGTTCCGGCACCATTCGAGGTCTCCTCCGCGCCGCGTTTCGAGGTCAGAATGGTTCCCCGCACATCGACTCCCAGCCGTATCGGGCCGTAGTTCTTGAAGTCGTAGTAGATGCCGCCCGTTCCGCCCAGGGGGTTCACGTTGCTGTTGTAAGAAACGCCCGGCGTCGCCACTGGCGAGTTCTGCACTCCGGTCAGCCGGCCAACGGTAACGGTGCCATAAACACCCAGCTGAGCATGAGCGGTGGAAGCAAGGGAGGCGAGCACGACGGCGGCGGCGAACACTGCAACTGATTTCCGAACCATATTGCCTTAGTGTATCTCGGATGGAGCATTTTTCCCCGAGACGAACCTGAATGACTATCAGGGATAAAAAAGAAAAAGCACGGACCAGAACAGAGCCGGAGGCTACCCTCATCCCTCCCGGCTCCGATCCTATCCGTGCCTTTATGCTTTCTTATCCGCAGTAATCTTTGGCTTCTAAACGCTATTGCCCCGCAAGATTCCGCCGCCCCAGCGTAGGCCGGTCGTCGGTCGAGTTGGCCGGGTTGTTCGTTGAGTTGGGATCGCTGTTGCTTCCCCCCGCGCGCCGCAACGTCGGCTTGCTGCCGTCTTTTTTGTCGTTCAGCTTGCGCTTGTTCTCGAGCCGCGCCAGCCGCGACTTCACATCGTCGAACTCGCTCGTAGTGACGATGTAATCCGGCTTCGCGGGCAGGATCGTCGCAATCTCATCCTCCGAATGGGCGATCCGGTCCGGCGTCTGAGGATGGTCGGAGAACGCCTTCGCCAGCGTCCCCGGCTTATGTTTCTCGAGCGCGTCCAGCTTTTCGAACAGCGTAATAAACGACTGCGGATCGTACCCCGCGCGGTACATATACTGCACCCCCAGGTAGTCCGCCTCGGTCTCGTTCACGCGCGAAAACTTCAGAAACGCCATCGGCACCGCCAACTGCGAAGCCTCGTAGATGCCGTACCCGGTCCAGCTCCCCTGCGTCATAATCAGCAGCGGAATCGACCCAATCTGCGCGTAGTTCATCTTCGTCATCTCTCGCGCCGCGTGGTGCGCCACCACGTGCGAGATCTCGTGAGCCATCACCCCGGCCAGCTCCGCCTCTTCGTCGCACGCCAGGATCAGCCCGGAGTTCACATAAAAGAACCCTCCCGGCAGCGCCATCGCGTTCACCTCGTCGGAGTCGATTACCTTGATCGTGAACGGCACCTTCGCGTCCGAGTTCTTGACCAGATTCTGCCCCACCCGGTTCACATACTCCACAATCACCGGGTCAGTCACCATGTGCGCCGACTTCTCGATCTCCATGGAGTACTGCTTGCCCACGCGCAGCTCCCAGTCGGTCGAGTACCAGTTCCCCAGCCCGCGGCCGCCAATGCTCCGCGTCCCGATGGAGTTCACATCGTCCTCGCTCCCGGCCTTGATGTGCGGATCGAGCGCCTCGCCGGGCGACGGAATCGAGTCGGTTTTAGCCTTCGCCGTATCCACCGGCTTCTTTTCATCGGCCTTCTTCTCGTCAGGCTTCTTATCCTCCGCCTTGGTCGAAGTAGTGGCAGTAGCAGCCTTGCTATCAGAGCTGCCCTGGGCAGGAGTAGTGCTGACCGCAGGAGGCGGAGGAGTCGAAGAAGCCGAGGTTGGCGTCTGAATTGGAGTCGACGGCGGCCCCTTCGGAGTTGAGGTCTGGGCAGCTGCGGGGAGAGCGAGCACTGCGGCGAGGCCGAGCGGCACGAAGGATCGCATGGGAGACTCCTTGCTGGTAAGACACTGCCGATTCTGGTCGAGACGCTTCCCGGCGTTTGGACGCGGCTCCCTGCCCGTTTAGACGGAGCAGAACAGTTGCTGGACGCAGTATGCGCCTTTTCATGAGCAACCGCCAGAGCAGATTATCAAGAATCTATTCGCACTACCAGCTATTGTACGAGCTGCCGTCTGTCGAGATATCCTGCGCGCCAGAGTGTACGTCGTCGATTCCCGGCTGCGTCTGGTCAATACTCATCAGCGTGTCGGTCTGCGAGGTCTGCCAGGTGTCGTTCCGGTGCGTGATCGGGTCTACCGGCATTGCCTTCAGGTAACCCGCCTGCACCAGGTCATCCAGAGACTGCGGCGCTTTCTGCTTGTCGTAGGTGTAGCTGTCGATGGCTCCACGCAGCGTGTGAAGGTCTTCGCGCAGAACAGCTTCTCGCGCAACCTTCACGTTATGCGTGAAGGATGGAATCGCGATCGCCGACAGCAGCGCGATGATCGTCATCACGATCATCAACTCGATCAGCGTAAAGCCATCTGCGCCGC
The DNA here is from genome assembly GCF_009914315.1 of Granulicella sp. WH15. NCBI lineage: Bacteria > Pseudomonadati > Acidobacteriota > Terriglobia > Terriglobales > Acidobacteriaceae > Granulicella > Granulicella sp. WH15. Next base: position 2,505,226 of record NZ_CP042596.1, read on the forward strand.
TACTCTCCCCGAATTGTGCCTTCGTCCTCACCATGTCGAGTACTTCGTCCCGTCCAACGCCGTTCCGCTGCTCTTGCTATGCACATCGAAGACGTTCTGCCCGCCCCACGAGTCCGACTCAGGATCGTCCTGGTTCGCCCGCAGGCTCCACTCCGCATTGCCTGTCATCGGGTCCACCGGAATCTTGCGCAGAAACTTCACCTTCTTGGTCTGAATCTCGACCCCCGTCACCAGCGTCTCGAGATCTGGCGGATAGTTGAACGAGTCCGCCTTGGTCTGCATCCCGCCCTTGTCCGCCGCGTCCTTGTAGTGGTCGATGGCGTCCCGCAGCATCCAGAGGTCGGCCCTCAGCTCCCGCTCCTTCACCCGCTTCACCTGAAACCTGGCGATCGGCAGCGCCGCCGTCGCCAGGATCGCCACGATGGAGACCGTAATAATCAGCTCCACCAGCGTCAGGCCTGCATCGTCTCTCCCCCGTCCTTTGCCTGGTCCGGTCATCTTCACTGCCCCGTCACTTCACATGCACCACAGCCTGCGATCCTACCGCCGGCAGACTGGCCTGGGCGCTATCCCGAGCCCCGACCTTCACCAGAGTGATGTTCGAGTCACCCGCACCGACCGCCTTGAAGGTCAGCGTGCACACCGACCCATCACCCGTAACGCCCGGTGTATTCGGCGGCCGAGAGGTGGAGATCGTCACCAGCCCGTTGCCCTCGTCACGGTGGACGATGGAGACCGGCTGATTTCCCTTGGCCAGGAAGCCACCCGCATCCACGTTCACCAGTTGCAGCACCTTCGGGTCGAACTGCATCTGCAACGGCACCGAGAAGACATCGCGCCCATGATCCAGCGTGACCGCAACCTGGAAGGTACTGCCCACGCCCTGGCTCGAGTTCGCCGGAGTGACCCCGAAGCTAACCGGCTGCGCGCCCGGAGCGGTCCCAATCGCCGCCGCAGCCGCTCCCGCAGCCGACGATGGAGGAGCCACTGCCACCGGAGCCGCCGGGTTATTCCTCGACAGAGCCTTTGTCCCGGGGAGCATCGCCGCCGCCGCATCCGCCGCAGTTACCGAGCCAACCGGCCGCTGCGCCGAAGGAGTCACGTTCTCGCCGACGGTATTGCCCGGCAGCACGCCCGTATTGGCCACAGCGCTGCGCCGCAGCTCAATCGCCTGCCCCGTGCCGGTGTCGATCGCACCCGTATTCGCCCGCGTCAGCACCGACTCGCGCACGATATGCGGGATCAGCAGGAAGACGATCTCGTCGCGCTGCACTTCCTTGTTCTGTGAGGCGAAGAAGAACTTGAAGAACGGCAGCTCGCCCAGCCCCGGCGTTCCGCTCACATTGTTGTTGTCCTGCCGGGTCAGCAAGCCAGCCAGGATGCTGGGCTCGCCCTCTTTCAACTGGATCGTCTGCTCGCTCACGCGCTGCGAGATGATCGGCTCGGTCACGCCCGAGATGGTCTGCGTACCGCTCTCGGACGAGACCTCGATCTTCAGTTTCAGCGTAATCTCCCGGTCATAGTGCACCGTCGGCGTCAGGTCGATGTTCACGCCCACGTCCAGGTAGGTGAACTGCGTCTGCACGCCCAGCGAGGCCGAGGTCGAGAGCGTCGAGCTGTACGAACCAGTCGCAACGGGGATCTTCGATCCGATCTTGAGCGTGGCCCGCTGCCCATCGGAGGAGCGGATGCGCGGGTTCTGCAGGATACGCGTATCCGTATCGGTCAGCAGCGCGTTCAGGGTTCCGCCGGTGATCGACACGGCGAAGTTGGTCGCGTTCAGGTGCGCCAGATTGTTCAGCGTCAGACCTGATGTGTTCGTCGTGGTATTCGTCGTTCCATCGTTGGTCGAAGAAGAGCCTGAGCTGGAATTGTTGACGTTCGCATTACTAGCCTGCGGAGTTAGCCCGATGGACTGCGGCAGCGTGATACCCAGGTTGCGAATCCTGTCCCGATTCACCTCGAGCACGGCCACATCCACGACTACCTCGGCCTTCGCCCGGTCGAGGTCGTTGATGATCTTCTGCGCCAGCAGCAACTGGTCCGGCGTCGCGCGCAGCACCAGCGCATTCTGGCTCGGTACAAGGTAGATCTTCGTGCTCGGGTCCAGCAGGTTACGCACTGCCGTCTGCACTTCATTACCATCGCTCGCCTGCGACGAGTTCGACAGGTAGAAGGTCTGCACCGCCATCTCGTCGAGATCGGTGCGCTTGGTGCGCGTGTTCTGCGCGATAAAGATAGTATTCGCCGTGATCGGCTTGTAGAACGTGCCCGAGATCGTTCCGATGATGCGCAACGCGTCCGACAGCGAGACATTGGTCAGATCGACCGGAATCCGCTTCGAGTTATAGTCCGGGTCGAAGAGCACATTCAGGCCCGCCAGTTTCCCCACGGCCTGATAGATCACCTTCACGTCCTCGACCATGTGCAGCGTGATGGGATCGTTGCTCACCGGCTGCAGCTCCACCGGACCGGCCAGCGAGCCAATGCTCCTGAGCAGATCGCTTCGCTGCTGCATCTGCTCCATCGCCGCCGCCGCGCCCGCCGGGGAAGGAGACGCGGGAGGTTGCTCCCGCTGCGTCTGTTCGATCTCTTGCTGTGCGGCCTGGTCACTCGGATCAATCTGCAGGGCGCGCATGAACTCGGTGATCGCGCCCGCGTAGTCGCTGCTCTGCCGCAGCGTGCGGCCCCGGCCCACGTGCTGCGCCGCCGCCATCCCGCGCATCCGCTCCAGCCGCGCCTTGTAGCGCATATCCTTGGGAGCCTTCAGGTTCGCCTGACGATAATCCTCAAAAGCCGCGTCGTAGTTCTCCCGCACCTCGGCGTCCAACCCGCGCTTGTTCCACTTGCTGGCCGACTGCGCCTGGGCCTTGGACCCCACCGTCCCCAGCACCACCAGCAAAAACAAGCCCAGCATCGCCCCAACCCGCGACCCTGCCCGAACCTTCCAGCCACCCCAACCCTGCGCTAACCCACGGATCATTCTAAGTCTGTTCGCTTTCTCTGTTCTTGCCGGAGTCTCCGCCGCACCACAACCGTACACCGCCGAAGCACTGCTGCCGGGAACCTCAATAGGACTTGCCTGGGAATAGCCGAAAGAGGAGTGGCCGAAAAAGCCGTCAGGCGAGCATCTCCCCCGCTGCTTCGGCTCCCGCGAGTATAGCATTCCGGTCACTGCAACCCCCTCCCTTAAGTCCTTCAAAGACACCGCCAATCCCTATCTGTCGAGCGTATGCCGAGCCCGGCCTGCCCACTCGCCGGTGCCCTGCAACCCCTGTATTTTCCGTCTGCTGGAGTTTAGACGGCAGCCGCGCCGATGGGTGAGTCCGGATTACGCCTCCAACCGGTCAAGAATCGGGTGACCTTTGTACCGCGTGTTAAAATTGAAAGTTCATGGCCCGCGCTGCAACCATCCCGACCGTAGCCCATCAGCCCAAACCTGTCGTCAAGGAGAAGGACCGCGATCCTGTCGCTGCCGGTAAGCGAGATGCCTCCTTCAACCGCTCCGCCAGCTTCAACTACTTCCTCACGGACAAGTACGAGGCCGGTGTCGCCCTGCGCGGCACCGAGGTAAAATCCATCCGTGAAGGCAAGGCTAACCTCAAAGACGCCTATGGTTTGCTGAAAGATGGAGAATGTTTTCTGCTCAATGCCCATATTGGGCCTTTTTCCCACGGCAACGCCATGAACCACGATTCTCTGCGCACCCGCAAGCTGCTGCTGCACAAGCTGGAGATCCGCAAGCTGGAGGCGGCCACGCGGCAGAAGGGCTTCACGCTGATCCCGGTCCGGCTGTACTTCCGCAACGGCCGGGTCAAGTGCGAGCTGGCGCTGGCCAAGGGTAAGCAGGAGTACGACAAGCGCGCCACGGAGCGGAAGCGCGAGGCCGATAACGAGGCCAAGGCGGCCATCGCCCGCAGCCAGCGCCGCTAGCCTTTCACGCGAAGCGTCCAAAACAGTACGAAGCACCGCCCGTCCGGCGTGAGGACGCTTTTGCCGTTGCTTTTAAGGAATAACCATCCCCTCCATCTCTTCGGGTTACGATATCCCCATGGACACCAGACTGGTCTTTCAGGACGCCGCCACCCTCGCCACCCCCATGCTTACGGTCTTCGCAGTCGATAGCTCCACCGGCAAGGACTCCGACCCACTCCCCACGCTCCTGACCGCCTCCAGCGCCATTACCTCCGCCGTCTCTGCCCTGCTGGCCACCGGCGAGTTCAAATCCGGCCTCTGCGAGACGCTCCTCGTCCACGCGCCCGCCGGTCTCGCGGCCCAGCGCCTCCTCCTCATCGGCCTCGGCAAGGCCGGTTCGCTCACGGTAGACGAGCTGCGCAAGGGCGCAGGAGCCGCCGTCCGCTTCGCCAAGCCCCGCGTCATCCGCGACCTCGCCATCGTCTTCCCCGAACCTCTGACGCTGCCCGCACAGCTCTCCGCCCGTGTGTTAGCCGAAGGAGCCGAACTGGCCGAGCGCGACTACGACACCTACAAGAGCGAACCGAAGGACAAGTCGGTCCACTCCGTAACCCTCATCGCCGGAGCCAACAATCAGGCCGCAATCGAGGCCGGATTCGCTGAGGGCCTCATCCTCGCCAACGGCCAGAACTTCGCCCGCTCACTGGTCAACGAGCCGGGCAACATCCTGCCGCCGACCACTCTCGCAGCCCGCACCAAGGCCATGTGCGACGAGGTCGGCCTCCACTGCGAGGTCTTCTCCACGGCCAAGCTCGAAGAGCTGAAGATGGGCGCGTTTCTCGCCGTAGCGCAGGGTTCGGAGCAGCCCCCGGCCCTTATCGTGATGACCTACACGCCCGCAGCCCCGCAGGTTGAAGGAGCGCCCGTCATCGGCCTCGTCGGCAAGGGCATCACCTTCGACACCGGCGGCATCTCCCTGAAGCCTGCCGACAACATGGAGAAGATGAAGTACGACATGGCCGGTTCCGCCGCCATGATCGGGGCGATGCGCGCCATCGCCCAGCTCAAGCCCAACGTGAAGGTCGTCAGCGTCATCTGCTCGGCCGAGAACATGCCCGACGGCAAGGCCTACCGTCCCGGCGACGTGCTCACCGCCATGAGCGGCAAGACCATCGAGGTCATCAACACCGACGCCGAGGGCCGCCTGGTCCTGGCTGATGGCCTCCACTACGCCAAGACCCTTGGCTGCACCCACCTCATTGACGCCGCCACCCTCACCGGAGCCTGCGTCGTCGCGCTCGGCAACCACTTCGCCGGACTCTTCGCCAACGACGAGGCGACGTGGCAGAACTTCCAATCCGCCACCCCCATCTCGGGCGAGAAGTTCTGGCGCCTGCCCATCTCGCCCGAGTACCGCGAGCAGATCAACAGCGCCATCGCCGACATGACCAACACCGGTGGACGCGGCGGCGGAGCCTGCACCGCCGCCGCCCTGCTGCACGAGTTCGTCGGCGACACCCCCTGGATTCACCTCGACATCGCCGGAGTCGCGTGGAACGACGAGCAGAAGCCGTGGATCGCCAAAGGCCCGACCGGCATGGCCGTCCGCTCCATTGTCGAGTGGGTCCGGACCTACAGCCAGGCCAACTGAAGCAGCTAAACTTTCAGCAATGAGATTCTCGCCCGGAGGCCCATGAGACTCGAAGATGCGACGGTGCTTCTCGTCGATGATCTCCCGACTCTGCGCGAGCTGTTCGCCCTCTGGCTCACCCGTTGCGGATGCGCCGTCCTTACCGCGAAGGACGGCGCCGAGGCCATCCGGCTCCTGACAACGCAGCGGGTGGACGCCATTCTCAGCGACATCAGTATGCCCGTCATGGATGGGGTCACTCTCGCTGTCTGCATCCGCGCACTCCAACTGACGACGCCACTGCTGCTTTTCTCGGGCGGCGAGCTTGAGGCCGCCGAACTCCAGCGCATCCGTGCCCTGGGAATCGAGACCATCCTCACCAAGCCGATCAACCGTCAGGCCCTCATCGCAGAGCTGGAGCGCGTTCTAAGCTCCTAAGCCACAGCAAACCGAAAAGTTACTTCTGCGGTTGCAATTGCCTTTGTCGTTGCCTGTCCTTTTGGTTGTCATTCAGGAGCGAAGCGGAGGAATCTGCTTCTGCCATTGCCTTTGCCTTGGCTTTTGCGGTTGTTTCTGGGGTAGGTCCGGGCTTTAGCCCGGACATCTAAACCCTCCACCAAAGCGGGCTTTAGCCCCCGAGGTTTAGCTTTCTTCACTCGGCCAAAAATACGAATGCCCCACACCTCGACTCCGAAGCATGGGGCACACAACTCACTCCCTCTACATCACTGCCGGAGCCTCAATCCCCAGATACCCCAGCGCCCGAACCATCTCCCGCCGAGCCACCGCCGCCGTAGCCAGCAGCAACGCCCTCCGAGCCTCATCCGTCTCATTCAGAACGTGATACCGGTGGTAGAAGTTATTGAACTGCTGCGCCATCTGGAACGCATACTTGGCCAGGTGTGCAGGCTCCGCCGTGGCGATGCAAAGCTCGATCACAGTGGTCAGCCGCGAGGCCATCAGCCACGTCTCCCACAACCCGCCGCCCTCTTCCGCATCGAGCATCCCGGCCAACCCCGGCAGCCCCGCAACCGCCGCCAGAGCCTCCTCCTGCGTAGTCCCGGACTTACGGAAGATATTCGCCGCCCTCACAATCGCATACTGCACATACGGCCCGGTCTCGCCCTCAAAGCTCAACGCATCCTTGAAGTCGAACGCTATGATCGTGTTCCGGTTGAATCGCAGCATAAAATAACGCAGCGCACCCACGGCAATCTGCGTCGCCGTCAGCAGCCGCTCGGCCTCGTCCAGCTCCGGATGCCGCGCGTCCACCTCGGTCTTCGCCGCTGCGGTCAGCCGATCCAACAGATCGTCGGCCTTCACGCCCAGGCCCTTGCGCCCGCTCACCTCGATGAACGGCCGAGCCTTATCCTCTTCCGCAATCGTGTACCCCAGTTCGATCGCGCAACGCGGCGTCAGCGCCACCTTCTCGTACGAGAAGTGCGTGTAGTGATCGGCAGCTTCGGTGAACCCCATCCCCCGCAGCGCGGCGATCACGTTGTTCTGAGGGTCCGACTGGCTGGAGTCGATGACGTTATAAACATAATCCGCCCGCGCAAACACGGGATGATCCGGCACTCCGCTCGGCGTGGAAATCCAGCACGTATGCTCCGGATACTCCTTGAACGGCTCGTACCCGAAGTCCTTGCCCTCGAGCAGCCCGAACTTCCAGAGGTGATACGCAATGTCCTTCCCGACATACGTCACCGTGCCGTTCGAGCGCACGATCACCTTCGCATCCTCGTCCGGCCCGTCGCTCGCGGCCTCTTCGCCGTTGGCCCGCTTCATCACCCAGCAGCCCTTGTTCTTACCCTCGGTCTCCTGGTACAGCACGCCCTTCTCGATCATCAGCTCCCGCGCCGCATCCCAGAAGTGCAGCGTCAGAATCTCCGACTCGCGCGGCAAAAAGTCGTACTCGATCCCCAGCCGCAGCATGGTCTCAAGATGACGCCGAAGCACTCCGGTCGAGATCAGCTCCGCAATCTCGGCGATCTCGTTGCCGCCGGTCTCGAGCGCGTGCAGCGTATCCAGCCGCACCTGCTTACGCGCCGCAGCCTCAGCCGCATCCGCCGTGTACCACTGCGAGACCCGCGCGTACAGATCCCAGCAGTAGAAGTCGAGCCGCTGATTGGTCTCGATCAGCTCGGTCAGAAGCCCGCGCACATCGTCGAGATTCATCCCTAGCAGCTTCGTAAATCCAACAACAACATCGGCCACCTGCACGCCGGTGTTGTCGATGTAGTTCTGCACCCCGACCTCGTAGCCGCGCTTGTAGGCATCGGGCCGCAACAGGCGCTGGAAGGTGTCGCCCAAAATAGCGTTGCGCAGGTGGCCGATGTGCGCGGCCTTGTTGGGGTTGATGCTCGTATGCTCGACCAGCCGGAAGCCCGACCCGCCGATCTCGGCGTGCTCATCGGCGGCCAGACGCACCACCGTGGCCGCGCGGTCCAGCTTGATGTTCAGATAGCCCGCACCCGCGATCTCGACCGCAGCCACACCCGGCACACTGGCCAGATCGGCCCGCAGCGCCTCGGCCAGCTCCGTCGCAATCGCCCGCGGAGCCTTGCGCAGCCGCTTGGCCAACTCGAAGGCCACGGGCAGCGCCAGTTCGCCGAGCGCGACGTTAGGCGGCTGCTCGATGGCGAGCTGCGACAGCTCGACCCCGTACTGAGCGAGCAAAATTGCCTGGATGCGAAGAAGAAGAGACTGCTGAACTGTGCGATACATGCGTGCGATTCACCGTACTACGAAGATTGGAAGTACCGATTTAACTCTCAGGGTGTAAAGGTCAAGGACCGATCAAGGGCCGGATGACGAGGAAAATAACGTCAACGGCTTTAACCTATGACACTTAAATGAGTCTACTTGAGAGCACGCCGATGAACTAAACTTCAGCCTGAGGAACGCGCAACCGAGATGGCCACAACCGTAGTTGAAAGAATCTCGGAGACCAGCCCGGTAAGCGCCCTCGGCCAGATCTCCGCACGCGGCCCCGTCCTCGTAACCACCCTGACGCTCCTCGTGCTGATCGTCCACGGCTATCACCCCTGGTCCGAGGACGGCGGCCTCTACGCGGCGGGCATCAAGCACCTGCTGGCCCCGCAGCTCTACCCCCACCAGACCGAGTTCGTCACCGGCCATCTGCGCTTCTCGCTCTTCGCCCCGGCCGTCGCCGCGCTCACCCGCTCCAGCCGCCTGCCGCTCGACTGGGTGCTGCTGTTCCTTTATTGCGCTACCACTTGGCTCACCCTCTACGCCGCCTGGCAGCTCGCCACGCGGATCTTCACCAGTGTCCCCGCACGCTGCGGCGGCGTCGTCCTGCTGGCCTGCTGGCTCAGCCTCCCCCTCGCGGGCACAGCGCTCATGCTGATGGACCCCTATGTGACCGCGCGCAGCATCTCCACGCCGCTCAGTATCCTCGCGCTCTGCTGGGTTCTGGACGCGCTGGCTGGCGAGAGCACAAAGGCGTGGTTGCTCTGCACAGCGGCCCTGCTCCTCGCGGCCGCAGTGCATCCGCTCATGGCGGGCTACGCCATCGGCAGCGTCCTGCTGCTCGCAAGCCTCGGATCGAGCCGCCGCTTCCTGCGCCTGTGGGCCGGCTTCGCCATCGCCGCGGCTTCCCTGCTGCTGGCGCTGGCAATCCAGCTATACGCCGCGCCCGAGTCCGCCGACTACGTCCGCATCGCGATGACCCGCTACTACTGGTTCCCCGGCCAGTGGCAGTGGTACGAGCGCATCGGCCTGATCGCGCCGCTGCTGATCCTCGCCGCCCTGCTGTTATGGAAGAACCGCGCCTCCGCGGGAGCAGCCTACACCACGACGATCCGCATGAGCATCGCGCTGGGATCGCTCTCGCTGGTGATCGCAGCCCTCTTCTCTCGCGCGCGCCTAGCCACCCATACCGTCGCCCGCCTGCAACCGCTGCGCACCTTCCAGACCGTCTACATCGTGATGATTCTCGTGCTCGGCGCGACGCTGGCCGAGTACCTTCTGAAGAAGAGTCCTTGGCGCTGGGCCGTTCTAATTACTCTCGCGAGCGCCCCCATGTACATCGCGCAGCGCGCCGTCGCCCCCGCCTCCCTGCACATCGAGCTGCCTTGGCGCACCCCGCAAAACTCGTGGGTGCAAGCCTTCCTCTGGATACGCGGAAACACCCCTACCGATGCGCTCTTCGCGATGGATCCGCACTACATCACCAGCGACGGCGAGGACGCCCAGAGCTTCCGCGCCGTCGCCGAGCGCAGCACGCTGCCCGACTACTCGAAGGACGGCGGCGAGGCATCCATCACCCCGCAGCTCACCAGCGCATGGGCCGCTGGCCAGAGCCTCCAGGCCAACATCGAGCACCAGAGCGATGCCGCCCGACTCGCCACACTGGCCTCCGTCGGCGTCGACTGGATCATCCTCCGTGCGTCCTCACAGACGGCCTTTGCCTGCCCCTACCGGAACGCCGTCGTAAAGGTCTGCCGCCTGCACTGATAGAAGCAACGACAACCGCGCCCTAACGCCGGGCGGACGGCACTCCGTGCGGTTCTCGACGCTTCGCGTGAAACCCGCCCTTACGGAACCCGCACAGGCCGGAATCCATCCGTCGGGAAGAGCCCCGTCGGATAGTTTTCCGTCGGCACCTGAGGCCGGAACATGTACCGGATAAAGAACCCACCCGAGACGCTGTTGTAGTTATTCGTATTGTTCGCCGACAGGAACCCGCCCGCATACCAGTGATCCGCGATCCGATACGCGCCCTCGGCATTCAGCCCATAGTTCAGGCCCGTATCGCTGTTGGTCGGATACTGCGCGCAGGCTGCCGAGTGCGCCGTAATCCCAGCCAGCGTACAGTTCGCATTGCTCGAGAAGGCGGTCTGCAACGCCGGGTCGAGCGGGAAGAAGATCGCATTGTCCTCCGCAAAGGTCTGCAACCCGACGCTGCCCGCGATGCTGTAGTGGAAGTTCGTCTTATAGGCCCCTGTGAAGCTGACAGGAATCGCCGCCAGGAAGTACACATTCGGGCTGAAGTAGCCGCCCAGCCCGTAGCTCATGCCGCGCTCGTTATGCGCGAAGTGCGCTCCATAGAGCGTAGCCCCGACGTTGAGCTTGCCGTACGCCGGCCAGGTGTGCGCCAGGAAGTACGCCCCCATCAGGCCCTCGAACTTCGAGTTCTCGAGCGTGTGCACGCCGGTCAGGTCTGACCCGTCGGCCGAAATGTAGAACCCCGAACGCTCGTCTCCCAGGTCGAAGCGAATCCCTCCGCCGGTCGAGACCACGCCGCCCCAGATGTTGCCCCCGAAGACCGGCGTCGCCGACCCCGGATCGCGCAGACCGGCATAGGAGAGCTGCGTCTCCTTCACCGGCTGGCGCTCTCCGAAGAGCGTAAAGTGCTTGATCGGCTGGAACGACAGGCGGCCGGTCACATTGCGCACCAGGAAGTCGTACGGCGTATATCCCACGGCGGCGGCAAAGTGCTGCGTCGCCACCTGCACCTCTCCGCCCAGGCCGCTCGCGTACTGCTGCGCGGGTGTGATCGGATTCTCCAGTAGATAGCTCCCCAGCACCGTTCCCGAGCCCGTATAAACGTTCGGATCGACGGCGCCGTTGTTCAAGAAGATGGCCGTCGGGATCACCGAGAGACGCACCGAGTTGCCCAGCATCGCCGAAGCCTCGAAGGAAGTCTCAAGATCGGAGAGCCGGTCCAGCCCCACACGCCCGCTGCGATAGCGCCCATACCCCGTTCCGCCCAGCCAGCCCGAGTACGATCCCTCGAGCGCCGCCAGGTCGCGCTCGGCCTGCTGACGCTGGGTAAGCGGCAACTGCGCCGGAGCGTTGGCATCGTAGATGCCGCGCAACGGAGGCAAGTCCTTCGCCGCGAGATCAGCATCGGTAGGCGGCTGCCCCAGGAAGTACGCGGGAGCGGGCGTCGGCGCTGATGGAGGATACGACGGCGAGTACGACTGATAAGCAGGCGGCACGCCGACGCCCGGATACGTCAGCCCCGGAGCCGCCGGAGCGGCCTGTTGCGGAGCCGACGCCGGGGCAGGATTCTGAGCAGCCCGCGCCCGTCCACGCGTACGGGTAGACGGCTGCGGGGCTTGCTGTCCACTTGCCACGTACTGAGCATTGCGAGTCGGCGCATTGCTGTACTCCTCCACCGGAGGCGCGCTCACCGCAGCCTCGGAGTTCGCATTGGCCTTCTGCCGCCGTGCCGCCGCAGCCTTCGCCGCCGCGATCTCCGGGCTCCGGCTGTACGCGGTAAACTCCGGCGCGTACTGCGCCATGGGGAGGATGTCCGTCACCTCCGGCTGCACCATCGCCACCTCGACCGGAGCAGATCCCAGCCGCACCGGCGTCGGGACCGGAGATACGTACGGAACATAAGCCCCGTAAACCTCTTCGTTCTGAGCACTTTGAGGCTTCGCCATCGGCGCAGGAGCGGAGATTAACCCCGTGGGCTGCTGCGTCAGAACTCCGGGAGGCAGCGGTCTGGCCATCGTGCTCTGGGCCAGCTCACTCTGGGTGCTGGCTATGGGTGGCAGAGCCGAAGCGGCAATTGCCTGCTGCGTCAACCGGGCTATCTGCTGCCGCTCGACCTCTGCCGGACTGGGCACGCCCTCCGGCAAGCGGGACTGCGGCACTTCGGGTTCCTCGGCCTCAGCCGTGAAGAACTGCGGAATCTCCGTGCCGTCCATCGGCACCGGCGCGTCGGAGGAGGCCTGCGGAACATAGTCGCGCAGGGTCGTCCTGGCTCCGCTGTTCGTATTCACCGGCGCGGCAGCCGGGGGAGCGTAAGGCGCAGTCGCCGGATTAGACCGGTAAGAGGGCAGGTTCACGCCGCCCGAAGGATACGGATACGCCGCCGCTGGCGCAGCCGCCGGAGCGACCCCCATCTGATCGCCGAAGCTCGGCAAATAAAGCGGATCGACAGGCGGAGGTGTAACCTCAGCCGCACCGTCTACGAGTCCGGGTTGCAGCAGTGTAGGAAGATCGTGTGACTGCCTGCCGCCCACGCCGCGCCGCGTGGAAGACGGCAGCGGACGGGTCAGCTCCGCCGCCAGCTCATCGGCCGGGCCGGAGGGCTGCATCGCCTGCAGCGACGCGCGATAGTACTCAGCAGCGCGGTTGGTATCGCCCCGCGCCTGCTCAAATTTAGCCCCCAGCAGCAGCATCTGCGCGTCCTGCGGGTACTGGTTCAGCCCAAAGCGCAGCCACGTCTCGGCGTCCTTCATATCGTCCGCCGCCAGCGCCACTCCGACGGCCGCCTTGTAGTCGGCGGCTGGAGCGTTGCTCAGGTCCTGCGCCTTCCAGATGAGGATGGCCTGCTTGTTCTGCCCCGCGCTGGCATAGCCGCCCGCCAGTGCCTTCAGGACGCCCGGATTATCCGGAAACGCCCGGGCCGCCGCGTTCAGAATCTCGAGCGACCGCGCGCTGTGTCCCGAGGCTGCAGCCTGGCTGGCGCGGCGCACCGCCCAACTGGTCCAGATCGTCTGTACCGTGCGACGCTGCTCGTCGGTCAGGTCTGCACGTCCGCCGATCGTCATCAATTCGCGATAAAGGCCCTGGTCGTTGCCGCTGTTGTAGAGCAGCCACGCATTCTGAATCGAAATATCTGCGGGCGGAGCCAGCCGCTGATTGGTGTAGTACTGCTGCACCCGCGCCATGAAATTCTGTGAAGCAGCCGGTTGTCCCAGCCCCGAGTAAATCGAGCCGACGGTCTGGAGGTAGTCGACATCACCCTCCAGCCGCGCTCTCACCGGAGTAGGAATCTGTTGCACCTCGGCCAGCGCCTCGCGGTCGCGGCCCGTGCTGTGCAGCGCCGAGAGCAGCCCCTTCCAGGCATCCAGCCGCTCGGGCTCTGCCGTCAGCACCTTCTGGTAGATGGGATACGCCTGGGCAGCATTGCCGCGCAAAAGATAGATGCCCGCCAACTGAATTTCTACCGCGGTCGAGGGCTTCTGCCCTGCGGCGCTCTGGGCAGCAATCGCCCTCTCCAGAACCTCCTGGGCGACGTCCAGCCGATTCTCCCCCTGGTTGATCGAGGCCACCGTCTGGTCGAAGCCCGCATCACGCATCGCGGCGTCGTACACCGGCGGAGCCATGCTCGCGATCGTCTGGAGCGCCTGTGCATCCTGCCCCATCGCGTGCTGCACCCGCACCAGCCCCTTCCACGCGTCGATGTTCTTCGGATCTCTCTCGAGCACCTTGCGGTAGAGCGAATACGCCTGGTCCAGCCGGTTGGCCTGCACCAGTAACCCGGCAAACTGCATCTGCGTATCGCTCTCCAGCCCCTTGGCATCCGCTGGGACGGGCAGATTCAGTGCTGCCTGCAACACCTGCTGCGCATCCGCCGGGCGGCCGGAGTCCGTATAGGCCGAAGCCAGCGCCTGGAGGAAGATCGGGTCCTGCATCAACTGCGCCCGCACCGCCACTGGAATCTTCTGCTCGGTTTCGATAGCCTGCGGGGCATTGCCGCCGCCGTACTGAGCCTGAAAGAGTCCTCGCCAGGCGTGCGGAGCCTGCGGCCGAGCCTTCACGAACCCGGCAAAGACCGTCTCCGCCGCGTCATACTTCTGAGCCGTCAGCAGCGTGCCGCCCAGCGCCTCGAGGGCCTCCGGGCTTCCAGGGCGCATCATCAGCGCCTGCCGGTAGTTCTTCTCCGCCCCGGACAAATCGTTCGCCTTCACCGCGGCGGCACCGTCGGCCATCGTGTTCCAGAAGCGAGAGGTAGCCAGCGCCGCATCCAGCCCAGGGTCCTTCGCGCCGTTCGCCTTGGCCTGCGCCAGGAAGTTGATGGCCCCACCGAAGTTGGACTGCTGCATCCGGATGTAGCCCATGCCCGCAAGCGCGTTGGCGTTATTCGGATTCTCGGCCAGGCTGGCCTTGAAGTGCCTCTCGGCCTCGTCCAGATGCTTGGCGTTCAGCGCCCGGTATCCGGCCTGGTCCTCAGCCGAGCGTACCCGGTCGGCTGCCGCGCGCGGAGTCTCATGCGGCTGGTCCTTGAGCGCCTGAGCCAGTTGGGCATCCTGATGCTGTGCCAGGTAAGCCTTGATATCGGCTGCCGAGGCCGGGCTCTGCGCGTCCCACAGCAGCGCCTGCCGCAGCGCCGCAATCGCCTGCGAGTCCTTCGGATAACCCTCGAGCAGCCTGCGCCCCTCGGTCCGGGTCTTCGGGTTGTAGGTCAGGATGCGCCCCAACTGCACCTGGTAGCGCGAGTCGGAGGGAAACTTCGCCGCCAGCGCCCGCAGCCCGGCGATGGCGTGGGCGCGGCCTGCCTCGGTGGCCGCCTCGGTCTCGTAGTAGCCCAGCGCCGCGTCGCCCGGCGGCGGCTCGTTGCCGTAGATCTGGCGGTAGACCTGCATCGCCTGCTCGTACTGCCCCGCCTGCGCCAGCCTGCCGGCCTGCTGCAACAGAGTGTTGTTGTCCTTCCGGGTCTGCAGGCTCTCGGCTCGCTGGATTCCCGGATCGTTGGGGTTGATCGCCCTCAGGCGGTCGAGATACGTCTTGGCCAGAGCCTGATCCCCGTTCAGCTTGGCCGCGCGCGCCAGCCCGGCCAGGGCCTCGGTGTTCCGGGGATCGGCAAGCAGCACCTGCTGCCAGGTCTGCGACGCCATATCCATGCGTCCGCGCTGCTCCAGCGTATCTGCCTTGTCCAGCAGACCCCGCGTCGCCGACTGCCCGGCGACCTGCGCCCGTAGCGCCACGCACGCGGGCGAGAACCCGGCCAGGCCGAGCATCAGGGCCGGAGCCCATAACCGGCTCGGGGACCACGGCCGAATTGCTGTCCAGCTCAGGAGTTCAGAATGGCTCTTCATAAGGATTTCGTCGCGCTGCCTACTAGCTCTTTGCTGCTTGTCGGAATAAAGGGCTGCTGGTCTGTGGAATAGGTGAGCCATGTAGAGAGTACCGGGTTTTCCAACCGATGCCACACGTTTTCCGTCGGCGCATGATGACACTTAAAGCTCATCATTTCAATTCCTTTCTACCTCTTCCACTTAAGTTGCAGCCTGC
This sequence comes from Granulicella sp. WH15, assembly GCF_009914315.1. Lineage (NCBI taxonomy): Bacteria > Pseudomonadati > Acidobacteriota > Terriglobia > Terriglobales > Acidobacteriaceae > Granulicella > Granulicella sp. WH15. Next base: position 2,520,770 of record NZ_CP042596.1, read on the forward strand.
CGTCGCGGTCGAACCGGTATCGCCCTTCGCTCCAACCTACAGAAAACAGCGCCAGATTCTGGTCGTAGTAGTCCACCCCGTGACCGTAGAGCCCGGTTCCGGTGTCCCTGGTCGCGGCCAGCCGGTCGGCCTGCACCTTCGCCTGCTCCTTCATCCCCAGCGACTCCAGAAACGGGATGACGGCAGCGGAGAAACCCGGCGGCGAGTCCGCCTGCAAGACCTTGCCCGTAGCGTCCACTTCGAGCGGCGGCGTCAGCGCCCCGCGCATATAGCCCGACATGCCCCCCAACTGCCCGAAGAGCTGCTTCAGCCCCGGAGTAGCCGGGTCCGAGATGCCCGCCCACAGGTACACCCGGATCGCGTCGTAGCTGCCCACCGGCTTCTCCGTATGCGATCCCTGCATCGCGGACGACACCACCGGCTTCAGCCCCGACGCGGTGACCGCTACCCAGTCCATCGCGTAGCCGGAGCTTGTGCCGCCCGTCACCAGCGAGGGGAAAGAGGTCTTCACCATGCTCCACGGTCCCTTGGGCATGGTCACCGCCAGGTAGGTCAGCACGGGCAGAGGAAAGTAGCTCGGGTTGGTGATCCACGTCTTCGCGTCGGGATGAAAGCCGCTTGGTCCGGCCATCAGCGTGGTCCCGAAGTTGGGCACCTCGACGACCTCCTGCTGGGCGATTCGGCTGACCAGCATCTGTCCCAGCTTGGCGTAGCGCGGCTCCTGCCACAGGCGGCCCGCCTCGAGCAGCGTATAGGCCAGCCACAGGTCGGCGTCCGTGGCCGAGCTGGGGTCCAGCGTCTTCCACTCCCCGGCGGCGTTCTTGCCCCAGTTCCAGCTCGGCAGATGCAGCGTCAGGTCTCCGCTCGCAAGGTTAGTCTCGGTCCACCCCAGCATCTTGTCGAAGCGCGCCCGATCGTTAGCGACGAGGGCAAAGAACAGCCCGTACGCCTGCCCCTCGCTGGTGGTGTGGTCGGCGGCCGAGTGGTCGATGACCCGGCCCTGAACGTCCACAAACCGCTGCGCATAGGCATCCCACAACGGCCACCCCTGCTGCTCGGCGCGGCACCCGCTGGCCGACCACGCGGCCAGCATGATGGCCAGCGCCAGCACGCCGGTCCACCACCTTCTCGAAGACTGCTGCGAAGCTCCAACTCTCTTTTCGCCCAACAAACAAAACTCCCCGGCAAACTCTCTGGCTGGTAAACATCGTTAGGGTGACTACGGCTAACTCTCGCTCCAGCGGGCCGTGCGCAAGCCCGACGATGCCAGCGGAGCGACTCCGCGCAGCCACGTCGCAATGCCCATGTAATCCTCCGACACCTGCGCCTCCGGAGCGTAATCGACCACCGTCATCCCCTCGGCCAGCGCCTCGCTGACCGCAGGAGCGCGGCGGATCACCGACGGCAGCAGACGGTCGCCCAACTGGCGGCGCAGCACCTCGCGCACGTCCAGATGCAACGGCAGCGAAGAGTCGAACTGGTTCAGCAGATAGTACGGCTCAAGCGCTCGGCCCTCGTGGTCGGTCACGCCCTGGAAGAACCGCTCCACCGCTTGCAGACTGATGACGGAGTTCATATCCGGCCCCAGCGGCACCAGCACCGTCAGGTTCATCGCGGCCAGACGGCGGATGATCCAGCCGTTCTGCGCGTTGATGTCGAAGAGCAGACGGCCCGCGCCGCGCCCGTGAGTGGCCACCGCTTCGGCTAAGAGATCCTGCGCCCGCCGGTCGCCGCCTTTGTGCTCCACGTCGTAGCTGACCAGAGAGATCGGCGCGTCGGCGCTGCCGCTGGGCGGCGAGAATGTCCTAACCACGCCGGGGCGCAGCTCCCTGGCCCCAAAGTAGTAGGGCAGCAGGCCGTCAGAGGTCGTATCGGCCAGCAGAACCTTCTCTCCCAGCGAAGACAGCGTGCGGCCCAGAGAGGCGACCAGGCTGGTCTTGCCCACGCCTCCGGACAAAGAGAAGACGGCCAGAACCGGGGTTCTCGCCTCGCGCTGGCGCAGGTGCGCCCCCTCGCCATGCTCCTGACCGGACAGACCAGGCTGATAGAGCCCCGTCTGATCGTGCCCGGCCTGATCGAAGATCCCACGTAGCGCAAACCAGCGCGACGCCACCCGCTCCCGCGAGTGTTGCAGCGTATCGGCGACCGAAGAGGCCGGAGCCTGCGCCGCACGCACCGGCTGCTGCGCGTAGAGCCACGCCGGACCGGCCAGGTCGCCACTCCGCGCACCCTCGGGGGCCGCGTGCAGATCGTAGCTGTTGGCCATCGCGGGCGATGTCGGGTCCCAGGGCGAGATCCCCGGAGCCTCGTCCGGACGATACCCCTGCGGTCTCCTGCGGCCCTCGGGCAAAAACGCCAGCCTCGCCACGCGGCTGCGATCGCTCCCCGGCTCGATCGGCGCGGGAGGCATGGAGACGGGCTGCGGTCCGGCTAGAACACCCGGCCACGCGCGGACGCGCAGATCCTCCGCGTCGGTCGTATCCTCCACGTTCCACGCCGCCTGACGCTGCGCCACGGCCATCTCGCCCGCGTCCCGGCTCTCAGGAGCCGACTGCGCCGTATTGGCAGCCCCGGTCGCAGCCCTGGCCTTCAGTTCCACCTCGAGCTGCTGCTCCACAGCCCGCTGCCGCACCGTGGCGCGGTACTCCCGGCGCGAGGCGGAGAAGTCCCGGTACTTCGCGCCGTGCATCTCGGCCGAGGAGTACAGAAGGGCTACGTCTTCGGGGGTCCCGGAGGCTTCGAGAGCCCCAGCTACCGGCTGTTCCTGAAGATTCTGAAGATCTGAAGTCTCGCCTTCAAGCTCAGGCACTCCAGAGAGTTCACGTGTCTGTTCCGTTTGCATATCAATTTACCCAAGGGTGAGACTCTTTGCCGCTCCGCCCGGATCCGTTCAGCCATAACTGCGGCGCGACGCTAGTTCTGCAGCTCAAAGATCGACTCAGAAGCTCAAAGATGCACTCACTCACAGTGCGGCCTATAGTCAACCTGAGGCCATGTCGCCCATTGGCGGAGCATGTCCAACCAGCCCATAGCCTGCCCTACACAGTCAAACTGAGGCTACGTCTCCCCAAGGGGCAAGTCAATGAAGCGACAGTAACACTTTCGTTGCAAGAATGAACAAAAAGAAGCACAGTCGCCGCCTTTGCCTGGCGATCTCCGCGAACCTCATCTTAGGCACCCTGCCCCTCCCTTCGAGCATCCATTCTTACCAGTGATTCCAACCACCACGCCGGCACAACCCAGGCTTCGAAGTTCAGGCCCGCAGTCAGTAAATCGACCGCCAAAGAGAGATCCGCACCCCTATGACTTCTGCCCAGAACGAGATTCAGAACGAACCCCAGTTTGAGTGCCAACCCCAAGCCTCCACCACCACCCCTCTCCTGCTTCCCGGCCGCCCTTACCCCCTCGGCGCCAAGGCCAATGCCAAGGGCACCAACTTCGCCCTCTACTCCGAGTTCGCCACCGGCGTCGAGCTCTGCCTCTTCGATGAAAATAATGTCCAGACCTGCTCGATCCCCCTGAGTGAGCGCACCGCCTTCGTCTGGCACGGCTTCCTGCCCGGCATCCGGCCCGGACAGCGTTACGGCTTCCGCGTCGACGGTCCCTGGGAGCCGGAGAAGGGTCTGCGCTTTAACAAGGCCAAGCTGCTCGTCGATCCCTACGCCGAGGCCATCTGCGGCCAGGTGGACTGGAAGCAGCCCATCTTTCCCTACGATGTAGCCTCGGGCGACGACACCAAACGCGATGACCAGGACTCCGCCGCCGGAGTACCCAAGGGCATCGTCATCGACCACAGCTTCGACTGGGGCTGCGACTGTCCGCCCGAGACCCCGCACTCCGAGTCCGTCATCTACGAGGTTCACGTCAAGGGCTACTCCATGCGCAACCCCATGGTGCCCGAGCACCTGCGTGGCACCTACGCCGGACTCTCCAGCGAGCCCAGCATCCACTACCTGAAGAAGCTGGGCGTCACGGCGGTCGAGCTACTCCCCGTCCACCACTTCATCGACGAAGGCCACCTCCTCGACCAGGGCCTCAGCAACTACTGGGGCTACAACACCCTCGGCTACTTCGCCCCCATGTCGCGCTACAGCTCCTGCGGCGACACCGGCGGTCAGGTCAACGAGTTCAAGCAGATGGTCAAGGACCTGCACGCCGCCGGGCTCGAGGTCATCCTCGACGTCGTCTATAACCACACCTGCGAGGGCAACGAAAAAGGCCCCATGCTCTCGCTGAAGGGCGTCTGCAACACCACGTACTACCGCACCATGGCCGACAAGCCCCGCTTCTACATGGACTACACCGGCACCGGCAACACCCTCAACGTCTACAACCCGCAGGTGCTCAAGCTCCTGATGGATTCGCTTCGCTACTGGGTCACCGAGATGCACGTGGACGGCTTCCGCTTCGATCTCGCCGCCACGCTCGCCCGTGAGCTGCACGACGTCTCCAAGCTCTCCAGCTTCTTCGACACCATCCACCAGGACCCCACGCTGGCCGACGTCAAGCTCATCGCCGAGCCGTGGGACGTAGGCGACGGCGGCTATCAGGTCGGCCAGTTCCCTGTCTTGTGGGCCGAGTGGAACGGCAAGTACCGCGACACCGTGCGCAAGTTCTGGAAGGGCAACGACGGCCAGCTCTCCGACTTCGCCTACCGCCTCACCGGCTCGTCGGACCTCTACCAGTACGACGGCCGCAAGCCCTACGCCAGCATCAACTTCATCACCGCCCACGACGGCTTCACCCTCTGGGACCTCGTCAGCTACAACGACAAGCACAACGAGGCCAACGGCGAGAACAACAAGGACGGCACCAGCGATAACGAGAGCTGGAACATGGGCGTCGAAGGCCCTACCGACGACAAGGCCATCCTCGAGATGCGCGAGCGCCAGGTGCTCAACTTCCTGTCCACGCTGCTGCTCTCTCAGGGCGTGCCCATGCTCTGCGGCGGAGACGAGGTGGCCCGCTCGCAGCGCGGCAACAACAACGCCTTCTGCCAGGACAACGAGCTGACCTGGTACGACTGGAACCTTGACGCGCCGCGACGACGGCTGATGGACTTCACCGGCAAGCTCATCCAACTGCGCCGCGCCCACCCCAACCTGCACCGCCGCAAGTTCTTCCAGGACCGCACCATCCGCGGCTCGGTCGTGCGCGACATCGCCTGGTGCAACACCGACGGCGAGGAGTTCAACGACAAGAACTGGAACGCGCAGTGGGCGCGCTCGCTGGCTCTGCTGCTCAACGGCAAGACGCTCGGGGTAACCGATGAGGACGGCACGCCACTCTGCGACGACTCCTTTCTGATCCTCATCAACGCCTTCCACGAGGGTGTCGAGTTCAAGCTGCCGCCGCCACCCGACGGCACGCCGTGGAAGCAGATTCTCAATACCGAGAACCTCGAAGATCCTTTCGCGCAACCGCCACTCGGCCCCAGCATTATCGTCGGAGGCCGTTCCCTGATCCTGCTCAGTGACGGAGCCTAACCTTCGGGAACCCATATCTCGACTCTGAGACATGGGTTTCACCTAAGGCCGGGTGCCACTCCTCACGCCTGATAACATCACCGGCATGTCCCTCAAACGAGTCCTTGCCCTGACGCTTCTCAGCGCAACTGCCCTCGCGCAGTCTCAGCACCCGCGCGACCACGAGATTCCCGACGCCGACACCCGCGCCTGGTGGCACACCACCGAAGACCTCTCCTCCGACGCCATGCAGGGCCGCGACACCGGCTCCGCCGCCTACGAGCGCGCCGCCCAGTACGTCGCCGACCGCTTCGCCCAGCTCCACCTGACCCCGGCTGGCGACAATGGCACATGGTTCCAGCGCGTTCCTCTGCACGAGATCCAGGTCGCCAAATCCGGCACCACCTTCACCCTCCTCCGCGACGGCAAGGACACACTTCCGCTCGAGTTCCTGCACCAGATCTCAATCGCGGCAAGCCCCACCCTGCCGCCGACGCTCGAAGCCCCGCTCGTCTTCCGCGGCTACTGCTCCCCCGCCGAGATGGCCGACACCAAAGGCAAGATCGCCGTCTGCTTCGGCACCCGCCGCACCGGCATGACCTCTGCCCGTCAACGTCAGCAGGCCGCACTGGCCGCCGGAGCCGTCGCGCTCATCAACGTCGACGATACCGCCTTCACGCTCGAGCCGCCGCGCTGGCCCGATGCCTACTCCCGCTCGGTCACCTTCGCCAACGCACCCGCCGCACCGGCCTCCATCCCCACCATGCGCCTCGCTGCCGCCAGCTTCGCCGCCCTCATCAGCGGCTCGCAGCAGGACGCCGCCGCGATCCTCAAGCTGGGCGGAGCCTCGCAACCCCTGCCAACCTTCGAGATCCCCGCCCGCCTGCGCGTCACCACCGCGACCACCCAGCGCGATATCTCCTCCCCCAATATCCTCGCCGTCCTGCCCGGCTCCGACCCCGTCCTCAAGAACGAGTACGTCGTCCTCTCCGCGCATCTCGACGGCTACGGCTTCGGCGAGCCGGTCCTCGGAGACTCTCTCTACAACGGCACCCTCGACGACGCTGCCTACGTAGCCCTGCTGCTCCAATTCATCGCAGACCAAAAGGCCCCTCTCAAACGCTCCATTCTGCTCTGCGTCTTTACCGGCGAAGAGAAGGGCCTCCTCGGCGCGAGCTGGTTCACCCACCACCTCACGCTGCCCAAAGAATCCCTCATCGCCGACATCAACCTCGACCAGCTCCGCCCACTCTTTCCGCTCCACATCCTCACCGCCTCAGCCGTCGACGACACCACCCTCGGAGCCACCGCCCGCGCCGTCGCCGCGCCCATGCACATCGAGATCCGCCCCGACCGCGAGCCGGAGCGCGGCCTGCTCACCCGCTCCGACAACTGGCACTTCCTCCAGATCGGCGTCCCCGCCATCAGCTTCATCTTCGGCTTCGACCCCAACACCGACGCCGAGCGCCGCTACCGCGAGTGGTACAACTACGGCTACCACCGCCCGCAGGACGACCTGAAGCAGCCGATGGACTTCGCCGCCGCCCGCACCTTCAACACCTTCTTCTACAACCTCGCCCGCACCGTCGCCAACGCCGCCGAGCGCCCCACCTGGTCCCCCGCCAGCCCGCTCAAACCCAAACCCTAAAATGTGCCAGACCTGAAATGTGTCAGAAATGTGCCAAAATTGATCCGTGGACTTCCCAAAGATAACCAGCCCCGAAACCCCGCTTCCCTCCGACCCCGAGACCTCCGTCGCCACTACGCCCGAGGTCGATGAAGCGACCACCGAGTCCTTCGCCGACCTGCTTCGCGAGAACGACCTCGCCCGCGCCTCCGCCGTCGACCGCACCTCCGGCTCCAAGCTCATCGAGGCCACCGTCATCGCCGTCTCCGACGACACGGTCTTCCTCGACATCGGCTACAAGACGGAGGGCATCCTGCCGCTCAGCGGCTTCTCGGCGGACGAGAAGGCCGTGGCTCCCGGCGACCGCTTCCGCGTCACCGTCAAGGGCCGCGACCTCGACGGCTACTACGAGCTAACCCGCCAGCGCGCCGCCGTCGTCAAGGACTACAGCTCGCTCGAAGAGGCCTTCGAGGCTAAGGGAACGGTCGTCGGCACCGTCACCGGCGTGGTCAAGGGCGGCCTCACCGTCGATATCGGGATGCGCGCCTTCATGCCCAGCTCGCGCACCGGCACCCGCGACGCCGCCGAGATGGCCGCGCTGATCGGCCAGCAGATCCGCGTCCGCATCACGCAGCTCGACCTTGAGGGCGGCGAGAGTGGCCGTCCCGATGCCGTCGTGGACCGCCGCAGCGTTCTCGAAGAGGAGGCCCGTGCCAACTCCGATGCCCGCTTCTCCGAGCTGGCCGAGGGCCAGACCGTCTCCGGCACCGTCCGCTCGCTCACCGACTTCGGAGCCTTCGTGGACCTGGGCGGAGCCGACGCGCTCCTGCACATCTCCGACATCTCCTGGCACCGAGTGGCCAACCCCGCCGACGTCCTCACCGTCGGCCAGACCATCGAGGCCCAGATCCTCAAGATCGACCAGCCCGACGCCGCCAATCCCGAGAAGAAGCGCCGCATCGCCATCGGCCTCAAGCAGCTCCAGCCGCACCCGTGGGACACCATCGAGGAGCGCTTCCACCTGGGCGACAAGGTTACCGGCACGGTCACTCGCACCACCGACTTCGGAGCCTTCGTGGAGCTGGCCCCCGGCATCGAGGGCCTCATCCATATCTCAGAGATGGCGTGGGGCAAGAAGGTCCACAAGCCCACCGACATCGTCAACGTAGGCGACAACGTCGAGGCCATCATCCTCTCGATCAGCCCGGCGGACAAGCGCCTCGGCCTCGGTCTCAAGCAGGCCCTGGGCGACCCGTGGGTCGAGCTGTCCCGCACCACGCTGGCCGGCTCGGTCGTCGAAGGCCCAATCTCGCGCCTGACTCCCTTCGGCGCGTTCCTCACAGTAGCCGAGGGCATCGAGGGCCTCATCCACATCTCCGAGATCGCCGCCGACAAGCGCCTCAACCACCCGTCTGAAGCGTTGCGCGTCGGTCAGGTGGTCAAGGCACAGGTCGTTGCCATCGACAACGAGAAGCGCCAGCTCAAGCTCTCGATCAAGCAGCTCATCCCCACCGGACTCGACGAGTTCCTGGCCGAGCACGCCGTCGGCGACACCCTCTCGGGCCGCATCATCGACATCGATCACGTCAGCAACATCGCCCGCGTCGAGCTGGGCGAAGGCATCGTCTCCTTCTGCCCCGTCCCTGCCCTGCCGCGACGGTGGAAGAGCCGACCCCAACCGCCACCGGCCCGGTCGATCTCTCCGCCCTCGGCTCGCTCCTCTCGGCCAAGTGGAAGACCGAGGTAAACCCGAAGAAGTCCGCCGCCAAGCCAGCCGCCGCACCGCCCAGCAAGCCCGAGGAACTGAAGCCCGGCCAGATCCGCAGCTTCAAGATCGCCACGCTGGACGCAGCAGCCAAGAAGATCACGCTCGAACTCGCCTGATCTTTATTGCTGTTGCCTCTTTTTTGTTGTCATTCAGGAGCGAAGCGGAGGAATCTGCTTCGCTTTTGTCTTTGCGGTTGCCATTACGCTTTTGCTTTTGCCGTTGTTCCTCAGGTAGGTCCGGGCTTTAGCCCGGACATTACGACTCACCACGGACGCGGGGCTTTAGCTCCCGAGGTATGCTTTCCTTCCCCTGCCACAAACGCGGGTGCCCCATGTCTCGATTTTGAGACATGGGTTTCGGACGATGTACGGCCGCCCAGGAAAAGAGAGCATACCTCGGGGGCTAAAGCCCAGTTCATAGGCTGGGTTTGATGTCGGGGCTAAAGCCCCGACCTACCCCAGAAGCAAAAACAACGAAGAAGACAAAAGCAGATTCCTCCACTTCGCTCCTGAATGACAACCAAGAAAACAGGCAACAGCAAAAACACCTTATCGCCGGAATACCTGTTTATTCTCCAGCACAAATAGATGAACCCCATGCCTCGGATGAGGCATGGGGTTCATCTATTTCACAAGAATCGAATAAGCCTTAGCTGATCTCGATTACATCCGTCTGGTCGGCCCCAGCCGCTTCAGCCACGTCAATCACCTTGGCCGCGAGCTTATAAAACGCCGCTCCCAGAGCACTCTCCGGCCCCGCCAGCGCCACCGGCATCCCGCTATCGCCGCCCTTGCGGATCGCCGGAGCCATATCCACCGAGCCGAGGAACTCCAGCCCGAACTGCCGCGCCGTCGCCTCCGTCCCACCGGCTCCGAAGACGTCGATGACCTCTCCCGTGGGCAGCGTCATCTGCGACATATTCTCGACCAGCCCCAGCACCTCCACCTTCACCTGGTGGAACATCTCGAGCGCCTTGCGAGCATCCTGCAACGCTACCGAAGAGCCGGTCGAAACCACTACAGCGCCCGTCAGCGGCACCGTCTGAACCAGCGAGATCACCACATCGCCCGTCCCCGGAGGCAGGTCGATGATGAGGTAATCCAGCTCGCCCCACTCCACCTGCTGCAAGAACTGCCGGATGATCTGGTGCAGCATCGGCCCGCGCATCACCATCGGCTTGTCGCCGGGCGAGATTAGCCCGACCGAGATAAACTTCACCCCGTGCGCCAGGATCGGCTCGATCCGGTTATCCCCCACCACGTTCGGCTGCCGCGTCGCGCCCAGCATCATCGGCACATTCGGCCCGTAGATATCGGCGTCGATCAGGCCCACCCGATGCCCCAGACGAGCCAGCGCCACCGCCAGATTGACGGACACGGTGGTCTTGCCCACCCCGCCCTTGCCGCTGCCCACTGCGATTACATGCGAAACTCCCGGCAACGGCTGCGGCCCCTGCGGCATTCCCTGTCCCTGTGCACCCATATCGTTCTCCTATCCCTGTTTCAAACCTAAATGTGCCAATCCACGGCCAGCTCTTCGCGCAGCCGCTTCTTACGCAGAGTCTCCCCGGCCCGCATCTCGCGCCGACGCCCCGCGTCCTCATAGCGACGCCGCTGGTGGTCTGTCTCGACCAGCAGCTCCGGCACCACTAGACCCTTGCCCTCGCGGTCCACCGCCACGTACGTCAGATAGGCCGAGGAGACATGCCGCAGCTTCTGCTCGCGGATATCCTCCACCATCGCCTTTACGCCGACCTCCATCGAGGTGCGGAACGCGCGGTTGACGCTGGCCTTCAGGATCAGCAGGTCGCCCACGTGCACCGGGGCCACAAAGTCCAGGTGATCCATGCTCGCCGTCACCGTGATGGCCCGCGAGTGCCGCGAGGCCGCCATCGCGCCGACCAGGTCGATGTACTGCATCAGCCGCCCGCCAAACAGATTGCCCAGCGCGTTCGCATCCGCCGGAAAGATGATCTCGCTCCGCTCCGACTGCGACTCCCGAACTGGCCGTACGATTCTCTCTTCGCTCATGAACCTCCAGTTTACCGCGTATTCATCCGCTTGCGCCCGCTCGGCGCAACCCTCACCATAGAACTTATGGACAAGCTCGCAATGCTCTCCCAGATCCTGACCCAGAACCCCAACGACGCCTTCGCCCGCTACGGCCTGGCCATGGAGTACGTCTCCCAGAAACGCATCGACGAGGGCCTCGCCGAGTTCGACCGGCTCATCGAGCTGGTGCCCGACTACGTGCCCGCCTACCAGATGTCGGCCCAGACGCTGGTCGCTGCCGGACGCACCGAGGACGCCGTAGCCCGTCTCCACCTGGGCATCGCCACCGCCAACCGCACCGGCAACCAGCACGCCTTGGCCGAGATGGAGGCCCTGCGCGAGGATCTCACCGCCTGAGTTACGCGCTCAGTTACAGGGCGGTGAATCCCCTCCCGCCCTCAAACATCTATACTCAACACATGGCGAATCTGGATCTCCCGACTACCTTAGGCGCACTCCGCAGCAGTGAATACACCCCCGAGCGGGTTGGCCGCTCCGTAAAAGACGAGCTGCGCGACAACCTCATCGTGCGCCTGCGCACCGTCGCCAAGACGAAGGAGCCGCTCTTCCCCGGCATCGTCGGCTACGACGACACCGTGCTGCCCCAGATCGTCAATGCCGTGCTCTCCCGGCACAACTTCATCCTGCTCGGCCTGCGCGGCCAGGCCAAGTCGCGCATCCTGCGCTCGCTGACCACGCTGCTCGATGCCTACGCACCCTACGTCGCCGGTTCAGAGCTGCGCGACAACCCCTACGCGCCCCTGAGCAAGTTCTCCCGCGACCTGATCGCGAAGATGGGCGAGGCCACCCCCATCGCCTGGATGACGCCCGAGGACCGCTACGTCGAGAAGCTCGCCACTCCGGACGTCACCGTGGCCGACCTGATCGGCGACGTGGACCCCATCAAGGCCGCCCGCTCGGGCCACGAGCTTGGCTCCGAGCTAACCATGCACTACGGTCTGCTGCCCCGCGCCAACCGCGGCATCTTCGCCATCAACGAGGTCCCCGACCTCGCCGGAAAGATCCAGGTCGCGCTCTTCAACATCATGCAGGAGGGCGACGTCCAGATTAAGGGCTACCCCGTGCGCCTCGAGCTGGACGTGGCTATCGTCTTCTCGGCCAACCCCGAGGACTACACCGCCCGCGGCAAGATCGTCACCCCGCTCAAGGACCGCATCGGCTCCGAGATCCGCACCCACTATCCTGAGTCGCTTGATGAGGCCATCACCATCACCGAGCAGGAGGCGTGGACCGCCCGTTCCTACGCGCCCGGCGACACGGTCATCGAGCGTATTGAGATTCCGCATTACATCCGCCAGATCGTCGAGCAGATCGCCTTCTCCGCGCGCGACGAGAAGAAGGTCGACAAGCGTTCGGGCGTCTCGCAGCGCCTGCCTATCTCCACGATGGAGCTGGTGGTCTCGAACGCCGAGCGCCGCGCCCTCATCCACAGCGAGAGCGTCGTCGTCCCCCGCGTGGGCGACATCTACGCCGCGCTGCCCGGCATCACCGGCAAGATCGAGCTGGAGTACGAGGGCGAGATGCGCGGCGCCGATACCGTCGTCCGCGAGATCATTCGCACCGCCGTGGCCATGGTCTTCGACCAGTACTTCGGCGGCGTCAACACCCAGCAGATCGAGCAGTGGTTCAACCTGGGCGGCACCGTCCAGCTCAACGACGCGCAGCCCTCCGCAGGCTCACTGGCCGAGCTGCACCAGATTCAGGGACTCTTCGAGAAGCTCGCGCCGCTGCACATCACCGCGAAGTCCGCGCCTGAGGTGGCTGTGTCGGCGGCGGAGTTCCTGCTCGAAGGCATGACCGCGCACAAGCGCATCTCCCGCACCGAGGAGCGCAGCTTCTCCGCCGCCGAGAAGAAGAGCCGCAACGAGCAGGCCGCTCAGTACGCCGAACGTATCCGCGAGCGCGAGTTCGAAGACTCCCCCAAGAACCGCAGCCGCCGCGGTTTCAACTAGACCAAAGCGTTTACCACGGATAAAAGTACAAAACGCCCTCGTGCCATCCACCCGGCACGAGGGCGTTTTGCTGTTGCCTGTTCTTTTGGTTGTCATTCAGGAGCGAAGCGGAGGAATCTGCTTCTGTTCTTGCCGTTGTTCTTGCCGTTGCTTTGGCTCTTGCCGTTACTTTCATTCTTGCCGTTGCTTCTGGGGTAGGTCCGGGCTTTAGCCCGGACATCAAAATCCTCCACAGAAGCGGGCTTTAGCCCCCGAGGTATGCTTTCTTTCCCTACCCCAACCTCTTTAGTGGACCGTCTTCATCCGGCGGCTCATAAAGTCCATCAAAAGGTAGCTCCCCAGCGTCTCGGGGGTTGTAAAGTAAGCCTTACCCCGGCACATCGCGCTCACCTGCTGCACGAACTGGACCAGTTGAAAATCACTCGCCAGCATGAAGGTATTAATCATCACGTTCGAGCGCTTGCAGCGGTTGACCTCTTCGAGCGTCTCCGAGATGACGATGGGGTCCAGGCCGAAGGCGTTCTTGTAGATGCGGCCATCCGGCAGCGTCAGGGCCGAAGGCTTGCCGTCCGTAATCATCACGATCTGCTTCATGTCCTTGTTCGACCGTTGCAGAATCCGCTGGGCGACGCGCAGCCCTTCACGCGTGTTGGTGTAGTGCGGGCCGACCTTGACGCGCGGCAACTGGCCGATGGGAATATGCTCGGCGGAGTCGTGGAAGAGCACCAGGTCGATGGTGTCGCCCGGATACTGCGTGCGGATCAAATGCGCCAGAGCCATGGCCACGCGCTTGGCCGGGGTAAACCGGTCCTCGCCGTAGAGGATCATCGAGTGCGAGCAGTCGAGCAGCACCACCGTGGCACAGGAGCTTTGATAGTCCGCCACCTGCACCTGAATATCCGAGTACTCGATCCCGGCGATGCCGTTCTCAATGCCCTCGCGCGCGAAGACGTTGGAGAGCGTGCCGGTAATGTCGAGGTTCAGACTATCGCCGAACTCGTACTGCTTGGAGGAGCCGTTCGTCTCCACCCCTGCGGCCTCGTGGCGCGTATCGTGGCGGCCCAGCGAGGACTTGCCCAGCGGCCCCAGCAGCTCGCGCAGCGCCTTGTAGCCGAGAAAGTCCATCCCCTTGTCGGTCACCTCGAAGCGGGTCTGCCCCTCGCCGTCGCCTTGCAGAGAGTCGCCATCGCCAGGCTCCTCGGCGTTGATGAAGTTCTGCTCCTGCATCTTTTGGATGATCTGGTCGACCAGCTCTTCCACCTGCTCCTCGTCCAGCTCGTCGAACTTCTCCTGCGCCTCCTCGTCAAAGAGTTCGCCGGACTCGAGCGCCTGCTTGATGGCCTCGCGCAGGTTCTCGAGGGTCTGCTCGCCGTCCAGATCCTGAAAGCGTGAGCTGGGGTCCTGAAAGCCTGAGTCGAGGAGAAAGTCCGAGAGGGCCTGCATGAGGTCTTCGAGACCGAAGGACGATGCCAGATCGCCGGTAAACTTGGTATAGCGGATGCGCTTCATGGAGACCCCTGATTCCATATTAGACGCGTCGGCCAGCGTGCGGATGCAACCCTACCCCTGCCGGGCCTTCGCGGCGCTCCAGACCAGGTACATCCCCCAGGCGGCGGCGGTGCAGTTGTCCACGATGGTGCCGTCGAGCAGCATCTGCTCGAACTCGGCCACCGAGACCCGGTGCAGCAGCAGGTCGGTCTCCTCATGATCCGGCTCGGCGGCTCCGCGAACCAGCTCTTCGGCCAGAAAGACGTGGTGTTTCTGGTTCATCACCCCGTAGGCGATCTGGAAGGTGGTCAGGTGGGTCATGCGTCCGGCGGTCAGGCCGGTCTCCTCCTTCAGCTCGCCCCGCGCCAGCTCCTCAGGGACGACCTCGGCCTGCTCCCAGCCGCCCTGCGGAAACTCCAGAAAACGCCCGCCGACCGTGTAGCGATACTGCTCGACCAGATACAGAAACAATCCCTCGGAAGTGACGTCGAGTGGCACGATGATCGTCGCGGGGTCTTTGTCCACGACGCCATAGATGCCCCGCTGCCCGTTGGCGCGCTCGATAACGTCCTCGCGCACGCTGGTCCAGTGGTTGCGGTAGACCTCGCGAGTGCTGATCGTCTTAATCATGCTGTCTCCCTTCTACCGCGTCTCTGCTACAGAGATATCAAGATGCGAGCCGCCAAGGAGGGTAATTGTCTGCGCCTTGTAGGCCGAGGCCGGTGCGGACATGATGTTGGGAACGAAGGTCTGCGGGTTGCGATCGTAGAGCGGGAACCAGCTCGACTGCACCTCCACCATTACGCGGTGGCCCTTGAGGAAAGTGTGATCCGCGCCGTGGAGGCTCCATTTAAATTCGGTTGGCTTGCCCGGCTCAATCGGTTCCGGCACCTCGAAGCTCTTGCGGTAGCGGCCCCGAAAGATCTCGTCCACAATCATGGTCTGGGTGCCGTCGGGCGCGACGTCGATCAGTTTGACGATCCAGTCGGCGTCCGATCCCGTAGTCGTGGCGATCAGGTCGGCGGTCACGTCGCCGGTTACCGTCAGGGGTTGCTCGAGAACCGGCGTCTGGAACTCGGCCAGATCCTTGCGGCCATCCACAAACCGCTGGTCCTCCACCAGCCACGTCCTCCACTTGGAGCCGGTGCCGTAGGTGGCCTGGATGGGCCGGTTGCGGTATGGAACCGGGTTGGCCGGGTCGGCGATATAGCTGGCCACCGCCCCTTCGACGGGTGTGTCCATGCTCAACGAGCCAGACGGAGACAGGTACAGCTTCGCCGCGTGGAAGCCCTCGACCGGCGGCCATGCGGCGTAGCGGTGCCACGCGTTCTCGCCGGTGCGGAAGCTGGCCACGGCCTTCAAATCGTAACCGGGACGATCCTTGAGGTACTTCTCGAAGAACGGAGCCTCGATCGTCCGGCGGTACTCGGTGCCGGTAGGCTGGCCGAAGTCCAGTTGACCGAATGGTCCGCCCAGCGTGCGGCCGTAGCCCGACCAGCCACCGTGGTTCCAGGGGCCGAGCACCATCTGGACGACGCCCGCCGTGTCGTGCGGCTTCAGCGCCGCGTACTCGGCCTGCGTGCCCCACATATCCTCCTGGTCCCACCAGCCGCCGACCTCGAGCGTGGGCACCTCCACCTTCGTCAGGTGGTTCTGGACCGCCATATCGCGCCAGAACTTCGTGTATGCGGGCTGGGTCAGGAAGATCCTTGCCGTGGGCAGGTGCTGCATCTTGGCGGCGCGGGCCGCACCCTCGAAGTTGCCGTTGCGCAGGAAGAAGTTGAAGGTGTCCTCCTTGCTCTCGGAGACCACGTCGGTCTTCTGCGCCTCCAGCTCCTGCACATAGTCGAAGCCGTAGCTCTGGCGAAAGGCTCCGTTATGGAAGAAGTCGTCGCCCATCCATACGTCGGTCATGGGGGCCTGGGGCGAGATGGCCTTGACGGCAGGATGCGCGTCGATACCGGCCATCATGGCCAGGAAGCCGGGGTACGAGATGCCCAGCACGCCCACACGGCCGGAGTTGTGGGACACGTTCTTGAGCAGCCAGTCGATGGTGTCGTGGGTGTCGGTGGTCTCGTCGATATCCTTCGGCGTCGTGTGGGCCACGATGGGGCGGTTCATCACGAACTGGCCCTCGGACTTGTAGCGCCCGCGGATATCGCCAAAGACAAAGATATAGCCGCTGGCGGCGAGTTCAGGCTTATTGGTATTGATCGAGCGCGAGGTAGAGTTATCGACACCATAGGGCGTGCGGTCGAGAAGGATCGGCAGCGGTTCGTGAGCGTCCGCTGGCTCCCCCACCGGCTCCAGGATGACGACGTGCAGCTTCACGCCGTCTCGCATCGGGATCATGGCCTCGCGGCGGGTGTACTCGCGGGCATAGTTCAGGCGGACCGGCTCGAGGCTGAAGCGCTTCTCCTCGATCAGGGTCGAGTGATCGCGGTCCATCACGATGCGGAGTGTCGCGACTCCCCCCTTCGCATCGCGAAGGAAGACGACGTGCGCAGGGGTATCGACCATGCTGAAGCTGTCGTGGCCGTCGGGCGTCAGTTCGACGCGGGCGGTGCGGTCGCTCTCCTCATAGAGGTGGCCGTCCTCGAGGTAAACCGAGTTGACGGCGTCCGGATCGGACACGCCCCGGTACTGGCCGACATACTGCGAGGCTGGCTGCTGCGCCAGAACTGGAGCCAGACAGGACGCTGTAAGCACAGCCAGCGACGAAAAAGAGCGGAGACGAAGGAACATCAGGACTCCGGAGAACCGGACAGGCCGGAAAAGATGATGAGCCGCGCCTCCGGGAATGAAGACGCGGCGCGTGGACAGTTGGAGTTAGCCCAGGGCTACGGGTTCGGTGGGAATGGGGCTGGCATCGCACTTCCAACCTTCGCGGCCGTGGGTTCCGTCGCAGAAGGGACGCTTGGACGAGAGGCCGCAGCGGCAGAGCGAGATGGCCGGTTTGCCGGTCAGGTCCCACTCGACGCCGTTTACATCGACCAGCGAGATGAGGCCTTCGACGCGGAACGGGCCGTTGGGACGAACCGTGATCTTGACCGACGGGGTGGGCGCTGCGGACTCGGGTGCGACGTTCGATACAACTTCAGACATACATTCTCCAAGATGGGGACGAGATGACCAAGCATAGCAAAGCCCCGCCCGGAAATTATCGGACCTCGAACATCTGCTGGTCCACGAAGCACCAGCCCCAGTGGTCGCCCGGCTCGAGCGACCGCATGACGGGATGATGGACGGCGTGAAAGTGCCCGGTGGCGTGCTTGCCGATCGAGGAGTCGCAGCAGCCGACGTGGCCGCAGACGAGGCACTCGCGCAGGTGAACCCAACCCTGCCCGATCTTCAGGCACTCCTCGCAGCCCTTGGGACGGTGCCTGCTATGAAGGAACTCATCCTTGATCTCTTTCTGGTGAACGCAGCCCATCGTTATGCCTCCGTGACCATGCGGCCACGCCACCATGTTATCCGCTCGCTGCTTTATGTCCGCAATCTCTCCCGGATCGCACCCGCCAGTTCGACCAGCGACCGCAGTTTAGGCTCCAGCCCCGGAGGCACGGCCGGCTCTCGCAGCGCCAGCTCGCTCTGCAACAGCAGCCCCGTCAGCGAGGTCTTGAGGTCGTTTTCGATCTCCTCGGTTACCACCCGGCGGACGATTATCTGCTCCCCGTCACGCCGCGCCAGCGCCGACCTAACCTCGCGCGTGAGCCGCGCCGTGCCCGAGATGGCAAAGTTGACCTGGATCGGCATGGCCGTACCCAGAGACTGCCAGAGAGCGTCCGCCCACTCCAGATCGCTCTCCGCCAAGCTCTCCTCCACCACCACAACGCCGAACTGGGACCGCCGAAGCGCCGCCAGCCCCGCCCTGCGGCTCGTTGCCAGCTCAACTCTGGAGCCAATCTGCGATTCAATTGCAAGAGCGCAGTTCTCCGCCCCTACAAACGTTGCAATGACCAGTACATCCCTGCTTAATGAAGTCGCCACGATCCGTTCACCTTTCGAACTCTGGACTACGTTGAGTCGATTACGTGGTGCTTGAGAGCACCCGGTATCCGCCGCCAGTCGGCAGTCGAGGCCGGGTGCCCTACGGTCAGTTCACGTCTGCAAACCCATACTCCTTGAGCTTGCGATACAGGGTCGTCTTACCGATGCCGAGCAGCCGCGCCGCCATCAGCTTGTCGCCGTTTAGCTGGCGGATGGTGCCAAGGATCGCCTTCTTCTCCAACTCGGCGATGGAGATGATCCCCGCAGCCTCCCGTTTTCCCGCAAAGCCCATCCCGTAGCCATTCCCCAGGCTGGAGGAGTCCTCCGCAGGAAAGGAGTGCCCCTGAATGGAGGCCTGAGACGCCCCCAGGTTTCTAGATGCACCGCCTTCACCAATCCGGGCTGGACGATTTCTGCCGGACTCCAAACGGAACTCCTGCAACTCCGTCGGCAGGTCGCCCGTGTGCAGGACCGGCCCGGAAGAGAGAGCGCAGGCGCGCAGGATCGCTGCCTCCAACTCGCGCACGTTGCCCGGCCACTCGTACTCGGAGATGACCCGCAGGGCCTCGTCCGAGAAGCTGTGGGCTGTGCCCGTCTCCTTCTGCTGGCGCTCCAGGAAGTGCGTCACCAACATGGGGATGTCCTCCTTGTGGTCGCGGAGCGGCGGAATCCTCAGGCTAACCACGTTGAGCCGGAAGTACAGGTCGCGGCGGAACCGCCCCTGATCCACCATCGCGCTCAGATCGCGGTTAGTCGCGGCCAGGATACGCGCCGAGATAGGCACGGCCTGCGATGCCCCCATGGGACGTATCTCCTTCTGCTGCAATGCCCGCAGCAGCTTTCCTTGAAGGTCTAGTGGAAGGTCCGCCACCTCATCGAGGAATACCGTGCCCCCAGCGGCGACCGAGAGCAATCCCTCCTTGGTGCGCATCGCGCCGGGAAACGCTCCCTTCACATAGCCGAACAACTCGCCTTCGACCAGCGCCGGAACCAGCGAGCCGCAGTCGACCGGCACAAAGGGCTTAGCGGCGTTGGGGCCGTTGAAGTGGATGGAGCGCGCCACCGCCTCCTTGCCCGTGCCGCCCTCACCCAGAATGATGACCGGGTGGTTGGAGTGAGCGACCTTGGACAGGATGCGATAGAGCTTCTCCATCTGGGGCGAGCGGCCGATCAGCGGAGCGACGCCACCTTGGCTGCGCAGACGATCGCGCAGACGGCGGCTCTCAAGGTTGAACTGGCGACGGTCGCCCGCTCGTCCAAGGATCGTGGCTAACTCCTCAACGGCAAAGGGCTTGGTCAGATAATCGCCCGCTCCGATGCGCATGGCCTCCACCGCGCTCGACACGGTGGCGTAGGCCGTCATCACCACCACGTTGGTCTCGGGATGGATCGCCTTGACCTCCTCGAGCAGAGAGAGCGCCGAACCACCGGGCGACTTCAGATCAAGCAGGATCAGGTCGACCTTCTGGTGTTGAAGGATGGCCCTCGCCGCCGGAAGACTCTCGGCCGCCGTCACGGCGAAGCCCATCTTGCGAGCGATCTCGCAGCAGGCACCACGCACGGGAGCGTCTTCATCCACGACCAGCAGGTGCAGGACGGGAGCTGAGGTCGAGGGGTTGGGAATCTCCGCGGTGACGTCCCAATCCGGCACAGGTTCGTGCAGAGAGGGAGTGTAACCGGTGCGGCCGGAGCGATCGCCAAACTCGCCGATCTTGTTATAGGGGATCTGGTCCCAAAGGTTTAGCATGATGAGCAGCCTCCGAAGAAGACGGGGAACTGCCCCCTCTGATAACCATGGAGACTCAGGACACTTCCAAGGCAGGAAAACTTCGGCCGGACCGTTACGCTGATCTGGGTAGCAGTGAGTGTTCCAATGAAACAACGGTACTTATAGGCTGCTGTGTTACTCGAATTAGCCTTCATAACGTGCTCCGAATGTACTCCGCTTCACGTTTTTTGTTAACCAGGAACTTTCGTAACCAGTTTTGAATGTCTCGAAATTCCCATTTCGGAACGGAAAGTTTCTTAATGGTTCTTGACTTGCTGCCCTCCACGGCTTTCCTGGCTGGCAACGTGCGGGTAAATTCACAGGCTGGCGGCCCGGTATAATCGCCCGATGGGTTTTGAGTCACAGATCTTCCGTCCTGACAGCCGCGCCGCCGATGCACTTCGCACCGTAACGATTACTCCCGGGTACATCTCGACCGCCGAAGGTTCGGTGCTGATCGAGGCCGGTAACACGCGCGTGTTGTGCAACGCCACCGTGGAGACGGGGGTTCCGGGGTGGATGCGCAACTCCGGCCGGGGCTGGGTGACGGCTGAGTACGGCATGTTGCCGCGGGCGACGTTGACCCGGAGCGCGCGCGAGTCCGAACGCGGCAAGATCGGCGGGCGCACGCACGAGATTCAGCGGCTGATCGGCCGCTCGTTGCGGTCGGTGGTGGATATGCGAGCGCTGGGCGAGCGCACCATCATACTGGACTGCGACGTGCTACAGGCCGACGGAGGCACGCGCACGACGGCGATCACCGGAGCGTCGGTGGCGCTGGCGATCGCGCTGGGCAAGCTGGTGCAGGCGGGGACGCTAAAGAGCTCTCCGCTGAAGCAGATGATCGCGGCGACCTCGGTTGGAATCGTCGACGGCAATACGTTGCTCGATCTGGCGTACGAGGAGGACTCGCGCGCCACGGTCGATATGAATGTGGTGATGCTGGCCGACGGCGGACTGGTGGAGACGCAGGCGACAGCCGAGAAGGACTCCTACAGCCGGGCGCAGTTGAACGAGCTGCTCGACCTGGCCGAGGGCGGTATTCGCACGCTATTCACGCTGCAACAGGAAGCTCTGGCAAAGGCTCTTTAAAACTTCGCACACTTCCCCATTGCTCGAAAACAGCGATGCCCGCTGCCGACCAACGGGAGGTCCTCAGAAGAGAATCCGTTCCCTACTGCCCCGAGAACCGCACGAAGTGCCCTTGACTCGGATGCACTGGACTCGTAGCATCAAGGGGATGGATTCAAGGTTCGCGCTCGCATACTGTACCCACTGTTGTCGGGGCTTCATGCGTTACAGGAATGCTTCTATCTTCTAGACTCTTTTGAAGCTAAAGCAACTGTTGAGCGCGCCCACTGTCTCCGGTGGGCTTTTACTTGTCCCTCCCTATCCGATCAAAATCTACGCGTAGCCCAAGGAATCGCAGAACATGCCCGAAGTTGCCACCGCCGCCGCCGTAACGTCCGCCCCCAAAGAAACCAAGGCCCAGAAGTCCGAGCGCCTGAAGCTGGCGAAGAACCCCTGGGAGGCCTGGGACGAGGTGCGGCAGTTCGCTCTTGCGGGGCGTGACTCGGTACTGCCGGAGTGGACCGGGCTGTACTTCAAGTGGTGGGGCATCTATACCCAGGGCGACGGCGTAGGCGCGACCGGTGGCGTAGGCGGCGAGGGTAAGTCCACGGAATACTTCATGATGCGGATTGGTCTGCCCAACGGCATCCTGACCAGCGCGCAGCTCCGCGTGATCGCCGACCTGACCAAGAGGCACGCGAACAACCTGGCCGACATCACCACCCGCCAGAACATCCAACTGCACTGGCTGACGATCCAGAGCCTGGTTGAGGTGACCGATGCCCTGACCGCCGTCGGCCTCTCGCCCAAAGGTGCTTGCGGCGACGTGGTCCGCAACGTGACCGGTTGCCCGCTGGCCGGGATCGAGCACACCGAGCTGCTCGACGCCAGCCCGTTGGCGCTCGAGATCGCCCACAAGCTGACAGCCAACCCCGAGTTCTACAATCTGCCGCGCAAGTTCAAGATCACGGCGACCGGCTGCCCGGTCTGGTGCTCGTACCCGGAGATCAACGACGTCGCCCTGACGGCGATCAAGCGCGAGGTGAACGGTCTAGAGGAGATCGGCTACACACTGCGCGTCGGCGGAGGTCTCTCCACCGAGCCGCACATCGCCGTCCGCATCCCTGCCTTCATCCCGCAGGACAAGGCTTATGACGTGGTCGAGGCGGTCGTGCGCATCTTCCGCGAGCAGGACGCGCTGCGCGAGAACCGCACTCGCGCCCGCATCAAGTACCTCTTTATGCGTCACGGCTGGACGGCTGAAACGATGCTCGAAGCCATCGAGGCCAAGCTGGGCTACAAACTCGATCCGTCGCCGGTCTCGGCCGACGTGATCCCCGACGACGTCTACCGCGACCACATCGGCGTCACGCCGCAGAAACAGGCGGGGCTGTCGGCGGTGGGTGCGAGCGTGCTGCGCGGGCGGCTCTCGGGCGATCAGCTGGAGAAGCTGGCCGAGCTGGCGGAGAAGTACGGCGACGGCAGTCTGCGCGCCACCATCATGCAGAACATCATTCTGGTCAACATCAAGAACGAAAATGTTCGCGTGTTAGTTGAAGAATTGAAGGCAATCGAGCTTCAGGTCGAGGTTTCGCCCTTCTGGCGCGGAGCTATCGCCTGCACCGGCACCGAGTTCTGCAAGCTGGCCATTGCCGAGACCAAGGCGTTCTCGAAGTGGCTCGTGGCCGAGATGGAGGAGCGCCTGCCCGCCTTCGACCAGCAGATCAAGCTGCACGTGACCGGATGCACGAACTCCTGCGGACAGCACTGGATCGCAGATATCGGGCTTGAAGGAAAGAAACTGAAGAAGGACGGCAAGATCGTCGATGCGTTCTACTTCTGCGTCGGCGGCTCGGTGGGCAAGTACGCCCGTCCGGCACGGGCGCTGGGCTTCCGCGCCGCCGCCGAAGACTGCCCCGGTGCGATTGAGCGTCTGCTGCGCGGCTACCTGGCCGTACGCGAGCCGGGCGAGGACCTGCGCTCGTACTTCAACCGCACCGACGACGAGCATCTGCGGGCGCAGCTCAACGGCAGCTTCGTCGAGCCGGTGGAGCGGGATCTGCCTCCGGCTGGCGGAAGGCACGTCGCGGACGCGTAGTTCGGACTGAGGCGTTATGGACTTGTTTCCGATCTTCCTGAAGCTGACTGGCCGACGCTGTCTTGTGGTGGGCGCGGGTAATCTTGCCGCGAGCAAGATCGAGTCGTTGCGGGCGGGTCACGCCGACGTGACCGTGATCGCGCCGGAGGCCGGAGAGGCTGTCGCCGAGTTGGCGGCCAGCGGCGAGGTGACTTGGATCAAACGAGCGTTTGAGGCTGGCGACGTCGCCGAGGGCACGTTTCTGGTGGTCACAGCTACGAATATCGGGGCAGTCAACCGGGCGGTCTACCTGGAGGCGCAGGAGAAAAACGTACTCTGCAACGCGGTGGACGACCCGCCGTTTTGCGACTTCTACTTCCCTTCCGTGGTGCGACGCGGCGACCTTCAGATTGCGATTTCGACCGCTGGGGCCAGTCCGGCGCTTGCGCAACGGCTGCGCAAGGAGATCAACGCACAGCTTCCGCTCGACACCGGCGATTGGCTGACCGACCTGGGCAATCTGCGCCGGGAGGTGGTCCAGATGGAGCCGCTGAACGAGGAGCGGAAGCTCCTTCTGCACCAGTTGGCGCAACGTGAGGTCTGTGGATACGACGGTTGTCCGAGCCGGGTGATGGCCCGTGCCCACGCAAAGACGAATCCCCTGCCTGAGACTTCGAAGTGACCGTCGAACCGGACTCCCGAACGCTTTATCGCCCTGCTCCTACTGGGGTTACAGCCAATCCAGCGGCAGCAGCAGGAACCGTATACCTGGTCGGCGCGGGTCCGGGTGATCCGAATTTACTTACGTTGCGGGCGTTAAGGCTCTTGGAGACGGCTGACGTTATTCTTCCTGATGACTTGGTTTCAGACCAAATACTTCAACTGACACATCAAGATTCGGAGATTATTCCCGTTGGTAAGCGCTGCGGACAACCCCGTATTACACAGGCTGGAATCCACGAGTTGATGTTGCACCACGCTGGATTGGGACGGTCGGTGGTGCGGCTAAAGTCTGGTGATCCGCTGGTGTTTGGACGGGCAGGTGAGGAGATCGAGGCGCTGCGGACAGCGGGGATTCCGTTCGAGATCGTGTCGGGAATCACGGCGGCCTTTGCTGTGGCGGCCTCGCTCAAGACTCCCCTGACCGACCGGGCGGCAGCCTCGAAGCTGATTCTGGCGACGGCCCACCACGCGGCGGGTAAGACGAACCTGATCCCAAGCTGGCAGGGAGCATTTCCGGAAGAGGCTACCCTGGTGCTCTACATGCCGGGGAGGGACTTCGAGGCGCTGTCACGGAGCCTGATGGAGTCAGGGATCGCCGCCGAAACTCCGTGCGTGGCGGTGTCGAAGGCCACGACGCCGGAGGAACAGGTCTGCTCCACAACGCTGGGCGGACTGGCGACGGCGGAGCCGGGACCGGCTCCCCTGCTGTTGATGATCGGATGGGCGATTCAGGTTGGGGATCTAGCCTAGCCGCGCCTCTGCCTGCTTGGTGGCCTCGTAGATCTGGTCGAAGGACTCTACCGCATACAGAACCGGCTGCATGGCTCCGGTATCGAACTCCTGGTTCAGCACCGCATCCAGATTGAAGTCGCGAATCTCGCAACCACCGGCCAATACACGGGTGCACTCACCGTGCGAGCTGATGAGGCCGCTGCCGTATACCTTGATCTCGCCCCGCTCGCGGATGAGCCCGAACTCGACCGTGAACCAGAAGAGGCGGCCCAGGCGCTCGAGCGTCACGGGATCGGGCTGCGCAGCGCAAAGCTGGCCGTAGTGCTGGAGGAAGTCTCCGAAGACCGGGTGCGCGTGCATGGGGACGTGGCCGAAGACGTCGTGGAAGATATCCGGCTCGGGGGTATACTCCATCGCCTCGCGTGAGCGCAGCCAGGTGGTGGTGGGAAACCGGCGGGCGGCGAGCATCTCGAAGAAGGCATCTCCCGGCAAGAAACCGCTGACCGGTGTGGACTCCCAGCCGGTGCGAGGGCGCAGGCGCGCGCTGATGGCCTTGAGGTCGGGCAGGTGCGACTCCTGCAAGCCGATCTGCTCGAAGCCGTCGAGGTACTCCCGGCAGGCGTGCTGGCGCAGTTGAGGCATACGGCGTCCGACCAGCTCGCCCCAGACGGCGTGCTGCTCGGGCGTGTAAGCGGCCCAGTCCTGCTCGATGAGGTACGGCAGGGCTACGCGAAGGCCGCCGGAGTTTGAGGCGCTGACAGGTTCAAGGACGTTCAACCAGATCTCCTGCAAAGACTGCATCTGGCAGCATAAACGCCGCCAGATGCAGTCTACCGCAAGCCTGCCCTGTTGCTATGGATGGAGCTACGGCTGCAGGTAACTGAAGAGCCCGTTCTGGCTCAGGCTGGAGATGACGCTGTCGAGCGCCTTCTGCTGGACCTCGGAGTTGCTGAGGTCCGTAGCCACCTGAGCCGGGTCGGCAGAGATGAGCGTGGTCTGCGCGGCGGTGAGCGTGGCCACCTGAGTATTGGCGTAGGTGGAGTCGTTGGTCAGCTGGCTCAGCGAGTTATCGAGGACGCTGCGCTGCCGGCTGACGCCCGAGAGCGCGGCGGAGAGCGCGGAGCTGTCGGTGGCGATCCCGGCGGTATTGCCGCTGGTCAGGTCGCTGACGAGCTGGTTGAGGCTTGTCAGTGCCGAGGAGAAGACCGCGTCGCCCGGAAGGTTGAGCTGGACCTTCTGTCCGTTGGGCGTGGCGATATTCTGGGTCTTGTCGTCGCCCTGGTAGGTGACCGTGGCGGGGTTGGTCGAGGAGTCCAGCGTAAACGGAGTGGTGTTGCCCTGGCTGCCGCTGAAGAGGTGTTGCCCCTGGTAGCTGGTGTTGGCCAGCGCCAGCACCTGGTCGCGGATGCCGGTGGCCTCGGTCGCCGCCGAGGAGAGGTTCGCGCTGTTGTTGGTTCCGTTGGCGGCTCCGGTGGCGAGCGAGATCGCCGAGGTAAGCTGTGTTACCACCTCGCCGAGGGTCGAGTCGGTGAAGGTCAACTGGCTCTGCTCGGCCGTGGAGGATTTGACGAACGAGTCCAGATTGCCCAAGGATGCGGAGAAGAGCGAGCTTTGGGCGACTGCGACCGGATCGTCGGAGAGGGTGGAGACGCGCAGGCCGCTCGATAGCTCCTGGGTGAGGTTCTGTTCGCTGAGGCTGACCTGCCCGAGGGACTGGACGAGGTTATTGGCATAGTTAGGATCGACGCGCATATATGCTCTCTACCTTCTGTTATAGGTACATTCGTACCGTTCTCGGAGCGGTATGGGGGAATGATCTTTTGAGGTCCTCCCGCTGGCCGGAAACGAGCATTCTTCTCCCGACCAGAGAGAACACTAAGAGACGGTTGTCTGTTCGCCGAGGTTGAGCGCGCTGACGGCGAGGGAGTCAGCCACCGAGAAGATCTTGGCCGCAGCCTGGTAAGAACGCTGGTAGACAGTCAGGTTCGAAGCCTCTTCGTCGAGCGAGACCGCCGAGAGGCTGTCGCGCTGGCTGGTCAGGGTGGTCAGGGTGGCTTGCTGACCGGTGTTCTCCGCGTTGACGGAGGAGGCCGAGTTGCCCACCTGACCGATCAGCGCGGCGTAGGTGCCTGCGAAGGTCAGGCCGTTGCCGCCGACCGTGTTCTGCACGTTGGCGAGCGCGAGGGCGTTGGTGTTGCCGGTCGAGCCCTCGTCCGTGGCGGCGGTGGCGATGGCCGTCACCGAGGTCGGAATGACGCTGATCGCGCCCGCTGCTCCGGTGGCCGTGGTGGGCAACGAGAAGATGGCCTGGCCGGGAGTGCCGTCCGAGGCGTTGCCCGCCTCGTTCTGGGCGTTGATCGCGCTGCCCAGGGTGTAGGCCAACTGGTCGAGCGCGTTGGCGGCGGCGGGGAGATCGGTGGACTGCGCGGTGAGCAGGCCGCCGATGCTGCCACCCTGAAGTCCCGCGCTGACGTTGTTGCCGGTGGCGTCCGTGACCTGGAAGCCGCTGCCGGTGTTGGAGACCGAGATGTTGGAGCTGGTGGAGCCGGTGACCAGCACGGCTCCGCTGGTGGTGGTCAGGGTGATGCCGTTGTTCTCGGTCGTGATCTGGTCCAGCCCGATGAGGCCGGAGAGCTGGGCGATGGCGTTCTGGCGCTGGTCTTCGAGGGTTCCGGCGTCGGAGTTGGGGCTCTGCGAGGCGATCTGGGCGTTGAGCGAGGCGATGGTCTTGGTCAGCGAGTTGACCTCCGAGGTCGAGCTTGTAAGCTCGGAGCCGATGGAGGAGCTGATGCTGCTGAGCTGGGAGGAGGCGGAGTTGAATGCCGAGGCCAGATTGCCCGCGGCCGAGAGCACGCCCTGGCGGGTGGAGGCGTCGGCGGGGTTGGTCGAGAGGGCGGTCAGCGAGCTGAAGAAGAAGTTCAACGCGGTGCCGATGGGGGTGTCGGCCGAGGAGGTGCTGCTGGAGCTGAGGCTGAAGATGCCTTCAATTGAGGTGAGGACCGAGGAGCGTGCGCCGCTGGCCGACGTGTCCTGGGTCTGCTGCTGGACACGCTGCTCGAGCACCCGGTCGCGCTGAGAGGTCTCCGAGACGGTGGGCGGCTGGGCCTCGGCCTGGCCGCCGACGTTGACCGTATCGCCAGCCTGCCACGAGACCACCTCCCGGGTGTAGCCGGGGGTGTTCTGGTTGGCCACGTTGTTGGCGGTGGTGTTCAGGGCGTACTGGTCCGCGGCCAGGGCGGAGGTGGCGATGTCGGTGAGCGAGGTCAGAGTTGCCATGGATTTATCCTGTCGGCTGAAGATGAGGTGTTGCGTTGGGATACGGATGGCTCGTTGACCTTACAGGCACGCTGCAAGGCGATGAGGTTTCTGAACTCTTGCCCGCGAAAACTGGACTAGCGCAGTAGCGAGCCGATGATCTTGTCGGCGACGTCGCTCGCCGAGACGTTGTAGGTACCGTCGGCAATGGCCTGTTGCAGGGCGGCGATCTTCTCGGTCCGCACATCGGAGTCGGGGCTGGAGCTGCCGACGGCCTGGGAGATGAAGCTGCTGGCGGAGCTGAGAGTCGCCTGGTCGGGCTGGTTGCTGCCCGATGCCGCCGGGGTACTGTCCTCTAAGCCGGGATCCGGCGCGTAGGAGCTGTGAAGTGCCTGGGGCGGGGCGATCGTGCTGGTGACGCCGCCGGTGATGCTACTGCTGAGGTTCATACCGTGTTCCTCCATCACTTACGGTATCGGCCTTAGTGTTTTCAAACTTTAGTACTATTACGATTTTATTTTTTTCGAATGATCTTCCCTGTTCACCTGCTGGATGATCTGCTTTGCGATGCCAAAGCCCGGACCGCTGGCCAGTGACTTTGTGAGCGCCTCTACCCCCATGGAGCGGAGGGTATCGTTGGCTCCTCCACTGGAGTCGCCGTCGGCATCGTCGGCCCCGGCGGCCTCGCCGAAGTGGAGTGGCTTCAACATCTCGCCCAGGAGCATGGCTTCAAACTGGCGGGCTCCGTCTACGAGTTTGGACTGCTGCTGGCGGTCGGACTGGGTTGAATCGACGGGGGTGGAATCAATGGGAGTGATGGTCATTTGGGTATCCCGGTCAATAGGTATCTGGGTTAGAGAACTTCCAGCTCCGCCTCGAGGGCTCCGGCGGACTTCATCGCTTGCAGGATGGAGATGACGTCGCGGGAGGTGGCCCCGATGGTCTGGAGGTTGCGGACGAGGTCGTCCACCGTGGCACCCTGCTTCAGCTCGATGCTGTTGACGGGGCGGTCCCGGGCGTCGACGCGGGTGACGGGCACGACCTGCGTGGTGCCGCTGGCGTAGGGTCCGGGCTGCGAGACCTTGAACTCGGTGACGACGTTGACCGCGAAGCCTCCATGCAGGATGGAGACCGGTTGCAGCACCACCGTACCCCCGATGACCACCGTTCCTGTGCGTTCGTTAACGATGACCCGGGCGCGGGGAAAGACCGATACCTCCACTGCTTCCACCCGCGAGAGCAGCACCGGCACGTCGTCCGTCTTGAGCACCTCGAGATCGACGCGGCGGCTGTCGTAGGCGCGGGCGGCGGGACGGCCCAGCTCGGCGTTGATGGCCGTGGCCATGGACTCGGCGCTGTGAAAGTCGGCCTCGTTGAGCAGGATGGAGAACTGCGTGCGGTTAGTCAGGTCGACGGCCAGGCCGCGCTCGACCGTGGCTCCCAGCGGCACGCGGGCGGTATTGGGGTGGTTCAACTGCCGGGTGTTGCCGTTGACGCTCACCGAGTATCCCCCTACCACCAGCGGACCCTGAGCCTGCGCGTAGATCTTGCCGTCGGCCCCGTAGAGCGGCGTCATCAGCAGCAGGCCGCCTTCGAGCGAGCGGGCGTCTCCGGCCGAGGAGACGGTGATGTCGAGCTTCGTTCCCGGACGCGAAAACGCGGGCAGCGACGCCGCGACGAAGACCGCCGCGAGGTTCTGGACGCGGATGCTGGCTGCCGGGACGCTGACGCCCATGCGCAGCAGCATCGAGGCCAGGGTCTGGACCGGGAAGGTGGTCTGTTGGCTGTCTCCTGTGCCTTCGAGGCCGACTACCAACCCATAACCGACGAGCTGATTATCGCGGATGCCTTCGATGGTCGAGATGTCCTTGACCCGCGCCTGACGGACGGAGGAGCCGCTGTTGAGAGAGGTCGCCTCGACCGCAAGGCAGCGGGGCACAAGCAACAGGGGCAAAAAGCAGACGATAACGCTAAACAGAGACGGAGGACGCTGACCCATCAAAACACCAGGATATTCTGCAGAAACCGAACGAGCGCGTTCTGCCGGTGAGTGTAGTCGTTGACGATGCCCTTGCCTTTGACCTCAAGCTCGAGCGAAGAGATGGCCGTGGACAGGATCTGGTTCTGCTGCGAGATATCCTCGGGCCGCACCAGGCCGCGCAGGATGATGGTCTGGGTCTGCTGGGCGAACTCGACCTGGCGGGCGGCCTCGATGACCAGCGTTCCGTTCGAGAGCACCTCGATGACCTGGCCTCCGAGGACGGTGCTCAGGCTGGAGTTGGTCTCGCTCTGGCCCTGTGCGTTGAGCCCCGAAGCGGAGGTCTGGTTAATCAGGTTCTGAAGCGCGTTGCCCGCGTGCAGGGTGCCGATGAGACCGCTGATGGAGGAGTTGGCGTTAGAAGCGCGGCTGTTCTTGACCGTGCCGTCGGTTGAGGCCGAGAGGTTCTCGGCGATGACGACGGAGATGAGGTCGTGCGGACGCAGGGCGCGCACGTCGGTGCTGAGCCGTGCCAGACGACCGCTGTCGGTCCAGGTGGAGCCCGCCGCGGTGTAGTCGATGGCGGTCTCGGCCTTGACGCGGGTGAGGTATGAGGAGAGTGAGGTCGCAGCGGGGTTGGGCTTGGGGGTGAGCAGCTTGGCGACGACCCCCTGCGGCTTGGATGGCTGCTTTGTTGGCGTGGCCGGGGTGTCGAAGACCGACTGCCCGCGCAGCGCGGAGGCGCTCGCCAACAGAAGAAGCATGAGGCTTGCTTTACGAATGAGGATCATGGCTGAATCTCCAGCGTGCGCGGCCCTACAACTACTGCGGAGACGTATCGTTCCGTACCGCCGCTCCCCTGCCCGCCCTGATTGACACGGGCTCGGATCGTGTCTCCTGGGTAGCCGCTGGACTGCGCCACTGCGCTCAATTCCAGATGGACCATCGGCCCGTAGTAGCGGACGTGGACGATATCTCCAGCCCGCACCGCCGGGGGTGTCGCATCGGCAATCGCGCCCTTAAGGCTGTTCGGAGACTGGGCGAGCGGGACGGCAACTTCGGGCCGCTCCGGGTGCTCGCAGCTTGCGACCATGGCCCAACCACGGTTGAGGAAGGGGTCCCAACGCCGCGACTGGAGCCGGTAGCCGGTCGTCTGCGCCACCACCATCCCCTCCTGACGCGCTGCTTCATCCACCGATGCGAAGCAGGGAGTGGCGATGCCTGTTCCGGATTGTGCCACGCCGCTTTGAGCAGTAAACAACAGAGCGGCGAGTATGAATCGTTGGCGCATGACGGACTCCATAACGGACTGTTACCGGACCATGCCGTTGATCTGCTGGTACATGTCGTCGGCGACATGAATCACCTTGGAGTTGCTCTCGTAGGCGCGCTGCGCCAGGATCATCTGGACAAACTCGGTGACGACGTCCACGTTGGAGTTCTCGACGTATCCCTCCTGCAAGGTGCCGACGCCGGAGGTACCGCCGGGGGTATCGGTGATGGGGTTTCCCGAAGAGGGAGACTGCATGAAGAGGTTGCCGCCGAGCGAGGTCAGGCCGCCGGGATTGGCGAAGTTAGCAAGCTGAAGCGTCCCCAGGTTGGCCACGTTGGTCTGGCCAGGGATGTTGGCCGAGACGATGCCGTAGTTCGAGATGGCGATGTTGGTCGCGTTGGCGGGAATCGAGATGCTGGGCAGCAGGATATCGCCGTCCACTGTGACGATGACGCCCTGGTTGTTCAGGTGGAAGCTGCCCGCGCGTGTGTAGGCCAGCGTGCCGTCGGGGCGCTGAATCTGGAAGAAGCCCTGCCCCTGGATGGCGACGTCCAGCGGGTTGCTGGTCTGGTTGAAGTCGCCCTGGGTCATGATGACCTCGGTCGCGGCCGAGCGCGTACCCAGGCCGATCTGGAGTCCGGCCTGCGTGGTCTGGATGCTGGCCGGAGAGCCGGGCGTGACGAGATTCTGGTAGATCATGTCCTCGAACTGGACGCGGCGGCTGCGGAATCCGGCGGTGGCCGAGTTGGCCAGATTGTTGGCGACCGTATCGAGGTTGGCTTGCTGGGCGCTCATGCCGCTGGCGGCGGTGTATAGGGCTCGGATCATCTCTATTTACCTCGTAAATACTGGGTTATACGCGTGAGAGTTCTTCGGTGGCGGTCTTGTCGAAGTCGTTGTGGAAGAGGCTGAGGGCCTTCTGCATCATCTCGGCCTGGCGCTGGATGAGGATGAGGTTCATGGTGCCGTGGACGCTGTCCTGGTTGGAGCCTTCAAGCTCGCCCTGGTGGACTACGCCGCCACCGAGCGTGGGTTTTACGGTGGTTCCGTCGGGCTTGGTAGGCGGGAGGAAGCGGTTGATGCCCTCGGCCTTTAGCTGCGAACCGGCCGGAAAGGAGTAGAGACCGACCTTGCCCGCGATCGCGCCATTTACTGCGATGATGCCGTCGGAGGAGATCTCGATCTTGCCGGTGGGCAGCGTGATGGGCTTGCCCTGATCGTCGAGTACCGGCTCGCCTGTGGCGGTCTGGAGCTGCCCTGCGGCGGAGCGGGAGAACTGGCCGTCGCGGGTGTAGCGCACGCCCTGCGCCGTGGTGATGGCGAAGAAGCCCGTGCCCAGGATGCCGAGATCGAGCGGGTTGGCCGTGGGCACCAGAGCACCCTGGCCCATATCGACCGTGGTGCCCCCGAGGATGCCGTAGCTGTTGACGCTGTTGCCTACCTGCGAGCCCTCGTCGGAGGTGTCGAGGCCCGAGGAGAGCAGGCTGCTGAAGTAGTCGCGCTGCGCCCGGAAGCCGCTGGTGCTGGCGTTGGCCAGGTTGTTTGAAGCGGTGTCGAGTGCCTGCGTGCGTGCGAGCAGACCGGTGTATACGGCGTAGATTCCGCTGTCCATGCCGGAGAGTGATGCACGCGGGAGGCCGAAGCGGAGGAGAGCTGGGTTAGAAGGTTGTAAGGGTGTGGATGTGAGGATTCAAACGAAGAGGCCTCCGCAGGAGCGCGGAGGCCTCTTTGCTTTTAATTGGCTGGGGATTAGTGGACTACCGACTGGAAGAGCGACGAGCTGAGCAGGCTCGAGAACTGGCTGTCGGAGGAGGAGTAATCGACCGTCAGGGTGCCCGAGTTGGAGTCGATGTTCGTCGCGTCGAGCGCGTTCTTCTCCATCTGGTCGCCGGAGGTCTTCTTCAGGATCGAGACGCCCTTCATCAGAGTGGCGGCGGTGGCGGCGGTGATCGTGTCGGACATCACCACGGCCATCTCGAACTTGACGCCGTTCGAGAAGTCCATCGTGTAACGGGAGCTCTTCATGCGGTTGCGGACCGTGTCGTAGTCTGCCAGCCCCGCCGCGTCGCCCATCACGCCGCGCATCATGTTCTGCGTGCCCTTCTGGTCGAGCAGGCTCCAGATCGCCTTGCTGTCCACGGCGGTCATCTCGTTGACCATATCGGCGTTGGCCAGGAAGTTCTGGGTGAGGCCGTCGCGGGCGTCGATGGCGGCCCGCACCGCGTCGCGGTCGCCGAAGACCATCGTGGTCTGGTTCAGGAAGACGACGCTCATGCCCGCCGAACCCAGCGGATAGATGCTGTTGTTGCGCACGACAACCGGCTTGGTCTTCTGCTTGAGGAAGTTGGCCATGATGGCGTTGGTGTGGAACTGGCCCTGCGCGATGCCGACGATGCGGGTGTTATTGGAATCAGCGCCGCCCTGGCGGAAGGAAGCGAAGGCGAGGGTATCGGCGTCCTGATCGACCTTGAGGCCAGAGGTCTTGAGCGCTGTCTCGAGGCGCTTCAGCTCGGGGGGAAGGACGCGATCTTTGAGATTCATCGCCGCCGGGGAGTTCTGCATGGCGCGGTAGTCGACGACGATGATCTGCTGGATGTCCTTGGGGATGCTGGACTTGCCGTCGCTGGAGAGCTGGGCGGCGTGGAGCAGAGGGGCGGCAACTGCGAAGGCGGCGAGTGCGGCGGTCTTCCGGAGGAGGTTGCTGGCGATGGTCGAGCTGGCGAAGAGGTTCAAGGTAAACTCCCGGTGGCGCGGCGGTAGAGGGCCGGGCCTTCTTATTCTTTCGTCAAATGACGGGTGTTGCAAGAGTACTTCTCGGGATTGGACGGGTGGAATGGGGGAACGTTGGTACTGAGGGGCGGAATTTACCGCCTGTTCAAGACACGCGCAGCTTCCAAAACCCCACGAAGTGGCGCCCGCCCGGCGTTAGGGCGCTTTTGCTGCTGTCTTTTAATGACGACTGAGGCTGAGAGCCAAACCGTGCTTCGGACGCAGGCTGATGGCCGGGTTGACGGCGATTTTGGCGGGCGAGCCGGGAGTGGGCGTTAGCTGCCAGTCGCGGGCAAAGGTGGCCAGTGAGAGGACTCCCTCCATCCAGGCCAGCCCCTCGCCGATGCACTGGCGCGAACCTGCCGCGAAGGGGAAGAAGGTATATCGGGGACGTTGCGAACGCTCTGCCTCCGTCCAGCGGTCGGGGTTGAAGCGGAGCGGCTCGTCGAAGAAGCGCGGGTCGCGGTGGACCACGAACTGCGGGGCGATCAGGATGGCTCCGCGCGGGATGGTGAAGCGCGCGATCTCGTAAGGCTCGACGCAGGTGCGGGCCGTGACCCACACGGGTGGGTAGAGGCGGAGAGCCTCCGAGAAGACCTGCGTGGCGTAGGGCAGGTTTCCGTAGTCCGCTGCGTTGGGGGCGCGGCCGGGGAAGACGGCTGTGGCCTCGGCATGCAGCCGTTGCTGTACGTCAGGATGCTGGGCCATGAGCCACAGGGCGAAGCTGAGGGCGTTGGCCGTGGTCTCGTGGCCCGCCAGCAGGATGGTGAGGCACTCGTCGTGGATCTGCTGGTCGCTCATGGTGTAGGACGGGTCTTCGGGGTCGGCGGCTTCGATCAGCATGGAAAGCAAGTCGCCACGGTCGCCGGGGTGGGCGCGGCGCTCGCGGATCATGCCGTAGATGAGGGCGTCCAGCTCGGCTTGGCCGCGACGGATGCGGCGCATGGCGGGCAGGGGCAGGCGCTGGATCTGCGTGGAGAACGGGAGCAGCGCCAGCGGCAGGAAGCCCATGAAGGCGTCGACCGCGGCAGAGATGCGACGGACCTCGTCACGTGAGTTCACGTCGAGGTCGAAGAGGCACTTGCCGACGATGCGCAGGGCCAGTTCGAGCATGGACTCGTGGAGGTCGGTGGTGGTGCCGGGCTGCCAGCTTGCGGAGATGCGGACTGCTTCCCTGCCGATGGTCTCGCCGTAGGCGGCGATGCGCTGGCGGTGGAAGGCGGGTTGGGCCAGACGGCGCTGGCGCATGTGGGTCGGTTCTTCGGAGGTCAGCAGACCGTCGCCGAGGATGACGCGGGCGCGCTGCATCACCATGCCGCGATGGTGTTTGGCCGCGTCCTTCAGGAAGAAGTCTTCGATCAAGGTTGGGTGGTTGAGTTGGTAGATGTGGCGGCCGAAGGCGGTGGTATGGACCAGGTCGCCGAAGCGGGTGGCCAGGCGGGTGATGGATTCGGTGGCGTCGATGCGGCGGAACATGCCTGAGAGGAGCGGCGGCAGGAAGGCTGAGCCTGCGGGGTAGCGGGGGTCGCGGCTGGGGCGGATGTCGAGTGGGGCGAGTGGCATGTGGGCCTCTGCATCCACGATCTCATTGTGGGGTGGGGTTTGTCGTGGTGGGGTGGGGTGGCTCGGTTGAAACCCATGTCTCAGACGCGAGACATGGGCACCCGGATATGGGGCTGGGGTGAAGAAAGCATACCTCGGGGGCTAAAGCCCGCATCTGTGCATGTTTTTAATGTCCGGGCTAAAGCCCGGACCTACCCCAGAAGCAAAAGCAACGGCAACGGCAAAAGCAGATTCCTCCGCTTCGCTCCTGAATGACAACCAAGAAAACAAGCAACGACAAGAACAACGACAAGAACAACGACAAGAACAACGACAAGAACAACGACAAGAACAACGACAAGAACAACGACAAGAACAACGACAAGAACAACAGCATTCCAATCATCGTTCATGACAAAATGGCTACGCCAGTGCGGCGCAGCCATTTATTTGTAACGATTATTGGTTCAATTTAGCTGACGTCGCTCCAGTCGAGGACGACCTTGCCTGAGTTGCCGGTGCGCATGGCTTCGAAGCCCTGCTCGTAGTCCTTCCAGTTGAGGCGGTGCGTGATGACCGGCGAGATATCCAGGCCGGACTCGAGCATCACCGTCATCATGTACCAGGTCTCGTACATCTCGCGGCCGTAGATGCCGCGCAGCGTCAACTGGTTGAAGACGACGCTGTTCCAGTCGATCGCGATCTCCTGCGAGGGGATGCCCAGGATGGCGATCTTGCCGCCGTGGCTCATGTTGGCGAGCATGTCCTTGAAGGCGGCGGGGTTGCCAGACATCTCGAGGCCGCGGTCGAAACCCTCGTGCATGTTCAGCTCGGCCATCACGTCCTTGAGCGAGGTCTCGAGCGGGTTGACGGCGCGGGTGACGCCGACCTTCTCTGCCAGCTCGCGGCGGTAGGGGTTGGGATCGGAGATGACGACATGGCGCGCGCCCGCGTGCTTGGCCACCGCGGCGGCCATGACGCCGATGGGACCGGCTCCGGTAACCAGCACGTCCTCTCCCAGCGGGGGGAACGCCAGCGCCGTGTGCACCGCGTTGCCGAGCGGGTCGAAGATGGCCGCGATCTCGGTGGGGATGCCGGGCGCGTGGCTCCAGATGTTGGTCATGGGCAGCACGATGAACTCGGCGAAGCAGCCGTTGCGCTGCACACCCACGCCGAGTGTGTTGGCGCAGAGATGACGGCGTCCGGCGAGGCAGTTGCGGCAACGGCCGCAGACGACGTGGCCTTCGCCGCTGACGAGTTGGCCGACCTTGATGTCCATGACGTTCGAACCGAAGGCCACGACCTCGCCGACGAACTCGTGGCCGATGGTGAGGCCCACCGGAATGGTCTTCTGAGCCCACGAGTCCCACTGGTAGATGTGCAGGTCGGTGCCGCAGATGCCGGTGGCGAGGACGCGAATCTTGACGTCGTTGATGCCCATTTCCGGCTCAGGAACGTCCTGGAGCCAGAGGCCGGGCGCGGCCTGGGATTTCACAAGTGCCTTCACGTGTTGCCTTTCTGATGGTGTCCTGAGTGTGATTGTTTCTATGAGTTTACTGTGTTCGGGATGCAAATTCCGAGCTAAAACTCAGGACTGCCCGGAAACGATAGTTACAGCAAAACCAGTAGCTACTATCTGAATAGTTTATCCGTCAGCCTTTTTCCACGTTTTTAGTCCTTGGACTTTGAGGCCATGGGCGGTTACACTGCCCGCGTACCCACAACTGTTCTGTAACATGACTTCGCTGTCAATGCGCGGGCACTTTGCCTTGCGCAGGGCCTTGTCTTTCCTGTTTTTGTTGTCCCTGTTTTTCAAGCAGTCCATTTGCTGAACTCTGGAGGCTTCACCGTCCTATGCGCTCTCTTCGCAATACCTGTTGGCTAAGCGCCATTGCTTTGGCATCCGTGATGACGGGCTCGCTCGCGGCCCAGACGACCGTTACCCCGCCGGATAAGTTCTTCGGCTTCCAACTGGGCGCCGACCGCCACATGGCGCGCTGGGACAAGATCGTGGACTACTACGGGGTCATCGAGAAGCAGAGCGGCGGCCGGATGAAGGTCATCAACATGGGGCCGACCATGAATGACAATCCGTTCCTGATGGTGATTATCACCTCGGCGAAGAACATGCAGAACCTCGACACGATCCAGAAGAACAACCTGACGATCGTGCATCCGGGCAACACGCCGGTCGATGAGATCAAGAAGCTGGTGGGCGCGGGCAAGGTCGTCATCGTGCAGTCGATGAGTATGCACGCGACCGAGATCGGCGGAACCCAGATGGCTCCGGAGCTGGCCTACGACCTGCTGACGCGCAAGGATGAGGATACGCAGCGCATCCTCGATAACGTCGTCTTTATTGAGGTTCCGTGTTTCAATCCCGACGGCGAGCTGATGGTGACGGACTGGTACAACAAGACGCTGGGGACTCCGTATGAAGGTGTGAACTACCCCTCCTTGTATGCGAAGTACATCGGCCACGACGATAACCGCGACGCGTTTATGACGCAGATGCGGGAGTCGCAGTACATGGCCAGCATCCTGTTTACGAACTGGCGGCCTGAGGTCTATGTCGATCACCACCACATGGGAAGCTATGGCCCGCGTATCTCGCTGCCGCCCTATGCGGAGCCGGGTCGGCCTTATGCCGATCCGCTGACGTGGCGCGAGGTGGCCTGGTATGGCGCGCAAATGGCGTACAAGGAGTCTGAGAACGGGTATACGGGCGCGATCAACAACGCCATCTACTCGGGCTGGGGACACTTCGGCTTCCACTGGATTACGCCGTTCCATAACATCGACGGCATGTTGACGGAGTCGGCGAGCGCCAAGCTGGCGACCCCGATGTACATTCTGCCCGAGCAGCTACAAGGCGGCGCGCGCAACCTGCCGAAGTACGAGGAGGAGACGATCTTCCCGGACCCGTGGCCGGGCGGATGGTGGCACCTGCGCAACATCGTCGATATGCAGAAGACCTCTGCGTGGGCGGCGCTCGAGATTGCCTCGAAGAACCGTGAGACGGTGCTTTGGAATGCGTATCAGAAGGCTGTCCGGCAGACTGAGCGCGGGGCCAAGAGCGATGTGCAGGCTTATGTAGTTCCGACTACGCAGCACGATCCCATTACTGCGAACCTGATGATTCAGAAGCTGCTGGTTCAGGGTATTGATATCCAGAAGGCGGGTAAGCCCTTTACCACCGCCGATGGACGCAGCTACGAGGCGGGCACCTACGTCATCACGACGGCGCAACCGAAGATGGGTCTTATCAAGAACCTGCTGGATAAGAACTTCTTCCCCGATAACGACTGGACGCGGGATAAGAACGGCGATCCTATCCGTCCGTACGACCTCTCGACCGACACGATGTACGAGTTCATGGGTGTGCGGGTCGATCCGGTGGCCGGGCCGATCAACGCGGATCTGCAACTGATTACGGCGGCTCCACTGGCTCCGGGCAAGGTGCAGGCGGGCAGCGCGGGATACACGCTGAGCGCGAAGCTCGACAACACCTTTATGGCGGTGAACCTGCTTCAGAACAAGGGTGTGAAGGTAAGCCGAGTGGATAAGGCTGGCGACGGCCTGACGCTGGGCGACTTCGTGGTCGGCAAGGGCTCTGAGGCCGATATGAAGGAGATCGCGACCAAGACCGGCGTGGACTTTCTGCCGGTGGCCTCGATTCCGGCTGGCTCGACGCACGAGCTGAAGCACCTGCGGATTGGCCTGTACCAGCGCTACTTTGGCGGCAACGTGGACGAGGGCTGGACGCGCTGGCTGCTGGAGCAGTGGGGCTATAACTCGGTCAACATCTTTGACCCGGAGATCAAGAAGGGCGACCTGAATGCGAAGTACGACGTCATTATCCTGCCGGACGATGCGACGACGACGCTGACGGGCGAGCCGGGAACGGGAGGACGTGGCGGCGGCGGTGAGCGTGGCTCGGCGACGGACTATCCGCCGGAGTACCGCAGCGGCATGGGGGCTGATGGCGTGACCTCGCTGAAGACCTTTGTGCAGCAGGGCGGCACCGTGGTGACGCTGGGCATGGCAAGCAACTTCGCCATCGACCGGCTGGGCGTGCATGCGCGCAATATTCTGGCCAACGCTACCACCAAGCAGTTCTGGTGCCCTGGGTCCACGCTGAAGGTGGACTTCGACACGACGAACCCGCTGGCTTACGGTATGCCGAAGGACGGGCTGGCGCTGTTCCTTCAGGGCGATCCGGTCTTCGAGATTGCTCCGAGCCAGTCGAACGAGAAGTACTCGGTGATTGTGAGCTACCAGAAGAACCGGGATCTTTTGCAGAGCGGCTGGCTGGTGGGTCAGGGTCTGATCCAGGGCAAGGCGGCGATGATCTCGGCTGAGATGGGCAAGGGCAAGGTGATTCTGGTGGGCTTCCGCACCCAGCACCGCGCGCAGACCTATGGGACGTTCAAACTGCTGTTCAACAGCCTGACCAACTAACTGATGCAGCTTGAAATCCGGCCCCAGACTGACGAAGGTCAGTGCTGGGGCCGGTTTTTTTGTGGCTCGGGAGAAGAAAGCATACCTCGAGGGCTAGAGTCCGCATCCGTGCATGTTTTTAATGTCCGGGCTAAAGCCCGGACCTACCCCAGAAGCAACGGCAAGAACAAAAGCAACGGCAGATTCCTTCGCTTCGCTCCTGAATGACAACCAAAAGAACAGGCAACGGCAAAGACAACCGTTGGTTGAAAGGCATGGATCAGAGGCTGGAGATAGGGAGCCCTGGTCTGTGGCTTAGCTCTCGACATCTTCACCTTCTCGGCTTAGAGTTGTGGGCATGAACCGTCGCGATTTCACTAAGCTTTCTACACTCGCCCTGGCCTCGAGCTATCTGCCTGCGTCCGCGCAGAACACCCCTACGGGTAAGCCCGTCGGCTATGCCGCGGTTGGGTTGGGAACGATCTCCGATATCTTCATGCGCGGCTGTCAGGCTACGCAAAGCTCGAAGATTACCGCACTGGTGACCGGCCATCCCGACACCAAGGGCGTGAAGTATGCGGAGATGTACGGCATCCCCAAAAGCTCGATCTATACGTACGAGCAGTTCGACCGCATCCGCGAGAACAAAGACGTGGACGCGGTGTACATCGGTCTGCCCAACAGTATGCACAAGGAATACACGGTGCGGGCGGCGCAGGCGGGCAAGCATGTGCTCTGCGAGAAGCCGATGGCCGTCTCGAGCGAGGAGTGCCGGGCGATGATCGCCGCGTGCAAGAAAGCAAATGTGAAGCTGATGATCGCGTACCGCATTCAGTATGAGCCAACGTGGAAGAAGGCCATTGCGATGATCGAGGCGGGCGATATCGGGGATATCCAGTCGTTCACCGGCGGCTATTACGCGCAGATGAAGGCTCCGCAGTGGAGGCTGAACAAGGCTCTGGCAGGCGGTGGGCCGATTATGGATCTTGGGGTCTATCCGCTGAACGCGATTCGTCACATCACCAAAGAGGAGCCAAAGAAGTTTACGGCGGTGGTCTCGACGATGGACCACTCGGGGCGCTTTGCGGAGATGGAGCAGTCGATGGAGTGGACGATGGAGTTCCCCTCCGGAATCATCGCCAAGTGCGGGACCTCGTATGGGCAGAGCGGGCCGAGCATGTTGACCGTCAATGGGACGAAGGGGTATCTGGAGTTCAGCCCGGCATTCAACTACGACAAGGGCCATGTGGGCGGACGGATCGGGCGCGAGCCGGTGGATCTTAGTGCGACCCAGCAGCATCCTTATCAGTTCACGCTAGAGGCCGACCACTTCTCCGACTGTGTTCGCAACGACAAGGAGCCTCTTGCGGCGGGTGAAGAGGGGTTGAAGGATCTGCTCGCTATCGAGGCAATTTACAGGGCGGCTGGGACACCCATCGCTTAGCTTAATGGGCGAGTGATCTTCTGAGGTCCTCCCATTGGCCGGAAACGAGCATTGCTTGTTTCCGGCCAACGGGAGGACCTTTGCACTTTGAGTCATCGAGACAAGTATGAAGGTCACGAAGTGACTGCCCTCCGCGAAGGAGGTCTATTCCTCAGCGGCTGAAGCTGTTCCCTGAATGAGGACAGATTTACTTCGTCCTGCGCATAAATAAAGCATGGAATGTAAGTTGCTTATTTCCCAAGAAATACTAGCCGCTTTACAAAATCCTTGACAGCCATAGCTCTGTCCTCGTAGAACGGCGACGCTTACTTTATTGTCATACCGTATAAATCATCTTCCGCTAGACCAACGAGGGTAAGGAAATGAACAGACATCGGCAGGCTGT
The DNA here is from genome assembly GCF_009914315.1 of Granulicella sp. WH15. NCBI lineage: Bacteria > Pseudomonadati > Acidobacteriota > Terriglobia > Terriglobales > Acidobacteriaceae > Granulicella > Granulicella sp. WH15. Next base: position 2,562,589 of record NZ_CP042596.1, read on the forward strand.
GGTTTTGATCCTGGCACTAACAACCGGGCTTGCAGGCAATGCAGCACGAGGGCAGGCGACGTACCCACCGGTCGTGCACCTGACGTCCGAGCAGGATCATCAGCGCGTCATGGAGCAACTGCACATGACGTCGATCCGGCCGGGGCGCAATGGGACGAACCCGCAGGACCCTAGCTTTGCCAACTACGATGAGAGCAAGGCGAACCCCATTGTGGGGCTTCCGGACCCGTTGGTATTGAACAACGGCAAGAAGGTGACGTCGGCGAAGGTGTGGTGGAACGTGCGCAGGCCGGAGCTGTTTGAGCTCTTCGACCGCGAGATCTACGGCCGGATGCCGAAGAACACTCCCAAGGTGACGTGGGAGGTGAAGAGCACGAAGGAGGGCATGAACGGCGATGTGCCCATCGTGACCAAAAGCCTGGTGGGGCATGTGGACAACTCCGCCTATCCCCTGATTACGGTCGATATTCAGTTGGAGCTGACGACTCCGGCCAAGGCCAGCGGGCCGGTGCCGGTGATGATGGAGTTTGGATTTATCGGGCCGAGGCCGGTTCGTCCGGGCGCTTCGGCTCCCCCGCCACCGCCGCCGGGACCGACGTGGCAGCAGCAGGTGCTGGCAAAGGGTTGGGGATATGCGGAGCTGAGCCCGGCAAGCATCCAGGCGGATAACGGCGGGGGGCTGACCGAGGGGATTATCGGGCTGGTGAACAAGGGCCAGCCGCGCAAGCTGGACGACTGGGGAGCGTTGCGGGCGTGGGCGTGGGGCGCGAGCCGGGCGCTCGATTACTTTGAGACTGACAAGGCCGTGGACGCGAAGCAGGTAGGGATCGAGGGCCACTCGCGCTATGGCAAGGCGACAGTGGTGGCGATGGCTTATGAGCCTCGGTTTGCGATTGCTTATGTCAGCTCGTCGGGCGAGGGAGGAGCCAAGCTGAGCCGGAGGAACTGGGGCGAGATCGTCGAGAATGTGGCCGGGACCAACGAGTATCACTGGATGGCGGGTAACTTTCTGAAGTATGCGGGGCCTTTGCAGTGGAAAGATCTGCCGGTGGATGCGCATGAGCTGATTGCGCTGTGCGCGCCGCGGCCGGTGTTCATCAGCGGTGGCGCTCTGGCTGCCGGGGACGGCTGGGTGGATGCGAAGGGGATGTTTATGGCCGCCGTCGCGGCTGGGCCGGTGTATCGGCTGCTGGGAAAGAAGGATCTGGCTACGACGGAGTTTCCGCCGATGGAGACGCCGCTGATTGGTGGAGATCTGGCGTTTCGTCAGCATAGCGGAGGGCATACTCCGGTGCCGAACTGGCCGACGTTTATTGAGTTTGCAAGCCGTTACCTGACCGCTCCGGCTGCGCACGCGGCCAGTGCTGCCAACGGCGGAAGCAACGCAGGCCAGTAGTAGCCGGATCGGGCTATACTTTGATTCCTAATGAGTAATTTGAAGGCGGATGCGAGGGCGATGATGGGATGGAATAAAGCAGCGGGGTTGGCAGTAGTATGCGTTTCCCTGCTTGGGTATGGGGTTAGCGGAGCGGTCGGCCAGGAACGGCCGAAGATTACGAGTGTCTCGCACCTCAGCGTCTACAGCGAGGACCCGGCGAAGACGGAACAGTTCTACGTGCATGACCTGGGTGCGATGAAGGGGATCGATCCCGAGAACCCGGCCGGGGTGCGCTACTACTTCAACCCGATCCAGTTTGTTGAGGTGCTTCCCTTACCTGCGGGAGCGGGGGTGAATCGCTTCGACCATGCTGGGTACAACACTGCCAACGCCGAGGCGCTGCGCAAGTACCTGGGCGCGCAAGGTATCGCGGTGCCCGATGCGGTGACGCAGGTGAGTGACGGCAGCCGCTACTTTGAGGTGAAGGACCCGGAGGGTAACCGGGTGCAGTTTGTGCAGCCTTCGGCTCATCCTATCGCTGTTCCCAACAACCCGCTGAGCAACCACATGATTCATGTGGGCTATATCGTGCATGATCCCGAGGCTGAGGATACCTTTTATCAGCGGGTGTTGGGCTTCCGGCCTTACTGGCACGGCGGCATGAAGGAAGACGCGCATGACTGGATCTCGATCCAGGTGCCGGACGGGACGGACTGGGTGGAGTACATGACGGTGAAGGGGCCGGAGAAGACCGGGATTCCGTCGACCATGACGCAGAGCGCGGCGGGCGTGCTCAACCACTTTGCTCTGGGCGTCTTCAACATGGAGAAGACGATGAACGTGCTTTATCTGGGGGATCGTTTGAACGCCAAGCACTCGCCGCCGCAGATTGGGCGGGATAGCAAGTGGCAGCTCAATATCTATGATCCGGATGGGACACGGGCGGAACTGATGGAGTTCCAGCCGATGGGTAAACCTTGCTGCTCGCCGTTTTTGGCGGCTAGTCCGACGAAGTAAGGCTTACAGGCAAAAAGAGGCACGGATAATCCGTGCCTCTTTTATTTGTGCGGGCTTTGGCTAGGGAGTGGCTGGGGTCAGCTCGATGTAATCGACCGGGGCTGGTTCCTTGCCCTCGGAGGTGCCGCGTAGCTCGAGCGTGTCACCGGCGTGGAGAGCGACGGGTGGTGTGGTGAAACGAGTGCTAGTGTGGCCGTTGAGGCGGACGTCTGGACGGTCCGGCGGGAGGGTGGCGTTGGCCTTCCAGGTGGCGATGGAGTGACCGTTCAGGAGCAGGTCGAAGCTGGAGGTTCCGCTGTGCAGGTCGAAGTACTGGATGGCTATGTTGTAACGGCCTTCGGGAACGGTGGTTTTGGTGGTTAGGGTGCAGGTTTCGGCGCGGTTGCAGGCTACGGCCTTGCCTCCCGATGCGGTCTCCCACGGGGTGACGTCAACCGGGGTGTAGCCGTCGGGGGTCATGTTTTCGGCTTCGATGCGGCCGGAGTGGTGGCCTACGCGGCCTGCGGTGTCGTCGATGCCGGAGATGCGGTGGAACCAGTCGTTGACGGCGTCGCGCCAGACGATGGCGTGGCCAGCCTGGTAGGTGAAGAGGTCGGCTACCTGGGTGTAGGTGGCGGGATCGACGTGGCCCTTCAGTTTGGCCCACTCGGTGGAGTAACTGGCTGCGGTGGCGGCTCCTTCGTAGTGGCTGTCGTAGACGTGCTGGACGACTGTTTTGCCGGAGTGGAGCTGGTGCGTGTAGGGGACGTGGTGCATGAAGAGGAGCAGGTCATCCGGGCAGGTCGTTAGCGACTCATACTTGGCGGCTAGCTCCGGTGGGTACTGGCCGATGTAGCCGGTGCCGGTGGCGACGGTGCGGTCCATGCCGATGCCCTTCGAGTCGCCGCGGAACCACTGGCCCCAGCCGTTGCGCTCGGCGCTCTCGATGCCGGGGCCGAAGTGGACGCCGGTGATCTCGGTGAGGGTGCCGATGCCGAGGGGGCCGGAGTAGTTCTCGTAGGCGTGCCAGCTTTCGAGCTGGATGCGGTCGATGGTGGCGACGACGAGCGGATCGTTGCCGAAGCTCATGCGAGTCCACTGCTCGATGATCTGTTCGCTGGTGAGGTCGGGGTTCCAGGCCAGCCTGCCGTAGCCGTAGAGGTTGGCCAGGGCCATGGGGTGGTGCATCCAGTTGTCTTCGAGGCCAACGTTGGCCACGCCGACGAAGCCGCCGGTGGGCTGGCGGAAGCTGTGGCCGGAGACGATCTGCTTGACCGGGGTGTGGCGGGCCTTGCCGTCGGGGTCGGGGACGCGCATGTCGGTGTCGAGCACCCACTTCCACATGGGCACGAGGAAGACCATGTGGCGTTGCTGGCCGAGGTACTCCTGGGTGATCTGTAGCTCGATGGTCTGGGGAGTGTGCTGGAGGGCCGGGATGAGAGGGCTGACCGGCTCGCGGACCTGGAAGTCGATGGGGCCGTGCTTGACCTGGATGACGACGTTGGGCTCGAACTTGCCGTCGAGGGTGTGGAAGTTGTCGTAACCGGCGCGGGCGCGGTCGGCCTTCAGGTCGTTCCAGTCGAGGTGGTGGTTGTAGACGAAACCGCGGTAGAGGACCAGACCGCCGTGGGGCTGGAGGGCGCGGGCGAGCACGTTAGCGGCCTCGGCGGGGGTGCGGCCGTACTGCGATGGGCCGGCGCGGCCTTCGCTGTCGGCCTTGACGACGAAGCCCGCGAAGTCGGGGATGCGGGTGTAGATCTGATCGACGGTCTTCTGCCACCAGGCAGCTACGGTGGGATCGAGCGGGTCGAAGGTGGGAAGCTTGCCGACGACCTGGGGGCTGGAGAGATCGACCGAGAGCGAGAGCCGGACGCCCCAGGGACGGAAGACGTCGGCGACGCGGGCGATCTCTTCGATCATCTCGGGGGTGAGGGTGCGCAGGTCGGAGTTGACGTTGTTGATGGTGACGCCGTTGATGCCGATGGAGGCCAGCAGGCGGGCGTACTCGGCGGGGCGCGTGAGGTCGGCGCGGACATGGCCGTCGTCGAAGAAGATGGAGCGGCCACCGTAGCCGCGCTCGATGGAGCCGTTGAGGTTGTCCCACTGGTTGATCCAGCGGATCTTGTTTGCGGGCTCTTCGATCAGGGGCTGCTGTGGCAGCGGCGTGCCTGCGGCGATCATGGAAAGCAATCGGAAGGTGCCGTATAGCTCGCCGCGTTCCGAGCCTCCAGTGACGACCCAGAGGTCTCTTCCCTTCTGCCTGACGCGCTCGATGCGAAAGCCTTCTTCTGCAACGGGCGCAGTTGTGATGCCAGCGGCGGCTAGGCTCTTTGAGGTGCCCAGAACCAATGCGTCTCCATGAGCGGGGAGCGTGGCAGCGGTGCTGAACGGCTTGCCCAGCATCCGCTCGAGGCCGGTATGGAGTTCTTCCGATGCGCTCTGTGAGGTGGGTCCGCTACTTGCGTTCCAAAGGACCGATGGGAGCTTTGCGTAGAGGCTTTTCGCTTCGCCCAGGGGCTGATAGCGCAGCCATGCGGCCTGGCTGTCGGGTACGGATGCGGCGCTGACCACGACGGAGGACGACTGCGCGAAGATGCTGCTTACACCGCTGACAAGCACCAATGCTATACCAAGGATTCTGCGAGTCGATCTCACGGATACGTCCTTTCGTTGCTGGCAGTGGCTACCAGTCTGTGAGGGTGCCGTCGAGCTTGCGGGCCAGCGGTAGGTAGGCGCGTTCGTAGGGGTACTTCGCGGCCAGCGTCTCGTCGATATCGACGCCGAGGCCGGGCTTGTCACCGGGGTACATGTAGCCCGCGCTAAAGGTGTACTCGTGGGGAAAGACTGCGTCGGTGAGGGCGCTGTGGCGCATGTGCTCCTGCACGCCGAAGTTGTGGATCGACAGACCGAAGTGCAGTGCCGCCGCCATCGTTACAGGAGAGAGATCGGTGGCTCCGTGGCAGCCCGTGCGGACGTGGTAGATGGCGGCGAAGTCGGCAGCCTTCTTGAGCGCGGTGAGGCCGCCGCCGTGGACGATGGTCATGCGCAGGTAGTCGATCCACTGGTTGCGGATGAGATCGTGCGCGTCCCAGAAGGAGTTGAAGACCTCGCCGGTGGCGATGGGGGTGGTCGTGTGCTCGCGGATGAGCTTGAAGCCCTCTTGCAGCTCGGCGGGAACGGGGTCTTCCATCCAGAAGAGGTTTGCGGGCTCGAGTGCTTTGCCGAGGCGGGCGGCTTCAATGGGGGTCAGGCGGTGGTGTACATCGTGGAGGAGGTGAACGTCTTCGCCTAGCTCGACGCGCAGACGCTCGAAGAGCTTGGGCGCGGCGCGCAGGTAACGCTCGCTGGACCATAGGCTTTCGCTGGGCAGGCCGCGCTCGGCGGGCTCGTACGCCTTGGTGCCCTTGGGCACGCCGTAGGTGCCGGACATGCCGGGGATGCCGCTCTGCGCGCGCACGGCGATGTAGCCCAGCTCCATCTCCTTGCGTACCGAATCGACGGTCTCGTCGATGTCGCGGCCGTTGGCGTGGGCGTAGACCATGACGCCGTCGCGGCTCTTGCCGCCGAGCAGGTTGTAGACCGGCGTGTTGAGGGCCTTGCCCTTGATGTCCCAGAGCGCGACGTCGACCGCGGCGATGGCGGTCATCGTGACGGGGCCGCGCCGCCAGTAGGCTCCGCGATAGAGGTACTGCCAGATGTCCTCGATCTGGGATGGGTCGCGGCCGATGAGGCAGGGGCAGACGTGCTCGCTGAGGTAGCTTGCTACGGCCAGCTCGCGGCCGTTCAGCGTGGCGTCGCCGAGGCCGTAGATGCCCTCGTCCGTCTCGATCTTTAACGTGACGAAGTTGCGGTCGGGAGAGCAGATAATCAAGCGTGCGCTGGTGATCTTCATAGCACCCTTTACGACTCTGGTTAGTGAGGCAGTGGCTGCGAGCCTTCGATTGCGAATGAAGTGGACGGTGCGCTGGATGACGGCTGTGAGCCGCCGACTGCGATACGGTACTCCCCTGCGCGGACGGCGCGGTCGCCCTTCGCGTCTACCAGCGAGAGCTGACGTGGACGAAGCGTGAAGAGCAGGTGGCGCTTCTCGCCGGGGGCCAGGTGGATGCGCTGGAAGGCTTCGAGTTCCAGTGCAGGCGCCAAGGGTGTTGACGGAGGCAGCAGGTAGAGCTGGGATACCTCATCGCCCGCCATGTGGCCGGTGTTGGTGACATCGGCTTCGACGGTGAGGTCGTCGCCCGCGTGCAGGTGGCTGGTGGAGAGCTTCACATTGCTGTAGGCGAAGCTCGTGTAGCTGAGGCCGTAGCCGAAGCCGTAGAGCGGTGTGCCCTTGAAGTAGCGGTAGGTGCGGTTCGACATGGAGTAGTCGTCGAAGGAAGGAAGCTGCTCCTTGGAGGTGTAGAAGGTAATGGGCAGGCGGCCGCCGGGGTTGTTCTTGCCGGAGAGCGTCTCGGCGATGGCGCGGGCTCCTGCTTCGCCCGGATACCAGGCTTCGAGGATGGCGGCGGCGTGCTGTTGCGCCCAGTTGATGGCCAGGGCGCTGCCGTTGAGGAGCACCACCACGATGGGCTTGCCTGTGGCAGCTACGGCTTCAAGCAGTTGCTGCTGGGCTGCGGGCAGCTTGATGTCGGTGCGGTCGCCACCGGCGAAGCCTTCTACCTTCAGCGGCATCTCTTCGCCTTCGATCTCGGGCGACAGGCCGACGAAGGCCAGGACTACGTCAGACTGCTTGGCGATGGCTACTGCCTGCTGGCGCATGACGTCGGCGGGAGGCACCCACTCCAGCGTGAAGCCGCCGCCGAAGAGCGGGGCTTCGTGGATATACTCGACGCGAAGCTTATGCGGCTGCGTGTCAGCGAAGTGCAGGTTGAAGCGCGGCGATCCGCTACCGCGGGACTCCTTGCCTGCCGGGCTAGCGAAAGAGGTAACCTTCACGTCGTCTAGGTAGACCGCGAACTTCTCCGAGTCGTAGCAGGGGAAGCAGTGTGCGAGGCGCGCGTGGAACTCGTAGTCGCCGGACTGCGGCGGGGTGATCGTGCCCGACCAGCGTACGGAGAACTTCGATTGATCGAGGCCATCGACGGGGGCTGCGGAGTTCCAGTCGAAGTCGATCTCTTTGTCCACTCGCGTGGCTGTGGGTGTGCCGGAGAAGTCGGTGTTGGAGAAGTACTCGCCGGTAATTCCCTCTTTGCCATCGTTCGAATGGAAGAGCGTGCGCGGCGCGGGTAGCGTTACTCCTTCAGCGTAGGAGGAACCTTGCGCGTATAACACGTGAGTTGCACCGAACTCGGCTGCGATGCCGTCCAGCGGCAACTGCGGGTTCCTGGGAACGGCGTTGTAGTTCCCTTCTATCGCCGACAATGCTGCCGCGTTGGGGCCGATGACTGCGATGGTCTTCGTGCTCGCACGCAGCGGTAGCAGGTTCGAGCGATTTTGCAGCAGAACCATCGACTCGCGTGCGGCCTTCAGGGCTGTCTCCTGATGCTGTGCGGAGCGGACCTCGCTGAAGGGGATCTTCGCGAAGGCTACCTGCGAGGGGTCGTCGAAGAGACCTAGCTTGTAACGCGCGGCGAAGAGACGCTCAAGCGATGTGTCGATCTCCTTCTCGCTGATGAGGCCGCGTTTTACCGCGTCGCCTAAGGCCAGGTAGGTGGTGCCGCAGTTGGTGTCGGTGCCCAGCTTGATGCCGTCGGCTGCGGCTGTGGCTTTGTCGGCGGAGTAGTTGTGGGCCTTCTTTTCGAAGAAGTCGTCAACCGCGCCGCAGTCGGAGGTGATGAAGCCCTTGAAGCCCCACTCGCCGCGCAGGATGTCGTGGAGCAGCAGCTTGCTGGCGCAGGCGGGCTGGCCGTCGACGGCGTTGTAGGCGCACATGATCGAGTCGGCTTTGGCGTCGACGATGGTGGCGCGGAAGGCGGGCAGGTAGGTGTCCCATAGGTCGTATGGGGTGGGGTCGATGTTGGCGCTATGACGCGTGGACTCGGGGCCGCTGTGGACGGCGAAGTGCTTCGGGGTTGCGATGACGCGGGGGTGTTCGGGGTCTTCGCCCTGGAGGCCGCGCACGAAGGACATACCGAGGCGGCTGGTCAGGAAGGGGTCTTCGCCGTAGGTCTCCTGGCCGCGTCCCCAGCGTGGATCGCGGAAGATATTGATGTTCGGCGACCAGATGGAGAGGCCGAAGTAGATGGAATGAACGTTGTTGCGGATGGCCTCGTTGTACTTGGCGCGCGCCTCGACCGAGATGGAGGTGGCGACCTCGTGCAGCAGGTCGGTGTCCCACGTGGAAGCGAGGCCTATGGCCTGCGGGAAGAGTGTCGCGTAGCCGGACCGAGCGACGCCGTGCAGGCCCTCGTTCCACCAGTCGTAGGCGGGCACGTTCAGGCGCGGGATGGCGGCGGAGGTGTTGATGGTCTGGGTGATCTTTTCGTCGAGCGTCATCTTCGAGACAAGCTCGTGCGCGCGCTGCTCCGGCGACTGCTGAGCGATCAGGCACGAGGAGACCGTGGCGAGAAGAAGTACCGGCAGACAGAGAGTTTTGGGGAAGTTTTTTTTGGACTTCATGGGTGATCGGGCTCCGGCGGTTTCGGCTGGATGACGGTGAAGTTTATTTTGTACGCGTCACAAACTTTATCCGTGGCACGCGAGCCTGTCAAACGGCGCTTCGGTCTTATGTATGTGATTGTATTGGGTGGCGCGCGGCTACTGGTTTACGCCGCTCGCCAGCGTTCCGCCGTCCACGACCAGGATCTGGCCGGTGATGAAGCTGGCGGCCTCTGAGGCCAGGAAGATCGCGGGGCCCACCAGCTCTTCCACGTCGCCGAAGCGATGCATGGGGGTGCGCATCAGCAACTCGTGGCCGCGGGGCGAATCGAGCAGCTTGCGGTTGAGGTCGGTGGGAAAGATGCCGGGGGCGATGGCGTTGACGCAGACGCCGTGCATGGCCCACTCGACTGCGAGTGATTTGGTCAGAGCGCCTACGCCTGCCTTGCTGGCACCGTATGCGGCTACATCGCGAAAGGCCACAAAGGTAGAGAGCGAAGCGATATTGATGACGCGGCCGTAGCCCTGCTCCAGCATGGTGCGGCCGAAGATCTGACAGGCGCGCAGGGTTCCCGTCAGATTGATGTCGAGGATGTTGGCCCAGGTCTCTTCCGTCAACTCCAGCGTGGGTACTCGCTTGGTGATGCCAGCGCAGTTCACGAGGATGTCGACGCGACCGAACTCTTTGAGGACCGCCGCGTGCAGGGCCTCGAGCGAGTCGCGCTGGGTAGCGTCGCTGGCGATGCGGAGGGTGCGATGACCGGCGCTCTCCAGCTCGTCGGCGAGGGCGTTCACGGCCTGCAGGGTGCGCGAGCTGGCGACCGTATTGGCACCAGCCTCGGCCAGCCCCAGGGAGATGGCTCTGCCGATCCCCGAGGTGCCGCCAACTACCACCGCACATCTTCCTGAAAGGTCGAAAAGATCAGCTCCCACAGTCGTCAGGGTCCTTTGGAAATCGATTTCCATTATTACCTGAAAAAAATGAGGCTGTCACGGAGGAACTTGAGGGTTTTCTTGTCAAGCACAACCAACTCCAATGTTTTGTTTCAGATAAAAGAGAGATAGAAATGAGAATCTATTACGAAATTATCTCGTCGAGGGATACTTTCTATCAGGAAGTGTAATTTACTTCATTTCCTAAAATTATAGGGTGACCCTCCAAAGAGGTCGAGTCTGGAAGAGGAAAGCATACCTCGGGACTAGGGCCGGCGTACGTCCCAATCAAACTCCGTACGCACCCCAGAAGCAACAGAAAAGACAAAACGACGGCAAAGGCAAAAGCAGATTCTTCGCTTCTGAATGACAAGCAAAAGAACGCGCAACCGCAGATTTTACGATGGCGCTCCGGAAGATCGCCTCGGGATTCTGAAATCAGCCGGGAATCCTAATCCGACACGGCTTCGATAACCTCCTGCCCTGCATCCTGTTTCACATCGCGGCCGTACTCGATGCGTACTGGAAGACGCAGTGCGGAGAAGATGAGTACTATCTGGATCGTCGTAAGAAAGATGAATGCCGCCCGGAACGGAAACGTGAAAAACGGTGCTCCGCTCGAAGACTTCCATGCGACCACATTCACCACTGCCGTCATCCTGATGGGCCGCCACGTCACTGCAGGATGTTCAGCGTGGTGGTGGCCCTCGGCAGATCTTTTTTGGGGAGCAGCGATCGCTGGAGAGGTGGTCGAGTTTCTGGAGCGAGATAAGAGCGACCTTGCTCAAGACTTGAATGACGGTCTTGGTTGAAGCTCCAAGCTCGGTTAAGACTATTTCAACCTTAGCTTTCTGCTCGTCGCGTATTGAATGAGCATCGCTCTAGCCGTTCCATGGTTGCATTTCAAAGGCCAGCAGCGACTGGCTCCATCAGGGACGTTGCCCCAGCATCTGTTGAATGTTATTTTGCGCAAGAAACAGGCCGAGCTGAGTTTCCAGAAGAGATGCTTTTGTGTCGTAAACGGCGGCGTCCGCCTTTGCTGCGCTCGATGCGAGATCAGCGTTTTGCTCCACACGTTGAGAGCTTACCCGGGCTGCTTCGACTCGTGCCTTGAGGGCCTCGTTCACAACCGCTATAAGCTGCTGTAACTGTTCGGTCTTGTCATAGGCAGCAGATATCTCGATCGCAACGTTTGCTTCGGTCTGCTGCAATTGAGTCTCTGCCATCTGAAGCTCGATCCTGGCTTGTCTGAGCTTTGCCTCTCGAGTGCCGCCGTCGAAGAGGTCGTAGGTGAACGCGCCGCCGAATGTGCCGAAGTTGTGTACGAGAAACGGAATCCCGCTTTGGTAGCTATATCGTGCGAGTCCGCTGATGTCCGGAATATATGCATCGCGCGCAGCGGTCACTCCGGCCTTCGCCTTCTCTACTGTTTGTCTGGCCGCTAGCACTTTGGGATTGTTTGCTGTCACGGCCGCGATCGCCTCATGACGAGATGGAAGGGTCGGTGCTGCTCCCAGAGAATCACCGTCGAGAATCAGACGAGTGCCGAGTGGCAGTCCGAGGACATCGTCAAACTGAAGGGTCGCATCGTCGATTGCGAGTTCTTGCGTGAGCACGGATTGTTGCTGATCCAGATAGGCGGCGTGCGCCTGTAAGGCAGCGACGTTCAGAGATCTCCCTTCTGCCACAGCCCGAGTATTTTCGGATTCGTTTACGGATGCCGCCGATGCAGCCCGTTTTGTGGCCTCCAGGTGCGCCTGCGCCGTGAGGATATTGAAGTACATCTGGTGGACAAGCAGGGAGATCGAATTTTCCGCGTCGGTTTCATCGATCTGTGCGCTTAGGACGTCTGCCGTCGCGGCCCTGTCACCGGCGTGAATCTTAAACATCTGGGTGAGGGGTTGGACCAACCCTGTGCCGCTGGTGTATGTATTCACTGATCCCTGACCGATCCGCAGAGAGCGACCCGGGATGAGTCCGGTCGCAGCGGAGTTTCCGAAGGCACCAGCGGGAATGTCTATGCCTTCAAGTTCGGTGACGTGCAGAACCGTTGACTCGTTTTTGATGTGGGGATAGTAGTTTGCCCGCGCGATCGCCCGCTTTGCTTCATTGTCTTCCACAGAGAGGCGGGCAAGTTTGAGGCGACGATTGTTTTGCATAGCCAGCTCAACCGCTCTGGAAAGAGTAAGCGATCGCGTGGGTCGTCCGCTGTCTATCGATGCCTGGCTGTCTGCCTGCGCGGCTGCGTAATTAACGGCTAAGAAGGAAGCGATCAATAGGGCGAGGAGCAGATATCTGCGTGGCGGACTGCCGGAGATCCTGTGTTCCACTTTTATCTGTTTGTATGCTTTCCTCATAGCACTATGTCCTCTGAGCCTTTAAGGCAGCCATCATTTGTTTGTATTGAGTCTTTGCCGGTTCCATCGAAGCGATCACAATCAGACAGGCGATGGACGCGCAACCGAGGAGAAGGAAACAGTCCGTGACCGCTAAAGTGAACGCCTGCTTTCGGACGGTCAGAGCAAGCAGGGTCGATGCGCGGCCCATAGCAACATCCGAAGTGGTGGCCTGAGCCTGCATCCCAGCCGTGAGAGCAGCGATGCGCTCGTTCGCAGCGAGCGAACCCGACTGGACGTTGAGGCCCAATATGTTCGAGTGGTACATCTCGCGGGTTTGAAGGAAGTGCCCCATGAAGGTCGCACCTATTTCACCGCCAAAGAGACGAATCGTCTGGAAGAAGCCAGAGAACGTCAGCAGATCAATGCCTCGGCCCATCGCTCCTGAATTCAGGATGTCCAAAACAATCGAACCTACCAGCCCATTGAATGCGATGCCTTCTCCCAACGAGAGGACCAGTTGACTAGCCATGAAGTTCGTTCCCGACCAATCGGACGAGAGGTTGGCATTCATCAGACATCCCAATCCCATCAGGCCGAAACCTGCCGCGAGGATAATGCGATTGTCGACTCGGCCCAGCAGATAAACAGCGAGCAGACCGGCGAGGACCTGTGGAATGGCAAGCCACAACAGGACCGGACCGACTTCTACGTTGCTGTAGCCCTGAACGCTTGTCAGATAACTCGGGACAACCACTACGGCGGAAAGCAGAAGAAATCGGAAGAAGATAAGAACGAATGCAAGCAGTATGGGAGTGCTACGCCGGAGAAAAGGAAAGTTGATGAGTGGATTGGGCAGCATAAAATGCCGAACTGCCGAACATATGACGAGAAACATACCACTGACTACCAATGCGACGAAGGTGCCGGAGTGCCACCAATCCAGCCGCTGTCCCTGATCGAGGGCGCCATAAAGCATTGCCGCTCCGACGCTGGCATAGAGGAACCCACGCCAGGACGGTCTGGGCTGACCGGGTTTGGGTTGAGGCAGAGGCTGAGGAGGGATGCCGAGGTAGACGAAGAGCATCATCAGGGGAGCCAGTACTGCATCTGTCCAGAAGATCCAGCGCCATGAAAGTGCGTGAAGGAGCCAGCCTTCATACGAATGGGCGATGTGCGTCGTGACAACAATGTCTATCGCATATACGGAGATTCCATAAAGCACATAGCGTTGCGGTATGTTGCGAAGGATGAAAGACAGGCTGAGTGGATAGAACGTGCCCGCCGTCAGTCCGCTCAGCACCAAAAGAGTGATGAGCATGGAGAAGTGTGCGGCGAAGGGCATGACAAGACAAAATATCGAAAACCCTCCCGCGCAGGCCAACAGCACTCGACGAGGACCGAGCAGGCCGCCCAGATAGACGGAGAATGGTCCAACGAACATCAGCCCCATGTTGTAAGACGTTCCTATCCATGAGGCCCCATCGAAATCAAGATGCAGTGCACCGCGCAGGTCGGCGATGCCGACGCTGAGCAACCGGCCCAGAAAGGTTGCGAGCGCAGCGCCAAGCAATACTCCTGCGATCCCGAGTGCAGGATGGTAGGTTTGCCTGGGCGCGTTCTCTTGTGGAGCCTCTGGCATGGAAAGGATTTACCTCACAGTGGAGTTGCTGGATGGGTGGATCGCAACTTCCGCGGAGAAGCCCGGCCGTAATGGCGCGATTTCAGAGGCCTGGTCAAGCACGATTTTGACCGGAATACGCTGCACAACTTTGGTGTAGTTGCCCGTCGCATTGTCAGGCGGCAGCAGAGCAAACTGCGAACCACTTGCTGGAGCTATCTCCAGAACGTGTCCATGGAAAGATGAGGATGGAAGAGCATCGATACGAACATCGGCGCTATCGCCCTGGCGCACGCGTCCGAGCTGAGTCTCTCTGTAATTCGCCTGAATCCAGATTCCGCTTTGCACCAGATTGACCACCTGAACACCGGCCCCGACAAGCTGTCCTGGATGGACGCGAAACTCTCCAACCGAACCGTCGGCGGGAGCGAAGATTTTGGTGTAGCTCAGGTTGACCTGGGCTACGATGATCGCGGCTTTTTTCGCATCAATCTGAGCAAGCAGACCTGCGTCTTTGGAGTTCAATACCAATCGCTGCTGCTTCGCCCCGGCCAGCGCAGCCTGGGCACCGGCTACGGCGGCCTCAGCCTTCGCCAGATCAGCCTGATGTGCCTGCATGCCAGCCACCACGCTTAGTTTTGCAGCTTCTGCCGTCTCGAACTGCTGTTTTGTGGCTGCTCTGTTGCTCAACAGTGCCTGCTGACGCGTGAATTCGGATTCGGCCTGACTGACATTGGCCTGTGTCGCGCTAATTCCTGCTTGTGCCGCAGCTACCGCAGCCTGCGCCTGTTCTATGCCTGACTCGGCAGCGTTTATGCTCGCGTCTGCGGCTCGTTTTGCATCCTGATTTCCGGCATATTCAGCCTTCGTGCCCTCGAGTGCAGCTTCCGCCTCTTTGAGCATCGCCTGATAATCCGCATCATCGAGTTCGATCAGCAGTTGCCCGGCCTTGACGGCTTGGTAATCGCCTACCGTAACGCGTCGTACCGTACCGCTGATGCGTGTACTCAGAGGTGTTTGATCTGCGCGCACATAAGCATCATCGGTCCTTTGGACTCCCGCTCCAGATTCGTTACTTGTCCAATGGTCTCGAACGATGAAAAAAAGTCCCACAGCTATACCGAGGACAACGATTGGGACAATGACCGCACGTTTTGTCATGACTCAGAACATCCTCCATCGGGCATATCCATAGCCAGGTCCCGACCCAGAATTTTCATTGTAGGGATAGCATACAGGTATCGACTATCACGTATTTCTACTAGAAGCTGTTCACTCCGTGCGATCCAGAATCGGCGAAGGCCCGAGTAGAGTTCCCCCAAATGGGCAACCGTCGCTCGCACCACACTTACACTGTTTTTTCGACGTGATCCAGGATCCTCTAACGGATTCCCGATAGAACAACAGAAACAGCCGACAACAACTTTTTACCGTCAAAGGGCTTTTTGAAAAAATGACGCGGCAGCGCGTCCGTCTGAGGCTGGGAATTTACTAGTTCTTCACGACCGGTGATGAAGATGACAGGCAGATCAGGGCGATCAAGTCGGGTTATTCTCAATAAGCCAAAGCCATCAATTCCCGGCATGCTGACATCCGAGATCAGGCAGTCGAGATCCGCAAGCACGCCAGATTTGAGAAATGCCTCCCCTGACGAAAACAGCAGAACCGAATGGCCGGCTGATTCCAACAAACTTTCCAACGATTCGAGAATCCGATAGTCATCATCCACGACGGCTATGGTTCGTTTAAGATCATTAGTCATTTGACTGGCTTCACAGGGTTATTCAATAGTATGAAGTTTGAAATTGATGTCTATAGCAACTTTACAGGGGTGTCGATTCAGAAGAAGGAATGGCAATCTCCAGCCTTACGGCCATCCTTACCAACTGCGCCAGCGACGTCGCAGCCATTTTCCGCATGATCTGGCCACGATGAATCTGGAATGTGGTTTCACTTATTCCCAGTTGTGACGCTGCTTGCTTGTTGAGAAAACCAGCCACCACCAAAGGCAGCACGTCTCGCTCGCGGGGAGTCAGACGAGAAAAACGTTCCTTCAGCTGATCTACCTGAGTCCTGTCCAGGCGCGATTTAGTATCGCGGACTAATGCTTCCTCGATTGCGCGCAACAGTTGCTTTCGTCCGAATGGTTTCGGAAGAAAGTCCACAGCTCCTGCTTTCATAGCCCGTACCGTTGATGGAATATCGCCGTGTCCGGTGATAAAGATGATCGGTGGATGGCACCGGTCGGCTAATTGTCCCTGGAGATCCAGACCGTTGACATCAGGCAATCGCACGTCGAGAACCAGGCAGGCAGGCACATCAGGTTTGGGAAATTCGATATATTCCCTGGCAGAACTGAACACCGCCACACAGAAATCCAACGACGAGAGCAGCTCGGATAACGCCTCACCAACGCGGGGATCGTCATCAACAACAAATACCATATGATCTTTTGAGTTCATTCAAGTTCCTCTGCAAAGACAGGGAGTCTGAAGCTGAACGTTGTTCCCTGATCCTTGTTTCGTGTGATCCAGATATTGCCCTCATGTGCTTCGACGATTGAACGACATATGGACAGACCAATCCCCATCCCCTTGTCCTTCGTTGTAAAAAATGGTTCAAAGACTCTCTCCAGGTCTACGAGTCCACTTCCATGATCGCAAACTTCAATCAATATCGATGAGTCGTCACTTTCAGAACGTAGAAGCAGTTGCTTTGAGCGGTTGGTCATCGCGTCCATAGCTTCAATCCCATTATTCACAAGATTGATCATCAACTGTTGCATCTGCACGCGATCGGCAAGCGTTACTGGCAGCTCCGGACTTAGTTCCACCTGAACGCTGATACGCTTTCTCTGAAGTTCGTTCGACACTAAATGGAGCACTTCCTGAATCACTTCATTCATGTCCAGCGCTACCTTATTTGCAGTCTCTGCTTTAAAAAGAGCGCGGATTCGTTGAATAACCGCAGCAGACGCATTTCCATCCCGGATAATTCTTTGGATGGCCAGCCTCGCACGTTCAAGATTTGGCGAGTCAGTCGATAACCACATCTCACAAGCGTCGGCATTCGCCACGACCGCTGCAAGAGGCTGATTGATTTCGTGGGCGATCGAAGCCGACAACTCGGCCACAGTCGCGATTTGCGTTGCACGTGTCAGCTTTGCCTGAGTGAAGCGCAATGCTTCTGCCATCTTTTTACTCTCATCTATTTCGATGTTCAGACCGTACCATCGCGTAATTCGATTGTCTCTATCTCGCAACGGCTCGGCCAGCGTTTGAAACCATCGATATTCTCCGTCGCCTCGACGAAGGCGATGTGTGATTTCATGTGGCTCTCCGGTTTTAAGGGCATGTCGCCATGACCTACTCGTCGTTTCCGTGTCGTCTGGATGAATCAGGGAACTCCATTTACACTCAAGGAGTTCGTCGAGAGTTCTACCCGCATAGTTGCAAAAGCGCTGATTTGCATAGATGACCTTACCTTCTCCGGGTAGCGCGCACCAGATCAAGGCTGGAATCGCTTCGATAATCTGCCGAAGATGATGCTCATTCTCTCGAAGTGCTTCCTCAGCCATCCAGCGTTCAGTGATGTCCATTGCAGTACCTATGAATTCGACCAGATCCCCGGATTCGTTCAACACAGGATGGCCGACTACATGGATGTGCTTTAGTGTTCCGCATGGAAGAAGTATTCGATAGTCCACTTCATAGCCTGACTTCTCCTGTATGGCTCGTTCTATCTCCTTCTGCCATTTGGCCTGATCCTCAGCGTGAACCCGTTGAAGCCTATCTTCCCAGGTAGGCAAACCTCTATCAGGATCGAAGCCGAAGATGCGCAGACACTCCTCGGAAAGATAGGTGGGATCCTTTCCGGGAACACTCCAACCGAAACTGCCAGTATGTGTGAGCCTCTGCCCTTCCAGCAGGTAACTTTCGCTCCGACGTAGTGCTTCATGTACTCGCTTTCTCTCGGTAATATCGATCACGGCTCCGAGAAATTCCGCGGAGCCTGCTTCGTCTTCTATAGCATGTGCTACCAGGTGGAGATGCTTTACTGATTCATCTGGTAATAGAAGACGACATTCGAAGTCGCAGTCCTCCGCTTTACTCATTGCGCGATCAATGTATACCTGGACCAGAGCTTTGTCCTCCGGATGCACCCGACGGAAAATATGTTCGACAGTGGGATTGATGTCAAAATCGTATTCGAAGATCCGAAAGGTCTCGTCTGACCAAATCATCTCTCCTGTGGAGAGCCTGCATCCGAAACTCCCGGTCTGGCTTAACCGTTGGGCTTCGAGTAGGTATGCTTCGCTGCGTCTCAGCTTCTCTTCCGCTTTCTTACGCTCCTCGATTACGGTGATCAGATAATACCAACGAACAATGCGGTTTTTGGAGTCTGTCAGCGCGTTGC
Source organism: Granulicella sp. WH15 (assembly GCF_009914315.1). NCBI lineage: Bacteria > Pseudomonadati > Acidobacteriota > Terriglobia > Terriglobales > Acidobacteriaceae > Granulicella > Granulicella sp. WH15. Next base: position 2,580,806 of record NZ_CP042596.1, read on the forward strand.
CTCGAGAATGTACCCAAGTATATGTACCATCGGGTCGTAATACGCGATGTTCGATATCAACTGGCTCATGAGTCTCAAGCGAACGTCGCCATATTGCCAACACGCTGTCGTATTCATCCGGATGTAAAAGCGCAGGCCAGTCACCGAACTCTTCAAAACGCTTACCGAAGAAATCCATCACTTGTCGACTGACAATTTCAATTTCACCTGAAGGCCCCATCGCGTGTATAAGCCCGGGAATGCTGTCAACGATCAGTCGAAGACTTTCTTCGCTTGCACGCAGGGCATCTTCCGCGCGTCTGTGGTCTTCAATGTCAGTATTGATTCCGATCCATTTGACGATGTTGCCTTCACTATCCTGCACTGGGCTTCCACGGAAAAGAAACCTGCGATACTCGCCGTCGTGACGACGAATGCGGCATTCTGACTCAAAAAAGTCGCCAGTCTTCAGAGCCCTCTGCCAGTCCTCCATAGTGCGGGAAAAATCGTCCGGATGAATCGTGACCAGAAAGCCCCAGCCAAGCGCCTCCTCAATGGTCAACCCCGAGTACTCTAACCATTGTCGGTTGAGAAAGTCGGCTGAGCCATCCGGCCCCGCGGTCCAGCCCAGACCAGGCGTCGTATCAATCACCAGTCGCAGTTGACTAGCTATGTCAATTTCTCTTTTTCGTAATTCTTCCTCTGCTCGTTTGCGATCCTCGATATCCGTGCCTGATACGTACCACTTGATGACGCTGCCACTCTTGTCACAGAGAGGAGCAACCTGAAACAGGAATCGGCGATACTGTCCATCAAAGCGTCGTATTCGCGCCTCAAACTCGCCGGACCTACAGAATCTGATAATTGAATTCCATTGATCAGAGTATAGAAGGAGGTCTTCGGGATGAATGGTAGAGACTAAATTCCATGCCCACGTTTTTGGATCGATGTTCTTCGTTGAATCCTCAAAGCGTCGGTCCAGCGCACTCTCCAAAGAGAGCCCGAGGTAATCCAGCCAGCGCTGATTGAGGTAGTCTACCGATCCATCCTGTCGTGCACTATGGATGAATGCCGGTGTCGTATCCACGACCAGACGAAGCCGCTCGTCTTCTCTCTTCATGTTCTCAATATCGGTCGCGGTGCAGATCCAGCGGGAGATTGCACCACTATCGTCTACTAGTGGCTTATATCGGAACAGAAACCAGCGATACTCCTCATCTTTGCCAAGAGCGCGTCTTTCGATCTCGAAAGGAAGCCCCTCCGATAGACTGCGCTTCCGTTTACCGTTTGCCGTTTTAATGTCGTCTGGGTGAATATCTCGACGAATACGCTCGCCCGTCTCAATATTTTTCATCTGATCCAGAGTGCGTCCCGTGTAATCGAGAACCATCTGGTTCGCTTCGAGAAGGTGTCCATTGGGGTCAAGCAGAAGAACGTGATGAGGAATGAAGTCAATGAGTTCTCGAAGCTCTTTCGTATTCTTCCTGATCTGGTTTTCCCTCGATTGGATGAGATAACGAATAATAAACGCAGCGATCGTGAACGTAATAAGTCGCGGATAGGCAGATGGTGCGATCGAGAAGTGTTGTCGCGGCGTGAGGAAAAAAAAGTCAAGTGCAAGCACGGAAATTCCGACTCCCAAGAGGCTCGGATATCGTCCTCCGTACAGAGAACCGACCATGATCCCGAGGAGGAGGCAGGTCGCCTCAGCGCCTGAAATTCGCCCCGCGAGAATCGCGAACAGACAAGCCGCAATTACCAACCCGTAACGATAGACATCAGGAGAAGACTTCATTTATTGGTTCCTGTTCAGTACTTTGTAGGTCTAGTAGAAACATGTGATATGCAGTTCCAGGCACCGTGCGTACGATTACAACTCGAGCATGGTTATAGTCCTTTTTCATCGATTCTCCTCCTCCAGCGGCAAAGTCCCAGAAACCCTGACAGGTGAAGAAACGTGTCTGAGCGAGCAAATGCAACTCCAGATTTCAAACTGCTTATTGGGCGCCGTCAAGGCGATCAGCTTTAGAAGATCTGCCGGAGCCGCGCGTCGATACCTACAGTGGCGAGTTGCCAACTTATCCCTTTGTCGCTTTGTAGTTACAAACTGCCTTACCGATCCGATCTCTCCTTTCTACACTTGGGAATCATCAGTCCCCAAATCTCTGTCGAAACACCAGCCATGGAGGACACAATGCTAACGCTGTTAGAACCAGATGCCGCGCGAATTACTCCAGCCGACCATGCTCCAACTCACGACCGTGCTCCGGAAGAACTGGCGCTGGGCACTCCTTTGTGGCTGCGTGATGACCTCGTTGAGATTCTGGGCGACGCACAGGTGCATTCGCGAGTCATCGATCTCGTCAAGTACGCGACGGATGCGAGTCCCTACCGGATGTTCCCAAAGGTGGTGGTAACGCCGCGAACCGTCGAAGAGATCGCCAGGATCTTCGCTTACGCGCAGAAAAAAAAGCTTCCAGTAACCATCCGCTCTGCAGGTTCGAGCCTCAGTGGCCAGTCGCAAGGCGACGGCATTCTGATCGATGGTCGAAAGCATTGGGCCGGAATGACGGTCGAGGACGGCGGCAAGCGCCTTAGAGTGCGGCCAGGAACGGTCATGTTCCGAGCAAACCTTGCATTACATCCCTACGGCTACCGACTAGGACCCGATCCAGCCAGTTCTGGCGTGGCGACCGTGGGAGGCGTAATTGCAAATAACGCCAGCGGAATGTGCTGCGGAACCGTCGAGAATTCTTACAAGACACTCGAATCGGTGTCGTTTCTGCTTCCCTCGGGCACACATATTAATACTGCGGATCCAGACGCTGAAAATCAGTTCAGTGTTGCGGAACCAGATCTAGCCGCTGGGCTGATGGAGATCAGAGAAGAGATCTACAAAGACACGAAGCTCGTTGAACGGCTCAAGAAGAAGTACAGCATCAAGAACACGACGGGCTACCATATGGGGGCCTTCCTTGATGAATCGACACCGCTTGGAATCTTCCGCAAGCTGCTCGTGGGCTCGGAAGGCACATTGGCCTTCATCTCAGAAGGGGTCTTCGAGACGGTGCCTGACGATAAGTACCGACTGACAGCTTTCCTCGTCTTCCCCGACATGCACTCTGCATGTGCTGCCGTAGCTCCCTTTGTTGCTCATGGTGCGGCTGCCGCAGAACTCTCCGATCGTGGATGTTTACACGCTGTAGAGGGTAAGCCTGGCGTACCTGACCGCTGGAAGACGTTACCAAGTGAAGCAACCGCGCTGCTGGTAGAGTTTCGCGAACCAACTCCCGAGAAGCTCAAAGAGGCAGGCGCTGCGGCTCAGTCAGTACTCGAAGGACTTCAGTTGCTTGAAAAGGCGGAGTTTACCCAAGACCCACATCTTGCGGCGCAGTACTGGACCATCCGCAGCGGACTACTACCATCTATTGGTGGGGCTCGCCCCAGCGGTACATCGTTGATCCTCGAAGACGTTTGCTTTCCTCCGGACAAGCTTGCGGATGGTGCGCTCGATTTGCAAAAGCTTTTCCCTAAGCATGGTTATGATGGAGTGGTCTTTGGCCACGCCTCTGCAGGGAATCTCCACTTTCTGATTACCCCCTCATTGAATACGGAAACGGATGTCGAGCGGTTCGACGGGTTTCTGCAGGATGTAGTGAAGCTTGTCGTTGACAAGTACGACGGCTCACTAAAGGCCGAGCACGGAACAGGCCGTAACATCGCTCCCTTCGTTGAGCACGAGTGGGGCTTGAAGCTCACCGACATGATGTGGCGGCTGAAGCGTCTTGCCGATCCAAATCTCATGCTGGCTCCGGACGTAATGCTGACCAGGGATACGAAAGCGCATCTTCGTCATCTGCACACGGTGCCCACGGTCGAGCAGGAGGTCGACCGCTGCATTGAATGCGGCTACTGCGAATCCGTGTGTCCGAGCCGTCACATCACCACAACGCCGCGGCAGCGCATTGTTATAAGACGCGAGATGCTGCGCCAACCGACTGGTTCTATCGTTACCGAGGCACTCCTAAAGCAGTACGAGTACGACGCGATTGAGACCTGCGCCGGCGATGGCAGTTGCGCTCTCGCCTGCCCCGTAGGCATCAACACCGGGATGCTGATGAAGCGATTCCGTCATGAGGAACACAATACCACCCAAGAGCACGTCGCCGAGAAGATTGCGGAGAATTGGGGCGCTGCCGAGATAGGAGCGCGAGCGGCTCTCACGCTGAATCATATTGCTACCAGCATGTATGGTGGATCTCTCGTAGCCGAAAGCGCTCTAAAGGTAGTTCGCTCGGTTGTGAGCAAGGACCTGGTGCCGGGATGGCTTCCCGTGATTCCGCCGGCTGCCACTCCCAAGGTTCCAGATACATCGCGTGAGGCCGCAGCCGCAGTCTATTTCCACGCATGTGTCAACCGGATGTTTGGAAACTCCGAGGAATCGAAGGGGCCAGGCATCGCCGATGCGATGGTCGCGGTGTCGGCTCGAGCAGGAATGCCACTCTGGATCCCTGACGACCTATCTGGAACCTGTTGCGCAACGGTCTGGCACTCCAAGGGCTACGCCGATGGCAATAAATACATGGCCAACAAGATCGTCGAGAAGATGTGGGAGTGGAGCGACGGCGGAAAGATTCCGGTCGTCTGCGATGCCAGTTCCTGCACATTCGGAATCACGACCGAGATTCTCGGTTATCTGACGCTGCAGAATTCGGAACGACACAAGCAGTTGAAACTGATTGACTCCGTGGGATGGGCGTATGACTACCTCTTGCCGAAGCTCAAGGTAGAACGTCAGATCGAGTCTGCTGTGATTCATCCAGTCTGTGCCATTCATCACCTTGGATTGGTCGAGAAGATGCAGCTGCTCGGCGAGGCTTTGGCAAAGAAGGCCGTAACGCCGATCTACGCTACCTGCTGCGCCTTCGCTGGTGACCGGGGCTTTCTGCATCCAGAGTTGACTCAGTCCGCTACTTCGGAAGAGGTGAACGAGATTGGAGATCAGGAGTTTGACAAGTACCTGTGCAGCAACCGAACGTGCGAACTGGGCATGAATCTGGCGACTGGGAAGGACTATCAATCGGTGATCTTCCTGCTTGAGGAACTGACACGGCCCCAGGCACAAGACGCACCATCCATCGCGTAAGGGAGAGGCGTCGCAAATGGATAACTTTCTTGCAGCTCGCTCTCAGATGGGGATGTCCCTCGCCTTCCACATCGTCTTCGCGGTGATTGGCGTCTCGCTGCCATTGATGATGACCATCGCCGAATGGCGGTGGAGATCGACAGGCGATCCGACCTATCTCCTGCTTGCGAAACGCTGGGCGAAGGGGACAACCATCCTCTTCGCCGTCGGCGCGATCTCAGGGACCGTTTTGTCATTCGAGCTTGGTTTGCTCTGGCCGAGGTTCATGCAATATGCCGGAGCTGTGATCGGAATGCCATTCTCTCTGGAAGGATTCGCGTTTTTCACGGAAGCCATCTTCCTCGGCATTTATTTATATGGGTGGAACCGTGTACCCGGCTGGTTCCATCTCTTCTCGGGCATCATCGTGTCTTTGAGTGGATTGCTGTCCGCCATCTTCGTTACGCTTGTCAACGGGTGGATGAACACGCCGACTGGCTTTGACATCCTCGATGGCAAGTTCCAGAACATCCACCCCTTCGCCGCAATGCTAAACCCGGCAGGCATTCCGGAGGCAGTACACATGGTACTTGCCTCCTACACTGCCGCGGGATTCGCGACGGCTGGAATCCATAGCTGGCTTCTGTTGCGTCGAGGCAGAAATCGCTTCGATGAAGTCGCCATAGGAATTGCACTGTGTGTCGGTGGAGCAGCTGTTTTGATTCAGGGTGTAAGTGGCGATGCTCTTGCCCGTATGGTTGCAGTGAAGCAGCCAATGAAGCTGGCGAGCCTCGAGGGACAGTTCAAAACAGAAGTGGGGGCTCCGCTAAGCATCGGCGGTCTTCCTTTTCCAGACGAGCGGGTAACGAAGTACGCCATCAAAATACCGCACGGTCTGAGCCTGCTAGCCTTCCACACTCCGAACGCCCTGATCAAGGGACTCGATCAGGAACCTTCGAAGGACTGGCCGAATGTGCGAATGGTGCATATCTGTTTTCAGATCATGGTGGGCTGCGGAAGCCTGTTATCGCTCTTCGCCCTCATCGCGGCCTGGCTCTCCTGGAAACGTGGCCCTTTGAGCAAACAGAAGTTGTTCCTTAAGGCAGCCGTCCTGGTTAGTCCGCTTGGGTTCGTCGCCCTGGAGGCCGGGTGGATGGTGACTGAGTTGGGCCGTCAGCCCTGGATTGTCTACCATCTGATGCGCACAAGAGATGCAGTGACTACCATGCCGAACATCACAATTACGTTTCTGGTGATGACCTTCGTCTATCTTGTTCTTGGAATCATTGTCGTCTGGTTGTTGAGCAAGCATGTGATCGCACCAGCCGAGAAAAAGCAACTTGACGGCCCCGGGGTGCTGGTATGAATCCCGCAATGATTCTGGCAGGCATCATGCTCGGCGCGCTCGTGATCTACTCTCTGCTCGCCGGGGCTGACTATGGCGCGGGCTTCTGGGACCTTATGTGTTCCGGACCTCGCCGGGAGAAACAGCGCCAGTTGATTGCGCAAGCGATTGAACCGGTGTGGGAGACAAACCATGTGTGGCTCATTCTGGTAGTTGTTCTCATGTTTGCAGGCTTCGCGCCCGCGTTCGGTGCAATCAGCATAGCCCTTGGCGTCCCAGTCTTTCTTATCCTGCTGGGCGTCGTCCTGCGAGGCTCAGCCTATGTCTTCCGTACCTATTTCGCTGGAAGCATCCGGACGCAGCTCTACTGGGGTAAGGTCTTTTCGATATCGAGCAGTATGACGCCGCTCTTTCTTGGAATCGTGATCGGGGCTATCTCAAGTGACACGGTTGTCGTAAGAGATGGCATCAGCGAAAATGGTTTTCTCAGAACGTGGTTTCATCCATTCCCGGTAATTGTCGGCGTTCTCTCGCTCTCGCTGTTCGCCTACCTGTCGGCGTGTTATCTAACCGTAGAAACCGATGACCCTGCACTTCAGGATGATTTCAGAAGCCGGGCTCTCTTCTCTGGCTTTATCTCTCTTATGGCAGCATTTGCGACATACGTTGTCGCAGGTGACAACGCGCGGGAGATACGGGATGGTCTTTCGGGCGCTCCCTATGTCTTGTTAGTCGAATCTTGCGCTGCAATCGCCGCATTCGTCGCATTTCAGGCACTTTGGTCGAGACGCTATCTTCGTGCCAGAATCGCAGCCGCGGCCCAGGTCGGCCTGATCATCATCGGATGGGGCGCAGCGCAGTATCCATACCTCGCTAGGCCAGGCTTGACTATCTTCAACAGTTCAGCACCTTCCAACGTCCTTATAGAGATTGAGATTGCGTGTGCCTTTGGAGGAGCTATTCTGTTTCCCTCGCTGTTCCTTCTTTATCGAATATTCAAGGCACATCGCAAAGCTGTCCTTGCAGACACCACACCTGTTTAGGCTTATCCCCGGAGAACTGCCAATGCCCATGCTCGGTTGTGAAATATCACAGCAGCTCGAAATCGCTCTGAAAGAACGCTCTAAGACGACCGGCGAATCGATCGCTCGGATTGTTACATCAGCCCTTTCCCGGGCTCTGGGGATACCCGTGCATACGCTGTTTCAGGTCTCCACATCAGGAGCGCTTGTTCAAGGCATCTACGAACGGGCCGTCTCCAGCTCCTTTCTGCTCAACTACGGCGATTTTGGGCTCGGCACCTTCGACAATCTCGACGGAGAGATGGTTGTGTTGGATGGAAGCATCTATCAGGTGCGCAGCGATGGCACGGTTAACAAGATTGTCGATGACACAGGAACACCCTTTGCCGTGGTTGTGCATTTTCTTGCCGACCAGGACCAAACCATCGAGAACGCTTCGACCTTCGAGGAACTCACAAAGTTCTGTGACCAGTATCGGGACTCCGAAAATCTCTTCTATGCCTTCCGCATTGATGGCCACTTCGAGCACGTTCACACTCGCGCCATGAAAGCCACGCTGGACGGACTTCCTCTGGCAAAGGCTGCCGCTATTCAGCCGGAATTTGATTTCAGGGACATCGACGGAACCCTCGTCGGACTGTGGTCCCCGCAGTTCTCGAGCGCGCTCAACGTCGCCGGGTATCACTTCCATTTTCTCTCTAAGGACCGAACCAAGGGAGGACATCTGCTTCAGTGCAATGGAATGGACCTGAGGATACGAGTAGAGAGGCTCAACGACTTCCACCTCTCTCTTCCAGAGTCAGAAGAGTTTCTGCGAGCCGACCTGACAAAAGATACTGCGAAAGAACTTGCCTACGCGGAACAAGCTCACAAAAAGGAAAATCTCTAATGTCCAGTGAACAGAAGCCAAACGATCAGCTTACCGGCGCGGATATTGTCGTCAGGACGCTCGAGCAGCAGGACGTGAAATGGGTCTTCGGGGTGCCGGGGGCCAAGATCGACAAGGTCTTTAACACCCTGGTCGACTCTTCCATTCAAACTGTCGTCTGCCGTCACGAACAGAACGCCGCCTTCATCGCGGGAGGCATTGGAAGAATGACCGGCAAAGCCGGTGTGGCAATCGCAACCTCTGGTCCTGGTGTCTCCAATCTAGTCACCGGACTGGCCACGGCAAATACCGAAGGTGACCCGGTGATCGCGCTTGGTGGCGCGGTACCTCTCGCCGACCGACTCAAGAAGATTCATCAGTCGATGGACTCGGTAAATCTTATGCGAGCTGTGACCAAGTACAGCGCCGAAGTAGACTCATCGGAATCGGTCTCGGAGGTAATGGCGGCCGCGTTTCGAAGCGCTGAGTCCGACCGGCCAGGGGCAGCCTTTGTGAGCTTGCCGATGGACATCATGGTGGCACCTGCGAAGTGCGACCTCCTAACCCTGCCGACACACTCCGCTCCAGGCCCCGCAGACTTCGAAGCAGTAAAAGAAGCTGCACGGCTCATCAACAACGCAAAGAGGCCGGTGGTATTGCTCGGTCTGCTGGCGAGCAAGCCAGAGAACGCAGCTGCAGTCTGTGAATTGCTGGAGAGCGGAAAGCTACCGGTTATTGGAACTTTTCAGGCCGCAGGAGCGGTATCAGCGAATCTCTTCAGCAACTTCGGCGGACGAGTCGGCCAGATCAACAATCAACCAGCAGATGAGATTCTCGCTGCCGGAGATCTGGTGATTACGATCGGATATGACCCCGTCGAATACTGGCCTTCCATCTGGAATAAAGGTAACAAGCGCACAATCGTGCATCTGGACGCGCTACCCGCAGATATAGACAACTCCTACAGCCCGACGGTCGAGCTCATAGGAGATATCGCCGGAACGATCCAACTGTTGAGCCCACTCATCTCGCATACCAATCCAGACCCGTCTATTCAAAGATTGTTGGAAAAGATCGCTGAAGACCGCTATGAACTGGCACAATCCTCGACTGAGATGAATGGAATGCCGCTCCATCCGCTCAGGCTTGTTTCTGAACTACAAGACATGCTCACACCTGACACCACACTGTGTCTGGATATGGGTTCTTTTCACCTCTGGATGGCACGACACCTCTATAGCTTTCGTGCGAGACAGATTCTCATCAGCAACGGACAGCAGACACTAGGAGTCGCGCTTCCGTGGGCTATTGCAGCCACACTCGTTCGCCCTGCCGAGAAGGTCCTCTCGATCTCCGGAGACGGCGGATTCCTCTTTTCCGGGATGGAACTGGAGACTGCCGTACGACTCCAATCAAACCTCGTCCACATGATATGGATCGATGGCACCTACAACATGGTTGCCGTCCAGGAAGAGCAGAAATATGGCAGACCATCAGGCACTGACTTCGGCCCTCTTGATCCTGTCAAATACGCCGAGGCGTTCGGTGCTAAGGGGCTCATGATTCACACTCCCGATCAGATCACCTCTGTGTTGAAGCAGGCTTTTGAAGTTCCAGGTCCCGTGCTTATCGGAGTTCATGTGGACTATCGGGACAATCACCGTTTATTCGAGCAGGTAAATGAGCGAAGCGTGCATTAAGCTGCGAACTTTTCGGCAATCTTCGAATAAGCACCCGAGGTCTTAGCGGAACAGCTTTGTATGGCCGGCAAGCATATCTCGTAAGCACTTCGCGGAATGAGGAGGAAGCATGAAGTTCGCATTACCCTACGACAGGAAGACTATCGATGTTGAGATCGACGACCGCAATCTGGTTGGGATTCTGGAGTCGAAGGTGGAGGGCTATAAGCCCGCAGGCTCGCAAGAAGAGTTGATCGAAGCATCTCTTGATAGCCCCATTGGCTCCCCTCAACTGGAAACACTGGCAAAGGGCAAGAAGAACATCGTTATCATCAGTTCCGACCATACGCGTCCTGTTCCTTCAAAGATCATCACACCGATTCTGTTACGGCGCATTCGTGAAGCGCAGCCCAATGCCAATATAAAAATCCTCGTCGCGACCGGGTTCCATAGACCGTCGACACATCAAGAGCTCGTCGATAAATATGGTGAGGAGATCGTGAACCGGGAGCAGATCGTCATGCACGTATCGACCGCCGATGCAGATCAGGTCCGGATCGGAACGCTTCCTTCTGGACCCGCGACGAAATCCTCGGCTACCTGTCGGAGGTTGAAGCGCTCCTGCCCGCAAACCATCCTCTCGAGAAATTCGTGGCTGATCTTCGCCGGATTTTGATCGAAGACACCGACTGGCAAGCGATGCATGAACAAGGCTACGAAGCCATCAGCGCGAATGAGCTTGTCCACGGCTACGTCCTGTGTCTAGGGGCGATGCGCCACGCGCCGGTTTCTGCCGCTCTACACCTGCAGGCAATGTTGGCCGAGCATCTGGATCACTTCGCCGTCCTGACCCGGCTGCGCCAATCGAAGCCCACAATGCAATGCATGCAGCGGCCGCTCCTAACCTTTCCAGGCTTGCCGGAACAGATGTGGAAGCGGGAATGGCTAAGCTAGCGCTACAGGGGAAAGTAACAAAACAAGGTATAGAGCTAAAATCCGAGGCTGTCACGATTTTTCATGACAATGTAGTCGTTTGTCGAACTTTCACTGACCGTCACGGCCGTTTTTTTGTGGCAGATCTTCCCACAGGAAGCGTCGTCGTATCCGTAGGAGACAAGGATTTCACGGTGGCTGTGACATCTGGGCAAACCGCCGAAGTTGATGCGTTACTGTGAGGTCTATTGATTGAGTAATCTACTCCATAGGCTTACATTCGCGAGCAGTTCCCTCCTTTTTTTGAAGGGCTGACTTGCGCGGCTCTGGCTGCATGGCTTTCGGAAGTGCAACCTCTGGGATTTAGAGGGAGTGCCGGATCCGGAACGAAGACGGGCACTGCCGCCGCGATCTGCGGAAGCGGCAGAACTGCCGTCGGCAATACTGCCTCTGTAGTCGGCGCCTGGATTGCCTTGGGCTCCTAAGGCAATTTGGTCAGAATCAGTGTAAGAGGAGCTTCCGTTCCTGGCTGCGGTCTATTCACTTCTGGCTGCAGCGGAAGTGGTTGTTGACTCCGTTATAGGGCACCGTTCCGTCGGCCTGTCTGGGGATGTCATTAACGGGGCAGGTGTAAATCGACACGCCTCCGGCAGCGAGGATCTTGTCGTGAGCGGCGTAGGTATTGGTGGCTTCTCCGGGGTCAAGAGTCACCCCCCATACGCCTGCGAACTGGCGCTACCAGCCCGCGCCCTCCAAATGGGAGATATTTTAATTTCGTTGCGGCACAAGTCGTCCGTTGGTATTCTCGGCACATCCAGACCACCGTTGTGCAGAGGACCAATATTCGAGAATCCAGAGCAGGCGTTTGGCGGCACCAAGCCGATGCTCGAACTCATCGATACGATCTATGCAGCCGTACAGCAACCCTCGCACTGGCGGACCGTACTGGATCAGATCGGCGAAGCAATTCATAGCGATCAGAACCTCTTGTTTACGGATATTCCGGGTTCGCCTATTCCCAACGCTCTTTCCGGCTCGAAGACAAACCAAGATGTTCCCCATCTCTTCACCAGCTACTACGCGTCGGTGAACGTGCTGGCCGAGCCGTGCGACCAGATGTTTCCGTCCGGAACCGTGCGCTATAGCCATTGGGCGGTTCCCGATGCGGAGTTTGAAAAATCCGAATTTACAACGACTTCTTCAAGCCTCTGGACATGCACTACAGCATCGGCCTCAAAATTCCTCTGGACAATCAGTCACCGGCCTATTTCAGCATGCAGCGCGCAAGATCGACGGGTGGATTCGATGACAGCGAAGGAACTGTTCTCCGTACGCTGATGCCTCATTTGCGCCGCGCTCTAACGTTATATCGCCAGATGGAAACAATGCAGACGCGGACGTTGGGCCTGGAGAACGCGCTGGAGGCGTACGGACACGCAGTCATCGGGCTCAATGCCTCCGCGCGGGTGATAGTGTCCAACAGGCCAGCGGTTGCGATGCTCGAGGCGGGGACAGGTCTTCGGATCGTAGGGGGACTGCTGTGCTGTACGTTCGCAGAGGAGAGCAGAGCCCTCCAAGAGTTGCTCACCGGAGTGCTGACGGGCGGTCCGGGCGGCGCAATGCTGGTGCGTCGCGAGGGTAAGTCGGCGCTGCGGGTCATGGTGAGTGCGTTTCGCGGTTCACTGCCGGGGCGCTCCAAAACTCTCGCAGCGCTCCTTTTTCTGAGCGATCCTGCGCAATTGGCACCTTCCCGCGCGGAGACGCTCCGGGCACTTTATGGTTTGACACCGACTGAATGCCGTATTGCGGACATGCTGCTGGCAGGTTTAGAACTGCGCGACATTGCCGGACGGATGCGCTTCACGTTAGAAACGACCCGCTTCCACGTGAAGCGCGTATTAGCAAAGAGTGGCGCTCGGCGACAAAGTGAATTCATCAGGTTAATGCTTGCCCTCCCGGGCATTTCAAGCCGCTGACAATGTGGGCGCTTCAACCGTTTAGAGGGATCGCCGTCAATCGGTGAGTGCCTGGCTCGTTTGGCTCCGCATACAGCGCAATTCGTGACTTTGGGCACAGTTTGGGCACAGAAAAACGCATCCGAAAGATGCGTTGATTTGCTAAACCATTCATTTTATTGGTGCCGGGAGGGGGGGTCGAACCCCCACGAGGTTGCCCTCGGCGGATTTTGAGTCCTTCCAGGATGCTCATAACATATTTATTTTCAGCTACTTGAAGAACATCAATTCAATAGTGTGTAAGAAAATGTGTAAATTTCGCTCTTTTTACATGAAGAGGTCCGACCGGTCGAAAGAATCATCGCCGTGAACGTTGGAATAAGTTTTGAGGGGATTGTATTGGTGGCGGGTATCGGAATCGAACCGATACGAGATTGCTCTCGGGGGTTTTTGAGACCCCTGCGTCTGCCAGTTCCGCCAACCCGCCAATGCTTCTATTAGACCACAAAGTGCTGGACTTGAAGATCGCTCGGTGTTTACCGCAATTCTACATGGCATGTGCAGCTTAGCCTGAACATGGAAGGGGCGGAAGAGGGGCCGGGAGAAACCCGCAGGGTGTCTCCCGCGCCTCTCAAAATGGCAGACGGGATCGTATAAGTCCCGTCTGTCCTGTTTTCGTACCGTCTGATTTTCACATGTCTGCGGGCATAACCCTCATGCCGCAACCTCCTCCAGTTCCTCGCTAATTACGTCCTCCGATATGGGCGGTTCCAGTGCGGCAAGGATGACACTGGCGGTCTGTTGAATGACTTCCAGCGATTCGGCCAACAGCGAAGCGTTGCCGTGATACAAGACGATGTAATCCGCGCTTGCGGTGGAAGTCACCAGCCCAACCGCTTTGCCGACGACAAAGGCCACGGCCTCGGCCTCCATCTCGCGTACCGTCTTGGTGGTGGCGGTGCGGCGTTCGGCGCGGTGTAACAGTTCATGTGCCGTTTCATGGACCAGCGTGGCGAAAGTTTCCGCCTTCGATTGACCATTGAGAATGGCGATGCGTCCGCCATAGCTTGCGCCTAACGCGCCGTGCAGGTCGTCGCTGTAGGTAAGCTGGATGCCACGGCTACGCACAAACGCGGCCAGCCGTTCCAGATCTTCGCCAGGGTCGCCAGAGACTTCGCGCATGGCCGGAAGGTCTACGCCTTCGGTCTGCGAAATATCGAAGACATAGGCATTACGAAAGCCAAGCAACACCCGCTCATTCTGCTTGGTGATGTCCTTCTTCGCTTCCTCGTCTTTCTTGCGGCGAAAGCCAACAATCGGGGCGAGAATGCGGATGCCCTTCTGTCCGGCCTTCACACTGCGGCCTAAGTTCTTCCAAGTCCAGAATCCCGCTACTCTGGTCGCTGAAGGCATTTGTCGCGCTATTTCGAGGACGTTGCCGAACGAATAGGTTTGGAAACGGCTCATGGCGGTGAGGTAGTTGGTAAGGGCTTCAGAGTGTCCGGCCTCCAACTGCTCAATCAGTAGTTTGATATTGGCGGCGATGAGTTCCTGCTTGGTGCTGGGCTTCTTGCTGTCGATAGTGGCGATGGAGTTCATGGTGTTTGCTCCTTTGGGTTTGGCTTTTGCACGTCCGCGTAGACACGCGGCATGTACATGCCGAACGCCTCCTGGCGAAGGCGGGGGGTAGCAAACGGAAAGGTCTTCGAGCGGAGCTTTTTGGGGGGACCGCGCTTTAGCGTGGGGGAGCCAAAACCCGAAGGGCGAATGGCCTTGAAGAGCGCGGGGGCAGCGCCCCCGAGCAAAGTCTGGTTTCCGCATACGTGCGCATCAGCGCACAAGATTTATAGGGAGGGCGTTGCGGGAAGGAAAGTCCCGCAGAGGCGGAAGCGAAAAACGCGAAAGCGGTTGAAGCGCGGAGGAAACTTCCTCCGCAAAACTCTGCATGCAGCTCAAAGCAATGCGTTATCGACCGATAGAAAAGCCATAGGAAATATCGTGTTCCTGTACGGACTGCGGCTTTATCTTCTCACCCATATCTTGTTGCGGCATGACACCCTTTTCCATGCCAACCTTCGGTGCATGAGCACTCTGCTGCGATACATCGTGTCCAAGTGCAATCGGCAACTTCTCGCGGTCATTGGTGAAAATCTGCGCATCATGCGCTCCGCGCGAGATCGAGACATAGGCCATGCGATTGTTTAGCAAATCTTTCGCGCCTAGTTCGGTGTCCACATGAACCAATACTCGCTCAGCGGTTTGCCCCTGACTGGAGTGACTGGTCACAGCATAGCCATGATCGAGATGCGGATTCCGCATCGGATCAATCTCAACCGAGCGGCCATCGTCCATACGCAGACTCATCCGCCCATCACTGATTCGTTCAACGGTTGCGAGTTCACGGTTAGCGATCTTGAGTTCGTTGTCTGGCGCAGTGAATTGGAACCTGGCACCACCAAAAACAAGGACGGACGCGAGGTCACGATGACCGCGAATATCCATGCGCTACTGACTCAATCTGTCGCCGGAAAGTCGGCAGAATCAGCCGTGCTGACGCGCCCTGATGGAAAAGCTGTGAGAGACTTCCGTGAGACGTGGGCCAACGCCTGCAAGTCAGCCGGAGTGCCGGGGCTTCTCTTCCACGATCTGCGCCGTACTGCCGCTCGTAATCTTCGCCGCGCCGGGATCGCGGAAGGCGTCATCATGAAGATCGGCGGATGGCGCACTCGTAGCGTATTTGAACGCTACGCCATCGTGTCGCAAACCGATATCGCTGATGCGCTGAAGAAGCTTGAGGCTAACTAACTTAAAACGGAGAAGGGGCGTTTGGCTTGTGGCATAGAACGATGGCATGAATCAAAGCTTTGGCGACACGCTCGGCGGTATCCTTATCGCGAAACGATGCCAAGTCATACCGACGTGGCGTATTGTCATCGGCTCTTGTGATGTTCCCGAAGTCGCTCCCATAGCCAGGCGTCGCTTGGAGGTAAACGACATCGCCGGGGGAAAGTTCTCCGCGGATATTCGTTTTCTTATCCAGCGGCACGCGCAGAACTCTGCCGCCCGCAACTATTAGGACCTCCTTCTTGGATACGGAACGAACGCGTGCATCCGGCACGTCGCTGCTGACTTTCTTGGGCAACTCGGCGGGTGTCCCGGAAACTGGAGGATCACGAAAGTCTACAGGTCCCGTCACGAACACGGTGGTGCCGCCGTCCTTGGTTCCTACCGACAACGGATTGCTCTGGTCGAGTCGGAGCGCAGTGATATAGATTCCCGTCCCGTTCATTCAGGCTTTGCTTGAGTCAGGCCACGACGATTCGTCAGTCGGATACTGATGAACAACCTCGCTGCGATCGACTAGGGAGCAGGCATTCTCCAATGTGACGGATTGCGAGATGATGCGTTCATGCGGTTTGAGCGATATCTCTCCGCGTGTAACCAAGGCTTGATTCATAAAGGCGATGGTCTGCTCCATGGTCGAACCGGACACAGGCGGGGGCGAAGCGGGCGCTGTTGCGGAACTCTGGGCATGCAGGTTGAAGGCGATGTAAAAGGCAGTGATTGCCAGACAACGAACGATCTTCATGGCTTCTCCATGGTGTGGACTAAAACAATGATGGTGCTTTTGGCTTGTGGCAGAGCACCATTGCATGAATGTATGCCTTCGAAACCCGTCCAGCTTGCTCCTTATCCTGAAATCTTCCAAGAAATCCTCTAAATATCTCCTGAGTTCCTTCACCATCGACATCGTGATGCTGAAACGTTATATAGAAAAATCGTCACCTTCTTCGACTGCGATTGTGCGCGGATCGTCGTTGACGAGGTCTATATCCTGCAAAGTACCGGCAGGCTTACTGCCATCAGGGTTGCTTTGGGTAGTTTGGTAACGTAGAAAGCAGTGCCCTATCAGACTGATCTCTTGGCAGGCCATCATGTGTGAGCCCTGATTGGTAATAAACTTTCCTTGCTTTTGAAAAGCCTCAGAGATGAAAGCGATTGTCTGCTCCATTGTCGGGGTAGAGGCAGGCGCGGGGCGTAGGCGCTGACCCGGAAGAGGTTGAACATGGCGCGGAAGCTGCAGATGGAAGTGTTGGGGTGGGCGCGGGGGATGCACCGGATGATTGGGTGTTCAGCTGCTCGAGATCGTAACGAGCTTGCGTATTTAGGTTGCTCTGAGTTTTCGTCGCCTCCGTAAGTTCAATGACCTTTTTGTAACTTGGGATGGCCTCTTGAAATTTCTTTTGTCCTACCTGGGCGTCACCAAGCTCAAGCCAAAGCAGTGGCTCGTTGGGTTTGATGGCGGTAGCTTGTTGCATAAGCGACGAATCAAGGTCGAAGTCGTTCCGAGCTTTAGCTGCCCGCGCATCTACCAGTAGCTTATTCACGCTGGCAATTTTCGCGTTGTTTTCAGCGATCGCCTGATTGGCCTTGGCGTAGTCCTGGGCTGGCGTTTGCGCGTGCAGGATCAGTGTGAGAGCAGGGATCCCGATTGCGACCCAACGAATGATATTCATGGCGTTCCTTGGATGGGGCCAGAAAATTGAAGTGGCTTCGGGCTTTAATGTTGCCCTAAACGTTTAGAAAATTGAAGGTGCTTCCGGCTTGTGGCAAAGAACGATAGCGTGGATGTATGCCTTCGCCACACGCTGAGCACTGTCTCTTTCAGTGAAATATCCAGTTGTGATGTTATTTGCCTGACGCTCCTGCGTAGCCAGTTGCTTGATCGTGACATGAAAAATCGGAGGAGTTGATCTTGCGTTCTCGGCTCTCTCCTCCTCTATCTGAATTGAGAGTGGATCGAGATTCTGCAACAAAACTGACTCGCTCTGGGGATGGCCAGTCCCGCGCTTCAGACTTTCCATATCTATGGAATACTGAAAGCGGTAAGTGTATCTGAGCGTACAATTTTCGCTCACGGAAACATGCTGAGCCGAGACCTCGCTAACGCCTCGCCTATTCTCATACTCCCACGCAAGGCTGATCGGCTTACTGAATGCTTCATTGATGAAGTTAATGGTCTGATCCATGGTCGGGCCTGTAGTTTGCGGCGATGGTGCTGGCATCTGACAGTGCAAATGAAGTGTCATGAGAAAGGCTGCGAATGCGGTGGATTGACGGAGTTTCATAGGTCTTCTCGGGCGGTTCTATTTAGGTATGACTGGGGCAGCATGTTGCAGCTGATCGGTTCTCGAACTCTGGTATAGAGTCACTTGCGACTGCATAGGAATCGGTTATTGGCTCCCATGAAGGCCTGCGTTCCGTCAGGCTCCCTGGCAATGTCGGCTGAGGGGCAGGCGTAGATTGATAAGACTCCGGCAGCAATGATGGCATCATGCGACGCGTACGTATTGGTGGCTTCGCCTGGAGCAAGAGTGTCAGCCCCGTACGCCTGCGGACTGGCGTAGTACCAAATTCGGGCGGAGACGGTGCAGTTGTTTTGGAGAATGAGGTGATCGCCTGTGATGGGATCTTTCTTGTAGGAATAGACGACGCACTGATTAAGATCGGGATCGTAAGGGCCGCCGGCGCTTGTTCCGCCAGAGCCCGCGTCGCTGTATCCTCCACCGGGTGCAGCAGAACCTGAGCCGCCCCCGGTACCTGTCCCTCCGCCTGATGCAAAGAGGCTGGGGTTGAGAGGCTGGCCGGGAGTACAAGGCACACCTGCAGACGTGTCGCTCGACGTCCTGCGCATGAGGCCCGGAACAAAGCCGGACGGTGGGCAGGTCTGCACAGGCACACGAGTCGATTGTTGCGCCTGATACTGGGCGAGTGAAACGCACGGTTGAGACGCGCTGAGATAGACGCAGTCGGCAGGGGCTGCCGTGCCGGTGCTGACGCCGGTCGGTACACTGCCTAGATTCGGGTTGTAGGTCGTTGCTGGCTTTGGCGACGATACATTCGCAGCCATCTGAGTTGGCTGCTGTACTGATCGTCCTTGTCCGGCGACATCGGATGTGGCTTCCGATCCACCGCACCCCTGGGCGAGAAGACCTTGTGAGCCCTGTGCAGAGTTGCACAGCCTGCTGTTGCTGGACGAACTGGTTGCAGAGGACTGTCGTTGCTCTGCCTGCTGACGTTGCTCGGCCAACAGTCTCTGCTGTTCTGCCTCTCTTTCGCGGCGCGCGTTGTTTGCGGCGACCTGCGCATTCGCACGTGCCTGGAGTTCCGCGTTCCGAGCGTTTTGCTGAGCGATTTGTGCGTCCAAACCATTGTTGACGGCCCCGAGCATACCATTGAGGGCGTTGAGAAACCCACCTCCGCCAGTTGTGCCAATCGTCTGGGGCTGCGATCCCGCCATCGCCGCCGCATTGGACTGCTCTGCCCTTTCTTCTATCTCGCGCTGGCGCTGCTCCTCCTCGCGTTGGCGCTGCTTTTCAGCTTCGATCTCATTGATCTTCATGGCCTGCAATGCCTGCGCCTCCAGATCGGCTCCCGTTGCAGGGGGACCGGAAGGAGCGGAGCCACCGAGATGAGCAAGCGCCTGCGCTTCAAGATCATCACCTGTGGCTAAGGCAGTAGGCGCGGATCCACCATTAAGATGAGCAAGCGCCTGGGCTTCAAGGTCATTGCTCGCGGGGGCGGCAGACTCGGTTCCATTTTGTTCGCCCAGTTGAGCCGCATTATTTAGAGTTCCGCCAATATAGGAATTCTTACCGCCACTGTTCATATCCCGAACCACGAACACCACATCGTCCCCGACCTTTAGGTGCGAGATTACGGCCCGATAAGCTGCCTCCGTTTTGATCGGCTGCCGGTTGATCTCCACGATGAGAGCTCCTTCATGGAGGTCGATGGTGGCGGCAAATGAGCCCGGCAGTACGGTCGAAACGAAGACACCACCATCCCCTGCCGCCGCACGTTCGGAAGCCGTGCGGGGACCGGACACAACAATGCCAAGCCTCTTTGAAGCTTGGGAATACTCTTGCGCAAAGGAAAGCGAACTAGTGAAGAAGCAAAGTCCCAGAAGGGCTGGGGAAAGGAATTTGGGCATATCGCTCCTGCGGCTCCGCCGGAAAAACATACGTCAGGCCTGAATGTTCATTCTCGACTGCGAACTGAATCCGATTGTTATGACTTGGACAGGGACAAGTCTAGCCGAATTTGCGCCGGACACTCGGGACCATAATTGGTGCTACCGCAAATATCTCCCATATGGGAGATCTCGTGGATTCCACAACTAGCTCGCCCTAATGCTGCGATATAAGGAGTCCTGTAAAGAGCATGGCACGAAGAGCCTGTGACCAGATTGCTGCCGCATCGATGTTTCCCTGGCTCTCAGCGGCGCACGACAAAGGGCATTCTCATGTGATCATGCGCAAGAATGAATGGGTCCACAAAGGCGATACATCAAGGGATCAAACTTACTTGTGATAGACAATCGAGATGCAGAGGAAAACGCTGAAGAAAACGATACCGAGAACAAAGAAGAGGTGTTCGACAAAGACAACTTGCCAGACACGGAGGTGATTATAGATGCTCATGTCATAAAGGCCATTCTCATCCGGTCCCTTGGATGGAAGGCGTTCGATAACGGTTGGCATTCCACCCAACGTGAATGTCGCTGCAAGCAGTGAGATAACAACGCTCGCCAGTGAAAGAATCAAGAGCGTCTTCCCACTTGGACCAAGCGTCGGTTGTTGATCGAATTTGACCACGCCAGAAATGGCAAGAATGGCAGCCGGTTGTAAGGTCACAAGCCATCTACTCCAATCCATCAGGGCAATGGCAGCTGCTTGTTGACGTTCCTTCTTTTCCTTCTCGATCTCAGTCATAATTCGAGCCTCGGTACCTAAGCTCCTCTTTCTCCGTGATACCTGCAGCCGATTTACCTGCGGCTGCAGCTATAGGGGTTGTTGCGTCCGCTGTATGCCAGCTTCCCGTCACCCGTCCGTGGCGTATCTCCAACAGGGCAGGCATAGACGGATACGCCACCAGCAGCGGCGATCTTGTCTTGTGCCGCGTACGTATTGTCTGTTTGGCCGGGACTCAGGGTCGTAGCACCAGATATTTGCGGACTGGAATAAAAGTACACCTGAGCCGTGACGCCACAGTTGTTTTGCAGGATCAGGTGTGAGCCCGTGATCGGATCGGCTTTGTAGGCGATTTGTACGCAGTAGCTGAGGCCAGGATCGGTGGCGCCTCCCGTGGCTGAACTGTCAGAGCCGCTGCTACTGCCAGAGCCTCCGGCGGAGGCCGGATCGGGCGGTGTGACGCCGGTGTAGCCGCCGCTTGCGGTGGTCGCAATCAGTGGTCCGTAGGGCGTCCCCGGTTTGCATGGCACCCCAACGGCTACATCGCTCTCCGTGCGAAGCATTACACCTGGGACAAAACCAGAAGCCGGACAAACCCCTTGCGCGCCCGATTGCTTCTGCGCCTGCATCTGCTGGTACTGGGCAAGCGGAACGCAGGGCTGGGAGGAACTGAGGTAGACGCAGCCTGCCGGTTCGGCAGAGCCGGCGTTCGAAGTTCCGGTGTGAGTAGTGGGTGGCGAAGTCGCAATCGCGCGGGCCCGCTCTTGCGCCCTGCGTTGCTGCTCAGCTATCTGCGATTGGCGATTCTCGTTCGCGGCGACCTGAACCTCCATGCGTTGTTGCAGCTCCGCATTTCGAGCGGTCTGCTGAGCGAGTTGCGCGTCAAGTCCATCGTTGACTGCACCGAGCATGTTCGTTATGGAATCTAAAAAGCCTGTCCTGCTCGTAGAAATTGAGGTTGACCCAGAACCCCGAACTCGAAAGCCTCCCCCAACATCCTGAGAAACTGTCGCCAATGTCTTGCGGATTCCTGGTTGGAATCGGCTAAGCTCTTCCGCAAGCGTGGCAACCTCGGTGGGATTCATTGGATGGCCCTTGCAGAGTTCTGTAGCACGTTGAACAGCATCGGCCATTCGGCGTGCTGTCGCGTCGTCCTTGAACAAAAAGACCAGCGCTTCATGGTCAATACCATTGAATTTCAATCCAACGATTGGAATTGGATCTTGATTTTCTGTGTCAGGTGGCAGAGGAAAATTCTGTACGGTGACCTGCTTTATATCACCGAAGGAGAATAAAAACCTATAGTTATCACCACCATGCACAATCATGCCAAGCTGCCCCGTCAATTCCAATTCGTAGTTAGCGCGACAGGTTTCCGCATTAGCAGAAAACTTTGGAGCAAACTCTATTGCCATACTGACCTGTCCTTGGTCGCTTCCCATGACTGTTCCACCGTCTACTAACGGACCGAAAGCGATCGCCCAACGACCGTCAGATCTATCTTGAGTCTTCCAATCAGCCACGCTTTCGGAGATTGACTGCAAAGTAGCTGCCAATGTAGCTCCAGCGAAAGGGTTCGCCGGATCGGGAGCTATCACGATTGCGGATGTCGTCGCAGTGGGGCCATTCTGCATCACGGCATTCATCTCCGCCTCCGTCGCCCCGACCTTCTTCAGTGCGATCAACGCATCCACGGACGTGTCCCAACGCCCCGCTCCATGGCGAATCTTATTGACGACAGTGCTTTCGGGAAGCCCCGCCTGAAGCATCTTGACGATGTCCGCGTTGGCCCCCGCAGCAGTATCTTGCCCCCAAGCTCCAGCAGCAAAACTCAAAACCAAGGCGGCAACGCAAAATAAGAGACAAACCCGCAGCTTTCCCATCACGTCTCCCATTGAAAATCCGGATAGCTACGAACGTAGCAGGTCCTCCCCCTTTCCTTCGAAAGATACCGCCTTTGGCAAAAGAATCTCCCAATTGGGAGATTCTCGAGGCCACCATATCAATGACAGCCGGGATCTTGCGGACTCGCCATATTTGTCAGCCGGCGATTTCCTGAAATCATCGAAGTCTGGATGGATGACGATACTGGACAGACCGGTTGAACTGTAAAGTCTTGGGCTAAAGCAGGCGCGGCATTTCTGGACTCGTGGGGAGAGAGAGCATGAGCCTCACCAACTCCGCTTGGCGACGCACGCCTGTTTTGCTTAGAATCCGCTTGACCTGGAAACGAGCCGTCTCAGTGGTGAGCCGAAGAAGCTCGGAGGCCTCGTTGATGGTGACGCCGGAACAGAGCAAGTCTGCCATCCTCGCCTCCATTGGAGTTAGCTGGTAAAGCTGCCTCATTATCATGCTTCGATTTCCCTGCGGCACGTTTTCGTCGTATACAAACACCACAGCGTATCGATCACGGTCGCCGAAAGCATTGTCTTTGGGAGGCGGGACGACGCTTACGTGCAGAGGGCTGGCATCTGTTCGAGTCACGCGCATCGCTCCACCTGGCAGGGCGTTAGCACAAAGCTTCGAGGTAACGCCCTGCAAAAGCTTCTGGAATTGTGCCTGCTCCTGAGGATCGCCCGCCTGAAGGCGACCATGCGAAAACTGTAATCCGTTTCCCTCGGCAACGCACCTCTCTGCTCGCCGATTCATTTGATGGACACGTCCCTTTCCATCTACGAGAAGCGCTGCAACGGACATGGCTTCCATGACGGCTTCAGAAAAGAGACTGACAGATCGGATTGAGGTAATTTTGCTGCGAAGCGCCAGGACTATCTTCAGGTGAGGCACCAGCATCTCCAGCAACTGCTCAGATTCCTTTGTCATAGATGGATGGTTTTTGCTTCTCCATAGCGATAAACCTTCCGTTTGTGCGTCGCTGAAGTTACAGAGCAACAGGGTCATGTACTCCATGTCGTACTCCGACAAGAGGTCGTTGTAGAATTCCGTCTTTCGTACGGCTGCGTGATCGACCAGCTCTGTGCCATGATTCACGCCCAACGCTGGAAGCTTCGCGAGTCCTGGCCGGAACGGATCAGACGATCCGTATTGCTCGCTATATAGCCGAAAGAACTCGGCATCATGGCTTTGTCCCCCGCCCGCAAGGATGACATTGCCCTTCTCCTGATATGCCCCCATGACATAGCCGCAGGAACTGCTAGTCAGATGGCAAAGTCTGTCGAGGAACCGGTTCCACCTTTCAGGCTCCAGTTGCGCGCCGTACAGGTCCGCCAATAGCGAGGACAACTCTGTGGCCGAGGTCATTCTCCGTCACCGATCCTTTCTTTGACCTTATGGGTTCTACCGCGATGATAAATGTCGGGCCTAGCTATAGAAACGAGCCAAGTCAAACTGGTCCGCGCAATACAGCAGCCAATCGCCTAATTATTGAGCCTGCAAGTGTCTGGTCCCTTTTCTTCACTTGCTAACGCATCGCACATACTTTGGGCACAGTTCGGGCACAGAAAAACGCATCCGAAGATGCGTTTATTTCCTAAAGCATTGATTTTGTTGGTGCCGGGAGGGGGGTCGAACCCCCACGAGGTTGCCCTCGGCGGATTTTGAGTCCGTAGAAGCCTCAAGTTCATCCGCCCAGAATCATGTCGATACAGCAACTTACGAAACATCATCGTTCAGTTCCGTGAGGTTGTTTGAGGGTCTGTGAGTTCGGTCTGGACAAAGTTTAGACAAAGTCCATCGAACCCTTCCCTCGACTGTAGAGACATCATATCAAACAAGTCAAACCAGCAGAGAACAACCGCTGGCCGTTTGTCAACGTAGAACCATAGCCTGAGTCGCTTCGAGCTTATGGAATCGGTCCGGCCCATCGCTCGAATGACAAGGTCATAGCTAAAGGTAAGGATGGTGTCGTCATTTATGATACTCGCGCGAACGCTGGCCCTATCAGGGCCGCGCTCATCGAGCGAATGGTAGGATTACGCCGTTTAGTTGAGCGATCGACCAAAACGAAACGTCACGGCGAGGGCCTGACTATCGACCCCGGGATTGTCGTAACCCAGATAGGCATTTGAGAGATGATGAAGCCGATACTCAATTGCTAACGATCTGTTGTGGTTCTCAAAGAGTTCGACTCCAGCACCGAACTCGAACGTAAAGTTAAAAGACGACGAGTTGTTGACGGGAATATCCCTGTTGGACACTAAGAAGCCGAGATGGGAATCGATCAAAGGCTGAACTTTCTTTTTGGGCGCAAAGTTCACCCTAAACCCTGCGGGACTTGCACCACCCATGTATGTCCATCGAGTGCCGCAGGAGCGAGAAAAGGTGTACCCCTGATTGCCCGGCTGAGGCACCGTAAAGACGCCAGGGACGCAGATGTTATAGATCGGACTGGTGGTGGCATTGACAACGTTCGTGTTGAGGATGACATCGGTGGCTACCTGATCTTGAAGAAATGCAGCCGGTAGGACACCCATTTCATAGAAAACGCTAGCGTGAGGCGTCCAGTTGAACCAGTGTGGCGCGTTGAAGCGGCGTGCGTACTCAACTCCGGTGTTCACGAACTGCCGTTTACGGGAGACGCCCCATTCGATATGACTCGAGGTATGCGAGTATTCGGAAAACAAGGAGAAGGAATTGAGGCGCGAGTATTGAATCGGTACTTGCGCTAACAGGTTGGGTGCCAACATACTACCGATCATCACGACACCGACGCTAAGAGGGAGCTTGATCCGCATGAGCATCTAGGATTCGGTCCGAAACAAAGCTAGCTTGTGGGTTACACGGGCGGAACTTCGATTCATGGAAATGCTCCGTGGTTGATTCCATAATGGGCTGAGTGAGCGAAATTGTAGCACGGGTAAGTCAGAGTTCCGGTCTGCGAGCTACCCACCTATGAGAGAACATTTTCCAGCGCGTTGCTTCGCTTTCTACGGACTCACGTCGTTTCGAAACATCCTTAACCATTCGTTGAACGTTAGTAAGCGAGTCGACGTTCCTGGCTGAAGCTCTTTGTCAACACTCGGGACTGTGCTGTTAGGTACAGCTATCAACGATCGTGGTGAAAATGTCGCAGAACGGTTAGACGACCTGAGGGATTAGCGATCGTTCGATGCAAACCTTGACGGGCGATCAGACACATGATATCCACTTAGACAAGCTTCCAGGCCATCAGCATAATCGCATTCCCTTCGTGGCGCGCGTGCGCATCGACTAGTCTCCTATAGAGCAGCAAAGGAGGTTGAAAACCGGATTGAGCCTGATGGATGGTCAGACACCAGATTCAACCAATCAAAATATCGAACCATGTCTGTCATACCTTCCGAATCGCTTATGTGGTCGATTGCGTGATGCTCCTAGCTGGCCTCATCCAGCACGGGTATTTCATGTGTTTGGACCGGAAACATTCTTAGAGAGTTGGAGGCACTTTGCTTCGCATAGTGGTCGCTGCAGCCATTTTCGTAGTAGCGCCTGCCTTCGCATTCGCGCAATCGCCGATCAGCACCAGGGCTAATAACTTGGTACTGATGCCGGATCACGTACCGGAATATGTCACAAGTGCACAGGATCAAGGTCCTACAGCAGACAACACTCCTATACCAAACGCAGCGATATTGCTTGCCCGTTCTCCGGAACAAGATGCGGCGCTTCAGATTCTGTTGCAGGAACAGATGGACAAGACCTCTCTTAACTTTCATCGCTGGCTGACTCCTGAAGAGTTTGCGAGTCGATTCGGCGCATCGGAAACGGCTATCGAAATTGTTTCCGGGTGGCTCCACGCCAACGGATTCTCACCAACGGTCTCCCGCAGCAAGATGTACGTTTCCGTCTCCGGGAATGCCGCGCAATTCGCGACGCTATTTCACACCACCTTTCATACGTTCGCTCTGCACGGGCAGAGCGTCTATTCGGTGACCATTAATCCCAGCGTCCCCGTCGAGGTTGCCCCATTTATACGGTCTATCAACGGATTGACGCAGCATCCGGACATGGCGAAAGCGGCAACTCCGCATCGGCTTTCTATTCGTCCTGACGGCACGAGTTCGAGCGGCGCACACTACATTACGCCGGCTGACTTCGCGGTTATCTATGATCTCAATCCGGTCTACAAGGCCGGATATTCCGGTGCCGGCCAAAGCATCGCGATCGTTGGCCGCTCCCGTGTCTCCAACTCTGACGTCCAGAACTTTGCTCTGGCCACGAATCTGACTCTCTCTAATCCTCAGGTGGTACTTCCGCCTGGCAGCATTGATCCCGGCGAGACAAATAACGGCGATCAAAATGAAGCAACGCTCGATGTTACCCGTGCGAGTAGCGTTGCCCCAGGGGCGTCGATCTCCCTCGTTATCAGCTCGGCGGCAAGTGGCGGCTATGAGTTGGCTATGCAATATGTCATCGACAATCAAGCCGCTTCAATCATGTCAGTAAGTTTTGGAACCTGTGAAGCCAGCGCAGGGGGCCCCAGCACAGATTTCTACAACGCCCTTCTTACACAGGGCGCAGTGCAAGGCATCACCACATTCATCAGCGCCGGCGACGGGGGTGTCGATGCGTGCGAAGGACCTGATTCAGTTCCAAGCACGACCCAAATTGCAAGCATCAATCATCTCTGCGCCAGTCCGAATGTGATCTGTGTCGGAGGGACGCAGCTTAATGATACGGCCAATCCCTCACAGTACTGGAACGCAGCTAATGGAGCGGGACACGAGTCGGCAATTGGATACATCCCGGAAGGCTCATTCAACGAGCCGATCAATTTAGGAACGGGGGCGACCCAAATCTTTGCGGGTAGCGGCGGAATCAGTACATTTATTCCGGCGCCAAGCTGGCAGACGGGCATTCCGATTAGTAGCGGTGGTTTCCGTATGGTTCCGGACATATCCTTCTCCTCTTCCGGACACGATGGTTACTTCATTTGCCTCACCTATCTGGGATACCCCTGCGTTGCAAACTCCCAGGGAGTGACGGAGCTTTACACGATTGCAGGAACGTCGGCCGCCGCCCCCTCGATGGCCGGGATTCAGGCGCTGCTCAACCAGCAAGAAAACGCAAAACTGGGAAATATCAATCCGACTCTCTACAGCCTTGCGGCGAACCCGGCGAACGGCGTATTTCATGACGTCACGATCAGCTCAAGCGAAGTGACCAACTGCACCGTAGGCACCCCCTCTTTGTGCAATAACTCAACGCCTTCTTCCACGTCGCTGCAAGGAGGCGAACCGGGATATATCGTAGGAACCGGATATGACCTTGCTACCGGCTGGGGCTCGATGGATATCTATAAGCTATTTCAGAGTTGGGGCAACATCTCGAAGCTCGCGGTTGCGACGGTCGACCTGACTCTTTCACAGACACTTGTTTCGGCTGGCCAGAACGTCATCTTGACGGCCTCTATGGAGTCCGCGAGTCCCGTTCCCACGGGTACGATTCAGTTCATGGTCGACGGCCAAACAATTGGAGGACCGATTCCGCTCAACTCGACAGGCGCATCGCTGACGTATCTGGTGATCGGAACGGCACAAATCAATAAGGTTCAAGCGGTATATTCCGGGGACAGCACGTATGCAGCGGCAGTCTCCGGGACCATGCAGTTTGTGATCACTCCCCTTGGATCTCCTGGCTTCAACGTGACAGCAACTCCCATCCAGATCGGCGCTCCAGGGGATTCCGGAACATCATCCGTCACAATCTCATCCACGAATGGCTTCAGTGGCACGGTCACTTTAGGCTGCATTACCGAACCGGGACTGTCCCTTGGTTCCTGCGTGTTCAGCCCAGCGTCGTTCACTTTGGGTGCTACGCCGGTTCAGTCGGCGCTCAAGCTCACCTCAGTTGCGCCATCTTTACGTCCGGCAGGCGCGGCCCAGGCGTCGGCCACGAAACCTCGCGATCCCTTGCTCGACGAACTTCCACAAGGGCTTGCACTGAGCTTGCTCGGTTTTCTGTTTATTCCTCGCAGAAGGTTCACAGACCTTCGTAAGCAAATTGCGCCGTTGGCTTTAATCTCGATTCTCGGCGCTTTCCTGGTTGCCTGCGGACATACCGAAACGACAATTACCGTCGTCTCGGCACTCAATCCCGGGACAACACAGGTGCCGATCAGCTTCCAAGCCATCGTCGCAGGTTCGCCGGGAGGCGCTGCTCCGACTGGCTCCGTGCAATTTCTCTCGAACGGTCTAACGATCGGCGCGCCCGTCAGCCTGACGAACGGCGCGGCAACTTACTCGCAAACATTCACCACAGGCGGGACCTATGCAATCTCCGCTCAGTATCTTGGCGACTCCTCCAACCGGGCTTCCCTTTCTTCCGCGATCAACGAATTTATTTCTTACAAAAATACTGGAACCGCGCCTGGCACCTATTCGCTCTTGGTACAAGCCACGAGCGGTATGTCGTCGCAAACAGTTCCAGTGACCGTTACGGTGCAATGAAATGCCCCCGACCTTGATTCGCTTCACCGAAATCTAATCTCAAGAATAGAGGGACGATCTTATGGGTTCGAAACGAAGCATGGCCTCAAAGGTGAGACAAACTCAACTCCACCGGATTCAATCAGCAGACGCCATCATTCGAAAAAAAGCTGACTTCGCGTCGATTTTGCCAGCTGGGGCGGGCGTTCAAAACCGCGTTATTGCGGTCGTCCAGCAATGGGCGAGGATGGCCGCTCCTCCGGACATTCAGAAAGTGCTGGAAGGTCTCTGGGTGCTCAGCGGACAAGTGGGAGCATTTTATGACTCGAACGCGAACGATTTCACCGGTGCAGATCTTCTCGTTCAGGCCATGAACACCGAGTTCATCGCCTTAAACCTGCAACGGGTCGACCTGAATCCTCAAGGTGCTATCAAGACGGTTGACGATCTGGCGGCTGACGCATGAGCGAACGGAAGAACGCGTGGATTTATGCCTCCGCTTTAAGGCGGCAGACAAATCGGCGAAACGTCCTGATCGTGACTCTGCTTTCGACGATCTTTTCAAGTACAGCTTCATCGAACGCGCAGTCCCCGACGGGCGCGTGCCAGGCAACGGATTACAAGATTCTGACCAACGGCGCCCTTGCGGTGAAGTGTCTTCATAGCGTAACGGTGGCGGGTAGAACTGCCAGCATCGGTCCGCCTCCTCCAGCGACTGGAGCTGCGACTGTTTTTGAGGTAGACATAATCACAGTCGATAGTAGTTGGTTGTTGATCACCCCATCCGCTGCCGCTGGCCCCTTCTCATTCGTTCCAACGCAGAAGTATGCCCTTACCCTTACCTACCTGGCGCCGGATGCCCAAAACCCTGCGAATCTGGTGGCGACTGCGGAAACACCGTTGGTTCTCGATTTCAGCAACACCTTCACGGTTCGAGGCAGCAAGATCAGCACTCAGCCACAGCATTTCATCTTCGAATCTCATATCGGACTTACAGATTCGGGGGGAAGCCTCCTGCAACAGGCAAATCCAGGCGACGTCCCACACCCCAACCAGGCTTGCTCGCTGCTCCTCGAAAACACCTCTCAGAGGGATGTCTCGGTTGGCGGACATTGTTACGAATTAAAGCCTGTTTCTAAGCTTTCGGTTGCAGCTATGCAGAACATCGATCCACAGTGGGTGGGAAGAATTGACGTAGACCTGGTGGGAGTTTCACTGCTGAAGTCAACCCTGATACCGATGGGCTTACCTAGCGGTGCGGCGAAATATAGCAACGTGTTTGGAATCGGACCGAAGATTGATCCCAAGTCACGGATCAGCGCCCAAAAAGCTCCAGCGACAAAAGATGCTTCGGCATATTACTTCAATGTCAATTATGCAGCTGGGACCGGGACGGCACCCGGCTGGGAGTTAGATGGCAAGGTCGCTCCCGTTTTGGCGATGCGCGATGGGTTTACGATCGGACCGTCCGCAACAGCGAATGTGGGAGGCAACAAAGTTCCCGGCCAGACCTATACGGATTCGATAGATCTTGGCGGTACTGTACAGAGATATTTTCAGCCTGGGATAAGCAGCAAAAAGCCTGCTAAAAATCAAAGTAAATTCCGGAGACGTTTGAGCCTGGTTCTTCCTCTCCTCGCTCTAAACGGTACAGTCACCTATGAGACTGATAAGGAGTTTGATCGAGATAATCTTATTGGGGCAGCAACTGTTAAATATTATTTCGCCCACTCAAACAACACTCAGTCCATTCAAACTCTTAGGAACTTCTATAAGAAGATAGCCCCCCTATCGGACGGAGATGCAGCTAAGGTGCAACTTGCTGACATTCGTGTGCCACCGTTCGGGTATGAATTCGATTTCCACACAGGAATTGAAGCAGGGAGGGCGATTCGGGATAAGACCGTCACTGCCACATCTGGCAAGGCCAGCCTCGTTTTGCCGGAATACTCCATCTTTCGCATAGTGCCGCAGGTTCACAGTATTTTGCAATTCTGGAAAATTAGCACGGAAACTACTGTTGTTGGTCGCTATCTTGTAGCGACAGAAAACACCATATTGCAGACGAAGAGCAACGCACTCCATCTCGAGCACCTTCAGACCTGGAGAGCTCTATGTACCGCAACGGCAACCTATTCCGATAGTTCCGCCAGTCACGTCGGCCTGACGATCAAGTACACGAACGGCTTCGACGCACCGACGTACGCTAGGGTCAATTCAATACAAGCAGGTCTTTTAATAAAATATTAGCCACGTGGATTGCCAAGAACGGAAGGATGACCATTCGTATGGACGACAACAAGGAGAAAACAGTCGTCTTTGATCCACGCGAGATGCGATACTTCGACTACGGCGAGGTCGCGACTTCGCGCGATTCGCAAGGTCTAACCGCAGAACGAGTCTTGGTGAATGTAGACACAGGTGTTCACCCCGAACACATCAATACAATTGGTCTCGTACTCAAAACAGGGTTGGTGTACAAACCGAAATTGGACTTCTAGAGAGTTTCGTCATTCCTCTTTACGTAAGGCGAGGGCACTTCATGCCAGACTTAGACCTTCCTCTTCTTCGACTAGACGCTAAAGCTAGAGACGCTTTCGACCTCATGCGACATCGGTCAACATCTGGGGTGGTAGGCCATGTGGATGACAGATATTGGCTCTTCGCGGCCTGGCAGGTAGTAACAGCGCTATCTGACAATCCCTCGGTGAATCTCAGTGACATCAGGCCACTTAGAGAAATGCATCCAGATCGTAAAAGCCGAATCTTTGACGAGGCAGGGATTTCGGGACATCGAATTTCGCTAGCCGGCCAGCCGCAAGGCGATCTTGTAAGTCACTTCAGAATCGACGAAGTCACGTTTGCGATGCTCGAGGGTAGCCCGCACGATTGCTATTGCAGAGTTGATGGCAAACCCGTACCTGACGGTCAGACAGGCACGGATTGCCCGGACGGCCACCATAATTCGGTGCGGTGCGCATAATCTTTCTTTAAGCTGGCCACTTATTTCACGAAAACACGGTGTTGATGAACTATGGAAATGACTTCGGTCCCTCTAGCGATGTTCGATCTTTCCTTGCGAAATGCCTTTGCTGGCCTGAAACAGGCTGCTCGTTCCGCATTGGTTTTCGCCGATGGTCAGTCCTATTCGTTATTCTTCGCAGCGGACATAGCCATTGCTATTGCAGAACGAAGCTCCGATACACTGAGCGGCGTCGAAAGGCGAACAGCCCTCATAAGCCTGCCCCTTTTCGAATTTCCCCGGGGGTTTCTGGATTTTCGTGACACCGGCTTAGCTGCTCGTGTCGAACATTTCCTTGATAGTCAGAAGCAGCGCTACGCTTTAGTCGCAATTTCAACTGCGAATGCGCTAATCGTCAGCCGTCAAGAAACCGACATGTTTGCAATTCAAGCGAGTCCGGTCGATTGTTACTGCACTGCAGATCGGAAACCGGTGTCGTCAGGGGTCTCAGGTGGTAATTGCCCACATGATTACAGCCATATGGGTACCGTTCGCTGCTGTTAGCCTCCTTTGTCGACTATGCTAAGCGCCCTACTCAACTCGATCCAAAGCAGCCTCGGTTCCAGGGGCTTTCTCGTGGGCAGTCTTTTTCCTGTCCTTATTTTTGTCGTTAGTAACGGAGCATTCCTATATCGGGCCAGCGATAGCTTCCGCGCATGGCTCAAGACCTTCGAAGCGTTAACTCAGCAGGCCACCCTTGTGACCCTGATCCTCGCGGTGATGGTTGTGTCTGCATATGTCTTGTCTGGCATCTCGTCCGTTTTGCTTGAGATCCTGGAAGGTAAACACTGGCCTGTGTCCTGGTTCAATCGCTTGTCGTATCGGTTCCAGCGGATGAGGCTCCGATCGCTTAAGAAAGCTTACTGGGATTGTTTCCTCGCATTCGATGCTGTGAAATTCGGATTGGAAGGAGATCCCAGCAAGAGCATCCCCGGCTGGGTCGAAAAGCTAGACAATTCAAAAAAAGCCCTGGCAGCGGCGGCAATCCGGCCTACACCGTCTCCATATCCCACCAACGCGTGGCAGCGCCTCACGTACAGATGTCGACCAAGCTTTCCCAAGCCAGTCATCTCGGCTATGTTAAAGATTCGAGGTTGTCGAGAAGCTGGGTTACCAATTCCAGCGTCTTTGCTCGAGGCGGCGGTTGACGGACTGGCTCCCGTTCTCAGTTCGGGGACCGACAGTTCCGAGAGCATGAGCACCCTTAGTGAGGACTGCGATTACCTGATCGAATCGATTTACTTCTCGCGTGATCGGTACCAGGCGGAAAGAATTCGCCTTTTCAACCTCCGGCGATTCTTCTATCCAGTGGATCTAGATGCCGACAAGGAACAATCCGCGATTATTCTGGCTCCGACAAGAATGGGCAATATCGGTCGTACGATGCGCAGCTATGCCCAGAAACACTATGGATTCGATCTCGATGTTCTCTGGACTCGCCTTCAGAATGCGAGTCAATCATCGGACAAGTTCTACACTATTCTTCAAGACGCAAAAGTGCAGCTCGATTTCTTCGTAGCCACGACATGGTTCGCTGCGATAACGACGCTGACTTGGTGTGTGCTACAGGTAGCTGTTTTCCGCGTGGCCATAGACTTCGTTTACACGGCTGTCGCCGGGCCTATCATTATTCTCATCGCATATCGGTTGAGCTGTCGGAGTTACGGGATTTTCGCCGACCTGATGCGCAGTTGTGTCGATCTTTTCCGGTTCAAGGTTCTAACCGATTTGCATCTGCCTCTTCCGTTGGGTTTAGAGGAGGAAAAGAAAGCCTGGCAAGATCTCGCAAACGTGATGGGATATGAGAATCTGCGAGGCGACGGTGGTCGACCCATCTCGGTAACGTATAAACATTAAACAGATGACCAGTGCCCTCAAAATCGGCTGCATCACGGTGGTTCTCAGTTTCTGGGCGGCTATTGTGGTTTTCGGTTACCAGAGCATCAAATCCCATCCTCACGCAGTCAAGACTGCACCAGCGACCGCTAACTCGCCCACCTGCAAAACCAACGAGCAGAAAAAGCAATTGAGCGGCATCGTCGCTAGTCGCGGCTTTGCTCTCAATCACCTGATTCGTGAACAAGACCTAAACTGGGGCTTGCCGCATTCAAAGAGTATTCAAACGACCGACTTTGTGAACCATTATTCCGCGTGTGCAATCAAGGAGGGGGAAACGGTGCTCGGTTCGGAAGTACTTCTACTGCCCCGCATTGATCCTGCTCCTGGACATGTTGCTTTTCCCTTTGGCCTTCGGGACATTCGGATATCACAGGCAGCAGATGTTGGCACCAAGATCGATCTATGGGACCACAATGTGCTCCTTGCGCAGAATGTTTCAATTCTCGCGATTCAGTGCGGTGCAAACGATCCAGTCAGCGACTGTATGGCAATTCTGGAAATCGCCCCAGAGCAACTCTCGCGGTTGCAGATTGTCGAACTAACGTCAACAACCATCCTATTGCGACAAAACAAACCGTAAGTCGAGGCTATTATGACGGAACCGATATGGACACTCATACAGCTCAAAACTGCCGAAATTCCAGCCAAACCTGCTGCCATCTGGACTTTGGTTTGTGACTACGTCAAAGGACCGCTTAAGTTGAAAGTCGAGGCAAAGGGTATATGGGACTACTCGCCTAGCAAGGAGTGTGGACCGGACGGTTCACGACAAGGTGGCTTTCCAGCCAACGCGCTAAACCCATCTGCCCCATTGGGCGCACTGATTGGGAAAATCGGAGGAAGTACGGCAGATAAGCCTTTATCCTCCTTTGTGATTGGGACCTACACCGTGATTGCAGTTGATGACAAGACGGAGGGGCCGCTGTACTTCACGATGAACGATCAAATCGAGCATTTCGACGATCATGATAAGTTCGTCACCGTAGTTGTTCAACAAGCTCGCGGATAGTAACCGTACCGGATGCACAGGTTGCGATCCACCCATTGCCCGAAAAGACGACTCTAACGCGTTGCCGGAGCGTCATCGTCGCGAATCAGTCATAAGTGGATCGTCCAGTTGTAGCCTGTTTGCTCGTTACTCCTCCATAACCTCCTCGACAAAAAGAGGCGAAGCCGGGTCCTCAGTTATCTGAAAATTACTGAGGCCAACCCCAACCAAACGGTAGAACTGTTTGGGTCCCGACTCTATACCACCATTTGGGAAGCGCGCTCGGGCGGGCTGTTTAACGTCAAACCGTTGTTTAGGATGAAGGAATTGTCGCGGCACTGGCGCGATAATTGGTCACCGAGTAATCGGTCGCTCAGCTACCGATCGGAGGGTCAGCGATGGCTAGATATCACCAATCTTCCAAAACTCAAGACAGAATAAATTGCAAACGGACGAGCCTAGGCGTGTCGTCGTGCATATTGGATATTCACGCCACTAGTGTGCATCCGGTAGTTCAGCATCTTAGAACTTACCGAGTATTGTTCACACACCATTTCATTAGACCAACCTAGTTGCCGAATACGCAGAAGGGTCGCTCGCGGCAAAAGCAAGCAGCCTGATAGCCAATTGGCTTGCTCCTCTTGATCCGCATCAAAATGTCTCAGGACAAGTCTGCTTTTGGGATCGATATAAACGGTTCCCGGGACATGCTCCATTAAGAGATGAGCGACCTCGTGCATCAAGTCGCTGTTCTGTCGACCTTCTGAATGCGCAGGGTTGTAAACGATCAACGGAGGTCTGGTGGAGATCGTAATTGCCGACCAAATGTCTTCATGCTCAGACAGCAACCGCTGGCACACATCAAATGGCAACGCTGGCAAATCCCGCGGGGTAACAATAGTTGCCTTCAGATCTTCAGCCAATGCGCGAGCTCTCACAGGTTCCCAGGGCTGCATGCCGCGCTGCCGACGTGTCGCTTCGGCAGTTTGCTCGCACCACGTTTTGAATCCTCTCTTGAACATTTAGCTTTTCGAGCCTGCGAACGCCTGCGCTGCCAGAATCAGGGCGGCAAGATCCTGTGCAGCCTGAAGGCTGTAATGGGCGTCTGCCTTGAAATGAACTGCTGCGACCGCCGTTGGCGAACTAGCGGCTGGTTGGGCCTCGATATCGTCGATTTCGAGGATATCGGCGGGATTCAGTTTTAGCACGGAACACAGCTTGCCAAACGTCTCAATATCGGGGAGTTTGCCACGTTCAATTCTTGAGAGTGTTGCGGCGCTGATACCAATCTCGCGTGCAAATTCGCGTACACCGCGCTCACCGCGCTTCTCGATCAGCAGCTTGCTGAGTTTGAGAATATTCACACCGTTTCTCCAAAGAAACGAGTTGCAGCTATTGACAGCCTATCAGGCTTGGGTCTAGATTTGAAATTAGGCTTACGAGATACATGTTGCATACTTGAAACATATCACCTGCCGCGCCTACTGTGGAAGTACACGGGAAGATTCTGCCATGAAGCCAGTCCTCCCTCCAAGCTACCGTGGGCAAAAAAATAACCGCTGCAAAGACTAAGGGAGAAGAGATTATGGCTACCGTCTACGTTGAAGCTCGGCCCAAGGGCCGCTCTGAAGGCTCGCACATTGATGACTATGTGGTCGAGACCCAAGGCGATCACGTACTTGGCACTTTTACCACTCAGAAAGCCGCCATCGATTGGGCGAAAGCAAACGGCCATTCTCCTCATGTTGCTCGTGTCAGGCACCTGAACGACAAGAAGCGACCTGATCACTGGCGCGCGGTCTAGTGAACTCACACTCATCTGCGATTGGAGGCACCATGAATGCAGCGAACATCACGCACGGGCTAAAGTTGGCCGGCGGAAACACAAGGATGTGGGTGGGAGTGTTGGTTATTGCGATCGCGTTTGCAGTCGCACTCCACTGGCTTGCGAAAGAGGAGAATAGACAGCATATTGAGCGTGGGCTTTTCGACTAGGAACCACTGCTGAGTGGCGCGCGGTTGGTAGCGACACAGATCGAAAGCTTCTCACGCCTTGTTGATCGCGCTCAGGTACCGTCAAAGCAAAAAGTAACAGGAGGAAATCAGATGAAAGAGCCAGGATTGGATGGGCGCCACCGTGACAAGACTCCGCCTAAAACGGGCGAGATCCAACAGAAACGAAGCGACACCTTGAATCAGAACTTAAGCAAGCCAATTCCACAGTTCCGGTCAGATGCCACTCTCGGAAGGATGCGCGAAGAAACTGGCAAGGTGAGTGAAGAAGCAGTTCGAAGAGCTGCCCGAATCTTGCGTCCCGATAAGGGCTGAAGCCATCGGGTGCAATCATTCTACCGACACCTATGAAGTCGGCTTGCGTTTCCTAATGTGCTGCATGCGGCAGTAGATGTGGGGACCGCTGCCGTTGTAGGTCAAAGGTTTTGCCTAAGATTTACTGATTTCCTTCACTTTTGGGTGCTCAAGAGGGTGCCGAAAAGTAGCCTAGTATTTACGCACCAGAAGTCTGGATCAATTACTTGTCTTCGGCTTAAGGTTCAAAGGCTGGTGCCATCAGATCTTGCTCCGCTTTTGGAATGTGCAATTTGTTTGCTGCACTACGCCAGCTACGGACTGCCTTTTGAACTCGCTGCAACACGTTGTCAGCCTGTTGAGTCGTCAGGCCGTAATCTTTATAGGCGGCCATCGCAATCTCGACATCACAAGCTGTTTCGACTTCATTGATCGCCAAAGTCAATTCCGTGCGGTCGACCGACGGGTTCATGTCGTAGGCAGGGGAAAGCCGGATACCCTGCTCACCGATGAAAAAGCCATGATTGCGCAGATGATCGTCTGTATTGTGAATCAGGATATTGAAGAGAACTCGGCGAAAGAGTTGTTCACAATCGGGTGCTGTGTCGGCGCCTCTTGACTGCAGGAGATCAATAAGCTCCAGATAGCTTGCACCAGGCTCGCCGTCTTTATGCTGTGTGAGCGTCATGGCAGAGACAAAGGCGAGTCGTCCCCCGTGCGCAGTGCGATCAAATCTCTTTACTAGAAAAGTTGTGTAGGGGCTTTCCTGAAGTCGAAGCGGCCGTGCTTCAGGAACAATAATGCCCGCTTTCAGAGCAAGTTGGTGCGCCACCAACTCCCAGCCTCCGATGTCACGTGTGTCCTGCCGGCTTGGAAATTTAGCGATACATAGCGTGCCCTTCTCATCTCGCACCGAGGCTTTCGGTCGCGCACCACCCAGCGAAGTTCCAGGAGCAAAGAGCTGAGTGAGCCATCTCTCATACTCAGGATGTTCTTCCTCGTTGATGTGCTGTTCAAATTGGAGGCTGGCAGCTTGCAGTTCCCGGAGCGAAGTGATCGGAGGAGCGGCCAGATGCTCATCGCTATCGATGAACGCGCCATCAGGTGGCACACGGAAGCGTAACGCTCCTAGCCGGGTCTCATCATGCACGCCCAACAGAAAATCCCATTCTGTTAAGGTGCGTGCCCTTCGCTGTTCTTGCCGTGCGCGTGAATTTTCACGGCGCTGCATTAGCACGCGTCCCCATCGATCGGGAGACGAATCCAGAAAAATGCCGAAGTTCGCCCTGTCGGACGCTGGGTATTGATGGCCTGCCACAAGGGCAAGATCCGGATCAAACGCAAAGGTCTCTGGACCGGTCAGCCACGCCTCGTCATAGTTGAAAGAGAAGATTTCCCCTGACCGGCTTTGCTGGCAGTGAAGCTCTCCCATCAGGGCCGGCTGCCCAAAACGTTCGAGATCGACATAGACTTGAACGGTATCGAAACGAGTCATGCATTCCTCGGTTCGTTCTCGGCAGGTTTCTCCTCGGCTAATTTAGTGGATGTCCGTTTTGGTGCGCGGCGTTTCGGAGTAAGCCCCGCGTCCTGCAACTTGCGGCCCAGAACATCATCGACAGCCAACTGCGCGAAGTCATTTTCCAGTCGCAGGACCTGCATCACCCGAGCGTAGACACCCAACGCGACACCTGGATCGCCTTGTTCCACCTTCGAGAGCGTTCGTCTCGTGATGCCGGCGCGCTGAGCGACGGTTTCGGACGAATACTTCCGCCGCAGCCGGGCAAGCTTGAGGTTCGCGCCGAAGCCTTCAAGCAGGCGCGCCATTCGAGGGAGTATGGCTGGAATCATCCTTCCCATAACAAGAATTATTGTACTAAATTACATGGAAAATGGTTATTTTATTTCCCTCTGTAAAAGATTGGCGCACTCGCACTCTTCAAACTTCTCGTGCGCGTCCTTCAGATGCTGACCCCACGATCCGCGAACATCCATTACCGACACCGAAGCCCACAGGCGCCTTGGATTGAGGATTTTTGGTGGTGTGAACTAAACGCAAGTCGAGTTGCATCTAGTGACGCTATGTGTAAGTCGACTTGCCGTCCCTCATCCGGGATGATGTCGTAAACCTCATTTTGAAGCGGAAGAACGGGTCTGAAAAGTCCACCCTAATGAAGGCTCTTCTTGACCACATTCCCATGAACGAAAGGCTGGTCGTGATCGAGCAACCGGCTGAGTTGAACATCTCTCATCCGAATGCCGTCCGCTGGGAGGCAGTAGCAGCGATCCCAGGACAGGTTACTGTGTCCTTGGATAATGGATCGAGTGCGACCTACGCCCCCCGACGGCTTCGCGGGGTAAATATTTACAATGAAACCTCCCGCGAATTTGCCACTGGCGAGCACCTGCACTTCACAGCAGTGAGCAAAAAGCTCGGAGTTTCGAACCGCGACCTGGGAACAATAGTGAACCTTTGCCATTGGCTACTAGGTTAGAACCCCAAAGGGGTCGAGTATGTAGTTCCCTAAAAAAGGGTCCTGTTAGGCTGTAGCCCTATGACTGACAACATCAACCCCGATTCTGAAACGATTGCCGAGCAGATCCACATCACCTCAGCTGCCAACAATGCGGCAGCAACGAACTCACTATTCCAGATTCGGCGGATATGCATGTTATTTGTTCCGCATGTAGTGCCGATTGTGGAAGGTGGGGCGACATACAGGCCGCAATGAACAAAGCCGTTACAGAGAAATTTGAAGAATCGCTCTCGGACATGCTCTGTGAGACTTTTGATGGATCGAACGGCATCACCTTCAAGAAGACCGAATAAATCTTTCATCGCAAGATCAATTGTTATCACTCCAACGCACGCACTCACTCGTTCTCCAATAGAAAACCCTCCACTTGGGAGGGTTTGTTTGCAGTGGGCAGGGCTCGATACCTGCTCGTGGGGCTTGTCCAACAATTTTCGGGAATTAGTCACCCGCTTATCGAAGGGTGTTATTCGCGTGGACCTGAGACGCTAAAGTGATTTGAGTACGTCTCTTACCCAATCTTCATGCTCGGCACAGTATGAGGCTGAAATGGGCATTCCCGGTGGAGTGTTCACGGGAGGACCGACTGTTCTAGTCTCGCCAAATTTTCCAACAAAACCTACTGCCTCTGATTCGCAATCACCCTTGCTACATACTCTGTCTGCGGTCATTTGTTCCCTTCAATAGAAAACCCTCCACTCAGCCCAAGAACCACGGTCGCCTCGCAGGAACTAAACCGTAGGATCATTCTTTCGCATCTTCATCACCTGCTCCTATTATATACGTCTTCGAGAACTTCCCGAGATAGCGTTAGCTAACCTACAACCCCCCTTGCGGTTTCTTTGAGAGAACGTAAGGGGAATCTCTGAAAAGGGAGTCAAGTATATAAATCCCAAACTAAATGACTGGGAAGTCCAGGTCATCAACACAGAAATCGCTCGTAAATCCTTTGTCGCCTGGTATAGGAATCCCCAAAGAGCAACTGCAAACTCTTTACGAATTCCATATAAGAATGAAGCTGGCAAATGGGCGTCTCTCCAAATTGACTTCATAATCGTTTCGAGAAAGGACGATGGCAGTTTGGCAGCTTCAATCATAGATCCGCATGGCGATCACCTGGCCGATGCAAAAGCTAAGCTTCGCGCGTTAGCCGATTTTTCTGAGACATATAGCTCTCATTTTTTACGTATTCAGTCGATTGCCAAAGTGTCGGACGGAACGTTACGGCTCTTGGACCTTCTCGATGCGAATGTCAGAGCTGCCGTGCGGTCTTTTGAGGGAGGAAAGGTTTCAGCCCTTTTCTAATCAGAGCATTCCAGCCAATATAAGTAACCTACTATTTCATTCGTATCGTTTAAGCAACCAATGAGCTACCAGGAAGAAAGACCGAACTGGAAACCGGGGTGTTTTTGCCGCCTTGAACAAGGCCTTCACTGTTGGCTGCTTAACCGTATACACGAAGTGAGCTCAATCGACGCTGCAGCCATGCCCTAGTCTTGTCCCTTAGTTTCACGCCAAGCAATCGCCCTACGCATGAAACGCCACGCCGCGCTCCGGCCTGTGTCTCGGCGATGCCGAGGCACAGGGTCAGAACGTCTTGAGCCCCATTTCTCGAAGGAACCGCGAGGGCTGCTTCTCGTAGCCGAAATAATTCTGCGATCTTGTCAACGTCAGACATTTCCTCGTTCTCGTCACCGCAACGAAGCAGTTTCTACGTTCTTCCTGCATTTCGAGACTAAGGGCGCCCTTCTTCGTGCTCTGATATGAAGGCAAAATATCTTCTGGCGTTTCGTGGAGCTCGCTGAAACGGTTCGAACGAGAAGGGTTGATCTCTCTTGATTCATTGCTCAGCTTGGCGATGGTATTGGGCCGCCTCGACGATTTCGACTCTCTGGCCCCAGAGAGTCATCCAAGTGGAATTCCTCAATCGCTCGACGCGTTGTTGGCGCAACCGAAAAGTCGCCGCAGAGCGACAGGAAAGCAAAGACGCAATCAGAGCTACTAAAGCGCTTGGGATTGCTTTATCTCGACGCGCATGATCAGCCGTCGCTAGATCAAGAAAGTGAGCTTGCCGTTCTCATCGATAGAAATATCAGGGATGTTTGAAACAGGGATGTTCAACGCATAGCGCGTATGCTTCAGTTCTCCTGAGCGAATGAGAGCGCCAGCGCCCACCAGCCCGGCCAGATCGCGAGTAGTCGTGGCTGGAGCTGTTTCGGCGATGATGCTGTACTTCTTCGCACTCATGCCACCCTCAAACCCTTCCGGCCCTTCTCGGAACATCCGCAGCAGAACCTTCTCTTGTCGAGCATTGATACGTCCTCTCACTTGGTCCAGCAACTTCGTCTTGTGAATGACAAAGTCAATCTCGGCGAACGTTCGGTATTGAGCCTCAAGTGCTATGGCAGAAAACCACCGAAGCCAAGTCGTGACATCGTTGGTCTTGTTAGCTTCCTCAAGCGCCCGATAGTAGTCCGCATGATGCGCCAGGATCGAACGCGCCAAGGCAACAATGATGGGCTGCCCGAAACCCTGGACGAGTGCCTTTTCCGCAACCACACGCCCAATACGTCCATTGCCATCTTCGAACGGATGAACTGATTCGAAGTAGAGATGGGCAATACCTGCTCGTGTCAGTGGGGGCAAGGCAGAGGCCATGCCCGGCGCGGTTCCGTTGAACCAATCAAGGAATCGCTTCATTTCCTTGCGCACGCGAGTTGACGGAGGAGCCTCAAAATGTACTTTCGGCGCATAGCTGGCTCCGGACACCACCTGCATTGGCTCATCACTCGTGCGATAACGACCGATATCGCGAAGGTCTGTGCGTCCGGAAACCACCATCCGGTGCCAAGCGAAAAGCTGATTCTCTGTTAGGGCTCCGTCCACGCCTCGATAAAGATCAACCATCAGCTCTGAAATGCCCTGTTCGGCTGGTTGAACTTTTCGCCGGTCAGAGAGAAAACCGAGTTGTCGTTGGATCGAAGACTGGACGCTCGCTCGATTCAACATCTCACCTTCGATTTCAGAGGTTGTCAGTGCTTCAACACTCATTGCATCTACGACAAGTTGCTGCCGAGCATCCTCATCAAGATGCTTTGCCGACCCAATCAACACTCCAGCGCCCCGCAGGAATGCCGCTTCTGCCTTCGCGAAGGTCTTCTCGTTCCACCGAAAATCAGGCCAATCAGACTGTTGCCAGTTCCAAGACATGATTGATAGCGGCCCCCTTTATCAATCATAATATGCCATTCTTGTGATTGATAGAATGTGGTTATCTATGGTTTCGAGAGAAGAGCTGTACAGCCTTGTTTGGTCAATTCCGATGGTAAAGGTAGCTGCGAAGTTTTCAGTTTCTGGGAGCTACATGGCTCGCGTGTGCTCGGCATTGAATGTTCCGCGACCAGACAGAGGTTATTGGGCCAAGCTTGAAGCCGGAAAAGCTCCAGATCGACCAGTGCTGCCCGAGTCCTCGGTAGGAGAACCACAATTTTGGTCACATAGCGACGGCGAGCCGGCTTCCGCTGATGCACGGATCGTCACCGTTACATCCGCGCCATCGAAACCTCGAATCGGCCCTACTGCCAAGGGAGTTCATACTTTGATCCATAACGCCAAGCAACATTACGAAAGGGGCTACAAGGTTGACGAAGGTCAACTGCTGCGACCATATAAACGGCAGCTCGTTGATGTCGCTGCATCGGCGGCTGGACTCGATAAAGCCTTGGCGCTAGCGAATGAACTATTCAACGCCTTGGAAAGCAGCGGCCATCGCGTACGTCTTGCGACTTCAATATCCCGTCTTTACCGACCCCATATTGACGAACGCGAGGAAGTTCCCAAGTCGAAACACGGTGAACATCCACACAGGAACAGCACCGTGTGGCAACCCGCTGTTCCCACCGTCGCATACATTGGAGACGTTCCGTTTGGATTGGCAGTCATTGAAATGACTGAGGAAACCGTGATGCGCTATCTGAATGGCCAGTATGTCCGCGAATCGGAATTTAAGGCTAGCAAATCATCCCGCTCTCTTATGGGGCATACATGGACAACGACAAAGGCGATTGCATGCGGCCGCCTAAGGTTAATCGTCTATGCCCCGAAACATGACGTCGCGTGGTCACTAACCTTCCAAGAAACAGTCCGGCGGTCTCTGTCGCAGGACGTCAAGAAGATCGTGAAATCAATTGAAAAC
Source organism: Granulicella sp. WH15 (assembly GCF_009914315.1). Taxonomy (NCBI): domain Bacteria; kingdom Pseudomonadati; phylum Acidobacteriota; class Terriglobia; order Terriglobales; family Acidobacteriaceae; genus Granulicella; species Granulicella sp. WH15. The sequence goes on from NZ_CP042596.1 coordinate 2,624,774, forward strand.
TCCGTCGAAGTCGTCCGCAATGAATTGGCCGAAGCTGAGAAAAGAGCGGAGGTGCAGAAGCGAGAGTGGGACGAACAGCGTGAACGATGGCGACACGAAGAAGATCAGAGAAAAACTGCCGCCTCGGAGAAAGAGAGTCGCGACCAGTTAATGCAGGTTATTCAAGCGTGGGCAACAACGGTGAGCATTGAGCAATTCTTCAAAGAGGTTGAAGAACGTGCGGGCAAACTCCCATCAGCACAACAAGCACTAATGCAGGAACGACTCCAACTCGCGAGGGAAACCATAGGCACACAGGACCCACTCGAATTCTTTACGTCCTGGAAGGCTCCGAGAGAACGCTACGTGCCTCTGAGCGAAAAGCCTCATCCATAATTCCAACGGTCGAGTTGTGATTGGACTCGTCCAAATCAGTCCAAGGACCTTCTTATAAAGGGCCTCAAGGAGACGGTCAACCTTCGCCATTCCCACCCAGTCGCCAGCAGTCCTGGCCCGAGCCGTCCGGCATGACGCTGTACCCCTTTGCACTCATGCCGCCCGCAAGCGCTTCAGGCCTCTCTCGAAACATCCGCTGCACTTTCTCATGCTAAGCATTGATATGTCCGCTCATCTGGTCCAGCAACTCCCCTCGTGGCTCTGCCCTTCATACGTCTTGGCTCAGAGGGTCCGGAGTTGTGTTGGATTCTGAATCATATAGCGCAATCCACTGCGCTCTAACAGCCCGTCGACCGCGATGCGCTGCCCAACTTTATGAGCCTCCACAGCTCTAAGGTAGTCCGACGCGTTGAGCGTGACCTTAACCTTGATATCTCCAAGATCTTCGTCTTCGAAATCTATGACTACGTCTCTGGACTTCGCCAGCTGCATGAGTCTAGATGGGTCAGTTGTATTGCGTAAGTTGATAACACGTCCAACTACTGTCTTCAAAACCGGTTTATATGTCGCGCGGAGTTTGTCAGCAGCTTCCCGCGAAACTTCGATGGTTTGCGACGAAAACTCGAACGACTCGACCCTTGCCGTCTCAGTTTGTCGTTGCCACCGACGACTGAAAGCAACCTCAAGGGAAACTTGTCCTCCCGCCTCTTCTATCAGCTTTGCAAGCACATCAAATCCGTTCGCGCTAAGCCCGCTTTCTGGGTTCAGAGCTACATCAAGATTGTTCTCTTTTTGTGCCTCTCTGATGCTCTCCAACCCGTTTACTAGACGAGCGAGAACCTTGCGTTCAAACGGAACGTCTAGCTCAAAGAGTTTGGTTTGAGAGGTTTCAATCAGAAGTGGCGACTGAACGGTAAATCCAAAACTTCCTTTGAAAGTGTGACCGAATAGGCATCGTTCGCTGTATTCAACGGCTGCCTTTCGGACTCTTCCATAAAAAGCTTTAGGGCTAATTTGTGTGGTTGCTGATGACGCTAGGAGCTCCTGCAAATTGCCAACATGCTCAACAGCGGATTGCAATGGGATCGCGTCGTAAGTTAGATATGAATTCGGAATCGCGGACTTTAACAGATCGAAATTTATGAATAGTATCTCGGTCGCAATATCATGACGGGATCGATCTTCGACGGCTTCAAGCGTCCTCAACACATCTTGAACTCGTTGCTGGTAATCGGAGGTTTGTGGGTCTCGCGGAATAATTAGCTCAACGGGATTTTGTAATCCAGAGTAAAAGACGTCATATTTTTTCGCTGCTCCCCATCTCTTAGCGAGGAGCTTCGGTTCAGCCCCCAGCGCAGGTAGCTCCAGATTCTGTTGAAGACGCCACCCCGTCGATTCCAGATAAGCACGGATCAGGTCGGCGGGAAGCACCGGATTGCGGGTTACGTCAAACGGCATCATAACTGTGCAATCCTCCGATTCCGTTCCTCCACCATTAGCGCTTCTAATGTTTTTGGGGTCAGTATCTGGTCAACGGGAATGCGGATTCTCCGCGATGTCGTATTTTCAGTTTCTGGTCCATCGGGGACGTGCCAGTAGCAGCAGTTCCTCAATTCGGAAACGTCTTGATTTACACGAAGCCATGTGCTCCGATCATTCGGGAGACACAGGAGTATAAGGATCAACGTTGTTTCGGCGGCGGAGCGCGAAACGATGTCGTTGAATGCGGTGGCGTCTAGGTCGTAAACAATGAAGTCGGCGTCTCGGTGCCAATTTATCGAGGCCTTAAGCTGGAAGTCGAGAGGGAACCCTTCGGCTACAAACCTGTTCCCCCTGCGTTGGACGGAATGGAAGCGTCCGTCAACACCGTAATCGAGTGGAGGACGGCATTCGGCGATGTAGCCAGCAGCACCCGCAATTGCTTGTATATGTGCAATCGAAAGGCATTCTTCGGTATGTTGCTCTGTTATTGGCAAACCGATAGTACTCCGTAGTAATTCCCCGCAATATTATCAGCGCGCATCTACTACTGAGGCCAAGCTACAAATCCAAGCATGCATGCCCTGATCCGGAAAAGGCGACGTTGTTGCATCTTGGTACCGTCAGACCCGACAATTTGAGCACATGGGCGTCTTACTTCGGACGCTTCTTGACATCCGAGACCTGGAGACCCGCGCCAGTGATGAGGCGGCAGCCGTGGATGATAACCACGTCCATGCGCTTCTTCATTGGCGAGGGGCTGGTGATGCCTTTGGGGGGAAGATGGTGGCCGAGGTCGGACTCGAACCGACATGAGGTTGCCCTCGGCAGATTTTGAGTCTGCTGTGGCTGCCAATTTCACCACTCGGCCATGATTAAGATTGTACCGCAGGTACGATGAGCGGGTGCGACCTTGGAGCGTGGATTCCTACCGCGCAGCCGGCGAGCGGAGGCCGGAGCATTAGGAAATGGGTGCAGCGAGAAACCCAGTGGGTGTCTCCTTGCCGCGCGCCGAGCGCAAGAAAAGCGGTGAGGTTGCAGGTTCGCAACCTCCCGACGGGTCTTACTTAACCGAGAATGCAATTGCTCGTGAAGGCTTCTCCGTAGCCCTGCAAGCGCAAGTTGTTGTCCCACGTCTCCGCAAACTTCTCCTGCTGCCTCTGCAATTCAAGAAGAGCCACATAATGATCACGGATGATGGAACGTGAAACCTGCTCGACGGCCACATAGTCATTTCGCCAAGAGTACGGGATCAGGTGTGCGCCTCCCGCGAGGCCAAGCTCGAAACACATCTCGGGGTCGCGCATAGCATCGCCGCTCTGTTCGCCGTAGTGTGCGACTGACAGCGCAGGCAAACCCAATGGTCCTGACTCAGGCACCCCTTCAATCACTAACGGCAAATACGGCGGATTCTCAATTCTGATGTAGAGGTTGGGCCGCCAGCCTCCAGCTTTCTTGAGGATGTTGAGAACCGTCTTCATGCCGCCACCTCCGCGAGTTCATCGGTGGCGGCAGCGTCGTTCTTCTCTTCTATGGTCGGCTCCAGCGCAGCAAGGATGACTGCCGCTGTCTTCTGGATCACTTCCAGCGATTCCGCCAGCAGTGAAGCGTTGCCGTGATACAGGCTTATGTAATCGGCGGATGCTGTACCCGTAACCAACCCAATGGCCTTGCCCACCACAAAGGCGACGGCCTCAGCCTCTGTCTCGCGCACGGTCTTGGTGGTGGCTGTCCTGCGCTCAGCCTTGTGCAAGAGTTCGTGTGCCGTCTCATGCACCAGCGTCGAAAACTCTTCCGCCTTCGATTGTCCGGGGAGGATCGCGATACGTCCGCCGTAGCTCATGCCAAGTGCGGGCGCGATATTGGGGCTATAGACAAGGGTGATGCCGCGAGAGCAAACAAATGCGGCCAGACGTGCCGAGTTCTCGCCGGGATCGCCGGAGATCTCGCGCATGGATGGCAGGTCTACTCCGTCCGTCTGCGAGACATCGAAAACGTACGTCGAACGAAAGCCACACAGAACAGCGCTGTTCTGCTTGGTGATATCTCTACTGCCTTCTTCGTCCTTTTTCTTGCGAACGCCGATGATGGGCGCAAGGATGCGGATGCCTTTTTCGCCCTTCTTCACCGAACGACCTAAGTTCTTCCATGTCCAAAAGCCTGCAACGCGAGTCGCGTCCGGTCGCTGGCGCGCGATTTCGAGGATGTTGCCAAGTGAATAGTGATGAAACCGGCTCATCGCATTGAGGTAGTCGGTGAGGGCTTCCGAATGCCCGGCCTCTAGCTGCTCGATGAGAAGCTGTACATTCTCCGCAATAACTTCACGGGCGGTCTTGGGTTGATTGTGGGTGTCGATGGCTTCGTTCTTGGCGATGATGTTCATGGCGTCTGCTCCTTGTCGGCATTTGCTTTTGCACTTCCGCGTTGAAACGCGGCATGTACATGCCGAACGCCACCTGGCGAAGGCGGGGGTAGCAAGGTGCAAGGGAGGGGTCTCCCCACCCGGAGCAAAGCGGAGGGCGAGCGCAGCGAAGGTCTGCACAAGCGAAGCGCGGAAGATTGGGGATGCCCTTGTCGCCGCGCGGGGGGCAGAGCCCACTAGGAAGGCTTGGCTTCCTTATGCAGTGCGCGTCAGCGCACAGAAACTACAGGGAGGGCGTTGCGGGAAGGAACGGCCCGCAGAGGTGGAAGCGGAGAACGCGCAAGCGGTCGAAGCGCGGAGGAAACATCCTCCGAAGAAGAGGAACTCTACGATTCGAAGGTCACCAGACCCGTACGTTGTGAGCTGCTAGAACCGGCACGTCATCCTAATCGGCGTTGTTCTGCGTCTTCGCCAGTATCGGCAGTGAGCCGCGCACCGGTTTCTTGATGGGCTCCAACTCCCCGCGCGCATCGCGTGCCAGGTGGGTAATCTCGAACGACGGGGCACATCTCACTTCAATCAGGATTTCTGTCTTATCCTCAAACTCCACGACCAGATATATTTCATGGGATTTCGGATAGGGCTCTTCTAACGCCAATCGACGAATCTGCTTTCCAACAGCTTCGTCCATGACCAGTACAGCGCGCTTTGCCTTATTTTTCATCTTGGGCTCCCTTTGCTTCCAACCAAGGTGGCGGACCTGCCATATCCCCGGCGCGCTTATAGAGATCGAACATTTCCAACCCCAGGGCACGAGCAATCCGGTCCAGCCTTCCAATCGAGTAGTTTGTGTGAAGTTCGTTTGTCTCCAACTTTTTAAGCCATGGAACGGACACCTTGGCCCTACTCGCAACTTCGCCATGCGTAAGACCCTTATCCGTACGGAATTCACGGACAGCCACGCCGAGGCAGCGATCGTGCTCCATCTCATAGCGTTCTAAAACAGCTCGATCCACCGGTTTCTTCATGGGATATCCTCTCTGCCGCTGGCCGATCTCCTCGCCTGAGCTCGATGCGCGAGTTCATTGAACTTCTCCTGCCCAAAAAACCGTAGTCCGGCATAGAGATTCTTCACGAACCCTGCCTCATTCTTGAAAGCAACTGATTTGCCGCAGAGGTCGATGCCTTCCCGCATGGCCCAGGTATAGGCTGCACAGGTCATGAGCTGTCTCGCGCGTTCACCACTAATCCCTCGCAGTGCCCCGATATCTGGCGCGGACATGCCGCCATGGACCGAATCGACCAGCATTTCGTAGGCACGCGCAAAGCGTGCGCGACCTTCAATGGAATCCTGTCGCGAGCGGAGAGGGTGATGAGCACCAAACCAAAGAGGGGGAGTTTTCCTTGGAAGCCGGGCGGCATACCGTGCACGAAGAACCGCGATTGCAGAAGGATGGGATGGAACACCACGACCAGCGACACGCGAGTGCTCTCTCCACCGGCGATACGCTCGACTCACTATCCAGCTCACCGCATCCTTTCCCGAAGTCCGCAAACCGAGAGAGGAAGCCCAGGCTTTTGCGAGTACGTGCGCATCAATCATGAGGGCTTTCGCCACGTCCCTGAATTCGGTCTCCGTCAGGTGGCTCTTTCCGGCGAGGTACCGAGCCAGACAGCGCTCGGTGATGTCGCCGAGCCGCTCGCTAAGTTCCTGATGGGAGATGTCCCCGCGCAACATTTCAATCTGCAAGAGCAGATGGTGGCGAAAATCCCATTTCATCGAAGACCTCCCGAGAAGAGACCTATTTGGAAACAAGGGTTTACGTAAGCGCACGAGGGTGGGTCGCCGCGGCTATAGTTAAACCGGAACTCTAAACTTCAAGGATCGTAGCAAAACTACTTGATAAAAACAAGTAATAAATCCGATCAGGCCGATCATTTTCAGGACTGGATTACGCAAGCAGAAGCAGCCCGGATTCGGGACGTTTCTCCGCAAGGCATATCCGACCTCATCAGACGAGGACGGCTGCAAACCCTGCTTATCGGCGGGAAGACTTTTGTGCGCCGCTCAGAGGTGGAGGCTTTCAAGCCGACCACTGGCGGCAGACCACGGAAAAAACCAGTGGCGAAGAAAGCTGCAGCTAAGAAAACTGCCGCACCAAAGACAAAAGCGGATTGACTCGCCAGCATCACTAGATGCGATCAACTTATGCTTAGCCCCTGAGACATTTCGACGGTTGCAGACGGGTTCGCGACGCTCTGCCCTAGATCTTGGCTCCCGATACTTTGAGCTTCCTGAATCGCTGTAGCCTTTGTCACATCCCGGCTCAGGTCCTGCCCCAGGGTTTTCGCATCGTTCGTATACATCTTCACGTCATACTGCGCCCGCGAAACGGAGACGTACGCCATGCGGCTATTCAACAGCTCGCCGTGTGCTTGTGAAGAATCCACATGAACCAGCACGCGGTCGGCGGTCTGGCCTTGGCTGCTGTGGCTCGTCACCGCATAGCCGTAGTCCAGATGCGGATGCTGTCGCGCGTTGAACTCGACTTCGCGGCCCGAATCCATCCTCAGTTTTAGGTTGCCGCCTTTGTCGATCTGCTCGACCGTTCCCAGCTCTCGATTCGCTAGCTTTTCCGCATGGTACGGCGCGGTCATTTGCACACGGTCACCCTGCGCGAAGCTGCGGTCATGATCGCGGTAGACCGTCACGCCCTGCAAGCGGCGAGGATCGTAGCTTAGCTCTTCGCCACCGTGACGCTTCACCGTCAGCGTATTTGTCTCTCGATCTGTGGCCGTGACACGCGCATACTCTCCGGCCTCGATACCCAGCGGCTTCGATCCTTTCGAGTAGCGGATCACATCACCCTTGTCATAGTTCTGCGCATGTTGACGATCAGCTCCGCTGATGTCCTGCCGCGCATACAGCACATGCACGCGATGCTCTTCATTCGATACTCTGCCGTCTGCCTGCATCCTCTGATGGATGGCGCTGTTGATGTCGCGGCGCGATTCATTGTCGGGCGAGACGACCAACGTGCTTTCAGGCGAACGCACATACTCACGCGCAATTTCACCGATACGCTCGTGGCGGTCTTCGATCTCCAACACGCGGCCCTGGCTATTGAGATTGCCGATGGCCTCGCGCACTTCGCCCCGCGCAAGCTGCTCGACAACCTCTTTCAAGGCAGGGTCTTTCTGCCGGATGATCTCATCCAACTGCGCCGTTCGCATTCCTGCCTCCTGAAGCTGAGCATACGGTCGGCCAGCTTCGACCGCTTCATGCTGCCGCGTATCTCCGACGAACAACACACGATCATGTTCTTTTAGGCGCTCGACAAACGTGTGCATCTGCATGGTGCTTGCCATGCTCGACTCATCGACGACGTAGAGCGTCTTCTGACCATTGTCCGGCTGCTCGCCGCGTGCAAGATGGCGTTGTAACGTCTGCGTCTCCATGCCCGCTTCGCCCAGCTTTTGCGCGGCTCTGGACGTCGGCGCTAGACCTTCAATCTGATATCCCGAACGCTCGGCGGCTTCACGGACAGCCGTTAGGGACGTTGTTTTTCCAAGACCGACTTCATCGGCAAGGATCGCTCCTTTCGACAGTGGGGAGCGAAAGGCGAAAAGTGCAGCTTCAATCTGATGGGGATTGAGGTCAACCTGTGCGTCAGAGAGTGCGGACGCAAGTTTGTCAACATTGTCCGAACTGGACCGTTTCGTCAGCTCATGAGCAAAGAGCTTCGCGTGATAAGGCGTCATTTGCGAGCCTCACGCAGACTCGGAATCCGTCTGTCGCTGAGATAAACTTCGACAGCATCGCGCACTATCCATGCAAGCGAAACTTTCTTTTGCTTTGCCTCAGCTTCGAGGGCTAAGTAAAGCTCGGCAGGAAAGCTGATCGACGCCCGAACAGTTTCAGGGTCAACCTTTATGCCGCTTGTTAGAGGCGATTTGCGTTTCATCATCTAGACTCCTATGATCGTTCACCACTTTACACCACGATGGTGAATGGAAAACAGGAGTAGACCGTTTATTAGTGCTTCACCTATCGTGAGCTGGATGGCCGTGAAACCGCGGCACACGCTCGTGTGCAGAGGCGGCACCGGATCAAAGCGGGCCGGAGCGGCCCTGATCCGGTGCCAAAAGCAAACCCGGATGCTTCCATCCGGGTAGTGCAACTACATTGCATTTGCCAACAGCTGTGACTCGACTCGCCGGGGATCCTTCTTTGCCACTTCTTTCTTAGGGCGTGGTCTCATCACATTTATCGCAGAGGCATCGAGCTGAGTCTTCAGGTGAGCCGCATAGTATTTCTCAATCATCTCTACGCTTGTCCGACAGTTCTTTGCGATCTGGTAGATGTCAGCCCCCTCAAGAAGCCGCAAACAGATATAGGTATGGCGAAGGCTGTACGCCGTACGCGGTCTGTCGTCACGATCTTTACGTAGTTTTTCTTCGTCAAGAATCTTGTTGAACAAGTCTCGAGACCACTTGGGGAACAGGCGGTCAGTTGGTCCAGATTGCTGCCATTCGCCGCTTTCCTTGCGGCTTCCTGCTCGTCCCGGTCCACCGTCAGGACGGGGACGAGTCTTCAACCGTTCGAACGGGCGCACAGCTCCTTCTGTGCTTTTGCAGAAGCCAATACCTCTCTTGCCTCGAACTTCGATTTCTAGGATCGTTTGGCCGCTGCCTTCGTCTTTGATGACCTTTACGTCACGAAACTGAAGGCGCATCGCTTCATCGGGCCTGAGCCCAGTATTCGCAGAGAACAGAACATAGTCATGAAGTTGTTCTGCTTCCCAGCGGAAGCGTGGCTGTTTCGGGTGTTGCGCCCGCTTGCGGGTCGCTTCGTAGAGCTGCTTATACTCTTCCGGCGAAAACCATGCGCGGTGAGAAATCTTGGCCGACGCCCGATAGGGCGCGGACATGTCCGGCATATGGTCGATCCATCCATGCCGCAATGCCGTTTTGAAAATCTGACGCAGCGTCACGATCTCTTGGTGCATGGTGCTATGTGCTGGAGGTTTGCCACGGGATGCCTTTGCTTCTTCTAGTCGGTGGATGCGATATTCATTGATTTTGCCCGCAGTGATTTCGGGAAGAACCATGCCGCCGAAAAACGGCACGAGATAGCCATTCGTACGCGCATGCTGACCACGCGCATAGGTCGCGTTTCGCTGTCCCTGCGTCATGATGTCGAACTCGCGCAGGTATAACTTCGCGGCATCGCGGAACATTCTGCCTGTCTTTAACTCGCCGTCGCGGAGCTTACCGCGCAACTGCAAGTACCAGTCTTCAGCGAACTCTTTTGCTTTCGAAAGGCTGTCTTCTTTGGTTGTTGTGCGCCGATTCCTTCCGGCTAGATACGTCGCGCATTGCCAGCTTGAGCTATTCGGACGTTTGTAGACGTGAACCTTGCCACCGAGGATGGTGTGATGTTCGGACATGCGAGAGCACCTCCTGACACACCCAAAATACCATGAAAGTGTGGAAGAGTTGTGTAACGGAAGAGGCAACATTCACTAGAAGCTAAATGGCTTATTTTGAATGGTTTAAGCGGATATCCAATGGTGTCTTGGACGATTTTGAGTCCGCTGCGTCTGCCAGTTCCGCCATCCCGGCGCTTTATTGATACTACCAAAGGTCTCGCTACTGGACGCTGCCCTGCGGACGCATTCTCCGCAGCTCGCTGGCGCAGGAGATCGCCGTCAGCGCCGCCAGCTTCAGATTGTCCGCGCCCAGCCACAGCCAGAACCTCGTCGAACCCTCAGCGTTCGCCGTCGCCGACCGCACTTGGACCATAATATCCTCTTGCCCCGCGACGCTGAGATTGCTCGGCGGGTCCGATTCATCCGCCACCACATCCACGTAATCGCCCGCGAGCGCGGCTTCCACCTCCGCGACCGTCGCAGGCTTGTCCAGCTCAATGAGCACTGAAGCCAGATAGCCATGGAAGACCGGAGCCTGCACCATCTGCAACACCAGCTCCGGCAGCCGCCCTCCCGAAAGAGCAGCGTAGTGCCGATGGATGCGCCGCTCGTTCCCCCTGATGTCGATCTTCGCCGACTCGCCCAGCGTCGGCAGCAGATTGAACGAGACCTGCGCGTCGTACTGCTCCTTGGGCAGGTTCTGGAAGGAGAGCAGATTAATCGTCTGCTGATGCAGCTCGTCCATCGCCTCCCGCCCGTGCTGCGACGCCGGTTCAAGCACCGTTGCCGCAAAGTTCACCAGCCCAACCCGCGACACCAACCGACTGGCCGTAAGAGCCAGCATCACAGCTACCGGGTGAGCAGGAACCACGGCCGGAGTCCGCAGATCAGGCTTTGCCGACGCAGCAGCTTGCGGCACCCAGGGCGCTCGCACCAGCACATCCGGCTCGTTCTCGAGCGCGTAGGTCATGTCGACGATGCTCGCCCCCGCACGCCGCGCGGCCTGCCAGTGCTTGGCGGCGTCCGCAGCAGAGCCCGCAAAGAAGACAAAGTCCATCCGATCAAAGGAGCCCGGTTCGATGCGCTGGATAAACGCGGCCTCATCGCCGGTAGCGGTAATCTGCCCAGCGGCATCATCCTCGTCTTCGAGCAGGATGAAGTCCGAAGCCGCCAGCAGCGACTCGTTCAGCTCATCGCCCAGCTCCTTGCCCACGAGCGACGACGCGCCCACCACACCAATGCGATACATTCCGTCTGCCATCCTGCTCCCTTGCACATACTGCGCCTGACCTGCGCTTTTACAGATCGGGTTCGCAAACCCGCATCCTGTCAGATTCACTTCGATCGGTAAACGATGCGGTGCGCAGCCAGTTTACGACGCTTCCACTTCCCTGCCCCAGGCAACTTTGCCCCGCCCCTCTACGCAGCGATACGCCGGTGCTCCCTGCCCCACGAGTAAGCCAGCCGAGCGATCACACCAGAGACCAAATACCCGAGTGCCAGCACGATCAGAGCGATCTCCGAGAAGAAGGCCAGAACAGCGATCAACGCAGCCAGCAGAATCACGGTCCGGAAGGGATGCCGGTCGCCCAGACTGATCTCTTTCCCGCTCCAGAACCGCCAACTGCTGACCATCAGGAAGCCTGTCCCCATAATGAGCAGCAGCCAGACCACGGAGATCAGTGGGTTATGGATCGGGCTACCGTTGAAGTAATGGATGACCGAACACAACACCCCGGCGCCAGCCGGAATCGGCATCCCCACAAAGTACTTGCGATCCGCCCGCCCTGGATTGCGAGGTTGCGGGTTGACGCTGATATTGAACCGCGCCAGACGGCACGCGCCGCAGATCAGGAAGAGAAAGCAGATCACCAGGCCCAGCGGAACGATCCGCTCACGCAGGTAAGGATAGAGGTCAAGCGGCAACATCCGAAAGCCCCATACATACGCCAGCAGCGCCGGAGCAACCCCAAAGGTCACCACATCCGCCAGCGAATCCAGCTCCTTGCCGAAGTCGCTGGTAGTGTTGGTCATCCGGGCCACGCGGCCGTCGAGCCCATCGAAGAGCACCGCAAATCCAATCGCCATCGCGGCACGATCGAAGCAGGCATCGCCGCCGTTGATCCCCTGCACACTCTGGGTCATGGCATAAAAGCCAAACGCGATATTCCCCGCGGTAAAGGCCGACGGCAGCACGTACATGCCTCTACTGGGCCGTTGCCGTGCGACCGCATATTCGGGTTCGGGCACCTGCATCAGGCCCCCACAGGTGCTTCGCCAACGGGCAGAACCGCCAGTACGGTCGAGCCGCCCTTGACCCTGGTGCCGGTCTTGACCCGCAGCTCGGCCTCAGCAGGCATCAGCACATCGACGCGCGAGCCGAACTTGATGAGCCCCACGCGCTGCCCGCGCTCTACCTTGTCGCCCGCCTTGACATTGCAGACGATGCGCCGCGCCAGCAGCCCCGCAATCTGCTTAAAAGCGACCTCGTACCCACCGCCCTCGATCACAATCATGGTCTGTTCGTTGGTCAGGCCGGACTCCGGCTGCATCGCATTCATAAAACCACCAGGCCGATACTCCACCGAGGAGACCGTACCGGCGATCGGTGCGCGATTGACGTGGACGTCGAAGACGTTGAGAAAGATGCTGAGGCGCAGCCGCGTGCCGAGCGTGGTCTCGATCCATTCGGCATCGGTCACGACGCCGTCGCCGGGCGAGACGATCTGACCGGGGCCGGTAGGGATCGTACGCTGCGGATCGCGGAAGAACCAGAGGAAGAACAACGCAAACAGAACCGGGAGCAGCACCAGCAGCGTGCTGTGGGTAAAGAACCAGGCCACCGCTGCGACCACACCCAGACCTAACGCGTAGAGATAACCGTCTTTGACCATAATCAGTTTGATTATACTGCCGTTAAATCAGCGAGGCGGAAACCGGGGAAGCGGAAGAATCTGTCGCTGATCGTTGTTGCTGCTTCTGAGAAGGCTGGTTTAGCCCCGAAGTATGCTTTCCTCCCCGGCCTCACGATACAGGGTTGAGGAAGCCATATCACCCCATCAAAAAGCCACCCGCATCATCACGGCATCATCCGGCGGCTCCTGATAATAATCGCGTCGCCTCCCTGTCGGCATGAACCCCAACTCCGCATAGAGCCGTTGTGGCCCCAGACTGGCAGCCCGAACCTCCAGGTCCATCACCTCTGCTCCATGCAGCCGAGACCACTCCATCACCGCCCGGCACAGCTCCCGGCCAATCCCCTGCCGCCGGGCCGATGCGTCTACGGCGACGGTCTCCAGCTCCGCCTCTCCGGCAACCACCCGCGCAGCCGCATACCCGACGACGGTCTCACTCGCAGCCGCCACCAGCAGGCACCGCCGCATCAACTCGCCTTCCTCTTCTCCCGCAACCCTGCCCGCATACTCCACTTCCGCCCAATGCGGAGCCTCGGGAGTCTCACGATCAATCCGCAAAACCCCTGCAAGATCCTCCGCCCGTGCGGGCCGTAGCTCTGGAGTGGAAGCCATCCCCATTCAGGCCGATTCCGCGGCAGCGCGGCGCTCGACCAGCAGCTCAGCATCGGTACGACGCAGATAGTTGGCGTCGATGGTCACCACGTCAGTCCACTCCTCTGCCGCGATCCTCTCCACGGCCAGCCGCAAAATCAGGACCGCCCCTGGCTCCTCGACGAGCCGCAGCCCGTCGACCTCCGGCAGCAGTTCCCTCACTCGGGCCTCGCACGTCACCGGCGTCCGGGAAGCAAGCAGCTCCAACACCTCTTCGCGCCGCAGCAACTGTTCACTCAGGCACTCACGACCACGATAAAACCCTGCATAAAACTCTCCCCGCCCCGCGTCGAGCAGCGCCAGCGTCTCCCCATCCGCCTCCACGCTCGCGGCCACCAGCGCCAGCCGCGAGATCGCGATCATCCGCCCCCCCGTGGCCGCGCAAAGCCCCTTGGCCGCGCTCAACCCGACACGCACCCCGGTAAAAGACCCCGGCCCATGCACCACAGCGACCGCGCCCAGCTCGCTCACAGGCCATCCAGCGACCTTGAAGAGCCGATGCAACACCGGCAGCAACTGCTCAGAGCTGCCCCGTCCAGGCAAGGTCTCAGCCGCAACGACCGGCTGCGGCAACGCAGTATCAGCCAGAGCAGCCGAGCCCTCGGCCCCGCAGGTATTGAGCAGCAATAACCTCACTCCGTCACCTCGTCGCTCACCAGCTCCAGCAGCACGCCGCTCGTGCTGGCCGGATGAACAAAAAAATATCGGTGGCCACCCGCGCCGACGCGAATCGAGTCACTCGCAAGCCGCACACCCGCCCCCTGCAACCTTACAAACACGGCGTCGATCTCCGCGACGTGGAGCGCGACATGGTGCAGTCCCTCTCCACGCCGATCAAGAAACCTCCCGATCACCGAATCCTCCACGGTAGGCTCAAGCAGCTCGATACGGCTCTCCCCTACGGAGAACATCGCGGTCTTCACCCGCTCATGCTCGATGGTTTCCTCCTGAGCAGCGGAGAGACCAAGCATCTCGTAAAAACCCCGCGCCGCCGCGATGCTGCGAACCGCGATGCCGAGGTGATCGAGCCTGGGGGGCTGGCCATTTGTATTGATCGCTAAGATATCGGCAACCTCCATAACCTCTGAATCTCCATCTTAAGTACCTGACGATCCCGAGGATACCCGAAGTGGTCGGATCAATCCTATCGCCAGTAGATCGTGCCCGCTTGACAGTAATAGCCACCCACCAGATATTCTCACCACAAAGCAACCGTCGTTCCAGCAGCAGATCCGTCTTCAGCCCCACTGAACCGCCAGGCGCGCGCATGGTCCGACCAAAACCTGCCGCGGGAGCATCTTTACTTATGTCGACGAACACTGGCGGTCTGTCCCAGGACAGCGGCTCGCCCCATGAAGGCTTCGCCTCCTCCGAACCCGCCACCGGCCATAACATCCGCTGGTTTGTCTGCGGTCTCCTCTTCCTGGCGACGACGATCAACTACATGGATCGCTCGGTGCTCTCGCTCATCGAGCCGATGCTGCACAACCTGCCCTTCATGGGCTGGGACTTCTCGCAAGACAACGCGCACCAGAGCGTCTTCAACAACAACTACGGCAACATCATCATCTGCTTCCAGATTGCCTACGGCGTAGGCCTTTTAACTGCGGGCCGCATCATCGACAAGCTCGGCACCAAGCTGGGCTATGCTCTGGCCATCGGCATCTGGGCGCTCTCGTCCATGAGCCACGCCTTCGTCTTCTCGGTCGCGGGGTTCTGCATCGCGCGTTTCATGCTCGGCCTCGGCGAGGCGGGCAACTTCCCCGCCGCCATCAAGGCCACCACCGAGTGGTTCCCCTCCGAAGAGCGCGCCTTGGCCACCGGCCTCTTCAACTCCGGCTCGAACGCCTCGGCCTTCATCGCGCCTCCGCTCGTGGCTTTCGTCACCTACAAGTACGGCTGGCACGCGGCGTTCATTACCACCGGTTCGATGGGCCTCATCTGGCTGGTCATCTGGCTCTTCTTCCCCTACAACCGCCTGCGCCGCGGAGCCACCCAGACCCAGATCAACCTCCAGCAGGCGATCCCCGGCACGGCCAACGCGGGCTTCTTCACGCTCTTCCGCGAGCTGTCCAAGCAGCCCGGCCTCTACGCCTTTGCCATCGGCAAGGCCTTCACCGACCCGGTCTGGTGGTTCTATCTCTTCTACCTCCCCAAGTTCCTGAACGAAAACTACGGCCTCGACCTGAACCACGCCAAGTACCCGATCATCATCGTCTACGCCTTCTCCAGCGTCGGCTCGATCGGCGGCGGCTGGCTCTCCGGCCTGCGCATGAAGCAGGGCCACAGCGTCAACGACGGACGTAAGTTCGCCATGCTCATCTGCGCGATCTGCGTCCTGCCCATCATGCTGGTGCCGATGGCAGGTCACATCTTCCACGGCAACGTATGGCCCGCCATCGCGCTGTTCTCGCTGGCCACGGCGGCACACCAGGGCTGGTCCGCTAACCTCTTCTCAACCCCCACCGACATGTTCCCCTCCACCTCGGTCTCGACGGTGGTGGGAATCGGCGGCGCGGCAGGCGCGGTAGGCGGAGCCATCTTCACGTACGTCGTGAAGACTCAGTTCTCCGCGCATCCTCTGCTGATCTTCCTCCTCGGTGGCTTCAGCTACATCTCCGCCCTCGCACTCTTCCAGATACTGGTGCCGCGCATCGGAGAGTCCCGAAGCAAAGCATAAGCAGTGCTTCGTGCTGTCCTCGGGGCAGTATGGGCAAGTGATCTTCTGAGGACTCCCGCTGGGCGGAAGGCCCATGCTGATAATTTCCCCATATCGCCCCGAGAGCAGTACGAATTACCGTGATAATCTTCACGACACCGATAGGAGCGAAAGCCAACTTGCCTCAAGAAACCTTGGACGGAATGACAGGACACAGCCAGCTCACCATGCAGGTAGTCGAGCATGTGCGCGGCCTGATCGCCAGCGGCGAGCTGAAGCCCGGCGACCGTCTGCCGCCCGAGCGCGAGCTGGCGCGCAAGCTGAAGATCTCCCGCTCCAGCCTGCGTGCGGGCATCGGCTTCCTCTCGGCCATGGGAGTGCTCAAGAGCCGCCACGGCGCGGGCACCTTCGTCTCCACCGGCCCTCCGACGCTCGACTCCAACTCCCTGACGGTGCTGGGCGCATTGCACGGATTCCTCCCCTGGCAGATGTTCGAGGCGCGTCTGGTCATCGAGTCGAACGTGGCCTCACTCGCTGCCGAGCGCGCCACCGGCGACCATATCACCGAGCTGGCCGAGGAGGTCGCCGAGATGTACGCCTCTCTCGACAACCCGCAGCAGTACCTGATCCACGACGTCCGCTTCCACCGCACCATCGCCCGCGCGGCGGGCAACCCCATCCTTGCCGCCCTGATGGAGACCATCACGGCCAACCTCTACGACGCCCGCATGAAGACCGTCCACTACTCGGTCGACCTCAAGGAGTCCGCCGAGATGCACCGGGAGATCTACCGCGCCATCCGCTCGCACAACCCCACCGGAGCCATGCAGGCGATGGAGCGGCACCTGAACATGGCCCGCATGGCCCAGGCCGCCGAGCTGGGCGAGACCTTCGAGACAGCGGCCCCGTCCAGCTCCACCCCGCGCCGCGAGCCGAAGGGCAAAACCACCCCAAAGTCCTCTGCTTCCAAGGCGAATGACTGAATCCCGCAACCGCCCTGCTAAACTGGCCATGGAACCCTCATGCCCAGCACTGAAAAGTTTTACCTCACAACCCCGATCTATTACGTCAACGCGCGCCCGCACATCGGCCACGCCTACACGACCATCGTGGCCGACGTCATCGCGCGCCGCCACCGCCTTCTGGGCCATGACACCCGCTTCCTGACCGGCACCGACGAGCACGGCCAGAAGATCGAGCGCTCGGCCCTCGCCGCGGGCATCCCGCCGCAGCAGTTCACCGACGAGGTCTCCCGCGAGTTCCGCCAGCTCTGGGACCGCATGGGCCTCACCTACGACGACTACATCCGCACCACCGAGCCGCGCCACAAGATCGGCGCGCAGAAGCTCTTCGCCGACCTGCACGCCCGCGGCCAGATCTACCTGAGCACCTACACCGGCCAGTACTCGGTCGGCGAGGAGATCTTCGTCGAAGGCCCTCCCGGCGTCCTCGGCCCCGACGGCCGCCCCACCGAGACCGTCACCGAAGAGAACTTCTTCTTCAAGCTCAGCGAGTACCAGCTTCCGCTCATCGACCTCATCGAGTCCGACGGCCTGCACATCCAGTCCGAGTCGCGCAAGAACGAGGTGCTCAGCTTCCTGCGCGGTAACCTCGTCGAAGCTCGCGAATCCGGCTCCGCCATCGGCACCTCAAAGCTCGGCAACCAGTACGTCATCGGCGCACTACGCGATCTCTCCGTCTCGCGCTCGAGCTTCACCTGGGGCATTCCGGTGCCCGAGCCCGCCGCCTCCGAGACCCAGCAGAAGCACATCATCTACGTCTGGCTGGACGCTCTGGCCAACTACATGACGGCCGTAGGCTACGGCTCGGACAAGCCCGAAGACAAAGCCTGCTTCGAGCGTTACTGGCCCGCCGACGTCCACCTGATGAGCAAGGAGATTACCCGCCAGCACTGCATCTACTGGCCCGCTTTCCTGATGGCCGCCAAGCTGCCCACGCCGAAGTCGGTGACGGCCCACGGCTGGCTGCTCTTCGAAGAGTCGAAGATGTCGAAGTCGAAGGGCAACATCGTCCGCGCCGAAACGGTGCTTGACGCCTTCGGCGAGCACGTCTACGGCAAGCAGTTCCCAGACTCGACCAAACACGAGCGCGACCTCTTCTCCGCCGACGTTCTGCGCTACCACCTGCTGCGCGAGATTCCCTTCGGGCAGGACGGCAGCTTCAGCTTCGACGCGATGATTACGCGCTACAACGCGGACCTCGCCAACGGCTACGGCAACCTCGCCAGCCGCACGCTGAGCCTGATCGTCCAGAACCTAGACGGCATCGTCCCGTCCGTCTCTGCTCCGCAAAGCGCAGAAACCGACGCGGTCATCAACGAGCTTCTCAGCTTCTCCGAGATCGACGCCCACTACGAAAGCTCTCGCTTCGACCAACTGACCCAGACGATCTCCGCCCGTATCAAGACCGTGGACGTCTACCTCAGCAGCCACGCACCCTGGAAGCTCGCCAAATCGGAAGACCCCGCCGACCTCCAGAAGATGGTCGAGGTTCTCTACACGGCAGCAGAATCCATCCGCATCCTGACCGCCCTGCTCTTTCCCTTCCTGCCCAACGCTACGGCGAAGGTCTGGGCACAACTGGGCCTCGGCGACATCGAAGCCGCAGCCAGGAACGGCGAGCTGAACAACCTCGCATGGGGCGGCCTGAAACCCGGCACTCCGCTAGGCACCCTCTCCCCCATCTTCCCCCGCGCCGACAAAGGACTCGCACAGATCATGACCGAAGTAGAAGCCTCCGCCCCCTCGACCAAGCCCGCCACTGAGCAGCCAGCCGCCGAGACCACACCCGCACCAGCAGTCATCGAAACAGCTCCCGAACCAACCGTCACCGGCCCAGCCGACGCCTCCCCCCAGATCACCATCGACGACTTCGCCAAGGTCGAGCTGCGCGTAGCCCAGGTGCTCGTCTGCGAGCGCATCCCCAAGGCCGACAAGCTGCTGCGCCTCGAGGTCGACCTCGGCTACGAGAAGCGCCAGATCCTCTCCGGCATCGCCGAGTGGTACACGCCCGAGGAGATGATCGGCCGCAAGATCGTGGTCATCACCAACCTGGCCCCGCGCAAGATGCGCGGCCTCGAGAGCCACGGAATGTTGCTTGCCGCCTCCGAGGGCGAAGGCGGCAAGCCCGTGCTCGCCACCTTCGGCGAAGAAATCGCCGTCGGCTCCCGCCTCAAATAAACCAGCTCCCGCCGCGGCGGCGAAAGAGTTAGCCTGGAGAGGTATTCGTGAAACTGTTCACCGACAGCTCCATGAAAAAGACACCCGAAAGACGTCGCTACCTCTTCGCCGTCGCCGCGGGCTTAATCTACGGCCTCTCACTCCGCCTGATCTTCCACGGACCGCACCTGATCGGTACACCGCATTCTCCTCCTTACCGAAGCTTCTTCTACCCCGACGACCTCTGGGTGATGACTGCGGGCTTTCTCGTAGTAGTTCCCTTTGTGATGGGATGGATCGCCATCACCGGCACCACCTCCGATGAGAAGTTCCGCTGGGCGCACTGGATATTCGCTCCCTGGCTCGCGGTTCTGCTCAGCGATCTCTGTGTACTCTTCGCCGGACTGGAAGGGTGGATCTGCATTATCTTCGCCATCCCGATCACCCTGGCGATCAGCAGCATCGGCGGCATCACCGCAGGCCTGCTTGGACGAAACAGGCTCCTCAAGGGACGCTCCACCACAGCGTGCCTCGCCATGCTTCCCTTCCTGCTGGCAGGCATCGAGATGCAGCTCAACGCTCCCCTCGAGATTCGCACCGTCCAGACCTCCATCCTGATCCACGCACCAGCCTCCAGGGTCTGGGGAAATATCGAGCGTGTTCCCCCGATCAGCCCCTCTGAGATCCCTCCAACCTGGACCCACAGAATCGGCTTCCCACTTCCCGTCGAAGCGACGCTCGATCACGAAGGGATCGGCGGTATCCGCCATGCTTCTTTTCAAGGCGGCCTGTTGTTTATCGAGACCATCGACCTCTGGATACCCGGGCAGACGATTGGCTTCAAGATCGCCGCGGACACAGCGCACATTCCGCTCACGACGCTGGACGAGCATGTCACGATCGGCGGCCGCTACTTCGATGTCCTCAACGGCGAGTACCGTCTCGAACCTCTGCCTGACGGCGACATCCTCCTGCATCTCAGCAGCCAGGAGCGCCTGAGCACCGACTTCAATGCCTATGCCGCCCTCTGGTCGGATGCCGTTATGAGAGATCTGCAGCAGAGCATCCTTCAGGTCGTGAAAAAACGTTGCGAAACAGATTCCCACAGCACATCTGCTACCCTTAACCCATGAAATTCGGCGTACTCGTATTTCCCGGATCGAACTGCGATCACGATACCTACAACGTGCTTGAGCAGGTCGCCGGCTATCCCGTCACTTTCCTCTGGCACGCCTCCACCGACCTCGAAGGCTGCGACGCCATCCTCGTGCCGGGCGGCTTCTCCTACGGCGATTACCTTCGTACCGGAGCCATCGCCAAATTCGCACCCATCATGCAGTCGGTCAAAAAGTTCGCCGCCGATGGTGGCCTTGTGATGGGCATCTGCAACGGCTTCCAGATCCTCTGCGAGGCGGGCCTGCTCCCCGGCGCTCTCATGCGCAACGCCAGCCAGCGCTACCTGTGCAAGCAGCTTTACCTACGCACCGAGACCAACGACTCGCCCTTCACCCACGGCATCTACAAGGGCCAGATCCTGCGTATGCCCGTCGGCCATATGGACGGTAACTACTTCTGCGACGCCGAGACCCTGGCGCGGCTGAACGACGAGGACCGCGTGGCCTTCCGCTACGCCAGCGCCGAAGGCTCCACCGAAGCCATCCACAACGCCAACGGATCGCTCGAAAACATCGCAGGCATTCTCAACGAAGGCCGCAACGTATTGGGGCTGATGCCGCATCCTGACCGCTCGAGCGAAAGCCTGCTGGGCTCGGCGGACGGGTTGCAGCTCTTCCAATCCATGGCACAAACACTCGGCGCAGACGTTTCGGTCTAGCCAGCCGATGGTACTCTGTCCAAGCTATGTTTGACGTACATCATCATCTGCTGTGGGGACTCGACGATGGGTCCAAAGATCTCGCTACCTCGGTGGCGATGGCCAAGCTCGCCGTGGCCGACGGCATCACGCACATCGTCTGCACCCCGCACTCGAACGGCCAGTACGAGTTCAAGCCGGAGGTCAACGCCGCCAAGCTCGCCGAGTTGCGCGCCGCGCTAGCAGCCGAGAAGGTAAATCTGACGCTCGGGCAAGGCTGCGACTTCCACCTCTCGTACGACAACATCGTCAACGCCAAGGCCGACCCCGGCCGCTTCAGCATCAACGGCCTCGGCTACCTGCTGGTCGAGCTGCCGGACTACGGCGTCTCCCGCAACATGACCGAGGTCTTCTACGAGCTGCAACTGGTGGGCCTGACCCCGATCATCACCCATCCCGAGCGCAACCCGACCCTGCAGGCCGACTACTCGCGCATGGCCGACTGGATGCGTGGCGGTGCGCTGATCCAGGTGACGGCCGACTCCGTGACCGGCAAGATGGGCAAGGCTGCCGAGAAGATGGCGCACCAGCTACTGGCCAAGCGCTGGGTCCACATGCTGGCTTCCGACGCCCACAACGTCACCTCACGCCCACCGCGAATGAAGGCAGCTGCGGACATCGTTGCCAAACGCTACGGCGCGGCCTATGCCGAAAGCCTCGTTCTGACCAACCCAAAAGCTATCTTTGAAGGCACGTTGATGGAGCAGTTGGAGGAGCCCATCGGACTCTATCAAGAGGCCAAGGAACAGAACTGGTGGCAGCGCCTGCTGAACTAGCAGCAACACACGCAGCATCTAAGGCCGCCCGCATCAACCGGGCCGGGCAGCTTTTTCGAGACGATCCCGAAGGGCCTCCCCAATACCGGCCATTCTGGGCAAAGGGCAAAGAATAACCTCCGCTCCAAGCTCATCCAGTTCACGCAACCCTGCAAAGAGACGACTGGCGAGCGCTTCTCCCTCCCCCCAGGGCCCCCACACATAGACAAAAGGAGCCTCACCCGAGCTCCACCCCTCAGGCAACATCACCCCAATCTTCTTCCCCTCCGCAACCGCAGAAGCTACGGCCTTGGCAAAATCCTCCTCGGCAATTAACCGAAGGCGGGCACGAGGGGCATAGTGCCGAATCCCCACACCGGGCGACGGCAGGCTCTCGACCGGCTCATCGAGGACCGGAGCCGCTTTATAAAACTGCACCTTCCCCGCGATGGCTTCGAGCATCTCCAAAGTGACAGCCCCTGCGCGATAGATCGTGATCTCATCCCCAGCCAGCCCCACCACCGTGGACTCCACACCCACAGCCGTGGGACCGCCATCAAGAACGGCATGGATGCGGCCATCAAGGTCGTCCAGAACATGCTGGGCAGTCGTGGGGCTGGTGTGGCCGAAGCGGTTGGCGCTAGGCGCCGCAATGGGAACTCCAGCGGAAGCAATAAGAGCCAGCGCAACAGGATGGTTCGGCATACGAACCCCAACTAGCGGACGCCCGGCGGTAACGGCGTCTGGGATCGCAGCCGTGCGCGGCAACAATAGTGTCAAAGGGCCGGGCCAAAAGGCGTCCATCAACTTCTGGGCCAGCGGGGACACTTCTGCAACCGAGGCAAGCATCGCTGAATCAGCGACATGCACAATCAAGGGGTCCCACGAAGGCCGCTGCTTGGCCGCGAAGATCCCGGCGATAGCCGCAGGGTCAAAAGCACTGGCCCCAAGGCCGTAGACGGTCTCGGTTGGCAGGGCGACGGTGCCGCCGGAGCGTAGAATCCCGGCAGCGCGGGCCAGGTCGGCGGGCTGGTCGGCCCGCAGGCGAAGAGTAATTCCCTTGAAATCCACATCCCATCGTAACCTTCCGGGTCGATATACTCAGGCATGAGCGCCGAGATCGAACTGAAGTTTCCCGTCGACGAACCAGCTTCCCTCGCCTCCCGCCTTGAAACCCTCGGCTTCCATCTGGATACGCCGAGAACCTTCGAGCAGAACACCCTCTACGACACCCCCGACCGCAGCCTGCGCGAGCGCGGCCAACTGCTGCGGCTGCGGAAGTACGGCTCACGGCACATCCTGACACACAAGCGTCACCCGGACGAGGAAGACCCCAGCAGCCAGTACAAGGTGCGGATCGAGACCGAGACCGAGGTGGCCGATGGGGCAGTGCTGGCCGAGGTTCTGATTCAGCTCGGCTACGCTCCCACCTTTCGTTACGAAAAGTACCGGACGGAGTGGTCCGACCCCGCCCTTCCCGGTGCTCACCTGGTGCTGGACGAGACGCCTATCGGCTTCTACGCCGAGGCCGAGGGGCCGCCGGAGTGGATCGACCGCACGCTGGCTCAACTCGGCGTCGATCCCGGCCGGTGCCTCACCTCAAGCTACGGGAGGCTGTTCATGGAGTGGAAACAACGCACCAACAGCCCGGCCGATAACCTTACCTTCGATGAGATTCTGCAACCGGCCTGAGTCTGCGTCACAAACAAGCCGGTTGCATCCTCTAAAAGCGGTAGGCCGCACCGATGGTTCCCACGGTCGGCGTCAATCCGTTCGGATAAAAGTCGAACCAGTGCTGGAACTCAAGATCTCCCCGGAGGCTGACCCGGCGATTGAGCATATAGTCCGTCCCTACGCCAACGGCGAAGGCTTTGTAGGATCGAGAAGTGGTTTCCCTATAGACCCCCTGCTGAAACTGAAACCTGCCGATTCCGCCCAGAACCTTGACATAGGGGCGAAAGCGCTGCACAGCTATGTGATAGCGCAGGCCCAGCAGATACGAGCTTTCGCCGATATCCTTGGGAGTAAAGAGATCCATGTCGTGAATCTCGCCGTCGATTCCGAGGTGCCTGCCGAAGTCGAGCGTGCCGTAGATAGAGCCGCCCTTGATACTGGCTCCGGTGTAGTCCGGATGGCCGAGCGTGATGCCGACACCGATCTG
Source organism: Granulicella sp. WH15 (assembly GCF_009914315.1). Taxonomy (NCBI): domain Bacteria; kingdom Pseudomonadati; phylum Acidobacteriota; class Terriglobia; order Terriglobales; family Acidobacteriaceae; genus Granulicella; species Granulicella sp. WH15. The sequence goes on from NZ_CP042596.1 coordinate 2,648,615, forward strand.
CCCGCTCATCAAGCGGCTTGCGGTGGGTGATGCCTGCCCGTGCAAGGCAGAGGGCGCGACAGCGAGTGACGACGCGACAAGAGCGATGCGGAGCAGGTCCAGGGGCCTGGGCATTGAGAGCCTCACTTTCAGGTTCAAGTATTTCTGTTGCATAGAGATACGCCCCCCCGGAACGGGCGGCAGAGACATGCTGCGACGTCTGAAGTTACCAAAAAAGTTACTTAAGTTATGTGTAGCTTATGGTAATTCGGCGGGCACAACTAACGAAAACTCCGATTAAGACGAGGCAGATAAACAGGTTAGATGCGGCGAAGACGCTCTCCTTGCTCAAGTCCGGCGAGATTTTGTCGATAAGCATTAAGAGCAGGATTGCCCCGTCTCCAGCGGGTATGGAAGCGGATCAAGTCTGACAGACGCCGCAGAAGCCCCCCTCTCAGGAAGGATGCCCTGACAAGTGGACCGATCAGCTATTTAGGGGAAACAAAGGCAGGAAGGAATTGAAACAGGACTGCTACCGGCAGCTAAACGGGGCTAGTTTGGGTTAGCCTTCTACGACGCGGGCAGGAGCCACGGAAGAGACACGGGCGGCGCGAACCTGGTTAGCATGGATACGGAAGAGCTCGAAGAGGGAGACGCAGACGCCGTAGGCGATCAGAACCCCGGCGGCGAGCGATGCGAGCACAGCACAGACAAGTACGATTGAAGTCACAACCCAGCTCCTCATGGATACAGCTACATCGGTTCTATCGGCAGCAAACAATCCGAGATGAGCCAACGTATAAAGTTATTGTCGCAAACCTTTGCATGACACCCCTGTGAATCTTTTCCGGGGGAACAAACCTGGTGTTAGTGAACTCGGTACACTGAGTCACTCAGCGGCATATTTACGGTCAAACGGATAGATGCCGTATCCTTAGATTTGGTCGTCTGCTGACCTACGCCGCTTATGAAGCCCGAACCAATCCGTACACTCCCGGCCATACCCCGCCCCCAGCGCGCGGGGATTACGCACATCACCGTGCGCGGAGCACGCCAGCACAACCTGAAGAACGTGGACGTGACGATCCCGCGCAACACCCTGACGGTCGTCACCGGCCTATCGGGCTCGGGCAAGTCGTCGCTCGCCTTCGACACCATCTACGCCGAGGGCCAGCGCCGCTACGTCGAGACGCTCTCGGCCTACGCGCGCCAGTTCCTCGACCAGATGGAGCGGCCCGACGTCGACTCCATCGACGGCCTCTCGCCCGCCATCTCCATCGAGCAGAAGACCACCTCGCGCAGCCCGCGCTCCACCGTCGGCACCATCACCGAGATCTACGACTACCTGCGCCTGCTCTACGCCAGCGTGGGCCAGCCGCACTGCCCCAACTGCGGGCGGACGATCTCGCGCCAGAGTGCCGAGCAGATCGTGGAGCGGATCGCCGCGCAGGCTCCGGGCGAGCGCATCACCGTCTACGCGCCCATCGTGCGCGGGCGCAAGGGTGAGTTCCGCGAGGAGCTGGAGGCGCTGGACCAGCAGGGCTTCCGCGCGCGCATCGACGGCGAGATGGTCGAGCTGACCGAAGGGATGCGGCTCGAGAAGCGCAAGAACCATACGATTGAGGCGATCGTCGATCGCATCATCCTGAAGCCGCTGCCGCCGAACCCCGACGATGTGAACGAGACGCTGGCGGGCGCTCCGCCGAAGTACGACACCCGCCGCCTAGAAACGTCGGTTCAGAAGGCCCTGCAGATGGCCAACGGGCTGGTCCTGATCGGCATTCAAGGTTCGAGCCGCGACGTGCAGGAGGAGACGCTCTACTCCTCGTCGATGGCCTGCCCAGACTGCGGCATCAACGTGCCCAAGCTCGAGCCGCGCAGCTTCTCTTTCAACTCCACCTACGGGGCCTGCCCCGAGTGCCACGGCCTCGGCTCGATCTACGACTTCGACCCCGGCAAGACCATCACCGACTGGTCGAAGCCGCTGCTCGACGGCGCGATGGGACCCGGCTCCGGCTCGCAGTACCTGCTGCGGCTCATCAAGCTGGCCGCCGATAAATACAAGATCAACCTGAAGCAGCCCTTCAGCGACCTGAGCGTGGACCAGCGCAACCTGCTGCTCTACGGCCCGCCCGAGAACGAGGCTCGCCGCACCGGCTTCCACGGCATCTTCGCCTACCTGCGCTCGAACCTCGAGGAGACCAAATCCGAGGGCTACCGCGAGTACATGATGCAGTACATGTCCGCGACGACGTGCCCGCGCTGCCAGGGCAGGCGGCTCAGGCCGGAGTCGCTCGCGGTGACCGTGCCGGTTGCGAGCGAGGCGCTCTCCATCGCCGACTTCACCGGCCTCTCGCTCGAGCGTGCCCTCAAGGGTGCGCGGGCGATGGCCTTCATGGGCCGCGACCGCATCATCGCCGACCGGCTGCAACGCGAGGTCATCGAGCGGCTCGAGTTCCTGAACGCGGTCGGCCTGGGCTACCTCTCGCTCGACCGCTCGGCGGCGACGCTCTCGGGCGGCGAGGGCCAGCGCATCCGGCTGGCGACGCAGATCGGCTCGCGCCTGCGCGGCGTGCTCTACGTGCTCGATGAGCCATCCATCGGCCTGCATCAGCGCGACAACCAACGGCTCATCACGGCGCTCGAATCCTTGCGCGACCTCGGCAACACGGTGCTGGTGGTCGAGCACGATGAAGACACCATGCGCAAGGCCGACTACCTGATCGATATCGGCCCCGGCGCGGGCAAGGCGGGCGGCTACATTATGGCCTCGGGCACACCCGCCGAGATCATGGCCAACCCGGCCTCGATCACGGGCCAGTACCTCGCGGGCAACATCGAGATCGTCACGCGGCCCGCACGCCTTCTCGAAGACGGCAGTGAGGACAAGACCGCGCGGCCTCTGACCGGGCGCTGGCTCACCGTCGAAGACGCCCGCTCGCACAACCTGCAAAACGTCACCGCGCACTTCCCCATCGGCATTATGACCGTGGTGACGGGCGTCAGCGGATCTGGCAAATCGAGCCTCGTAAACGACATCCTCTACCGCGCGCTGGCCAAGGAGCTGTACGGCTCGCGCGAAGAGCCTGGCCAGCACGGTAAGGTCACCGGCATCGACCAACTCGACAAGGTCATCCAGATCGACCAGTCGCCGATTGGCCGCACGCCGCGCTCGAACCCCGCGACGTACACCGGCGTCTTCACCGCCATCCGCGACCTCTTCGCCATGCTGCCGGAGTCGCGCGAACGCGGCTACAAGCCGGGTCGCTTCTCGTTCAACGTACAGGGCGGACGCTGCGAGGCCTGCCAAGGCGAGGGACAGCGGCGCATCGAGATGAACTTCCTGCCCGACGTCTACGTGCTCTGCGAAGTATGTAACGGTCGCCGTTACAATCAGGAGACGCTCGCGGTCCGGTTCAACGGCTACTCCATCGCCGATATCCTCGATCTTGCCATCGCCGACGCGGTGCCGGTCCTCAAGGACATTCCGACCGTGGCCGTGAAGCTGCAAACACTGGTCGATGTGGGCCTCGGCTACATTCATCTGGGCCAGTCGGCCACCACGCTCTCGGGCGGCGAGGCGCAGCGCATGAAGCTGGCGCGCGAGCTATCGAAGCGCCAGACAGGACGCACACTCTACCTGCTTGACGAACCGACCACGGGGTTGCACTTCGACGACGTTCGCAAGCTGCTGGAGGTACTGCACCGGCTCACCGACCTGGGCAACACCATCGTCATCATCGAGCACAACCTCGATATCATCCGCAACGCCGACTACCTGATCGACATGGGTCCGGAGGGCGGAGAGGGCGGCGGCCAGATGGTGGGTCACGGCACGCCGGAGCAGCTCGCGACCGTAGCCGGATCGCACACCGGAGCCTTCCTGCGGCGGCACTTCAACTCCATCGGGATGAAGATTCCTCTCAGTGAAAACTTCGCCGGAGCGCAGCCCACGAGCATCAAGGCCGAGGCCGACCGCATCAAGGCGGCGCGTCCGGCGTTCGTGGCTCCAGAGAAGAAAACCGGTGTGCCGACAGCAAAGGCTAAGTCAGTCGAGCCAACACCCAAAAAGACCGCGGTTAAAAAGACAGTGGCGAAGAAAGCGGCGGCGAAGAAAACCGCAAAGGCCAAGGGATGACCTCCGAGCTTGCATCTACGCAATCTTCGGAAGAGCCGGTAGCAGCGCCGCCGGTCCATCCCCGTGTGCCGCACTTCGGCCACGTACTTCTGTTCCTGGTGCTGGCAGCGACGATGCTGTTCGTGGCCCAGGCACTGGTCGTAGCCGCAGTCGGCACCAGCAGCCATGACCTCATGGCCCTCGTTCAGAACCAGCGTCTGCAACTGGCGACCATGACGATTGGCTACCTGCTGACGCTCCTCGCGTGCTGGTTTCTCTTCACTCGCATGTGGGAGCGTCCGTTCCTCGAAGGCATCCAATGGAACGGCGCAACCGCGCTGCGTCATGCACCAAAGTTGATCCCGATCGGCTTCGTGCTGGGCTGGTCGGTGCAGGCGGTCGAAAGCCTTATCACCCTGCCCAGCTCGATCCCGATGGATGAGTTCTTCAAGAACGCATCAGTCGTGTGGGCGCTCACCGTGTTCGGTACACTACTCGCGCCGATGTTCGAAGAGATCGCCTTCCGCGGCTTTCTCTTCCCCGCCCTGGCGATCGCATGGGACTGGACGCGACTAAAGCGTACGCCCGAGTCCTACGCGCAGTGGAGATCGACCGACACGCTCAGCACCGAAGCCGTACTCATCAGCGGCTTGGTTTCGAGCGCAATCTTCGCGCTGATCCACGCCGCACAACTCGGCTACACCTGGGCCGCCGTGGCTGTGCTCATGGTCGTCTCACTGGCTCTGACGTGGGTGCGCGTGCGGCTCCGCTCGGTGGCGGCATCGGCCCTCGTACACTCCTGCTACAACCTCTCGGTCTTCATCACGCTGATGATAAGCACCGGCGGCTACAGGCATCTGGAGCGCATGGCGCAGTAGGCACATCGTGCTGCCTCCCAATGTCCGGTAATCTAGGGGCATGGACATCCGCGAATCGCTCCTCAACCTGATTGCCACGCACTCCTTCAAGCTCGGCGACTTCACCCTGGCCAGCGGCAAGAAGTCGGACTACTACATCGACTGCCGCACCACCACGCTGCACGCCGAGGGCGGACGCCTGGCCGGGCTGGTCCTGTACGAGCTGATCCGCGAGCACTTCCCCTCTGCGCAGGCCGTCGGCGGCCTGACCATGGGAGCCGACCCGCTAGTCTCGAACACCGCCTCCGCGAGCGCCTGGGCCGCTGCGGATCACGCCGAGATCCTCGCGCTGGCCGAGGAGATGGAGCTTGAGTCCGAGGGCGAAGCAGCCGAAGCCCCGTCCCTGATCCATGGCTTCCTGGTACGCAAGACCGAGAAGGCGCACGGCACCGGGCGACGCGTCGAGGGCTTTCTCTCCCCCGGAGCCGATGTGGTTATCGTCGATGACGTTTGCACGACCGGCGGATCGACGATCCAGGCCATCGAAGCGACGCAGGCCGCGGGCATGAACGTGGTGGGAGTGCTCTGCCTGGTCGACCGCGAGCAGGGCGGACGGGAGAACATCGAGGCCGCCTCTGCGGGAGCACCGTTCTATGCGGTCTTCACGGCGTCCGATGTTCGCACGGCCCATATTCAAAACGGGAAGGCTTCTGTCAATCTTTAATCAAGCGCTCGGCACACTATGGTAACCTCGCTCCATTACTTGTTTCATTTTTGCCGTACTTCTTTGCCTAAAAGCCGCCCACACTTAAAACGACATCCATGCCGACGTAGCTTCTGGGGTGTGCACCGTGAATACCTTCTCAACCGTATGCCAGCTATGCAGCTGCGATGCGCTCCATCGTTCGCACTGGCGCTATTACGACTTGCCATTTCTGCTGATCGGATTCATTCCGGTCCGCTGTGGCAACTGCGGGCGACGTTCCCACGTCCGCCGCTCCGCGCTTTCGGCGGTGAGCAGGACATGAGGCGAATCGTCTAAACTGAATCAGACATGATTCCGACCCTCGAATGGCTCCCTGCTGGCGTTAATTTCCTCGATCAAACCAAGCTTCCTCTGGAAGAAACCTACGTTCTCGCGACCGATTACAAACAGGTCGCCACTGTGATCCGCGACATGATCGTGCGCGGCGCACCGGCCATCGGCGTCTCCGCCGCGATGGGCGTGGCCATCGGGATCGACCGCAGCACAGCGGCCACGCTCGTGGAGCTGACTGCCGAGGTCGACGTCATCTGCAAGACGCTGGCCGAGACCCGGCCCACTGCGGTCAACCTCTTCTGGGGCATTGACGAGATCCGCAACCTCTACAACGAGATGGTTGCGGCTGGCGCGGCTATTCCAGAGATTAAAGCGGCTGTCGTGGCCAAGTCCCGCAAGATGTACGACGAGGATATCGACGCCTGCAAGCAGATGGGACGCAACGGCGCGGCCCTGCTGCCCCAGACCGGAACCGTACTAACCCATTGCAACGCCGGGGCACTCGCGACCTGCGGCTACGGTACGGCACTGGGCGTAATCCGCGCGGCGGTCGAGGACGGACATACCATCGACGTCTTCGCGGACGAGACCCGGCCCTTCCTCCAAGGCGCTCGCCTGACCGCGTGGGAGCTAATGAAGGACAACATTCCCACAACGGTTCTGTGCGACAACATGGCCGCGTCTCTGATGCGTCAGGGCCGGATTCAGGCGGTCATCGTCGGCTCCGACCGCATCGCGGCGAACGGCGACGTCGCCAATAAGATCGGCACCTACGGCGTCGCGATCCTGGCCAAGGAGCATGGAATTCCCTTCTACGTGGCCGCCCCGTGGTCGACCGTGGACATGGCCACCGCGAACGGTGATCTCATCCCCATCGAGCAGCGCAGCGCCCGCGAGGTCACACACTCGAACGGCAAGCAGATGACTCCGGACGGCGTTGGAATCGAGAACCCCGCCTTCGATGTGACCCCGGCGAAGTACGTCACGGCGATCATCACCGAGCTGGGCGTGCTCCGCGCTCCGTACGAGGAGTCCATCAAGCAGATGGCCGAACAGAAAACTCTGGCGACTGTATAGAGGGGCGTTCACACGCCTTTTTAAGGCTTCGCCTAGCATTCCCGTTGGTCGGTACTGCCGACCAACGGGGCGCCCTCGGAAGATCATCCTTCCCCTTGCTCCGCCGGGAATCGCACGAAGTACCGAAGTACGCGATACTTGTGGGAGTGTTTCGGACTGTATTCCATCTCCGTGAACGATCGCTGCTGCGCGGAACAGTGCTGGTGCTGGTCAGCCTCGCAGTCTCCTTTGTGCTCTCGGACTTTCCTCGTAACCGTCCCAACCTGTTCCTGATCCTGCCCGTGCTCTTCTCCGTCATGGGCACCTTCGATACGGTGCGTTGCATGCAGCGGCGCTGGAACTTCTACCACGCTGGCGTTATCTTATTGATCTACATGGACTTGATGGTGATATGCCTCATCCTGTTCCTACTGCTCTACCCCTATGCGCTCTGGCTCTCCCAGACGCACTGAAGTGATACAAAAAACAGTAACTTATTACAGAGGCTGCGATATACTCGCGGAAGCTTTCATTCCAGACTGTAGGGGTTCGTTATGTTGAAAGGCTTTCGGGACTTCATTCTGCGCGGCAACGTCGTCGATCTGGCCGTCGCGGTCATCATCGGTGCGGCGTTCGCGGCCATCACCAACTCGCTCGTCAGCGACATCATCAACCCGCTCATCGCAGCCGTCATCGGCAAGCCCGATTTCTCCGCGATCGTCTGGCATGTTCATCTCTTCCACGCCGCCCAAGACCTGGCGCCAGGAGCCAAGCCGGACGCAACTGCCGGGGCCATCCAGGTAGGCAAGTTCCTCAACAACGTCATCAGCTTCCTGCTCAATGCGGCGGTCGTCTACTTTGTCATCGTGCTGCCGATGCAGAAGCTTCTGTCCCGCTTCAAGGCTCCCGAGGCTGTAACCACCAAGGCCTGCGCCCAGTGCCTGTCTGATATCCCTCTGGCGGCGACGCGCTGCAAGTTCTGCACCCAGCCTGCATAATTCCCCGCTCCGCCTGACGGTAGCGGCTCACCAGCATTGCAACCGCGAGTCCTACCAGGTATGGAGATGAGACTCGAAACACCAGCCAGCCAGCGCCGGACTCCCTCTTGGGGCGATCCTCGCTGGCTGGTCTTGTCTGGAACGCTTCATCTTCTGCTGATCGTAGTCCTCGTCCACAGTCACGGACCCCGCGTTGCTGCCACCGACCACCCCGGCGATCGCTTCGGCCATCACATCCTGCTCACCTACTCCGCGGGTCACGCACCTGCGGCGGAGAAGGCACCCATACCCCACAAGCAGCCTCCTCCCCCACCGGCACACGCCGCGCTCTCCACACCCAAACCGCCACCACCAGCCCCTGCGGCCTCGTCATCGACCACGGCCGCCAGTACCGAATCCGGCACCTCATCAGACGCGCTAGGAAACGGCAATGTCACAGTCGCTCTGGTCATCCTGCATCCCCCGCCACAGCCTGATCTCAGCCGTTTACCGTCGGGCACACGCGGCGATGTGATCGTTGACGTCGTGATCGACGCCAGTGGTCGGATCGTCAAGACGACCATGGCCAGCGGGCTGGGTCACGGCGTGGATGAGACGGTACTTGCGACGATCCAGCAATGGACCTTCCAGCCCGCAACCCGCAACGGCGTTCCCGTGCCCAGCGAACAGGAGTTGCTCTTCCACTACGAACGCGGCTAGGCATAAACAACGATGCCGCCCCGATTAGAGGCGGCATCGTTAGTTAACGTGCTGCTTGAGGTTATCCGCGCAACGCCATCTGTTCTGTGACGATCTGGGTCAGGTCCTGCTTCTTCAGGCCGAACTCCGTCTCGTTGAACTTATCGACCTTGCTCGACCAGTTCATGGAGCAGAACTTCGGGCCGCACATGGAGCAGAAAGCCGCTTCCTTGTAGTAGTCGTCCGGCAGAGTCTCGTCATGCATGCTACGAGCCGTCTCCGGGTCGAGCGAGAGCGCAAACTGCTTGTCCCAGTCGAAGGTGTAGCGCGCGTGCGAGATGGCGTCGTCGCGGTCGCGTGCTCCGGGCCGATGCCGCGCCACGTCAGCCGCATGGGCCGCGATCTTGTAGGCGATGATGCCGTCCTTGACGTCCTTCTCGTTGGGCAGCCCCAGGTGCTCCTTGGGGGTCACGTAGCAGAGCATCGCCGCGCCGTGCCAGCCGATCATCGCCGCGCCGATGGCGCTGGTGATGTGGTCGTACCCCGGAGCGATGTCGGTGACCAGCGGCCCCAGCACGTAGAACGGAGCGCCGTCGCACAGCTCGACTTCCTTATCCACCTGCAACTTGATCTGGTCCATCGGAATGTGGCCGGGGCCTTCGATCATTACCTGTACGTCGGACTTCCAGGCCTGACGCGTCAGCTCACCCAGCGTCTTCAGCTCGGCAAACTGGGCCTCGTCCGAAGCATCGGCCAGGCAGCCCGGACGCAGGCCATCGCCCAGCGAGTAGCTGACGTCGTACTTGGCCATGATCTCGGTGATGCGGTCGAAGTTGGTGTAGAGGAAGTTCTGCTTGTGGTGGTGCGTCATCCACTGGGCCATAATGGCTCCGCCGCGGCTGACGATGCCGGTGATGCGCTTGGCCACCAGCGGAATGTACTCGATGAGCACACCGGCGTGGATGGTGAAGTAATCGACGCCCTGCTTGGCCTGCTCCTCGATGACCTCGAGGTAGATGTCGATGTTCAGGTCTTCAAGCCGCTTGACGCGGTTGAGCGCCTCGTAGAGCGGCACCGTGCCGATGGGCACCGGGCTGTGGCGCAGAATCTGCTCGCGAATCATGGGGATATCGCCGCCGGTCGAGAGGTCCATCACCGTGTCGGCGCCGTAGTGAACGGCCGTGTGCAGCTTGCGCAACTCCTCGTCCACGTTCGAGGTCAGGGCCGAGTTGCCGATGTTGGCATTGATCTTACAGAGCGACTCGACGCCAATGGCCATCGGCTCCAGCTCGGGGTGGTTGATGTTGGCCGGGATAATCATCGTCCCCTTGGCCACTTCGCTACGCACCAACTCCGCCGAGATCTTCTCGCGCTGCGCGACGTACGCCATCTCCTCGGTAATGAGGCCCTTGCGCGCAAAGTGCATCTGGCTCATGTTGGTGTCGCCGGTGCGCTCGGCCTCGGCCTTGCGCTTGATGATCCACTCCCGCCGCCCCACTGGCACCGGGTAGTCGTTGCTTACACTTGCCCCGTTGCCGTTTGCATGATGACCGTTGCCGTCCATACCCATGCTTCTACCCCTCATCTGATTCAAGTTACGTCCGCCCATCGCTCAAAGCGTCTCCATGAGCGGAAACGGGACAGTTATCCGATGAGTATACGCCGCCAATGGGTGCCCGGCATCGCTGGCTTCTAGAGGAGCGGAAGCCAGGGCAGACGGAAGACAATGCCGGTGCTGATCGTAAGCATCGAAGAGTTCGGCGTACCGGGGCCGCTGCCCACTCCGGGCATCCGACCGTAGCCGACCTCAATCGCCCGCCAGTCGATCCGGGGCAGGATCGTCGTATCGACGCCGCCCGCCACCTGGTACTCGAACTTGGTGCTGTAGCGATTGGCCGTCAGGTACGAGGTGTTCTTCACCCCGCCCGCGCCAATCGAACCTTGAACATAGGGCTTGAAGGGCAATAGAGGAGGCTTGACCGCCACGCGAACTCCGCCCAGGATACTCCGGAACCGCTTCTGATCGCTGCCGTACAGGAAATCTCCGCGCAGATCGACCCCGGCACGCAGCGGACCGAAGTGCAGAAAGTCGTCGTAGACGCCGACGCCTGGGCCATAGAGCCACGTCGTATTCTTGTTGGCGTTGTCGTCGAAGCGGAGCGTATCCAGCTTGCCGTAGATGCCGATCTGCGCGTGCGCCGCAGCCGTGGAGAGTGAGAGGCCAAGAAGAAATACGAGTCCGCGAAGTTTGATGGGGAGTCTCCTGATAAGTAGGGTAAATCCAAGATATACAACGACGACTACGCCCGGGGAGTATCCCAAACGGCACCTTGCGGACGCGGCAGCTTCTCTCCCAGACATTCGGGGCAGAGGCAACCGCTGGTTCCCTCCTCCGGAACCGGCAGCGCCGCGGGCAGCTTCATGCACCAGCAATTTCCTTCCGGCTCGCAGACCAGCGCCGCTCCGCACTGGGAACAAAGAATCTCCATTCCAGAATTATGAAGGGAATAGCCAAGAGTTGTAGACTGGATGCAAGATGCCGACTCCAGATAACCGCTCCGCCAAGTTCATCGTCGCCTCCATCCTCATCGCCGCAGTCGTGGGCTGGCTCGCATGGACCGGCGTACGCGATAACAAGAGCTACTACGTGACGATCTCGGAGTTGCAAGGCATGGGCAACAAGGCTTACGTCCGCCACCTGCGCGTGGCCGGCAATGTCGCTCCGGGAACTATCCGCCAGAGCGGCACCAATGCCACCTTCGAGTTGCTCGAGCAGGGCAAGAAGCTACAGGTGAGCTACGTTGGTGCAGAGCCGCCGCCGGACACCTTCAAGGACGATGCGCAGGCGCTCGCCATCGGAACGTATGGCCGCGACGGCGTCTTCCATGCCACGCAGCTTCAGGCCAAGTGCGCGTCGAAGTACGCTCCAGCAGCGGGAGCGAAGCCCCCGACCTCGGCTGCGACAGTTCTTCCCTCCAAGCGTTAGTTCATAAAAAACGGGCTGCCCATGTCTAAGAAGCTAGACATGGGCAGCCCGTTTTTTTGCTACTTGCTCGTAAGAGCCTTCAAGTACAAATACTCGAACTCCACCCCGGCATAGAACGACTCGACCCCGATGCGTTCATCCCGTCCATGTGCCCGCACATCGCCGCGATCGACGCCCATGCCGTTGAATCCGTAGCTCGGCAGCCCCAGCGCCATGGTGTAGATGGAGTCCGACGCGCCCGCCTCCATCGTGGGCATGATCTGCAACCCCGGCCACATCCGCGCGACGGTCGCTTTGAGCGGCGCAAAGACCTGCGAATCGAGCGGAGGCGGCGCGGCCGACTTGCGATCCGGCCCCGTCCCCATGACCATGCCGGAGTCGGTAACGTACTCCACCTTCAGGCCTGGATCGGCGAAGATGCGGATGAGATCCTGCCGCGTCTCCTCCCCCGAGTGACCGGGCAGGATGCGGCAGTTGACGTTAGCCTGCGCGCTCCCCGGCAGCGCGTTGGGAGCGTGTCCGCCCGAGAGCATCGTGGCCACGCAGGTCGTGCGGAGCAGCGCGTTGTACTCGGGGTTGGCCGAGAGCCGTGCGAGCGCGGCGACATCCGGTGTGGGCTGGAGCACGGCCCTCATATCGGCCGCATCCTGCGCGTTCACGACGCTGGCGTAGCTCTCCAGCTCGGCCCGAGTGACGGGGTTCAGCTCCAGTGGAAAGGGCGAGTTCTTCAGCTTCAGCAGCGCCTCGGCAAGCTGATAAATCGCGTTGTCCGCACGCGGCAGCGAGCTGTGCCCACCGCGATTGGAAGCCGTCACATGAAAGTCGGCGTAGGTCTTCTCGGTCGCCTCGACCATCAACACCACCGGCTTGGCCGCGACCGTCGTAAGTCCACCAGCATCGAGATTCAACACAAAACCAGCGTCCATCAGCTCGCGTCTGTGGGTCAGCAGCCAGTCCACGCCGTTCGACTGGCCGCCCTCCTCGTCAGCCGTCAACGCGAGAATAAGATCACGATCAGGCACAAATCCCTCGCGCTTCATGCGGATAAAGGCCGTCACCGCCGCCGCGTCGCCGCACTTGATATCCTGCGTGCCGCGTCCGTAAAAGTAGCCGTCCTTCTCGGTCAGGGTGAAGGGATCGAGCGTCCAGTCCCCGCGTTTGGCCTCGACGACGTCGAGATGCACGATGATGAGCGCGGGCTTGAGCGTGCTGCCCTTGCGCCCATGAAAACGCACAACGAGGTTCTTCTTGCGAGCGTTCGGCCCGTCGAGAACGAGGTCCGAAGCCGCAAACCCCGCGTCGAGCAGGCGCTGCCGCATGGCCTCGGCGGCGGTAGTTACGTTGCCCACTGAGTCTGTCGTGTTGATCTCGATCAACTGCTTGAAAATCTCTCGTGAGAGCTGACGCGTGGGCGCATCAAGCGCCTCCTGAGCCTCTGCTTTAACAAAACCCGGCAGCAACAGCGCGGCAACCGCGCCCAGAACCAACTTACCTACCTTCATCTTCAATCTCCAGAAAACTCAGCGCCGTCAAACACCCCATCCACTCAGGAGCCGGGCATCGTGTCCTATACTCGCATAGGACACGATGCCGACTCTATCCACTGCACCCGCCGTCGAACTCGAAGCCGTCTCGAAGATCTACGGCAGCTTTGCCGCGATCCGCAACGCTACGCTGACGCTGGCGCAGGGCAGCTGCACGATGGTCCTGGGCGAGAACGGCGCGGGCAAGTCCACGATGCTGCGGCTGATCGCAGGGCTGATCGGCCCCAGTCGTGGCACGGTGAAGGTCTTCGGCACCGGCATCCAGCAGGTACGCGGGAGCATCGGCTACATGAGCCACGCGCCGATGCTCTACGACGAGCTTTCGGCCATGGAGAACCTGAAGTATTTCGCTGCGCTGCACACCGCAGCCTCCAGCTCCTGCGCCTGCACGGTCTCGTCGGAGATGGCGCTGCGCGCAGTCGGACTCGATCCCCATCTTCCCCGCCCCGTCGGCCAGTACTCGCAGGGGATGCGGCAACGGACCTCGCTGGCCCGCGTGCTCCAGACCGACCCCGAGCTGCTGCTGCTTGACGAGCCTTTCTCGAACCTCGACGTCGGCTCGGCTCACCAGATGGTCGAGCTGCTGGCCGACTTCCGCACCTGGCCGGTGCGTGGTGGCGGCGGCCGCACCATCGTGCTGACCACGCACCTCGCGCAGCTCGCCGACCCCATCGCGGACAGCATACTGACGATGCGGCAGGGCGCGGTGCTTTCGCAGGAGGCCGTGGTTCCGAAAAGGATTCCCGCATGAAAGCCCCCAAAATAGATAAAACGAATGCCGCGCGGCTGCTCGATTCGCTCGGACTTCCCTACGAACTGCGCCCCTACGAGGTGGACCTCGAAGACCTCAGCGCCACCAACGTCGCCAGCAAGATCGGCCTGCCCGCCGAGCAGGTCTTCAAGACGCTGCTGACCGAGACCAACGCCGGAGAGCACGTCTTTGCAGTCATCCCCGGCGACTCCGAGCTGGACCTGAAGAAGCTGGCCGCCGCCGCTGGTGCGAAGAAGATCGACCTCGCCCCACTCAAGGAAGTGGAGCCGCTAACCGGCTATCTGCGCGGAGCCGTGACCGTGCTCGCGGCAAAGAAACCCTTTGCCGCCTTCGCCGACGAGACCATCGAGCTACACGACGTCATCTCCATCTCCGCCGGGCAACGCGGTCTGCAACTGCTGGTCGCGCCCGCCGACTACCTGAAAGCCACCGCCGCCACACTGCACGACCTGACCCGAGGCGCGGCGTGAACTATCTGCAACTGGTGCTGGCTCACCTGCGCAAAGACCTGCAACTGGAGTGGCGCTCCCGCGATGCGCTCGGCGGAATGTTATTCTTCGCGCTGCTGGTCGTGGTCGTCTTCTCGCTCGCCTTCGACCCCACCGCGTCCATGTCGCGCCAGATCGCGGGCGGCATCCTGTGGGTGGCGCTGCTCTTCGCCTCGGTCACGGCGCTCAATCAGGCCTGGAACCGCGAGCAGCGCAACAGCGTCCTCGACGCGCAGCGCATGTCGCCGTCGGCCCCGTCGGCACTCTTTCTAGGCAAGTCCCTCTCCAACATGATCTTCGTCACGGTGGTTGAGCTGGTGATGGCCCCGCTCTTCACCGTCTTCTATAACCTGCACGTTCTGGGAGAATCCTGGCTGCTGCTGGCCGTACTCCCTCTGGGCACGTGGGCGCTGGTCGTCAACGGCACCTTCTTCGCCGCGCTGGGGCTGCGCACGCGCAACCGCGAGTTGCTGCTGCCTCTGGTGCTCTTCCCCATCTCGCTGCCCGCGCTGCTGGCTATGGTGCAGGCCACCACGGCCATTCTGACCGGTGACTCCGACCCCGGCCTGTGGGTCAAGCTGCTGGTCGGCTACGACCTCATCTTCACCATCATCTGCCTGCTCATGTTCGACGTCATTTTGAACGCCGAATAGCGCACACAACCGGCGTCCGGCAAGCCGATGGGTCTAGAATAATAGCCATGGCGCAGCGCACCGAACTCACCTCCCAGCGCACCAACGGCCCCGGCCGCATCCTCTGGTTCGCGGGCCTTCTCGCGACCCTGGCGGTCCTCGCCACCGGCTTCCGCCTGGCCATCTTCGTCGCCCCCACCGAGGCCACGATGGGCAACGTGCAGCGCATCTTCTACTACCACGTTCCCACGGCGATGCTTTCCCTCGTCTTCCCGTATATCAACCTCGCGGCCTCCATAGCCTTCCTCGTGCTGCGCAACCGCAACCCGCTCTCGGCGCTGGCCGCAGACGCCTTGGCGCTGGCCTCGGCCGAGGTCACCATCGTCTACACCAGCATCTCGCTGGCTACAGGAATGTTGTGGGGACGCGCCTCCTGGGGCATCTGGTGGACGTGGGACGCGCGCCTGACCACCTACCTGCTCCTGTGGCTGCTCTACGTCAGCTACCTGATGACGCGCCGCCTCTCGGCCACCGGCCAGACCTCGACGCTCTCAGCCGTACTGGCGGTCTTCGCGGCTGTCGATATTCCGATCACCTACATGTCCATCCGCTGGTGGCGCACCCAGCACCCCGCGCCGGTCTTCGGCGGCGGCCAGGACTCGGGCATCGACCACTCCATGTACCCCGCCTTCGTCTGGAACATCATCGGCTGGGCCATGTGGGGAGCGGTCATCATGACCTTCCGCTACGCGCTCGAACGTCGCCGCCAGACCGCCGAGCAGGACGCCGCGCTGGCAGCCATCGAGTCCACGCTGAACACGCAGGACGCGGGCCAATCGCCCAATCAGGAGCCTCCCTATGCACGCTAGCGACTTCAACTTCGCCACCATGGAGATCCGCCATCTGGTCGCCGCCTACGCCACGGTCTTCATCTTGCAGGGCGGATACTTTCTGTGGATGGCCCTGAGCTGGCGCAAGCTCAACAACAAGAAAATCTTTTAGAAGTGCCCTCACGCCGGATGGGCGGCACTTCGTGCGGTTCTTCGGGGCGGTATGGTCGGGATGATCTTCTGAGGTCTTCCGTTGCTCGTTAGATGTGCTCTCTTGCAGCCTCTCATCCCGACCGCTAGACTCGCAGGTGTGCCTCATCTTTCTCATCGCAACCGCCGCGCCCTTCGCGGCACCCTCCTCTGCCTCCTGCTCCCGCTAGCCGCCTGTAGCCGCAAGGGCTTTCCCAGAGTGCCCGACGGCTACCGCGAATATGCCTACGTCTCCAATACCGCGGCCAACACAGTCTCTGTGCTCGACCTCGTCTACCTGCGCCCGGAGCGCACGCTCCTGGTAGGAGCCGGCCCTAGCGGCATGGCCGTCAACCCCGTCCGCAACGAGGTCTACGTCGTCAACACCCAGCCCTCGCAGCCCAACGGCTCGGTCTCGGTCATCGACGTCGTATCGAACCGCGTCGTAGCCACCATCCTCGTGCATCGCCTGCCTTACTCCATCGCGGTCGACCCCACAGGCCACCGCGCCTTCGTCGCCAACTCCGGCTCGAACACCGTCTCCGTACTCGACCTCGACAAGCGCCGCCTGATCCATACCGCGGCCACGGGCGAGCAGCCCGGCGTCGCCCGCATCTCGCCGGACGGGCGCACCCTCGTCGTCACCAATCGCGGCAGCAACAGCGTCTCGGTCTACAGCGTGGCGCCGACCGACAGCCCAACCTCCGAGCCCGCGCTGCGGCTACGCAGCACCTTCGACCGCTGCCCCGGAGCCACCGACGCGGCCATCCTGCCCGACTCGCTGAAGGCCTTTATCGCCTGCTCGAGCGGTCACCAGGTGATGGCGATCAGCCTGGCCGCCGCGCCCGATTCGTGGCAGGCCAAGCAGGACTCCGCCGCCACCGCCGACCACTTCCTCACCCTGCTCGACGTCGGGGTCGCGCCGACACACCTAGCTCTGAAGCCCGACGGCGGCGAGATCTTCGTCAGCAACTTCACCTCGGATTCGATCTCCGAGATCTCCACCTGGACCAACGAGGTAGGCGGCACCTACGCCATCGGCAGCAAGCCATCGCAGGGCGTCGTCAGCCGCGACAACAGCACGCTGTGGGTCTCGAACTTCGGCGCGGACACCATCTCGCTCTACAGCGTCGACGACGGCAAGGTGGTTGGAAGCCTGCACACGGGCGCGGCTCCCGACGCACTGGCCTTCTCGGCCGACGAGCACCTGCTACTAGCAGCGGACGCGCACTCGGGCGACGTAGCGGTGATTCGGACGCAGGGTAAGCAAGGCCCCGCGCTCTTCACGATGCTGCCCGCAGGAGCATCGCCAAGCGCCATCGTGGTCAAAGCACTCCAACCTAACAAATAACAATAGAAGTACTTTGAAGTACGGTTCAATCGCCAGGATCGGTGCTTACAAGCGCCAACGGCGCGCTCTATACCAGCCTGGGGCAAAGCCCCAGGTAAGTTCCATCATGCGCGAATGAGGGCTGAAGGCCCGACCTATCTTCTTCTCCCCTAGCCTTCACTCTCCGCCTCACGAGCCAGCCTCAACGTATAACGCGTCGCGGAAAAGTGCGCACCGGCCAACAGCAGCAGCCCCGAGAGAAAAGCCCACATCATCAGCCCAACCGAGATATAAAACGGCCCGTAGACTGCCCGAAAATCCAACCACGGTAGCGCCAGCACGTACAGGTACTTGGCCACCTCCCACAGCAGCCCGATCACAATCGCGGTCGGCAGCACCGCCCGCGCGGGAACCTTGCGGTTAGGCAGAATCCAGTAGATAAGAAAGAACAGCAGGATGCTCGCAATGACCGCGCAGATCTTGAGCACGCCGTGTCCGATGAAGTTATAAACCACGTTGTCCGTGTGCCCCAGAAAGATCCAACCCATGACGCTGCGCTGCCCGGCGGTCATGGCGATTGAGGCCATAGCCAGCGCGCCGACAGCCACGGCCAGACCAATCGAGACCACCTGATTGTGCAGATAGCTGCGGTTCTCCTTGACTCCCCAGACCTGGTTCAACGCCACCTCCAGCGGCAGAAAGACGCCGGTCGAGGAGATCAGCAGCATCACCAGCGAGAAGATCTGCGTACCCTTCTTCGGGTGTGCATTGCGCATCACGAAGTCCTGCCCGGTGGGCAGCAGGCTGCGCATCAGGTCGCCGACCACGGCCTCCATGGCGCTCGAGTGAAAGACGCGATGGCTGATCGTGAGCAGCAGCACGATGAAGGGGAAGAGCGACAGGATGACGTTGGCCGCGACGCTAAAGGCGTAGGTGTGGACCTCGGTGCCGGTCATATACTTCGCCAGCGCGACGATCTGCGGCCCCAGCCCCTGCTCGCGCACGATGGGCCGTACCTCCTCAAGAGGCACCGGCTCAATCGGCACAGGCTGGAGGTCCGCCGTCGCTACGGGCTGAGGTTGAGGGTCCGGAAGTAAGGAAGGCAAACCCATCGTGGCAAATCTCCGTGCGCGCCCGCTCGGGGCAGATCAGGGCAGGCCCTTGAAGAGATGCTAGCAGCAGCTAGTCCTCTGTCTCTTTCACGGCCAGCCTGCCCAACGCCCAGGAAGCCGCCTCCGCCAGCACCTCGTCTTCGGCCGCTGCCCACTCAGCCAGACGCGGACGAAATCCCTGCTCCCCGCTATTGCCCATCGCGATGGCCACATTTCGCCGCAGCCGCTTCAGCTTGGTCCGCTCCAGCGGAGAGCCGCGAAAACGCCGCCGAAACTCATCCTGCTCCATCGCCCCCAGCCACTCCAGAGCGGGGTTGATGAGTTCATCCCGCGTCGCCAGCCCCGTCCTCACGCTCACCGGAGCGCGCCGGTTCCACGGGCACACCTCCTGGCAGATATCGCAGCCGAAGACCTGCCTCCCCATCGGCTCTCGCAGCTCCTCCGCGATGCTTCCCTTCTTCTCGATGGTCAGGTAGGCGATGCAGAGCGAGGCATCCATCTGGCGCGGAGCCACCAGCGCGTCGGTCGGGCAGGCGTCGATGCAGCGCGTGCAGCTTCCGCAGCGGTCCGCTGCCTCCTCCACCGAAAGCCCCGGCCCCAGCGGCAACGAGGTCACGATCACCCCCAGCAGCATCCACGAGCCGATCTTCTGGTTCAGCACGCAGGTATTCTTCCCCACCCAACCGACCCCGGCCTTCGCGGCGAGGTCCCTCTCGAGCAGCGGCCCCGTATCGACATAACAGCGAGTCTCGCACTCGGCCACATCATGCAGAGCAGTCTCGACCGCACGCAGCCTGGCAAGCAGGTCATCGTGATAATCCGTAGGCTCGCCAGACTCGGTGCCATTCCACGCATAGCGCGCGATCCAGCCATCCCCGGCAGCAGCGGGATCAAGCGAACGTGGTCCAGCGGCGTTGTAGTTGAAGGCACACACGACCACCGACCTAGCCCAAGGCAACGCCACCCGCACCGACCGTCGCAGCAGCTCGCCATGCTCATCGCGCCGCTTCAGGTACTCCATCTCCCCGGCTCGGCCCTCGTCAATCCAGGCGGTAAATCGCTCGGCGGTCAGACGCCCCGCATCCTGCTCCGAGGCGAACGCCTCCGCCACCCCGGCAAGATCGAACCCGGCGGAGACAGCCTCACCCCGGGTGAATTCGATCAGCTCGGGTGTCCAGAATGTCGCAGGAGAAGCCACCTTCAGATGCTACGCGATTGCCCCGAGCAAATATCGTGGCAAGGCCTTTTCCACCAACGCGTTTCGAGGTAAACTAAAAGGAGTGGAGAGGTGGCAGAGCCCGGTTTAATGCACCTGACTCGAAATCAGACGTACCTTCGCGGGTACCGGGGGTTCGAATCCCTCCCTCTCCGCCATCACCCCTCAAAAACTTCTAACCTTCACGATGCATCTAGCGATAGATGATACGTACGGACCGATCGACGCGGCACCCTCGAAATACGTAACCGGGGCCCGCCGAACCTATGTTGCGGTGGAGTTCCCCGACTCTCAGGTTCAGGAAGTTCGGAATGCCATCCGCGACTGCCTGGAGGAGCTGCCCGATCAACTCGGCATCGCTCCAGCCGAGTTCCACTTTGTCGACATATACAACCGCAATGGTGTCTGGAAACAGGTGCTAGCGGGAAAGAACCTGCGGATCTTCGAGTTTTTCGCAGAGATCTATCGCCACTATCGCTGGCGAGTCCACATTCAGACCGTCGACAACAGGACTCTCACGGACCACGGGATCGCACTTGCAGGCTCGCTCGACGGCATCGACCTGACCAAACGTGACGGTCAGGCTCTGCTGTTCCTGCTGCTGAAGCTGAGGCGATCCATCCCCTCTCCGCGGGAGCGATTGATCCTGCGCATCGACGAGGGCACAGGCAAGGCCGATGCACCCTTTGCGCGGGAGATCTTTCACGAGTGGGGCGAGCGTTATGATGGCCGCTTCGCTGCTTCCGTGTCTGAGCCTCTCCTCCAGATCGCTGACTTCCTTGCCTTCAGCATCAACCGGTCCACCCACCTTCAGATCAAGCCCCAGCGTACGGCAACGGATCTGTGGTTCCTCGATCTAGTCGGCAGAATGAAGATCCAGTCACCGGACATCACGCAAACTACTCTCCCGGCAAACTTCTCCGTCGCTGATATCGACTCGATTCACACCAAAGATCGACGAGAAAAGGGAGTGGAGTAAGCTCGACCGACGTTCATCCCATTCCGCCTGCCTTGCTGACCTAGTGCAAGCCGCCAGCCTCCGGTTTTGCCTCTCGGCCCCCATGCCATATCGCGACGATGCGTTCAGTGTTATGGATGTCATCGACCGGATTAGAACCAAGCAAAATCAGGTCGGCCTGTCGTCCGGGCTGGATCGTACCCGTCCTTTCGGCAATCTTCAGCAGCTCCGCATTCTCTCCCGTGGCCGCGTGGATCGCCTCAATCGGCGTAAGCCCGGCCTCCACCATCATGGCCAGTTCATGGTGCTCCGCGAAGCCCGGGATGCGATAAGGGCTCGCGCCCGAATCCGTCCCGAAGCCCACCTTCAGCCCCGCATCGAGAGCCAGCTTCAAGTTTCTGCGGGCGTTCTCATAGTCCTGCCGATGCACCGGAGTCAGAGGATCATTCTTCACCTGATCCTGATAGCTTTTGCTCGTCAGCATCGCATACAGGTTCGGCGAGATGGCATCGCGAAAGAAGGCGCGATCCATCCACGCCGGATGACCGGCATACGCAAAGAAGGATTCATCGACAGTAAGCGTGGGGATGTAAAACGTTCCATGCTCCTTCATCAGTTGGATGAACTCGGCATCAATCGTGGTGTCGCGAACCGAGTGCGCCAGCACATCGACACCATCGCGCACAAGCTGCTTTGCATCGCTCAACCGATACACATGCGCGGCCACACGGATGTGATGACGATGCGCCTCCTCGATGGCCGCGCGATAGACCGCCGGGTCCATCTTCGGCTTGGTCCGGTAAAGATCATCGACCCATATCTTGACTAAGTCCGTACCCCGCGCAGCCGCCTCATCGACGTCCTTGCGAGCCTCCTCCACCGTCGCGGGTTGATACAACTGATCGGGCTGGTGCGGAATCGGAGGCATCCCATCCGGCACCCCGATGCCGCGGTCGGCAACGAGAATCGTGGCTCCATCCAACGCGCCACGGCGCTGTTCTCCGCGAACACCATAGACAAGATCGCGATTGAGCCCCAGCGAGAGCATCGTCGTCACGCCGTAACGTTCGTACTGACGCAGCTCTGCGATCACACGCTCACGCGTATAAGAATCCGATGAATTTTTCGTATCATCGACCAACGCCAGATGTCCATGCGCATTGATTAATCCAGGAATGACGGTCTTACCCGATCCATCGACAATGTGCGCATTTGGAGCCGCTCCCACAGCCGCATGAGCCCGGCTGATGCTGGCAATTTTATCGCCGACGATCGTAACGGTTGCGTCCTCTATCGGCGGCCGCCCCGTGCCATCAATGACGCGAACGTGCGTAATCAGCGTGGTATCAACCGGCGGAGCAGCGGCAAGAGCCACAGGAGGAATCAGCAAAAACAGGAGCAAAAACGACCGCATAAGATTGCATTCTCCAAATCGTTGAGACCATGCAGATCCAGCATAGGGGATTCCATAAAATATTTTCCGAATTATTCTCGGATTATTCGCACCTTCCACGCTCACCGTTTGCCTCTTATCTGCATCAAAGCAAACGTGAGGTAAGTTAATTTTCTTCACCTGTTCAACAGGCTTTATTGCATTGATTCTTCCGATCCAGCATGATCGGCCAGGACATGGAATCTCTGCGCCGACGAAACTTTTTTGCCTCCAGAACCTTCCATAAGAAGAAGCTGACCAGGACCAACGTCCTACACCTTAGTCGCACCGCCTCACCATCTGCTTCGTGGCTGAAAAGGGCAAGAGATGAATCAGCAAAATAGTACGGGCAGCCCATCTGACGATCAGGATCTGGGAGCCACCTCTGAAGCACATACCTCCACCAACCCGGGTACACCCTCCGCGACCCAGGCCACCGCTTCGCCTACCCTAGCCGAGCCTTTCCACGCCCACAAGCAGTCGCACACGCTGCGCTGGGTAGTCATTGGCGTGGTCATCGTGCTGGTGCTTCTGGCGATCCGTCACTTCAGCTCGGAGACCTCCCCTGCCGCGGGGCCCGGCATACCTGCGGGCGGCAAGAAGGCAGGCAACGGCCGCGGGCAACAGGGACCAGCCGCGATCACCGTCGGCCAATCGACTGCGGGCAACATGAATATCTACGTCGATACCCTGGGTACCGTAACTCCCACCAACACGGTCACGATCTATAGCCAGATCACCGGCCGCGTGATGGAGGTTCGCTATCACGAGGGCGAGATCGTACACAGAGGCGATCCTCTCATCGAGATCGACCCGCGCCCCTACCAGGCAAACCTGACCCAGGCAGAAGGCACCCTGCAACACGATGAGGGCGTGCTGGCCGAAGCCAAGATCGATCTCGCCCGCTATCAGGCGGCCTTCGCCAAGAATGCCATTGCAAGACAGCAGCTCGAAGATCAAGAGCAGATCGTCGTGCAGGAAGAGGGCACGGTCAAGGCCGATCAGGGCACCGTCGCCTACGACCAGGTACAGTTGGCCTACTGCCACATCACTGCCCCCATCAGCGGCCGCGTAGGCCTGCGTCTGGTCGACCCCGGCAATACTGTCTTTGCGGGCAGCGGCTCCACGCTGCTGGTCATCACTCAACTGCAACCGATTACCGTGGTCTTCAACGTATCCGAGGACAATCTGCCGCAGGTGCAGGAGCAGCTACGCGGGCGCAAGCAGCTTCAGGTCGATATCTTCGATCGCTCCAACGACAAGCAGCTCGAGACCGGCAAGCTCACCTCGCTCAACAACCAGATCGACACAACGACGGGCACGGTCAAGTTCCGCGCCAGCTTCAACAACAACGATCTGCAGCTCTTCCCCAACCAGTTCGTGAACGCGCGCCTGCTCGTCAGCTCGCTGCCGAATGCAACGCTGGTGCCGTCGGCAGCCGTACAGCATAACGGCACCGCCGCCTTTGTGTACACCGTAAACTCCGGCGCCAACAACGGCCACACCGTCGCGGTCCACCCCGTCACCGTCGTCACCAACGACGACACCTCGACAGCGGTTCAAGGCCTCGACCCCGGCGTCACCGTTGCGACCAGCGGCTTCGACCGCCTTGAGAACAACGTGTCGGTCGCGGTCAGCAGCCCGCACCAGGGCACTCCGACCAGCAGTAAACCATTGAGTGGGAACCCGGCTCCATGAATCCGTCCAAGCCATTTATTCTCCGCCCGGTAGCGACTGCACTGCTGATGGTCGCCATCTTTCTCGCGGGCGGCGTGGCGTACTTCCAACTGCCCATCTCCGCCCTGCCCGAGGTCGATTACCCGACCATGCAGGTCCTCACCTTCTATCCGGGGGCGAGCCCTGACGTCGTCGCCTCGGCCGTCACCGCTCCGCTCGAGCGCCAGTTCGGCGAGGTCGCCGGTCTCAGCCAGATGACCTCCACCAGCGCCGGCGGCGTGTCGGTCATCGTCATGCAGTTTCAACTCTCGCTCAGCATCGACGTGGCCGAGCAAGAGGTGCAGGCCGCGATCAATGCCGCCCAGAGCTACCTGCCCGCGAATCTGCCCGCGCCGCCGGTCTATAGCAAATCCAACCCGGCCGATGCTCCCGTACTGACGCTCGCACTCACCTCCAACGAAGTCGCACTACCCCAGGTCGAAGACCTCGCCGACACCCGGCTCGCGCCCAAGATCTCGCAGATCTCCGGCGTCGGCCTCGTCAGCATCTCCGGCGGTCAGAAGCCCGCGGTTCGTATTCAAGCCAATCCCACTGCGCTCTCGGCCTACGGGATCAACCTTGAAGACCTGCGCAACTCGCTCACCGGCAACAGCCTGAACTCCGCCAAGGGCAGCTTCGACGGCCCCGCGCAGGACTACACCATCAACGCGAACGACCAGCTCCAGACCAGCGACGATTACAGGGCGGTCGTGGTCGCCTATCGCAACGGCGCGCCGGTGATGCTGCCTGAGGTCGCCCGCGTGGTCGATGGAGTCGAGAACTCGAAGCTCGCCGCGTGGATGAACTATACGCCTGCGGTGATCCTGAACATCCAGCGCCAGCCCGGCGCCAACACCATCCAGGTCGTCGATAGCATCCAGCGCCTGTTGCCGCAGCTCGTCTCCACACTGCCGCAAGCAGTTCACGTCCAGATCGTCACCGACCGCACCACCGCCATCCGCGCCTCGGTCAAAGACGTCGAGTTTGAGCTGATCCTCACCATCGCCCTCGTCGTGATGGTCATCTTCCTCTTCCTCCGCTCGATCCCCGCGACCATCATCCCTAGCATCGCCGTACCGCTCTCGCTCGTGGGCACCTTCGGCGTCATGTACCTGGCGGGCTACAGCCTCAACAACCTCACCATGATGGCGCTCACCATCTCCACCGGCTTCGTGGTGGACGACGCCATCGTGATGATCGAGAACATCTCGCGTTACATCGAAGAGGGCGAGTCCCCGATGGAGGCCGCGCTCGTCGGGGCGGAGCAGATCGGCTTCACCATCCTCTCGCTCACCGTCTCGCTCATCGCGGTGCTCATCCCGCTGCTCT
Organism: Granulicella sp. WH15; assembly: GCF_009914315.1. Lineage (NCBI taxonomy): Bacteria > Pseudomonadati > Acidobacteriota > Terriglobia > Terriglobales > Acidobacteriaceae > Granulicella > Granulicella sp. WH15. Next base: position 2,673,873 of record NZ_CP042596.1, read on the forward strand.
TCATGGGCGACATCGCCGGACGTCTCTTCCGCCAATTTGCAGTAACGCTTGCCATCACCATCGTCATCTCCGCCTTTGTCTCGCTCACGCTGACACCGATGATGTCCGCGCGCCTGCTCAGCTATACACCGCCCGAAAAGCAAAGCCGCTTCTACAAGGTCTCCGAACGCATCTTCGAAGACATCATCGCCTTCTACGGACGCACCCTCAGCTTCGTGCTCCGCTTCCAAACCATCACCCTACTGGTGGCGCTGGCCACTCTGGTGCTCACCGTCGTCCTCTACATGACGGTCCCCAAGGGCTTCTTCCCCACTCAGGACACGGGCATCATCCAGGGCATCTCGCAGGCCTCTGCGTCTATCTCCTTCCAGGCCATGACAGAACGTCAGCAGAACCTTGCCAAGGTGCTGCTGGCCGACCCAGCGGTCGAGAGCATCTCCTCCTTCATCGGCCCCGACGGAACCAACACCACACTGAACAGCGGACGCATTCAGATCAACCTGAAGCCGCTCGAAGAGCGCGGACTCTCCGCCACACAGGTCATTGACCGCCTGGGACCGAAGCTCGAAAAGATCGAAGGCATCAGGCTCTACATGCAGCCGGTGCAGGACCTAACGGTCGATGATCGCGTAAGCCGCACCGAGTACCAGTACACACTCGAAGACCCCAACCAGGCCGAACTGAACTCCGTCACGCACGATCTGGTTGCCAGGCTGAAGCAGCTCCCCGAGCTGTCGGATGTGGTCACCGACCAGCAGCTCGGCGGCAAAGCTGAAGCGCTTGTCATCGACCGCGCCACCGCATCGCGCTTCGGCATCACGCCCTCGGCCATCGACAACACGCTCTACGACGCCTTCGGCCAGCGCCAGATCAACACCATGTATACGCAACTGAATCAGTATCATGTCATTCTGGAGACCGATCCCAAGTTTCAGATCAATCCCCAGAAGCTTAACGACATCTACATTCAGTCGTCGCTCACCAGCGCCACCTCGGCCTCCACGGCCACCGCAACCGCCGGATCATCGTCAGGCGCAGGTTCGGGCGTCACCGCATCCTCAGGCAACGCGCTGCTGACGCCCTCCGCAACCTCCGGCATCTCGGCAGCGGCCACCGGCACCTCCGCCTTCTCGAACAGCAATCCCAGTATCTCGGCGACCTCCGGCGTCAACGCAACCTCCTCGCTCTCGTCCACCTCCACAGCCTCCTCCAGCGCCAACGTCCTCTCCAGCCAGAGCACCTCCACCAGCATCTCTTCGAGCACCTCGACCTCGACCAGCGGCACCACCCGTGCAGGTTCCAGCACCGGCGACTCCACGGCTGGAACCGGCGGCAGCGGCGGAGGCGGCACCACCGGGACCACAGCCGCATCCACCCCCGTGCCGCTCAGCGCCATCGCCCACTTCGAGAGCCGCGGCCAGGCGCTGTCCATCAACCATCAGGGACAGTTCCCGTCCGTCACCATCTCCTTCAACCTCGGTGGCGGCTACTCGCTCGGCCAGGCGCTCGACGCCATGGACAAGGTCATCGCCGACTCTCATCTGCCCCCCAGCGTGGTCGCCAACTATCAAGGCACCGCCTCCGCCTTCCAGGGCTCGCTCTCGAACGAAGGCATCCTCATCCTCGCCGCGCTGGTCACCGTCTACATCGTCCTCGGCGTGCTGTACGAGAGCTTCATTCATCCGGTCACGATTCTCTCCACGTTGCCCTCGGCGGGCGTCGGAGCCCTGCTCGCCCTGCGGCTCTTTCACCTCGACCTCGACATCGTCGCCATCATCGGCATCATCCTGCTCATCGGCATCGTGAAGAAGAACGGCATCATGATGGTCGACTTCGCTCTCGAGGCTGAACGCAAAGAGGGCAAGACCGCGACCGAGGCCATCTATCAAGCCTCTCTGCTGCGCTTCCGCCCCATCATGATGACGACGATGGCCGCCCTCCTCAGCGGCCTTCCCCTGGCCTTCGGCTCCGGCATCGGCTCCGAGCTGCGCAAGCCGCTGGGCGTGGCCATGGTCGGCGGCCTCATCTTCAGCCAGGTGCTTACACTGTATACAACCCCGGTCATCTACATCTTCTTCGACAACCTCGGCGAGCGTTTCTCGCGCAAGAGAAACGCCGTCCAGCCCGAAGCCGAGCACGCATGAGGCCCTGCGCATGAACCCATCACGGCTCTTCATCGAACGCCCTGTCGCCACGACGCTGCTGACCATCGCAGTCGCCATCGCCGGCGCCATCGCGTTTGCCGTGCTGCCGGTCTCGCCGCTCCCGCAGGTCGACTTCCCCACCATCACGGTCGCCGCCACGCTGCCGGGCGCAAGCCCCGACATCATGGCGTCCTCCATCGCCACCCCGCTTGAGCGTGAGTTCGGCCATATCGCCGGAGTCACCGAGATGACCTCGTCGAGTTCGCTCAGCACCACCAGCATTACCCTCCAGTTCGATCTCAGCCGCGACATCGACGGAGCCGCACGCGACGTCGAAGCAGGCATCAACGCAGCCCGCACCTACCTGCCCGCAAACCTCCCGGCCAACCCGACCTACCGCAAGGTCAACCCAGCCGACTCCCCCATCCTCATCCTCGGCCTGCAGTCCGACGTTTACGATGTACCGGCGCTCTACGACGAAGCCTCCACGGTTATGGAGCAGCGCATCTCGCAGATCCCCGGCGTCGGCCAGGTCTCCGTCGTCGGCGCTTCCCTGCCCGCGGTGCGAGTCGAGATCAACCCGAACCAACTCGCCAGCTACGGCATCAGCCTGCCCGCAGTGCAGCAAGTCATCGCAGGACAGAACTCCAACGTAGCCAAAGGCCAGATAGCCAACGGCGAGATCACCTCCGACATCGTAGCCAACGACCAGATCTCGAAAGCCGCTGCTTATAGGCCGTTGGTCATCGGCTATCACAACGGCGGCGCAGTGCGGCTCGAAGATGTGGCCGACGTCGTCGACTCGCAGCAGACCATACGCCAGGCCGGGTTTCTCAACGGCAAGCCATCGGTCAACATGATCATCTTCCGCCAGCCCGGCGCGAACATCATCACCACGGTCGATGCCGTGAAAGCCGCGCTGCCATCGCTACAAGCCACCATCCCCACGGGCCAGCACCTCATCACCATCCTCGACCGCACCACCACCATCCGCGCCTCGGTCTCGGACATCGAGCGCACACTGGTCATCTCGGTGATACTGGTCATCCTGGTCGTCTTCCTCTTCCTCCGCAACGGCCGCGCCACGCTGATCCCTGCCGTCGCGGTGCCCGTATCGCTCATCGGCACCTGCGCCGTCATGTACCTGTTGGGCTACACGCTGGACAACCTCTCCCTGATGGCCCTCGCCATCGCCAGCGGCTTCGTGGTCGACGACGCCATCGTCGTCATGGAAAACATCGCGCGCCACCTCGAAGAGGGCCTCACGCCAATGGAGGCCGCACTCAAGGGCGCGGAGGAGATCGGCTTCACCGTCTTCTCCATCAGCATCTCGCTTATAGCCGTCTTCATCCCGCTGCTGATGATGGGCGGCATCATCGGCCGCCTCTTCCGCGAGTTCGCCATCACGCTCTCAACAGCCATCCTCGTCTCGATGGTGATCTCTCTCACCACGACGCCGATGATGTGTTCGCGCGTCCTGGTCGCCGAAAAAGAGATCAAGCACGGCCGCCTCTACAACTGGAGCGAGCGCGGCTTCAATCTCGTGCTCAAGGGCTACAGCCGCAGCCTCGACTGGGTGCTCAATCACAGCGTCTTCATCCTCATCATCTTCCTCATCACCCTCGGGCTCAACGTCTTCCTCATCATCAAGATCCCCAAGGGCTTCTTCCCCCAGCAAGACACCGGCGTCATGACCGGCGGAATGCAAGGGCCGCAGGACATCTCGTTCTACGCCATGCGCACTGCGGTCGAGCAGTCCATCGACATCATCAAGGCCGACCCCGGCATCGCCAACGTCATGGCCTTCACGGGCGGACAGGGCGCGACCAACACCGGCTTCACCTTCATCGCACTCAAGCCGCTTGGAGAGCGGGGTGCCAGCGCCGACCAGATCATCGCGCGCCTGCGCCCCAAGCTGGCCCGCGTCACCGGCACCGCGACCTTCCTGCAACCCACACAGGACATCCGCATCGGCGGCCGTCAGTCCAGCGCCGAGTACCAGTACACCCTGCAAGCCGAGACCACGCAGGACCTGCAAAAGTACGGTCCCCTGCTGCTGAGCGAGTTACGCAAAGCCCCCGGCTTCCAGGACGTCAACACCGACCAGCAGAACCGCGGCCTGCAAGCATTGCTCACCTACGACCGCCCCACTGCCGCTCGTCTCGGAGTCACACCGCAGCTCATCGACAACACGCTCTACGACGCCTTCGGCCAGGCCGAGGTCTCCACCATCTACACGCCGCTGAATCAGTACTACGTCGTCATGGAGGTCGCGCCCAAGTACTGGCAGACGCCCGACGGCCTCAAGAACACCTACCTCATCCCCACCACCGGGGGCGGCCCCATCCCGCTCGCCTCCGTGCTCAAGTACGAGCCCTCCACCTCGCCACTCTCGGTCAACCACACCGGCCTCTTCCCTTCAGTCACGGTCTCGTTCAATCTCGGACCCGGCGTATCGCTGGGCCAGGCCACGGAGGAGATCCAGCAGATCCAGCAGAAGCTCGGGATGCCTGCGTCGGTCCACGGCCAGTTCTCCGGCACGCTCCAGGCCTTCCAGGATTCGCTCGGCAGCGAGCCTTACCTCGTCATCACCGCGATCCTGGCCGTTTACATCGTGCTCGGCATCCTCTATGAGAGCCTCGTCCATCCCCTGACCATCCTCTCGACTCTCCCCTCCGCAAGCGTAGGAGCCATCCTCGCGCTGCTGCTCACCAAGAGCGAGTTGGATGTCATGTCGATCATCGGCGTCATTCTGCTCATCGGCATCGTAAAGAAGAACGCGATTATGATGATCGACTTCGCGTTGAATGCCGAGCGCAACGAGGGCAAGAACACGCGCGACTCCATCTTCGAGGCATCGATGCTGCGCTTCCGCCCCATTCTGATGACCACGATGGCTGCTCTCTTCGGGGCCGTCCCCCTGGCCGCCGGACACGGCATCGGCTCGGAACTGCGCCGTCCGCTCGGCATCTCCATCATCGGCGGGCTTATCGTCAGCCAGGTGCTTACGCTGTATACAACCCCTGTCATCTATCTGTTCATGGACAACCTCCGCCTGAAGTTCGGACGGAAGAAACACGCTGCTGCACTGACTCCGAGCCACGCTGCCAGATAAGAACAGGTAAGGAATCCGGAGACACCCATATGAACCACGACCGAATCATCTCGACCTCCACCCGGCGAACCACCGGCACCCTATCCGCCCTCGCGGCGCTGTGCCTCGTTCTCTCCGGCTGCCACGTCGGCCCCAAGTACACCAAGCCCGCCGTCGTCGCGCCACCCGAGTTCAAAGAGTCCGCCCCCGCCGCCTACACCACCGCGGGTAGCGGCACCTGGCAGCCCGCGCACCCGCAGGACGCAGCCTTGAAGGGCAAGTGGTGGGAGGTCTTCAACGAGCCCGAACTGAACGCGCTCGAAGAGCAGCTCGACATCAACAACCAGAATCTCGCGCAGTTCTTCCAGAACTTCATGGCCGCCCGCGCACAGGTCCGTCAGGCCCGCGCAGGCTACTTCCCCACCCTGAGCGTCGCCCCGTCCTACAGCCGTCAGCACTCGCCCGACACTCTGCGCGGCGTCGGCGTCGCCGGCAGCAGCGGCGCCACCAGCACCGGCGGCGGCACCTCCACCAGCCTTCAACTTCCCTTCGACGTCTCCTGGGAGCCCGATCTCTGGGGCCGCATCAGCAGCCAGGTCCACGAGTTTCAGTACGCCGCACAGGTCAGCGCCGCCGATCTCGAGAACGAGCGCCTCAGCGAACAGGCCAGCCTCGCCGAGTTCTACTTCGAGCTGCGCGGGCAGGATGCCCTGCAGGACGTCTTCAACCAGACCATCGAGGCCGACCGTAAGTCACTCGAGCTGACCCGCACCCTGGTCGAGACCGGCATCGACAGCCCGGAGTCGGTCGCCCAGGCCGAGGTAACCCTCGCCAACGCCGAAGAGACCGCCGCAGGCATCGCCACCAACCGCGCCATCTACGAGCATGCCATCGCCACCCTCATCGGCAAGCCCGCGTCCAGCTTCTCACTGCCCGTCAAAGCCCTCTCGACGCCCGTGCCGCCAATCCCCGTCGGAGTGCCCTCGCAGCTCCTCCAGCGCCGCCCCGACATCGCCGCCGCCGAGCGCACCATGGCCCAGGCCAACGCCGTCATCGGCATCGAGAAGGCCGCCTACTATCCCAGCCTCTCGCTCACCGGCGCGGGCGGCCTCGGCTCCTCCACCATCACCTCGCTCTTCTCGGTCCCGGCCCTGCTCTGGTCCGTGGGAGCCTCGGCCTCCGAAACTATCTTCGACGCGGGCCTGCGCCAGGCCACCGTCGCCCAGTACACGGCCAACTACAACGCCGACGTCGCCAGCTACCGCCAGACCGTCCTGACCGCGTTTCAACAGGTCGAAGACTACATCGCCACCCTCCGAGTACTCTCGCAGCAGACAACCAAGCAGGACGTAGCCATCGACGCCGCGCAGCGTTACCTCACCATCGCCAACAGCCGCTACCAGACCGGCCTCGATCCCTACCTGAACGTCATCTCCGCCCAAACCACGCTGCTGAGCGATCAGCAGACGCGGGTAACGCTTCAGGTCAACCAGATGACCGCCGCCGTCGAGCTGATCCAGGCCCTGGGCGGAGGCTGGGACGTCACCAACCTGCCTACGCCTGCCAAAGTCGCGACAGCCGACGGCGAGCGCCAGGTCACGAACACCCCCTGACGGCATCCGCTTCGCCGGGTTAGACTAGGACAATCAGCGCTCAACGAAGATCTTCAAACCAGCTTCGCCTCGTAGCGCCCTGGAGTAATCTCGTGTCCCACCCCATCCGCGGCTGCACTGATTCAAGCGCCGCCCTCGTATGTCCAGAAGGGAGCGCCCATGCGCGTTGATGCGCACCACCATCTCTGGCACTACACGCCCGAGGAGTATAGCTGGATCGACGACGCCCAGCAGGTGCTCCGGCATGACTTCCTGCTCGCCGATATCGAGCGCGAGGCAGCCGCGGCTGGGGTCGACGCCTCGGTCGCCGTACAGGCCCGGCAGACGCTCGAAGAGACGCACTGGCTGCTTGGTCTCGCGGCCCACTCCAAGCTCATCCAGGGCGTCGTCGGCTGGGCTCCACTCAGCGCCGACAACTTCCCCGCGATATTGGCCGAGCTTCGAAAAAATCCCCTACTACGCGGCCTCCGCCACGTCGTGCAGGGCGAGCCCGAGGGCTTTCTCAACGCCCCCCGCTTCAACCGCGGCATCTCCGCCCTGCTCGGGACCGGCCTCACCTACGACATTCTCATCTTCCCCCATCAGCTCCCCGAGGCCACGCGCTTCGTCGACCGCCACCCCGCGCAGTTCTTCGTGCTCGACCACATCGCCAAGCCCGACATCCGCCACAACGAGTTCGACTCCTGGAACACCGCCATCCGCGACCTGGGCCGCCGCGAGAACGTCACCTGCAAGCTCTCCGGCCTGGTCACCGAGGCGGACTGGAACCGCTGGACCCCGGCCCAGCTCTACCCCTACTTCGACACCGTCCTCGACGTCTTCGGCCCCTCACGTCTGATGGTCGGCAGCGACTGGCCCGTGCTCACCGTAGCCTCGAACTACTCCGAGTGGTGGCGCATCGTCACCGAGTGGATCGCCCCCCTCAGCCCCACCGAGCGCGCCCATATCGAGGGCGAAGTAGCCACCCGCATCTATCAACTCCCCACCCAACAAAACCCCGAGGACTAAGCGTGAAAGCACTCTCCCTTTTAGATACGGGCAACGCCGCGATCACCGAGATCGCAGAACCCCAGCCCAGCGGCGGCGATCTCCTGCTTAAGGTCGAGATGGTCGGCCTCTGCGGGACCGATCTGAACTCCTTCCGCGGCCGCAATCCGCTCATCACCTACCCCCGCGTGCTCGGCCACGAGATCGCCGCGACGGTCATCGAGGGCAACTCGAACATCGCCGCAGGCACCCAGGTCACAGTGTCTCCCTATACGAGCTGCGGCCGCTGCCCCTCCTGCCTGCGCGGCCGCGAGAACGCCTGCCAGTACAACCAGACCTTCGGCGTGCAGCGCGACGGAGCCATCACCGAGCTGCTCTCGGTCCCCTCCACCAAGGTTTACCCATCCGCGACCCTGCCGCTCAAGCACCTCTGCCTGGTGGAGCCTCTCACCGTCGGCTTCCACGCCGTCGCACGCGGGCGCGTCACCAGCACCGACGTGGTAGCCATCTTCGGCTGCGGCGGCATCGGCCTCGGAGCCATCGCGGGCGCGGCCTTCCGCGGAGCCCGCACCATCGCCATCGACCTCGACGACGCCAAGCTCGAGACCGCCCGCCTCGCCGGAGCCACCGACCTCATCCACTCCAGCCGCGAGGACGTTCGCGCCCGCCTGCGCGAGATCACCGGCGGCAACGGCCCCGACGTCATGATCGAGGCCATCGGCCTGCCCGAGACCTTCCGCCTCGCCGTCGAAGAGGTGGCCTTCACGGGCCGCGTCGTCTACATCGGCTACGCCAAGGAGCCGGTCGCCTACGAGACCCGCCTCTTCGTCCAGAAAGAGCTGGACATCATGGGCTCGCGCAACGCTCTGCCCGTCGACTTTCTCGAGGTAATGGCCATGCTCGACGCGGGACGCTTCCCCGTAGACGAGGCAGTCACAGCCGTAGTCTCATTGGATGAGGCACCCTCCATGCTGGCAAAATGGTCCGCCAACCCTGCAGCCTTCACCAAGATTATGATTCAGATGCACCAGTAACCTGTAACGAACGGAGTAACAAATTGCAGATCTCAACCTCGGTCGGTCCCCGCAAAGAATCTGAAGAGTCGCGGGGCAAGTCCATCTTTCCCACGGGCCAGATGCTTCCGTTCGTTCTCGTCACCGCCATCTTCTTCCTCTGGGGCATGTCGAACAACCTCACCGACATCCTCGTCCAGCAGTTTAAGAAATCCTTTGAGCTAAGCCTCATTCAGGCTCAGCTCGTCCAGACCGCCGTCTTCCTCGCCTACGGCACCATGGCGATTCCGGCCGCGCTGATTATGCGCAAATTTGGTTACAAATCCGGAATGCTCATCGGCCTCTCGACCTTCGGCATCGGCACCCTGCTCTTCTGGCCCGCCGGAGTCATCGGCCAGTACCTGCCGTTCCTGCTCGCGCTCTTCCTCGTCGGCTGCGGCTCCTCCATCCTCGAGACCGCCTGCAACCCCTTCATGGCGCAGTTCGGAGACCCCGCCACCAGCGAGCGCCGCCTCAACTTCGCCCAGGCCTTCAACCCGCCCGGCACCATCACCGGCGTTCTGGTCGGCACCTGGTTCATCTTCTCCGGCGTCGAAAAAAGCCCCGCACAGGTGGCCGCGATGAAGACCGCCGGAACCTACGCCGCCTACCTCCACTCGGAGATCATGCGCGTCGTCCCCACCTACGTTGTGCTCGGGCTAGTCGTGCTGGCCCTCGCCTTCACCATCTCCCGCGTCCACTTCCCGGTCATGCTCAATACCGAAGAGACCGAGGGCGGTGACCAGGGCAGCTTCAAAGCCCTGCTCCAGTACCCCCACCTGATCTTCGCAGTCATCACGCAGTTCATCTATGTCGGCGCGCAGATCTCCACCTGGAGCACCTTCATCCCTTACATGAAGACCTACACCACGGTCTCGGAGAAAGAGGCCGGATACTTTCTCACCGGCACCCTCATCGCGCTGGCTCTGGGCCGCATCATCTCCACCCCGCTGATGCGCTTCATCTCGCCCGCCCGCATGATGGCGGTCTACGCTCTCTTCAACATCGCCCTGCTCGCGGTGGGCATCCTGCGCCCCGGAATCGTCGGCACCTGGGCTATCCTGGGCACCAGCTTCTTCATGTCGATCATGTTCCCCACCATCTTCGCGCTCGGCGTCAAGGGCCTCGGCCCCAACACCAAGCTGGGCGGCAGCCTGCTTGTCATGGCCATCATGGGCGGAGCCATCTTCCCCCCGCTCATGGCATTCATCACGCGCTCCACGGGCAGCCTGGCCCTCGGCTATACGCTTCCCCTCCTCAGTTACGTAGTAGTGGCCCTATACGGCTTCACAGGCTCCCGCCTGAACCGCAGCGACATCGCCGCCGCCCCTGAGGTGATCTAAGCCCTTATCGTTGCTTCTGGGGTAGGTCCGGGCTTTAGCCCGGACATTAAAACTCGCCACAGATGCGGGCTTTAGCCCCCGAGGTATGCTTTCTTCATCCCGTCGCACAAATCTTGCCTTAAAAAGCGCCAACGGCGCGCCCTATACCTACCCGGGGCGAAGCCCAGGTAGAAATCCCCCACACACATGAGGGCTGAAAGCCCGCCCTATCCCCAGCAAATCACATCCACGACATCACAACTGCCCCACCCAGCGCCGCCAGCAGCGCGACCGGCATCGCCACCGCCCCCACCTTCAGGAAGTCCATAAAGCTCACATGCAAGCCCTCCCGTCGTAGCGCAATCAGCCAGAGAATCGTCGCCAGCGACCCTGTAACGGAAAGGTTCGGCCCCAGATCCACGCCGATGAGCACAGCATGGGCCAACAACCCGTGCACCTGCGCCGTCCGCAGCGTTCCAGCCGCGATCAACCCGAGCGGCAAATTATTCACCACATTATTCCCCACCCCAACCACAAACCCCACCACCAACGCCCCCAACTCCGTCCCAAGCCCCTGAGCCCAAGCCAGAGCCGCGACCGTCCCCTTCAGCGCCCCGATGCTCTCCACCGCATCCACCAGCACAAACAGCCCCGCAACCAGAGCCAGCGTGCTCCAGCTAATCTCCCGCACCAGCCCCACCGGACTTCTCCGCTCCACAACCGACACAACCGCAGTAATCGCCAGCGCGGCAACACAAGCGGGCAGCCCCAGATCGATTCCCATCGCCGAAGCCCCAAGCATTACCGCCACCACCAGCACCAGCCCACCGGCCACCAACTGGCCGCTTCGACTCAACTCCTGAGCCTCCACCTCGGCTTCAATACGCGCCACCAACTCCCTGCGAAACCAAACCCTCAACACCAAGAAGGTCGCCGCAATCGAGAGCAGCGACGGCACCCCAAAGTCAATCATCCATCGCCCCAGCGGCGGCAGCCCATCATGGAACACCACCAGATTCGCAGGGTTCGAAATGGGCAGCACAAAGGATGCCGCATTGGCGATCAAGGCACACGCAAACAGGTAAGGCAGCGCCTGCACCTTAGCCTTGCGCACCGCGGCCAGAATCGCCGGAGTCAGAACCACGGCGGTCGCATCGTTCGACATGAAGATCGTCACCAACGTACCGATCCCATACACCAAACAGAACAGCCTCACGCACGATCCCCGCGCCCCGCGCACGGCAACCGACGCCAGCCAGTCGAAGACCCCATGCTCCCGCGCCAGTTCGGAGAGAAGCATCATCCCAATCAGAAAGAGGTAAACATCCGCTCCCTCAGCGATCGCATGGCCGGCCAGCCGCAGCGGCACCAACCGCAACGCAACCAGCAGCGCCGCGCTCCCGCCCACCCAGTAGACCTCTGCAACTCCCCACGGACGCACCAACATCAGAGCGATGCCCGCGGCGGCAATCAACGCAATGAAGACGGGGCTCATCCAGATCAGCTTGTCCCACGTACAAAGCTGTAGACAAGGATAGCCAGCACCAGCAAACTGATCGCCACATACACATGGTCCCGCTGCACCAGAAAGCCCACCAGGCAGAAGACTACCCGCGCCACCGGCGTAGCGATCAGCAGCAGAATCCCAAGCTGGATCAGGCTCTCGGGATCGAGCCTCCCCACCCCATGCAGCACACCCGCAATCGTGCGCAGCGACGGAGCCGTGGCATGAAACGTCGCATACCGCGTCGCCACACCATACGACTTGCCCAGGTACAGCGCCCCACCCGCAGCCACCACCAGCCCAGACCCAACCACGCCATAACGGAGCATCTGCCCGATAGCGATCTCCATCTTCCGGTCCGAATCTTCCACCTTCAGCCCCGTATCCACTAGAGCCTCCCCGTCAAGCCGCTGTAGATCATCTCCACGCCCAGCGCCACGATCACCACACTGAAGACAGCCTTCAGCGTCGGCACCTTCGCCTTCACCAGCATCCCCGACCCCACCGCCGACCCCAGCAACACGCCCAGCATCACCGGCATCGCAATCGCGGGCTCGATGTACCCTCGCGCCAGATAAATCCCCGCGCTCGCCGCCGCCGTCACGCCGATCATAAAGTTGCTCGTCGTCGTAGAAACCTTGAACGGCAGCCGCATCGCCCGATCCATCGCCAGCACCTTCACCGCACCCGATCCGATGCCGAGCAGCCCCGACAGCGTCCCCGCGCCGAACATGATTCCAAACCCCAACGGCACATGCCGCGCGCTATAGCTCTCAACCACGCCCGTGCAGTTGAAGCTTCCTTCGAGCTTCAGCTTCACCGCCAGCGGGTCCGGCGGCTCATCCACCGCCTCATACCGCCGCTTGCGCATCGAGGCATACGCCGAGTACAGCAGCACCACGCCAAACGTAATCCCAATCGCCCGGTTCGACACCTTCGCCGTCAGGTACGCGCCCAGCAGCGCCCCCAGCGTCGTCGCCACTTCCAGCAACATGCCGATGCGGATATTCGACAGCCCATCCCGCACATAGGCCGCCGCCGCTCCCGACGAGGTCGCAATCACCGAGACCAGCGACGCCCCGATCGCATAGCGCAGATCGACCTTGAAGAGCAGCACCATCACCGGCACCAGCACCACGCCGCCCCCCAGTCCGGTAAGCGATCCCAGCAGCCCAGCCACCGCCGAGGTAAGGAAGAGGAGCGAGGAAAATATCCAGACGCTCATCGCCCATCCCCCACGCCGTCTGGACACCATTCCAATACACGAGCCCTAGTCCGCTCAGATCCACGACATCGACCAACGCTGCGTCCGGCCATCCTTGAACTTCTCCTCATGAATTCACTTGCCCTATCTTATCCCCCCATGAACCTATAGACCTCCTATCCCTCTGCCGTGCTACTCTGCGCCCGAGGGTTCCCGCCATGCCCACCACCCGCAGAGCCTTCGTCACCCTCACCACGGCAACACTCGCCTCAACCCTCCTCCACGCCCAATCCACCCACCCCGACGTAGCCCTCATCGACCACGACCGTATCCTCACCGCCGCCCGCGAGGCCCTGAGCCACCAGCCGAACCCGTCATCCACCGACTCCCTGCTCGACCTGAGCCTCATCCTTCCCGCCCTGGCCGCAGCCGTCACCCTCACCAACGATCCCGCCCTGACCAAACACGCCGCCGCCCACCTCGACGCCTGGTTCGTCTCCCCCGCCACCCGCATGCCCCCAGCCCTGAACGCCCCCAACCCCGAGGACATCCTCGAAGCCATCGGCCTCGCCGAGATCGCCGTCGCGATCCCCTTCCTCGGCATAGACACGGCCCCCTACCTCCCGTGGTTCGCCTCCTACCTCGACTGGCTCATGCACGACCGCACCGCCCTGCTGGCCCGCGACCGCAAGGACCACCACGCCTCCTCCTGGCTGCTGCAATCCGCCGCCTGCGCCCGCCTCACCGCCAACGAGCCACTCCTCGCCGACCTCCGCCACCGCTTCAAGACCATTACGATCCGCGCCCAGATCGACGCCACCGGCCTCTTCCCCCACGAGTTGCCCACACCCAACCCCTACCGCAACTCCCTCTTCAACCTCGACCTGCTCGCGGGCACAGCCGTCCTCCTCAGCACCCGCTTCGACAGCCTCTGGGAGCACGAGCTACAGGACGGCCCCGGCCTTCGAGCCGCCATCGCCCGCCACGCGCCCTACATCGAGAGCCGCTCCACCTGGCCCTACCCCGCCGACCAGACCCACTTCCACGATCTGCCCTGCCGCCGCCCGGCCCTGCTCTTCGCCGCCCGCGCCTACTCTCGCGCTCCTTACGCCGAGCTATGGCGCAGCCTCACCCCCGCCCAGCCCGCCGCGCCCGAGCTGCTCCGCACCTTCCCCATCCGCCAGCCGCTGCTCTGGACCACCCAGCCCAAAGCAGCGATCTAGCCAGCGGCTAAGCCTTCTTAGCCCGATACTCCTTCACTATCTCCAGATACTTCCGCGCCGTCTCCGTCACCACATGCGCCCGGCCCTCGTTCATCGCCTTATGGTCCACCAGGTCGCCGCCAACCCCCAGCGCAAAGGCCCCAGCCTCCAGAAACTCATGCGCCGTAGCCACCGAAACCCCGCCCGTCGGAATCAGCTCTACCTGCGGCAGCGGAGCCTTCACGGCCTTCAGGTACTTCGCCCCGCCCATAGCACTCGCCGGAAATACCTTCACCACATCCGCCCCCGCCTGCCACGCCGTCACAATCTCGGTCGGCGTCAACGCCCCCGGCAGCACCGCAATCGAGTAGCGATGGCACATCTCAATCGTCTTCAGATTCAGAGCCGGGCTCACCACAAACTGCGCGCCCTCGAGGATGCACATCCGAGCCGTCTCCGGGTCCAGCACCGTCCCCGCGCCGACCAGAATATCCGGCCGCTGCTGCGCCAGCCGCCGCATCACCTCAATCGCTCCCGGCACGGTCATCGTCACCTCGAGCACCGTCACGCCGCCATCGGCCACCGCCTCTGCCAGAGCCATCGCCTTATCCACCGAATCCGCCCGCAGTACCGGCACCAGGCCAATCTGCCGCATCGTCTCCAAAACCGTAACCTTATCCATCTTCGTCTCCTGACGTCCTGTTTCTATAGCCTGTTTCTGCTAAAAAGATCTATCGTTGCACGCCCGCCGAAGCACCGGCCATCAGCCGCTCCACCTCGGCCAGCGTCGCCATCGAGCTATCCCCCGGCGTCGTCATCGCCAGCGCGCCATGAGCCACGCCGCAGTCCAGCGCCCACTGCATCCCGCGCCCCTCCAGCAGCCCATAGATCAGCCCCGAAGCAAACGAATCCCCTCCGCCCACGCGGTCGAAGATCTCCATATCGAGATAGTCCATGCTCTGGAAGACCTGCCCGTTGGCAAACCCAAACGCGGCCCAGTCATTGCGATTCGCGGTCTTCGGCCGCCGCGTCGTCGTGGCAATCACCCGGATATTTGCGAACTCCTCCGTCACCCGCGCCGACATCTCCGCGTAACTGAGCACATCGTGCCACGGCGGCCCATGCGAGCTATCGCCCATCACCGCCGCAATATCTCCCTCATGCCCGAAGAGCACATCCACATAAGGCATCAGGCTGCGATTCACGTCAATCGAGCCCTGCCGCCCGCCTGCCGTCTTCCACAACGAGGGCCGGTAGTTGCAGTCATAACTGACCACCACCCCATGCCGCTTGGCCGCCTGCATCGCCTCCCGCGCCACCGCGGGCGAGTCGCCGGAGAGCGCGCACATCACCCCGCCGGTATGGAACCAGCGCACGCCCTCCTGCCCGAAGATCGCGTCCCAATCCACCTGCCCAGCCTTCATCTGCGAGATCGGCGTATGCCCCCGATCCATCATCCCCATCGCGCCGCGCACGCCCGCGCCCCGCTCCAGAAAGTAGATGCCGTTCCGCGACTCGCGCCCCACCCCGTCATACGGAGTCCAGCACACATGGCTCAGATCCACCCCGCCCTGCAGCATCAGGTCCTCGACCAGCCGCCCCACCGGATTATCGGCCAGCGCCGTCACAATCGAGGTGCGCTTGCCGAAGCACCGCCGCAGCCCGCGCGCGACGTTGTACTCCCCGCCGCCCTCCCACACATTGAAGCTCCGCGTATGCGAGATCCGCTGCTCGCCCGGATCGAACCGCAACATCACCTCGCCCAAGCTCACCAGATCCCACCGGCAACCCTTTGCCGCCCTCAGCTCCAACCCCGCACAATCTTCCTTCATCTACCTCAGCTCCATACGAACCACAATGTCCCTACCATCATAGGCCATGCACCTATCTCCCCTGAAAGCAAGGACAAAGCCTTGCGATGAATCAGCTCTTTGTGATCGCTGAACGGCTGTTGCGCATGCAAAATGCTCTAGAACCACGCTAGACACTAGTGCCCCAAGAAGAGTGAGCGCCTAATCATCGGAGCACAACCCTTTTCACATCTGACAGCTAGGTTGCATCCATGCCACCTTCTCAAGTCACACCTTCCATTCGCTTTCACGGATTGGACACATTACGCACTCTGGCCATTGTTGTCGTGATGCTCTACCACCTCGACATGCAGGAGTTGCTTCCATCTGTCATGCACCCTATCGCTAAGATCGGCTGGGTCGGAGTCGATCTATTTTTCGTCTTGAGCGGATTTCTCATAGGCTCGCAACTTCTGAAGCCATATCTGACAGGGAGACAGCCATCATTCAGCGATTTCTACATGCGTCGCGCTTATCGCATTCTGCCTGCGTTCTTCGTCGTATTGCTGCTGTACTTAATCATGCCGCTATGGCGTGAAGCGCCCGGCCCGTACGCAGGTTGGCAGTATGCAAGCTTCACGTGGAATCTCTTGCTCCTTGGATACCCGGAGCATCGTGCGTTTTCTCATATTTGGTCGCTCTGCGTTGAAGAGCACTTCTACCTGTTTTTCCCGCTCCTCCTCGTTCTACTGAGACGCAAACCGTCGTCGCGGAAGACTGCTTCCGTGCTGCTGTTCCTTGTCGTTGGCGGAATCGGCCTGCGGGCCTGGTTGCTCCACTCCGTCATCCGGAGTGCGGGTGATCAGCAAGCTCTCATGATGATGAAGTACATCTATTACCCAACCTACTCACGCCTTGATGGCCTGGTAATGGGTGTAAGCCTGGCCATCGTTCGCACCTTCAAGACCCATTGGTGGGCTTGCTTCACGAAGCATAGTGAAATCCTGGCAATTCTCGGGCTCGCCTGTGTGCTGGGTGCACTTCAGCTATGCGGCTTTGACTATCCTGCCCCTGATCTTCCTCTCAGCATCCTCTTTGCGTTTCCAGCCCTCGCATGCGGGTTTGGTCTGCTCGTCTCTGCAGCCGTTTGCGAGAAAGGATTCTTGCGGACACGAGTTCCTGGAGCATCAACGATTGCAGCCCTGGCATTCAGCCTGTACCTCACCCATAAATCAGTCGCGCACGCTACGCATCTTTTGCTGCCTGCACTTACAGCCCAGGCAGGATGGAGATCGTTCGCCGTCTATGTTGTAACGTGCCTGGGCGGCGCGTCGCTCTTATACTTCGGGGTCGAGCGGCCGTTCATCTCGTTTCGCGCGCGATGTGGTTTGAGGAAAGCCGCC
Source organism: Granulicella sp. WH15 (assembly GCF_009914315.1). NCBI lineage: Bacteria > Pseudomonadati > Acidobacteriota > Terriglobia > Terriglobales > Acidobacteriaceae > Granulicella > Granulicella sp. WH15. The sequence continues at coordinate 2,691,188 of NZ_CP042596.1, forward strand.
ACTGGAGTTGATCGCGAAGTACATCTCGACCCTGCGATTTAGCTGAGGCCCAGCCGGTCAGATCAAGCTGACATGTTGGTCGTAAGGAACGGGAAATGCTCATTCCGTGGCTTCACTTCCAGCTTGCCGGTCATTCGGAAACGGTGGATGCCAACTAGCCCACGACCAACAAATGACATCCCTCGACAATTCCATCCCCGCGCGCCTACAATCCTCCCGCAACGTCCGGAGCACCTCCGCCATCTAAGTAAATATGGCCGGTGTTAGCCCCCGGACACACAGGAGCCGAAGATGCTTCCTTTTGATCACAAACCCTGGGCGAAAACAGTAGCCCGTCTCGTCATTGCAGCGACAGTTCTTGGTATCGCCGCTGCCGCCTTCTACCTGCATACGCTTGGACCTCTGGATACCGGTGAGATCGTAGCTTTCCTTCTTCTGGCCCTGGCGATCATCCCTACCAACCTAGCCGTCATCTACCGTAAACCGCAGGACGACCACCCCGGAGTCTCGGGCGCACTTCACCATCGCCCGTAAAGCGGCCCCGGCCAGCAAAGAAAATCCCCGCAAGCAGAGCGTCTGCTTGCGGGGATTTTCTTTGCCGTCTGAATGCTACTGATTTACGCCGCTGGCCAGGAACCCGCCATCGACCACCAGAATCTCGCCCGTAACGAAGTTCGAAGCCTCGCTGGCCAGGAAGATCGCCGATCCCACCAGCTCCTCCACCTTGCCGAAGCGGTTCATCGGAGTCCGCATCCGCAGCTCCTTGCCGCGCTCGCTCTCGTCCAGCAGCTTCTGGTTCAACGCCGTCCGAAAGACGCCCGGAGCAATCGCATTCACCGTCACGCCCTGCGCACTCCACTCCACCGCCAGCGACTTGGTCAGCGCGCCCACAGCCGCCTTGCTGGCCGCATAAGCCGTCACTTCCTTCAGCGAGACAAAAGTATTCAGCGAAGCGATATTGATGATCTTGCCCGACCCATTCGCCAGCATGTGCTTGCCGAAGATCTGGCAAGCCCGCAGCGTCCCGGTCACGTTCGTGTTCATGATGTCGTCCCAGGTCTCCTCGCTGACCGTGAGCGTCGGCTCGCGCTTGATCTTGCCCGCGCTGTTGATGAGGATATCGACCTTCCCGAACGCCGCAACGGTCTCATCGCAGAGCGTCTGCAACGTGGCCCGGTCGCTCACATCCGACGTCAGCCGCAGCGTCTTCACGCCCTTGGCCTCAATCGCCGCCGCCGCCTCGTCCACCTGCTCCTGCCGCCGCGAGCTGGCGACGACATTCGCGCCCGCCTCAGCCAGCCCAATCGCCATCGCCAGGCCGATCCCCGAGGTTCCGCCCACCACCACTGCCGTCTTGCCCGTCAGATCAAACAACTTGTGTCCCATGCCGTCTCCTAAACTCCCCTAAACCTTCCCAATCTTCGCCAGAACCTCGGCCACAACCTCATCCGGAGCCCGGTCGTTCACAACCCGCAAAGCCTCACCCTCGCCCGGCGTCTCCAGCGTCGCAAACTGGCTGTCCAGCAGCTTCGGGTTCATGTACTCGTGCTTCCGCGCCGCCAACCGCTCCGCGATCATCTCCCGCGAGCCATCCAGCAGAACAAAATGAACCGTACCCTCCGGCATCCCCGCGCCCAGCGTCTTGCGGTAGCTGGCCTTCAGGGCCGAGCACGCCAACACGCCGCCCTTGCCGCTCTCCGACCAACCGCGCAGCAGGCCGTTCAGCGTCTCCAGCCACGGCTGCCGGTCGTCATCGTTCAGCGGATGCCCCGCCGCCATCTTCTCTTTATTGGCAGCCGGATGATAATCATCGGCATCGGCAAAGACGACGCCGGTCCGCTGCGCCAGCAGCGTCCCAATCGTCGTCTTCCCCGATCCAGTTACCCCCATCAATACAACGATCATCTACAGCCCCAGAAACACCGGCTTGATGTGCCGCTCGAAGAGGTTGGTGGTCACGTTCTTGGCCACAATCGCCTCGTTCGCCTCGAGCGCCTTCAGATAGCGGTCGCCCATCTTGGCCGCCACCTTGAAGCCCACATGCAGCAACTGGCGGAAGCTCTGGTTGTAGGCCGGATTGCTCTGGTCGTGGCGCAACGCGTCGGTAAACTGCTTGCTGGTCCAACCATTCACCACCGCAGGCTCGGGCAGCTTGGCCGGGTCGATGTCGATGACGGTCGCATACGGAGCGCACAACTCGGCCTCATGCGCATACGCCTCGGCATAGACGTCCTTGGCCAGCGCCAGCCCCTCACCACCCGCCTCAGCCAGTCCGATCAGCTCTTCGAGCCAGGTCGTGCCCGCCGTCTTCAGGTGAACGCCCGAGTTGAACTTCTTCACGCCGTCGTGGATTGCCTTATAGATCGAGAACTTGTCCGAACCCGAGTGCACGCTGAGCTTCAGGTTGTCCGGCAGCCCGTAGGTCTTGATCGCAAACGCAATCGCCGCCAGGTCCTCCTCGAACTCCTTGGTGAACTGGGGCACATCGCCAACGTAGTCCACGCCCTTGTTGAAGCGGCCCGTAAACTTCGGCGCGATGGTCTGGATCGGGATCTTCTCATCGGCAATCGCCGCCAGGATAATCAGCAGTTCCACCGGCGTCTGCGGCGCATCGGTCTCATCCATCGAGACCTCGGGCACAAACTTGCCTTCGCCCTTATTCTCCACCAGGAACCGATAAATCTTACCCGCGTCCTGCACAGCGGCGAGGAACTTGTTGGCCACGCCCTCGACGAAGGCCCGGTCGGTCGTGAACGGCTCGGCAATCGCGGGGATCGTCACCGTACCCACCAGCTCCGGGTGCCGGTCAACAAACGCCTTCACATCCTCGGGAGCCGCAGGCTGGCCGATCATGTCCGCCACGTCCAGCGTAAAGAAATCGCAGGGAGCGAGGAAGCGGCCGACCGTCTTCAGGTTGATGTGGTCGGCGTCGAGGAAGTAGGGTTTGGTCCAACCCAGATCCTTCACCGCAGCATCGGCAGCCAGACGCGTCGCCGAAGGCTCGGAGCCGATAATCATGTGCTCCCGGTTGGACTTGTTCCACACCGGAACCACCTCAATGCCAGCCTCTGCCGCGAGCACACACGCCGCCAACTGGGCCTTCGCCTGGTGCGCAAACCGATCGCCAACGCCGACCGAAAACTTCGGCAGTCTCAACACTTCGCTCATTCGATTCTCCATCCTGTTGGGTCCGCTTTCTGCGGCCCCAGTGGTCTAACCAATCTACTCACCCAGCATACTCACCAGTCACCACAACCGGCAAATCCATACTCCCGAGAAGCCAAAGAACCCGCCGTTGCCTGTACTTTCGTGGCCATGCCGTTGCCTGTTTTCTTGTTTGTCATTCAGGAGCGAAGCGGAGGAATCTGCTTTTGCCTTTGTCGTTGCTTCTGCTATTGCCGTTGTCCTTGCCGTTGCTTCTGGGGTAGGTCCGGGCTTTAGCCCGGACACTAAAACCCTCCACAGATGCGGGCTTTAGCCCCCGAGGTATGCTTCCCTCACCCCAGCCACAACTCTCAATCCTTGAACCGCCCCTCATAAGCCCAAAGCCCAAGCCCCGGGTTCGAGATGTAGAAAATCTCCTCCCCATCCACGACATTCCACCCATCCGTCAACTTCGCCGGATCGTACTTCGCCGTGTACTCGGCCAGATCGCCATACTCGAAGTGGACGCTCTCGATCTCCTCCCGCGTCAGGTGGCCTGGGCAGTACCGTATCGTGAACCGTCCCTCACTCGAGCCGTGGATCAGATGAGCCGCCGCGCTCAGGTTCGAGGCCAGAGCCGCATCGTGCTTCACCGCCTCCAGCGTCTCCGGCGTGCCGCAGTAGCCGTACTTCCGAATGAGCACGTCAATCGCCGCATCCTCACCGAACTCATGCACCCCCGGAGCCAGCACGATCAGCTCCGCGCCATCGGCCAGCGCCATCCGTGTGCGATAGACGCTTTTGTTCCCCAGCCACGTCGAGCGGAACTCATGCGGATCGAGAAAGACCACAGCCTTCTTGATCTCCCGATCCATCATCAGGAAGTTGCACTTCAGGCTCAGCTCCGCCGCCCGCTCAAAACACTCCCGGTCGTCGCCGATGTACAGCCCGCGCATCACCAGCTTGCCCGCCGCGTTCTTGTTCACCACCGTCTGCACGTAGACGATCTGCGGCAGCTCCTTGCCGAAGTGCTCGCTGGCGTAGTTCAGCACCTTGCGCACGGGCGTATCGGCGCGGCCCATCATCCGCTCCATGCCGTACACCGCGCCGAGGAAGTGCGACCGGTGAATCCCCATCACGCCACCGGTTCCGACGAAGATGTTCTTGCTCCCGTTCGCCATGCCGACGACCTCGTGCGGCACCACCTGCCCGATCGACAGGATCAGGTCGTGCCCGCCGTCGCGCAGCAGCTTGTTCACCTGCGCGGGCCAGGAGTAGTCCAGCTTGCCCTCGCTGATCTCGTGCATGAACTCGCCCGGCACCTCTCCCAGCGTCACGATATCGTTGCGCCAGTCGTGCACACGAAAAAGATCACGCGGAGTAGCCCCGAACATCGTGACGATCTCCTTATCGGACATCGGCTTGTGCGTACCCAGCGCGGGCAGCACATCCACCAGCGCATTGCCGTAGTACTCCCAGATCAGCTCCGTCAGCTCGCCCGACTTCGAGTGCATCCGGGTAAAGTCCGGCGGCACCGCCAGCACGGTCTTGCGCGCACCCAGCTTATCCAGCGCGCTGAACAACCCCGCGCGAATCTGCTCCGGAGACAGCTCGGTCTCCGGAGAACCCACTGCAAAAAATAAACTCATACCCCATCCTTACTTGCCGAACGACTACAGACGATACGCCTTCTTCACCAGCCCGACCGTCAACTCATACACCAGGTCCAGCGCCTCATCCTCATCCAACCGATGCTCGGCCACCAGCCTCCCCAGGAACGCGCTGTCGACCCGCCGCGCGACGTCATGCCGCGCCGGAATCGAAAGAAGCGCCCGCGTGTCGTCATTGAAGCCCACCGTGTTGTAGAACCCGGCGGTCTCGGTCACCTGCTCGCGGAAGCGCATCATCCCCTCGGGCGAGTCGTGGAACCACCAGCTCGGCCCCAGGCGCAGGCAGGGATAGTGCCCGGCCAGCGGAGCCAGCTCGCGCGCGTAGGTCGACTCATCCAGCGTGAACAGGATGAACGTGAACCCCGGAGCGTTGCCGTACTTGTTCAGCAGCGGCCGCAGGCTGCGCACATACTCCGTCGGAGCCGGAATATCCGCGCCCTTGTCGCGCCCGAACTTCTCGTACACCAGCTTATTGTGGTTGCGCACCGAGCCGGGATGGAGCTGCATCGTCAGCCCATCCTCGACGCTCATCCCAGCCATCTCGGTCAGCATCTGCGCCTGGAACAGCTCCACATCGCCCGGCTGCAACTTGCCCGTGTACACGCGCCCATACAGCTCCGCCGCAGCCCCCGGCGAGAGGTCCGCCGTCATCGCTGTCAGATGGCCGTGGTCGGTCGCCGTCGCTCCCATCGACTTGAAGAACGCCCTCCGCGACCGCAGCGCATTCAGATAGCCCTTGTAGCCGCTGACGTCCTCGCCCGTAATCTCGCCCAGCTTGTCGATGTTCTCCTTGAATCCGAGGAACTCGGCATCGATCACCGCGTCCGGCCGGAACGTCGGCAACACCCTGCCTCCCCAACCCGAATCCTTGATCGCCTTGTGCCACTCGAGCGTGTCGAAGGCGGCATCGGTCGTAGCCAGCACCTCGATCTTGAACCGCTCGAAGAGCGCACGCGGCAGGAACTCCGGCTCGTTCAGCTTCTTCGCAATCGTCTCGTAGTACACGTCCGCATTCTCAGCGCGCAGCCGCTCGTTCAACCCAAAGAGCGTCTGAAAAACATAATCCAGCCAAAGCCGCGTGGGCGTTCCGCGGAAGAGGTAGTAGTGCTTCGCAAAGATCCGCCACACCTCACGCGGGTCGGCGGCCTCCTTGCCGTCCACCTGGGGGATGCCCAGCGACTCCAGCGAGACACCCTGCGAATACAGCATCCGGAAGATGTAGTGATCGGGCTGGATCAGCAGCGCCGTGGGATCGGGAAACGGCTTGTTCTCGGCAAACCAGCGCGGATCGGTGTGCCCGTGCGGCGAGATGATTGGAAGATCCTTCACCGTCTCATACAGCTTTGCCGCCACGGCCCGCGCCGCGCCCTCTACCGGAAACAACCTCTGCTCATGCAGCATCGTGTGACCACCCCTGTGAAGATAATTCCAACTAACCAAGCAAGCCTATCAAATTGGACGGACCACAAGAAAGCTTGCGAAGAAGTATTCCCCGAATGGAGCAGACAAAAAGAAAGAGGCACCCAAACCTCGGGTGCCTCTTTCCATTCTTGCCTGCTGTTTACGGGATGTAGTAACGCATACCCACGTGCACCATGCCGTTGGTCGCCTTCGGCGAGCCGAACTGGGCGCTCGACGAGCCATACGTGCCGGAGGTCAAACCCTCCCACAGCGTACGAGCCAGGTAGCTATAGGTCGCCTGATACTGCAGACGGCCGAAGCGCGGGCTGTTGACCGCCTTGTACGTGAAGCCGATCATGCCCTCCTGGATGTAACGCGTCGCGCCTGCGCACGATCCAGCCGGGGTAACCGATCCGGTGAAGCCGCTCGAGGTCGGTGCGACCTCGGTGCTGCAACCCGTGTCGTTGGTGTTGATCGAGCCGTAGCCGGTGAACGGAGTAGCCGCCACGCCGGTCGCATACACCGTGCGCTGCGCATACTCGCCGCCGTAGTAGGCATACACGTCGAACTTCTTGGTCGGATGCGTCTCCAGCGAGAACATGCCGTGCGAGCTGCGGATCGGCTCCAGCGTTCCGTTCGGGTGAACCGTCACGTCGCTCAGAGTGGCCGAGCCGTAACGCGAGATGCCCTGACCGTACATAAACGTACCGGCGACATCCACGAACTTGCTGTTATACCGCAGACCAGCTTCCACACCGCCACCCGTCTTGGTGTCGTTGTAAGGAGCCGCACCCGCCGTAGCCGGTACGCCCGTCGCCGCCGAAGCAACGCCAGGATAGACACGAGCGCGGAAGAAGCGGGCGACACCGGCAACCTCGAAGTGAACCTGCTTCGTATCGGCAGCGATCTTCGCGATTACATCGGGAGCCACGTTGTTGGTGTAGTTGCCGTTGAAGGCGTTGTACAGACCGCCGCTCTGACCCGGCGCGCCGAACTCAAAGTTCGTGGGAGCGTTGGTCGTGCCGCTGTAGATGATCTGGGCCTGCTCCAGCGCGAGCGCGAAGGTCAGAGCCGATCCGGGCATGGGTCCGTTGATCCGCTGCTGCAGACGGATGCCAGGCTGACGCGCCCACGTATAACCGACCATGTACTGAGGGTCGATCGTGTTCGGCAGCTTCTCGGTCCGCACATCGGTCGAGCGGCCGGTCTCGGTCAACAGCGACCAGGTCTGTCCGCCGGTGACCGCGAAGCCGCTCTGCGTCTCCGCTTTGCCCCAGATCTGGCGTACGCGCAACGTGTAGCTGTTCGACTGGTTGTTGTTCGAGGTCGCACCCGAGCTGAGAAAGTCCGTCTCGAAGTAGCCAGACAGACGAATATTCGCCGCCGTGCCCTCAAACAGACCACCGATGCGGCTCTGCCGCGCCGAGAAGTTCAGCTCGCTGGTGTGAGCATCGGTCGCACCCGAAAACGGCGTGGTGTTGAAGGGGGTATTGATGTCGGAGTTGATCGAACGCTGCCGGTAAACACCTTCAAGGGCGAAGAAGGCAACCGGGGTAATCGTGATGCCCTTGTAGCGGATCGTGGTCGGGCTTTCGATCTGCTGAAGGATCTCGGTCTTGTTCGCGCTGATCGTCGTGGCGAGGCCAGTGTTGGTCGTCTGCAGATCGGTTACGTTGGTCTTCAGGGCCTGCACCGCGTCGGTGTTGGCCTGGACGGTTGCGTTCACGCTCTGGGCCGCCGCGGTGGCTGCCTGGGCCTGGGTCTGTGCGCTCTGGGCCGACTGCTGCGCCGCCGCCAACTGGGCATCCTTGGCCGCATTCGCATTTGTTAGTGCATCGATCTGTGCCTGCTGCGCAGCCTGCTTCTCGCGCAGCTCACGAAGCTCGCGGGTTATCGCGCTCTCCACCGGTGCCTTTTTAGTTACTACCGGCCGCTTCTTTTTGGCGGTCACATGCTTGGTGGTGGTCGCTGTCTGTGCCTGCATCGGCAGTGTGCCCACCATCAACATTGCCGCCATAGCGGCCTTCATCTGCTTCGTCATGGAGCCTCTCGAAATTCAAACAAGGCTCAGGGCGTGCATCCGTTTGCGATCATCTCGCCTACTTCGGCTTGTCTCCCTGGCTCTTTGGTCCATGCTCCCCAAAGCGTATGAATAGATCGCTAATCCATCCCACAATTCACACGCTATTAACACTTAAGCCACTACTCCCGGTTACCCGGAACCTACCTTCGAAGCCTCCGCCAGTGGCTCACAGCCCGTCCCGGAGACCTCTCTGCCTACGACTTAAACCTCTGGTTTACCCTAGTGTTATGTCGCTTCGCAGACCCGCTCTCCCCAGCCCCGCCTTCGCCGCGATCCTGCTGGCCGCCGCCCTGCCCTCCGCCGCCCAAACCGCCTCACTCAAGCTCATCCCGATGCCGCGCGAGCTGCACGTCACTGCCGCCGACATCCCGCTCTCCCGCGGCATCCGCATCCTCTGCGCCAGTTGCTCCACCGACAGCGACGATGCCTTCGCCGTCCAGGAACTGACCCAGACCCTCGCCATCCGCGCCGTCTCCACCTCCGGGGCATACCCCGTCCAGCTCGTCCGCTCCCAGTCCCTGCCCGCCGAGATGAAGCCCGAGGGCTACACCATCGCCACCACCGCGCAGGGCCTCACTATCACCGCCGCCACCGCCGAGGGTCTCTTCTACGGCATCCAGACCCTCAAGCAGCTCATCGAGCACGACGGCTCCGCAGCCGTGCTCCACGCGGTCACCGTCCGCGACTGGCCCGCCATGAAGTACCGCGGCGTCCAGGACGACCTCTCCCGCGGCCCGGTCGACACGCTCGAGTTCCAGAAGAAGCTCGTCCGCACGCTCGCCGCCTACAAGGTCAACCTCTACAGCCCCTACTTCGAGCACATTCAGGAGTACGCCTCGAACCCGCTGCCCGCGCCTCCGGGCGGAGCCATGACCGCCGCCGACGCCCGTGCCCTGGTCGCCTACGCCAAGCCCTACCACGTCCTCGTCGTGCCCGAGCAGGAGGCATTCGGCCACCTCCATCACAACCTCACCTGGGAGCAGTACAGCGCCGTCGCCGAGACCCCTCACGGCAACGTCCTCGCCCCCGCGCAGCCCGGCTCTGTCGCCTACATCCAGCAGATGTTCACCGAGCTGGCCGCCCTCTACCCCGGCCCGTTCCTCCACATCGGCGCGGATGAAACGGCCGACCTCGGCATCGGCCAGACCAAGGCTGACGTGGACACGCGCGGCCTCGGCCCCGTCTACCTCGACTTCCTGCAAAAGGTCACCACGGCCCTCCAGCCGCTCAATCGCCGCATCCTCTTCTGGGGCGACATCGCGCAGGAGGTCACCCAGACCTCGCCCATGCTGCTCAAGAACCTTCCCGAGTCCTTCAAGCGCGCTACCATCGCCATCCCCTGGTGGTACGCCCCCTCGCCCAAGGGCTACGACAAGTACATCACCCCCTTCACCAGCGCGGGCTTCGAGACCTGGGTTGCGCCCGGCGTCGGCAACTGGTCCCGCGTCTACCCCAACCAGAACGACGCCCTGGCCAACATTCAGGGCTTCGTGCGTGACGGCCAGCGCCTCGGCGCCACCGGCGAGCTGAACACCATCTGGTACGACGACGGCGAATCGCTCGCCAGCAACAACTGGTACGGCCTGCTCTTCGGAGCCGCCGCCGGCTGGCAGCAGGGCGAGTCCTCCATCCCCGCCTTCGAGCAGTCCTACGCACAGGTCTTCCACGGCGACGCCACCGGCGCGCTCAACCAGGCCCAGATCGAGCTGATGGCCGCGCACGACCTGCTCCGCAACCAGGCCAAGGTCGGCGACGGCTCCGACGGCCTCTTCTGGATCGACCCCTTCTCAAAGGACGGCCAGAAGAACGCCGAGAAGATCCGCCCCTACCTGCACGACCTGCGCCTGCACGCCGAGCGTGCCCTCACCCTCATCGCCCAGGCCAAGCAGGCCGCAGGCCCGGCCACACACCCCGCCCCTGAGACCCGCTCCCCCGGCCTCTACGACGCCGCAGCCTCGGGAGCCGCGCAGTTCAACCTCCGCGAGCCTGACGCCATCGACGCGCTGGAGCTGGGAGCTCGCCGCTTCGACTTCATCGGCCTCAAGTTCCAGCTAGCCGACGAGATCGTCGACGGCTACAACCGCGCACTCGCCAACCAAACCAGCCGCGACAAGAAGACGAAGGACTCGGTTGGCCGCGATCTGAGCGAGATCAACGGCATCAACGGCCGCCTGCACGACGTCATCGACACCTACTCCCTGCTCCGCGACATGTACGCCTCGGGCTGGCTCCGCACCAACCGCTCCTACGCCCTGCGCCCGGTCCTCGAGCACTACGACTACACCATCAACCTCTGGTTCGCCCGCAGCGACAAGTTCCGCGCCGCCCAGCGCCAGTGGAGCAGCACCCAAACCCTACCCAGCCCCAACGACCTGGGCCTGCCCCTCCGCTAACCGCAAGGGCAACGGCATCATAGCCGTTGCCCTTGTTCTTGCACTTGCCGTTGCCAGTTCTTGCACTTGCCGTTGTCAGTTTTTTTGGTTGTCATTCAGGAGCGAAGCGGAGGAATCTGCTTCTGCTTTTGCCGTTGCATTTGCCTTTCCCACCACGGAGCCTCCATGCCCCCGAGGAAGTACCACTTCTACGTCTACATCCTCGCGAGCCCCTCCCGAAACCTCTACATCGGCATCACCAACGACCTCTTCCGCCGCATCTCCGAGCACAAACAACTCCGCCCCGACACCCACACAGCCCACTACAACATCACCCGTCTCGTACACTACGAACACTTCCAGTACGTCCTCAACGCCATCGCCCGCGAAAAAGAACTCAAAGACGAATCCCGCGAAAAGAGGCTAGCCTTGATCGAACACCTTAATCCAACCTGGCAAGACCTCTCCGAGTCCTGGTAAACCATGCCCCCCCTCACCGCCCGCACCCTCATCACGTCCCTCGGCACCATCGAGTACCCCTCCATCACCATCGACGCCGCTGGCCGCATCGAAGACATCTCTACCGACCCCGCCATCCGTAGCGAGGCCATCCTCACCTCCACCTTCCTCGACATCCACATCCACGGAGCCGCCGGGGAAGACCTCATGGTCGCCACGCCCAAGGGCCTCTCCCGCATCCAGCGCTTCCTCGCCTCACGCGGAACCTCCCACTACCTCCCCACCACCGTCACCGCCTCCATCGACGCCACCCTCCACGCCCTCGACGCCCTCGCCAACCTCATCGAGTCGCCCATACCCGCCAACGAGGCCACCCCGCTGGGCATCCACCTCGAAGGCCCATTCCTCTCCCACGCCAAGCGCGGTGTCCACCCGACGGATCTGCTACAGCCGCCCTCCATCGAGCTATTCGACCGCTTCCAGCAGGCCGCCCGAGGCCACATCCGTCTGCTCACCATCGCCCCGGAGACACCCGGCGCACTCGACCTGATCGCCCACGCCACTCACTCCGGCGTCAAAGTAACCCTCGGCCACACCAACGCCACCGCCGCCGAGACCCTGGCCGCCATCGCCGCCGGAGCCACCTCCTCCACTCACCTCTTCAACGCCATGCGCCCGCTCGACCACCGCGAGCCCGGCGTCGTCGGCACCATCCTCGACCGGCCCGATATCTACGCCGACCTCATCTGCGACGGCATCCACGTCCACCCCGCGCTGGTCCGCCTCTGGCTCGCGCAAAAGCAAGACAAAGCCATCCTCATCACCGACGGCATCTCCGCCACCGGAATGCCCGACGGCACCTACGTCCTCGGCCCGCTCTCGGTCACGGTCCACGACCACCGCTGCACCCTCACCGCCGCGCCCGAGACGCTTGCCGGATCGGTCCTCACGCTCGACCGCGCCGTAGCCAACCTGCAGGCCTTCACGGGAACCGACCTCGCCACCGCCGTCCGCTGCGCCAGCGCCAACCCCGCCGCGATGCTCGGCCTCACCGAGAGCCTGACCACCATGCAGCCCGGCCAGCCCGCCAACTTCAACCTCTACACCCCCACCGGCCAGCTCCAAACAACCTACATTTACGGCCAGCCGATCCTATAGAAGCAAAAACGCCCTAACGCCGGGCGGGCGGCACTTCGTGCGGTACTCGACGCTTCGCGTTTTCCATCACAGCCAACTCGCCACCAATCCGTGATAATAACCACGATGGCCACCAAACCCCTCATCATCGTCGTCGAAGACGAAGAGCACCTCGCCCAGGGCCTCCTCTTCAACCTGGAGGCCGAGGGCTACCGTGTCCTCCACCACGCCGACGGCGCCGAAGCCCTCGACTACCTCCTCACCACCACCGACGACATCGGAGCCATCCTCCTCGACGTGATGCTCCCCGGCAAGAGCGGCTTCGAGATCGTCCGCGAGCTGCGCGACCACGCCCTCTACTTCCCTGTCCTGATGCTCACCGCCCGCTCCCACCCGCAGGACGTCCTTGAGGGCCTGAACGCCGGAGCCGACGACTACCTCGGCAAGCCCTTCGACCTGGAGATGCTCTTCGTCCGCCTCAAAACCCTGCTGCGCCGAGCCTCCTGGCATCGCCCCTCCGCACCGGAACCCGACCCCAAGCCCTCCACCGACTCCTACACCTTCAACGGTCGCACCATCCACTTCGACACGCTGGAGCTCGAAGCCCCCGGCGACCGCGTCACCCGCCTCACCCTGATGGAGGCCGACCTGCTCCGCCACTTCGTCGACCACGCCGGCGAGATTGTCCCCCGCAAAGATATCCTCGAGCAGGTCTGGCGCGTCCACGAGGACACCGACACCCGCGCCGTCGACAACTTCATCGTGCGCCTGCGCCGCTACATCGAAGACGACCCGGCCAGCCCGCAGCACCTCGTCACCGTCCGCGGCATCGGCTACCGTTTCCTGCCCGAACCCCAACCCTGAACCCGCCAACCACAAGGGAGCATCCAACCAATATGACCACTCTAAAGATCGACAACATGCACTGCGACGCCTGCATCCGCCGCGTCACCCAGGCCCTCAACAGCCTGCCCGACACCAAAGTCGAAGAGGTCTATATCGGCACGGCCCGCATTGAGACCACAGCCACGCCGGAGCAGATCCTGGCCGCCATGCAAAAGACCGGCTTCCCCACCCACATCGAGCAATAAAGCAATGAAATGAGCGCCACATGAGTACTGCCAGCAAGGTCGTTCTCCCCATCGTCGGCATGTCGTGCAGCGCCTGCCAGATCCACGTGGAGAAGGCCCTGCTCGCCACTCCCGGCGTCACCTCGGCCACCGTCTCCCTGCTGGCTAACCAGGCCACGGTCGAAGGCACGGCCCCCATCGAGACCCTCATCGAAGCCGTTCATGAGTCCGGCTACGAGGCCCTTGCCCCCACCACAGCCACCGTCGCGGAAGAGCAGGACGAGTCCCATCTCCCCCTGAGAGCCGCGCTGGCACTGGCCGCAGCCGTGGCGGCTATGCTCCTCTCCATGCCGCTGATGATGGCCACCGAGACTCCCGACCCACTTCTGCGCGCCGTCGACAATCTCCTGATGCCGCTCATGCCCGCCGCGCTGATGAGCCTGCCCGCTGAGCCTGTCCGCTGGCTGCTGCTGGCGATCACCGCAGCAGTGATGCTTTTCACCAGCCCCGAGACCTACCGTCGCGCCTTCGCCGCAGCCCGCCACAGGGCGACCAACATGAACACGCTGGTCGCCATCGGCACACTGGCCGCGTTCTTCTACTCGGCAGTGGCGACCATCGCCCCCACAGCCTTCACCAGCCACGGCCTCGCCCCCGATGTCTACTTCGAGGCCGTCGACTTCATCCTCGCCTTCCTGCTCTTAGGCTCGCTCCTCGACGCCCGCGCCAAGAACCGCACCCAGTCCGCCCTAGCCGCCTTCGCCAAGCTCCAACCCACAACCGCCCGCGTCCTCCGCAACGGCACCGAAACCGAGATCCCCCTCGAAGAGGTCCAGCCCGAGGACACCATCCAGCTCCGCCCCGGCGAACGCGTCCCGGTCGATGGTGTCGTCCTCACCGGCCGCTCCACGGTAGACGAGTCACTCCTCACCGGCGAGTCCCAGCCCGTCCTCAAGACCCCCGACAGCGCGGTCATCGGCGGCACCATCAACCTCGACGGCCCGCTCACCCTGCGCGCCACCACCCTCGGCGCGTCCAGCGTCCTCGCGCAGCTCCATCGTCTGCTGGCCGAGGCCCAGTCCAGCCGCGCCCCCATGCAGAAGCTCGCCGACCGAGCCTCGGCCATCTTCGTGCCCTCCATCCTGGTGCTGGCGGCGGTCACCTTCGCCCTCTGGCTGGCGTTCGACCACTCGCTACCCCGCGCCTTCTCCATCGCCATCGCGGTGCTGGTCATCGCCTGCCCCTGCGCGATGGGCCTCGCCGTTCCCGCAGCCCTCACGGTCGGGATAGGCCGCGCCGCGCAGCTCGGCATCCTCGTCCGCAACGGCGAAGCCCTCGAGCGTCTCGCAAGCACCGACACCCTCGCCTTCGACAAGACCGGCACCCTCACCGAGGGCCATCCCTCCATCACCTCCGCCGACTTCGCGCCCGACGCCGACCCCAGCCAGCTCCTGCCCCTCGCAGCCGCGCTCGAACAGTACTCCGAACACCCACTGGCCAGCGCCGTAATCGCCTACGCCGCCGCCACGGCCACGGCCACGGCCACACCCAAGCTAGCGGACGTAAAAACCATCCCCGGTCAGGGCATCGTCGCCACACACAACGGCCAGCCCGTAGCCATCGGCAACGCAACGCTCCTCGAGTCGCTGCACATCCCCCTCATGCAGCAGACCACTCCCGAGGCCACCACCCAGCTCCATCTAGCGGTAAACGGCACCCACGTTCTCACCCTTCAGGCAAAAGACACTCTCCGCCCCAGCGCCCCCGAAGCCATCGGCCAACTGGCATCCCTGCACGTCTCCGCGCATATGCTCACCGGCGACAACCCACAAACAGCCGCCTCCATCGCCGCGCAGTGCGGCATCTCCCCCGCCGACACCCACGCCTCACTGCTCCCGGCGGACAAGCTCACCGTCATCCGCAGCCTGCAACAGCAGGGCCGCACCGTAGCCATGGCCGGAGACGGCCTCAACGACGCCGCCGCACTCGCCCAGGCCGACACCGGCATCGCCGTCTCCACCGGCACCGACCTGACCCGCGAGGCCGCCGACCTGATCCTGATGAGCGGCGCAGCCCACGGCGAGATCGACCTCCGCGCCATCCCCACAGCCATCCGCCTGGCCCGCCGCACCACCCGCACCATGCGCCAGAACCTCGGCTGGGCGGTGGCCTACAACGCCTGCGGCCTACCCATCGCCGCCGGTCTCCTCTACCCGCACTTCCACATCCTGCTCAGCCCGGTGCTGGCCTCAGCCGCAATGGCGCTCTCGAGCACCTCGGTCCTGCTCAACTCCCTGCGCCTGCGCCGCTTCCACTAGCGTTATCATGGATCACGGACCCCGACCGATCGAAGCCCGCGCGAAGATCGCTCGAAGTCCCACCGCCCCATGCGCCTTCTCACCCGCTACCTTCTCCGCGAAGTTCTCTCTCACGCCCTGCTGGGCGGCGTGGTCTTCACCTTCGTGCTCTTCATGCGCGACCTCGGCAAGATCCTCGAGATCGTCGTGCGCAACTCGGCCTCCATCACCGACGTCGGCAAGCTCTTCGCCTACACGCTGCCCAACGCCCTCACCGTCACCATCCCGATGGCGGTGCTGGTCGGCATCCTGCTCGGCCTCTCGCGCCTCGCGGCCGACTCCGAGATCACCGCCATGCGCGCCGCGGGCATGGGCGCGCTCGACTTCGTCCGCATCGTCTCCATCATCTCCTTCGCCGCGCTGCTGATCGGCCTCGGCAACTCGCTCTACCTCGCTCCCCGCGCCGCCGCCGCGTTGCTCGCGCTCGAAGACTCCCTCAAGTCCTCTCAAGCATCTTTCGAGGTCCAGCCCCGCGTCTTCTACGAAGACTTCAAGAACTACGTCCTCTACGTTCAGGACGTCACCCCGGCCTCGGGCGCGGCGCTCTGGCACCACGTCTTCCTGGCCGACCTGACCGAGCCAGCCACCCCGCACATCACCACCGCCGCCCAGGCCCTCGTCACCCCCGGCGCGCCCGGCACCATCGAGCTGCACCTCCACGACGGCGGCCAGCACAGCATCTCGCCCACCGACCCCAACCAGTACGACATCTCCACCTTCGTCACCACGCAGCTCCCCATCCAGACCGGCGCGCAGGAGGACACGCACCTCTCCCGCGTCGACACGCCCATCCACGCGCTGCCCCTGCGAGCGCTCTTCAACCCCACCCCTACCAACGCCCGCATCTACCGGATCGAGCTGAACAAGCGCTTCTCCTACCCCTTCGCCTGCCTCGTCCTGATGCTGGTCGGCGTACCGCTGGGCCTCTCGTCCAAGCGCGGAGGCAAGTCCACCGGCTTCGTCCTCACCATCCTGCTGGTCTTCGTCTACTACTTCCTCTCCTCTGTCGGAGAAGCTCTCGCCAAGACCGGCCGCCTGCCGCCCCTCCTCGGCGTCTGGGGAGCCAACATCCTCTTCGCCGCAGCCGGAATCCTATTGCTGCAACAGATGTCCCGCGGCGGCGTCGCACTCAGCCTCTTCTCCTCCATCGGCGTGGCCCTCTCTCGCCTGCTCGGCCGCCTGCGCCCCAGCCAGGCCGGGAAGATTCCCCACGAGCGCGACCTAACCGACACCATACCCCAGCGCGTCCGCTCCGCCCTCGGCATCCAGTTCCCGCTCATCCTCGACGACTACATCATGCGCGAGTTCGGGGCCAACTTCGCCCTGGTCCTCGGCTCGCTCTCCACGCTCTTCCTCATCTTCACCTTCTTCGAGCTGATCGGCGACATCATCAAGAACCGCACGCCGCTGGTCACCGTAGGCGACTATCTCCTCAATCTCAT
This sequence comes from Granulicella sp. WH15, assembly GCF_009914315.1. Taxonomy (NCBI): domain Bacteria; kingdom Pseudomonadati; phylum Acidobacteriota; class Terriglobia; order Terriglobales; family Acidobacteriaceae; genus Granulicella; species Granulicella sp. WH15. The sequence continues at coordinate 2,708,323 of NZ_CP042596.1, forward strand.
CCCCTTCATCCTCTACAACGTCACCCCGCTCTGCGTCCTGGTCGCCGTGCTCATCACCTTCGGCTCGCTCTCGCGCTCGTCCGAGCTGACGGCCATGAAGGCCAGCGGCCTCTCGCTCTACCGCATCGTCGCGCCGGTGCTGGTGCTCACAGCGGTCGTGGGCGTCTCTCTCTTCGCCTTCGACGAGTTCTACCTGCCCGCCGCCAACCGCCGCCAGGAGGCGCTCCGCTACGTCATCAAGGGCAAGCCCGCGCAGACCTTCCTGCGCCCCGACCGCCAGTGGATCTCGGGCCAGACCGTCGCCGAAGACCGTACGAATTCTCCTATCGCCCCCGGCGATCCGTTGCCCACCAAGCTGACCAACGACCTGCCCACCCGCATCTTCTACTACCAGTTCTTCGACTCCGACCGGAACGTCTTCGCCAACATCACCGTCTTCGAGTTCGACCCGGCCTCCTTCACCCTGAAGAAGCGCATCTTCGCCTCCTCCGCCCGCTGGGACGCACGGGTGAACCGCTGGGTCTTTGAGAACGGCTGGCAGCGCTCCTTTGCAGGCGAGACCATCGCCTCCTACGATCCCTTCGTGCTCACCAGCTTCCCCGAGATCCGCGAGCAGCCCCAGTACTTCAAGAAGGAAGATCGCCAGTCGCAGGAGATGTCCTTCAACGAGCTGACCGCGTACATCAACGACCTGCGCCAGTCGGGCTTCGACGTCAAGCGCCTCAGCGTCCAGCTCAACCGCAAGATCGCCTACCCGGCCATCACGCTGGTCATGGCGGTGCTGGCGGTGCCCTTTGCGCTGAGCACGGGCAAGCGCGGCGGCGTGGCTGGGTTTGCCGTGGCGATCCTGCTGGCGGTTCTTTACCTCGGCGTCAGCAGCCTGTTTGAGGCGATGGGCAACGTCAACACGCTGCCCCCGCCGCTGGCCGCGTGGACCCCGGACCTACTCTTCACCTTCGCCGGAGCCTACTTCCTCCTCCGCACTCCCACCTAGACGCGCGACGCAATCAGGATGGCCCTGCGCCGAGCGACATAAGCAATGATCGCCGCGTGCAGAGCGACGGCCAGCCCGGCGTACCCCAGATTCTCCCCCGCTCCCAGATGATTTGCGCGAGAGTAGACCGCCGCTCCCCTCGAGGCCGCCGGAAGCAGCAACACAAGCGCCGTAACCAGGCCCGGATTGTAGTTGCGCGTGCGCAGTGCGGCCAGAAGATGAACGATGCCGTTGACGATCGCCAGATAGAAGGCCGCAAGAGCCCACGAGACGCAGCCGAACCGGGCACCGTACAGAGCCAGGAGATCGACGCACCAGACGCTGATGACGTTGATGAACGTGACCGCGTCCTTCGTCAGAAGCTCACAACCATGCCCCAGGTGAGTATTGACGTAGAGGCGAAAGCGGTCATGATAGTGCTCCTCAAGCTGATGGCTCATATACAAAGGAAGCTGAAGGTAGAGCAGCAGATCGGGCGTACTCCAGGCTCCCGAATGGGCTGGCCGAAGCAGCGGCAGCATGGCGAGATAAAAGCAGCCTCCCGTCAGGCCCGCATACAGCCAGTTTTCATTCAGCCAGCCTCGAGCGGCACACATCGCACTTCGTTGAGGAGACGCGATCACACCAGCAGCATAAACCGGCGCGGCAATCCTCTCCCACTCGTCACCCAAAACCCTGTAACATCGGTCCAAACCATGAAGCTGACAACCACCCTTACCATCCTCACCCTATCCGTCTCAGCCTTCGCCCAGACCACGACCCCGGCCGCTCCCAAAACCGTAACCAAGCCGCCAGTCCACCACACCACGACAGCCGTCCACCACGCCGCAGCCGCAGCGGCCCCCACCTGCGCCACCACCACAACCATGTCCGATAAGATTCCCGCCGTCACCGGCTGCGCCAAGCCCCTCTACGCCCTCAGCTACATCGACACCGTCATCGGCACCGGCGAGCCCGCCGTACCGCGCAAGTGGTACACCGTCCACTACACCGGCTACCTGCTCGACGGCACCAAGTTCGACTCCTCGGTCGACCGCGGCCAGCCCTTCACCTTCCCCTACGGCGCACACCAGGTCATCGCAGGCTGGGACACCGGCTTCGAAGGGATGCACGTCGGCGGCAAGCGTCGCCTCTTCGTTCCCTACCAACTCGCCTACGGCGAGGCCGGACACCCGCCCGCCATCCCCGAGAAGGCCGAGCTGATCTTCGACGTGGAGCTGATCGCCATCTCCGACCAGCCGCCCGCTCCCCCCGCGCAGCCCACCGAAACACCCAAGCAATAGCACTTCGTGCCGTCCTCGGGGCGGTATGGGTGAATGATCTTCTGAGGTCCTCCCGCTGGTCGGAAGCAAGCATCTTTGTTTCTAACCAGCGGGAGGACCAATGTTGTTGCGTCCCCCATCCGACAAGCCTTTGCCGTTGTCTGTTTTTTGGGTTGTCATTCAGGAGCGAAGCGCAGGAATCTGCTGTTGTCTTTGTTTTTGCAATTCCCAAACTCCGAACGCCCCACAACTCCCTCCCCGCTATAAACTAACCCCCACATGCCCGTGCCGCTCGCCGCCACCCATCTCTCCCCATTCGACCTCACCCTGGTCGCCCTCTACCTCGTGGCCATCACCATCTTCGGCCTGCGCTTCAGCAAACGCGCCACCACCGGCCAATCCCTGAAGAGCTACTTCCTCGCCGACAACGTCATCCCCTGGTGGGCCATCGCGCTCTCCATCGTCTCTGCCGAGACCAGCACCCTTACCATCGTCTCCATCCCCGGCGTCGCCTTCGCGGGCAACTTCGGCTTCCTGCAAGTCGTACTCGGCTACATGCTCGGCCGCATCGTTGTCGCGGCACTCTTCCTGCCGCGCTACTTCCAGGGCGCGATGCTCACGGCCTACCAGCTCATTGACCAGCGCTTCGGCCCCGTGCTCCACAAGGTAACCGCCGGGCTGTTTCTGCTCACCCGCGCCGCAGCCGAGGGCGTTCGCGTCTTCGCCATCTCCATCGTGGTCGGCATCGCCATCGGCACCGGCGATACTTTGTCTATTGCCATAATTTCTGCTCTGACACTTCTCTATACCTTCGAGGGCGGCATGGCCGCAGTCATCTGGACCGACGTCGTTCAGATGGCGCTCTACATCGGCGGCACCGTCGTCGCGCTCATCACGCTGGGCCATCAGGTCCCCGGCGGCTGGAGCGCCATCCACGCCCTGGCCGCGCCCGCCCACAAGTTCACCATGCTCAACTTCGCCTTCAACCTCACCAGCTCGTACACCTTCTGGGCGGGCGTCCTCGGCGGGACTTTCCTCACGATGGCCAGCCACGGGACAGATCAATTGATGGTGCAGCGGATGCTCGCCGCCCGTAGCCTGCGCGAGTCGCGCCTCGCCCTGCTCTCCTCGGGAGCAGTCATCTTCGTCCAGTTCACGCTCTTCCTGCTCATCGGCGCGGGCCTCTGGGTCTTCTACGGCCAGCACCCGGCCACCTTCCGCACCAACGACTACATCTTCCCCACCTTCATCGTCCGCCAGATGCCACACGGCATCGCTGGCCTGCTCGTCGCCGCCATCCTCGCGGCGGCCATGTCCAACCTATCGGCCGCGCTCAACTCCCTCAGTTCTACAACCGTCGTCGACTTCTACATGCACCTTCGCCCCCACGCCGCCGACCGCGAGCGCACCGTCGTCAGCCGCGTCTCCACCGTCCTCTGGGCCGTGGTGCTCTTCGCCATCGCCGTCTACTCGGTCCACGCGGGCGGCAAGGGCCACGTCGTCGAGACCGGCCTCTCCATCGCCTCGGTGGCCTACGGCGCGCTGCTGGGAGTATTCCTTCTCGGCACGCTCACCCGCTACGCCACCCAGTGGGGAGCCATCGTGGGCATGGTCTGCGGCTTCGCCTTCAACTTAGTGCTCTGGCTTTATCCCGGCCGTATTCTGTTCTCAGGCTATTTCTACACTCCAACCGCTCAAGAAGGCTGGGGACATCCAACCATTATTGCCATCCCACACATTGCCTTCACCTGGTACGTCTTCCTTGGAGCCATCGTCACCTTCGCCATCGGCTCGGCGGCCAGCTTGATCCTGCCCAAACCCCGCCGCCAAGCCGTGACCGCGCTCGCCGTCGTCCTGCTGCTGATGGCGTCGCCGCTGGCCCGCGCCCAGGCTTACAACTTCGCTCCCGTCTCCGACCTCATCAACACGGCCATCGCCCAGAAGAAGCTCCCCGGCGCGATCGCCGTCATCGGCCACAACGGCAAGGTCGTCTTCGAGCAAGCCTACGGCGTCCGTAAACTAGCGGGCGAACCCGGCCCCGACGGCAATCCCTCCCCCGCCGAGCCTATGACCGAAGACACCGTCTTCGACATGGCCTCGCTCAGCAAGGTGCTCGTCACAACAACAGCGGTGATGCAGTTGGTCGAGCAGCACAAGCTCGACCTCGACACCCCCGTCGCCCGTTACCTGCCCGCCTTCGCCCAGAACGGCAAGGACCGCATCACCATCCGCCAGCTCCTCACCCACTACTCCGGCCTGCCCGAGGACGTGGACCTGAAGGACGCCTGGGGCCTCGCCGCGCCCGACAAGGCCGAGGGCATCCGCCGCGCCATGGCCGCCATCCCCTACGGCCCTCCCGGCCTCACCTTCAAGTACTCCGACATCAACTTCATCACCCTCGGCGCACTGGTCGAAGTCACCTCCGGCCTCGACCTCGACGTCTACGCGCAGCAGAAGATCTTCCTGCCGCTGGGCATGATTCACACCACCTATCACCCCCTCTCACCTCCCTTCGGGTCCATCGTAGTTTCGCCGTCGCAAGCTGCCCCGAACACCGTTGCCATCGCTTCCAGCACCGTCCCCGCCGATAGAGCACGCCCCGCCATCTCCATCGCCGACGTAGCCCCCACGGCCCACGATGACGAAGGCACAGCCGCCACCAACTCCGACTTCGGTCGCCTGCTCCGCGGCACGGTCCACGATCCCACCACCCGCCGCATGGGCGGAGTCGCCGGGCACGCCGGGGTCTTCTCCACGGCGCACGACGCCAGCCTCTTCGCCCAGGCGCTGCTCGACAGGCTCCTCCACAACACCGGCCCGTTCCCCCTCAGCCAGCGCAGCCTGCAACTGATGACCATCCCTAACGAGCCGCCCACCGCCCAGACCGGCGCGACCATCTTCACCCCCGACGGCCAGCCCACCAAGGGCGTCGCCTCCCACGGCCTCGGCTGGGACATCAACACAGCCTTCTCGCGCCCACGCGGCGAAATCTTCCCCATCTCCACCACCGCCAGCCCCGGCTCCTTCGGACACACTGGCTTTACCGGCACCAGCCTCTGGCTCGACCCAGCCTCGAACACCTACGTCATCCTACTGGCCAACTCCATCCACCCCAAGGTCGGCGCGAGCATCTCCCCCCTGCGCGGCCAGGTAGCCACCGCAGCCGCCCGCGCTCTGGGCCTCGGCCCCAACAACGCACCACCGGATGAACGCAGCTTCAACCACCTCATCGACCTGGTCCCCGCCCCTACCACCCTCACCGGCATTGACGTGCTCGAGCAGACCCACTTCGCCGCCCTCCACGAAGCCGCCCTCCGCCACGGCGGCCAACTCCGCATCGGCCTGCTCACCAACCAGTCCGGCCTCGATGCCCAGGGGCGCCGCACCGTCGACGTGCTCGCCCACGCGCTCCCCGAGATCCAGCTCACAACCCTCTTCTCGCCCGAGCACGGCCTCTACGGCCGCCAGGACACCGAGCACCTCGCCGCCGAGCAGGACCCCCTCACCCACCTGCCCGTCATCAGCCTCTACGGCCCCAAGCCCTCGGACAAACACCCCAAACCCAATGACTTAGACGGATTAGACGCCGTGGTCATCGACCTCCAGGACGCCGGAGTCCGCTTCTGGACCTACGAGACCCTCGTCGGCTACTTCCTCGAAGCCGCCTCCCACGCCCACCTCGAGATCATCCTCCTCGACCGCCCCAACCCCATCGCGGGCGCGGTCGAAGGCCCCATCTCCGACTATGGCTTCGAGTCCATCTACACCGACTTCATGCCCATCCCCGTCCGCCACGGCCTGACGCTGGGCGAGCTGGCCCGCTACTTCAACGCCAACGCCTCTGAACTCCCCATCACCGGCGAGATCCCCGCCACTAAACCCGCCCCCGGCCTCCACGCACAGCTCACCGTTGTCCCCATGCGCCACTGGACCCACGCCATGTTCTGGGACGAGACCGGCCTCCCCTGGACCAACCCCAGCCCCAACCTCAAATCCCCTGCTGCCAACGTCCTCTACCCCGGCATCGGCATGGCCGAGCAGACCAACATCTCCATAGGCCGCGGCACCGCCACCCCCTTCGAGCACCTGGGTGCGCCGTGGATCGACGCCCGCCAGCTCGCCGACTACCTGACCGCCCGCCAGATCCCCGGCATCGCCATCACCCCCACCACCCTCACCGTCGCCGAGGACCAGAACCACTACCCCAGCCACGGCCAGACGATCCCCGGCATCGCCTTCCGCGTCACCGACCGCAACCGTCTCGACTCCTGCGAGCTGGGCCTCGAGATCATCGCCGCGCTGCATAAGCTCTACCCAGCCCAGTTCCGCATCGGCCAGGCCAAAAACCTCATCGCCAACGCCGCCACCCTCGCCGCCCTCACTCGCGGCGACGATCCCCGCGCCATCAACGCCACCTTCCAACCCGCGCTTCAGAACTTCCGTACCCAGACCCGCCCGTACCGGATGTACCCCTAAGCGAGAGACAAGAGCAAGGCGAAACGGGGAAAAAGGGATAAAAAAGATAAAGGCGGATAAGGCAAAACAAATCAAGACGGATTAAGACAAATAGGGATAAGTGAATGAGAATCGGACGAGAGTAAATGGATTGTTTTATCTCTCTTATCCTTTTTATCCCTTTTTCCCCGTTTCGCCTTGCTCTTGCCTTTGCCTTATTTACAGAGGCCATAGAGTCCCAAATCAGGTTCCCCGCTCCCTAAGTCTCAAATATTCATTACTTCCCAACGGCTCTTGCATCACAATAGAACAATGCCGCGGATTAATTTTCACCAGCAACTGGCAGCCCTCAAGGACAAGCTCCTCGCCATGGCCGCGCTCTCCCAGCAGGCGCTCGAGTTCTCCGTCGAGGCCTACCTGAACCGCGACCTCGGCCTCTGCGCCCACGTCAAGGAGATCGAGGCCGCCATCAACGCCGCCGAGACCTCGGTCGACGAGATGGCCTACGATCTGCTCGCCAAGGAGCAGCCGATGGCGATCGACCTGCGCTTCATCCTCTCGGTCATCAAGATCAACGGCGACCTCGAGCGCATCGGCGACCAGTCCTCAAACATCGCCCAGCGCGCCATGGCGCTCGACGACAAGCCCGCCATCTCCCTGCCCGTCGATATCGAGGAGATGGGCTCGAAGGTCGGCGTCATGATCCGCAGAGCCATCCAGGCGCTGCTCGAGGCCGACGCCAAGCTAGCCGAAAACGTCATCGCCATGGACGACGAGATCGACGAGATGAACCGCAGCGTCCAGACCGAGCTGATGGAGGTGATGCAGCAGCATCCCCAGGTCGCCGAGCAGAGCCTGAACGCCATCATCATCAGCCGCAACCTCGAGCGGGCGGCCGACCACGCCACCAACATCGCCGAGGACGTCATCTTCTGGATTCGCGGCTCCGACGTCCGCCACAAGTTTTCCCTGTCGCAGGAAGAGTAAGCCCCTTCGGGGGCTGCTCCCTCAGATCGTCAATTAACCGTCAAAATCGCTCATCTCCCCGGCTTTCCCCCTGTCCGAGTACCGCCCGAAAGTTCCAAGACTCTCCCGCCGCCGTATACAATCTCCCCGAAGACCGAATTGTTTCAACACAGGAGAAGTTCCGCTTATGAAGCCGACCCCCGGAAAAATCGCAGGCCTCAAGGCCGTCTCGGACGCCCGCGGCGTCATCGCAGCCGCCGCCATGGATCAGCGCGGCTCGCTGCAGAAATCCCTCTCCAAGGAGCGCGGCAGCGCCGTCAGCGCCGACGACCTGGCCGAGTTCAAGACCCTCGTCACCGACGTCCTCACCCGCCACGCCTCGGCCATCCTGCTCGACCCCGAGTTCGGCCTCGAGGCCGCGAAGAACCGCAACTCCGCCGGCCTACTGCTCGCCTATGAGAAGACCGGCTACGACGCCGCCACTCCCGGCCGCCTGCCCGACCTGCTCGACGTCTGGTCCGTCCGCCGCCTGAAGGAAGCGGGCGCGGACTGCGTCAAGATCCTGCTCTACTACACCCCCTTCGAGAAGACCGCCGTCAACGACCTGAAGCACGCCTGGATCGAGCGCATCGGCGACGAGTGCATCGCGCACGACATCCCCTTCTTCCTCGAGTTCGTCGGCTACGACGCCGAGGGCGGCGATGAGAAGTCCCTGGCCTACGCCAAGAAGAAGCCCGAGATCGTCTCCGGCTCCATGGCCGAGTTCGGCAAGGCCCGCTACAACGTGGACGTGCTCAAGGTCGAGGTCCCGGTCGAGATGGCCTACGTCTCCGGCACCAAGAGCTTCAAGGGCGAAGAGGCCTACACCCGCGCCCAGGCTCTGCAGCACTTCCGCGATGCCGAGACCATGACGCACAAGCCCTTCATCTACCTCTCGGCGGGCGTCTCGAACCCCACCTTCATCGAGACCCTCGAACTGGCGGGCGAGTCCGGCACCAAGTTCAACGGCGTCCTCTGCGGCCGTGCCACCTGGAAGGACGGCATCCCGATCTACGCCAAGCAGGGCGCGGCGGCCTTCAAGGAGTGGCTCGAATCGACCGGCGTCGAGAATATCGGCAACGTCAACAAGGCCCTCGAAGCCGCTACCCCCTGGTACACCAAGTTCGGTGCATCCTCGCTCGCCGAGCTGTAACCCCAATCCGCTCTTCTCCAATGCCGAGGCCATCGCCTCGGCATTGGCATTTAACCTGCAATGGGCTTGCCGCCTACCCGCGTCTCCGGTAAGCTGACACCACGCTCACTCCAATCAGCAATATCCTTCCAACCTGAACCCCTCAGAGCCGTATTCAGGAACTGTATTCATGCTAAGTTTTCGCCTTGTCCCGCTCGCTCTTCTGTGCCTCTCCGCCACTTCTTTCGCCCAGACTTATACAGCCCAGCGTGTCCAGTTCAGCGAGATGGGTAGCTTTACCCAGAAGCAGTTGGAGGATGCGTCCGGCATCCACGCCGGAACCAGCTTTACTGCAGCGGATCTTAACTCCGCCGCCCAGCGCCTCGCCAACACCGGCTACTTCAACGATGTTGGCGCCACACTCGACGGCAAGACCTCAGCCATCACGGTCCAGTTCAGCGTCAAGCCCACCCCGCTCGACCATATGCTGCACGTCGGCTTCGAAAACTTCATCTGGCTCAGCCACGACGAAATCGAAGCCGCCGTCAAGGCCAAGGTACCGCTCTTCATCGACCGCTTGCCCGAGAACAGCCCCCATAACGAGGAGATCAAAGCCGCTCTCACAGAGGCTCTCGCTGCCAAGTCGATCAACGCCGAGGTCCACTACGACACCTTCGAGCCGACTCTCCGCCACCCCGAGCGCGCCGTGACCTTCAGCATCGACAGGCCAACGATCCGGGTCGCCAATATCAAACTCGCCGGTGTAACGCCCGACCTCGTGCCTCTCGTCCAGAAATCCGTCAATTCGACCGCACGCACCCGCTACACCGAAGGCCCGGCGGACGTAACCACGGCCAATCGTATTCTGGCTCCACTGCTGGATGCGGGTTACGCTCAGGCAACACTCACGGACGTTGTCCCGGCTCCCACGACGGCGGCCGACGGCTCGATCGGCATTGTCCTATCGGCGAAGCTGGACGCGGGCGAGGTCTTCCACGTCTCCGGCATCACCTACGCGGGAATGCCCTTATTCTCCACCGCTGACTTTAATGCCGCGACGAAGATACACCCGGGTGATCTGGCCTCGCGCACCGCCCTGATCGCGTCTCTCGCGCCCATAGACGCCGCGTACCGCCGCAAAGGCTACATGGATGTGGTCATCGAAGCAACGCCCACCTTCGACACGACCGCACATCAGGTCGCCTACACCGTCAGCGTCCAGCCGGGCGAACCCTACCGGATCCACGAGGTCACCCCAAACAATCTCGACCCTGTCGCTCGCGGTGACTTCGATCGCAACTTCCTCTTGAAGCCCGGTGAGATTTATAACCCCGAGTACGTAGCAGGCTTCATCAAGAACAACACCGCGCTACGCTCGTTCGAGGGCTACTCCGCCAGCTTCAAGGCCTACGCGGACCCCGACACCCACACCGTGGATCTGGTCATCAACTTCATCAGAACCGCTCGCCCGACCGCTGCCGGAGGTGGAGAGTAAGGGGAATTCCCTTACTCCCACTCAATCGTTCCGGGCGGCTTCGATGTAATGTCATAGACCACGCGGTTGATGCCCCGCACTTCGCTGATGATCCGGCTCGAGATCGTCCGCAGCAGCTCATACGGCAGCGGAGCCCAGTCCGCCGTCATGCCGTCCTCGCTCTCGACCGCGCGGATTGCGCAGGTGTTCGCGTACGTCCGCTGGTCGCCCATCACGCCCACCGACTTGACCGGAAGCAGTACCGCAAAGCTCTGCCACACCTGCTTGTACAGCCCGGCCTTCTTGATCTCGTCCACGACGATCTGGTCGGCTTCCTGAAGAATCGCGACCCGCTCCGCCGTCACCTCGCCAAGAATCCGCACCGCAAGCCCCGGTCCGGGGAACGGCTGGCGATCGATGATCTCGTCCGGCATCCCCAGGTCACGCCCAATCCGGCGCACCTCGTCCTTGAAGAGGTCGCGCAGCGGCTCGATCAGCTTCAGCTTCATATCCGCCGGCAGACCGCCGACGTTATGGTGGCTCTTGATCGTCTGCGACGGCCCCTTCACGCTCGAGCTTTCGATCACGTCGGGGTACAGGGTTCCCTGCACCAGCCACGCGATCTCCTCGCCCGAACTCTTCTCGGCCTCGAAGATCTTCTTGGCCTCGTCGTCGAAGACGGCAATAAACTCGTTGCCGATCACCTTGCGCTTCTGCTCGGGATCGGTCACGCCCGCCAGCTTCGACAGGAACCGCTCCGACGCATCGACCGCGACCACGTTCAGCCCGAGCTGCTCTCGCATGGTCGACTGCACCTTGGCAAACTCGTCCTTGCGCAGCACGCCGTTGTTGACGAAGATGCACGTCAGCCGGTCGCCGATAGCCCTGGCCACCAGCACCGCTGCCACCGACGAATCGACTCCGCCGCTGAGCCCACAGATGGCGTGCCCATTGCCGACCTGCTCCTGCACCCGCGCCACCGTGCTCTGGATAAAGTGCTCCGGCGTCCAGTCAGCCGAGCAGCCGCAGATGTCGATGGCGAAGTTCTTCAGCAACTCCATTCCCTGCCGTGTGTGCGCGACCTCGGGATGAAACTGCACGGCGTAGATCTTCCTCGCCTCATTGGCGATACCCGCCACTGCACTCGCGGTCTTAGCCGTCAGGGCAAAGCCCGCAGGCAGCTCCACCGCGTGATCGCCGTGCGACATCCACACATCCAGCTCGGCCGGAAGCCCGTGGAAGAGCGGTGTCTCGGCCACGACGGACACTGTCGCATGGCCGTACTCGCGCTGATCCGCACTCTCCACCCGTCCGCCCAGGTGGTGCGTGATGAACTGCAATCCATAGCAGATGCCCAGCACCGGCGCACCCAGCTCCAGCACCTTCGGGTCCGCCGCCGGGGCGTCCGCGTCGTACACCGAGCAGGGGCCACCCGAGAGCACGACTCCCTTCGGGTTCAGCGCCTTGATCTGCTCCAGCGAGGCCGTGCACGGCAAAACCACGGAGAAGACGTTGAACTCACGTATCCTCCGCGCAATTAGCTGCGTATATTGCGAGCCAAAATCCAGAATGACAATCGTCGAGGTATCCACCTAGTTAGTGTAACCGGTGCGAAGTGCCCTTTATACCTCGTAAACCCGCCATAATTCCAGATAAGCGACCAGCCGGGCCACATGGAAGAAGTCCGAGGCCACCACGTAAAACACCCCGGCTCCAACCCACCACCAGAACAGAAACTCCGGCGTCGTCACGCTCTCAAAGGGTAGCGGACAGGCCGAAAAGACCATCGCCAGCACGATCAGCGCGATCTTCACGATCCCCATCACGAGGTTGATCTCGACCAGCTTGCCCTTCACCGGCCCCAGCTCGGTCGCGGCCTTCAGCGCCCCGGCGACGCCCAGCCCACGCTTCATTGCCAGCAGCGGAGCCATGGAGAAAGCCCAGCTCACCGCGCCCCACAGGACGAACAGCACCAGGCTCGAGATGATTACCAGCGCACAGTAACCCACCAGATTCGGCTCCTGTGCCGCCGCGATGGGACCTTCCACGCACACCCGCGCCGCCGTCCGCAGGCACCAGAACCACAGGCCAAAGCTGGCTACGAGGGCCACCATGCGGATCGTCTGCAACACCATCAGGGTCGCGGGACGCCCTTTGAGAGCCGGATCGGCACGCCGCAGAACCAGCGTCCGGCCCAGCGACGAAACGACGATCCACACCGCCACCAGCAGCGGCGCGAGCCACGCGGCAATATGTAACAAATCCGGTAGCACAACTCCCGCAGCCGCCGTAAACCGGCTGACCACGCCCATGGGGTCGGCGGTCAGCGCACCGACCGGATCGCCCATCAGTTTGCGGTCCAGCCCCAGACGAGTCAGGTCGAAGCCGTCGCCGGTGTACCGCACCAGCACCCGCTGGACCTTCACAAGCACCAGAGCCAGCGCAGGCGCGCCGAAGATCCAGCGCCACGCGATCTCGAGCCCCGTCAGCGACGGATGCTGCCAGCATAGCGTCAACGTCCGCACGAACGACTGCGTCCCCCGAACCTCTCGGCTTGCCTGCGAGGTCGCCACTACTTCACGACCAGGTTGACGAGCTTGCCCTGCACCACGATCACCTTCACGACGGTCTTGCCCACGACGCGGCCCGTCACCTTCTCGTCCGCGACCGCGGCTTCCTTGATCGCGGCCTCGTCGCTGCCCGCGGCCAGCCGCACCACGGTGACGAGCTTGCCGTTCACCTGCACCGGCACCTCGATCTCGTCCTCCTTAGCCATCTCCTCGTTCGCAACCGGCCACGGCGAGCGGAAGACCACGCCGCCGTCACCGACCTGCTGCCACAGCTCCGCCGCGAGATAAGGCGCAAAGGGTGCGATCAACTGGACCAGCACCCGCATCGTCTCGCCCCATATCTCGGGGCTCGTGGAGGCGACCTCCGCCTCAACCAGATACGCCTCGTTCACCAACTGCATGATGGCCGCGATGGTCGTGTTGAAGTGCCAGCGCCCGTCGAAGTCCCAGGTGATCTTGGCGATGGTCTGGTGCGTCTTGCGCTGCAGCCTGCGCGCGGCATCACCGGGTTCGCCGCCCTCGCCAGCAGCGGGAGCACGCCGCACCAGCGTATACACGCGGCTCAGGAAGCGCGAGATGCCCGCGACGCCTTCCTCCTGCCACTCCAGGTCGCGATCCGGCGGGGCCGCGAAGAGCGCGTACATCCTCGTCGCGTCCGCGCCGTAACGCTCGATCATCAGGTCGGGCGAGATCACGTTGCCGCGCGACTTAGACATCTTTGCGCCGTCCTTGATGACCATGCCCTGCGTGAACAGACGTTCGGCAGGCTCATCGTTCACGATCAGGCCGAGGTCGCGCATCACCTTCGTCCAGAAGCGCGAGTAGATGAGGTGCAGGATCGCGTGTTCGACGCCGCCGATGTACTGGTCGATCGGGAACCAGTAGGCCACCTTCTCGGAGTCGAACGGAGCCGTCGTGTTCTTCGAGTCGGTGTAGCGGTAGAAGTACCAGCTCGAGTCCACGAAGGTATCCATCGTGTCGGTCTCGCGCCGGGCCGTTCCGCCGCAGGTCGGGCAGGTCGTATTCACGAACTCGGGCACACGGCCCAGCGGCGAGCCGCCCTCCTGCGTGATGGCGATCTGTTCAGGTAACAAAATCGGTAACGAATTCTCCGGCGCCGGCTGAGGCTGCTCGGGGTCGCACTTGCCGCTGGTGCAGTAGACCATCGGGATCGGCGTTCCCCAGTAGCGTTGGCGGCTTACGCCCCAATCTTTCAGGCGATATGTAACCGTCGGAGTGCCAAATTCGCTGGCCTTCGCGAAGGCGGCCATCTTCTCCTGAGCCTCAAGGCACGCCATGCCGGTCCACTCACCCGAGTCGATCAGCACAGCCTCTGCTTCGCCGGTATAAGGCAACGCGGGCTCTTCTGTTGCTCCAGCCGGAGCAATGCTGCGGCGAATGGGCAGGCCATACTTCGAAGCAAACTCGAAGTCGCGCTCATCGTGCGCCGGAACGCTCATGATCGCGCCCGTGCCGTAGTCCGCAAGGATGTAATTTGCAACCCAAACAGGTACTTGTTCGCCGTTGAAGGGGTTCACCGCGAACCGTCCCGTGGCCACGCCGTGCTTTTCGATAGCGCCGATATCCCCGGCCTCGCGGGCAGCCTTCTGCTGCGCCAGCATCTCTTCAATCTGCGCGGCCAGCTCGGGATTAGTCGCGGCAAAGGCCTTAGCCACCGGATGCTCCGGGGCAAGCTGTACCGAGGTCGCGCCGTAGATCGTGTCCACGCGCGTCGTGAAGACCTTCACCGTCTCGCCCGAGGCCACGACGTTGAAGTCCACGAAGGTGCCCTCGCTGCGCCCGATCCAGTTGCGCTGCATCGTCCGCACCTTCTCGGGCCAGCCCTCGAGCTTATCGAGCCCGTCCAGCAACTGGTCCGCATACTTGGTGATGCGCAGGAACCACTGGGTCAGGTCGCGCTGCTCGACCAGCGTGTCCTCGTGCCGCCAGCAACGGCCGTTGATGACCTGCTCGTTGGCCAGCACGGTGCAGCACTTCGGGCACCAGTTCACCTTGCTCTTCTTGCGGTAGGCAAGGCCCGCCTCGAACATCTTCAGGAAGAACCACTGGTTCCAGCGGTAGTAATCCGGCAGGCAGGTCGTCACCTCGCTCGACCAGTCGAAGCTCATACCCAGGCGCTGGAACTGCTTGCGCATGGCCGCGATGTTCGAGAGCGTCCACTCCCGCGGCGGCACATGATTCTTGAGCGCGGCGTTTTCGGCAGGAAGCCCGAACGCATCCCAGCCCATCGGATGTAGAACGTTGTGGCCACGCATCCACATGAATCGCGCCAGCGCGTCGCCGATGGCATAGTTGCGCACATGCCCGATGTGCAATTGCCCGCTCGGGTACGGCAGCATCTCCAGGCAGTAGTACTTCGGCTTGCCCGAGTCGTGCGGCTCGGCGGCGTAGAGCGTCTCGTCCGCGTCCCAAACAGCCTGCCATCTCGGCTCGATCTCGGCCGGTGCATACCGCTGCGCTCCGCCCTGCTCGGCAGATGTTTCAATCGTCGTAGCGGTTTTCCCGCCGTTTTCATCTAAAATTTGCTCACTCATCGCATCTTCATTGTACCGCTCGGCTGTAACTTCCCTGCTACGCATGGCTTACATCAAAGAATCCTGAGAGCCTCGGCGACAATCACACATGCAGGCAGTAATTAAGGAGCACAGACCGTGACCCTCGCCCTCATCATCCTTGCCCTCATCCTCGTCGCCGCGCTGCTCGTCTGGCGCAAACGTGTCCGCGACCGGGAGGAGCTGGAACGCTACACCGTCTCCCCGCAGGAACTCGCCCGTATGCTCAAATCGAACCCCGACGTTCTCCTGCTGGACGTCCGCTTGCCGCTCGACCTGCTGGCCGACTCCACCATCATCCCCGGCGCGCAACGCATCGCACCCCAGGAGATCCTCGCCAACCCGGAGCTGGTGCCACAGGATAAGGACGCCATCGTCTACTGCACCTGCCCCGGCGACAAGACCAGCCGCAAGATCATCGGACGCGCCCTCAGCCTGAACTTTACCCGCATCAAGCTGCTGCGCGGCGGACTGGGCGCATGGAAAGAGAACGGCTTCCCCGTCGAGCCGTACACACAGAGCTTTCACCTGGACACCCTGCGTTGAAACACCCTTGCACTTTGCTTCGGCTTAGATCCGCTTAATGGTCGCCAGCCAGGCCGACGCTCCGTTATCGTGGATTCTCGTCTGCATCCGGCCCGGTTTTATGGAGGCGATCTGCCATCCGCTGCCGGGTGGGAACGCCGCTATCAGCTCTTCCCGGCGGACGGGGTGCGGGCCGACACCCGGCCCCTCGTCGCTGAAGCACAATACATACAGGGTTCCGCCCTGCTCGGCTACCGATGCCAGACTTGCCACATACTCTGGCCGCTCGTCCGCGTTGAAGGTGTGGAACAGCGCGCAGTCCAGTACCGTCCTGAAGCTGCGGTCCAGACGTTCCAGATGGAGCGCGTCCGCCACAGCAAACTCCGCCTTGACCCCACGGTCGACAGCCTTCTTCCGGGCCATCGCCAGCGCCGTCTCGGCTACGTCGACTCCCAGAACCGGCAGTCCCATCGCGGCGGCAAGAAGAGAGTGCTCACCGGTCCCGCAGCCTACATCGAGCACCGCTCCGGCAAATCCGCCCTCGGATGCCAGCCGAGCGATCTCCGGCTGAGGCTGACCAATATCCCAGGGGGCAGGGCCGTTGTGGTACGACGCATCCCAGGGCACTCCCGTCATCCGCTCGTGGCTGGTTGGGTTCCGGCCACCGAATGGATCGTCAGCGAGGGTTTCTGATCGCTCTGACAACTTAGCCCCCTTCCTGCAACGAATCTGGCGGCCTCATCCTAGCACGCAGCTCTACAGGGTTGGAAGAGTTCTCTCAGCCCGCAGCCAGCGTCCTCAGCACGCCCACATTCCGAGCCTCATCTCCCGGCGCATCCACCGGCGTCTCCGCGATAAACGCCGCGCCTGCAAACCGCTTATCGTGCAGCAGTCTCCGGAACGCCTCCGCCCCGATAGTCCCCTCGCCGATATGCTCGTGCCGGTCCAGTTTCGACCCAAACGGAGCCTTGGCATCGTTGCAGTGCCACACCTTCACCGCGTCGAAGCCCACCGTGTCGCCCACCAGCTTCATCGTCTCGATATAGCCGTCGGCCGAGACGATATCGTACCCCGCCACATGAACATGGCAGGTATCGAGGCAGACCGCCACCGGCGCGCAGGCCTTCAGACACTCCACCAACTCGGCCACCTGCTCCAGCTTGCCGCCGAGCGAAAACTCCGCGCCAGCCGTGTTCTCGATCAGGATTCTAAAGTCGTGATCCTGCCACGGCAGCCCGTCGATGGCCCGTTCGATGGACTCCGCCGCCAGCCGCAGCCCCTCATCCCGCGTCAGCCCCTTCCAGCTTCCCGGATGCAGCACCAGATACTCGGCCCCCAGCGCCAGCGCACGCTCCACCTCGCCCCGGAAGGCGGCCGTCGCGTTCACCCGCACACTCTCGGTCTGGCTGCACAGGTTGATGAGGTAGCTGGCGTGGATCGCCACCGGCCCGATGTCATGCTGCGCCCGCAGCGCCTTCATCTTGGCCGCGTCCTCCGGCTTCACGGGAGCCGCCTTCCACTGCCGCGGGCTCGAGGAGAAGATCTGGAAGGTGTTCGCCCCAGCCTCCACCGCCCGGTTCACTGCCGTCCAGGCCCCGCCCGTCGTTCCAAGATGCACACCGATCCGTTTACGCTTGTCATTCGCCATTCCTCCAGCTTAAATGCGTCGCGGTGGTTCCGGCTATCCACAACAGCGGTTGCTCAAAACTCGCACACGCCGCCAAGTCCCGGCACGTCCGCCGATGAGGTGGATGTTGGCCGGTATTCTGCGCGAAAGTTGTCAGCAGTCCGCAACTTTCGCTATAAATTACACGTCTTTACTCATGCGCGGCACACTCACACGATGCCGCGGCGGGCTTATTGTCTTTTCGAATGAAATGACTGGAGCATTACCATGTCTCTGTTCAAGCCTTCTACCACTCTTCTCCTGCTTCTGGCCGCCACCACGGGCTGCAACGGCTCCCACCTACCCAACTTCGCGCATACCACGGGCCTCCGCGGCACCGTCCGCGACACCGGGCCGCTGGTCACCAACCGCGCCGAGATGACCGGCTACGATCCCCACAACCACGTCGACGTGCCCGCGAACTCGCCCCGACTGGTGCCGGCCACGGAGCAGCGACGATATCGCCATTAGAGTGATGTCCTTTGGGGAAGAGATTCCCTCAAACAGCAAAACGCGGCTCCGGAGACCAGAGCCGCGCTTCACAAAATTGAACGCCGGTTAGTAGACGTCCCGCTGATACCGCTTGTCCTTCTTCATCGCCGTCAGGTATTCGTTGGCGTGTTCCAGCGTGCCGTTCGAACCCTTCGCGATCACGTCCAGCAGAGCCAGTTCCACGTCCTTGGCCATCCGGGTCGCGTCGCCGCAGACGTAGAAGTAAGCTCCGCGCTCGAGCCAGTTGTACAGCTCCGCAGCCTGTTCCTGCATACGGTCCTGCACGTAGACCTTCTTCGCCTGGTCGCGCGAGAACGCCGTATCCAGCCGCGTCAGCACGCCTTCCTTGTGCATGGCCTCAAGCTCGTCCTTGTACAGGAAGTCCAGCGCCGCACGCTGCTCGCCAAAGAACAGCCAGTTGTCGCCCGGCTGCCCGGTGGCCTTGCGCTCCTCAAGGAACGAGCGGAACGGAGCAATGCCCGTTCCCGGCCCGATCATAATCACCGGAGCCGACGTGTCCTCCGGCAAACGGAACTGGTTGTTCGCGTGCAGGAAGATCGGCATCCTGCCGCCTACCGGAGCGCGCTCGCCCAGGTGCCCGCTCGCCAGCCCCTGGCGGTTGCGTCCGTGCGCGTCGTAGCGCACCACGCGGACCGTGGTCTGCACCCCATCCGGGTGCATCGCCTGGCTGGAGGCGATTGAGTACATCCTCGGCGTCAAACGCGCCAGCACCTGAAAAAGCTGCTGCGGAGCCGTGATCGTCCCCGGAAAGTCCGTCAGCAGGTCGATGAACTCGCGCCCGTAGCAGTACTCCTCGGCCCGAGCCTTGTTGTCCGGACCGGCCATCGCCTTCAGGCCCTCGACCGTCGGGTTGAGCTTCGCCAACTGGCCCACACTGCTGCGCGTCAGCTTGCCGATCGCCAGCCGCGTCTCCAGCGCCTCGAGCAGCGAAATCTCGACCTTGTAATGATCCAGAACGCGCTCGTCGCCCTTCGCGCCCAGCGCCTTCAGCACCTCGGCCACGGCCTCTTCGCGGTTGGTCGGGATGAT
The DNA here is from genome assembly GCF_009914315.1 of Granulicella sp. WH15. Taxonomy (NCBI): domain Bacteria; kingdom Pseudomonadati; phylum Acidobacteriota; class Terriglobia; order Terriglobales; family Acidobacteriaceae; genus Granulicella; species Granulicella sp. WH15. The sequence goes on from NZ_CP042596.1 coordinate 2,727,521, forward strand.
GCCGACCGCGTCTCCGGGCGTGTACTCCATGCCCTCTTCCAGAGACAGTTCAATGTGCCGGGTCTCCTTCTCGGAGCCCTCCGCCGTCAGCAGCTCGTTCACTCGCACATCGGCGATAAAGGGGTTGTTCCTGGTATATTTCTGCGCATGACCCGCACCCGCGGGCGCGGTCTCTAACGTTTCGCTCATTCGTCCATATTAAGCGATTTGCTGCCCTTTAGGCGATATCTCCGACAAAAAGACTCCGATTTAGAACTGCGCCTGCGACTCCCTCAGCCTCCGGGCCGGCTCGGCCAGCTTCGTCAGCTTCACCCCGTAGTAGCCTCGCACCGAGATCAGCTCCCCGAAGGCCACAATCCTGCGGCCCACCAGAATATTGACCGGCGCGTGGACCGCCCGCTCCAGCACGATCGCATCCCCCGCGGTAAGGTCCATGATCTGGTGCAGCAGCATGGTCTTCGAACCGAAGCAGAGCGACGCGGGCAGACGTATGTCGTTCAAGGTGTGATCCGCATCGGTGTCTCCCTCGGCCAGCACCCCTCGCGTCTTCCCGTATAGTTGCACCATCTCCGCCGCGCCTGCCGACTTCCTCTGGAAGCCGCTGATGCGCACGCCCAGATAACTCCCCGCCGGCTCGAACGAGACGTTGGCCAGAAAGACCTCCTCAGCCAGCAGAGGCACGTCGTCCCGCGACAGCCACGAAGAGAGCATTACCTGACCCTCCCGCAGCTCGACCAGTTCCTTCAGAGAGAGCGGCGGCAGCGGAATCGTAACCACCAACTGCACCGGCAGCCGCGAACAGACCTGCCAGCGCTGCTCTTCAACAGGGCGCGCAGGCACCTGCTCCTGAGGCTGCTCCGCTCCCTCCGTGCCCCCGCTGAACGACGCCAGCGCGCTGCTTGGCTCGACACCCACCAGAGCCGCCCCATTTGCTGCTGAATCCACCGCGCCAGCGATCCCGTTCATCCCCCACTGCCTCCACTGTTTACAGACTTGAGAGCAATCCAAAGACCTTCTCGTTCGACGGGCCGTTAGACGGATCTAATCTCTCCCCGCCGCGCAAGGCCGATAACTTGCACTGACTCCCGGCATGGATCAACAAGCTCAACAAGATCAGCAGCCCGGTCAGCCCCTCGACGCTCCCTTCAGCCCGGCCAGTGCAGCCGAAGCCGCCGAGCCCGTCAACTTCGCCGATCGCAAGTCCATCAACGCCGAGCAGATGGCCATGCTCTTCGGCCTGAACCAGGCGTTCTCGCGCTCGCTCAGCCTCAAGCTCTCGGCCTGGCTCGGGGCCTCGATCCGAATCTCCATGACCGCGGCCGAGCGCTGCCTCTACCAGAACCTGCTCGAGACCATCGCCATCGAGTCCTCGCACTTCGGCCAGTGCCGCTTCCGCTCACCCGACTCCCGCGTGCTCTTCGCGCTCGACCTCGCGCTGGTAGAGCCGGTCGTCAACCTGGGCCTCGGCGGCCTGACCGACATCACCGGCACCGGAGCCAAGCGCGATATCACCCAGATCGACATTGCCCTCGTGAACATCCTCTTCTCCATGATCTGCGCCGAGATGAACCACATGTGGATCACCTGCAAGCTCGTCGCCGACTTCGAGTCCGAGGTGCCGCGCGCCAACGCCGCCCGCTTCTTTACGCACTCGGAGAACGTTCTCTCCTTTATCTACGAGGTGCAGATCGGCAACATCCAGGGCACCTTCCAGATGGCCTTCGCCACGGCGGTCTCGGATGTGGTGCTCCGCGAGATCGACCGCCATGACAGCCAGCGAATCCAGCCACCCGCCACCCGCGAGATCCTCGAGCGCCGCCTTAGCGAGGTAGTCCAGCCGGTGACGCTGCGGCTCCCTCCCTTCCGCGTGCTGGCGTCAGCTATCACACAGTTGCAGCCCGGCCAGATCCTCAAATCCAATCTCGCCCGAGCCACGCCCTTCCGCTTCGCCGCTCCTCCGGGAGGCCCAGTGTGGGAGGCTACGGCGGTAGTCGTCGACAGCCGCGTCTCCGCCCGGCTCGAACGCAGTTGCCCCTCGGAACTGCCGAATTAATCGCGACTCTGCCGGGTGCCAGATGGCGCGCTGTAAACTCTAAGAATGGCATCCACCGCCAATCCCGGCCAAACCCGCAAAAAGACGTTCGCCAAGGCCGCCGACAAGCAGAAGATGCTGAAGCAGCTGGTGTGCAGCGACGCCCCTGAGCAGGCGCTGCGCTATCGCGGGGCACGCTCTATCGCCGGGGTGGACGAGGTGGGACGCGGAGCCCTCTTCGGCCCGGTGGTCGCCGCCGCCGTCATCCTGCCGGAGAGCATCTCCATACTCGCCGATGCCGGGCTCACCGACTCCAAACAGCTCACGCAGGAGCAGCGCGAGTCGCTCGACCAGACGATTCGCGGCATGGCCATCGCCATCAGCGTGGCCGAGATCGACGCCGAGACCATCGACCGCGTCAACATCTACCAGGCCACCCGGCTGGCCATGCTGGCCGCCGTCGCCGGGCTCTCTGTGCAGCCGGACCATCTGCTGATCGACGCCATGCGGCTCGACCACCCCTGCGCCCAGACCCGGCTCATCTACGGCGATTCGCTCAGCCTCTCCATCGCCGCCGCCTCCGTCGTAGCCAAAGTTCACCGCGACGCTCGTATGTGCGAGCTGCATGAGCGGCACCCCGAGTACGGCCTCAGCTCGCACAAGGGTTACGGCACGCCGGAGCACCGCCGCGCCCTTATCGCCCACGGCGCGACGCCGCTCCACCGCCGCAGCTTCGCGCCGGTCCGCGCCGTCTGCCCCGAGCTTGAGCCTCAAGCCAGCAGTGAACTTCTGTTTGAAAACTTTAATAATCTGGAGGCCGCAGTTTGGGATTGAAGCTGATGTGTGTCGTAGCCCACCCGGATGATGAGTGCTATGCCTTCGGCGGAGCACTCGCTCTGGCCGCCTCGCAGGGAGTCGAGACCTATGTCGTCTGCCTGACCGACGGACAGGCCGCCACCAATCGCGGCTGCTCCTCTAGCTGCGAGGAGCTGGGCCGTATGCGCCGCGAAGAGTTTGCCAACTCCTGCAAGGTGCTCGGCGTGGCCCGGCACGAGCTGCTCGACTATCAGGACGCCCAGCTCGAGTTCGCCGAGTTCTCGGTCGCCGCCGGTCGCATCGTCGAGCGCATCCGCGAGTTCCGGCCCGACGTCGTCGTCACCTTCGGGGCCGACGGCGGCATGAACACGCATCCCGATCACACGATGGTCTCGGCCATCACCACCGCCGCCTACCACTGGGCCGCCAGCGCCAAACGCTTCCACGAGGCTGGCCCCACGCACCACGCCAGCCGCCTCTTCCACGTCACCACGAACTTCTTTATGGAAGAGCGCGCCGCCCCCATGCCCGCCCCGTGGACGCTCACGCTCGATATATCCAGCGTCCTGGCGCTCAAGCAGGAGGCCTTCGCCCAGCACGTCTCGCAGGCTCCCCTGATGGAGAAGACCCGGCACATCTTCGAAAAGCACGGCGACACCGAGGTCTACACCCTGATGGCCACGTGCGATCTGCGGGCCGCCCAGTTCAGCACAGACATGTTCGACGGGCTGTAAAACACTTTCACTGCCATCAAGCCTGCTTACGCTGTAGACTTGCTGATCTAGAAGACTACAGTTGGAGTATGACGATGGAAGTTATCGAAGGACGTTGCGGCGTTCCGCTGGACCAGGCGCTCGATCCCTTTGCCCTGTTCCGCCGCTGGATGGACGACGCCAAGCACTCGGAGTTGAACGACCCGAACGCCATGTCGCTGGCCACGGCCACGCCTGACGGCAGGCCCTCGGTGCGCATCGTCCTGATGAAGCGTCTCGACGAGCGCGGCTTCTCCTTCTACACCAACGGCGAGAGCCGCAAGGGCCAGGAGCTGCGCCACAATAGCCACGTCGCGCTCTGCTTCCACTGGAAGTCGCGCCGCCGCCAGGTCCGCATCGAGGGCACGGTCACCGAGCTGCCCGGAACCGACGTCGATGCCTACTTCCGCCAACGCCAGCGCATGAGCCAGATCGGCGCATGGGCCTCGAAGCAGAGCCAGCCACTCTCCAGCCGCGCCGAGCTGGACCGACGCACCGCCGAGTTTGAAGCGCGCTTCCCCGACGTGGTGCCGCGCCCGCCGCACTGGACCGGCTTCGTCGTCTGGCCCGAGCGCATCGAGTTCTGGCAGGAGGGCGACTTCCGCTTGCACAGCCGCTGCGTCTTCCTGCGAGAGGGCAATGGCTGGGCCAAGGAATCGCTTTACCCATAACCGGCGTAATCTGAACGTATGGAAGTTCTCACTCCCCCAGCCCTAACCGCACAGGACAAGGCCCGCCTTCGCATCGCCGTCGAAGAACTCGAGGGTCAGAGCTTTGCCATGGCCGTCGCCGCCAAGGTCGGGATGCCGGTCGAGGCTCTGCTCCGTATGCTGCCCGCCACGGCCCGCGACCAGGTCTCGCTGGCCGTGGACAAGGCTCTCCGCCACTGTCTGCGGGTAGCCCTGGTCAGCAGCTCGGCCACGCCGTGGAAGCGTGCCCACACCCTGGCCACCGCCGTCACCGGAGCCGCCGGAGGCTTCTTCGGCCTCGCCGGGCTGGCCGTCGAGCTGCCCGTCACCACCACAGTCATGCTCCACTCCATCGCCGAGATCGCCCGCTCCCACGGCGAAGACCTCAGCAACCCCGAGGCCTCGCTCTCGTGCCTTGAGGTACTGGCCCTCGGAGCCGACGGTCAGAAGGGCGACGTCGTCGACAGCGCCTACTACGCCACCCGCGCCGCTCTCGCGCAGGTCACCCGCGACGCGGCCTCCTACGTCGCCCAGAAGGGCGTAGCAAAAGAGGGAGCACCAGCACTGGTCTCCTTCCTCACCAAGATCGCCGCGCGCTTCGGCCTCGAGGTCAGCGAGAAGGCCGCCGCCCAGATGGTCCCGGTCGCCGGAGCCGTCGGCGGGCTGGCCCTGAACATCATGTTCATGCAGCACTACCAGCAGCTCGCCGAAGGCCACTTCGCCGTCCGTGCCCTCGAGCGCAAGTACACCCCGGCCCTCGTCCAGGCCGAGTACGCCCTGATCCTCGAAGCCCGTATAGCCGCTAAGGCAGGACGATAGCATTCCCCTATTCCGAATTTGTGGCTAAGCTCAGCACGCGAAGCGTCCAAAGCCGCACGAAGTACCGGTCTTTCGAATACAACACGAAATATATCGGAGCGAGGGCGGCCTTGCTGTTGCTTGTTTTCTTGGTTGTCATTCAGGAGCGAAGCGGAGGAATCTGCTTCTGTTGTTGTCTTTGCCGTTGCTTCTGGGGTAGGTCCGGGCTTTAGCCCGGACATCCAAGACCAACCCCAGACGCGGGCTTTAGCCCCCGAGGTATGCTTTCCTCAACTCAGCCACAATCCTACCCTAGGAAAGCGCTGAAGGCGCGCCCTATACCAGCCTAGGGCGAAGCCCTAGGTAACCGAATGGAGCAACAGAAGAGGGCTGAAGGCCCGATCTATCCCTGCCACAAACCTGTCCTGCCGGACGGGCCCGCTACGCGCGGGGCGGTCACTTCGTGACTTTCATACTTGTCTGGGTAATTTAAAAGCAAAGGTCCTCCCGCTGGTCGGAAACGAAGAATGCTCGCTTCCGACCAACGGGAGGACCGCAGAAGACAACTCCCCCATACCGCCCCGAGAACGGCACGAAGTGCTTAGGCAGTGACGGGCGCGTGCTCCGCATGAAGCGTCTGGAGCGCCACAACGCTCAGCTCGCCCTTCTGCAACGCGGCGATCCCCTCAGCGGCAGCCCGAGCGGCAGCCAGCGTCGTGATCGTCGGGATGCGAGCCAGCACAGCAGCCCGGCGGATCGCCTTCTCATCGAAGAACGTATCCTGTCCGCGCGGCGTATTGATAATCATCTGGATGCGCTCGCCCTTGATGTAATCGACCACGTTCGGGCGGCCTTCCTTCACCTTGTAGACGCGCTCCGGTTGAAGCCCTGCGGCCTCGAGCACCAGCGCCGTGCCATGAGTGGCAACCAGATGGAAGCCCATATCCTGGAAGCTCCGCGCCAGCTCGACCACACCTTCCTTGTCGTGGTCGTTGACCGAGAGGAAGATCGTCCCACGCATCGGCAGCACCTGCCCCGCCGCGATTTGCGCCTTGGCGAAGGCCTCGCCGAAGTTATCGGCCACGCCCATCACCTCGCCGGTGGACTTCATCTCCGGTCCCAGCACCGTGTCCACGCCGGGGAACTTGCCCCACGGGAAGACCGGCGACTTGACGAAGAAGTTCGAGCCCGTATCCAGGTCACGCCCGCTGGCCACATACTCCGGCAGCAGATCCTTCAGCTTGCGCCCGACCATGATGCGCGAGGCGATCTTGGCCAGCGGCACGCCCGTTGCCTTCGAGACATACGGCACCGTACGCGACGCGCGTGGGTTCACCTCAATCACGTAGACCTTGCCGCGCTGGATGGCGAACTGGATGTTGACCAGACCCATCACATCGAGCGACCGCGCCAGCTTGCGGGTGTAGTCGCGGATGGTCTCCTTGACCTCATCGGTCAGGTCCACCGACGGCAGCACGCAGGACGAATCGCCCGAGTGAATCCCGGCTTCTTCAATGTGCTGCATGATGCCCGCGATCACGACATCGTCGCCGTCGCAGAGCGCATCCACGTCGCACTCGGTCGCGTCTTCGAGGAAGTGGTCGATCAGCACCGGCCGCTCCTGCGAGTACTCGATGGCCGAGCCCATGTACTTGATGATCGCCTCGTCGTCGTACGCGATCACCATCGCGCGCCCGCCCAGCACGTACGACGGCCGCACCAGCACCGGGTAACCCACACGGTTCGCACCCGCCAGAGCCTCTTCGACCGACGTAGCCAGAGCGCCCGCAGGCTGCGGAATCTCGAGCTGCTCGATCAGTTTGCCGAAGCGCTTGCGATCTTCAGCAAGGTCAATCGACTCCGGCGACGTGCCGATGATGGGCACGCCCGCCTTCTTCAGCGGCAGCGAGAGGTTCAGCGGCGTCTGCCCGCCGAACTGCACGATCATGCCGATCTCCGCGCCAGCCGCGGCCTCGTGCTCGTAGACGCCGAGCACATCTTCGAGCGTCAGCGGCTCGAAGTAAAGGCGGTCGCTGGTATCGTAGTCGGTCGAGACGGTCTCCGGGTTGCAGTTGACCATGATGGTCTCGTAGCCGTCCTCGCGCAGCGCGAAGGCCGCGTGGCAGCAGCAGTAATCGAACTCGATTCCCTGCCCAATACGGTTCGGCCCCGAGCCGAGAATCAGGATCTTCTTCTTCGTGGTCGGCGCTGCCTCGTCCTCTTCGTCGTAGCAGCTATAGAGGTAGGGCGTGTAGCTCTCAAACTCCGCCGCGCAAGTATCGACCAGCTTGTAGACCGGCAACACGTTGAGCTGCTTGCGCAGCGCCCGCACCGCAGCGGTGCCCTCGGCGCCGGTAAGCCCCCAGCCCGCGGCCAGCCGCTCGTCTGAAATTCCCATACGCTTGGCCGTCCGCAGCTCTTCGGCGGTAACCTCGTTCATCGGCTTCCCGGCGATGGCCTTGATCTCGTCGGTGATCTGCTTGATCTGATGCAGGAACCACGGGTCCATGCCGGTCATGCGCGCGACCTCGCGCACCGTCATGTTGCGCTCGAAGGCGTAGCGGATGTAGCTCAGGCGATCCGGATGCGGCGTTACCAGACGCTGCGTCAGGCGGCGCGGCTCGATATCGTCGGCGGTAGCTTTCTTGCCGGTCTCGAGCGAGCGCACGGCCTTCATCATCGCTTCCTTGAAGGTCCGGCCGATGGCCATGACCTCGCCCACCGACTTCATCTGCGGTCCAAGACCCTCGTCCGCGCCGGGGAACTTCTCGAACTGCCACTTTGGAATCTTGACCACCACATAGTCGATGGTCGGCTCGAAGCAGGCCGGAGTGGCCTTGGTGATGTCGTTCTGCAACTCATCGAGACTATAACCAACCGCCAGCCGCGCCGCGATCTTCGCAATCGGGAACCCGGTGGCCTTGCTGGCCAGCGCCGACGAGCGCGAGACACGCGGGTTCATCTCGATGACGGTCATACGGCCGTTCTGCGGATTCACGGCGAACTGCACATTCGATCCGCCGGTCTCGACGCCGATCTCGCGAATGACGGCGATGGCGGCGTTACGCATGGCCTGATACTCGCGGTCGGTCAGGGTCTGCGCCGGGGCCACGGTAATGGAGTCGCCCGTGTGCACGCCCATCGGATCGAAGTTCTCGATCGAGCAGATGATGATGACGTTGTCGTTCAGGTCGCGCACGACCTCCAGCTCGTACTCCTTCCAACCCAGCACCGACTCCTCGATGAGGCACTCGGAGACGGGCGAGAGGTCGATACCGCGCGAGAGAATATCCGTCATCTCCTCGCGGTTGTACGCGATGCCGCCGCCCGAGCCGCCGAGCGTGAAGCTGGGACGGATCACCGCCGGGAAGCCGATCTTGGCAGCAAACGCCAGTCCGTCCGAGACGTTGTTGACCAGCTTCGACTGCGGCATGTCGAGTCCGATCTTATTCATCGCGTCCTTGAACAGGAGACGGTCTTCGGCCTTCTTGATCGCGTCGAGCTTCGCGCCGATCAGCTCGATGCCGAGCCGGTCGAGCACGCCCGCATCGGCCAGATCGACCGCGAGGTTCAGCGCGGTCTGTCCGCCGACGGTAGGCAGCACGGCAAAGACGCCCTTCGCGCCCGAAGCCGTCAGCATCTCCATCTCGACCCGCAGAATCTCTTCGAGGTAGGTGGCCGTCAACGGCTCGATGTAGGTACGGTCAGCAACCTCCGGGTCGGTCATGATGGAGGCCGGGTTCGAGTTCACCAGCACCACCTCATACCCCTCCGCCTTCAGCGCCTTGCACGCCTGCGTGCCCGAGTAGTCGAACTCGGCCGACTGGCCGATGACGATCGGGCCGGAGCCGATCACTAGAATCTTCGCGATGTCATTCCTGCGTGGCATTCTCTATTCCGATCTAACGATAAACTTCCCTGCGATGCCCCACCTGAAGTACCAGGACGATGAGGACATCCTGCCGTATGTCGCAGATGACGCGATAGTCACCCACACGAAATCTCCAAAGTCCGCGAAACTCCCCTGCAAGCGGTTCGGCGAGAGCCTTTGGGTCTTCCGACGAACTCACACGCTCGCGGAAGAAGGCCAGAATGCGTTCCCGTACGGGCTTGTCCAACTTGAGCAGCGCCCGCTCCGCAACATCGGTGAACTCAGTCCGCCACACTCGATCGCCGCTCCATCTCTTCCTGCGAGATCGCGTACTTGGATTGAGAGAGAGCGGCAATGCCCTCAAGGTAATCTTCGCGATCTTCTACAAATCGCTGGATCGCCTCGTGAGCGAAGAAGCTCTTGCTGACATGCGTGTCAGCCGCGAGACGCTCCAACCGTGCTTCCAGTTCAGGTTCAAGCTGGACTTCGATCATTGCCGCTCCTCTCGTCCTATTTATCTAGGAGTTACTTCTTCCACTCGTCCATCATCTTCCGAAAATCCCGGAAGAGGTAGTGCGAATCGTGCGGTCCGGGGCTGGCCTCGGGGTGGTACTGCACGCTGAACATCGGGTCGGTCTTGTGCTTCAACCCGGCCAGCGTCTGGTCGTTCAGGTTGGTGTGCGTACGCTCTACATCGTCGGGCAGGCTAGCCGGATCGACGTTGTAGTTGTGGTTCTGCGCCGTAATCTCGACCTTGCCCGTGGCATGGTTCAGGATCGGGTGATTGCCGCCGTGATGGCCGAACTTCAGCTTGTAGGTCTTGCCGCCGAGCGCCAGGCCGAAGACCTGGTGGCCCAGGCAGATGCCAAAGAGCGGCGTCTTGCCCTTGAGCTTCCGCACGTTCTCGATGACGTAGTCCAGCGGCTCGGGGTCACCGGGGCCGTTCGAGAAGAAGACGCCATCGGGATTCAGCGCCAGCACCTCTTCCGCCGAGGTGCGTGCCGGAACTACCGTCACGCGGCAGCCCTCGCGTGTCAGCATCCGCAGGATGTTGGCCTTGATGCCGAAGTCGTACGCCACCACATGCTTCAGCGGAAGGTTCTCCGCCGCGGGCAGCAGCTTATCGCCGGTCTGGTTACGCGGCTCCGCGTCCGACCACTCGTAAATCTTCTTGGTGCTCACGACCGAAGCCAGATCGGTCCCATCCATCTTGCGAATGGCCCTGGCCTTGGCTACCAGCGCCGCCTCGTCGAGCGACTCGCCCGACGCGATCACGCCGCGCATCACGCCGAAGGCCCGCAGGTGCCGCACCACCGCCCGCGTGTCCACCTCCGCGATCACCGGAACGCCGTTGCGCTCCAGGTACTCGTCGGCGACCTCGGTCGAGCGCCAGTTCGAGCTGATGGGCGAGAACTCCCGTGTCACCAGCCCTTCGATATAGGGTTTGGTCGCCTCGGCATCAGAGGGCGTGGTGCCATAGTTGCCGATATGAGGATTGGTTAGGACGACGATCTGACCAGCATAGGAGGGATCGGTAAAGATCTCCTGGTAGCCGGTGAGCGATGTATTGAAGACCACTTCACCCGAGCACTCAGCCCGCGCGCCGTATCCCTTACCGCGAAAGATGCGCCCGTCTTCGAGCGCCAATATTGCCTGCATTGCCTCTCCTGACCGTCTCGCCCGCGAGTGGAGCAGACCGGTGCAAATCCAAAAGGAGTGGATTCAAGTGATTCTATCAGGATTATGGGATCAGGTCGGTTAAGCGCATGTGGAAAGGCCCGGCCGATTGCAGCCGGGCCTCGGGATAGCCATTTCCCTCTGGATTAGAGGTGATGGTGGTGGCGGTGATGATGACGGTGATGAGGGTACCCCGCAGCGTGAGCCGGGATGGCGGAACCGGCGAGCAGAACCACACCCAGCAGGCCGAGCAGCATATTGCGCATCTTCATAGATTGACCCTCCACAACACATTCGTACGTCTGTATCCGTACGTCTGTGTTGATAAACACAATAGCCCAAATTAGTTGCTGCCATGTGGCTCGATATCCACAAGCACCTCATCGCCCTCGATCTTCACCGGGAAGACGTCCACGCGCGCCCGCTCCGGAGCCGCCGCCTCCCCGGTCTTCAGACTGAAGCTCCATGAGTGCCACGGGCAGACCACGTGATCGCCCTCCAGCCAGCCCATCCCCAGCGGCCCCTGCTGGTGAGGACATAGGTTATCCACCGCTGCCAGCATCCCGCCCACGTTGGCCAGGCAGATCGCCCGCTCGCCAGCCTCGGCCTCCATTACGTTGCCCTCGGCCGGAGCTTCGGCGACTCCGCACAGCCTTACCCATTGCGCCATCTCTACTCCCTCCACATCTCTTATCTCAGCTTAAATGCTACCCTTCGAAGAGCACCCCGATGGCTCAAAAGATCAAGTCCGCCACCTCCGCAAAACCTCTGCACAACGCACCGAGCGCCTCCACTCAACCGCTCGAGGTCATCAACCCCGCATGGCTGCTGGGCGCAATCGCGGCCACCCTGCTCGGCGCGCTCTTCTGCGGTTACCTCACGCTCTGCCTGCTGGTCTACCAGGGTGAATGGCAGCTCCTGCTGCACCCCGTCGCCGGAGCGACCGCGCCGCCCGCCACCCTCGGCGTCTCTGCCTTGCGCTTCGGAGCCACCGAAGAGAGCGGACAGGCCCGCCTCTCCGGCTGGTGGATTCCCGCCGCGCCCGGCCCGCGCGACCGCTTCACCCTCCTCGTCCTGCACGACGGGTCTGGCAATCTTGCGGCCAACACTCGCACGCTCGAAGCCCTGCACGCCACCGGCCTCAACGTCTTCGCCTTCGACTACCGCGGCTTCGGAGCCAGCGATCCCTCGCACCCCGACGAGCAGCGCATGACCGAAGACGCCGACGCCGCACTGGACTACCTCATCACCACGCGCCACCTCTCTGCCTCCACGATCCTGCCCTACGGCGCGGGCCTCGGCGCGGCCCTGGCCGCCCATCTCGCCGCCCGCCACCACGAACTGCCCGCTCTGCTGATCGAGTCGCCCCAGCCCGACGTGCTCGGCATCCTGCGACGCGACCCTCGAGCGGAGCTGGTGCCGCTCTCGTTCCTCTTCCATGAGCACTTCGACCTCTCGCCGCTCACCTCGCTGGCGACTCCCAAGCTGATCCTCACGGCTGGCCCTTCTCCTGTAAACCCCGCGCCAGACGCGGATAAAGTAGACAAGCTCGCACGCGGAGCCGCATCTCCCAACCTCATCGTCCATTTAACGCCGCCCGTCAAAGACGAAGCCTACGCCGAGGCCCTGAACCGCTTTCTCGACGAATATCTCCCGCAGGGGGCAAGATAATGGTCCGCTGGCTCAACGGCTTCCAACCCTGGGGAGTCTTTCTGCTCCGCGTCGTTCTGGGCGCGGCGATGGTCTCCCACTCCTGGAGCAAGGTCTACCCGGCGGGCGGCCTCAACCACGGCCACCTCCTCAGCTCGGTCGAGCACTTCAACGACTACGTCGTCCATCTGGGGCTGCCGCGCTGGCTCGGCTACGTCTCCACCGCGACCGAGTTCGTGGGCGGATTCTCGATCCTGATCGGCCTCTTCACCCGCTTCTGGTCCCTGCTGACCGCCGGAGACCTGCTCGTAGCGCTGGTGCTGGTCAACCTGCGCCACGGCTACGAGGCGTCCGAACACACGCTGACGCTGGCCGCCATCGCGGTCATGCTGCTTCTGGCCGGGCCGGGAGCAGCGTCGCTGGATCGTCGCCTCGGACTGCACTGAAAACCCAACCACACGGTTAAAGGAGAGAAGGCGCCCGGTGTTCGGGGCGCCTTTCGTATAAGGGGGGAGTTTGTCTTGCGGATAGGGGAAGCCGGAACCGAGGGAACTGAAAGTCCGGCTGCTTTCTGGGCTACACATACTATGACGCACGGCCCAGAAATTAGTTGTGCGTTTTTTGTATATTTCTATGGAAAACAATTTGAAGAATCAAATCTGATTCCTTACAAAAAGCAACGGGATTTACTCTATCCCATCGGGACACAGATCTCAAGCCCATGCGGTGGAAAATTCGGCCCCAAAATGAGAGAACGCTCATAAATTCATCTGTCAGTAGCCTTGCTGGAGGAAAACACTCTTCCAAGTCGCCTGCCTAGCAAAATCCTCTCTATTTTCTCGTCCGAACGTTACAAAAAATTCATCAACCCCTTGAAATCCAAGGCGTCTTTCGCAGTTCGCGGCTCATTTCAACCTCTCTCAAAGCTCTATGCCACCCGTCTCCCCGGCCTCTCAGAGAGGGTATTGGGCCACCTTTAGAGAAGTTCCCTACCCCGCAATAATTTTTTCTCGCCGAAAGCCCGAAACCGGAGGAGATGATATAGAAGCTATTGGCAACTTAATCACTGCCTCCTTCCAGAAAACGGAGGGTCTCCTTCCGAAGCTACAGAATCCGGGTTGTGATGCAGGTTCACCGAGGCGAGATTCCCCCTTAGCCCAGCGATCCGGGCCAGGAAAAAAGCAAAAAGTCCTCCCGCCGGCCCAAACGAGCGATGCTCGCTTCCGACCAACGGGAGGACTTCAACGGATCATCCCACCTATACGCCCCAAGAACGGTACGAAATACTAGAAGGCGGCCAGGTCGATCATTGCTTTGTAGAGGTCGTCCGGCTGCGGCAGGATTACGTCTTCGAGCAGCGGCTGATAGGCCACGAACGTGTCCATCGCCGCCACACGCCGCACCGGCGCGTCGAGATCGTGGAACAGCTCCTCGCCAATCCTTGCGGCGATCTCCGCCCCATAGCCCCAGCTCTTCATATCCTCGTGCGCGACGATCACCTTGTTCGTCTTCCGCACCGACTCGGCAATCGCCTCCCAGTCGTACGGCGAGAGCGAGCGCAGGTCGATCAACTCAACGTCGATCTTCTTCTCGCGAAAGAGCTTCTCCGCCGCCTGCAACGCACGCGGCACCACGGCCCCATACGTCACCACGGTCAAGTCCTTGCCCGGCCGCACGATCTTCGCCTTGCCGAACGGAATGGAATACTCCGGCCCCGGGTAGGCGGCCTTGCCGATAGGCTCCCGATACAGCCGCTTGTGCTCCAGAAAGAGTACCGGGTCGTCGCAGCGGATCGCCGTCCGCAGCAGCCCCAGCGCGTCGAGCGCGTTCGACGGCATCACGATCCGCACGCCCGGCGTATGGGTAAAGATGCTCTCGCCCGACTGCGAGTGGTAGATCGAGCCGCCCGTCAGGTAGCCGCCAATGGGTACGCGCATCACCAGCGGGCAGGAGAAATCGCCGTTCGAGCGCCAGCGGATCAACGCCAGTTCGTTGCGCATCTGGTGCATCGCGGGCCAGATGTAGTCGAAGAACTGGATCTCCACCACCGGCTTCAGCCCGCGCACGGCCATGCCGATGGCGCGTCCGGTGATGTTGGCCTCGGCCAGCGGGCTGTTCCACACGCGGTCCGAGCCGAACTCCATCTGTAGCCCCGAGGTCAGCTTGAAGACGCCGCCCTTGCCCTTGACCTTGCCGTCCTTCAGGATCTCCGCGCGGGTCGCATCGGCCACGTCCTCGCCGAAGACGACGATCCGCGGGTCACGCCGCATCTCGTCCTTCAGGCAGGTGTTGATGAGGTCGGCCATCGTCCGCTCAGCGGGATTCGTCACCACAGGCTCGGTCGCAAAGCGCGGGTCCGCGCAGCTCAGGTTCTCCGAGTAGACGTGCTTCAGGATCGACGCAGGCTCAGGAAACGCGGCGCTTACCGCCTGATCCGCAGCCTTTTGCACCTCGAGATCGGCCTTCTTCTCAAGCTGGTCGATCCCGTCCTCGTCGAGAATCCCCTCGCGCAGCAGCCACATCTGCATCCGGGCGATGGGGTCGCGCAGCGCATCGGCCTCCAGTTCCTCGGCCGAGCGGTAGTCGCGCTCATCCTCGCTCAGCGAGTGCGAGTAGGGCCGAATCACATGGCCGTGCACCAGCGCCGGACCATGCCCTGCCCGGCAGTATGCCACCGCCTCCACCATCGCCTTGTAGCTCGCGATGGGGTCGGTGCCGTCCACCTCGGCGAAGTGGAAGTTGGGGAAGTTCGCCACCAGCTTCGAGATATTACCGCCCGGCGTATTGGCCTCCACCGGCGTCGAGATGGCGTATCCGTTGTCCTCGACCACGTACACCACCGGCAGCTTGCCGTTCGAGGCCGTGTTCAGCGACTCCCAGAACTCACCCTGGCTGGTCGAGCCTTCGCCGATCGAGACATAGACGACCTCGTCGCCATTAAACTTCACATTTTTATACGAGCGGTAGTCCGCCGCGCCCGCCGCGGTCTTCAGCGCGGCCTCGGGATGGCGGTTGAAGTAGCGTCCCGCCTCCGCGCAGCCCACCGCGTGCAGGCACTGCGTCGCCGTCGACGAGCTGGGCGTAACGATGTTCAGCTTGCTGCTGGACCAGTGCGAGGGCATCTGCCGCCCGCCGCTGGCGATGTCCGCCGCCGCGCCCACCGATTGCAGCAACTGCTCCTCGACCGTATTGCCCAGCGCCAGGCACAGGGCGCGGTCGCGGTAGTACGGGAAGAACCAGTCGTACCCCGGCTTGAGCGCCATGCCCGCCGCTACCAGCAGGGCTTCGTGCCCCGCACACGAGATCTGGAAGAAGATCTTCTGCTGCCGCTTCAGCACGATCTCGCGATCGTCCGTGCGGCGCGAAAGGTACATCAACCGGTAGAACTCAACCAGCTTCTCCCGCGAGAGTCCACCCCACGCCGCCGTCTCATCGGTCGATCCCACTGTCTTTTTTGTTGCGACTGCACGGCTGCCTGCTGCCGTACCGGCGTTCGCAACTGCACTGCCCGAGTGACGCGCCATTCCGATTCCCCTCAGCCAATTTCTATCACCTGCAACCTCCTGTTGTCCTCCCCGCAACCTTCCATCCGGACAAGAGACCCATTCCTCCGTTCTTTCTCCCGAAGGTAATCTGACCGCCGTACCCCACGGTGTCCTCCTTGTCGCGCCTGCCGGAGTCCCCGCCGCCGATCAATCCCATGTCGGGACGCCCAGATCCCGAAAGAGGACTACAAATTGAAACCATTACGGATCATAACTTTACAACTAATACTTACACCTGTACTGCTACTTCATCCTCGGACGTCGTTCAGCCAGCCGTCCCCATTCGGAACCTCCGTTCCCGGCCGGTATCTGGTCGCATATCGTAACGCCGCCATCCCCGCCGACGCCGAAACTGACGTTCAAGCGGTTGGAGCCACGCTCTTCCATCGCAATGATCGCTTCGGAATAGTCGTCGTCACCAGCGCCCTGCCTGACGTCCTCTCGACCCTGCGTGCTCTGCCCGGCGTAGCCGCCGTCACCGCCGACCGGGTTGTTTCGGCCCAGGCCGTCACGATGCTCCCCATCGGCACCAGCGCCCCCACGGGCTTCAAGCCGCTCACCACCGCCGACGCCGATTACACCTCCCCAAAAGGCTGGGCAGTGCGCCAAGTGGGCGGCTACGGGCTCCAGATACCCGGAGGCCCGGCCACCGGGCAGGTCACCGGGCCATGGGACACCACCCAAGGCAAGGGCGTAAGCATCGCCATCCTTGACAGCGGCGTCGACGCCGCCCACCCGGACATCGCGCCTAACCTCACGCTGAACCTCAGCGAGATCGACCAGAGCGCTGTCCCCAGCCCTTGCGACGACGGCTCCCCGCAAGACCAGCAGGGCCACGGCACCTGGGCCGCGTCACTGGCGGCAGGAGCGATGGGCTCGGCCACCGGGCTGGTCGTCGGCGTGGCCCCGTCGGCAACGCTGCTCAACATTAAGGTGCTGCAACGAATGCCCGCCACCGCTGGCGACGCCTCCACCTGCGCGTCGGGACAGGCCAGCGGGCTGCTCTCGTGGGTCATCGCGGGGCTGGACGACGCTGTAGCCCAGCACGCCGACATCGTCTCTCTGTCTCTGGGAACCCTGATCGACCTCGAAAGCAGCGACGGCGCGGACGCCAAGGCGCTCTTCGACCAGGCGGCATCCACAGCCGCACAGGCCGGGACGATCCTCATCGCGGCTGCCGGTAACGAAGGCTTCGACCTGAGCAACCGGCGATACCTTGAGATCCCGGCGCAATCGTTAGGGGTGCTGGCCGTCGTCGCCTCCACCAACCCGGAGTGCGCCGAAGACCTGACCACAGGGGCCACCTGCTCCACCGGCCCGGCCACCCTGCCCTACTACAGCAACCACGGTACGACCTTGAACGCCCTCGCCGCCCCCGGCGGCAGCTATCCCCCATCGTCCTCCACAACTGAAGCCGGAGGCTGGATCGAAGGAGCGTGCAGCTCCGGCAAGCCGGGCACCGCCGATGGCGCTCCCATCGATAGCAGCCACTCCTTCGGGTGCTTCGGCCTGGGCCACCTGTCCTACGTGCAGGCGATGGGCACCAGCGCCTCCGCCCCACTGGCGGCGGGAGTCGCAGCCCTCATCCGCGCCGCGCACCCCGGCTGGACAGCCGCGGCAGTGGTCGCCGCGATGCAGTCCACAGCGACCGCACTGCCCGGAGTGGCGCAGGCGCTCGTCAACGCGGCAGCGGCAGTCGCACTGCCATAGAAACAGCCCCACAAGTTTAGGTTTGCGGCGTGGTTGGGCACTCCACGCCGCTCTTTTATCCCTTCATCCGATCCTTAACGCTTTTGGCCAGCTTTTCAATCTCTTCGGCCTTCTTGACTACATCGACCGACAGGATGTTCTGATTAGTCTTATCCACCTCGGTCTTCAGCTCGATCGCCAGTTGCAGCAGCCGTTGCGTATCGGCTACCAGACGGCGCTGCCGATCCAGGTTGCGGCCCGCGGCCTGGCTCTCGATAATCGGGCCGGGAGGCCGGGGCAGATCGCCACCCAGTTGAGGAGGTCCCCCCGTCCCCGCCTGACCGGGCCGAGCCGGAGTAGCCCCCGGATAAGAATAGGGCTGTCCCGGGGATTGCGCATTTGCTGCCGCTCCACATGCCAAAGCCACCGCGACGACGATGTGGCCTGTACGAAACCTCCACCAGTTCTTCCGGTCTCTCATGGTCCGGCTCCCCTCGCCCATTTGCGTCTCATTGTGAGCGAAAGCAAGGACACTTGCAATGAATCTTCTTCCGATAAGCTGGAGGTGTTCTTTCAGTCTCTGAAGGTTGGATTATGCTGCCTGCGATGCACACCCTGCTTGCCACCCTCTTCGCCCCCGCACCCGAAGAGAGCACCCTTCGCATCATCGAGCACGACTGGCACAACGACATCATGGTGATGGTGCGTGAGCGCCTGCCCAAGATCCTGCTCGTCGTCATCATGCTGCTTATCCTCGAGCGAGTGGTGCGCTTCTTCGTCAAGCGCCTGAACGACGCGGCCAGCAAGCTCACGGTGGTCAACGTCCAGCGGGCCTCTCAGCTCCGCACCATGGCGGCGATCATCCGCGGCACAGCCTACAGCGTGCTGGGATTTCTGGGATTTCTTCAGGTTCTCAACCTCTTCAACATCGACTACAAGCCGCTGCTGGCCTCGGCGGGCATCATCGGCGTGGGCGTCGGCCTGGCCGCGCAGTCGCTCTTCAAGGACATCATCAACGGCGTCTTCATCCTGGTCGAGGACCAGTACAACGTGGGCGACGTCATCCGCGCCGCCTCGCTCACGGGCACGGTCGAAGACCTGACCCTGCGGCTGACGCGGCTGCGCGACAGTGACGGCACCCTGCACATCATTCCCAACTCTCAGATCGCCACAGTCTCGAACCTGACCCGCGATTACTCGATCGCAACGCTGCCGGTCTCGGTGGATGCGAGCACCAACCCGGATGTGGTGATGCAGGTGCTGAGCGAGATTGCGGCCACCCTGCGTGGAGATACGGCCTTCCAGAATGTGCTGATCGCCGATCCGGTGATCCTGGGGGTGGATAAGATCGACGGGCGCTCGATTGTTTATCCGATCAACCTGCGCGTGCGGCCGAACCAGAAGGATCCGATCCTACGCGAGCTGAGGAAGCGGATCGTGCTGGTCTTCGAGAAGAAAGGCATCCCGCTGGGGACCGACGCCACGATGCTGGTGATGAAGACGACGGCTGACAGTACTGCGGTCCACACTCTAACTGGAAGCGAGACTCCCTAACTCCGGCCAACTATTCATTGTCGATCCAATTCCGATTACGAAACAGCCTGGACGCTATCAATGTCGGCCTCATCAGGAGGAAATATGTCGAGTGGAATGAGATCGACGGTTACGCTGCACGTAGTTTCAAGCCTTGATGGCTTCATCGCCAGGACGGACAACAGTGTTTCCTGGATGGATAGTCCTGGCGACATCTATCCCAAAGGAGTCACCGACGACGGCGCGGAGGTTATCCAGTCGATAGACTGCTACGTGCTGGGTTCTCGCACTTATGAGCACGCGCTGCAACTCGGCTGGCCCTACGGCGATACCCCGACGGTCGTGATAACGAAAAGAGAGCTGCCGTCCACGCGGAAGAGCGTGGAGTTCTACTCAGGCGACCTCAAGAGATTGGTGGATGAGGTGCTCGCCCCCCGATACAAAAACATCTGGCTGGTGGGAGGGGCCGCGCTAGGCCAGAGTTTTCTCAAGCTCGGCCTGGTGGATGAAATCAGATTGATGATAGCGCCGGTCACACTGGGTAACGGGCTACACCTATTCGGCAACTCCGGTATGGAGCAGAAGTGGCTTCTGAAGAATGTAGTCGCTTACAGGAATGGCTTTGTCGATTTGGCGTACAGACGCCCACCAACAGACTCCTAGCCTAAAAAGTATGTCGCGCTGGCAGGCGGTTGGACGGTCCACTCCTCTAAAGCACCTTACCCAATGCCTCCACCAACACATCGGGAGAAGTGATCGGCGGCTGGCAGGAGAAGCCGCTGCATAGCACCGCAAAGCTCTCCTCGACCTTCGGAAGATGCGACAGCGTCTCGGCCAGCGAGGGCGGAAGCTGTTCCAAAGAAGACAGCCGGATCACCGACTTGTTGACCGCATAACGCACCAGCGCCGCACGCTCCAGCTCTGTGGCCAGAGCGTCCGAACCGACGATGCAGACCTGCACCGGCGGCAGGATCAGCCGCTGCAGCGCCAGCCCATAGCTCGCGGCGTAGAGGCCGAGGTGCTCGACCACACCGGCAAAGCACTCCAGAGTGGACTGGGCCTTGGCGGCGAACTCTTCCCTGCCCGTCAGCGCCTCGAGACGCAGCAGCAGCGCGGCGGCAACGGGGTTTGCGGCGGGTGTCGGCGAGTCCTGCAACGGCTTGCGGCGCGTGGTGAGCGCGCCCAGGCGAACCTCGCCCTCAGCAGGAGTCTCTGTGTCGAAGAAGGCTCCCTGAGCGGAGTCGTAGAACTTGCCGATAGCAATCTCAGCAATGGCGAGAGCGGTGTTGAAGTAACGGATATCGCCGGTGGACTCCCAGGCATCCAGCGCGGCGTGGCCAGTGAAGACATAGTCCTCAAGCACCCCAGCGATGCGCTCGCCCGTGTTGACACCCTCTCCGTAAGCGACGACGTGGGCCATCGAAGCCCCATCCCACGCTGCGGCCAGCACCCGGTCGAGCGACTTGAGCGCGAAGGCAGTCACCTCGGGCATCGCCAGCACACGGCCCGCTTCAAGATAGGCCGAGATCATCATGGCGTTCCACGCGACGTAGATCGTCTTATCGACATAGGGCGTGGGGCGCGTCTTGCGCACGGCGTAGAGCTTGGCCTTGGCCGTGGCAAGCAGCGACCGGGCCTCCTCCGGCGAGACGCCCGCCTGCTTAGCGACGGTCTCCAGCGAGATGTCGATGTGGAGGACGTTCTTCTCGTGGTTGTGGTGCATGTCGCCGATCTCGCCGATGTCGAAGTACGGCGCGGCAACGGCCAGCTCCTTCGGGGTGAGCGCGGCGCGAGCCTCGGTGAGCGTCCAGGTAAAGTAGTCGCCGTCGTCGTCGAGCGAGAAGTCGGCGTCCTGCGAAGCGTAAAAGCCGCCGTTGACGCGGTCCGAGAGCCACTCGTCGATCCAGACGATCATCTCGCGGGCGATGCGGGCGCACTCCGGCTCCCCGAAGGTCTGGAGGCCGTGGACGTAGTTCTTCAACAGCTCGGAGTTGTCGTAGGACATCTTCTCGAAGTGCGGAACCACCCAGCGCTCGTCGACCGAGTAGCGGTGGAAGCCGCCTGCGAGATGGTCGTAGATGCCCCCCTTGCTCATCTTCTCCAGCGTGAAGGCGGCGGCCTTCGCGATTCCCTCCTCCGCTCCCGCACGAGTGGCTGCGTCGAGGAGCAGGTCTATGGCTCCGAGTGGGGGAACTTGGGCTGCGAGCCGAAGCCGCCAAAGCGGCTGTCGAACTGTTGCAGCGCCGAAGCGATGAGCTTCGAAACCAGCTCGGCTCCGGGGTTGGGGCTGTGGCCGTCGAAGGACTCGTTGTGCTCAATCGCTGCGATGACGCTAGCGGCGGAGTCGTCCACTTCGTCGCGCTTATCGCGGAAGGCCTCGGCCATCGTCATCAGGACGCGGCGCATTCCGGGGCGTCCGTGGCGGTCGTCTGGCGGAAAGTAGGTGCCGCCGAAGTAGGGCTTGCCGTCGGGCGTCAGGAAGGCCGTGAGCGGCCAGCCGCCCTGGCCGGAGATGGCCGAGACGGCAGCCTGGTAGCGCGTGTCCACGTCGGGGCGCTCGTCGCGGTCGACCTTGATGGGGATGAAGTACTCGTTGATGATCTCGGCGACTTCGGGGTTCTCGTAGGACTCGCGATCCATGACGTGGCACCAGTGGCACCAGACGGCCCCGATATCGAGCAGGATGGGCTTGTCTTCTGCGGCGGCCTTCGCGAAGGCCGCGTGGCCCCACTCATTCCACTGGACGGGCTGGTGCATGGCGGTGCGGAGGTAGGCGGAACGGGAGTGCGCGAGAGGGTTGTGTCCTTCAGAACTCATAGATCGAGTCTACCGTCTCGGCGTCTCGCGGGTCAGGGTCGGGGCATCTGGAAGCTGCCGCTTTTCAGGTTCTCGATCAGCCAGCCTGCGTGCGGGATGCCGCTGGCATCGAGCAGCGCCGCCTCCCGGTCAAGGTCGTAGGCGACGCGGCGGATCGACGGAACACCTTCATCAATCAGGAGATAGGAGGCGCGGGGATCGCCGTCGTGCGAGAGGCTGACGCTGCCGGTATTGGCCACCGTGAGGCCCGGAAGCCGCCGGATGTACGGGCGATGGATGTGGGCATAGACGGCGACGGGCTGGCCGAGCGGCCGGTAAACGCGCTCGAGGTCGGCGTCGGAAGCATCCGGCATGGGCGCGCGCCACAGGTCTCCGGGGCTGGCATGGACGAGAGCTACGGGAGCCACGATCTGCGTGAGCGGCAGGCTACGAAGCCACTCCAGACGCTCCTCCCCCAGCGCCTGCCGCGTAAACTCCGCAATCTCGGCGATCATCGCAAACAGGTGCTCCAGTTGCGGCGAGTGGCTGGCGAACTCCGTCAGCGCCTCGGGACGGAAGAGCATCTCGTCCGTATTGCCGAGGATGCCGGGCCAGCCCAGATCGCGGATGCGGTCGATGACCTCGGCAGGAATCGCGCCGTTCTGGACCAGGTCGCCACCGTGCAGGATGAGGTCGGGTGCGGTCTGGCGGAGGTCGGCGATGACCGCCTCAAGAGCGGTGAGGTTGCCGTGGATGTCGGAGACGATGGCTATGCGCATGATCCACTCCGTGACTTTTATACCTTGCCTATACCTTGTCCGGGCGAATTAACAACAATGGTCCTCCCGCTGGTCGGAATCGAAGATTTGATTCCAGCCAACGGGAGGACCACGGGTGACGAGTGAAGTGTCTTACTGCTGCTGCGGAGGAGGCTGTGGAGTCGCCGTCAACGGCTTCGGCGGCTCCGGAGCCTTGGGAGCCGTAAGCCCCGGGATCAGCGGCTTCTGCGTCACCGTGCCGGAGGCCGCATCGCCCAGCGAGATGCCGTAACGGTCGAGCGTCGAGGAGACCAGTTGCTCGAGCGCCGCGCGGTCCTTGGCATAAGCAGCCGTGGCCGAGATCAGGTTGTTCTCCGCCGTGGCCAGGTTCCTCGCCTGCTGCAAGACCAGCGCCGTCGTCGAAGCACCCAGCCGGTACTTCTTCTGCTCGGCGTCGAGAGCCTGCGCCGCGTAGTCGCGAGCAGCCTGAGCCGCCGTCACCTGCGCGCGGTCGTTGGTCAGGGCGTACTGACCGTTGATGACCTGAATCCGAATCTGCGTGTAGAGCTGCTGAATCCGCATCTGGGTCTGGCGGTACTCCATCTGCGAGCGCGCCTGATCGGCCTGGGCCGCGCGGTTGCGGATGGGGATGCTGACGTTGACGCCGACGCCCTTATCCGGCGCGGTGCTGTTGAAGAGGTTGCCGAAAGTGGTGCCGTAGCCTGTGGGGTTGACGCCGCCGTTAGTCGGGGTGCAAGGCACGAAGGTCGCCGTCGAAAGCGTGGTGCCGCAGTTCTGCAACGGGTTCTGGGCTCCGCCGATGGTGTTGGCCCCGTAGAAGGCGTAGGCATCGACGACCGGCAGCAGACCGTTCCTCTCACCACGAATGGTGATCTGGTTGTTCTTCATCGTCAGGATGGCCTGCTCGATCTGCGGGTTATTCACATAGGCCTGGCGGACGAGGTCCTCGACATCCGTATCCTCTTCGGGCAGCCGGTCGAGACCGACGCGGTCGGTCGGAATGACGGGAGCCTTGGCAAGCTGCGGGTCGTTCAGGTTGCGGGCGATGGCCTGCTTCATCAGCAGATCCTGGTACTCGAGGTTGGAGCGCGAGGCGATAAGGGCCTGCTTATCGGTCGCGACCGAGCTATCGGAGTTGACGACGTCGAGCGGAGCCAGCGTGCCCAGCTCAAGCTGCTTGCGGTTATCGGCGGCGAGCTGGGTGCTCTGCGCCAGCGCACGCTCCTTGGCCTGCTCGTCCTCGTAGCCGCTGACCAGCGCCCAGTAGATATTCTCCACCTGGTTGATGGTATAGAGCAGTTGCTGGCGGAAGGCCGAGTCGGTAATGCGGCGGTCATTTTTGGCCTGCAGGATGAAGCGGCCGTTGATGCCGGGTCCGAAGCCCTGCAGCAGGTGCTGGGTACCGGTGATGCGGAATCCGCTCGTAAGCTCCGGGCTATAGCCGGAGCGGGCGCTGGTCGTGGTCTGACGCGTGTTGTTGAAGGTGACGCCGAGCTGCGTGCCGGTCAGAAAACCCTGGGTGTAACCAAAGTCGAAGGTGCCGGTGTTGGTGTTGATCTGGCTGGAACCGGTGAGGAAGGAGCTGGACTGCTGCGCGACCTGCGCCTCGTACTGGAGGTTGGCGGTAAGCGTGGGGTCCAGATTGTACGGCGTGGGGCCGCCGCCGTTGGTGCTGAGAACGAGACCCGAGCTGCCGGTGCCGGAGCCTCCGGTCGAGGTCGAGGTGCCGCCGGGACCGCCGCCCGAGGTGATGGTCGTCGTGGTGCCGCCGAGCGTGCCGGTGACCAGTCCGGTCGAGACGCCGCGCAGCGTGGAGCCAGCCTGGGCGCGGAGCAGGTCCGTGTCGGCGATGTCCAGGTTGATACGCGCAATGGCGATGTCGTAGTTGTTCTCGAGCGCGAGCGTGACGGCGTCGGCGAGCGAGAGGTAGATCTTGCCGTCGCGGAGCAGGTCGCCGAGGCGCGGCGAGTTGTTGAGCGTGGGCGAGGGGACGTAGGTGGGGGTATAGGGCAGCAGCGGGTTGCGGAGGGTGTACCGCTTCAGCTTGGAGTAGTCCTTCAGGGTGTCGCGCAGGAAGAGCGGCTCGGTGAGTTTGGGCGCGGGGGCCTGAGGAAGGCCGGGCTGGCCGGTAGTATCGTTGGCGATGGCCTGCGGCTCGGCCGGCGCGATGGGACTAACCTGCTGGCCGGCGGCCTGGGGACCTGCGGCGGCGCGCTGGGCGTCGGTCTGGCCTCCAGTCTGGCTTACAGCCTGTTGCGCCAGCACTTGCGGCGTCAGTCCCTGGCCAAGGTTGCTCATCAGCAGCATGGCAACGGTTGCCGCTGCCTTTAAATCGTTCAATCTCACGTCGCTCTCTCCAGCTGCCGGTCCATGCCTGCGACCAGCTTTGTTCCCAGTCTTTACTGCTTCGCGTTACAGCGGCCCGCGCACGGTGCGAGGACGGTTACGAGTTCGCAGGACACACCCTCGAACGCCTGTTCGCGAACCCGCGTCCGCTGTCCCGGTTCTTGCGCGTCTGCTCTCTCGGTTCTTGATAGACGTGCGGAGTATCCCGTAAGACTCTCAGAGATCAATCTGGCTCGCGCAGGACGCAGTAAGCCCCTGCGGTTGGGATGTAAAGTGCTGAGGTCGTTCTGATTACTATATCAACCAATCCGGCGGAGATAGAGTCCCGAATTGTCCTACCCGGCATGGAGACGTTGACTTCCGTGAGACCCTGAAGAGACGAACCAGAACGATGACGACGTGGAAATCCATCCTGACCTATGACGGCGGGCCGTATCACGGCTGGCAGGTGCAGCCGGGGCTGGCGACCGTGCAAGGCACGCTGGCCGAAGCGCTGGAGCATGTAACCGGCGAGTCCGTGCTGCCGCAGGGCTCGGGCCGCACCGACACCGGCGTGCACGCGCTGGGGCAGGTGGTCAGCTTCTCGCTGGCGACGGCGATCCCCGCGGCGAACCTGCTGCGGGCGCTGAACCGGGCGCTGCCCGCGAGCATTCGGGTGCTCTCGGTCGAGGCGATGGACGACGGCTTCCACGCCCGGCACAGCTCGGTCCGCAAGACGTACGAGTACCGGATCTTTCCCCGGCTGGCGGTCGGACAGGACCGCATCTGCTCGCCGATGCTGGCCCCGTGGGTGTGGGAGTGCCGCTGGCCGCTGGTGCTGGGGGCCATGCAGGAGGCGGCGCGGTGCGTCCTTGGGAGCCACGACTTTACCTCGTTCGCGGCCTCGGACCCGGACCGGGCGACGCGCGACGCGGATACCGAAGAAGCCCCCGACAACGTGCGGACGATCTTCAGCTCAGAATGGGCCGAGGAGGACGGGCTGATGGTCTACCGGGTGACGGGGTCGGGGTTTCTGCACCACATGGTTAGGAACCTGGTGGGGACGTTTGTGGATGTAGGCCGGGGCAGGATCGCTCCGGAATATGTGCGGCAGATTCTGGAGGCGCGGCAGCGGTCGGCGGCGGGGGCCACAGCTCCGGCCAAGGGGCTGTTTCTGGTCAGCGTGGAGTACGCAGCTTGAGCGCACAGGCTCACTTCCGCATCACCCGGCTGGCGACGCAGCTTGCGGTGCATCGCGCCTTCCAGTGGCTGCACCTGCACCAGCCGCAACTGCGGGCGTGGCAGATGGAGATGCTGGCGATCCCGGCTCCGCCCTTCGGCGAAGGCGAGCGGGCCGCGTGGTTCGCCGATAAGTTCCGCGAACTGGGGCTGGCCGACGTCGGCGTCGATGCGGAGGGCAACGCGCTCGGAAGCCTGGGGGATTCTTCGGCGAGGAAGAGCGTGCTGCTTTCGGCGCACCTGGACACGGTCTTCCCTGCCGGAACCGACACCGTGCCTCGTGAGGAGGAGATCGGCGGACCGATTCTGGGGCCGGGGGCCTGCGACAACGCGGCCGGGCTGACCGCTCTGCTGGCCATCGCGGCGGCGATGCGTCATGCGGGAATCGTTACGGCTGCGCCGGTTCTCTTCGCGGCGAACGTCGGCGAAGAGGGCGAGGGCGACCTGCGCGGGATGCGGTTTCTCTTCGAGCGCGGGGTGCATCGCGGAAGGATCGGCGCGGCGATTGCCCTCGAAGGAGCGGGCACCTCCGCCGTGGTGACGCGGGCGCTGGGCAGCCGCCGCTATCGGGTGACGATCTGCGGCCCCGGCGGCCACTCCTGGACCGACGCGGGCACGCCGAACCCCATCACGCTGCTAAGCCGGGGACTGGCGGAGTTGGGCGACCTGATCTTTCCCGACGAGCCGCGGACGGTGCTCAGTCCGGGGCAGATCTTTGGAGGAACGTCGATCAACTCGATCCCCTCCGAGGCCAGCGTGCTACTGGACCTGCGCTCAACCGATCCGGCTCAGATGCTGGCTGTCGAGAGAGAAATCCATCGGACCTTCGAGAACGTGGTGGCGCGGGCGACGGGTTCGCGGCTGAAGATCGAGATGATCGGCAACCGGCCTGCCGGTGAGCTGGCGATGGACTCGGCGATGCTGCGGACGATCCGGGCCGTGGACCGACATTTGGGCTTCCGGACGGAGCTGCGGATTGGGTCTACCGATGCGAATCTGCCCCTGTCGCTGGGAGTCCCGGCGGTGGCGATGGCGGCAGGCGGGACCGGCGGCGGGATTCATACGCTGGGCGAGTGGTACGACCCGGCAGGGCGGGAGATGGCTCTGCGGAGGGTGCTGCTGACGGTGCTGGATCTGGCCGGGGATTAAAGCTTCTCACGCGAAGCGTCCAAGACAGCACGAAGTGCCGCCCGCCCGGCGCGAGGGCGTTGTTGCCGTTGCTTCTAGGTAGAGTGAGCGCAGCGTAAACTCTGGGTTGTGAAGAGACTTCTTTTTGCTCTGGCTTTCTGTGCGGGTGTGGCGGTGGCGCAGGACACCTCGCCCCAGACTATTTTTGTGCACGGCGACGTGCTGACTGGCTCGCATCTGCGCGAGCCGGATGCCTCGGCGACACCGAAGCGAGTGACGGCAGTGGCCGTGACCAACAGCACCATCGTGGCCGTGGGCACGGACGCCGAGGTGTTGCGGCTGAAGGGGCCGCGGACCGAGGTCGTCGATCTGAACGGGGCGTTCGTGATGCCGGGGTTCAACGACGCCCACACCCACATGGCGCAGGCCGGGTTGCAGCGGCTGACGGTGAACCTGGACGGCGTGCGCTCGCTGGGCGAGATGCTCGACCGCATCAAGGCTTACGCGACGACGGTGCCGCCCGGTGGATGGGTGGTCGGCGGCGGCTGGGACCACACGCTGTGGCCGACCAAGACGCTGCCCACGCGGCAGGATCTGGACGCAGTAACGGGCGGGCATCCGGCGGTCTTCACGCGGACGGATGGGCATATTGCCGTGGCGAACTCGGCGGCGCTGCTGGCGGCGGGTATCTCGTCGGCGACGATTGATCCGGGCGGCGGCAAGATCGACAAGGACGCCAGCGGGACGCCGACGGGTATCGTACGTGAGACCCCAGCTGTGGGACTGGTGATGCGCAGGATTCCACCGCCGACGACCGAGGTCCGGCAGAAGGCGCTGGAGGTAGCGATTGTGGACGCGCTGGTGCACGGCGTCACCAGCGTTCAGGACAACTCCGACTGGGATGACTGGCTGATGCTCGAGTCTATGGAGCACACAGACAGGCTGAAGCTGCGAGTCTCGGAGTGGATGCCCTTCGATACACCGCTGGAGGTGCTGGCGTCGCGCCGGGTGAGCCATCCGGCGGACGATCCCCTGCTCCACCTGGGGATGCTGAAGGCATACATGGACGGCTCGCTGGGGTCGCGGACGGCGGCGCTGGCCGACACCTATGCCGACGATCCGAACAACTACGGACTGCCGCGCTACATGCAGACGAAGCTGAACACGATGGCTACCGAGCGGGCGGCGGCGGGGTTTCAACTGGGCTTCCACGCCATCGGCGACGAGGCCAACTCGATGGCTCTGAACGCCTTCGACGCGGCCGAGCAGGTGGCAACTCCGGCCAATGGGAAGGCGCTGCCACGCGATCCGGATGCGGAGATTGTGACGGAGCGGATGGCCAGCATACGGCCCTCCGACCTGCGGTTTCGCATCGAGCACGCGCAGGTGCTGCTGCCCGAGGACTTCGAGCGGTTTCATAGCCTGGGCGTGATCGCGTCGATGCAGCCCTCGCACCTGTTGACAGATATGAGCTGGGCCGGGGCAAGGCTGGGGCCGGAGCGCTCGAAGTATGCCTATGCGTGGCGGTCGATGCTCGATCATCATGTGACGCTGGCCTTCGGGACCGACTATCCGGTGGAGCCGATCAGCCCCTTTCGAGGGCTATATGCGGCGGTGACCCGCAAGAACGAGGCGGGCACAATGACGTTTCATCCGGAGCAGAAGATCTCGATCGAGGAGGCGATCTTTGCCTACACGCAGGGGTCGGCGTTCGCGGAGTTTCGGGATGAGCGCAAGGGGCGGCTGGAGCCGGGGTATCTGGCAGATATGGTCGTGCTGGACCGCGACGTGACCAAGGTAAAGCCCGAGGAGATTCTGGCGACGAAGGTGCTGAGGACTGTGGTTCAAGGCAAGACGGTGTTCAGTACGCGGTAACGCCGCCAGGAAAACATGATGCGTAGGTTGAGCTCAGAGCGTCTGGCGCAGGTTCTGCTACTGGGCGTGGTGGCGGTCTGGGGAGCCACCTTCGTGGTGGTGAAGGACGCGTTGCGGGATGCTTCGCCGCTGGTCTTCAACGTAATCCGGATGGGGCTGGCGACTGCCGCGCTGGTGGCCATGCACCGGCGGGCGCTGCGGCGCGTCTCCGTGGGACAGGTGCTGAAGGGCGCGGCGGTAGGTTCGTTTCTGGCGGCAGGATACCAACTGCAGACGTTGGGGCTGGCGCGGACGACGGCGGCAAAGTCGGCTCTGCTGACCGGGCTGGTGGTGATCTTTGTACCCATCCTGACGACGGTGCCGACGCTGCGGCCTGCGGGTACGGCGCGGCCCGGAGCGTTCACTGCGGCAGGGGTGGTGCTGGCGTTCGTGGGGCTGGTGCTGCTGACGACTCCGCCGGGAACCGTGGCTGCGAACATCTTCTCCAGCATAGGCTTAGGCGACCTGCTGACGCTGGGCTGCGCTCTGGCCTTTGCCGGACATCTGCTGATGTTGGCGCATGTTTCGAGAGGGTTTGCCGATGGTCCCCAAACAGAAAGCGGCGTGCTGGCCACATTACAGATCGGCGCGGCCACGGTGGCGATGCTGCTGACGTTGCCGCTCGAGGGCGCGCACCACCTGGTTTGGACGCCTCGGCTGGTCGTGGCGCTGGGCGTGACCAGCCTGCTGGGGACGGCGGCGGCGTTTACCGTCCAGAGCTACGCGCAGGCCCACCTGCCGCCAACCCAGACGGCTCTGCTGCTGACGCTCGAGCCGGTCTTCGCATGGGTGACCTCGATGGTGGTTCTGGGAGAACGGATGGGGATGCGGTCGGCTCTCGGGGCTGGATTGATTCTGGCGGGGATCGCGACCATCGAGCTGCTGGGGCAGGCGACGGAGATTCCGGCGTGAGGCAACCTTCAGTTCAGAGGAAAAGACTTACTACCTTTAACGGTAGATCGCGTCTAAACAACCGACAGTCGGCACGGCGACCCCAGTTGCACGGCGCACGGCGATCGCCGTCCTTCTCCCCTGCGGTGCGGACGACGATAACACCGGACTATACTCGGCTCTAACAGCCGGAAACGAACTGACGCGCTGACCGCCGCCAAGGCTTGGCGCACAAACTGACGATGAGGTTGGATTCAACATGGAATCTTTGAAGCAGGAATCTTTGAAGCAGAGCTTTTTCACCCGCATCCGCAGCAACCGCCTGACAACCACCTTCACTCTGCTCGCCACCTTGACCGTCGGGGTACTGGCTGGATCGGTTCTGACGTCGAGCGTCAGCGGCAAGGAGCAGAAGGTCGATTCGACGGACGCGCGTCCCATCGTTATCCCCAGCCCGACGGTGCTCTCGAACGGATTCTCGGAGATCGTGAAGCGGGTCGGACCGGCGGTGGTGAATATCAACACCGAGTCGATTCCGAAGCAGGCCGTGCGCAAGGGCCGCCGGATCACCCCCCACGGCAACCAGGGCGGACAGGGAGAAGACCAGCAGAATCCGGGTGATATGCAGGACTTCTTCAACCGCTTCTTCGGCGGGCAGGGCGGCCAGGGCGATGACGACCAGGACGGCGGCGGCTCCGAGCGGCGGGCGCTGGGTTCGGGCTACATCGTCGATCCGCGCGGCTACATCATCACCAACAACCACGTGGTCGACAAGGCCGACAAGATCTATGTGAAGCTCTCGACCGACCCGGATAACGGCATCGACAACGGACGGCCCGCGACGGTGGTCGGCGTGGATACCGAGACCGATATCGCCGTCATCAAGATCGACACGGCCGGGCTGAAGGCGCCGCTGCCGACGGTGAAGCTGGGCAACTCGGATGGCGCACAGGTCGGTGATTGGGTGCTGGCCATCGGTAGCCCGTTCGGACTGTCGCAGACGGTCTCCGCGGGCATCGTCTCGGCCAAGAATCGCTCGATCGACGAGCGCGACGAATCGGGCCGGGCGAACCAGTTCCAGAAGTTCATCCAGACCGACGCCGCGATCAACCCGGGCAACTCGGGCGGACCGCTGGTGGATATGGCGGGTAACGTGGTGGGTATGAACACTGCTATCTACACGCAGTCGTCGGGCTCGCAGGGCGTGGGCTTTGCGATGCCCTCGAACATCGTGGCCAAGGTCTATAACGATCTGATCGGGCCGTCGCACAAGGTGATTCGCGGGTCCATCGGTATCTCGTTCCAGGCGGCGCAGTCGTCGGCGGTGAGCCGGATGTACGGCTTCCAGAACGGCGGCGTAATCGTCTCGACCGTAACTCCGAACGGCGGCGCGGCCAAGGCCGGAATCCAGCCTCAGGACGTCGTGGTCTCGGTCGATGGACGCCAGATCAAGGACGGCGACGACCTGGTGAGCGATATCTCGGCGCGCGCGATCGGCTCGACGGTCAAGATCGGCTACCTGCGCGACGGCAAGCAGATGTCGGCGACGGTGACGATCGGCGACCGCGCCCAGACCTATGCCGATGTGGCGGGGAATGACCAGGATGCCAACTCGCCGCAGGAGTCGGACGCCGGGCAGACCAAGCTCGGGATCACCGTGACGGCGCTGCCTCCGGCCGCGGCCCAGAAGATCGGGATCAAGGGCGGTGTGACCGTGACCAGCGTGACGCCGGGTTCGTTCGCCGATGAGGTGGGTCTGGGCAAAGGAGCGCTCATCACCGAGATCAACCGGCATCCGGTGACGGATGAGGCGAGCTACAAGGCGGCGGTCTCCGGACTGAAGATGGGCGACGATGTGGTATTCGTGATCCACGGAACCGGCAAGTCCAGTGGAACCAACTACATCGGCGGCACACTGCGGTAAGGAACCAACCTGGGCGGCCGCTTTGGATGCTGAAGCGGCCGCCTGAGTTTTCCACAGAAATCGTTTAGTTGCTCTAATTTTCTTCTTTTTATGGCTTTTCCTTGCTATCTAGTAACTGGACCGGTACTATGTCTCAAAGTCGAGCAGTCTCCTTAGGAGATTCAGCCGATACTAGAGTTTAGAGGTGCATGGCATTATGTTGTTCGGCCGCTCTTCCCTGATGGTCTCAGCGT
This sequence comes from Granulicella sp. WH15, assembly GCF_009914315.1. Taxonomy (NCBI): domain Bacteria; kingdom Pseudomonadati; phylum Acidobacteriota; class Terriglobia; order Terriglobales; family Acidobacteriaceae; genus Granulicella; species Granulicella sp. WH15. The sequence goes on from NZ_CP042596.1 coordinate 2,759,802, forward strand.
TGCTCCTGACAGTTGTCGGGACGGCAAGCCTGCCCGGCTTCGCCATGATGCCGCGCGCTCATCGCGGCCCCACCTCTCCAAGCATGTTCAGCAAGCGGGCACGGGCGTCGAAGCCTGCGACCCAGCGGGCGATTGCGCCGGAGCGCGCCACCGAGATCCAGAACGCCCTCATCAAGTCGGGCTATATGACCGGCACCGCCTCGGGAACGTGGGACGCGTCCACGGTGTCGGCGATGGAAAAGTTTCAGGCCGACAACGGCTGGCAGACCAAGCTGGTGCCCGACTCGCGGGCGATCATCAAGCTGGGCCTGGGGCCGAATAACGAGGCTTCGGCAGCGGGCGAGATCGCCGGAGCGGACGCGGCTAAAGAGCGCGCGAATATCGAGAACCAGCAGTAAAGAGATTTGATTGAACGGAAAAGCCCCGGTTCGGGGCCTTTTTTGCGTTGCAGCACCACCAATTAACTTATCGTTTGGCCAGGGTAAAGAGAAAGTCGTGGATGTCTTCGGTGCCCGAGGGCAGCGTGCCCGTTCTGCTGAAGGCGCCGGACTCCAGCCAGATGCGCAGCCAGTAGTACTGGTGGATTCGCACCAGCCGGGTGGAGAGCGGGAGCTTCTGCTCCAGCAGGCGTGTGATGCGGCCGGCCAGCGTGGCCACGTCGGTCACCGTCTCGAGCGTGAGCGGAACTGCATCAGCGGCGAGTATCGCCGAACGCGCCTCTGCGAACCGGGCGTCGTCGAGCAGCCCCGTCTGGACCTTCAGCGCGGTCATCTGCTCGATGGCCAGCGCAGCGGCGGAGTCGATATGATCCTCGGAGGCCAGGTAGAGCTGATCGCCCGCTGCTACGCGCAGCGGAACCAGTCCGAACTCCACCATGAACCGCTTAGGCATGACCAACGCCATCGTGGATGGGGAGAGACCTTCGGTGGTGAAGACCGGGCAGCCCCACTGCATCCCCAGGGCGCGGGTGACGAGGCGCGGGTCGATGCCGCAGATCTGGACCAGCCAGTCTCCGATGCGGCCGTGGCCGTTGGCACGCTGGCTCTCGAGCGCGGACTGGAGCTGGGCGTGGGTGATCCAGTTCTGCGCCAGCAGCACCAGGCCGAGCGGGATGCGGTGGCGATGCGGCGTGTAGGCGGTGTCGTCGCCGCCGGGTCCGGTCTCGCGCTGGACCGCCGCGGCGACCAGGCGCTGGATACAGCGCGTGCTGCACCCCCAGCGGCCCTCGAAGATGGGGCGGGTCCGGTTCTTCCATGGCTTGACCCAACCGCTGTCGCAGCCCGGCGCGGCGCAGACGCCAGAGGTAAGGTCGCGCGGGATGGGCGGCTGGGGATCGCCCACGGCTGTCTCGAGGTAGTCGTTGAAGAGCGATGGCGGGAGGGTTTTTGCGGGTTCGCCCGCAACTGGGAAGACGCGGCTGCGAAGTCTGGCTAAAACAGGCATCGGATACTCTCCAGGCGAAGTTGTGGGGTGGCTACCTCGGTGATGCGAAGGGCAAAGTTGCCGACATCTACGACGACCTCGCCCCGGGCGACGACGCGGTCGGCGACGACTAGCTCGACCGGCTCGGAGACGTGCCGGTTCAGCTCGACGATGTCTCCGGGAGAGAGCCCGAGCAGTTCGCGGAGCTGTAGCTCGCGAGACCCAAACTGAAGTGTGGCCTCCAGCTCGATGTCTTCGAGCAACTGCGGGGTAATATTTTCTGGCGCGTCCGGCATGAGCTTCCTCTCTCCTTTGAACCAAAGTTCTCTTAGCGGCTGAGGCGCATGACCTTCGCCGTCTGCGTTGTCTTCGCCGGTTTGGTCGGAATGCCGCTGGGCCGAAGCGCGGCAAGCGCACAGCGCAGGCGCACAACGGCGGCGGAGTGAATCTGCGAGACGCGCGACTCGACCACCCCCAGGGTCAGGCCAATCTCCTTCATGGTCAGCTCCTCGAAGTAGTAGAGGGTCAGGACCATGCGCTCCTTCTCGGGCAGCTCCTCGATGGCGTCGGCGAGGCGCTGCTTCATCTCGCCCTTGAGGCAGCGGAAGAGCGGATCCTCGTTGGGCGAGCCGGGGATGTAAGCCAGTTCCTCATCGCCCGAGTCCTCTGAGCGTTCCATGTGCAGGCTGCCGATCTCGAGGCCCTTCAACTCGCCCAGCAGGGTCTGGTAGTCGGAGAGCGAGATCTCCAGCTCTCGGGCGATCTCCTGCTCCGATGGAGCGCGGCCCAGGCGCTGGGTAGAGTTGCGGATGGCCTCCTCGACGGCCCTTCCCTTGCGGCGCAGCTCGCGCGGACTCCAGTCCAGAGTGCGCAGCGAATCCAGAATGGCCCCGCGGATGCGGAACTGGGCGTAGCTCTTAAACTGGACCTTCTTATTGTGGTCAAACTTGGATAAGGCGTCGATAAGGCCGACGACTCCGGCCGAGACGAGATCGTCCAGGTCGACGTGCTGCGGCAGCCGCTCGTGGATGCGGCGGGCCAGATAGCGGACGGTGGAGAGGTGCTCCATCAGGAGCTGGTCGCGCTCGGAGGGGGTGAGAACCGGCGCGGCGGAGGGCCGGGAGAGCAGCGCGATACCATTGCCGGAGCCGTAGGAGCCGGTCCGACGGTCGAGCGTGCCGGTAGTTGGTCCGTCAGAGACATCGAACGCCTCGTCTGAGGCTGAACCTGCCGCACCCCGGCGAGAGGGATCGTGCAGTGCTGGAACATCCGGCAGATCACTCAACTTCTCGCTCAACTTTCCTCTCAATTGCCTCATTGGGATACCCTCGACCACGATTACTTCGCTGGTGCTGCGGTGCGTCTTCTGAATCTGGATCGGATTCGCCATTCGGCCCCCTGCCTTACTTACCGCTATAAACATCTGCAAACAAATGTGTTAACCCACCGTCCCGATGCTTCTGACCCGGACCTCCGGCGGTATCTCCACCGGGGCGAGGACCGTGATCTTGGGCACGAACGGCTCCAGCCAGCGACGAACGTGATATCGGGCCGGACTCGGACATAGGAGCACGGGGAGGGCCATCGCCGTGCCACCTCCGGTTAGGCGTTTCACAGATTCCACCAGCCGACGCAGAAACTCTCCTTGGTTGGGGTGCCGGGAGGCACCGTCGCCGAGCAGGTTGGCAGCTTGGGGATCGAAGGTGCCGACCAGCTCGGACTCGAGGCCGGGGTCGATCATCAGGACCCGGAGTGAGCCTTCGGGGTCGAGCAGCGGCGTGACCAGAGCACGGCCCAGGCTCTGGCGGACGGACTCGACCAGATGAACGATGTTCTTGGACTGGGGTGCGGCCTCGACCAGCACCTCGAGGATGGCTCCGAGGTCGCGGATGGAGACCTGCTCCCGGAGCAACTGCTGCAGCACCTTCTGGACTTCGCCAAGGCTCATCAGCTTGGGGACCAGCTCCTCGACCAGCTTGGGGTGGCTCTCAGAGAGCGAGTCGAGAAGGCGCTTGACCTCCTGGCGGCCCAGCAGCTCGTGCGCATGGCGGCGGATCAGCTCTCCGAGGTGGGTTCCTATGACCGTGGTCTGGTCTACGACTGAGTACCCAGCGGCCAGGGCTGCGTCCTCGAGGCCGGTCTGGATCCAGCGGGCGGCAACGCCGAAGGCAGGTTCCCTGGTCTCGACGCCGGGCAGCGCGCGGGCCTTGGGGTCGGCGTTCACGGCCAGCAGGGAGTTCGGCTCGGTCTGCCAGCGGGCGATCTCGATGCCGCGCAGGCTGACCGTGTACTCGCGCGGCTTGAGCCGGAGGTTGTCGGTAATGTGGACCGGAGGCACGATGAAGCCCAGCTCGGTGGCCAAATGGCGGCGCAGGGCGCGGACGCGGTTGAGCATCTGGCCGCCCTGCTTCTCGTCCACCAGAGGGATGAGCTGGAAGCCGATCTCGAGCGTCAGCTCGTCCATCTTGAGCAGGCTGGCCAGGTTCTCGCCCGCCTTGGTGAGGTCGGTGGCCTCGGCCTTCTTCGACTTGGACTCGAAGACCTCCGGCTCCTCGGGTTGGGGAGCGGGGAGCTTGCGGGCGATGAGGGCGACTCCCCCGGCGAGCAGGATGAACGAGAGCTTGGGCAGGCCGGGGATGAGGGCGAGGCCGAGCAGGACGGCGCAGGCGATCCAGAGGGTATTGCGGCGGGCAAGGAGCTGCGTGCCCAGCTCGTCGTCGAGTTGGCCCGAGGAGGAGGCGCGGGTGAGGATCATGCCTCCGGCGATCGAGACCAGCAGGCTGGGGATGAGGGTGACGAGGCCGTCGCCGACGGTGAGGATGGTGTAGGTCTTGACCGCGGTGGCCAGGTCCACGCCCTGCTGCACCGTGCCGATGACGATGCCCGCGACGATGTTGATGGCGGTGATGAGGATGGTGGCCATCGCGTCGCGCTGGTTGAACTTGGCCGCGCCGTCCATGGAGCCGTAGAACTCGGCCTCGCGGGCGATGGCCTGACGGCGCTTGCGGGCTCCCTGCTCATCGATGAGACCGGCGTTCATGTCGGCGTCGATAGCCATCTGTTTGCCGGGAAGCGCGTCCAGCGTGAAGCGGGCTGTGACCTCGGCGGTGCGAACCGCGCCGTGGGCAACGACCAGAAACTGGATGGCGATGAGGGCCAGGAAGAGCACGAAGCCCACAACGTAGTTGCCGCCGACGACGAACTGGCCGAAGGCCTGGATAACGTCTCCGGCGGCGGCGGTGCCCTCGTGCCCGTGCAGCAGGATGCGGCGGCTGCTGGCGATGTTGAGCGAGAGCCGGAAGAGCGTGAGCAGCAGCAACAGCGTCGGGAAGACGGAGAAGTCCACCGCCTTGCGAACTTGAATGGCCGTGAGGAAGACGATTACCGAGGCCGTGATCGAGGCGGCGAGGAGTACGTCCAGGATGAAGCCGGGGATGGGGACCAGCATGACGAAGACCATGCTGATGGCCACCACGGGAAGCAGCGCGGGCTGCAAGGCGCGGAGGTTGATTCCCTGTTCGATTACGGGTTTTTCCATGACGGCTGTGGTCACATGCCACCTCCCTGGCTCGGTTGAGAATCGGGTTGAATGCCGGGCCTGATGCCCGCTGTGGGCGGTGGGTACTTAGCGGCGGCAGCAGCCTTGGCGGCGGCGCGCTGCTTCTCTTCGCGCAGCTTCTCTTCCACCTTCTGGCGATAGAGAAACGCGAGGATGCCCGCGACGGTGGCGTAAAGCTCGAAGGGGATGGACTGTCCCGGCTCGACCGTGCGGAAGAGGCTGCGGGCGAGCGGCGGATTCTCGATGATGGGGATTCCGGCCCAGCGCGCGGCTTCGCGGATCTCGGCGGCGTGCAGGTCACGGCCCTTGGCCAGCACCGTGGGAGCCTGCATGGTGTCGAAGCTGAACTCCAGCGCGACCGCGTAGTGGGTGGGGTTGGTGATGACGACCGAGGCCCGCGAGACGTCGGCCTTGACCTTGCGGCGCAGGTTGTTCTGGGCCTGACGGATGCGAGCCTTGGTATGGGGATTGCCCATCGTCTCCTTCATCTCGTCCCTCACCTGCTGCTTGGTCATCTTCATGCGCTTGTTCCAGGCCGCCCACTCGACGGCGTAGTCGACACCGCTCCAGATGAGAGTGATCCAGGCTGCGTCGAGGGCGAGCGAGTAGGCGGTGGTAAGCGCGGTGGGAAGGCGCATCACGCTCATTACCGGCATGGGGAGCATGAGCTTTTTGAGCGCGGCCCAGCCGAAGAGAACCATTGCAGCGGCAGGTACGAGCGACTTGAAGACGCGCGTGGCCGAGCGCAGGCTGAAGAGATTGCCCAGGTTGGTGATGGGGTTGAGCCGCTCGAACTTGAGACTGAGCGCGTTGGGATGGATGCTGAGACCGCCGCCCTGAGCGACTCCCACCGTGAGCGCGCTCGCGAAGCTGGCCGCCATTACCACACCCACGGGAGTGAGCGTAATCAGAAGCATCCTGCGAATGGCGCTACCCCAGCGCTGCTCGCCGACCACCTCACCGACGGAGGCAAGGTCAAGACTTTGCTGGTAGAGCATGGCCCAGGTAGCGACGAAGTGGTGCGCCACCGCACCGAGCACGAGGACGCCAGCCATCATCGCCGCGGCGCTCAGCAGCTCACGGCTGCGGACGCTGTCGCCCTTCTCCTTGGACTTCTTGCGATGTTGTGCGGTTCCCTGCTCTGTGCCCTTCTCAGGCATGGGTGGACCTCTGGGCGTGAATTGAATGAAAGATGGTCATGGGTGCGCCACCAGCAGCTTTGCCGCGTTGTCGAGAAGCAGGGTGAAGTGCTGCTCGATCCAGCCCGGCCATACTGCGAGCGAGGCCAGTAGAACGGCGTAGGAGACCATCGTTTTGAGCGGGATGCTGATAATCATGGCGGGAAGCTGAGGAGCCAGACGGCTGACCATGCTGATGGTCATCTCGACTGCGAGCGCCGCGGCCATAACCGGCGCGGCCAGTTGCAGACCGGCAAGAAAGATTCCGCTGGCCATCGAGACCAGGGCCGCGCCAGAGGACGCGAGGAAGACGGCGCGGCCCACTGGAATCGCGGCGAAGCTGCGGACCAGAGCGGCCAGCAGCGTGCGGTCGAGACCGGCAGCTAGAAGGATGAGGATTGTGAACCAGTTGAGCATCTGTCCCATGACCGCTGTCTCGACGCGGGTGTTGGGGTCGAGCAGATTGACGAGCGAGAAGCTGAAGGACTGGCCGAGGAGCGTGCTGGCGAAGTTGACCGCCTCGACAAGCAAGGTGAGAGCGAGGCCGAAGCAGAGGCCGACAGCCAGTTCACCGAGGATGGCCGAGACGTCGAGGACCGCATGAGCCCCCGGCACCGCGGCCACAGCGGGCGCGAGCAGCACCGTGACCGCAAGAACGAAGCCAACCTTGATGCGCGAAGCAACAGCAGCAGAGCTGAAGATCGGGGCGAAGACCATCAGGCTGCTGACGCGCATCATCACCAGAACCGCGGCGCTCAGGTACGCGGGCCAGTGCTCGATCGTCTTTACGTCTTGCGCGATGGTCATGGGTTAGCCGAGGTAGCGGTGGAGGTCGATAAAGAGACGAAGGGTGTAGCCGATCAGACGATGAATCATCCAGGGCATCGCCGCCATGGTGACGAGGAAGACGACGATAAGACGAGGAACAGCGGTGAGGGTCTGCTCCTGCACGCCCGTAAGCGTTTGCAGCAAACTGACGATAAGACTGATAGTGGCGGCAGCAAGCAGCAACGGCGCGGCAAGGAGAATCGCCTCGATGAGCAACTGGCGCATGATGTAGACGACTTGATCGGGGCCCATCGCGAGTGCTCCTTTCCTGATGCGGGTTAGAAGCTCTTCAAGAGCTTGTCGGCTAGCAGGTTCCAGCCGTCGACCATGACGAAGAGCAATATCTTGACCGGGGTGGAGATGACGACCGGCGGCAGCTGCAACATGCCGATGGAGGTCGTAATGCTGGCCACAACGAGGTCGACCAGCAGAAAGGGCAGAAAGAGAACCGCGCCGATCTGAAAACCTGCCTTCAACTCCGAAAGAATGTAAGCAGGCACGACGACCTGGAACGGCAGGTCTTCTCTGTTCTGCGGGCGGCGAGTCATGCCAGCCGCAGCAAAGACGGCCAGATCCTTCTCCCGTGCGTAGCGCAGCATGTAGTGCTTGACCGGATCAATGCCGCGCGCAATCGCAACCTCGCCCGTAATGACGCCCTGCCGATAAGGCGTCGTGGCCTTCTGCTCAACCTCCGTGAGGACCGGCTGCATGAGGAACCAGGTCATCATCAGGGCAAGCCCCATCAGCACCTGATTGCTGGGCGCGGTCTGCGTGCCCAGCGCTTGGCGGAGGAAGTGAAAGACCACCAGGAGACGCACCATCGGCGTCATGGCCAGAAGGATCGCAGGCAGCAGCGTGAGCAGCGTGAGGCCGACGACGATGGACCAGGAGGTACTGCCTCCCTTCGCGAGTGCCGTGGCGATGGAGTCAGGCGGTGGGTCCGCGCGCCCGGTGCCGGGCGTGAGCGCCCGGACTGCATCCCGACGCCGGGCTCTTGCGCGCGCGCGGGATTGAACTCGGGACTGCCTATTGGATGGAGCACTGGCCTGAACACTGGGCTGAGCACTAGATTGGGTGACCACCGAAGCATCGGAGCTCTGAGCGATGGCAGCCGCAAGCTCCGCAGCCTGCACGCTCACGCCACCGGCCAGCAGCATGATGGCCAGAACCAGCACCGCGATCCGCAGCCGACCTATCGAAGCTAGAAGCACAGGGGCTCCGTCTCCGCGACAGCAGCGATGGTGTTTACCTGCTCCGGCCCACACCCCACAAGAAACTGCTGACCACCACAACGCACCAGGATAAGGCTGCGACGTCCGCCCAGCGAGACCGTCTCGATGACCTCCATCCGCCGAGGAACGATGCTTCCATCACGGCGATAGCCGACGCTCAACCTGCGGAACATGAGGAGAAACTTATAAATGAGGCCGTCGCTCGCGAAACGCGCGGATATGCTGCTCTTGAAGTGTGGCTGCGTAACCTGTTCCATCGTGCGATTCATCGTTGTCTCCCCGTCGTTAGCGCTGTACTAAGAAGTCGGTAAAAAAGATCTCGGAGACCTTGAGGCCGGGAACAGCCTTGCCCATCGCAGCCTTGAGCTTCTGCTTGAGCGCCTCCTTGCCCTCGAGCGAGAGCAGCTGATCCGCAGTCTCGTTGCTGATGATGGTGAGAGCCGCGTCACGCATAGCAGCTTCTCCCTCATCGACCGCCTTGCCGCCCTTCACAGAAGACGCTTCTTCCTTCTTGTCCTTATCCTTGCTTGAAGGCATCTCCTCCAGGCCCAGAACAATGCCGATGCGGAGATAGGATTGGCCACCCGGATCAGCAAGGTTGACCAACATGGGCTCCATCGAGATGGCGCGAGATTTCGCTGGGGACGTTGCCACAGACGCAGCGAGAGCAGTCGGCACAGATGTCTTGGCAATGCGGCCAGAGCGGGCCATCCAGAACAGAACGCCCGCCATGCCGCCAGCCGCCAACACAACCGAGAGAGCCACCGCAATCAGAAACGGCACGAGCGGGAAGAAGGAGACATTCGCCGCAGAAGTATTGGAGAGATCTCTGGAGGTCACTGCCGAGTCAGCCATGATGCTGATAGGAGTGCATGTGAGATGCCACATGAGAGGCCGGTTGGATTAGCGACTCCACACAATGACAAAGCCGCCCAGGGAAACCCGGACGGCTTTGTCTGCTGCTAAAGCGCGGTTAGCGAATCATTCCGATGGCTTCCTGCGTCACCGAATCGAAGGTGGTGACGGTCTTCGAGTTGGCCTCGAAGGCACGCTGCGCCACGATGAGATCGGAGAACTCGGAGGAGATGTCGATGTTGGACTGCTCGAGCGTCTCGCCGCTGATGGAGCCTCGGCTACCAACGTTCGCTACGCCAGCGGTAACGGCGCCGGAGGCCAGCGTAGCCTGATAGTCGTTGCCGCCCGTACGAGAGAGGCCGTCCGTGTTGGTGACGGTGCCCACAGCAATCTGCCCCACCGTGCTGGTCTGATAGTTCGAGAAGGTGGCCGAGATCACGCCGTTGTCATCGACCGAAAAACTCTGATAGGTGCCAGCCGGGTAACCGTTCTGAGAGGTAGCCGAAGTATTGGAGGAACCAGCGACCTGGGTGACAAGTGGCGAGCCGCCGGCCGAGTAGAGATTGAAAGAGAAGCTGAGATCGCTGGCGCCATCGGCCATATCAGGGAAGGTTACACCGGCAACATTAGCCGCCGGGGAGGCCAGAGTTCCATCCGAGTTAAAGCTAAGGGTGCCGGTAGTCTTGACCGGAGTGCCGGTGTAATCGCCCGCGGGAAGAGCAATGGAGTAATCCCAGGTGGACGCGCTGGTCTTGTCGTAAGTGACGGTCGCAACGTGTGCGGTGCCAAGCGAATCGTAGATGGTGATCGGCTTGGCAAAGGTCGTACCCGTAGCGGCCGAAGCATCGAGCGATGTCGTGAGCGAGAGGTTTGAGGTGGCGCTGGGTGCCTCATTGCCGCTGATAGGGATCGTGATGGGGACGAGGCCAGCGTTCACGTTAATAGCTCCGCTCGAAGTAACCCCGTAGCCCATGACGTTCTGCCCGTCGGTGGTGATGAGATTGCCCGAAGAGTCGAGTTGGAAGTTACCCGCACGCGTGAGGGACTGGGTGTTGCCCTGCTGGACGACGAAGAAGCCGTTGCCGTTGATGGCCATATCGGTGTCGACATCGGTGGTGGTCGTGCTGCCCTCCGTAAAGTCGGTCGTAGTGGCACCGACGCGCGTGCCAACTCCGACCTGCAGGTTATCTCCAGAGCCGGTCGTGCCAATGTTCTGGTAGAAGAGATCCTCAAAGGAGGTGGTCTCACCCTTGAAGGCAGTGGTATTCAGATTTGCGAGATTGTTACCGATGGTATTGAGCGCTACGGTATCGGCCTGAAGTCCAGTAAGTGCGATCGAAAAATTAGGCATGAATGCTCTCCAAAGAGGAAGTTTAAGTTAGAAGTTATCTACTACCGAGGACACGGCCTGAGTGGTGGGTGTAATACCTTCAGCAGTACTTAGTCCCTGATTGATGGAGATAAGCTGCTGCAGGCTGTTGACGCCGACAAGCTGCTGAATATAAGCGTTCGGATCGGTGGGCTGAGTAGGATCCTGGTTCTGCATCTCGGTAACGAGAAGGGTAAGAAAATCGCTGGCGGTTATATCGCCGGCAGTGCCTGCATCCGAGGCGGAACTGTCATTCGTCGCGGCTGCGTTCGGCTTTGCGGTTGCGGCACTGCCCGGCAACAGACTCTGAGCTACTGCGTTTGCCGATGCCTGCGTGGGAAGTCCTGTACTGAAAATGCTCATTTTCTACTCCTGATCTATAAGTGAATTATTTGTAGCCTTATTGGTTTCAATTTTTTCGATAAAGATCGACCGGATATAAATCAAGCACGAACACTGAGCCAGTTACCGGCTGACACGTTCGCCTCGACCAATTGAGGACCGTGAGTTAATCCAGCATTAGAGCCTTCCTGATCGCTCGTCGAGCCATTCCAGGAGTTACTTAATGAGTTAGTGTCGCCATTACGTGGGTGTCTGTCGGCTGCACCTTGTTGCGATGCACTGCCGCTGGACGAAGAGTTGGTATCGAGGGTCGACTGGGAAGAGTAAGAGCGATGGACAACAACGGATGAGACATCGAGCCGCTCGCTGGCAAGATAAGCAGTAAGCGCCGGAAGCTGGCGATGAAGACTCTCGGCGGAAGCGGAGGAGTTAGCAACGACCGAGGCCATAACCTCGCCGGACGCTGGCTGCAACTCCGCGCGGACGCGGACCCAGCCGTGAGTGCCGCTAGCTACGCCCACCTCAAGAACATTAGGAGTGGCAGAGAGAGTCTCGTGAGCAGGGATCGCTCCTGGCTGATACGCAAGGGGAGAGGCTGCATCATGTGCCGCAGCCTGAGAAACAGGCACATTAGTAATTTTTGATGCGACCTGTTCTGCACGTTCCTCCGCCGCTTGAGGAATCGCTGGGATAGGTATAACAACAGCGTGCGTTATTGATGCCGAAGGGATCGCCACCATCGAGGAAGATGCCACCGGCACAGCGATCGACGTGGAAGCAGAAATAGCAGGGTCAACAGAATCGACGAGTTGATTCTGCGTTTCTTTAGCTTGATCTAATGTGTGCGCATCGTGACCAGGGAGAACAACTGTACCGACAGGCATCGACAATGTAACCACAGAGTGGCCTGCCACTACAGTATCCTGCTCTGCCACCACGCGAGGCACGGCAATATCACGAGATCCTGAAAAATCAGAGACAACTGGCTGGAAGACAGCAGCTTCTGCCGTCTCAGGAAGGACTTGTGCCTGAGCATCAACGACGCGAGCAGATTCCACCTTGACATGCTTCTTGGAGATTGCAGTTGGGGAGAGCTGGGTGCTTTTACCTGCTTCAGTTCTAGCGATATGAGCCTTATCTTGACCGCGAGAGAAATCCTTGCTGACCGTTTGAGTTTGCGGCAATAAACCAGCAGGCGAAAGCGGCCCCGCGGGATCATCAATAGAAACCTTGTTCCCAGTCAACGCCGGAGCGGGCGTAGCAGCTTCACCTATGGTGGGCTCCGCAGAATTTCCCTTCGAAGCAGCCACCGCTATTTCAGCATGTTTAATCTGCTTAGCCGTCTCATGTTTCGGCGGTTCCACCCGACTCACTCCTGCCGCCGACTCGGATGTCGTGGCAATCGATACATGCTTGTTGAGGCGGTCAGTATTACTACTCGCGACCTTTACCTCCTTGCCTAAATCTGCCTCAACTAAGCTCTGGGACTTATCAGGAGGTACCACCTCTGCTCTTATTGAAGAAGTCGTAATCGAAGCGGATGCCTGCTGTGAATTGACCTGAGCCTCCATAACTGTCCGAGAGACTTCAGCTTTACCCCCTTGAGGCTCCGGCTGAAGAGCAGGAAATAAATGCTTCAAGGTAGAAACGGTTGTCGAAGATAACTCGGAGGCCAAAGGATTTGATGCGCCACGGAGACTCGCAGCAAAGTTCGAGGCTTCAGACCCGATCAGTCCATGAGCCGGATGCAGCGCATCGGGCAACGAGTTGCCCGATGCGGCGGAGCTTGCATTAGCCATCAATGTCGATGCGATACGGATCATGCGCTCCTCCTCATTGTTGCTGTAACAGATGCACCCTCAGGGCCAAACCAACGACGTCGAAGATTAGCTTTACTTCATCCGAGACCGTGCGTCTGACTGGGCTTGAATCCAGGCTCGACGAGAAAGGAAGCGATCATCCGAAGCTGCCTGGGCACGATGCAATTCTTCAAGGCTCGCTAATGTATAGCCCTTATCAATGACAGCCTTCATCTGCTCCAGCCTCTGCCGACTGTTGTGATAAGCGGCAGCAGCCTGTTCATGCGCATCTTCTCGTGTGATGCGTAGAGATTCAAGTCGCAGTTGGCGAGTAGTAGCGACTGTGGCCTGCACTGCGGAGAGGCTCCAGGATTCCCGATCCCCGCTCGTAAGCGCGTCGTGTGCATACGCAGCCTGCCTCTGCCTGATAGATATTTCGTAGGCAGTGGCCTGAACGACCTCATTAGCAGCTGAAGATGCGATGCGCAGTTGTGCAGAGCGAATCTGCTCCACCTGACCGTAGAGAATAGCGAGCTTCTTGAAACGACGCATCTTCTCGTTCATTTACGCCTCACGGAATATGAAACACCTGGTGTTACATTTACAGAACCATATCCCGAAGCCCTCCGATGCTCTCCTCCATCGAAACTTGCTCGCTGCTTCCCTGCTCAAGAAAATTACGCATCGCAGGCATCGCACGAATGGCGCGGTCCAACTCTTCATCGGTGCCGGGCTTGTAGGCTCCAATGCGAACGAGGTCTTCGGAGCGCGCATGAGCAGAGAGCAGACGGCGGACGAGACTGGAGCGCTCACGATGTTCCCTGGTAGCGACCGCGGGCATAAGTCGACTAAGCGAGTCGAGGACATCGACCGGAGGATACCGCCCCGCAGACGCCAGTGAGCGCGAGAGGACGATATGGCCATCAAGGAACGAACGTACTGCGTCAACAATGGGGTCCTGCTGATCGTCGCCCTCCATCAGAACGGTGTAGAACGCCGTGATACTTCCGGTCTCGAAATTACCCGCACGCTCGACCAGCTTGGCCAGGCGGGTGAAGACGCTGGGAGTATAGCCCTTGCTTGCGGGCGGCTCACCAGCAGCTAACCCCACCTCGCGGGCCGCCATGGCGTAGCGAGTCAGAGAGTCGAGGACCAAAAGAACGTGCTTGCCTCGGGCAGCATAGAACTCAGCCACAGCGGTAGCGGCCATGGCCGCGCGCATACGCAGCAGAGGGCTTTGATCGCTGGTGGATACAAGCACGACGGAACGTCTTCTTCCCTTCGGCCCCAGAGAATCTTCAACAAACTCACGGACCTCGCGACCACGCTCGCCCACTAGGCCAACCACGGTGAGATCCGCGGCAGTGTTACGCGTCATCATGCCAATGAGCGTGCTCTTACCCACGCCTGAGCCGCCAAAGATACCGACACGTTGCCCTCGACCCACGGTGAGTAGGCCGTCGATAACACGGAGTCCCGTCTGCAACGACTCATGTATGGGCAGTCGCTGCATAGGCTTGGGTACATCACCATCGAGAGGCCACAAGGTGCGGGCACGCGGCACAGGCAGGCCGTCGAGCGTCGCTCCTATGCCGTCGAAGATGCGGCCCAGCATCTGCTCTCCGACACCAAAACTCGGCTCCAGGCCGACAGCGACAACGCTATCGCCGTACTGAATCCCCTGAATAGCATGAAGCGACATGGAAATGACGTGCGAGCCGCGAAAGCCGATCACCTCGGCGAGATGACGATGGCCGGAGGAGTCGATGATCTCGCAGCATTCACCGACCGAGCAGAGCGGCCCCTCCGACTCCACGGTCTGGTTATTCGCCTGCACGACGCGGCCGCGCCAACGCCAAGCAGGCCGCTCGGCCAAGCTGCTGAAGTATGGCTCCAGCGTCGTCAATCCTGCACCTCAGAGAGGCCATGAGATGCAACCGAAGATGGCTCCGAAAACCCTCGGTCTATCTCTTCCAACTGAACATCAATGCCGAGATCGACGCGGCCGATGTTGGTTTCGAGCACGCAATCCCCGGGCTTCATACGCGCATCGGCAGAGAGATGAACGAGTGGCTCTGCACCCTGAGGAAAGACATTTGACCACAGACTCAGCTCATCGGGAGGGACCCGCAGGGTCGTACCGCTGCTCTCTTCTACGCGCGCGAGCGCAGCCTTGACCGTATCTGCAAGAAGCACCGGGTTCGCCTTAGCTTCACGATGCAGGACGCGGGCAGCGATGGCAAGTGCAAGCCGGACGACCTGATCTTCAACTGTCGCGAAGTACTGTTGCCGGTCGTGGGCAAAGCTCTCGCAGAGATCAGTGATTCGCTGCCGCTCGAGTAGAACGCGGGCCTCGGTCTCGTCTTTAAGCTGGGCTTCGAGCTGTTGGCGCGCCTCCGTCGCAGCCTCTTCGCGGGCAACGTCGATCATGGTGCGAATCTGCTGGACAGGATCAGGCAGCGCAGGCTCAGGCTCGACGACGGCTGCAACGACAGGCTCATCGCGAGCAGCGTCAACCGCGTGAAACGCTAGCACCGAGAGCTCACTGGGTATAGACGGGATGAGGTGCTGCACTCCGTCACTCTCAGAGGTAATTGCGAAGAGATACTCGAACCCCCTCTCGACCGTCGCCTCAGATTGCAGACTCATCGCCGGCCTCCATTCTCAGAATCATCTTGCCCTCGGCCTCAAGCTTCGTGGCCAACGCAAGCAGCTCTTGCTGCGCCCCACCGACATCTCTGGCGCGTACCGGGCCGAGCACGTCCATGTCTTCCTTCAGCATCTCGGCCGCACGCGAGCTCATGGCCTTGAAAAGATGCGCACGGATACTCTCCTTCGCGCCCTTGAGAGCCATAGCCAGCATCTTCTTATCGGCCGCGCTCACCAGCTCGCGGATGCTGGACTGCGGCACCGTAATGAGGTCTTCGAAGGTGAACATCAGGACGCGAATTTCAATCGCGACCTGCGGCTCCTTCTGCTCGATCTGCTCGAGGATACCCTTGCTGTCGTTCTGGTCGAGACGGTTGAGCAGCTCGGCCACAGCCTTAAAACCCGCATAGGACTTGCGTCCGCCGGAGCCAAGCGAAGCCATATGGCGATGGAGAACCAGGGCAACCTTCTGCGCCACCTCCGGCGAGAACTGACGCATCTCGGCGAGTCGGCGCACTGCCTCGACGCGCATTCCCGAGCTCAAGTTCATCAGCACCACCGAGCCGCGCTGAGCATCGAGATGGGCGAGCACGAGTGCAACAGTCTGCGGATGCTCACTCTCAAGAAACTTGCTGAGTTGCAGCGGATCCATCTTCTGCAACATGGCCAGGTCGCCGCTCGAACGCTCGCGCATCTGCTGAACCTGTGCGAGCATCTGCTTTGCCCTCGCCGGTCCGAAGGCATCCGTAAGCAGCTTGAGCGCATACTCCGGGCCTCCACGGACCATATACTGCTGGGTCTCCAAGAGGCCATAGAACTCGGTGAGTACCTGCTGGAGTTGGACAGCGGGTACATCGCCAAGACTGGTGATCTCGTCGGTGACCTTCTGGACGTTGACCTCGGAGAGACTCTGAAAGAGCGTGCTCGCGACCTCTTCGCCAAGCGCCATCACCAGGATGGCGGCCTTGCGCAGGCCGGGAAGATCGGAGGCTACGAAGCCTGCTTGAGCGGGCAACAGATAGGGGGCGGCATTGTTCGTCAGAGCGGACGCGGGGGTTGCCATCTAGCTCTCCTTTCCTGCATCGCCGATCCAGGCCTCGAGCAGACGTGTACTCTGCGCGGGCTCGCGGCGGATATGCTCCACGACTGCGCCATAGACGGAGTCGCGTGTCTTCGGGATGCCCGTCGTCCTGCGGGACACGGGATAAGGAACCGCTTCCGGCTGTGGCTCGTTCAGCCAATCCGGCGGAGCCTGTACTGACGACTCCTGGTTATCGGTGGCGGTAGCGTCGAAGGTTTGTGTCGAGGCCAGCAGCAATGGCTCCCTCAAACCCTTGACCACTTGACTGGTGAGAGGTCTCAGAATGAAGAAGATCAGAGCCAGTCCCAGCAAGCCGACGACGCCGGTTCGATAGAGACTGGGCTGTGCGTGAAGTAGGCCACTTGCGCCTTCAAGCATACGGTCGAAGAAAGAGGCTTTCACCTCGGCGACGTTCGAGTTGAAGCTGATGTTCTCAAGCACGACCTGATCGCCGCGCTTGACGTCGAAGCCCACTGCGGCCTGTGCAAGCTCTTCGAGCCTCCGCATCTCTTCGACGCTGCGCGGACGCCACACCCTGGTCTTCGCTCCGGGGTCCAGGGTCTCGCGGTCGTTGACCACAACCGCAGCCGTAACTCGGCGCAGTCGGCCTGGAGATGCCTCGGTATGGACGACGTGCTTTGTCACCGCATAGGTATTGCTCTCCTGATTCTCCGACTGGATAGGGTTGCCCGCCTGGGGATAGACAGGCAGCGGAGCCTTCTGCAAGAGAGGCGGCGTGCCCGGCGCCGCTGCCGCACTGCTGCCCGCTACCGCTCCAGGAGCAGAGGCCGAGGGCGAGTTGCTTGCAGTGCCCGGAACGCCGGAGGCACCCTTCGGGGAGCCGCTCGTGCGCTCGCTCTTCTGCGTGCTCAACGTAGCGGCTTGCGATGGATCGTATACCTCATCGGTACGCTCTTCGCCCGCCTCATCATAGGAAACATTGACCGAAGCCCGCACATTGCCCTGCCCCGCAAGAGGCTCCAGCATCGCCACCAACTTACTCTCGAGAGCCTGTTCTGCATCGCCCTCGGCCGCGCTGCGTGAACGTGGCTGCAGGTTCACGCGGCCATCGGCATCGACCAGCGTGACCTGATCCGGGCTAAGGTTTTCGATTGCACCCGCAACCAGGTTACGGATGGAGTCTGCCTGCTCCTGTGGCAAAGCCGGATGCTTGAGATGCATGATGACCGAGGCTTTGGCGGGCTTCTGATCTTCCGCGAAGAGAGACACCTGTGGCATCGCAAGATGAACGCGTGCGGAGCGAACCACGCCTAACGTCGAGATAGTGTGCTCCAGTTCGCCCTCAAGCGCACGCTGATAGTTGACATGCTCGTCGAACTCGCTGCCGACCCAGTTAGGCTTATCGAAGAGCTCGAAGCCAAGGCGGCCCGACTGCGGCATCCCCTTGGTCGCGACCTCCATGCGCGCTTTGTCGAGCATCTCGGCCGGGACCTCGATGCCACTGCCATCGGGCGTCATCTGGTAAGAGATGCCAGCGGCGGCAAGCTCCTGCGAGACCTGCTGCGTGTCCTTGCTCTCGAGCCCCGAGAAGAGTACACGCCAATCCGGCCGCTCTGCATACCAGAACATACCGGCGACCAGAGCGGCGATCATCGCAACACCCGCGATCATCCACGGGCGGCGCTGGTCGGGAATAGCCCCCCAACGTGTGCGCGCGCCGCTCAGTAGCTTGTTGGCCTGCTGCATCACTCCACCCGAGGTGGTGCCAGGCTCCATCTTTGTAACCGCCACCTGCCCTGCATCTGCCATTGCGTATCCTTCGAAAGATCGTGGCTAGAACTGCATCCCCATCATCTGCTGATAGGCCCCGACGGCCTTGTTCCTTACCTGCAAAGCCAGCTCGAAGGCCATGTCGGCTTTCTGGGTCGCGATCATGGCGTCGTGAACCTCAACGCCCTGACCGCTGACAAGACCGTTGATCGCATCGCTGGCTTGCTTGTCGAGACTGTTCGTCTGATCGATCAGCGAGTTCAGCACACCGCTGAAAGGCACTGGCGAAGCGCTGGGTGTGGACGATGCGAGCGGGCTGTTGATGGCTCCTGAGACTATTCCGGCGAGTTGGTCGATTCCCGTCATGGCCTACCTTTCTATTTGTGACTTTTTAAGCACTTATTTCAAAATGTCGAGTGAACTGCTGAGCATGTTCTTCTCTGCCTGCACGGCCGAGGCGTTCATGCCGTAGCCTCGGGTCGCGCCCATCAGATCGACCATCTCGGTGAGCGGGTTGATATCGGGATAGGAGACATAGCCGTCGGGACCGGCATCGGGATGCTGCGGATCGTAGCGGCGAAGCGGGTCGGCGGCATCTTCGATCACTCCACCTATGGCAACTCCACCTATGGCACCGGACGAGGAGCCGAAGCCTCCGGTCAATGCAAAGCTCGATGAGAAGCTGGAGCCAAAGCCATGTCCACCACTCTCGCCAAGAAGCGAAGAGCCGAAGCTGTCATCCCCCTGCTCCTCGAAGACCACGTGATGCCGCTGATACGGCTTACCGTCGGCGGTGCGCGTCGTCTCGGCGTTCGCCATATTCGAGGCCACCACTTCCGCTCGCACCCGCTCCGCCTTCAAGGCCGACGCACTGATGTCCATCACTCCAAACAGGTTCATTACAGATTCCTCATACGATTACTTGGCATCGGCGTGGATAGCCGACATGATGCCGCTGAACTGATGTTTGAGCAGCTCCACTCCTGCACGAAACTGCAACTGCGCCTTGGCCAGTTGCAGGCTCTCGCGATCGAGCGAGACCGTGTTGCCGTCGGGCCGCGCGACGAGCCCATCGACGTCGCTGACCTTTGGTTGGCCCGAGCCTCCGTGCAGCGCCTCGCTCAGCTCCTGCTCGAAGTCGAAACCCTGCGTCTTATAGCCGGGCGTATCCACGTTGGCCATGTTGGCCGCCGTCAGCTTCAATTGGTCGGCTGTGAGATCGAGATATTTGGTCAACTCATCGCTGGTTGCGGTCGTCACCTGCATGGCTTGCCTCCGCCTGTGATGAAGCATGTGAAAGGCCACACCAGATGCCTGCCAGATAAGAGTCTGCTAAGCGAGAGCAGACCAAGAAATTCACGTTAGAAAAAAAACGGCCACCCGGTGGCCTGGACCGAGTGGCCAAAGAGAACTTATAGAGAACCTAGACGATGGATCTGCGGTGGATGCGGATATCTTCCGCAGAAATCACGGGCTGATCACCCGCAAGGATGGAGCCGCGCTCAAGAACGTGCATCAGCTCACGCACGTTCCCGGGCCAGTCATGCTGCTCCAGCCGTGCAAACGCCGCAGGGGCGATGCGCTTGCGCGGCATCTCTCGGCCCATCTGTTCAAGGAAGAACTCCACCAATAGCCGAAGGTCATCCATGCGCTCCCGCAGCGGAGGAACAGCAACGGGAAAGACCGCCAGGCGATGATAGAGATCGAGCCGAAAGCTCCTCTCCGCGGCTCTCTGTTCCAGCGGCTGATGAGTCGCCGCGACCACGCGTACATCGACCCGAACAGTCTCGTTGTCCCCTACTCGCTGCAACTCGCCGCACTCGAGAAACCGCAACATCTTGGCCTGCAACGCGAGCGGCATCTCGCCGATCTCATCAAGAAAGAGCGTGCCTCCATTCGCCGCCTCAATGCGTCCGGTGCGCGATTGGACCGCACCGGTAAAAGCCCCGCGCGTATGCCCAAAGAGCTCGGCCTCAAGCAGCGCCTCTGGAATCGCCGCGCAGTTGAGCACAGCAAAGGGCTTCGACGCACGGTTGCTAAGACGATGCACGGAGCGCGCGACGATCTCCTTGCCCGTGCCTGTCTCGCCTTCGATAAGCACAGTGGCCAAACGCGGAGCCACCAGCCGGATCATCCGCGCCAGCTCGCGCATGGAGGCGCTCTCTCCAACCATCTCTGGAATGGACGGAGCAGACGCAGTAGCCCCGTCAAAGAAGATGGGCGCAATAGGAACCGAAATAGTCTCGGAAACCGTGACCATAGGCGGAGGAGCAGGTGCCGAGACCAACACGGGCCCACCATCCGCAGCCTCACGCAGAGCATGCAGCAGCTCGTTGCGCCGTGGACTTTTCGCGCCACCAGGCTCAATGCGGCCATCCACGCGCAGGATATCCATCGCGGGATAGAGCAGCCGCAGCTGCGACTCCAGCTCTGAGGCCTCAAGGTCGGGCAGCCAGCTATCTATCAGCAGAGCCTCGGCGCGAAGACTCTCAATCTGCATCATCGCCTCCGCGCCGCCGCTCGCCTCACGCACCGTCCAGCGCAGCCCACTCAGGCTCTTTCTCAGGCGCTGGCGCAGGTCTGCATCCGCACTTGCCAGCACCACCGAACGCGCGGCGACGATCCCCGCATCCATATCGCGCAACGGCATGGAAGAGGTCATAGCCCCTCACTTTCCCGAGCCGTGCGCGACTGCAGCACGCGAATCTGCATTCCACGCACCTGGTCGTTCAGCTGCACGCACACATGCAGAGCCTCGGCAATAGCCGCGCTCATGGCGGTTGCAGTGGCATCCATCATGCCGATCTCGAGATGGCATTGCAGGGTTGACAGCGGCTGACAGAGATCGTGAAGGCCCGTCGCAATCTCGCTGACAAGGCTGTCCGGCATTGCACTTCGGTTCGATAGCAGAAGATCACACACGGTTACGCTCCAATTACTCTGGGGGTGTTGGATGGCAGAATGGTGTCGTTAAAGATGGGCATCAAGACCGGCACAGAGGGGCGCCGGCGTACTTCGGGGCTAAGCATGTAACCTGCGCCGCGGACCGTCTCGATGAACTGCCGGTCGTCACTCAGCTCTCCTAAACGTCCCGCTCCGAGCTTCTTGCGCAGATAGTTGATATAGACATCGACGACGTTGGTCCCAGCGTCCGGAGACATCTGCCAGACCTCGCGGAGCAACTCACTCCGCGAGCAGCAGCGGCCCCTGGCCTGCATCAGGTACTCCAGCAGGCTGAACTCCTTGACCGTAAGGTCGACGCGGCATCCGTTGCGCATCACCTTGCGGTCGAGCCGGTTCAGCTCGATATCGCCGTGGCGCAGGACGGGATCGGCGAACTGATTGCGCCGCCGGGTCAGGGCGTTGCAGCGGGCCGTCAGCTCCTTCAGGCTAAAGGGCTTCAACATGCAGTCGTCGGCGCCGATGTTCAGGCAGCGGACACGCTCCTGCACAGTGCTGCGGCCGGTCAGGACAAGGATAGAGGTAGAGGGGACGCGGCCGTACAGTTCTTCGAGGACCTGGACTCCATCCTTGCAGGGGAGGTTGAGATCGAGCACAATCAGGTCGGGTTGATGTTCAAGAGCCGAGGTTACCGCAGTTTCACCATCGGTAACCAATTCGGTTTCATATCCTTCGAGTCTCATTCCCCGCTGGAGTAAAGGACCCAAGGCAGCATCATCTTCCACAATTAGCATTCGCATTGTTTTCTCCCCCCGCCCGAGTTTAGTAGTGTGCGGGGATGAAACAGGTAATGTAACTTTCACAAAAAGCAACTTTCGTAACCTTGTGCTCTGACTGAAACCACAGTGCATTGTTGGCCCCGCTCCGGGCAAGAGGATCGGAGCACGAATCCCGAACACTTTCCAAATCAGGAAGCCGCGGACCAAAATGAAAACGAGCCATCCTTTGGTTCCAAGCGGCTCCTCGTGTACCAAAATCGGACACGAATCAAATTTGCTATCGCCGTTCGCTTTTTATTCGCTACAATGACGGCATGGCTATCACGCGGCGTCAAAAAGAAGTGATCGACTTCCTCTCCGGCTTCACACAGAAGAACGGATACTCCCCTTCTTACGAGGAGATCGCCTCCGGCCTCGGGCTGAACTCGCTGGCCACGGTACATAAGCACGTGACAAACCTGCAGAACAAGGGATTGCTGCAGCGCGCGCATAACCGCAGCCGCTCCATCGACGTGCTGCCGCCGCGGGCGAGCAAGCGCGGGCAGGACCGCCTGCCGCTGCTGGGACGGATCGCGGCGGGCAAGCCGGTAGAGGCGATCGAGGCGGCGGAGTCGATCTCGCTCGGCGACATCATCGGCAACCGCGAGGTCTTTGCCCTGGAGGTGCGAGGCGACTCCATGCGCGACGAGCACATCGTCTCGGGCGACTATGTTCTGGTCGAGAGGACCCGGACAGCCCGCGAGGGCGAGATCATCGTCGCCCTGGTCGATGGCAGCGAAGCCACGCTGAAGCGGTTCTATCGCGAAGGAGCGATGATCCGGCTGCAGCCTTCAAACGCCGAGATGGCTCCCATCTACGCTCCGGCGGCGAACGTCAGCATCCAGGGCAAGGTGCTGGGGATTCTGCGCAAGTACGCCTGAAGCTCTTTGAGAATTATCGGCGAGAAGCCGGGAACAAAATAAGACGGGCCCGCGTACTCCCATATCAAGGAGCTACTATGAACCTGCGAATTCTCACTGCCGCCGCCCTTTTCATCCTCACCACCGCCGCTCATGCCGCCGGTGGCAACTTCGAACGCACCCTGCCGCTCTCCGGCCCCGCCGATCTGTATATCTCCACCGGCTCGGGGCATATCCGCGTCTTTCCCGGGCAGGGAGACCAGATCCATGTCAGCGCTCACGTCTACAGCGGCTGGAATGCCGGGGATAATGTGGAGGAGCGCATCCAAAAGATCATCGCGGCTCCGCCGGTGCAGCAATCCGGCAACACCGTTCGTCTGGGCGAGACCGACGACCGGAGGCTCTACAACAACATCACAATCGACTACGACATCAGCGTGCCGAAGACCGTGGCGATCAACGCCCGCAGCGGCTCGGGTGACGTGGAGATCGACAACGTCGGGCGTTTTCTAGCCGCTGCGACGGGGTCGGGATCGGTGCGGGCGCACGGCATACAGGGGCCGGCTGCCCTGCGCACCGGATCGGGCGATGTGGATCTTCAGGAGATTGGCTCCGGCGATGTAAAGGCGGAGACCGGCTCCGGGTCCATTCGGATCAACGGGCTTGCGGGCGGCCTGATGGCGCGGACGGGATCGGGCGATATCGAGGCCAACGGCAAGCTGGCCGGAGACGCCAAGCTACAGACGGGCTCCGGGTCCATCCGGCTGCACCTTGGAGCAGACGCGCGGTTTAACTTCGATGCGGCTACGGGATCGGGGTCGATCCATGTGTCCCAACCGGGCGCGCCGCAGATGTCGGCGGAGCGGCATCATCTCTCGGGGCAGGTGAATGGCGGCGGGCCATCGCTAGAGGTTCGGACGGGCTCGGGAGACATCGAGGTGAACTAAGTACTTCGTACCGTTCTTGGGCTGTTGGGCAGAATCATCACGCTGGTCCTCCCGCTGGTCGGAATCAAATACACTCGCTGCCGACCAGCGGGAGGCCCTATATAGATAATCTCCCCCATACCTTCCCGAGAACGGTACGACGTACTAGGCTTGAAGGATGCTGCCTAAACTGCTTGTCTTCGATCTGGATGGAACCCTGATCGATTCTCGAATCGACCTCTGCAACTCCGTCAACGCCACGCTAAACCACTACGGCCGCGCCCAACTCTCCGAGGAGGTCATCTCCGGTTACATCGGCGACGGGGCGACCACGCTGGTGCGACGCGCCCTGGCCCATGTGCACCTGATCGCCAACGAGCCTGACCCGCACGATGATGCCTTCATCGAAGAAGCACTGGATTGGTTCATCGGCTATTACAAGGTGCACAAGCTGGACTACACGTACGTCTATCCTGGCGCGATGGAGGCCCTGGCCGCCATACGGGAGCGTCATCCACAGGTGCTGATGGCCGTGCTGACGAACAAGCCGGTCGATCCTTCGCGGGCGATCTGCGAGCACTTCGGGCTGGATCGCTACTTCTTCCAGAACTACGGCGGCAACTCGTTCCAGACCAAGAAGCCGAATCCGGAGGGGCTGCTGCAACTGATCGCGGAGGCGAGCGCGATTGCGGGCAAGACGCTGACACCAGCCGACACGGTGATGATCGGCGACTCCTCCTTCGACATCCTGACGGCGAAGAACTGCGGAGCGCGGTCGCTGGGCTGTACGTTCGGGCTGGCTCCGCAGACCCTGCCGTCGTCTCATCCGGATGCGGTAGTAGATCGGGCGTCGGATTGGCCAGCAGCTCTGGGGTTGAACTGAGGAGCCGCTACTTGCCGCCCTCCTGCTGGCGCTTCCACTCCTTGCGGAACTCCAGATCCTTCTTCTCCACCATGGCCTTGTAGCCGACGGGATCGACGAAGACATTCGACGGGCTGGACTTCATGCGGGAGTACTTGTCCAGCATGTCGAAGTAGCCTCCGTGCGCGCCGAGGAAGATATCGCACGGCAGCGACTTCAGGATGCGGAAGGTCTTCTCGTAGTCCTGAGCCTGCTCGGGGTAGGCTTTGTTGTCGACCAGACGAAAGCCAGGGTTCACGTTCCAGCTACCGACGATGACAGCGTTGTAGCTCTTCCCTTTGTCCATAACTTTCATGGTCCAGGTGGTGCAGCCCTTGGTATGGCCCGGAGTCTTGTGGGCTACCAGCACCGCGCCGCCCAGCCGGACTTCGTCGCCATCGTGCAGCACCCGGTCTACCTTCGTTGGCGGATAGCGGTTCTTGGGCGAGTTGTAGAAGAAGTCGCTGGCGCCTCCGCTCTCGACGACGGGAACGTCCGCGTCCATCACCATGTACTTCGCCCCGGTCAGGCGCTTGATCTCGGCGCTGCCCGCATCGTGGTCGTCGTGCGCGTGGCTGATGAGCAGAATCTTGATATCGCTCATCTTGAAGCCAAGCCCCTCGATGCTCTTCTGGATAAGCGGGACGGAGGCGACGTAGCTGCTGTTGATGAGGATGTCGCCCTGCGACGTGGTGATGAGGTAGGAGGCGAGATCCTTGCTGCCCACGTAGTACAGGTTATCGGCGATGCGGAAGCCCGGAAACGGCGTCATACGGGCGGAGTCGGGCTGGGCGAGCGCGGACGGTCCCGCAGCGATCAGAAGTAGAAGAACGGCGGCAAACCACTGCGTAAATCTGCGCATTCGATACGACCTCAACGTAAATTTGCCGGAAGACCGTCAGGAGCGAGCCTGCCAGGGCCGAACCAGTCTATCTCCTACGGATAGAGCTGGGATATTGGCTTTGCGGGTTATTTTTGCCATCGCAAACTATTCTCGTGTAGGCTGGCGCGCGGAAGCTTTTTCAGCCTTTTTCATACACGAAGGAATCCTACACATGAGCGAGTTTTCGCGACGTACATTTGTGGCTGCGAGCGGTGCGCTCGTCTCTGGCCTTGCATTGGGACAAGCTCCTGCGGCTCCGTTAACCGCCGGTGAGGTAATCGACCGGATCAAGAAGCAGGTAGGCGTGCCCTGGCGGCCAACGACGGTGGACAACCTGCTCACCGGATCGCCGGAGACGCCGGTGCGCGGCATCGCCACGACCATGATGGCGACGCTGGACGTGGTGGAGCGGTGCGTTGCCGAGGGCAAGAACATGATCGTGACCCACGAGACGCCGTTCTACCTGCACCAGGACCATATCGACGACATCAAGGACGATGCCACCCTCAAGTACAAACAGGACTACTGCCAGAAGCACGACGTCGCCATCTTCCACTTCCACGACCATTGGCACGCGCACAAGCCGGACGGGATCGCGCAGGGGATGATGGAGCAACTTGGGTGGCAGAAAAACGTCGTCGAGGCTGAAAATCCGAAACGCTTTGTATTTGATGGAGTTCCACTGGCAACCTTCGTGCGTCAGATGCAGGTTCACCTGAAAGCGAATACGATCCGGGTGCTGGGCGATCCGGCCCTGCCGGTGCGACGGGTGCAGACGAGCTGGGGGTATCTGAGCCGGGAGAACGGGATCAAGTTCTTCGCCAGCCCGGACGTGGACGTGCTGGTCTGCGGCGAGACGAGGGAGTGGGAGGCGGTGGAGTACTGCCAGGACGCGATTCAGGCCGGGAACAAAAAGGCGCTGATCGTGGTGGGGCATGTGCTCTCGGAGCAGGGTGGAATGATCTGGTGTGCGGAGTGGATGCGGGGTTTCGTGAAGGAGGTTCCAGTAGGGTTTGTGGCGGCTCGGGAGCCCTTCTGGGGAACTACTCACTGCGCCTAGCACTTCGTGCCGTTCTCGGGGCTGCATGGAAAGGATCAACGGCATGGGTCCTCCCGCTGGTCGGAATCAAAGATGCTCACGCCGACCAACGGAAGGCCCTCTGCCGATAACTCCCCCATCCGCCCCAAGACCGCACAAAGTGCCGCCCGCCCGGCGTTAGGGCGCTTTTAAAACTTACTCAAACTCTCGGTTCCAGCGGCGGATGATGCGGGTTTCGCGCTCGTAGCCCAGAATGCTGACGCTTCCCGTGCCCAGGCCGAAGAGGCTTCCGCTCGCTGCGGGCAGGCCGATCCAGCGGGCGGCCAGGATGCGCAGAATGTGGGCGTGAGCGAAGAGCGCGGCTTTGCTGCCGTCGGGTAGTCCGTCAATGGCACGGGCTATGATGCCGTCGGCGCGCTCGCCTACGTGGTCTACCGTCTCGCCGTCGATGATCGGGTCCTTCCAGACGCTCCAATCGGGGTGGTCGACGCGGATCTCCTTGGTGGTCTTGCCCTCGTAGATGCCGTAGTCCCACTCGCGCAGGCCCTCTTCGATGGTAGCTTGCTGGCCCAGTCCGGCGATCTCGCAGGTCTCGCGGGCGCGCTGCATCGGGCTGGTCAGGACGCGGGCAAAGGTGGTGCCGGTCAGGAACTCGCGCAGTTCCACGGCGCGGCGGCGGCCATGGTCGGTCAGGGGGATGTCGGTGCGGCTGGTATGGGCTCCGGAGAGGCTCCATTCGGTTTCGCCGTGGCGGATGAGGTAGAGTTCTACGGCCATTTTCGAGATGCTCCCAAGGCGAGATTTTTGCCTGCGTCCAGTATTCTATAGAGATGGATTTTCAGCTCACTACACCGTACAAGCCACAGGGAGATCAACCAAGGGCAATCGGCGAGCTGTGCGCCGGTTTGAACGCGGGCGAGAAGGACCAGGTGCTGCTGGGCGTCACCGGCTCCGGCAAGACGTTCACGATGGCGAGCGTCATCAATGAGTTGCAGCGTCCGGCGCTGATCCTGGCGCACAACAAGACGCTGGCGGCCCAGCTCTACCACGAGTTCAAGACCTTCTTCCCCAACAACGCGGTCGAGTACTTCGTCAGCTACTACGATTACTACCAGCCCGAGGCGTACATTCCCGCGGGCGACCTCTTCATCGAGAAGGAAGCGACGATCAACGAGGAGCTGGACAAGCTGCGGCTCTCGGCCACGCGGTCGCTCTTCGAGCGGCGCGACGCGATCATCGTCAGCTCGGTCTCATGCATCTACGGTCTCGGCTCGCCCGAAGCCTACTATGGCATGTTGATGATGCTGGAGAAGGGCCAGAAGATCCGCCGCGAAGACATCACGCGGCGTCTGGTCGAGATCCTCTACGACCGCAACGACGTGGACTTCCGGCGCGGCACCTTCCGGGTGCGTGGCGACATCATCGAGGTCTTTCCGACATATGACGAGATGGCCTACCGGATCGAGCTGTTCGGCGATGAGATCGATTCCCTCTCGCAGATCGACCCGCTCTTCGGCACCGTGCAGCAGAAGTACGCGCGGCTGCCCATCTATCCAAAGAGCCACTATGTCGTGCAGCCGGAGCGCAAGAAGGCTGCGTCGGACTCGATCCTGGCCGAGATGGAGTGGTGGGAGAAAGAGCTGGAGTCGCAGGGCCGTCTGGTGGAGTCGCAGCGGATTCACCAGCGCACGCGATTCGACCTGGAGATGATTAAGTCGGTGGGCTACTGCCACGGCATCGAGAACTACTCGCGTCACTTCTCTGGCCGACTGCCGGGCGAGCCGCCGCCGACGCTGCTGGACTACTTCCCGCGCGACTACCTCATCTTCATCGACGAGTCGCACGTGACGGTGCCGCAGCTCCATGCCATGTGGCACGGCGACCGCAGCCGCAAGCAGAACCTCGTGGACTACGGCTTCCGCCTGCCCTCGGCGATGGACAACCGGCCGCTGAAGTTCGACGAGTTCGAGAGCCGGTCGGGGCAGATCATCTACGTCTCAGCCACGCCGGGGCCTTACGAGCTGACCAAGTCAGCCGGAGTGGTCGTCGAGCAGATCATCCGTCCTACCGGGCTCGTCGATCCGCAGATCGAGATACGGCCCGTGAAGGGGCAGATCGATGACCTGCTGGCCGAGATACGCGAGCGGGTGAAGCTGGACCAGCGCGTGCTGGTAACGACGCTGACCAAGCGCATGAGCGAGGACCTAGCCAACTACTATACCGAGGTCGGCGTGCGCTGCCGGTACATGCACTCGGAGATCGAGACGCTGGAGCGCATACGGCTGCTGCGCGACCTGCGCAAGGGCGAGTACGACGTGCTGATCGGCATCAACCTGCTGCGCGAGGGTCTGGACCTGCCGGAGGTCTCGCTGGTAGCGATCCTCGACGCAGATAAGGAGGGCTTCCTGAGGTCGCAAGGTTCGCTGATCCAGACCATCGGGCGAGCGGCGCGACACCTTGAAGGACGGGCGATTCTCTACGCCGACAAGATGACCGACTCGATGCAGCGGGCGATCTCCGAGACCGACCGCCGCCGCGAGAAGCAGCAGACCTACAACGACGAAAATGGCATCACCCCGGCGACGATTCTGCGCCCCATCGACATGGGTCTGGCGGGCATCCTGAAGGCCGAGTACGCCGACCTGACCGACGAGGCCGAGGGGATGCCGGAGTTCTCAACTCAGGCCGAGCTGGACACCTACATCGGCAAGCTGGAGAGCGACATGCGTGAGGCGGCGAAGAAATTCGAGTTCGAGAAGGCGGCCAAGCTGCGGGATACGGTGCGCGATCTGCGGACGAAGGAGTTTTTGTTCAGCTAGAGATAACAAGGGGGGACGACGAATAAGAGCGGAGCCGGAGCCTGTAGGCTCCACTCTTACTCGTCGTCTTTCCCTGTCATCGTTGCGTTTGGTGTTATAGAGCTCATTCTTCTTCCACGCTTATGGACCTGATCCTCTAAACTGGTCGCATGAAATCGTGGCTACTTGGATTTTCTTTGCTCTTTTCAGGCACGCTTCACAGCCAAGTCAGCGACCTGGAACATTGGACAGACGCTTACATCTCCGGGCTTCCTTCGAGCCAGCATTTCAGGGGAAACGTCTTGGTCGAGCAAAATGGCAGGGTCCTTCTAAAGAAGAGCTACGGTCTTGCCGACGAGAGCTGGAAGATCCCAAACACTCTGGATACCCGCTTCGAGATTGCCTCCGTCACAAAGCAGTTCACGGCCGTATCCATTCTGCAACTCGCGGAAGCTGGACGGCTTTCCATACAGGACCCGATTAGCAAGTTTTACCCGCAAGCGCCTGCCTCATGGAAAGGGATAACCGTCGGCGAGTTACTCAACCACACGTCGGGACTTCCGAACAATGAGGTCAAGGATTTCACCAAGGGCTTAGCGGTTCCCTATACGATCGAGGAACTCATTCAGACCTTCCGCGACCGGCCTCTCGTCGCAGCGCCCGGAACGAAGTGGGCCTATACCAACACCGAATACTATCTATTGGCCTACCTCATCGAGCGTCTGTCAGGGCAGGACTATGGCACCTATCTAGCGGATCACATCTTCAAGCCACTGGGGATGTCGAACTCAGGCTTCGCGGAAACACTCGCCATTGTTCCTCAAATGGCTCAGGGGTACACGCGAGAAAACGGTCGATTGCGTTTGCGCGACTACTTTGATCGCTCTCTGGAAGTGGGGGCTGGTGGCATCTATACGACGGTAGAGGATCTCGTGTTATGGAATCGCGCACTGGATACTCCCGGGTTCCTTACAGCGCAAAGCCTGGGCCAGATGTTCTCCATCCATCCTCCCGGAAACTACGGCTTTGGATGGTTTATCGACGCGCTGCCCGTGCGGCGGATCTACCATGAAGGCGGCGATCCCGGGTATGCAGCATTTGAGGCTCGCTACCCAGATCAACACATGCTGATCGTAGTGCTCTCCAATGAGGATGATTCTCCTGTGCGTGACCTCTCTGTAGCTATCGTGGGGCACATTGGTATCGCTTCGCCCAATACCAGGTGACCGCGCGTGTCCTCGCATGAAAGGGAGGCGTTAAGGCTGGAGGTTCAAATTGACTCACTCCCTCTTGTTTTATCCGCTTCGCAAATTCACAATGACTACAATAGAACAGTGACTCTTTTCCCTACCTCTGCGCTGCCGACAGCGTTCTTCCTCGCCGCGTTGAGCTCCGCCAGCGCCTTCGGACAGGCCCCCTTTCAGCTTGCATCCGCCCCTCCGACAGCCCCTTTGGGGGCTCTGCGAACCTCATACCTTCCGGCAGCAATCGCGTCCTCGAGCAGCCTGCCGGACGCGCCCTCTTCCCTGCTCGATACCCTCCAGAGCTCTTCGCAAACGACTCAGGAGACCGACGAACAGCGCAAGGATCGTGAACGCCTCGAGGGAGAAGCCCAGGTAGACCGGCAGGTTCACCAGCGCAACTTCGGCATCATCCCCAACTTCAACACTGTGATCGGGGGCCTGCCGCCGCCGCTCAGCCCCAGGCAGAAGTTCGAGGTGGTCTTCCATACCACGACCGATCCCTACACCTTCGCCATCGCCTTCGTGGTCGCGGGCTTCGGCGAGCTGAGCCCTCCGAACCAGGGCTACGGCTGGGGGGCGAGCGGCTACTTCTACCGCTTCGGCACCGCCTATGCCGATAACGTGGACGGCGCGCTCTGGGGCAACGCCATTCTGCCGGTGATCTTGCACCAGGACCCGCGCTACTACCGCAAGGCCACCGGCTCGATCAAGAGCCGTATCCTCTACTCCGCGCTCTCGACCATCATCTGCCGGGGCGACAACGGCCAGCGGCAGTTCAACATATCGAACGTCGCGGGCAACCTGATCGCGGGCGGCATCTCGAACATCTACTACCCGTCGGAGCAGCGCGGGATCGGGCTGGTCTTCTCGAACGGCCTGACCGTGACGGCGGAGGGTGCGGTGGGCGCGCAACTGCTGGAGTTTGCGCCGGATATCACAGGCTACATCCACAGACGCCGGGAGCATCACCGCATGATGCTGCAGCAGAAGGCGCATCCGAACGGCTCGCCTTCTGGAACTCCCGACGACGATCTCTAAGCCATGCGAATCGCCAGTTTGCAGCCTTCGGTAGCGATCACCGTGGCCCGGCTGGGGCGGCTGGACACGCTGTGCGCAGTGACGAAGTACTGCGTGGAAGCGGTGCCGGAGCTGGCCGCTCTGGCCCCGCCCGTGCTGGACGATAGCTGGTCGTTCGACAAGCCGGGGAACCTGGATCGCCTGCTCGAAGCTAAACCCGATCTGGTGATCGCATCGGTTCCCTACCGCATGGAGTCGCTGGCGGCGATCCTCAAGACCGGCATTCCGGTGCTTGCGCTCGCACCGCATCAGCTCGCGGACGTCTATCGCGATATGCGCCTGATCGCGCGGCAGGTAGAGGCTGTGGACCGGGCCGAGGCGATGATCGGGGAGATGAAGTCGGCTGTGGCTGAGACGCGGACGCGTACGGCTGCGCCGGCACGGCAGACGGTCTACTGCGAAGAGTGGGGCAAGCCGCTGATCCACTCGCAGGCTTGGGTGGCGGAGCTGATCGACGCGGCAGGCGGGCAGTTTGTCGGCACGCCCGGAGGCCATACTACTGCGGATACCATCGCGGCGGCAGACCCGGATGTGCTGCTCTTTGCCTGGTGCGGAGCCGGTGATCGCGTGCCGCTGGAGCGAGTGATCGAGCAGCGCGGCTGGCGGCAGATGCGTGCGGTGCGCAGCGGAAGGGTATTCTGCATCCCCGATGAGTTCTTGAATACACCGGCATTCAACCTACTCGATGGCCTCGCATGTATTGCAGCGGCGTTACATCCGGCGGAGTTTTCCAGGCACATCAATCTGCGCCGTATCCGGGAGTAGAATCTTCGACATGATCATCATCGACAACGAGCACATTGATCTGGAAACCCCTTCTGGCACCATGCGGACGCACATCGTCCGGCCAGCCGCGCCGGGTAAATATCCCGGCATTCTCTTCTTCTCGGAGATCTTTCAGGTGACCGGCCCGATCCGTCGCACGGCGGCCATGCTGGCGGGTCACGGGTACGTCGTCGCGATGCCCGAGGTTTACCACGAGTTCGAACCGGCGGGTACGGTTCTAAAGTACGACCAAGCGGGTTCAGATCGCGGCAACTTCCTGAAGACGGCCAAGCCCGTCGCCGGGTATGACGCCGATGCGCGCGTGATTCTGGACTACCTGAAGACGAGGCCGGACTGCACCGGCAAGCTGGGCGCGATGGGTATCTGCATGGGCGGACACCTAGCGTTCCGCGCGGCGTTCAATCCGGATGTCGCGGGAACAGTCTGCTTCTACGCCACGGATATCCACTCCGGCACTCTGGGCGAGGGCAAGCACGACGACTCGCAAGCGCGGGCGGGCGAGATCAAGGGCGAGCTGATGATGGTGTGGGGACGGCAAGACCCGCACGTGCCCGCCGAGGGCCGTTTGAAGCTGCTGACGCGGTTAACGGAGTTGAATACGAAGATCAACTGGCATGAGGTCAACGGGGCTCATGCGTTCCTGCGGGATGAAGGCGTTCGCTACGATCCCGAGCACGCGCACGCGATGATGGGACTGGTCTTCAACTTCTTCCATCGGCGACTGGGCGAAGGCGACCTTTCCGCATAGGTACTTCGTACCGTTCTCGGGGCGGTATGGGTAAGTTATCGGCATGGGTTCTCCCGCTGGTCGGCAGCAAAGATTCCTATTTCCGACCAGCGGGAGGACCACGCGAAGCCGAGTACCGCACGAAGTGCCGCTTGGCGTTAGGGCGTTTTATCTCCAGCTCACCGCCAGGTGCCAGCGCAGGTTGCGCGCCTCGGTCTTGATGAGCACCCGCGCATACTCTTCCAGTTCCTCAAGCACCTGCGGCCCTTCAGTCCCGAGCTGATGTGGCTCTTCACTCAGCGCGTCGAGCAGCGCGTTCACCGTCTCAAGTCCAGCCGCGCCCGTGTACCACTGCGGCGGGGGCAGCCGCTTGAGCAGCTCGGAGTTCCCTGCTCCCTCTTCGATCAGCAGCGACATCGAATTCTCATCGGCGGAGAAAAACTCGATCAGCGGACGCACGCCGAGCGAGAGCGCCAGACGTTCGAGCGCGTCCTCATGCCGGGCGATGGAGCGACCGTTCACGAAGATATCGAAGCCGGGGTCCTCGCCTTCGACCACGATGTACATGGAGGCTGCCATACGTGTGAGTGTAACGGGTATGGCGGTGCAAATGGGATTGGCTAGGCAGCTTCGGGGGGCTTCGCCAGCAGCAGCCAGAGCGCCGCACCGGCCATCAGAGCGAGTCCGCCGAGCATGATGGGCGTGGTGAGAGGGTGCAGCAAGAGGATGGCCGCGAGGATGGAGAAGAGCGGGATCAATAGGTAGCGCGCGGCGAAGGGGATAGGGTGCATCTCGCGCAGCAGCCAGAGCGTCAGCAGCAGGATGGGCGCGTCGAGACCGAGAGTGAGGAGCGCGTCGGGAACCAGCGCGCTGAGCCGGAGCCCGATGGGGTACCGGGCAACGCCAGCCAAAGTGAAGGCCGCCAGAAGCAGAGTCGACGTGCCACTGACGACAGCGGCGGCAGGAACGATCTTGACCGGAGCCAGCAGGCTATGGAGACGAATGCCAGCCAGCGCCGAGGCCACGGCGGAGACGACAAGCAGCCCGAGGAGCGCCCTCGAGAGGCCGGAGGATGGCAGGCCGAGCGGAAGCAGCACCAAAGTTCCGGCGGCTCCGGCGATGGCCGGGACGAGCAGACGGCGGCCTTCGGTCTCAGGGCCGAACGAGGCAGTCCTATGGGCGACGGCCAGCACGATGACCACGGGCAGCAGCGCGAAGACCACCACCTGCAGGTGGGAGCTGACGTGGCCCTCAGCGAGAACACTCATGATGATCGGCAGCGGGAAGAGCAGCGCCATCGAGAGAACCATCGGCCGGGTGATGGCGGCCTTGAGCTGCGTGATGGCGGGCAGCGAGAAGAGGAAGGTGAGGACTAGAAAGTGCAGCGCCTGCTGCAACGCCGTGGGTAGCGGCGACGGCAGCAGGGTCGTCACCGCACCGCGTGTGGCGGAGAGGATCGAAAGCGCGAAGAGGGAGAGCCAGAGGGTCAGTCGCATGAGTCGCTTTGGTCAGGATGACACATCGAGAGCGGGTTCAGTTCGCCGGACCATTGTGGATCATGGCTTCCCTGCTTCATTATCAAGGATTCTTTGACTTACCCCTCCCATTCGCTTAGAACTAAAGACTCACCGAGTCCTG
This sequence comes from Granulicella sp. WH15, assembly GCF_009914315.1. Lineage (NCBI taxonomy): Bacteria > Pseudomonadati > Acidobacteriota > Terriglobia > Terriglobales > Acidobacteriaceae > Granulicella > Granulicella sp. WH15. The sequence goes on from NZ_CP042596.1 coordinate 2,794,445, forward strand.
CGATGATCTGCCCTTCGATCTTCGTCCTTATTCCTTTTTTGTCCCGCAATGGAATGTTCGGGAAGCGCGGTGAGACTCCGCCACTGCCCCGCAACTGTGAAGCGCACGCCCGTCAAGACACGGGTGAGATGCGGCCTGGATCCTCCCACTGGCGCTTTGACGCTGGGAAGAGAGCCGATCCCAACGACGGCCACGCATCGAAGATCGCGCAAGTCAGGAGACCGGTTCCGTATGCGTCACAGCAACCACGTTCCCGGGGGGGAGCGTAGGAGCCATATCATGTCCTCACCTCTTGGCCGCACCGCGGCCCGAAGTCTTGCTTGCCTGTTTGCCTCCACCAGTCTGACCATCGCAGCCCATGCCGTCGTGGTCCGCGGCACCGTTACCGATCCCCAGGGCCGTCCCGTCGCAGGCGCGCGCATCTCGCTCATCCAAGGCAAGCAGAGCGTCGCCGTCACCGCCTCCGGAATCGACGGCAGCTACGAAATCCGCACCGCCGTCCCCGGCCGGTTCGTCCTCCTGACCACCTCGGACACCTTCGCGCCCAACATCGCGCCGGACTTCTACGGCGGCCGCACCGCCGTGGTGACGCGCCGGATCGTACTCGACCCGGCCTCGCTGACCCAGCAGGTCACCGTGACCGCCACCGGCATCCCGACGCCATTGCAGCAGGCAAGCTCCGCCGTGACGCTGATCCCACAGGACGACCTGCTCACCCGCGTGGGCATCATCGATGACCTGCGGCAGTCGCCCGGCGTGGCCGTGGTCCAGACCGGCCAGTACGGCGGCGTCACTTCCCTCTTCGTGCGCGGAGCCAACTCTGACGCCAACAAGATCCTGATCGACGGCATCCCCGCTGAGGACGTCGGCGGCGTCTTCGACTTCGGCACCGTCAGCTCGACCGGCCTGACCACCGGCGGCACCACCACGCCCGCCATCGAGATGTATCGCGGGCCCAACAGCGCACTCTACGGCACCGACTCGCTGGCCTCGGTGGTGAGCCTCTCGACGGCGCGCGGCAGCTCGCTGCGGCCGGTCTTTACCTACTCGGGAGACGCGGGTAACCTGCACACCTATCGCAACGAGGCCGTACTGAGCGGCGCGCACAAGGCGCTGGACTACTTCGGAGCCTTCTCGCGCTTCGACACCTCGAACGCAGTGCCGCTCGACCGCTACCACTCCGGCACCTCGGCCATCAACGTGGGCTACAACCTCTTCACCAACACCCAGGCCCGCTTCACGCTGCGCAACGCGGACTCCGCCACCGGCCTGCCCGGCGCGTATGACTTCCAGGGCCTCTCGCAGAACGGCAAGCAAGCCGACCAGGACCTATACTCCGGGTTCACGCTCGAGAACCGCTTCCACGGCAACTGGCACAACCTCGTCCGCTACGGTATCGCGCGCAAGCGGGAACAGGCCGACTACTACGGCCAGCAAGGCATCCTGACCAGCTTCGTCGGACCTTACGGGCCGGACACCGAGTCTACCGGCAACGTGGTCACAATCCGCGGTGCGAACGGCTACACGGCAACGGGGCAGGCGCAGATCTTCACCAGCAACCGTGACCAGGACTCGAACCGCGACGAGCTGTACTACCAGTCGGACTACACCTTCCCGCACCGGATCACGGCGCTCTTCGGTTTCCGCTATGAGAATGAGCGCGGCAGCTTCAACATCCCCGCGTACTTCGAGTTCGAGCAGATCCAGCGCACAAACTTCGAGTACAACCTGCAGGTGCAGGGCGACATCAAGAACCGGCTCTTCTACTCGGTCGGCGGATCGGTACAGAAGAACCACCTCTTCGGAGTAGCAGGAACACCGCGCATCGGGCTGGCCTACATCCCTGTCAGCGCCGGGCCGGGCAAGTTCAAGGGAACGAAGATTCGGGCGAACATCGCCACCGGCGTGCAGGAGCCGTCGCTGGCGACCGAGTTCTCGAGCCTCTACAAGCTGCTTGTGACCTCGGGCGACGCGGCCGACATTGCGGCTTACCACATCGGCCCGCTGGGTCCGGAGCGATCGCGCACGCTTGACGTCGGCGTGGACCAGAACATCTTCGGACAGAAGCTGATCGCCAAGGTCGGCTACTTCCACAACCAGTTCTCGCACCAGCTCGAGTACGTGAACGGGCCGGAGATCCAGAAGTACTTCGGGATCACTCCGAGCAACGACCCCGACTTCTTCTATGGAGCCGAGCTGAACTCGCTGGCTTTCCGGGCGCAGGGCGTGGAGCTGGAGTTGCAGTACCAGCCCAAGTCGCACCTCTTCGTACACGGCGGCTACACCTATCTGGACGCAGTCGTCAGCCGCTCGTTCTCGGGCGATGCCGCCGACGCGCAAGAGGGCATTCCGACCGAGAACCCGAACCTACCCGGCATCGCCATCGGCGCGTCTTCGCCGCTGGTCGGAGCACGGCCCTTCCGTCGGCCTCCGCATAGCGGCTTCTTCGCCGTCGATTACACCGGCTCGAAGTTCACCACATCACTGCGGGGCGCTCTGGCCAGCCGGTCGGACGATTCGACCTTCCTGGGCGGCGAGGACACGACCGTCTCCGGCAACACGCTGCTGCTGCCCAACCGCGATCTGAACTTCGGCTACTTCAAGCTGGACCTCGGATTCACCTACGCGGCCACGAAGCACGTCTCGATCTACACCCAGATGGACAACCTGCTCAACAACCAGCACATCGGCCCCATAGGGTATCCTGGGTTGCCGTTTACCTTCCGCAGCGGCCTGAAGATAAGGATCGGTGGCGAGTAGAATTGTCACTTCTTTGTCAGGCGGCAGTAGGATGAAGTCCTTCCGGCGAGTTGCGACGTCTAATTTCACAGGTGAACAAGATGATGACAAACCGGAAGACCCTCACTGCCGCCGCCCTGATGGCCGTGGCCTTTGCCTCTAACTTCGGAACTACCCTCAAGGCGCAGGAAGGCCCCACGACGACCCAGGTACTGGTCACCGTCGATACCAAGGCTCCGGTCGTAACCACGGCCGCGAACCTGAAGCTGGAGCTGAACGGCCGGGTCATTCCGGTGTCGAGCTTTACTCAGGTAGACCCGTCCGAGACCCAGATCGCCATCCTGATCGACGACGGCCTGCGCTTCTCGATCGGCAGCGACCTCGACCGCGTGCGCGAGTTCATCATGGCCCTGCCCGCGACCACCCAGGTCTTCGTGGGCTACATGCAGAACGGCCGGGTGCTCGCCAAGCAGGGCTTCACCACCGATCACGCAGCCGTCGCGGGCAGCATCCGGCTGCCTCTGGGCCGGGCCGGTATCTCGTCGAGCCCCTACTTCTGCCTCTCGGACTTCGTGAAGGGCTGGGGCACGGCCATGGAATCCGCTGCCCCAACTCAGAAGCGCGCGCGCTTCGTGCTGATGCTCACCAACGGCGTGGACCCTTATAACGGTAGTACCAGCATCATGAACCAGGACAGCCCCTACGTGAAGACGGCGATCGACGACGCCCAGCGCGCCGGAGTGGCCGTCTCCTCCATCTACTACGGCGACGCGGGTTTGGGGATGCGCGGCGGGCGGGCGAACTTCAGCGGCCAGAGCTATCTCTCGCAGGTCGCGCAGGCCACCGGCGGCTACTCGTACTACCAGGGCACGGGCAATCCGGTCTCGCTCGACCCATTCCTGAAGCAGTTCCAGCACGACATCTCGGAGACCTACGTCGTGACCTTCGTGGCCGACGCGGGCGCGAACGGCAAGCCGCAACTGTCGCGTCTGAAGATCTCGGCGACGCCAAAGCTGAAGCTGCGCTACCCCGATTCGGTGCGTGCGGGCAACCTCGAGGCCGTTCCGCCGCCCGTCTCGCAGTAAGCGGCAGCCGACTTTATACTGGGAGTCATGCTCCTCAAACTCATCCGGTCGCTACGGTTTCTCTGGAATGCCACGCGGGGAAACCGTATGCGCCCCTGGCGCAGCGAGTACCTGCGCTGGCGCATGGAGACCTACACCGGCAAGCCCGCGGCGACGCTTCGGCTGCGCGACTTCCTCTCCCTGATGTTCGGAGAGAGCCGCCAGTTCCTGCGGTTCCTGATGTGGACCGCCGACATGCAGGCCATCGCGCACAGCAGCGACGGAGCCAGAAAGTAGCTCCGCCTTGCAACGCAGATTTCAAGCACCGTGTAACGTCGCGGTGCATCTGATTCCCTTATGATCGTCGCGGGAGAGCCTGGCTGGACCGCGACCCCAAACCAACAGAGAAAGCAGACGCAAACATGGGCGAATTCAAGCAGCTGACAGCAAGCGACGGCCACACCCTCTCCGCCTACCAGGCCTCCCCCGCAGGCGAGCCGATCGGCGCGGTCGTACTGATCCAGGAGATCTTCGGACTCAACAAGGACATCCGCGGCCTGGCCGACGACTTCGCCAAGGAGGGCTACCTGGTACTGGCCCCGGCGACGATGGACCGCATCGAGCGCGGCGTTGAGCTGGGCTACGAGGGCGACGACCTGAAGCGGGCCTTCGAGTTCTACGGCAAGCTCTCGGTCGATACGGCGATCCTGGACGTCGCGGCGGCCTATAAGGAGCTGGAGAAGGCGGGTAAGGGCATCGCCATCGTGGGCTACTGCTACGGCGGCCTGATGAGCTGGCTGAGCGCCACCCGCGGCGAGAACGTGGAGATGCAGCCGAGCTGCTGCGTCGGCTACTACGCCGGCGGCATCGGCAACGTGGCCACCGAAGAGCCTTCCTGCCCGGTAATGTTGCACTTCGGCGAAGCCGACGACCACATCGGCTCGGACCAGATCAACGCCGTGCGCAACGCGCATCCCGAGGTCGAGATCTTCCTCTACGAGGGTGCGGGACACGCCTTCAGCAACCCCGGTCGTAAGAGCTTTGTACCGGCAGCGGCGAAGCTGGCGGGCGAGCGCACGCTGGAGTTTTTGAAGAATAACGTCGCTTAAGAGGCCAAAATGGCCTGAGATCCACCCGACCTGTCCCAAAACAGGCGGCGAGTAGCATCGTTTTCCCGGTTTCTTTGCCCTATGTTCGCGGCATCCGGGGAAACGATGCTATTCTTACATGGACACTTTAGAGTGGGAATAGAAGATCAGAGAAGATCAGGAGTAGAAACAGACTGTGCTGGCATCCGCAAAAAAGACTGACATCATTGAGAAGTTCCGCACGCATGACTCGGATACGGGTAGCCCCGAGGTCCAGATCGCGATTTTGACCGAACGTATCACCGAGCTCACCGAGCACTTCAAGACGCACAAGAAGGATCACGGCTCGCGCCGCGGCCTGCTGATGCTGGTCAGCAAGCGCCGCCGCCTGCTCGACTACCTGAAGAAGTGCGACGCAGACCGCTACCGTGAAGTCATCGGCAAGCTCGGTATCCGCAAGTAAACGAAGCAGTTCTGGGAATCCGTCTCCATGGAATCGCGTACTTCCCTACCCGCCGCCTCAGCAGGCTTCGCGCATCGGCTCACACGACCGTGCCGCAGGAGCCGCTGACGATGCTGCTGGGAAAGTACGCGTCCTCCCCTCGACTCCTCCCGGAAGAGCCTTCCGATTGCACCCAGCTTTCCAATTCAGTATTCGATCTGGTTTCCGCATCACGGCGCAGTTCGCCGGTCGCACTCTGCGCGCCGACTGAGCTGCGCTTTCCCGCGTCTTGATGCCGCAGCTTCGGCGGACGCGCCTAAGTTCCTAATACAGTAATACTTATCGCTTGCACCTGAGAGAAGAGGGCGCACCAATATGAAACACGACGTAATCGTAGAGCTTGCCGGCGGCAAGCAGATCAAGTTCGAGACCGGCCGCATCGCCAAGCAGGCATCCGGCGCGGCATTCACCACCAGCGGCGACAACGCGGTCCTCTGCACCGCTGTCGCATCGCCCGACCCCAAGGAAGGCATCGACTTCTTCCCCCTCACCGTCGAGTACCGTGAGTTCACCTACGCGGGCGGACGCATCCCCGGCGGCTTCATCAAGCGCGAAGGCCGTCCCTCCGAGAAGGAGATCCTGACCAGCCGCCAGATCGACCGGCCTATCCGTCCTCTCTTCCCCGAGGCCTTCCGTAACGAGACCCAGGTTGTGGCCTTCGTCTACTCGGCCGACCGCGAAAACGATCCCGACGTCCTCGGCATCAACGGCGCGAGCTGCGCGCTTGCCCTCTCCGACATCCCCTTCCACGGCCCCGTGGGCGCGGTCCGCATCGGCCTGATCGACGGCCAGTTCCTGGTGAACCCCACCTACGCCGAGCGTGAGAAGAGCCAGCTCAACATTATGGTCGTCGGCACCAAGGACGGCATCGTGATGGTCGAGTCCGGCTCGAAGGAAGTCTCCGAAGAGAACGTGGTCGGAGCCATCGAGTTCGCGCACGAGGAGATCAAGAAGATCTGCGCAGCCATCGAGCAGTTGGTTGCTCTGGCCGGAAAGACCAAGCGCACCGTCTCCCCCGTCGAGATCGACGAGACCTACCTGAACGCACTCACGGCCCAGGTGGGCGAGCGCCTGAAGGATGCTCTCGACACCAAGAAGCACCCCAAGTTTGATAGCTACGCTCTGGTCAAGGAGATCAAGGACGAGCTGAAGAAGGAGCTGCCTGAGGGCGACGCTGGCGCAGGCAAGAAGCTCAGCAAGTACTACGAGCTGCTGCGCGAGAAGATCTTCCGCGACCAGGTTCTCAACGACCGCATCCGTCCCGACCACCGCGCCTTCGACGAGATCCGCGCGGTCTCCATCGAGGTCGGCGTCCTGCCCCGTGTGCATGGCTCTTCCCTGTTCACGCGAGGCGAGACCCAGGCTCTCGTCTCCGCCACGCTGGGCACCACCGACGACGCGCAGCGGATGGAGAGCTACGAGGGCGAGATCAAGCGCCGCTTCATGCTCCACTACAACTTCCCGCCCTTCTCGGTCGGCGAGGTTGGCCGCATGACCGGCGTCGGCCGCCGCGAGATCGGCCACGGCGCACTGGCATGGCGCGCTATCGAAGCTGTCCTTCCTGGTGAGGACGAGTCCCCGTACACGCTCCGCGTCGTCTCCGATATCACCGAGTCGAACGGATCGTCCTCGATGGCGACCGTCTGCGGAGCCTCGCTCTCGCTGATGCACGCCGGTATCCCGCTCAAGGGCGCGGTCGCTGGCGTCGCGATGGGTCTGGTGAAGGAAGGCGACAACTACGCCGTCCTGACCGACATCGCCGGAGCCGAAGACCACTACGGCGACATGGACTTCAAGGTCGCCGGTACGCGCAACGGTATCACCGCGCTGCAGATGGACATCAAGATCATGGGCATCACCCCCCAGATCATGCGTGAGGCGCTCGAGCAGGCCCGCCGCGGCCGTCTCCAGTTGCTCGACACGATGGACGCGACCATCTCCGGGGCTCGCTCCGAGAAGTCGGCTTTCGCGCCGCGCATCCACACCATGCAGATCCCGACAGACAAGATCCGCGACCTGATCGGACCTGGCGGCAAGATCATCCGCGGCATCATCGACGCCACCGGCGTCAAGATCGACGTGGACGACACGGGCCGCGTCAACGTGGCCTCGAGCGATGCTGACGGCCTCGCCCGCGCCATCCAGATGATCTCCGATATCACTGCTGTTCCTGAGATCGGCAAGATCTACTTGGGCAAGGTTGTCCGTCTGGCGGAGTTCGGCGCGTTCGTCGAGATCTTCCCCGGCACCGACGGCCTGCTCCACGTCTCCGAGATCGCGGAGCACCGCGTCAAGGAGGTCAAGGACGAGCTGCGCGAAGGTGACATGATCCTCGTCAAGGTGCTCTCCATCGAGGGCAACCGCATCAAGCTCTCGCGCAAGGCTGTACTGCGCGAGCAGCGCGCCAAGCTCGGTCTGCCCGAGGTCGATCCGGCTGCCGTAGAGGGTGGACGTCCGGCGGCTCAGCCTGCGCCCAACGCGGACAACCTCGCGGATGACGAAGACTTCGACGATGAGGATGGCGACGACGGTGAGGGAGACGGCGAGGATGACGAGCCGAACTTCAACCGTGCGGATGCTCCGGCAACTCCGGGACAGCCTGCGGCGGCTCGTCCGGCGGGTGCAGGTGGTCGGCGTCCTGGCGGACGGCGGCGGCGCGGTGGTCGGCGTCCCGGTCAGGGCGGTGGCGCTGGAGCCCCCGGCGGCGGCGGTCCTCGGTAGGACAAGTAAAAGTAAAAAAGCCACGCTTAATGCGTGGCTTTTTTACTTTTAACAAGACAGTCCTGCCGGACGGGCCCGCTACGCGCGGGGCGGTCACTTCGTGACGCGTATACCTTGTCTCGGTGAGTTCAACATCATGGGGCCTCCCGCTGGTCGGCAACAAGAATCTTTCTTCCCGACCAACGGGAGGGCCGAGGATGCCAATTGCCTTGCAGCATCGAGAACCGCACGAAGTGCCCCGTCCGGTAGGACAGATTTTAAGGCAGTAAGAGCAGTTTGCCAGTGGTCTTGCGTGACTCCAGCTCGCGCTGCGCCTGCGCGGCCTCAGTCAACGGATAGGTGTGCTCGATCCGCAGCTTGAGCGATCCATCGGCGACCCAGCGGAAGATATCCCCGGCGCGCTGCTCGAGATCTTCCCTCGTGGCAACATAGTCCTTAAGCGTGGGCCGCGTTACGTACAGCGACCCCATCGTGGACAGCCGGATCAGGTCGAAGGGGGGCACCGCGCCGGAGGCTCCGCCGAAGAGCACCAGCGTTCCCCTGGGGCGGAGGCATTGCAGCGACTGCTCGAAGGTGGTCTTACCGACCGAATCGTAGACGACCGGCAGCCCGGCTCCGTTGGTAAGCACCTTGACCCGGGCCACGACATCCTCCTGCGTGTACAGGATGACCTCATCGGCTCCGGCGGCGCGGGCCAGCGTGGCCTTAGCTTCGGTGGAGACGGTTGTGATGACGCGGACGCCAAGGCGCTTGGCCAACTGGATGAGCAGCAGCCCCGTGCCACCGGCTCCGGCGTGGATGAGGATGGTGTCGCCGGACTTCGGGACGAAGGTGGAGTAGACGAGGTAGTGGGCAGTCATGCCCTGCAGAATGGCTGCGGCGGCCTGCTGGGTGGAGATACCGTCGGGGATGGCCACCAGTCGGTCGACCGGCGCTAAAGCCTCCTCCGCATAGGTGCCGGGGATGCCGCACCAGGCCACGCGATCACCGGGCTTGACGGTGGTGACGCCAGGGCCAACGGAGAGGACGGTTCCGGCGGCCTCCTGCCCCAGCGTGTAGGGGAGTTGTGCGGGATAGCGGCCCTCTCGGAAGTAAGTATCGATAAAGTTGACACCGGAGGCTTCGATGCGGATGAGGGCCTGTCCGGCGGCGGGGTTGGGGGGTGGGCAGCTCTACCGGGGTGAGGACTTCAGGGCCGCCGGTGGTAAGGATCTGGATGGCTTTCACGGAGCACTCTCGTTCTGGAGATAGTTACGTTGCGGGGATCGGCGCGGGTTGGACTGAGTACCGCTTGACGACCACGCCGGAGGTCTCGAAGTGGGTGACACGGTGGCCGTCGCCGTGGCCGAGGAAGATGGCCTTGCGCAGCAGCATGATGAGCGGGCGGGATTCGTCCTCGAAGAAGCGGCCTGTGGCTCGGTCGTAGTCCACGACCAGGTTGTAGGCGAGGTGGCACTTGGGGCAGGAGATCTGGTCTTCGAGCGTGCGATGGAAGGAGGCTTCGGGCAGCGGGCCGATGGGGTCAGTACCGGAGAGGATGGCGGCGATGGTCAGGTTCATAGGAGCTTCGTGTGGCGTTTAAAATTCTAGCTTTCGACCAGCGGGAGGACCGAAGAAGATCATCCCGCCTATGCAGCCCCGAGAACCGCACGAAGTGCTATTGCAGGAGTGATTCTTCCGAAGAACGCAGGCGAAGGATACGGTCTACAGCATAGGGAGCGCGCTGGTTGGCGGTATGGAAGTGGCGGACCTGCAGTTCACCGAGCAGGCCGATACCCATCATCTGGATGCCGCCCAGAAGCAGCACGGTGGCGATGGCGAAGAGCGGCGCGTGGTCCTGATGGACGTGGCCGTGGGTGACCAGCTTGAGCAGCAGCAGAAAGCTCGCAAGCCCGGAGCCGGAGAGGATGCCGAGCGCGCCGAAGGTCCCGAAGAAGTGCAGCGGGCGCGTCATGTACTTGAGCAGGAAGCGGATGGTGAGCAGGTCGAAGAAGACCCGGAAGGTGCGCGAGAGGCCGTAGTGCGACTTCCCTGCCGTGCGCGCGGGGTTCGAGATGGGGATCTCACAGATACTGGCTCCATACCAGCTTGCCAGCGCGGGGATGAAGCGGTGCATCTCGCCGTAGAGCGGAATGTTCTGGATAACCTCGCGGCGGTAGGCCTTGAAGGTGGTGCCGAAGTCATGGATCTCGACGCCGGAGAGCGCGGCCATCAGCCAGTTGGCGGCGCGGGAGGGGATGCGGCGGAAGAAGAAGTTGTCAGCGCGCTGGTAGCGCCAGCCGCTGACGACGTCGTAGCCTTCTTCGAGCTTGACCAGGAACTGGGGGATCTCGTTGGGATCGTGCTGCAGGTCACCGTCCATTGCCAGAATGAACTCGCCCTGGGCGTGGTCGAAGCCAGCCGCGAGGGCGCTGGTCTGGCCGAAGTTGCGGCGGAGCTTGATGACGAGGACGCGGGAGTCGACGGCGGCGATCTCTTCGAGCAGCCGATAGGTGCGGTCGCGGGAGCCGTCGTCGACGAAGACCAGCTCGAAGGTGTCGTTGCCCTGCTCCATGACGGCCTTCAGGCGGTCGTAGAGCGTGGTTACGTTCTCTTCCTCGTTGTGGAACGGCACGACGATGGAGTACTTAGGCACTGCATCCATGATAGCGCGGGTTGCCTCGCTTACCAAAAAACAACGGCAAAAACGCCCTAGCGCCGGGCAGGCGGCACTACGTGCTGTCCTCGACGCTTCGCGTAAAAACTCTCAGGCGATGACGTCGTAGGGGCGCATCATGTCGTTGGCCTCGTGCTCCAGGATGTGGCAGTGCCAGAGGTAACGGCCCGCGTAGCCCTCAAACGGGATAATGATGCGGGTGACTGTGCCGGACGGGCACTGGATGACGTCCTTCCAGCCCATCTCGTGCGGCGCGGGCGGCAGCACCGGGCCGGTGGGCTGGACAGATTCGTTGTCCAGATAGGCATCGGTGGAGATGCTCTGGCGGTCGAGGAGCTGGAAGCGGACCAGATGCAGATGAATGGGGTGAGTGTCCTCGGTCAGGTTGATGAGTGACCAGATCTCGGTGGAGCCAAGCTTGACCGTCTCGGTGACAGGCTCGGCCCAGTGCTTGCGGTTCAGCAGCATCACCATCGGCTCGCCGTTGTCCTGGTCGAACTCGTTGAGGGTCATCAGGCGAGTGCGGACGGCCTGCGACTCGGGGATACGGGGAACGGGGCGAAGGGTGGCCGGGAGCTGGCTGGTGTCTTCAACCGGCGTGGAAGAGACGCGAAACTCAACCAGCTCCAGCGAGTCGCTGACCAAACGGATGTGCTGGCCGGGGGCGCGGGAGAAGTCGACGATGAGGTCGGTGCGCTCGGCTGGGGCCAGGACGAGGCGCTTCATCTCCACCGGCACGGGGAGCAGGCCCTGATCGGAGCCGATGACGTGGAAGCTCTGGCCGTTCGAGAGGCCGAGGGAGAAGAAGCGAGAGTTGGCCGTGTTGGCGATGCGCAGGCGGTAGCGGCGCGGCTCGACCGGGTGGAAGGGCTGGACCTTGCCGTTGACCACCATGGCGTCGCCGAGGAACTCCTGCGCCCAGGCCCCCTCGTCGGGTGGGTTGGGGTAGAAGAGTTGGCCGTTGGGGTCGAAGCTGCGGTCGTAGAGGAGCAGAGGCAACTCGTGGGGACCGGTGGGGAGGTTGAGGGTGGCTTCGTGCTCATCGCGGATGAGGTAGAAGCCCATGAGGCCCGCAAAGACGTTGAGGCGGCTGACGCCCATCGCGTGGTCGTGCATCCAGAGGGTCGTGGCGTCCTGGCGGTTGGGGTAGAAACAGAGCTTCGAGTGGCCGGGGCCGAACCAGTCCTCGGGGTAGCCGTCGCTGATGGAAGGGACGCTCGCCCCGTGCATGTGGGTGACGGTGCGGGTCTCGGGGGCGTCGGCGAGGCTGTGCGGCATCCCCTGCATAGGGGTGTCGAGCGGGAGGATGTGTTTGGCGGGCAGGTCGTTGGTCCACTCGATGAGGACGCCCTCGTTCGAGCGGGCCTCGATGAGAATGGGGGCGAGGGTGTCGCCGTAGCTCCAGAGCTTGGCGGGGGGTAGATCGCGGTGGAGCGAGGCGGTGATCTCGTGGATGCGGACGCGGTAGTAGGGGGCGTCGGTGGCGTTGTGCGCGGGGGAGGAGCGGCGGTCTACCGGGCGCAAGAGCTGGGGCAGCGGAAGCGGGTCGACGAATGGGGTAAGCTTGCGAGCGTCGAGGGTTCTCCGGGTGCGAGGGGAGGACGACGGCATGGACATGCCGGACATCTGGGCCAGCCCGCTCTTGCGCAGGAGCGGGAGGACGGCTGCGGCGGCACCCCGGGCGAGGAGACGGCGGCGGGTCCACGAGTTTGTCTTTTTTGCCATTTGGAATGGAGTTCTGATCGGGCGGAACGGGTGTTCCGCCCGAGATGTGCCGGAGATAGCCCTTAGTTGGACGGCTGGGGCTGGCCGGTGGTGGGGTTCAGGACAAGCTTCCGCGGGGTGCGGGGCTTGCGGGTGAAGTCGAACAGGTTGTTCAGCGGGCCGGACTGGGCATCGAAGGAACCTGCACCGAGGCGCTTGCCGTCGAGGAAGATGTCTTCGATGAAGCGCAGGATGGAAGTCTGGTCGGTGAGGGTGTGATCGACGAAGTTGGCCTTGGCCCAGGGCGAGACGACGATGAGCGGCAGGCGTGGGCCGTAGCCGCAGCGGCCCTGCGCGTGGAGCGTGGCCGGGTCTACGCCGGGCAGCGCCGTGGAGCCGTCGCCGCACTTGCCGGGGCCGTCGTAGGCGTCAGCCTTGGTGGCGGAGCCGTTGACGATCTTGCTGGAGGCATGGTCGTACCAGCCGTCGGAGTCGTCGTAGGCGATGATGACGGCGGTGTGCTCCCAGTCGGGCTGCTGTTGGAGGAAGTTGATGACGCCGACGACGAACTCCTGCTCGTCGAGCGGGGTGGAGTAGCCCGCGTGGCCGTCCTGATAGCCCGGAGCCTTCAGGTAGCTGACGGCGGGAAAGTTACCCGCCTTGACGGCGTCGAAGAAGTCGTGGGTATCGTACTGGTGGTTGGCCGCGCCGTCCTGATTGGTGGCGATGGTGGTTGCCGACTGCGGACGGACGTGCTGGGGGTTGGCGGTGGACTTGTAGTACTGGAAGGGCTCGTGGTGGGGCAAGTAGTCGCGCTTGTTCGACTTGGCCAGACCCACGTTGCTGCGGCGGCAGTCGGTGGAGCCGTTGGCGTTGACGGCGGTGAGATCGAAGCCGCCCTGGAACCAGCCCCAGGAGACGTTGGCCGCAGTGAGGCGGTCGCCGATGTTCGGGCCGGTCATGTGGACGAGGGCGTCGGAGGTACTGGAGCAGAGGTCGCCGGTGGGCTGGGGGTCACCAATCATGGTGAGGCCGCCGTTGCCGTCGGGGATGAGGCTGCCACCGCCATTCTGGTCGCTGACGGCTCCGTTGGTCTGGCCGGAGATGAGGTTGATGGCTCCGGGAGTGGATGGCCCGAAGGTGGTGTTGAAGTGGTTGTCGCTCATGGCGAAGTGCTGGGCGTAGTTCCAGTAGGCGGTGACGGTGTTGCCGTCGTAGAAGCCCATGGTGAGGCCGGCGGTGGAGGCGATGCCGGACCTGTCGCCGGGGACCTTGGGGCCGTCGGGGCGGCCGACCGACTTGGGAAAGAGGTCCATCTTGCCGCCGTTGAAGCCCATCTGCTCGGCCCCGTAGGAGTGGTCCTGGTCGGCGGTGGCGGCCTGGGCGCGGGAGAGGCGGAAGGGGTTGGCCTTCCCTGCTCCGTTGGCCTCGTTGAGGAAGTTGGGGTTCTCGGTGAGGAGCTTGCCTGAGAGGCCGTTGACCTTCGGGGTCTTGGGGAGCGCGGTGAAGGCGGGTTCGCCTGCGGGGTTCAAGGCGTGGGGGTAGGTGGCGAAGTAGTGGTCGAAGGAGACGTTCTCCTGGAAGATGACGACTACGTGCTTGATGGCGTCCTGGGGACGGATGGGTGCGGCGGCAGTGAGCGGCGTGGCCGCTAGAAGGGAGGCAAGGACGAAGGAGGTGGTCTTACGGAGACAGTGCATGGAAGCCCTCTCTTCGAATATGACATATCGAGGTGAGGGATGGGTGAAGGTTGGTGTACGAGTGGACGGCTCAGTCCGGGATAAAGGCCTCGGAGTTGTGGGATAACGTGATCCAATGGAGGCTCAGCCAACTGGCGGGACGATGTCTTGCCCGCTATGCTACAGCTTCGGCCGGATTCCATCGCAGCAACAGACCACTTTGAAGGATCGGTATGGCATTGAACGAGCAGAAGATTCGCTGTGCGTGGGCGGAGAGCGACGCCCTGATGCGGAGCTATCACGATGAAGAGTGGGGCGTGCCCGAGCATGACAGCCGCGCTCTTTGGGAGCTGCTGATGCTCGAAGGGTTTCAGGCCGGGCTGGCCTGGATCATCATTCTGCGCAAGCGGGATGCGTTTCGGAAGGCGTTCAAGGGGTTCGATCCGGAGGTGGTGGCGCGGTTCGGCGAGAAGGATATCGCGCGCATGATGGAGGATGCCGGGATCGTGAGGGCGCGGGCGAAGATCGAGGCTACGATCGGTGGGGCGAAGGCTTATCTCGCGATGCGGGATGCGGGGGAGGATTTCTCCAGCTTTATCTGGGGGTTTGTGAAGGGGAAGGCGGTGCAGAATACCGGGGCGGTTCCGGCCAGTAGTGAGCTGTCGGTGGAGGTGTCCAAGGCTCTGAAGAAGAAGGGATTCAAGTTTGTGGGGCCGGTGATTGTGTATGCGTTTTTGCAGGCCGCCGGGGTGGTGAATGACCATGCGGAAGGGTGTTTTCGGCGGAAGGTCGTGAGGAAGTAGCAGGAATACGCGCAGCGTCCAGTACCGCACGAAGTGCCACCCGCCCGGCGTTAGAGCGTTTTTGTTGTTGTCCCTGTGGCTGAGTAAAGAAAGCATACCTCGGGGCTAAAGCCCGCATCTGTGGCTGTCTTTGGTGTCCGGGCTAAAGCCCGGACCCTACCTCAGAAGCAACGACAAGAACAAAAGCAGAAGCAGATTCCTCCGCTTCGCTCCTGAATGACAACCAAGAAAACAAGCAACGGCAAAGGCAAGGAACAAGCAACGGCGGCGGTCTAGCGGGTGGCTTCGACCTCTTGGTTCAGGCTGGGTTTGGTGACTTGGTTGAGAACGTCGCGGTTCAGAGGGCGCTCGTGCAGTAGTTGCTCGGCGGCGCGGACGCGCGGGTTGGCATGGAACCAGGTCTGGAAGATGTTGTGGTGGAGCGTGTTGGTGATGGCCAGCATCGACATGCCCTGGTGGTGTGCCATCCACGAACGGACCGGACGCGGCTCCTTGTTGCCGGTGGCGATCTCCATGTAATCGGCTGCTTCGTAGAAGCCGTATTCGCCGACCCAGCCCAGCTCGGCCATGCGGTGCAGGTTCTGGAGAGCCTGCTTGCGCATATGGGGTAGCGCAAGAAAGGTGGAATAGGGCGAGATGACCGGGCCGAAGTCTGCGGGATACTTGAGCGCCAGCGACGGGATGCCGAAGGCCAGGTAGGCGTAGCGGCCGTTCTCGTCCTGCTGGGCGAAGCCGCTCTCCGAGATGCCCCAGGGCATGCCGCGAAGGGTGCTGTGGGCGAAGTCGATCTGGGTACGGATAACGTTTTTGAGCGAGTTCGAGAGCAGCGTGCCGGGGTAGGAGCGCATGAAGAGCGTAGGCATCATGTACTCGAACATGGTGGCGGTCCAGGAGAGCAGCGCCACGCGGCCGTTGACCAGGGTGTGGACGCGGTCGAGGCGGAACCACGACCGCTGGGGGATGTCGTTCTTGGCGACGGCGAGGAAGGCCGCGGTGCGGGCCTCGGAGGCGAGCAGGTCGAAACACGGTGCGTGCAGCGAGAGGCCCTTCATGTCGAAGCCGTTCGAGAGAAGCTGGCGCTTCTCTACGAAGAGGAAGCCGAAGTCCATGTCTTCGGCGTACTGCTCGGCGAGATCGCTGACGCTCTTGAGATCGCGGTGCAGCTTCTCGGCGCGCTCTAATGTTTGGGGCAGTAGATCGCTTAGGGAACGGGCGAGCGGGTAGTGAGGCGACGTGGCCGGGATCGGGGCAAGGGCTTCGCTGAGCGAGCGGATGTAGGTCTGGGCGCGCTCTGCGGAGGGTGCCGGATCTTTGAGCATGGGGACGAGTTGGACGAGCGGCTCGAACTCCGGCAGCAGCCACGGAAGGTAGTTCGAGATGAGGGAGCGCAGGGCGGCTCGGCGGCGCACTACTTCGTCGATGGCCCAGGTGTCGTGCGTGGTGCCGGGGGTGGTGACGACGGGGTTGGTGGGCGTGTTGAAGAGCTGACGAATGGCGCTGGCGAGCGTGGTTCCCTTGGCTACGAAGGGTGGTGCGTCGGGGATGATGCGGTTGAGGACGCGGAGGGTCTCGAGCGTGAGCAGGGGGCGCTTGAGGATGTCGAGCGCGCCGGTGTAGAGGGTGTAGAGCGAGGCGGCCAGGTTGCCGCTGTCGACGGTGGAGACGACGACCGGCTCGAGGGGCTTGAGGTCGACGAGATCGTACCAGTTGAAGAGGTGGCCGTTGTGCTTTTGCAGACGGCCGTAGGTGGTGAGCGAGCCGAGGGTAGCTTCGGTGAACTCGGGGATGGTGATGAAGCCGAACTCGTGCGCGGCCTGGCGGGAGTTGAGCATCATGCCGACGTTGGTGGGCGTGAGCAGGCGCACCTGGTGGAAGCTCTTCTCTTCGATGTTGTCGGGCGTGAGCCAGAAGTTATTGGCTCCGGCGAAGTCCGCGTAGAAGCGCCAGATGCGCAGAGCCTGCTGTTGCAGGAAGGTGCGGTTGGAGGTGCTGATGAGGGGCTGGGCCTCGTGCGGAGGCGAGTTGAGCCATGCGGCTGCGAAGGGCGCGATGAGCCAGAGGAAGAGGATCGGCCCGGCGGAGAAGAGCGCCATGGGATGGAAGTGCGCGAGGGCGAAGCCCATCAGCACGGCGATGATGGGAGAGGCCTGGAGGTAGACGTCGAGCGAGGTGCGCTTGACGTTGGCCTCGGCCTGCGCGGCGGTCTCCCACTCCAGCAGATGACGGCCGGAGAGAAGGCTGCGGACGAGCGAGCGCACGATGGCATCGAGCGAGAGCATCATCTGGTGCGGCAGGAAGGTGAGATTGAGGACGGCGAAGGCGATGGAGCCGGAGAAGTTCGTGAAAGCTCCGCGCGTGGCGACCCAGCTTGTGGCCAGCAGGGCCTTGATGAGATCGAGACCGAGCTGGACGAGGGACGGCAGCATCGCCAATGTCACGATGACGATGGTCCAGTAGTGGGCTCCGCCGGGGAAGAAGAACCAGCCGAAGACGAGCACGAGGAAGGTAACCGGCTCGACCAGTGAGCGGCGCAGGTTGTCGAGGATCTTCCACTGCGAGATGGCGCTGATGGGGTTGGGAACGAGGCGGCCGGACTCGTCGGGGACACGCGCGAGCAGCCAGCGCATGATCTGCCAGTCTCCGCGAATCCAGCGGTGTTTGCGGCGGGTGTGGGCGTGGTACTGCGAGGGGTAGTCGTCGATGATCTCGATATCGGTGACGAGACCGGCGCGGACGTAAGCGCCCTCGATGAGATCGTGCGAGAGCAGCGAGTTGCGGGGGAAGCGGCGCTCGAGAACCTGGTGGAGGACGGTGACCTCGTAGATGCCCTTGCCCGCGAAGATGCCCTCGCCGAAGAGGTCCTGGTAGACGTCGGAGACGGTGCGGCTGTAGATGTCGAAACCGGTCTCGCCGGAGTAGATAGAGGCCAGGCGCGAGCGCGAGGCCGAGGCCACGCTGACACCGACGCGGGGCTGGAGGATGCCGTATCCGGCGGTGACGATGCGCAGGCGCGGGCTGATGATGGCGCGATTGAGCGGATGGCAGATGGTGCCGATCATGCGTGCGGCGGTGGAGCGAGGGAGCTGGGTGTCGGAGTCGAGCGTGATGACGTAGCGGACCTGCTCGAGGACGTGAAGCGGGCCGGACTTGATGGGGAAGTTGTCGACGGTGTGGAGCAGCAGCTTGTTGAGGTCGAGCAGCTTGCCGCGCTTGCGCTCCCAGCCCATCCAGACGCCCTGGCGCGAGTTGAAGAGGCGGCGGCGGTGCAGGAGGAGGAACGATCCGGCGTGGCCGGTGGCGTACTTGGCGTTGAGCCCGTCGGTCTGGCGGATGGCCAGTTGGACGAGGGGATGGTTCTCGTCGGCCGACGGCTCGATGGGGGTGTCGGGAAGATCGGTGAGGAGGGCGAAGTGGATGTTGGGGTCTTCGTTCGCGAGGTAGCGGGCTTCGAGGTCTTCGAATAGCTCCTGCACCTGCTTTTCGTGCAGCAGCAGAGTGGGGATGACGACGAGGGTGGTGGCCTCGACGGGCACACCCTTGGTGTAGTCGAGCTTGGGCAGGGCCTCGGCCTTGAGGATCGAGGAGACGATGCCGTTGATAAGCTCGACAGCGCCCTGCGTGATGGGCAGCAGGGCTAAGAGCAGCACGCCCATGACGAACCAGAAGTTGTTATGAGGGACCAGCGGCGCGATGACCGGCGTGGTGAGCACGATGGACAGAGTGACGATGGAGATGATGTAGAAGTCGTCGTTGTAGCGGCGAATCAGACTGCGTAGGCGTTCGGCGGGGGGCGCGTGGTAGCCGATGCGGCGCTGGAGCGCGGGCAGGCCCTCGGCGAAGAGGTAGTAGCCCACATGCTGCATACGCTGGGCCTGGCGCGGGTCGGGCGCGCCGACGGTGGCGGCGTGGCGGGCCATCTGGATGGCGGCCGAGGCGGTCTCTACCTCGTTGTAGTCGGCGTAGCTGGCCAGATCGGCGACGCGCTTGAGGTAGGCCGTGCGGGTGTCTTCTTCGAGCTGGAGGAAGGTGCCGCTGGGATCGTCGCAGAGGATCGGCTCGAAGGAGACGGCGGACTCGAGCAGGGGGTTCCACTCGTACTGGTTGAGGCGGCGCAGGCTGTAGATGGGCGCGGAGAAGGGCGACTGATCGTAGGGCGGCGTGGGACCGGCGGCGAAGACCTCTTCGGCGCGGTCGACGATGTACTCGAGCTGGGCGAACTTGAGGACCTGCTCCAGCTCCATGACCTCTTTGAGGAGGAGCGGATGGCGCTTCTGCGCCTGCTTGAGATAGACGGAGAGCGACTCGGGAGACCAGATGCCGTGCGTCGCCGCGAGATAACACTGGGCCAGGTTGGCGACGCGCGGAAAGACGCCCTGATGGGGGATGTGGATGTGAGGAAGATCGTATAGCGATTTGATATCGCCACGCGCCTCGGTGAGGACGACGTTGAAGAGGCGGGCTCCCTGCAGAAGCTCGAGCTGGGGCGTAAGCTCCTTGCCCGAGACGCGTGAGCGGGCCTCGTGGAGCACGGCTTCGAGGCGCTCGGTAAGCTTTTCAAGGCGCTGCGGCAGGCCCGCGCTCTTGTGGCTGGGGGGAGCCATCTCCCATGTGTCGACGGAGGCCGCGGCGTGACGGCAAAGCTCAACATCTGAGACATCGGGCGTCTCCGGGGGGGAGTTGGGCAGTTCATCCGGCGGCAGCTGGTCCATGTGCGAATGGAATCCCGTCGACGACGCGTGTTTTTGGAGCGCTTCCAAAGAATCATCCTCCGGAGACCGGTATTTCTTTTACGTATAGTGATTGCGTCTTCGGTCTGAAGCCGGAGATACGCGAATCAGCGATAGCTGGCAGCCTGCATCTCAAACATGCCCGCATAGACGCCGCCACGGGCCATCAGGTTGTGATGATCGCCTTCTTCAATCAACTGGCCACCGGAGAGGACTACGATGCGGTCGGCCATACGTACGGTCGAGAAACGATGTGAGATGAGCAGGGCCATCTTCCCCTGCGTCAACTCGGCAAAACGCTCGAAGACTTCAAGCTCACTGCGCGCGTCGAGTGCGGCGGTGGGCTCGTCGAGGATCAACAACTGCGCGTCGCGCAGATAAGCACGGGCGAGCGCGATCTTCTGCCACTCTCCACCGGATAGCTCGGTGCCGCCCTCGAAGCGGCGGCCCAGCATCTGGTCGTAGCCGCCGGGAAGCTTGGCGACGACGGTGTCGGCGAGACTCTTGTGGGCAGCGGATTCGATCTCCTGCTGCTCGATAGGACCCTGGTCCACGCGGCCGATGGAGATGTTGTCGCGTGCGGTCATCTCGAAACGAACAAAGTCTTGGAAGATGACGCCGATCTGGCGGTGAAGGGCCTCAATGTCGTAGTCGCGGAGATCGACTCCGTCGAGGAGGATCTGTCCCTCGGTGGGATCGTAGAGGCGCGTGATGAGCTTGACGACGGTGGTCTTGCCCTGGCCGTTCTCGCCGATGAGGGCGATGCGCTCGCCGGGCGAGAGGGTGAGATTGAAGTTCTTGAGGACGCGGCGCTCGGTGCCGGGATAGGCAAAGGATACGTTGCGGAACTCGAAGCCCTTGGTGATCTTGGCGGGAGGCTGAAGGCCGTTTTGCCGGGAGCTGACGAGCGGCTCCATGGCGAAGAAGGCGAGAAGATCGGTGAGGAAGAGCGCCTGGTCGGCGATGCCGGAGGCGGTGGAGAAGACCTGTTGCAGGTTCGAGCTGGCCTGCTGGATGGCGGCGGTGAGGAAGGTGAACATGCCGATGTCGTAACCACCAGCGAGAGTCTTCCAGATGACCCAGACGTAGGCTCCGTAGTAGCCGAGCGTGCCGATGATGCCGAGCAGGCCGCCTACGATGAGCTTCGAACGGGAGAGAGCGACATCCTCAAGGTAGATGTCGCGGGCTAGCGCCTTGAAGCGATTGGTGAAGAACTTGTTGAGGCCAAAGAGCTTGACCTCCTTTGCTCCTTCGCGGCTTCCGGCGACTTCGCGGAAGTACTCCATCTGGCGCTTGGCGCGGGTCTGGCGGAAGTTCTTGGCGTAGCCGAGGAAGGCGAAGTGGGTTTCGCCGAGGAACGACGGAAGCACGCCGAAGATGAGGAGCAGGACCAGCCAGGGCGACGCCCAAAAGAGCGCGGCGGAGAAGACGATGGTCGTGATGAGCTGCTGGAAGAGGCGGCCCATCTGCTGGATCATGCCAAGGCGGTCGGTGGCCTGGACGCGGGCGCGCTCGAGGCGGTCGTAGAAGAGAGGGTTCTCGTAAGTGGTGAGATCGAGGCGAGATGCCTGCTCCATGACGCGGACGCTGACGTACTGGGTGTAGCGGTTCGCGATGAGAGAGTCGGAGTAGTCGATGGTGCGGGTGATGAGGCCGAAGAGGACGTTGAGCGTGACCTCGGTGATGACAAGAGTCCAGAAGTTGGCGGGAAGAGCCTGGCCGTGAAGATGGTTCGAGATGGCTGTGATGATGTACTGCGCGACCTTGGCGATGGCGAAGGGCACGACCGCGACGAGGACTCGCAGAATGAGTCCCCAGGTGACTACCGCGGGGCCGGAGTCCCACAAAATACGCAGGACTGGCGGCAGGTTCTTGAGCGCGGCAAGGCGCTCGCGCCAAGGGCTGGCGCTGCTCGCGGTCGTGGTGGTTTTGGTGGTGGCATCAGTCATGGACACGACAATAAGAGTCGCATACTTTCACGCGATCAGAGTTCATCCAACTTAGGATGCGAGATTTCGAGTTTGCGCTGTCTGAGCGAGACTCACATGCAACGAATTCGGGAGATGGAGCATCGCAGACGTGCAGAAATAAGTTTGTGTTGTTCAAGATTTCCTTGAGTTTACGCTACATTTTAGCGGAGAGTGGACGGCTGATCTGCTCGAGCGATTTCCCTTCTGCCGCGACGCCGAGGACCAGCTCCACGATGGCGGCGAAGATCATAAGGATGGCGGCGGCGATGTATCCGCCGAAGAGCGGGGTGCGGGATCTGGATTCGATGAGGTGGCCGAAGAGTGCGGGCGCACCGGCGCCTCCGATGAGCGTGCCTACGGCGTAGAAGATGCTGATTGCCATGGCGCGGACCTCGAGCGGGAAGATCTCGCTGACGGTGAGGTAGGCAGAGCTGGCGGCGGCGGAGGCGACGAAGAAGATCACGGTCCAGCAGGCGGTCTGAGTGGTCGCGGTGAGAAGGTTGGCCTCAAAGAGAGCGCCGGTGAGGAGAAGCAGTGCTCCGCTGAGTGCGTAGGTGAGGGCGATCATCTTCTTGCGGCCGACCGTGTCGAAGAGATGGCCGAGGAGGACAGGGCCAAGGACGTTGCCGATGGCGAACGGGAAGATATAGTAGCCGGCGTGCGTGGGCGGGATGCGGTAGAAGCGCTCGAGCACCAGGGCGTAGGTGAAGAAGATGGCGTTGTAGAAGAAGGCCTGCGCGATCATCAAGGACAGGCCGAGGAAGGTGCGGGTGCGGTTCTCGCCGGTCATGGCGGCCCATATCTCATGGAGCGAGGTGTGGGTGCGGGGGTGGATTTCTACCGGCTCTTCCGTGGTCGGTGGTAGACGCTGGCCGGTTTCGTGGACGACGGTCTCCTCTACATCGTGCACGATCTTTTCGGCCTCATCGTTGCGGCCATGAATGACCAGCCAACGCGGGCTTTCGGGGACGTGGTGACGGAGAAAGATGATGCCGATGCCAAGGAGCGCTCCGAGACCGAAGGCGAATCGCCAGGCGAGTTGCTCAGGAACGAGGTGGCCGTTGAAGAGGATGACCGTGACAGCAGCGCCGAGTGCGGCTCCGAGCCAGTAGGTGGAGTTGATGATAAGGTCGATGCGGCCGCGCAGACGGGCAGGGATAAGTTCGTCGATGGCGGAGTTGATGGCTGCGTACTCGCCGCCGATGCCGAGGCCGGTGATGAAGCGGAAGAGAGAGTAGCTGTGGAAGTTCCACGAGAGAGCCGTAGCCGCGGTGGCCAGCAGATAGACGAGAAGCGTGACAGTGAAGAGCTTCTTGCGGCCGAGGCGGTCGGTAAGCCAGCCGAAGAAGAGTGCGCCGATGACCGCTCCGGTGAGGTAACAGGTGGCGGATTGGCCTACCTGCGCATCGGACATGCGCAGGCTCGTCTTGAGAACGCCGCCGATGGTCCCGGCGAGCGTGACCTCCAGGCCGTCGAGCACCCAGGTGATGCCAAGGGCGATGACGATGAGCCAGTGCCATCGGGCCCAGGGGAGTCGATCGAGACGCGCGGCGATGCAGGATCGGATTGGCTCCATACAGCGAGGTTGGATGCAGGTTATGGGTTTGACGTGCGATATGGACTACAGGCCTGGATGGATTACTCGCACCGAGTACAGCGAATGGTTGGTAAGAAGATACAGAGTGCGTCGGTCTTCACCGCCGAAGATAATGTCGTGTGGCCTCTCGGGGACTTCGATGGTATCGAGTAGCTTACCCGTGGGAGAGTAGATGAAGATCTGTCCCGCTGCAAGATAGACGTTACCCTCGGCGTCCTGAGCCAGGCTCTCTCCTCCCTGTTCGACAAACGGCGTGATCTTTGTGAGTGAGCCGTCGCCTGCGACCACTCCACGATAGGTTCTTTGCTCCGCCTCATTCGTCGCATAGAACGGCTTGCCCGAGATAGCCTTGACGAGGCCGTAAGCCTCAAGCACAGGAGCCCACTTCGTTCCGAAGTAGGGCTCGCCCTGAACTATAGGAGGATCGGTGGGGATGAAGAGAGTATGGTCGGGCGAGATGAACTGAAGCTGCTTACGGCTTGAAAGATTCGTTTCAAACATCTGCTGCAATGTCGTATAGGTGTAGGGCCGCGTGGCCGAGAGGGTACTTGCGAAATCACCATTGAACCAGTAATCCACGTGGAGTGCCGCGGTCAGGCCAGCGTTCTCTGTTGTTGGAGTTGGCTTCAATATGCTGAGCTCAGCGTCTGGACTCTCAGGACGAAAAGCGTAGGCTGTCAGTTCCCTGCCTCCTGAAGACAAAACAACAAGGTCGCCCGACTTATCAAAAACCAGATTCACTGGATCGAGTGGGGCATCGCGAATCACTATCGCATTGTGCGATTTCGGCTCCCAGCGATAGACGCGCTGGAAGTGCGAATCGACGAAGTAGAGCTGGCCTTTTGCATCCACAGCGGCTCCGGAGATATTGAAGAAGCCTGTTGCCAGCTTCTGAGGCTTACCTCCTGCCACAGTGAATGTTGAGCGATGCGCTGCAACGCGAGACGGCTTGTCATCAGAGAGGTTCAACCATGCAAACTCACGGTCGCGGACTGATCTATGCAGTGTTTGATCTACGATGGCATCTTCAAAGGGAACCTTATTGGAACGCACAGCTTGACGACATTTTTCCGATGAGTCACATAACCCGATGGAGCTATTCGCATCCACATGCACATTTCTAAAGTGGATGTTGGTCGAGTTTGAGATACGTACTGCATACGGAAACGGTATCTCCATGTGGGTCACACGATAGCCGTGATAGTTGGCAATGGTGAGGTTGTGAGAACCATCTATCTCGAGAGAAGAAGCATTGCCACTTTCACCACTTTCCTCTTCCGTTTGCAGTGCGTATAAATTCCAATTCGAGACATTCTTCAACTTGATCTCGGCACGCACGTGATGCTCGCTCGACAACTCATAAACAAAGCCTGGAACGCTTGTATTTGAGACCTCGAAGCCAGCCTGCGCGTAAGTATCAGGTGTCCAGATATTGGCGAAGGTGCCACCACCTTTGTCTACCCACAGGCTTGGGTACTGGCTATCCCAGGGGCGATGTAAATCCGGGTCGGCTGTATGCGTATTGTTATAAGGATTGATGCGTGAGCCGTCCGCAGCATTGGTTCCATGACCGCCTAAGAACCTTACATCATCGACGAGCGAGGCTTGTCCCGAGTGCCAGAGGAGGCCGACAGCACGACTGTTGAGGCCGCCGGTAAAAATTCCGATCCCTGTGATTACGTTGGATCCTCCAGCAGGAGTTAGCAACAAAGGCTTGGGAGTACCAGGGCCTTGGAATACCGGCGGGTGCAGATGTTGCAGGAAAAGAACGAATAGGTGAGGCATCGAATCTAGTCTTGATATCAGCTAAAGCACCTATGGATGTAAGTCCTAGCCCATGCGAGAAGACGCCGACATGATAGATATCGGCAGGCTGCAAAAATTGACGGCCGCTCTCGCGGAACTTTGCAAAGACTGGTACATGACGGCAGACAACATCTTCGAAGTTAATTTCCGTCATGCGACTTGTCTCATCGCTGATCAGTACGGCAGGGCCTGAGATGTTGTCGAAGAAACTATCTTTGATCCAGAGTTGATCAGAGTAATGCGAGTCGATGGAGATCGCAGTCGGCACATTATGAAACTCATCGTGCACCAGTGTGAGGCCAGCTTCATTCTCACGAATTGCAGCCTCTCGCTGCCCGTCAAAGCTCGAATCGACGAGAGTGAACTGCCACGCGGGCGATGGCTTGCGTGCCATGATCCCGAATTGGCCACCGTGAAAGTGAAGGTCTTCCGCGATATTGGCCACTTCGTGTACACCTGCAAAACCTGAGCCCATGTTGAAGTCCATATGACTGAGATAGGCATGCTGAGCTGCATGAAAACGAATAGCAACCGCACCAGCGTTATCTGCTCCAACTTCAAAATCAACATTGCTCATGGCGGAGTAGAACGTACCGGGATTGGCATCCGGCACCGTCAGGCTGGGTGGCACAACACCCGGCTGTGTAGGGGGCGTGCGGACATGTAAACTTTCTGGACGCCTGGATTTCTCTCCATCACCTGGCTTGGCACCAGCGAAGAAGAACATGTATGCGATGCCAGCCTGATAACCAGGAGTCCTATCCCCCAGGACGAACACTGGACGTTGCGTGCCGTACCCGATAATACGTATCCCCGGCCAAAGGTAGATCGTTCTCGTTATGCTATAGCGACCTTGCGGGATAAAGACAATCCCTTCCCCCTTCGTTGCCTGCACCTCATCAATAGCGGCCTGTACTGCCGCGCTATCATCGGCAACTCCGTCGCCGCGCACATGAAATCGTCCGGGAACCAGATAGACGGCAGAAGCATCTTCCAGACGTAACGGATAGGCAGAATCCGCCACGCAGGTCGAGGTGCTTAGAAAGGAAACAAAGAAAAGAATCAGAGTCGTTTTCATGAGGCACCTTAAGGATATTCAACTCCACTACATCTATAGCCTTTATCTAGAAAACTCTGGCTTCAAGTGCCATCTTCATGATTCTTTCAAGCGTGAAGAGTAAGTAGCGGCACCTCTATCTTCAAAGCCTACAAAGTGATATTCCGCATTCTTGACAAGTTCACCTACAGTGCCTATAAGGACTGGGTCCATTATTACTCGTTTATTAGACACTCCTACAGGCGAGTAACTCAATACGATTTATCCCTGAAAGGAAAGCCAAAGCCATGCCCGATTTCACTATCTCAAAGTTTAATCGCCGCAGTGTACTCAGGTCGTCGATGGCCATGTTGGCGGGTGGACTGGTCAGCAGCAAGGCGACTTATGCCGAGGCTCAGACTTCGATCAAGAATGTCAATTTGCACTCCAGTCCATCGACACTCAAGATCACCGATATGCGTTACTGCGTCGTTGTAAAGCCTGGCCCAAGTCCCTGCCCTATTATTCGCATTGACACTAACCAGGGAGTGTATGGTCTAGGCGAAGTACGCGATGTCGCGGGCTATCAATACGCTATGGTGCTCAAGAGCCGCATCCTGGGAGAGAATCCTCTTAATGTCGATTACCTCTTCGAAAAGATCTCCCAGTTCGGGGGAATTTCGCGTCAGGCAGGCGGCGTCTGCGCGGTAGAGATGGCGCTCTGGGATATTGCGGGCAAGGTTTATAACTGTCCCGTTTACCAGATGTTGGGCGGAAAATGGCGCGACACCATACGCATCTATGCGGATACACCGGAGGCCGATACTCCGCAGGAGTTTGCCGCAATTGCGAAAGAGCGTAAAGATCGCGGACTTACCTGGATCAAGGTTGATATCGGCACCGATCTTCTGAAGGGGAAGCCCGGAACCATCATGGAGCCTAGCGATCAACAGACGATTGAATATGATAAACGCCTGCCGCACCCGTTCACCGGCAATGAACTCACGGACAAGGGGATTGCGGTTTACTGCGAGTATATGTCGGCCATTCGCGAAGCCATTGGCTATGAGACGCCTCTCTCCACAGACCACCTTGGACATCTCGGGGTGAAGTCGATCATCCGCCTGGCCCGCGCCTATGAGAGATTCAATCTGGAGTGGATCGAGGATGTTATTCCCTGGTACTACACCGACTTACTTAAAGAGATTACAGAGGCCAGTCCGACTCCCACAGCTACCGGTGAGGATATCTACGAGGTTGCTGATTTCGAAAAGCTTTGCGCCGAACATGCTGTCGATAAGATTCATCCCGACCTGGCGACCTCGGGCGGGATACTGCGCACACATAAGATTGGCGATATGGCCTACAAGTATGGTGTTCCTATGGCAATGCACTTCGCGGGTACGCCAGTCAGTTGCATGGCCAATGTACACTGCGCGGCTGCAACCCGTAACTTTCTTGCGCTGGAGAACCATTCGCTCGATGTGGCCTTCTGGCAGGACCTTGTCACTGGGATCGAGAAGCCTATTATCAACAAGGGATTCATCAAGGTTCCCGATACTCCAGGGCTCGGCATAACCCTGAACGACGATGAGATGAAGAAACACCTGAAGCCCGGAACCGGCTACTTTGAACCGACACCGATGTGGAACGAGAAGCAATCTGTGGACGACCAACTTTTCAGCTAAAGAGGAACTGCATGAACCGAGTAATGCGATCTGCCATGTTGGCCTGCACCGTAGTAGCCTGTACTGTTTTGTCTTCCCTGCCAGCTTGTGCGCAGGTCAAGATGACCAAAGAGCAAATGATGTTTTATACCTCGGACTGGAAAGGGGAACGTTTTCCCGATGGCCGTCCCAGGGTGCCGGATGATCTGCTCAAGCGAGCACTGGATGTATCTATTGAAGACGTCTGGGATTTTCTGCGCAGCGCGGGCTACAACTGTCAGTTTGATGGCGGATGGCAGGCTCTTCATCCTGACAAAGCCTTTGCTGGCCGGGCACTGACGGCACAGTACATGCCGCTCCGGCCTGACATGATGAAGGCCATTACGGCGGAGGGAAAGGCTGAAGGCAGACTCAGTGGCAATAATAGTTGGCCTATTAATGAGTTACAGATAGGCGATGTCTATGTAGCTGACGGCTTCGGCAAGATCGTTGAAGGGACGCTCATTGGCTCGAATCTGGGGAACGGTATTGCTGCCCATAGTCATACCGGCTTCGTCTTCGATGCAGGGATACGAGACGCCGAGGAGAATCGCGAGATTCCGAACTTCAATGGTTTTTATCGTGCCTACGATCCCTCGGCCTGGGCACAGATGACGCTTACAGCGATCAATGCACCTATTCGCATTGGGCGAGCTATTGTGTTACCTGGAGATCTGGTGCTTGCCAAACGGGATGGGGTTCTGTTTATTCCGGCCATTCTCGCCGAAGCTGCGATTAGCTCCGCGGAGTTCACCAACCTGGAAGATGCCTTCAACTTTGAACTGAATCGCGAGGGGAAGAACGGCGCGGAGTTTGAAGGCGGATGGACGCCGCAGAAGTACGATGCTCTCGCAAAATGGGTGGATGCTCATCCTGACAAGCTGAAGATGTCACGCACGCAGTTCAGTACTCTGCTTGAACAGAAGAAACAGCGGAAACATTAAATAAAAACTCAGTAAAGTTGGACACGGAGACTTATTAGAGTCTTCGTGTCCAGCCATTTCAAAAAACATCACTATTTTGCGGTTGAGCCTTGAACGATCAGATTGTTCTCAATGCTGAAAGCTCCAGGAGCAGAGTTTGCCTGCATACCAGCGAGGGCTGCGTCGGACTGGCGGAGGACGACGCCATATAGCATCACATTGCCGTTCTTCACGATGATGTGAATAGCGTGGTATCCGATGGGCGGGGTGTTGGTAATGCCGCCAGCCATCAGCGCTACGCTACGGCCTCCGGGTCCCATCGCCCGAGCTAGTGACCCCGCGTTGGCGTTGTAAATGCGCAGAGAAGGCTGGGTATAGATGCGGTTGTAGACCGCGGCGCGAATCCTGTCATCGTTTGGCGAATAGGGGAGGACTTCGATCTGGTTGTCTACACGTTCGACGCCCGCTATGTCCTTTACGGCCCGCTCCGCATCGGACTTGAGCGTTGGGCGCGACGCGTATCCCTTGAGGATAACCGTCTTGCCATGATCTCCGAAGGTGATCCAGTCGAAGACAGCATAGTTTGTCAGTCCGCCCAGCCGTTTCTGAACCTCTTTGCCGATCCGAAGTGCATCTTCCTGAGACCAGGTTGGGGCTGGCTGCGCACTCTGGGCAACAAGCATTTGCGATGTTATGCCGAGGTTGAAGAGCAGTGCTGCGGTAACGATGGAAGCTCGAATATTCATACGTCTCACTCGCCTGCTAAAGGTAGTAACTTCAGCGAAAATCTACTACTAAACCAAGCTCCTGTCTACCGTGAAACCGACAAGATCCGGCCCTGCCATGGTAAAGCCGGAGATACAACCATGACTCCCGGCCAGAACCACTGTACTCTGATTCTTAGGCATGGCACGACTCAGAAGTCCTGAAAAACGCGGCGCAATCCTGGAGGCAGCGGTGCATGAGATCGCCGAGACCGGACTGGGCGCACCTACGGCGCAGATCGCCAGGCGTGCAGGTATAGCCGCGGGCACGCTCTTTACCTACTTTGCTACCAAGGAAGAACTGCTCAATGAGCTTTATCTCGAGCTTAAAACTGAGACCTACGCCAGGGTAAACGCTGATTTTCCGCATAAGAAGAGCCTCGAGCTTCGCACCCAGCATATATGGTCCAGCTTTCTCGAGTGGGCCATCGAGTTTCCAGAGAAGCGCAAGGTCGCGGTACAGTTGAATCTGTCCAACATCATTACTCCCGAGACACGGGCCAGGGTGTCTGCAGGGTACGGCTCCGTTGACATAACTCTGCAAGAGCTTGGCAAACTGGGGGCCATGCAGGATCTGCCAGCAGGCTTTCCTGCCGCCATGATGTCGGCTATGCAGGAGGCGACGATGGATTTCGTCGCGAAACAACCCAAGCGGCGTGAAGAACTGATTGCGCGGGCGTTCAAGCTTTTCTGGCGGGCAATGCGGTGAGATTGTTGCGCCCAAATAAATGAGCGCCTAGTCAGTCATTTATGAATCCTATGTTCAGGAGGATCTTGCGATGGCTAAGGTCTGGTTGATTACAGGAAGTGGAAACGGTCTGGGACGGGATATCGCCGAGGCGGCTTTGGCAGCGGGCGACAACGTGGTGGCTGGAGCGCGCCGTATCGAAGAACTGACGCCTCTGGTGGCTCAGTATGGGGACCGGGTGAAACCCGTGACGCTGGAAGTGCGGGATGAGGCGGCGGCAAAGGCTGCCGTGCAATTGGCGGTGGATACCTTTGGGCGGCTGGATGTGCTAGTCAACAACGCCGGTTACGGGCAGATCGCTCCCTTCGAGCAGATCAGCGCGGAGGATTTTCAGGCCGTTATCGACACGTGCCTGTATGGCGTGGTCTACACGACGCGCGCCGCTGTGCCGGTCATGCGCAAGCAGAAGAGCGGCTATATCTTCCAGGTATCTTCGGTAGGCGGTCGCATTGCCATCGGCGGAAATACGCCGTACCACGCGGCGAAGTGGGCAGTAGGCGGTTTCAGCGACTCGCTGGCCATGGAGGTCGCGCCGTTTGGAGTGAAGATCTGCACACTGGAGCCGGGTGGCATTCGGACCAACTGGGCGCGGCGCGCGGGGCAGGATGCGCCGGAGCTATTGCCGGAGTATGAAGCATCAATTGGCGCGATCCTCAAACTGCTGCAGACCATTGAAGGCCGCCAGGAAGGCGATCCGCGCAAGATTGCCGATCTGATTGTACAGCTGGCAAACAGCGACGAGGTGCCGGTGCGCTTGATCCTCGGTGTCGATGCGGAAAAGCGGGTGCAGCGCGCCGAGACCGTGCGTGCGGAGGAAGCCGCTAAGTGGAGGCATCTAACGATCTCAACGGTGTTTGAAGATGCAGAAGCCATTCCTGAACTACTAAAGCACTAATCCAAAGAAAAGTGATCTTCTAAGATCCTTCCGTTGGCCGGCAGTTAGCATCATTTGCTGCCGGTCGGTGGGAGGCTCGTTGCTTGCGGGACAGAGTCTTTCCTTTTTTACAAAAGAGTTCCTTCGCAGCTGAAACCGTGCCCTTGATGGGTGGAGCATTTATTGAGAAATGAGCATCCTATCTTTTGTGACGACTGGAACGAAGTTTATCGCGCTGCGGATTACCCAATCGCAGCACTCGAGGCATAAAATGCCACGGTGAAGGGCTATGGATTGCGAGCCACTCACTATAACGATCGAAAGGAAATTCATGTCTACCAAAACTGAGCTCGTGGCACGCCGGAAAGCACCCCTAACGACGCCATCCGATATCGATCCAAAGGATGTAGAGGACATTGCCGGGGCACTCAATGCTCTGCTCGCGGATGTCTTCAGCTTGTACCTGAAGACCAAGAACTTCCACTGGCACATGAGCGGTCCGCACTTCCGGGACTATCATCTTCTGCTGGACGATCATGGCGACCAGATCTTCGGCATGACCGACGACATCGCCGAGCGGGTGCGCAAGCTCGGCGGAACGACGATCCGCTCCATTGGCCACATCGCTCGCCTGCAGCGCATTGAAGATAACGATGCCGAGTACGTCACTCCGAAGGACATGCTGAGCGAGTTGCATGAGGATGAAAAGGCCCTGGTCCTGAACATGCGTGCCGCGCATACGCTCTGCGATGATGCAGGCGATGTCGCCACGGCCAGCCTGCTCGAGAACTGGATCGATCAGTCGCAGCGGCGTAGCTGGTTCCTCTTCGAGGCGACCCGCGGCTAGGTATTTGGGTGGGTTGATCCGCCTGTACTGGCGGGTCAACTTTCCTAAAGCGAACCACCTGGGCGGCCACTTGCAGCGTGGCGTATTCTGCATACAGAATGGCGGGTCTTGCATAGCGTCACTCAGGCAAACGGACTACATTTGACCCTATGTACAACGCCAAAGCATTCTCCGCCGCCAGTGAGACATCGCCGCTAGACTCCACCACGATCGTGCGGCGCGATCCAACCGATACCGACGTACAGATTGAGATTCTCTACTGCGGAATCTGCCACTCCGACCTGCACCAGGTCCGCAATGAGTGGAGCGGCGCCATGCCGACCGTCTATCCCTGCGTTCCGGGTCACGAGATCGTCGGCCGTGTCACCAAGGTCGGCTCCGCGGTCACCAAATTCAAGGTCGGCGACACCGCCGCCGTCGGCTGCATGGTCGACTCCGACGGAACCTGTCCGGAGTGCCTCGCGGGCTTCGAGCAGTTCTGTGCCAACTCGACCCTCACCTATAACTTCCCCGATAAGCACACCGGCGGCGTCACCTACGGCGGCTACTCCGACAGCATCGTCGTCGATCAGCGCTTTGTGCTGCACATTCCATCGGGCCTCGATCTCGCCGGAGCCGCTCCCCTGCTCTGCGCCGGTATCACCACCTACTCGCCCATGCACCACTGGGGCGTCACCAAGGGAAAGAAGGTCGGCATCGTCGGGCTCGGCGGACTGGGCCACATGGGCGTGAAGTTTGCTCATGCGCTCGGGGCACACGTTGTGCTCTTCACCACGTCGCCGAACAAGAAGGAAGACGCGTTGCGTCTTGGAGCCGATGAGGTGGTCATCTCTCGCAATGCCGATGAGATGGCCAAACATGCGGGCAGCTTCGACTTCATCCTCGATGCGGTCTCGGCCGACCACGACATCAACGCCTACCTTCACCTGCTGCGGCGCGACGGCAACCTCTGCCTCGTCGGCGCACCGGAGAAGCCACTGGCGGTTGCGGCCTTCAACCTGCTCTTCGGCCGTCGCAGCCTCTCCGGCTCGCCCGTCGGCGGCATCGCCGAGACCCAGGAGATGCTCGACTTCTGCGGCAAGCACAACATCACCGCCGATGTGGAGATCATCCCCATCCAGCAGGTTAACGAGGCCTACGAGCGTCTGTTGAAGTCTGACATCAAGTACCGCTTCGTGATCGATATGGCATCACTGAAGGGCTAAGCACAGGTAGATGAGCAAACACTTTCGGGTTCCCAGTCGTCTGGCTACGAGGTTGCAGAAGTTGGGAATCCGTGTGCCTGATCTGCTGCAAAGTGCGGGGCTGCCGCCGGGACTCCTCGACCAGCCCCGCATCCTCGTAACCACCGAAGAGCTGTTTGCCCTATGGCACAGAATCGGCCAGTCCGCCCCGAATCCTGCCATCGGGCTCGACCTGGGTACAGAGTCGAAGGCCGAGCACTTCGACCCTGTCGCCCTGGCCGCGCTCTCTACCGGCAGCTTCGGCGAAGCCGTGCTCCAGATGGCTCGGTACAAGCAGCTCTCCTGCCCCGAAGAGATCATCCTTGAAACCGACCGTGACGAGTGGAGCATTCAGTTTCGCTGGCTGCTCGCCAACGAGCCCGAGCCAGACGCGCTCAGCGATCTCTGCTTCGCCTGGGTGCTCTGCGTCGCACGCCAGGGCACCGGGACCCGCATCACGCCGGTGCGGCTTGAGCTGATGCAGCCGCGCAAGTATGCAAAGGCGCTCGCGCGTCACTTTGACTGCCCCATCGCCTTCGGGGCCGCTCGCAATGCCATCATCTTCCGGGCATCCGATGCCGCAATCCCCTTCGTAACCCGCAATGCCGAGCTGCTGGCCATGCTGGCTCCGCAGTTCGATGAGGAGTTGAAGCAGCACTCCGGCCAGGAGAGCTTTCCTGAACGTGTGCGGACCGTCATTCAAAGAAAGCTCACTGGCCGTCGTCCCAAAATGCAGGAGATCGCGCACGAGCTTCACATCAGCACCCGTACCCTGCAACGCCGGTTGCAGGACGAGGGATACAGCTTCCAGCAGGTGCTGGAGGAGGCGCGCCATCAGCTTGCTCGCCACTATCTCAACAGCTCGGAGCTGGAGCTGAGCGAGACCGCATACCTGCTCGGATATGAGGATGCGAACTCCTTCGTTCGCGCCTTCCGCATGTGGGAGGGCGTTCCTCCGGCTCAGTGGCGTGGAGCCCAGAGGCTGAAGATCGCCTCGTAGGAGCCTCCTCTGAGCAAGTAATAACACTATCCCTGACAACCAGCTTACGAAATTAAGACAAAGCCTGTGACCGCGATCACAGAGCTTCTGTACGCGCATGGACGATGCTGGGGCTGAGGAGAAGAACCCAGATGCCCTTCCGAGTGCTTCAGTCCGCACCCTGCTCAAAAGCCTGCGCCAACTGCCCCAACTCCCTGCGTCGACTCCAGACCTGCAATGAGCACTCCGCCTGCCCAGGCTACGGCACCAGCGCTAACTGTCCGCCTCTGATCGTCTTCGCCGTCCTCGAGTGCGCCCGGGCTGCCCTGGCCGCCGCAAACCTTCCCGCATTCGGCAGCATGAGAGGAGCACACGCATGAGCACCGCAGTAGCTCCCATTTCTACCCAAACCGCTCTCCCACCGGAGCACACCTACCTCAACGCATCGCATGGCCTCAAGAGCTGGCTGCTCACGCAGGACCACAAGCGCATCGCCATACTGTACCTCTTCGGTGTCACCTTCTTCTTTATCGTCGGCGGTCTGCTCGCCTTCGCGCTGCGGCTGGAGCTGCTTACGCCCGCCTCGGACCTGATGGCACTCGACACCTATAACAAGGTCTTCACCATGCACGGGATCGTGATGATCTTCTTCGTCCTCATCCCCGCGGTCCCGGCCGTCATCGGCAACTTTATCCTGCCGCTGATGCTGGGCGCGCGCGACCTTGCCTTCCCGCGCATCAACCTGCTGAGCTGGTACTGCTACATGATCGCCGGACTGATGCTGCTCTACACCGTCATCAACGGCGGCGTGGACACGGGCTGGACCTTCACCGCACCGCTCAGCACGCGCTTCGTCAATACGAATGTCATCTCCGCTGGTCTGGCCGCGTTCGTCGCGGGCTTCTCCTCTATCTTCACCGGCCTCAACTTCATCGTCACTATCCACCGTATGCGCGCGCCGGGGCTCACGTGGTTCCGGCTGCCGCTCTTCGTCTGGGCCAACTACGCAGCATCCATCATCATGGTGCTCGGAACGCCCGTCGTTGCTATCTCCATTGTTCTAGTTGCGCTGGAACGGCTGGTCGGCATCGGTATCTTCGACCCGCGCATTGGCGGCGATCCGCTGCTCTTCCAGCATCTGTTCTGGTTCTACTCGCACCCTGCCGTCTACCTGATGCTGCTGCCGTCGATGGGAGTCATATCGGAGATCATCGCCTGCTTCTCCCGCAAGCGTGTCTTCGGCTACACCGCCGTCGCCTTCTCCTCGGTGGCCATCGCCGTCTTCGGCTTCTTAGTCTGGGAGCACCACATGTTCATCATGGGTGTCTCGAACTACTCTGCCCTGGTCTTCTCGCTGCTGACGATGCTGGTCGCCGTGCCCTCGGCCATCAAGGTCTTCAACTGGACGACCACACTCTACAAGGGCTCCATCACCTTCGATGCGCCGATGATCTACGTCTTCTGCTTCCTGGGACTGTTTGCCATCGGCGGCTGCACCGGCGTCTTTCTCGGCTCCATGGGGATGGACATCCACCTGACCGAGACCTACTTCATCGTGGCTCACTTCCACTTCGTCATGGTCGGGTCGGTCATCATGGGCTACCTGGGCGGCCTGCACTTCTGGTGGCCCAAGATCACCGGCCGCATGTATCCCGAAGGCCCGGCCAAGCTAGCTGCTCTCCTCATCTTCGTAGGATTTTTCTTCACCTTCGGGCCGCAGTTTATCCTCGGCTTCCTTGGAATGCCGCGTCGCTATGCCGTGTACCCGCCCGAGTGGCAGGTGCTCAACATCTTCTCCACTGCCGGCGCAACGGTCATGGGAGCCGGTTACCTGCTCACGATGATCTATCTGGGCTGGTCCTTCTACAAAGGTCCCATTGCCAGCTCCAACCCCTGGCGAGCCTACGGGCTGGAGTGGCAGACGACTTCTCCGCCGCCGGTCGAAAACTTTTCCGAGACGCCTGTCGTTACCCGCGAGGCTTACGACTACGCCTCTATCGACGCACCCGAGCATCTGGCCCTGCAAGCCGAAGCCTAACGATACAAGGTTTCCATTTTTTCCGGCTGCAGCAGGGTGATCCGTTCTCCATCCTGCTGCACCATCTTTTCTTTGCGGAAGCGAGCGAGCAGCCGCGTCACGGTTTCACGCGAGATTCCGGCCATGCTCCCCAACTCCTCATGGGTCAGGGGCATGTTGAACTCCATCGGCTCTTTCTGATTGCTACGGGCGCCCATCCGTCCCCAATCGAGCAGTACGCTGGCCAGTTTGCCCGCCGCAGAGCCGGACAGGGCCAACCGCCGCGCACTCATGATCGCCCCTTCGTACTCTAGCGAGACCGACGCGACCGTGTTCCGGCCAACCTCCCGGAACTTCTCCATGAACCCCAGGAACTCCACCCGGCTGATGGCTTTTACCTCGCAGCGCTCCAGCGACTCCGCCGTAAGCCGATGCTCGGTGCCCTTCATCGCCGCCGCCAGCCCCAGGACATCGCCGGGTCCGGCAATCCGCACCAGCAATAACCGGCCCTCAGCAGAGGAGGCACTCAACTTGAGCCGTCCCTCGCAGACCACGTAGACCTTGTCCGCCGAGTAGCCCTCGTGCAGCAGCCGCTCACCGGCGTGGAGCCGCATATGGCTCCCGATGGCCTGCAATTCGGCGAGCGCCTCCACCGGCAGGCTGCAGAAGCAGTCCGTTCCGCGCACCAGGCACGTCAGACAATCCCGTCCTGCTGGCTCCATGCGCACTGCCTCCTGCACCCAATCCTACTCCCATGCAACCGGGCCGTGGACAGGACTCCAACCGTTGCCCCAGGAGCATTTCGCAGGTTTTCGCTTGTCCCTTTGCCCTGAAACTGATCCACTTATTGGGCTGACGCTCTTTTCAACACTCTCAGTCAAGACTCATCGTGGAAGGATGTTGCGTGCGATTTGGAATCGGTGCTGCTGTTCTCCTCTGGGCTGCTGTCTCCAACTCGGGGACGCTGCATGCCCAGTCCCCGGCCGACTGGCCCATGTTCGGCCATGACCCTGGCAGCACACGCTTTTCGCCGCTCGACCAGATCAACACCCAGACCGTCTCCACGCTGACGCGCGCTTGGACGTACCACATGAAGCGCGACAGCCCGGCGGCCACGTCTGCCGGTGCGATTGGCCACGGCGGCGGGCGCAGATCGTCGCAGGCGACGCCCATCGTGATCGACGGGACGATGTATCTGCCCACGCCCTACGGCACTGTGGTCGCGCTCGATCCCGAGACCGGGACCGAGCTGTGGACGTTCAAGATGGATAAGAGCAATCCGGCCGGGCGCGGCGTAAGCTACTGGCCGGGAGATGCCCAGGCGCCTGCCTCCATCGTCTTCGGGACACGCGACGCCAGGCTGATAGCACTCAACGCCAAGACCGGCAAGCTAATGGAGACCTTCGGCAATCATGGCATTGTCGACCTGAAAGTCGGGGTCGATAACGGCTTTCACGACGCGCGCTATGACATGACCTCGCCGCCGGAGATCTATAAAGACCTCATCATCACCGGCTCTCAGGTACAGGAGACCCCCTCGCGCGGGACCTCCGGCGACGTGCGCGCCTGGGATGTGCACACCGGCAAGCTCGTCTGGCAGTTCCACTCCGTGCCGCACCCCGGCGAGACCGGCAACGACACCTGGCCCGCGGACGGCTGGCAGAACCGCTCCGGCACTAACGTCTGGGGCATGATAAGCGTCGATCTGAAGCGCGGACTGGTCTTCCTGCCCTTCGGATCGCCGAGCTTCGACTTCTACGGCAAGGACCGCAAGGGCAAGAACCTCTTCGGCAACAGCCTCGTCGCGCTGGACGCTCAGACCGGCAAGCTGGCCTGGTACTTCCAGACCGTTCACCACGATATTACGGACTTCGACCTGGAGTCGGCGCCGGTCTTGATGGATGTACGGCACAAGGGCAAAGATATTCCCGCCGTCGCCGTC
This sequence comes from Granulicella sp. WH15, assembly GCF_009914315.1. Lineage (NCBI taxonomy): Bacteria > Pseudomonadati > Acidobacteriota > Terriglobia > Terriglobales > Acidobacteriaceae > Granulicella > Granulicella sp. WH15. The sequence continues at coordinate 2,832,560 of NZ_CP042596.1, forward strand.
ATCGGCAAGGCCGGGTTGATGTACATCCTCGACCGCCGCAACGGCAAGCCGATCTATGGCGTCGAGGAGCGGCCCGTTCCGGCCAGCGATGTTCCGGGTGAGGTATCGTGGCCGACGCAGCCCTTCCCTCTGAAGCCAGTGCCGCTGGGGCGCAACTCCTTCAACGCCAGCGAGATTGCGACCGTCACTCCCGAACACCAGAAGTTCTGCGAGACCATGTACGCGAAGGAAGGAGGCAGGAACAGAGGCCCCTTCACTCCGTTCGGCATGGAGATGACCATCATGTTTCCGGGCACCATCGGCGTCACGAACTGGCAGGGCATGTCACTGAACCCCAAGCTGGGCTACCTCTTCGTGAACACCACTGACCTCGCCGACATCGGGAAGGTACAGGCGCTGCCCGCCGGGTCCGACCCGCAGTACGAACGCGCCAGCCCCTGGGGAACCTACGCGCACTTCTGGGATAACGACAAGTTCTGGCCGTGCCAGCAGCCGCCCTGGGGCCAGTTGTGGGCCATCAATGTCAACACGGGCGAGGTCGCATGGAAGATTCCGTTCGGCGTCGTTCCAGAGCTGGAAGCAAAGGGTGTCCACGGCACCGGCACACCCAATTATGGCGGCTCCATCGCTACGGCGGGTGGGCTTGTCTTCATCGCGGCGACGAACGACCAGCACTTCAGAGCCTTTGAGGCCGGCACCGGCAAGGTCTTGTGGGATACCAAGCTCGAGACCGGTTCTTACAACGTTCCCATGACCTTCCAGGGTAAGAGCGGCAAGCAGTATGTCGCCCTGGTCGCCACGGGAGGAAGCTACTACGACGCAACCTCGGGCGATTCACTGATTGCATTCGCGCTTCCAACTGGAAGCTCCGCCGCTCACTAAACGATGTACGTTGGGGAGAAGAGATGATGATTCGTATGAGACAGGTAAACCTCAGACCCACAGCGATTGCGATTGCACTCGTCTGCACTCTCATCTCCCCTGCCCTCGCGCAGACGGCGGCTCACCCCAGCGTGGCCACCAAGGGCAAGGGCGGCAACACCTACGACGGCCCCGGCGATATGCACTATCTGCCGAAGCGCGACTCGGTAGACCGTCGCGTCGATATGTTTTTCGCCGACTGGCACGAGTCCATGCCGCGCTCCCTGTACGGCTCGCTGATCCTGCGGGACATTCTGACCAAGGGCGATCAGCTCGCTCCACCCGCAAAGGGCGCGGTGCTCCAGTCGGCCAACTTTCTCTCATACGGTCGGCTGCCCGCGCACGCCTCGACCGTGCCTTCGACGTTGAGCAACAATCAGGAAGTCTTCTACATCATGTCGGGCACCGGCGAGATCACCTCGAGTACAAAGACCGTGGACCTGCACAAGGACATCGCGATCCTGATGCCGCAGGGAGCCCAGTTCACTATGAAGAGTACTGGTGACGAAGACCTCACCATGTACATCCTCGACGAGCCTGTCCCCACGGGCTTTCATCCGAAGCCCGAGATGATCTCGACCGACGAACGCAAGGTTCCGATCCGCACTCCGCTGGTGGCGTCGCAGTTCACTGTGCCCGGTGGATCGGGGCACTGGGCACACATTGTACGCGACCTCTTCAACACATCGGACGGCATGGCTACGGTCGGCGATGTGATTACCGTGGAGGTCAATCCGCTCACCCTGGGCGAGCCGCACCCGCATCTCCCCGGCAAGGAAGAGGTGTGGCTCGCCATCGACGGAACCAGCCTGGCCTTCGTCGGGCCACAGCTCCGCGTACAGCATCCGGGAATGGCATACATGCTGCGCCCGGACGGCATGACGCAGCACTCCAACATCAACAACAGCGACAAACCGGTGAAGTTTCTGTGGTTCAATACGAATACGGGATTGTCCGCTCAGAGGCGCTAGTCCGCTCGCGGAAACGTTATCCTATGAAGAGCGATGCGCACAGGGCAAAGGCTCGATCAGAAGCAGTGTAGAGGTGATATGTCGAAGGGTAGGGTTTTAAACGTTGTGGCAGCGGGGCTTACAGCACTAACGCTGGTATCTTCGGCAGCAGCCCAGGCCGATGCGCCGCTGCCCGAGGGTCCGGGCAAGGCCATCATCCAGAAGATGTGTGTCGGGTGCCACAAGATCTCGGTCATCACCTCCAAGCGCGCAACGCCGGAGCAGTGGGCTAACATCGTGCAGCAGATGGTCTCACGCGGCGCGGACGGCACGGATGAGGAGATCGAGACGGTCACACGCTATCTCTCCACCAACTTCCCTCCCCAGGCGGATGACAAGCCTGCAACGCCGCCCCCCGCGCCTCCTTCTATCAGCCTGAATGCCCGGTTTTACGCACCTCTGCCAACGCCCTAGTTAGTCGGAAAGCTCCGACCAGCCGGGGCTGATGAGGTCGAGGTGCAGCTTCATCGCATCGAAGTGCATGTACGACTGCTGCCGCTCCTGCTCGAACTGGCGTGCCGTCTGCTCGGCGATGTGATCGGGGATTGCGCGCAGCGACTTGCCTGTGCTCTGAGCCAGCACCTGTACGGTGCAGGCGCGCTCGAGATAGTAGAGATCGTCGAAGACGTTCGCGATGGTCTCGCCACACAGCACCACGCCATGATTGGCCATAAACATCACGTCCGCGTTCTCAAGCTTGCTGGTGATACGGTCACCCTCCGCGGGATCGAGAGCAAGACCTCCGTACTCGTTGTCATAAGCGACACGGCCGTAGTAACGCAATGAATTCTGGCTCGCCCACTCGAGCTTGCCATCCTCCAGCAGGGTAAGCGCCGTCGCATACGGCATGTGCGTGTGCATGATGCAGCGCGCACTCTTCTTGGCCCTATGGATGCAGCCGTGGATGAAGAACGCCGTCGGCTCGACATTGCGGTGGCCGTCGAGTTTGTTTCCATCCACATCGACCGTGACGATATCGGAGGGAAGCATATCCTCCCAGTACACGCCCTGCGGGTTGATGAGAAAGGCGTCCGCGCCCCCATCGTTCGGGAGCGCGAAACTAAAGTGGTTACAAACTCCCTCATGCAGTCCAAGGTGTGCTGCGATCCTTAGCGCCGCGGTGAGGTCGATCTTCGCCTGTCGAACTAAGTCCGTTTGTAGTTGCATATTGCTCACGTAGTGTCAGTAGTTCGGCTAGGGTTGGACAGGAACGAACTTCAGGCAGACCGGCGTATCCATCGAGATCTGCTTGCCAGTGGGGGCGAGCTTGCCCGTGCTCTGATCGATCTTGTAGCTGACGATGGTGTTGTGCAGCTCGCTGGCCGCCAGCAGGAAGGAACCGGTAGGGTCGATGGCGAAGCTGCGCGGCATGATGATGGTCTGCTGCTCCTGCACCTGGGTCAGGGTTCCCTTCACCGGGTCGATGGCAAAGACGCCAATGGTGTCGGGACCACGCGAGCCGTCGCTGCCGACGCGGCGGTTCGACTCGTAGAGGAAGCGTCCATCGCGGCCGACCTCGATCTCGGCGCTGTGGTTGTCGGTCACCAGGCCGGGCGTCACGGTGGAGATCGCCTGTACCGGAGTGAGCACACCCGCGGGGTCCCACGCGAAGACATTCAATGCGCCGCTCATCTCACCGAGCTGATAGCCAAACTTGCCGTTCCGGCCAAAGGTGAAGTGACGCGGGCCGCCGCCGGGAGCAACCGTGGCGAAGTGCGGCTCGGGTGGCGAGAGAGCGCCGGTCTTGTCGTCGAAGTCATAGACGAAGACCTTATCCTGGCCGAGGTCGGAGACGATGACGTGGCGGTTGTCCGGGGAGGGCAGGATCGAGTGCGGATGCGGCATGGCCTGGATAAGCGGGTCAACGCTGTGGCCGATGTGCTGCATGAACGCCGTCATGCCGCCGATGGAGCCATCGGGATGGATGTTAAGGATGGTGACGCTGCCGCTGCCGAAGTTGGCCATCATCACATATCGGCCGGTCTGATCCATCGAGAGGAAGCAGGTGCTGGTGCCACCGGTCGGCTTGGTGTTCAGCAGACGCAGCTTACCGGTTGCAGGCTCGATAGCGTAGGCGCTGACATAAGAGGCATGATCGAGCGGCGGCCCCACAGAGGTGGGATCTTCGCTGACCGCGTAGAGAAACTTATGGTTCGGCGAGATCGTGATGAACGATGGATTCGCAATCTCAGCGGCAAGCTGCGGCTCGCCTATCTCGCCCGTTCCGGCATTGAAGCGCATCACATAAATGCCCTTGCTCTTGGGCTGGCCGGCGAGCTGCGGAAGATTGTGGCGAACAAACTTGAAACCCGTGTAGGTGCCGGAGTAGAGGAAAAACTCCTTGCCCTGGGCCTGCAGGCGTGGGCTGGCAAAGAAGACGAGCGCCAGAATAAAACAGAGTGGCAAGCGAAGACGTTTCATAGCAGTTCGTGATCTCCATCTACAGCTAGTTTGCGTGAGGTGCAGCGGGGGAAGGCTTATGGGCAAAGTAGAGAAATTTGACGTCAGTGTCTTCGTTGGGGTTGATAGAGCTGTGTGGCGTCTTGCCGTCCGGCACCTCGAGGAAGGCCGTGCCCGGCGTCTGCCTACGCAGCTGATTCGACACGAAGGCGATGCCCGTGCCACGTAACGCGGTCCATACAGCCTCAACATCCGTGGATGCGGTGACCGTCGGCCGTCCGATCGTGAGCGGATCAAGCGCAATAGTCGAGACCTCATCAAGTGTAGCCAGGCCATCGGCCGCAACGAAGATCTTCTTCACCATGTACGCCCACTCGGCGTCCGTCGCGGCAAAGGGAAGACTGTTCTCGTCGCGCGACAGCATGGTGGTGTTGGGATGAAAGCCCGACGAGGTGGGCTCTTGAATGACATACATCTGGAGCGGCTTGTCGCCGGTGTTCGTGATCGTGAACTCAAGATTGGCGGGCATCAGGACCGCAACATTCACTGATAGCGGAATCGTCTGGCTACCCGAAGTCGCAGTACCAGTGCCAGATTCGACAAAATAAATCTGCTGCTGGCCTTCGAGACGAACCTTAGACGTGGCCGCGTGTACGGGCAAAATGGCGTGCTGATAGGAGCTTACAAAACGCAGCACCGCCCCCTTGCTGCCGGGATGCTGGACATCGCCCGGCGTGAGCAGATCCTGCTCCGTCAAGCTGCGATAAGCCGTATGCGCGGGTGCTGCGTGCCAGTCGCCGAAGTAGAGATCGACGTGGTCTCCATAGGACTGGCCAAGCGCAGTCATGGAGAACAGAGCGCAGACGCCGAGAGAGAACAATGCTCTTTTTACCATGGGTAGATTGCCGTCCTGCCTCTCGAGTTGCGGCGAGTTTGCACCGCATTAGATTTAAGTGAAACAGCTTACACCTACAAGCAACAAGCGAAATAGTACGAAACCCCTCCTCGCAAGAACAGCTTATTTCGTCTCGGGAAGGGTGTAATAGAGATACGAATTGCTCCAGCGAATGGTCTCGCCGGGGGCGGCCGACAGACTAACAAAGGGCTCTACCGCGACCGTCGAGCGGATAGACCATACCTCGGCCTGTGCAAGGGGACGATCTCCCGTGATTCTCACTCCTGCTCCAACCTTGTTGTTCTCCACGCGGAAATCGTTGTCCTGCGGCGTTGCTGCGAAACCGCCGATCTGAACGGTGAAGACCTCTTTTCCCTCAAGCTGTTTTCGATAGGAGATGCGATTGCCATCAACGGTCCCAAGGTCACGTTTGATGGGCTTCTCCGGTGCGATGGCGAATGGCAGGCTCACCGAAAAACCAGGCCCCGTGGGCTGATGATCGAGCACTAGAAAGTTGTGGTTGAAGACCTCTGTGACGATGGGCTCGCGGCCAAGATTCTTCAGGACATGATCCATCACCAGAACGGGCTTTCCCGGAAGTAACCGCAGTGTCTTGGTGTAGCGGTATCCATACCCCGAGCTTCGATCCACAACCGTCTGGGTAAACTCGATGGAAGTTGCCCTCGCCTTCACCTTCCACTTGCCGTGGTCGACGATCTCATACTGACGATAAGGGCTGTACTTCTGGTCATCCGGCTTGCGCAGAACACCGATACCGATCTTTACAAAGGTCTGTCCGGAAGAAACGCGGCTAAAACCGAGGGGCAATCCATCCTTTGTATCGAAGCTCTCCGATGGGCCAGTGATGGCGCTGGCACTGCCTGCTGTAATGTCAGCCCCATCGAAAATATAGTCGCGGACGCCAGGCTCTATCTTCGTAAACCAGGGGCCGTAGTAGGAGTGTCCTGCGTAGGCAAGATCGCCTATGATGCCCGACCAATCGAAACGGGTTCCTCGATAGAACCCGTTTGCAGCATCGGGCAGGTAGATCGTTGCATGGAGGATGCCATTGTCGATCTTTGCCGTGGGTGGCTGATCTTGTGCGGCCGCAGATGTGGCAAGAGCAAACCCCAGAGCCATGCTCAAACTGCGGAGAGGACGCATCGCCTCAGTACTCCCCGACCACGATGTTTTGCAGCGGCTCTTGCCGGGCGAACCGCAGAGCCTGCTGGGTGGCAAGCTCGAACGCTCGCCGCGCCGTGTGGGCGCTATCGCTGGCGACATGCGGCGTCAGCAAAAGATTTGGGGCGTTCCAAAGCGGATGCTCCGTAGGAAGTGGCTCGGGATCGACGACATCAATCGCGGCGCGGATATGATGTTGCTCCAATGCCTTGAGCAGTGCATCTGTATCGACAGTCGCACCGCGCCCCGCATTGACGAGCAATGCCCCACGCTTCATCAGGGCAAGCCGCTCGGCATTGAAGAGATGGTGCGTCTCTGAGGTGAGCGGCATGATGAGCACTACGATATCGGCATGCGGCAGCAGGTCGTCGAGACGATCAACCGGTTCAACACCCGGCCGAGCGCTACGGGCAACACGCAGAAACTTCGGCCCGAAGGCTGTGAGACGAGCCTCAATGGCCTGCCCGATGGAGCCATAGCCTACGATGAGGATTGTGCTCTCGGCCACCTCATCAATAAGGGCCGGCAAGTTGACACCCGCCTTTGTTCCCGGCTGCATCAGGTAGATCTTCTCGGCGTCTTCCTTGCCATCCCAGTCATGCTTTCGCTGCAAGTCCAGATAGAACGGAAGGTACTTCTGCATGGCAAGCACCGCGGTGACTGCCCACTCCGCCGTGGGGATGTCATGCACGCCGCGCGCATCGCACAGTATTACTTCGGGCGGAAGAATCTTGAGCAAGGCATCGACCCCGGCGAAGAGGGATTGCACCACTCGAACTCCCCGCAGATGAGGCCATTGCTTACGGGCCGTAGCCGAGGAGAAAGGCGCAATCCAGAAGTCGATATCGATGGTCGATGCAGGCTCATCCGGGATTCGGACCAGCTCGACCTCATTCGTAAAGCCGCCGAGAAAAGACTCCTCGGTTGATACTTCCACTCCAACGCGAATCATAACTTAGTCCTTAATCTTCAATCTGCATTGGGCGCGGCGAGCCTGGCCCGGAAGAGGAAGTAGACCGGCACGCCGAGCAGAACGATCACAATGCCCGGCACGGTCGTCGTCGTGCGGTAGATCAGCAGCACGATCAGAATCACGCTGGCGAAGAAAATGTAGAGGATCGGCAGCAGAGGATAGCCGAAGGCGCGGTAGGGGCGCTCGGCGTTCGGCTTCAACTTGCGCAGCCGGAAGATGCCTGCGAGCGTGAGGATGTAGAAGACGAGCGCGGCGGATACAACGTAGTCCAGCAGGTTGCTGTAGAGATTGCCGTAGGTCTGCGTGGTGGGCTGATAGGTGCGGATGAGAACCAGAACACCAGCCCAGACTCCCTGCATCGCCAGAGCTGAGCTGGGCACGTTCGACCGATTGACGAAGGCCGCCCGCTTAAAGAAGACGCCATCGAGCGCCATCGCATAGTAGGCGCGGGCACCGGATAAGATCATGCCGTTCATGCAGCCAAAGGCCGAGACCATAATCGCGATCGCGATGATCCTGGCTCCAATGTGGGGAAAGATGGCCTCCATCATGGTTGCGGCTACGCGGTCCGAAGGCGCATGTTGCACCGCGCTGAACGGCAGCACGACGACGTAAGCGAAGTTGGCCAGAAGGTACAGCCCGATCACGATGACGGTTCCGAGCGCCAGAGATAGAGGCACGTTGCGCGCGGGGTTGCGCACCTCGCCTGCATTGAAGGTGATGTTGTTCCATGCGTCTGCGGCGAACAACGAGCCAATCTGAGCGGTGCAAAGCGCCACGAGCATCCCGAACCCCGTCAGTACGGAGAGGCCGGGTGACGGCGGCGTAACGCCACTCGGAGTCCACGCATGATCGAAGTTCATATGGACGACCGAACTCTTCCATCCGAGCAGCAGTCCGATGAGGATGACCCCGATGAGAGAGCCGATCTTGACCGTGGTAAAGGTGTTCTGGACGCCCTTGCCATACTTCAATCCGCTGCTGTTGGTCCAAGTCAGGAAAGCAATCAGGAGCAATGAGACAAGCTGCGCGGTCGAGAGCGAGACCGCATAACCCGGAAGGATATGAATGGGCGGGATAAGGTACTTCGACTCAGAGATCGGGCTCCAGAGGACTCCCAGATAACGGGAGAAGCCAACAGCCGAAGCCGCGATGGTTCCAGTCTGAATGACGAGGAAGAGGGTCCATCCGTAGAGGAAACCCCAGAGTGGCGAATAGGCCTCACGCAGGTAGACGTACTGGCCGCCCGCTTTGGGCATCATCGCCGCAAGCTCGCCGTAAGAGAGAGCCGCCGCCATCGTGAGGACGCCCGCGATCAGCCACGCGACCATAAGCCAGCCGGAGCTTCCGACCTCGCGCGCCATCTCGCCCGCGACGATGAAGATGCCGGAACCGATCATCGACCCGGCAACGATCATCGTCGAGTCGTAGAGGCCAAGGCTTCTATGCAGCGTGCGCTGGCTCTCAGAGCCGGAGTTATCTTCCGGCAGTTGAATCTCGGACTTCAAATCGGAGTCAATCACGTTTGCTTTCTATCCTAAGATCAGTCCGGCTCGGCCCGGCAATATTTGTGCTACTTCGAAGAGAGTGAAGTTAGTCTACCTTGGTCCGCTTCAGAAACGAGAGAACAAGCTGGTTGAACAGCTCAGCGTACCGTTTGTGAATGTTGTGCTTTCCCTCTGGAAAGCCGAAGTATTCGGACCCGACGATCTCTCGACGAAGAATCTCGGGATGCATCGAGGGAACGATAGGATCTATTTCCCCATGCAGGATCAGCGTTGGGCAGCGGATGTCGCCAAGCCTTGAGCGATAGATGTCGCCGCCCGATGCGTAGAGATCTTCGAGACCCTTCACATACTTGTCCCATAGGCTTTGCAGCTCGTCTCCATACACCTCGGCGAGTGGTTCGATCGCGCGTGACGACCAGGTCGATAGCGATCGGATGGATTGGAAGACGTGCAGCTCCTCCGCGCTTAAAAACGAGTTGCCGCCCCATACGACGAGTTGCGTGACGCTCTCAGGATGCTGAAGCGCCATCAATGTGCCAACGTTGGCACCGTCGCTCCAACCCATCACCGCGAACCGCGCAAAACCGAGCCCAGACATAAGCTGGTACATCTCCTCCGCGTCGCGAGGATAGAAGCCGAGGGGAAAATCCCGCTTAGGCGGCCTCGATTGGCCATAGCCGCGAAGGTCCGGAGCGATCACACGGTAGTGTTGGCCGAACCAGTCGATCTGATCGGAAAAATCAGATCGACCGGTTCCCAGAGCGCCCGGAAGAAGAAGCAACGGTGCCCCTTCTCCTGCGGTTTCGAAGTGAATCACAACGTCTGCGAGTTGAGCCTGAGGCATTGTGCCGAGTACACTCCGTTCCTGCAAAGCCTACGCACGAGGGCGCGGTGAAAGATAGCTGCTGGGCTGCTCTCGCAGACCGAGGATAGCGCGAGCCTGCGCGGGCGTGGCGATCTCTCGATTCAGCTCGCGCGCAATGCGCACCGTCCGGCTTACCAGCTCCGCGTTGCTTTTGGCCTTGCGGCCGCGGGAGTAGTAGACGTTGTCCTCGAGCCCCACTCTCACGTGGCCACCCATCAGCGTGGCCAGCGTGGTCAGAGGAAGCTGATAAGGACCAATCGCCGAGCAGAGCCACAGCGCGCCTTCGGGAAACTCCTTGAGCAGTTGTAAGACATTCTCCACGGTCGGAAAGCTTCCCGTCTGATACCCCATCACAGTCTGGATCCAGTAGGGCTTCGCCAGCAGATCATTGTCGATAAGATACTTTACGACGTAGGCGCATCCGCTGTGGTATGCCTCAAGCTCGGGCTTGACGCCGTGCTTCTTCATCTCCGCCGCAAACTGGTGGATCTGCCCATAGGTGAATGGAATGCACTCATCAATCTCCAGATCCGGATGCGGATTGCTCAGCGGAGCCTCGCGCGCCTTCAGGCGAAACTTGCTCATATCCGGAGCGAGGTTGAGCGATGCAACCTCGGGCCCGGCCTCGAGACACGAGAGCCTCTCTTCCATCGTCATTCCCGGGCCGCCGCCGGTGGTCGAGTTGATGATGATATCGGGGCAGCGCTGCCGGATCTTCTGCAGAACCTCGAACCACGGATCGTAGTCTCGCGCGCACAGCGTCAGATCATGCGGATCACGCGCATGGACATGCACCATCGAGGCACCGGCCTCATAGGCAGCCTGTACCGACTCTGCGATCTCGTCCGGAGTCTCCGGAATGTTTTCATTGGCCTCTTTGCCCTGGATGCCACCGTTGCAGGCGACGCAGATGATAAGCGGAGGCATACCATTTCGAACCTTATCCATAAAATCGAAACTGTCGGTATAGCGATGAGCAGTCTGGATGGATTGAAGCAATTCACTTTGTGACATGGGACTCTCTGGGGTAAGGTCGCGAACTTGAACCTTATCAGGGAAACAGGTTTGAAAAGGGCCTTCAAGCGAAATAGTGCGAAAGCACCGCGCACGTCCTGTAGATAGCTCAACCTACGCAAAGGAAAGGACCTGCGGGATGCGGCCTCGAATAGCCCATTCCAGCAGCCTGCACTTCATCATCCCAACCGCGAGAAATACCTTGCATGGGCTGTTCCCCGCGTCGTAATCTGTGCGGTAAGCAAATAGTTCAGTTGACCAAACTTTTACCCGCTGGCCATCTGCTGACAACATTCAGCACCAACGGTCCAAGGCACTTGACACTGCAAGACCGAAGCTCTTTTTAAACCCATGACGAAACCGACCATCTCGGCTACTTCAGACCTGCCGCCCGCCATGAGGCTGGGCGCTGGGCCAGACCGGCTTGATTCATGGAAAGAGATCGCGAGCTATCTGAAGCGCGAGGTGCGCACGGTGCAGATGTGGGAGAAGAAAGAAGGCCTCCCGGTCCATCGTCACTTCCACACGCATCTTGGGACGGTCTTCGCATTTCGCTCCGAGATTGAGGAGTGGGGCAAAAAGCAGGCTGCGAAGCAAGCCGGCAATAAGTTTGATGCCGTTTCTCCGACAGAAATTGACGGCAACACGATCGGGCGTCGAGTTCGCATTGAAGTAAGCCCGTTTCGTGATCTTTCGATTGGTTCGAGCTATCCCGTGCTGTGCGGGATGATCGTGACCGAGACGATAGCGGCGCTCAAAAGGCTGGATCAGTCGAAGATCGAGGTGCTTCACTCCGAGTTGACTCCGGGACAGCCGGAGAAAAGTTCGAGCGATAAACCAGTGGCTGATTACCAGCTGGTGTGGGATGCAAAGATCGAGTCCGACGGCATCTCGATACGAGCCAGCCTGATGCGCAACCGGACACAGTCCGCGGTGTGGTGCCGAACCTTTCCACTGTGCTCCGGCACTGGATGGGACACGCCCATGTTGATCGCGGATCAGATCGTGCAGTGTCTCTGGCTCAAGATCGTCTCCTTTACCAGTTCGTCTCTCTCTGCCGGTCGAGTGGAAAAGACCAGCTCTCGCGAAGCCTACTTGAAGGGCCGCTACTTCTGGAATCGGCGTGATGGCGAGAGCATGCGCAAGGCCATCGTATGGTTTCGGACGGCGATCCAGGAAGATCCGAACTTCGCGCTTCCCTACTCCGGGCTGGCCGACTCCCTGACGCTGCTGTCTTTTTACGAGATCGTCTCTCCCTCCGAAGCCATGCCCGAGGCGCGCAGCGCGGCCCTCAAGGCCATCGAGCTGGCCCCGAACCTGGCCGAGGCGCATGCCTCGCTGGCGGACATTCACCTGCACTTCGATCGCGACTGGGAGGGCGCCGACCAAGAGTACCGCCGCGCCATTCAGTGCAATCCCGGCTATGCGCTGGGCTACCACTGGTATGCCAATCTTCTCGCCGCGAAGGGCCAGCATGAGGCCGCTAATATCGCCATCATGCACGCGCTCGAGATCGATCCCGTATCACTTATTACTCAGGTCTGGGCAGGCGTCACCTCTCATCTGGCCCACCGTTTCGACGATGCGATCAAGTACTACCAGAGTGCGCTCGAACTCGACCCGAACTTCACCTGGGCGCATATGTACATGGCTCAGGCTCTTGAGCAGAAGGGACGCTACTCCGAGGCTCTGCGCGAGTTCGAGACGACGATCCGGCTCGCTGGCGGCAGCAGTTGCGTCAGCGCGATGAAGGCCCATGCCCACGCCGTTGCGGGGGACAAAGCAGCCGCGCGGGAGATACTGCGCGAGCTACGCTCTACGCCGGGTCACAAGTGTATGCCGTCTTACGATATCGCCGCGACCTATGCGGCTCTTGGTGATTCATCCCAGACCGTCTCGTGGCTCAACCGGGCTTGCAGCGAGCACAATATGAAGCTCTTCAAGCTCAGGCAGGACCCCCGCTTCGACCTCATCCGCCATCGTCCGGAGTTTCGCGAGGTTGTAGAACAGACCGGCCTCGCCCGTTATGGAGCGCTCGAGCTTCGCTAAGACTCTCTCGTGAGACAGCAAGATGGGCCGAAGTCGATATCGACTTCGGCCCATCTCTTATAGATATTTATAAACGGGCTAACTCCTATCGAGTTAGCCCGTTTGAGTTAGAAGAGGAACTTCGCGCTGATCTGACCGATACGAGCGGGCGCAGCGGCCGTCACCTGGCCGAACTGACTGCTCGCAAAGTTACCCTGCACCGAAGTGAACTGAGCGTGGTTGAAGATGTTGAAGAACTCCGCACGTACCTCAAAGGAGTATCCATCACGAATCTTCGTCAGCTTCGACACACCTGCATCCGTATTCAGAATGCCGGGGCCAAACACAGGCCGCGGGTTCGAGTTGCCGATCACGCCCACGACTTCGGTTGTGAACGCACTCTTATTGAAGTATTGATGCGAAGGTGCGCGCGGGTTCGACTTCGAGACCGGAGTACCTGAGTAGTTCGGGAAGTCAAACGAGAAGCCGGTGAGAGCAAGGTCGCCCGACTGACTTACGGTAATCGGGAAGCCGGTCGCGAAACGGGTAATACCGCTCACGTTCCAACCCTCGGTCAGCCGCTTAGGCAGGTTGCCGAACGCCCGCTCGAAGGGAATCTGGTAGTTGTAGCTGACGACAAAGTTGTGTCTCAGATCGAATGGCGAGACTGCACGGTTGCGGCGGAAGTCCGATGGCAGGAAGGTCGTCGATACGTTGTCGATCGACTTGCCATAGGTATAAGCGCCCAGGAAAGAGAAGTTGCGCGCCTTACGCTCCAGGGTCACCTGCAACGAGTTGTAGTTGGAGGCACCGATATTGCTGTAAAGGTGGACGTGCCCGAAGATCACTCCGCCTAACTGCTGATTTTGCATACCGATCAGCGTTCCGTATACCTTGCTGCCATCGGGCCGGGTAAAGACCTGCTTTTCGTTGTTGGGTCCGCAGGTCGGTGTCGCACCGCTGGCCGCCAACGAGAGGCAGAGGTTCGGATCGCCGACGTTGAGGTTGAGATCACCCTGCAGGTTGTGGCTCTGCGTGCCCACATAGGCCACCGTCAGTACGGTCGAAGAGGAGATCTGACGCTGAAACGACATGTTGTAGTGCTCAGCATAAGCCAGTTTGTTGTTCGTGTTCAGACCGGGTCCAACGATCGGCTCGAATACCTTGAAGCTGAGCTTCGAGTTATTCGGATCGCCAGCCACGGGCAGTGTGAAGGGAAAGCGCTGAGTCTGGGACTCACCATTCGAGCGTGTGCGGAAGGGCTCATCTAGTGTGGGCTGCGCCGAGCTATTCCAATAGAGCCCATAGGGAGCCGAACCGATGACGCCGAAGTTGGCCGAGTCCGCCGCGCCCAAGTAGTAGATACCGTAGGCCGCACGGATACTGCTCTTCCCCGCCGAGCCGAAGATAGCCCGCATCAGTCCATTATCAAACTCCGGCGCGTAGGCCAAGCCGAGACGCGGTCCGAAACGGTTATAGAAGGTGGGCGAGATGGTACGGCGCACGCCGGGGTCACCGGGAAAGAGATTGCCCAGCGGAGCCTGCGGAAACTGCGTCGACTGCACTCCCTGGATAAAGGTATCGAGGCGATCGTACTTGTCATACCAGGGCACCGGGATCTCGTAGCGAACTCCCAGATTCAGTGTCAGGTTGTGCCGCGCCTTCCAGGTGTCTTCAAAAAAAGCGCCAGAGTAGCGAGCACGATTGTCCAGCAGTTGCTCCGAGCACTGCGTGTACTGCGAGGGCGCACCCAGCAGGAAGTCGGCAAAATCGCTGCCCGTCTCGCCGCCCGTGTAGTTGAACTGTCCATTCGGGGCGCAGACGTTGCGCACGTTCAACTGGTAGTAACGCGTCTCGCCGCCAAACTTTAGCGAGTGCGCACCCATCAGCTTCGAGAACGTATCGCTCGCCATGTAGTTGTTATCGACCGACTTCATGTTCGTCAGCGGATTACCGAAGGCAAAGCTGTTGAATATCTCAGGGGGGACAGACTCGCCATAACCAACTGGTCCCGAAGGCACGATGCCAAGGCCAGTCGGGCTGGTGTTATAACCGAGGCTGGCCAGCGTGGTCTTGTTACCGGGTTGCGAAAAGTCCGGCTGTGCTGTCTGGATCGCCGTACGGAAGAAGGTTGCGCGAGCCTCGTTGACCATCGTCGATCCAATGATCTTGGTGTTGCTCACCATGAACATCTGCGCACGAGTCGGAGTGGTAACGGCAAAGCCGGGCAGATAGTTTGAAGCAGAGGACTGGTTGTACGAGTTCGAATCGTCGAAGACGTAGTAGAAGGCCCAGTCGCCCGTCTTCTGGTTATGGAAGTCGATTCTCTGCCCTGCTTTATCGTCGCGAACCGTGTTGTTCAAGCCAGCGGGAGAGTAAGAGCTTCCCACATTGGCGGCGGGAATGAACGAGATTTCTTTAGCCGCAATCGGATCGATTGCACCCGCGAGGTTGCCGTCCGGAAACACAGAGCTATACAACTCACCGGAGGAGACCGAACGGCCCAGGCGAGACGCGAGAGTCGCAGCGAAAGCTGCTCCATTCACCTTGGCAGTTCCGAAGACGCTCGGAGCAAACTGTCCACTGCGCTGGGCTGCCGTTGGCACAGCGATGGAGGTTGAGGGTACACCGGCCGTCTGGCGCGATCCCTGATAGTCCGTGAACCAAAAGAGACGATCCTTCCAGATGGGACCGCCGACTGCGTAACCAAACTGGTTACGTTTTAGCGTCGCCTTCACCGGGTCGAGATACCCCTTGGCATCCATCGCGTCGTTCCGGTAGAACTCGAATCCATCGCCGTGGATCTTATTGCTTCCCGACTTGGTGATGGTGTTCATGATCGCGCCGGTGAACTTGCCGTACTCGGCATCGAAGCTGTTCGTAATCAGGCGGAACTCGGCCACCGAGTCGATGTTAGGAATAAGTCCCGCGCCGTTATTTTTCGTCTCGCTGACGTCGCCACCATTGACCAGGAAGGCGTTCGCCGTCTCGGGCTGTCCGTTCACGGAGACGTTTCCCGAGTTGCTGGAAAGCCCGCTGTCGAGCGGCCGATCCGTCGCCGCCGAGCTGCTGGGACGCGGCGCGACACCGGCCTGCAGGCTCAGCAGATCAAGATAGCTGCGGCCATTCAACGGCAGCGCCAGCATCTCCTTCGACTCGATCGTGCCGCCCATCTGCGTGCTCGAGGTCTGCACCTGCACGCTGTTGGCCTCCACCTCGACGCTCTGCTGCACGCCTCCAACCACCAGCGCCAGATCGAACTGCAACTGATCGTTCACCTTGACGTCGATATCCTGAATCGTAGACGTCTGGAATCCAGTGGCGGAGACAGTCACCCTGTAGTGGCCGGGAGCCAGCGAAAGAAAATTGTAGCGGCCATCGGCCGTGCTGGTCAGCGTATGGCGAACGTTCGTGCTTAACTCCGTGATGACGATAGAGGCTCCAGGAACCGCCGCTCCGGAGCTGTCACGGATGACGCCTGAAACAGCGCCTGTCACATCGGCCATAAGGCGGGTAGCTCCACAGACGAGCAGAGTTAGGAGAAATAGATACCGATAACCGCGGCGTATCATTGCGCTGCCTCCAAAAAATAACCTGTTAATCGTGAATAACTTGTGAGAGCAGTCAAACAGGATCACAACTTCACGAACAAGCGAAATTGTGCGAAACGCACCTGTAAAAGGGGGAAACGAGTCTAGGGCAAGGGATGCGCGTGGACCGCGCCGCAGTGTGATTTAGGGGGAAAACACATGGAAGATCGTGGATAGATCACCCTGAGATCGACTCTCCGGCATCGTCTGCACCGCAAACCGTGGTCTAACCAAATCGAGGGGCCTGCCTGGTGGCAGACCCTCTGAAATGCAATAACCTGCGTGACTTTAGCAGTTATTTCCTTACTACAGTTCGTGATTCCGCCGCCATTTAGGCAAGCTTGCGGAGTTGATCGCACGCGCGGGTCAGGTCGCCCGGCTTCTTGCCGAAGCAAAACCGGAGCAGGTGTTCTCCCCGTCCGGGACGGAAAAAGGCAGAGCCCGCAACGGCAGCGACTCCGGTGCTCACCAACAGGTTACGGGCTTTGTCCCGGGCCAATGTGCCGGGGACCTTGGAGGCATCGGCAAGGATGTAGTAAGCTCCCGCGGGGATAGACGGAGTAAGTCCGGCATCGGTAAGGGCCGCGCATAACTCATCGCGTTTGGCCTGGTACTCGGTGGATAGGTTAGCGTAAAAATCGGTGTCGGCAAGGCCACGAAGCCCCGCAGCTGCTCCATGCTGCAAAGGCGCGGGCGCGCAGATGTAAGTCAGGTCGTGGAAGTAACCGATAGCCGCGATCCACTGCGGAGCTGCGGCCAAATAGCCTATGCGCCAGCCCGTGATGCTGAAGGTCTTCGACAGGCCCGAGATGGTGATGGTGCGATCGGCCATGCCGGGGAGCGTCGCCAGGGAGATATGCTTTTCTCCATCGAAGAGAAAGTGTTCGTAGATCTCATCGGTAAAGACAAAGAGATCGTGTTCGATAGCGAGAGCGGCAATCGCCTCCAACTCAGTCTGACCGAAGACCTTACCTGATGGGTTCGACGGCGTGTTGACGAGGATGGCGCGAGTACGCGGAGTAATGGCTGAGCGTACCGCATCAAGATCAAGCTGCCAGTCCGGCGCAGCCAGAGCTACCGGCACTGGCTTCATACGAAGCGATACCAGCGTGCTGACGTGATATCCATAGAAGGGCTCGAAGAGCAGAACCTCATCGCCAGGATTGAGCAGCGCGAGCAGAGAGGCATAGAGAGCGCCTGTCGCGCCGTTAGTAACCAACACCTCTGTCGCCGGGTCGACGGTCATGCCATTGAAGCTCGCCAGTTTGTGCGCGATGACCTCTCGCAAAGGGGCAATTCCGTCGAGGCGAGTATAGATATTGAAGCCACTCTCGATGGCGTCCACCGCACCAGCCGCGACCAGTTGCGGAAGGTCAGTGTCGCAGATGCCCTGCGCCAGGTTGATGCCGCCGACGCGATCACATTCGACGGACATGGCGCGGATCTCGGACTGAATGACGGTGGGAGCGATGTCGGAGAGATGGAGGCGAGAGGCGGTCACGGTCATGGAAAAAATCCTCGGAGCAGCGGCGCACTTCGGCCAAACCGGAAACGGAGCGGCCACAATGAGGACCATCATAACGCCAACCAGTATGCCAGGACGATGTACCGGTAACCAGGAAGGATCGTGAGGCTCTACTTCTCCGGCAAGACTTTCTTGCTCCGACGCACTTTGGGCTTGGCCCCTGGAGCAGCTACCGACTTAGTCCCGCGTGGGTCCTTCTGCAATTGCACCTCGGAGCCACTTCCCATTATCAGGACGTCGAAGACCTTGCCCAGAACCTGTCGTGTCATTGGCCTTGAGTTCAGCACAGGGTTGAACTGCTTCTCCAAAGCGACGGCATTCGAGATTCCACGCAGAATAGCCAGAGCGATGTGCAGCCGATCTTTATCAGCCTCCGAAGAAACATTCTTAAAAAAATTCTTGGATGCGTCATCGTAAAGCAGTCGATAGAGTTCCCTCACCCGCTGCAGGGAGTCTTTATTCCGCAGCGCAAAAAGTTTAAATTCGAGCAGCAGAATCGGCCAGTTCTCCTCCTCGATGACATCGAGGAACAGCTCCCTCACAATCTCAAGGTGACGTTCCTGGGGATCGTTCTCCATTGCGCTCAGAAACGCCTCACGCCGGCTGTTGGCCTTGCGCTCGATCAAGGCAAAGAAGATATCTTCCTTGCTATGGAAGTGGGCGTACACCGCGCCCTTCGTCCGGCCAGCCTGCGCGGCGATCGCCTCGATCTGAGCCCGCTCATACCCATCCCGGACGAAGATCTTTTCCGCCGCGTCCAGAACACTGCGCAGGGTTGCCGCGGTCTTGGCTTGATGCTTGTTCAGTGACTCGGCTGGTTTGGCATTATCCATAGACACCTACTCTAACGCTTGTTGCTCCAACTCTTACGGGACCAGATCCATCCCTCAAATTCACGCCTCTGAACGGATGGATTATTTTTCATTTAAATTGTATCCGTTCGCGTACGTATTTAGTCTAACCCTCAGTCCGGCACCTCAAGGAGAGTCTGATGAACCGCTTTTCAACCCGCCTCGCCCTCGCGATATTTTCACTAAGCTCTCCTTTTCTGAGCGCGCAGACTCTCGGTGACAAGCCCACAACCTCTCCTGACGGCATGGACGGCGTAATACTCGTTGTGGGCCTCGAACAGGTCAAACCCAATACCAAAGGCTTGCTCCTTCTAAGTCCCGAGGCCCTGCTCTTTTCAAGTAACGATGTCAGGTCTTCCATCCCGAGAGACCGGATCACCAATGTATTCATTGGCGACGAGCGCACCGAGCCTTGGGGTACAACCGGCAAGGTCGTGCGCAAGATCATCCCCTACGGCGGAGGAGCCGCGCTGGGTGCGGCAACCAACAAAAAGGTCGATTTGCTCACAGTCGAGTTCCGCGACACGCACGACGCGTACCATGGAGTTGTGTTCGTTCTGCCTACACAAAAAGCTGGAGATATTCGAGACCAGATTATGGCTCGCCTTGCCCCTCCCGCAGAACACCCAGCTTCCTCTTGCTCTGTTGGAGAAGCCAAGCCACGGTCGGTCCTGCTCGCACCCATCGCCGTAAGCGGAATCGATCTACCCGCAGAGTACCGCATCCTCCTCTACGAGCAGACGATCAAGCAACTCAAGATAAAGCGCCCCGCCGACATATTCCTCCGCGTGGGCGACGCAACCGCCGGGTCTGGCTGTGTCGCAACCCTGAAGATCACTGTTACAAACTTCAAGAAGGGTAACCGCGCGGTACGGGTCTCCAGCGGTCCAGTAGGACTCTTCGTGGGGACCACCTCTTTGACATTCAATGTCGACCTCGAGGATTTTCACGGCAATAATGTCTTCCATACGCAGATAAAAAAGAGCAATCGCAGCGACTCAGACAGCCTGGACTTGGCGGACGGCATCGCGAAGAATACTGCAAAACGGTTTGACAAGGCGCTTGCACAATCGGCACCACAAGGCGCAGGCACGAACTAGATCCAAAAATAAAAGGAACAGGTGAAGGGTGACCCAGCACCCTTCACAACAACACTCAAGGGGATGAACGTGACAGAGAGAGATAGTGATCTGGTGGCAAACAATACCGAAGACAGCCACAAGTCACCCAACGAAACGATAGCCGCACCGCCGCGTCGATCTTCCGGTTTCGGGCGATGGATACTCCTTGCACTTGTGCTGCTCATCGCCGCGAGCGCCGTGCTCATCTCACGACGCAAAGCAGCAAACAGCGGTGCCAACGCGGACCAGCCCACAATCCCGACTATCGAAGTCGCTTCCGCGACTCGCGGCGACATCGGCATGTACATCGACGCGCTCGGAACCGTCACTCCCCAGGCCACAATCAACCTCTACAGCCAGGTCACCGGCCGAGTCGTCGGAGTTCATTACGTCGAGGGCCAGATGGTCCATCGTGGAGACCCACTTATCGACATCGACCCGCGTCCCTATCAAGCTCAGCTGCAGCAGGTAGAAGGCACGCTGGAGCACGACCGCCTGCTGCTGCAACAGGCGCAGATGGATCTCAAGCGTTATCAAGAAGCATCGGGCGAGCAGGCAATTGCACGCCAGACCTATGAAGACCAGAAGCTCCTTGTAGATCAGTACCAGGCGACGATCAAGAACGACATCGGTCAGGTGCAGTATGCGCAGGTACAGCTGGACTACTGCCATCTCACCTCTCCCATCGACGGCCGGGTAGGCCTGCGTCTGATCGACCCAGGCAACACGGTCTTTGCCGGGGGCTCCAATCCCCTCGTCGTGGTCACACAGCTTCGCCCAATTACCATAGTCTTCGATGTCGCCGAAGATCATCTCAATGAGATCGGCGATGAGGTCACGCGCCGCCAGATGCTACCCGTGGATGCCTTCGACCGCTCTCTGCAACACAAGATCGCAACCGGCAAGCTCCTGACACTCGATAACCTCGTTGACACATCAACAGGCACCGTACGCTTCAGGGCTCAGTTTCCAAACATCGACCTGAAGCTCTTCCCCAATCAGTTTGTCAACGCTCGCCTTCAAGTAAAGACCCTGCATGATGTAGTCCTCATCCCCAGCGCAGCCGTTCAGCGCAACGGCATCAAGTCGTTTGCTTATGTACTCACCGGCAACACCGTCAAGATGCACGACATCACTGAGCTGACCACCGAAGGTCCCACCTCCGCCGTTCAAGGTATCAACACCGGCGACGTCGTCGCGATCACAGGCTTCGACAAGCTACAGGACGGACAACAGATCACCGTGCAGCGCCAACCCCAGGCTGCGAAGGCACCGGTCGAGAGCGCGCGATGAACTTTTCGCGCATCTTCATTCTTCGTCCGGTGGCTACCGCACTTATGATGGCCGCCATTCTCGTGCTTGGACTGGCGGCCTATACCAGCCTGCCCGTGTCGGCGCTTCCGCAGGCAGACTACCCCACCATCCAGGTGCAAACGTTCTATCCGGGCGCGAGCCCCGAAGTCATGGCATCCGGCGTGACCGCGCCGCTTGAGCGCCAGTTCGGCCAGGTCCCCGGCCTTACCCAGATGACCTCCACCAGCTCGGACGGAAGCTCCATCATCGTTCTGCAGTTTGCCTTGGACCTCAGCATAGACGTCGCCGAGCAAGAGGTGCAGGCAGGCATCAATGCCGCGCAGGGCTTCCTCCCCACCGACCTCCCTGTTCCTCCTGTGTACAGTAAGTCGAATCCAGCCGATGCCCCCGTCCTCACACTTGCTCTCACCTCCGAAGCACTGCCGCTGTCGAAGGTAGAAGACTTAGTCGACAGCCGACTTACTCCGAAGATCTCACAGCTAAGCGGCGTCGGCCTGGTAACGATCAGCGGCGGGCAGAAGCCTGCGGTCCGCATCCAGGTAAATCCAGTAGCACTCGCTTCCTATGGTCTGAATCTCGAAGACCTTCGCTCAGCACTAGCCGCCACAACAGTGAACACGGCCAAGGGCAGCTTCGATGGTCCCGCACAGAGCTTCCAGATCAATGCCAACGATCAGCTCTTATCTAGCGCAGGCTTCCGTGATGTAGTCGTGGCCTACCGCAACGGTTCGCCGGTCATGCTGCAAGATGTAGCCAAGATCACCGACGGCATCGAAAACACAAAGCTCGCAGCCTGGGAGAACAAAACTCCAGCCGTCATCGTCAATATTCGCAGGCAACCCGGCGCAAACACCATCGCAGTAGTGAAGGAGATCGAAGACCTTCTTCCCGCGCTCAAAACATCTCTCCCCGCCTCCATAAAGCTCGACGTACTGACGGATAGGACAACCACTATTCACGCATCAGTCCGTGATGTGGAGTACGAGCTGATGCTGACCATCGGCCTCGTCATCCTGGTGATCTTTGTCTTCCTCCGAAACTTCGCTGCGACGGCGATCCCCAGCATCGCGGTTCCTCTCTCACTTGTGGGCACCCTGGCAGTCATGTACCTGCTCGGTTACAGCCTCAACAACCTGACCCTGATGGCCTTCACCATCTCGACCGGCTTTGTCGTGGACGACGCCATCGTGATGCTGGAAAACATCTCGCGTTACCTGGAAGAAGGTATGGAGCCGGTTGAGGCCGCCCTTAAGGGCGCCGGGCAGATTGGCTTCACCATCATCTCCCTCACCATCTCCCTGATCGCCGTACTCATCCCGCTGCTCTTCATGGGCGATATCGTAGGCCGCCTCTTTCGCGAGTTCGCCATCTCGCTCAGCATCACTATTCTGATCTCCGCATTCGTATCGCTCACATTGACGCCGATGATGAGCTCCCGCCTACTGCGCCACACGCCTGTCTCCGAACAGAACCGCTTCTATCGCTGGACCGAGACGGCCTTCGAACGCATCATTGCCGCCTATGGCCGCGCGCTACGCTGGGTGCTAAAGCATGAGACGGCAACGTTACTCGTCGCATCGGCCATGCTTGTCCTTACCATCTATCAGTTCATCGAGATACCCAAGGGCTTCTTCCCCGTACAAGATACAGGCATCCTCCAAGGTATCTCACAAGCCCCCGAATCCATCTCGTTCACCGCGATGGTTCGCAAGCAACAGCAGCTCAGCGAGGTCATCCTCAAAGATCCAGCCGTCGCCAGCCTGTCTTCCTTCATCGGAGCTGACGGAACGAATACTACGCTAAACAGCGGCCGCGTCCAGATCAACCTGAAGCCGGTCTCTGAACGCCATCTCACCGCTGCCCAGGTAGCTGCCAGGTTAGAAAGCAACCTCCAAAAACAAGTTCCTGGCATCCAACTCTATCTGCAACCAGTGCAAGACCTTACGGTAGACGATCGCGCCAGCCGCACCCAGTACCAGTACACTCTCGAAGACCCCAATATCGAAGAGCTTGGATACTGGACCGACAAGATGGTTGCCGAGCTTCGCAAGCTTCCGCAGATCGCGG
The DNA here is from genome assembly GCF_009914315.1 of Granulicella sp. WH15. NCBI lineage: Bacteria > Pseudomonadati > Acidobacteriota > Terriglobia > Terriglobales > Acidobacteriaceae > Granulicella > Granulicella sp. WH15. The sequence goes on from NZ_CP042596.1 coordinate 2,855,824, forward strand.
ACGTCGCAACAGACCAAGCCCCGAATGGAGTCAGCGCGAAGCTCTCCATCGACCGCCCCACCGCCTCCCGTTTCAACATCACACCCGACGCCGTCGACTCGACACTGTACGACGCATACGGCCAACGTCAGATCAGCACCCTCTACACGCAATCCAACCAGTATCACGTCATTCTCGAAGCATTGCCCGAGTTCCAGAAGAACCCCTCGCAACTCGATCAGATCTACATCCAGGGAGCCAGCAACTCCAGTGGCACCAATGCGGCACAAAGCACCTCCGGCCGCACATCCAGCGCATCAACCGGAGTGCTTTCGACGCTCTCGCCCACTTCGACAAGTGGCATCAGCTCCACCACCAACAACTCGCTTACGACAAGCAGCGGTACCGGCATATCCACTACGACACCACAGCAAACCACACTCACTTCCACCAATTCACCCAGCACTGGGCTGGCATCCACCGCTCCAGTAAGTGGCTTGGCGTCCACGACCTCCGGCTCATCGTCCAGCAACAGCCAATCCCAATCGGCATCCGTTGGCTCATCCAACAACCAAAGCTCTCCAGGCACCTCCAGCACCCAGTCAACACCAGTGCCCCTCTCCGCAATCAGCCATTACGAGATGGTCCGATCGCCGCTCATCATTGAGCATCAGGGACAGTTCCCTGTCGTCACCATCTCGTTCAATGTCGCACCGGGATACTCACTCGGCCAGGCAATCGAAGCTGTAGATAAAACTCAGCAACAGTTACATATGCCCGCCAGCGTTCAGGCCAGCGAGCAAGGTACGGCCTCGGCATTCAAGTCCCTCGGCTCCAATGAGGCGATCCTGATTTTGGCTGCGCTTGCAGCGGTTTATATCGTGCTCGGAGTTCTGTATGAAAGCTTCATCCATCCGCTTACGATCCTCTCCACGTTGCCATCGGCTGGCGTCGGTGCCCTGCTCGCCTTGCGACTCTTCCACCTCGACCTGGACATCATCGCAGTCATCGGAATCATTCTTCTCATCGGCATTGTGAAGAAGAACGGAATCATGATCGTCGACTTCGCTCTCGAAGCAGAACGAGATCATGGCAAAAGTTCGACAGAGTCGATCTTCGAAGCATCGCAGCTACGCTTCCGCCCCATCATGATGACCACACTGTGCGCTCTCTTCGCTGGCATTCCCTTGGCCTTCGGATCGGGGATCGGCTCGGAGCTGCGCCGTCCGCTCGGCGTCGCTATGGTCGGCGGTCTCCTCGTCAGCCAGGCGTTGACCCTCTTCACCACACCGGTCATCTATGTCTTCTTCGATCGTCTGTCCAAACGCTTCAAACATCGTGAGCCATCGCGACTCACTCTCGACACGGCGGAGAACGCATGAACATCTCCGCCCTCTTCATCAAACGTCCCGTAGGCACGACACTTCTCGCAATCGCGATCATCATCTCCGGCTTTCTTGCCTTCCGCGCATTACCGATCGCATCGCTGCCGCAGATGGATCTAGCCACCATCACCGTGGCCTCATCCCTGCCCGGCGCCAGCCCCGAGATTATGGCGTCGTCTATCGCCACACCGCTTGAGCGTCAGTTCGGCCACATCGCCGGCATCAGCCAGATGACGTCCTCAAGCACACTCGGCACCTCCTCCATCACCTTGCAGTTCGACTACAGCCGCGACGTCGATGGTGCTGCACGCGATGTAGAAGCAGCCATCAACGCCGCGCGAACTTACCTACCCGCGAACCTTCCATCCAATCCCACATACCGCAAAGTCAACACCGCACTCGCCCCGATCATGATCCTGAATCTAACGTCGGACACCCAGGGACAAGGGGCCATGTATGACACCGCTTCTTCCGTCGTTGAACAGAAGATCGCCCAGATCAAAGGCGTAGGCCAAGTTCAAGCCGCAGGCTCCTCATTACCCGCCGTACGTATCGACATACTCCCGCAACAACTCAACAGCTACGGCATCGGCGTACAGGATGTAGCCCGGGCCATCTCCGGGCAAAACTCGAATCGTCCCAAGGGACAGTTCAGCGACGACCGGATGACGGTCGACATCATCGCGAACGATCAGATATCCAAGGCAAAAGATTATGCACCCCTGGTCATAGCCAGCAAGAACGGTCACGTCGTTCGCCTGAGCGACGTAGCCACCGTATCGGACTCAGTGCAGAGTGTCCGCGCCGCGGGCTTCGTCAACGCCAAGCCAAGCGTATTCCTCATCGTCTCCCGCGTCTCGAACGCCAACGTGATCGACACCGTCGACCGCATCAAGAAGGCTCTGCCCGCGATCCGCGCCTCCCTTCCCGCGGGCGACCATCTCGATATCTCCATGGACCTGACCACCACGATTCGAGCCTCAGTAAGCGATATCGAGCTAACCCTGCTCCTGTCGATTCTTCTCGTAGTCATCGTGGTCTTCGTCTTCCTGCGCAGCCCGCGTTCGACGCTTATCCCAGGCGTGGCAATGGTCGTCTCTCTCGTGGGCACCTTCGCCTTCATGTACCTGCTGGGCTTCAGCCTGAACAATCTTTCGCTGATGGCTCTGACAATCTCCACCGGCTTCGTCGTAGACGATGCCATCGTCGTCATGGAGAACATCGCCCGCCTGCTCGAAGAAGGAATGCAGCCACACGAAGCAGCCCTGCAGGGAGCAAAGGAAGTCAGCTTCACCGTTGTCTCCATGAGCCTCTCTCTCGTCGCCGTCTTCGTTCCTCTGCTCTTCATGGGCGGCGTGGTCGGCCGACTCTTTCACGAGTTCGCCTACACCCTCACAGCTTCCATTCTTGTCTCGATGGTCGTCTCCTTGACCGTCACGCCGATGATGTGCGCCTACCTCCTCAAGCCCCACGCGAAAGGACGCCACGGAAAACTGTACCGCCTGAGCGAACGCAGCTTCGAGCTGCTGCTCTCCCTCTATCGCAGCAGCCTTGTCTGGGCGCTGCGTCATCCAGCGCTTGTGATGCTCACGCTAGTGCTGGCCCTGGTCATGAACGGTGTGCTCTTCCGTTTTGTAGATAAGGGCTTATTTCCCGTTCAGGACACCGGCGCTCTGATCGGGGGCTTTCAAGGCTCACAAGATGCTTCGTTCGAGTCCATGAAGAGTTCCCTGATGCAGATCCAGAAGACCATCCTGAGCGATCCGACAGTGCAAAGCGTCGTCGGCTTTACCGGGGCCGGAGGTCCAGCAGGAGCCAGCAACTCCGGCTTCCTGCTCGTAAGTCTTAAGCCACATGAAGAGCGCAAGATGAGCGCCTCCCAGGTGCTCGACCGGCTAAGACCGAAGCTCCAATCACTTACCGGAGCCTCCACCTTCATGCAGCCTCTGCCCGAGCTTGGCATCGGCGCACGCCAGAGCAACGCGGCCTATCAGTACCAGCTTTCGGGAGACTCGGTCGACGACCTGATGACCTGGGGACCGGCTCTTTACGATCAGATGCGGAAGATGCCCCAGTTGAAAGACGTGACCACCGACCAGCAAAATCAAGGGCTACAGATGCAGCTTAACTACGACCGCCGCACCGCAGCTCGACTCGGCATTACACCGCAACTGATCGACAGCTCGCTCTATTACGAGTTCGGCGAATCGCTGGTCTCAACCATCTACAGCCCGCTGAATCAGTACTACACAGTGCTCGAGGCCGCGCCGCAGTTCTATCGCTATCCATCCACACTCGACGCTACCTACATCCAGGTTGGCGGCAAAGGCTCCGTGCCTCTGGCGGCCTTTACGTCGAAGCAAGCCCTGACCTCACCTCTTGCTGTAAATCACTCCTCGTTCTTTCCCTCAGCAACGATCTCCTTCAACCTCGCTCCCGGAGTCTCCCTCGATCAGGCCATGATGCTTATCCGCAAGATGCAGGACCGCATCGGCGTACCCGCATCGGTAAGAACACAGTTCGCGGGAACCGCCGAAGCCGCGCAAAAGGCTCTGTCCAGCGAGCCCCTGCTCATCGTGACGGCCCTGCTGGCGATCTACATCGTCCTGGGCATCCTGTATGAAAGCCTCATCCATCCCATCACTATTCTTTCGACACTTCCTTCCGCTGGTGTCGGCGCTATCTTCGCGCTGATCGTCTTCCACAGCGAGTTCGACGTCATCTCCGTGATTGGAATCTTCCTCCTCATCGGCATCGTGAAGAAAAATGCGATCATGATGATCGACTTTGCCTTACAGGCCGAGCGGCTGGAGGGCAAGAACACTGAAGACTCCATCTTTGAAGCCTGCATCATGCGCTTCCGGCCGATCCTGATGACGACACTCGCAGCACTCTTTGCAGCCCTGCCTCTCATCTTCGGCAACGGCACCGGAGCCGAGCTGCGACGCCCCCTCGGAGTCTCTATCGCTGGTGGCCTAATCTTCAGCCAGCTCATCACGCTCTACACAACGCCGGTGATCTATCTCTACTTCGATCGCATAAGCCAGTGGCTGCGCAGAAGGCGCACGAAGACCACTGGCTTTAGCCAACACTCGGAGGCAATCTAAGGACATACGATGAACCACTCACACATTTTGTCTCGCAACGCGATACTCGCCATCGCAGCAGCAACTATCGCTCTGCAAGGCTGCCAGGTCGGGCCTAAGTATATTCGTCCGACAGTACAAGCACCGCCCGCATTCAAAGAAACCGAACCACAGATAGCCTCTGATGGAACAGTCTGGAAGACAGCCTCGCCACAACTTGCCTCCTCTGGATTGAAGTGGTGGGAGATCTACCAGGAGCCCGAGCTCAACGCATTGGAAGATCGCCTCAACATCTCCAACCAGAACATCGCGCAGGCTTTTCAAAACTTTATGGCCGCGAGAGCGCAGGTAAGGCAGGCGCGTGCGAGCTACTCCCCGACCCTAACCACAACGCCGTCCTACACACGAGCACGAGCGTCGGCCCACGACACGACATCGGCAGTGGAACTCAGTGGAGTCAACCTCAACAGCAATGAGTTCAGCCTGCCGTTCGACGTCTCATGGGAGCCCGATGTATGGGGACGCATCCGAAGCACCGTGCGTGAATATGCCAACGCTGCCCAGGTGAGCGCAGCAGACCTGGCTAACGAAAAACTCTCCGAACAAGCCAACCTGGCCGTCTACTACTTCGAGATACGCGGGCAGGACGCGCAGATCGCTCTCTACCGCAAGACGATCGACGCATACCAACAGAGCCTCCGACTCACACAAGTGCTAAGCCGAACCGGAATCGATAATGAACAGTCGGTCGCGCAAGCGAAGTTAAACCTGAAGACCGCCGAAGCCTCAGCCACCAATCTACGTCTCGCACGGGCTCAATACGAGCACGCAATCGCACTGCTGCTTGGCGAGCCAGCCTCGGCCTTCTCGATCCCGGAGAAGCCACAGACGGATGTTCCTCCATTCATCCCCGCAGGCATCCCCACGGAGCTTCTACAACGCCGTCCGGACATAGCCGCCGCCGAGCGAGCCATGTCGCAGGCCAATGCCTTGATTGGCGTGCAGACCGCTGCATTCTATCCATCCTTCAGCATCAGCGGCACAGCCGGTCTTCAAAGCGCAACCGTTGGCAGTTGGTTCACCTGGCCCAGCCGCTTCTTCTCGATAGGCCCTTCCGCGACCCAAACCCTCTTCGACGCCGGAGCACGTCGTTCAGTGCTCGACCAGTACAAGGCCCAATACGATGGCAATGTCGCGGCCTATCGGCAGACAGTGCTCACAGCGTTCCAGCAGACGGAGGACTACCTTGCCGCGCAACGCATCCTGGCCCAGCAGGAGCAACAGCAGCAGCAGGCCGTGGTTGAAGCGCAGCGCTATCTCGATCTAGCCAACGTTCGCTATCGCACCGGCGTCGATACATTCCTCAACGTATTCACCGCCGAGACCGATCTGCTCACCAATCAACAGACCACAGTCAACCTGCGCACACAGCGCTTCACCAGCAGCGTACAGTTGATCGAGGCTCTGGGAGGTGGATGGGACGACACGCTCCTCCCTCAAGAATCAGCCGTTGCAAAGAAGAAGCCGTAAATGAGTCAGCATTATGCTGACAATCCTTCACTTCTCCATTGCATATTCATGGCCGTGGTAAATGAATCGAATTTTAAACACGCCCTCCAGCAGGGCCAGATCGTTCCGCACTTGCAACCCCGGGTCGGTGTCAGGGTTCGAGATGCTGGTGTGCCGGGCACACCCGGTGCTCGGATTTGAAGTTCCGGGCACCCGCTCCAGTACGGCCTCTTCCTCGACACCGCCCGGACACGACCTTGGGGCGACGGCACAGCGGGTACCTATGTGCTCGTATGCCCCGCCAGCCAAACCCAGGTGCACGCAAGGGTCTATACCGCCCCGGCTACTCAGCCTTAGCTGGTAAGCCTCCTGAAATCCACAAATCCAGCCTCGCACTTTGACCCATCCCCATTCATTTGTTATAACTGTATGAGTGCAGCGCGACGTTATCCGCGCGAATCACAGACACTCCTGAGTAGCTCAATGGCAGAGCATTCGGCTGTTAACCGAAGGGTTGTAGGTTCGAGTCCTACCTCAGGAGCCATAAACACCATAGAAATCAGTAAGTTGCAGAGGCCACCCGAGAGGTGGCTTTCTTCGTTTTGCTCCGGTGGCTGTTTTGGTGGCTGTTGAGATCGACAGGATGAAATAAAGTTTGGTGCGGGGGGAGGATGCAGAGCGCATGGCGGCACATTCTTAGGCGTGACGATCAGCTTTGAGTCGCAGTGCGGGCGGTGTGGTTTATGCTTCACAAGCAGCCAACCATCTCAGACGGATAAGCAATGTGAGGTTCCCCGATGCCGTTGCAATCAAATGCGGAGTCTCTCCACGACCACTTCTTCCTGGACTATTTGCAATCCGTAAAGGGAGTGAACGCTTGGTATTACAACCAGCGCTTCTTGGGACGCGGGGGAAACGGAACGGCGTTCTTGGTCACATGCTCATCTGGACCAAATGTCGGTATGCAATTTGTACTAAAGGTCTTTCACAAGATCAGCGACGAGCTCCGACGCGAAGCCTTTCTGTCCGAAATTGAGCATCTCCGCTCGTTGAATCACCCTGCAATCACGCGAATCTTTGACGAAGGAACTTTCACGGCCAGTACCGGTGCCAAATATCCGTTCGCCGTAATCGAATACGTTCCCGTTACGGCTCGCTCGCTCATCGCAGCCAAGCAGGTTGACCGGCTGAGAGCTCTCAGAATTGCACTGAACTGTCTGTCGGCTATCGACTGTCTTCATTGTGCGACGCCGCCTCTGATTCATCGTGACATCAAACCTGAAAACATTCTCATTAGCGAGATGGGTGCGAAGTTGGCCGACTTTGGATTAGTAAAGGTCTTGGCCGATCTCGAACCAGAGAACGATATCGATGCACTTGAAGGGACTCAATGGCCAGGGATGCCGTGGAGGTATCGAACACCAGAACTAGTTCAAAGAGCGATTGACCACAAGACAGTTATTACGCCTGCAAGTGACATCTTTCAGTTTGGGACCGTCTTCTACGAACTCTTGACGGGGGTAAATCCTCAACGTCAGCCGGGCAAGATCACAGATCCAATTGCTCTAAACCTGCGTGATATCAAGGGCGATCAAGGGCAAAAGTTGACCTACTTGGTTAAGGCGATGCTTTCGAAACCGCCCTCGCATCGTCCGAGTGCGAGTGTTTGTATCGGACGACTCAACAAGATTCATGAGGCCTACTGCCAATCTCTTTTTGACGTTACCGGCCAGTTTGTTTAGCTGACGACCCGCTTTGTCCAGACAATTCCATTTCATTGTGTTGCGGCCTCTCCGGAAGCCTTGAGGGTTTATCCTTGTACCACTTAACAACTTGAACTCCGCCTTGGAAGCGCAGACTCATCATGGGTACAGCCGGAATACCAGTAACGGAAGATTTGCGCCCAATTCTTGAGGAGGTTCGTAAAGACCTGCTCGACTTCGGGATGCGGAACCCGCTTCTCAACTACCGCTTGCTGAAAGCACGCGGTGCTGAGAGCATGCCCACCGATGCAAGCAGCATCTTCCGGCAACTGGTTGTAGAGAGTCAGGAGTTCGAGTTCGCACCTGCCTATCGAATGCGGAAACGTGAGCAACTTCTTCTCGCGGATGGGGATGCAGACTTGAAATCCGCTGATATGTCATGGAGACAACTCTCGCCTGAGCAACAGGCGCTATGGGGAAGTGGGGATGTTCCAGACGGAACACTCGCGGCCATTCATAGTGAAAAAGACCTTGAATCTAGGCTCTTGGCGACATACTATTCAGCCCGCAGTTCTGTCGAAGAACAGGGCGTCAACACGCTTTTCGTTGCTCTCGGGATGTTGGCTTGGAGCGACCCTGCAGCACCAGATGACATTCATCGCGCACCGCTGCTCCTTGTGCCGGTTGAACTGAGTAGAGAAAGTTCCTCGGAGGGATTTCGCCTTTGCTATTCCGGTGACGATGTATCCCCAAACGTTTGCTTGATTGAGTTTCTAAAACAGTTTGGCATCGCATTTGACTCCGGTAGTGAAACTGACGAATTCGACGCTGAGCAGTACTTCGATCGGTTTGCCGAAGCAATCTCGGCGAATCCAACATGGTCTATAGATCGCCATTCGGTCGTCCTGGGTTTCTTCTCATTTTCTAAATTTCTCATGTACAGGGATCTCGATCCGTCAACATGGCCAGAAGAAAGCGTCCTCCTTAAGCACGAGCTCTTGTCAAAACTACTCGGCCAGGGTTCGTTTGCAGGCGATGGGTCATCACTGAATGAAGAGTCCTATCTTGACGAGCACCTCAGCTCAAGTAAATGCTTCCACGTAGTCGACGCCGACAGCTCACAAACGCTTGCTCTGCTTGATGTCGCCAGCGGTAAAAGTATGGTGATCCAGGGGCCACCCGGAACGGGCAAGTCTCAAACGATCGTCAATATGATCGCTGAAGCACTCGCAAGCAACAAGAAAATTCTTTTCGTCTCCGAAAAACAGGCAGCGCTCGATGTAGTGAAGAAGCGTCTCGACAAGATTGGTCTAGGGAACCCATGTCTTGAGCTGCACAGCAACAAGGCAAAGAAGAAGGAGGTCATCGACGAGCTAAAACGTACTGCCGGACTTGATCTGTTGGTGTCCCGGCCTCGCTCTGCTGAGCAGGAAACTCTCGCCGCTTCTCGGGAGGAACTCAACGAATACTGCCGGGCCGTTAACGAGCCTATTGGTGCGTCACGAGAAAGACCTATCGACCTGTTTGGTCTGATATTGCCTGCTATAGCTCGACTCTCAACGGTAGACAATCCAATCCTCGATCTGCCGGATTCTATGAAGTGGGATGAAGTCGAAACTCAACGGAGACGAAATCTTGTGAAGTCGCTGCAAGATCGACTTGACTCGACCGGCATACCGGAAAAACATCCTTATTGGGGAAGTAACATCCGAGTCGTTCTTCCTGTGACGAGAGATAGGCTTCGGCACTACTGCAGGGAAGCGGCTGAGGCTACGGTGGCATTAAGACAAGCCGGTCACTCTCTGGCCAATCTTCTTGGGGCCGCGCAGCCAACATCGCCAGCAGATATTTCAAGTCTTTGCCATGTCGCTAAGAGGCTGCTCGACCCCCCACCGTTGACGGGACTGGACATTCAAAGCGGTGTCTGGGGGAAGCATCAGGCAGTTATTTTTAAGGCCATTGAAGCAGGTCGTCGTCTATCTGATATTCGAGCAAAGTGGACAAGTCTTCTACGAGCCGATGCCTGGTCGGTTGACACCCACTCTCTCCAAAATGAGCTTCAAGCCCTCGGAGTCAAGTGGTGGCGTTTCGTGTCGCCTAAGTGGAAATCGACAGTCCAGCAAGCGAAGGCGCTCCTTGCCGTACCAGGCACACGCAACGTGCCGGAATATCTGGCAATCACAAATGCCATTCAAGAAGCATCTGTGTGCGAAAAGCTTCTTGCGGAACACACGGCAGTTCTCGATGAAGCCTACGGACACCACTGGCGGGGAGGAGCCTCAGACTGGGATTTACTCAAATCTCAGATGGAAGCAGTTCTTTCAATAAGGAGTGATACTGCATCCGGCCAACTGCCGGGGTGGTGTTCGGGATTCGTAACTGGAGCGTCAGACCATGGTGCAGTCAGAAACGACGTTTCGTCGACTGAAGTTGCACTCCATCACCTCGAAGCGACTCGCAAAGCGGTCATCGAGTTGCTTAAGTTTTCCAGCGAGGACCTTGGCATTGCCGCAACGACCCGCCCGGGCCAATCTCTTGTCAGCATCGAGGAATCATGGCTCTCTTTGGCGGATAGTGCAAGCAGTCTTGATGCTTTAGTGGCATATCTTCTGGTTCGAGAAGATTGTGTGAGCGAAGGTCTTGAAGCGCTCACGGATTTAGCTGACAAGTGGCAATCGGCTTCGTCGCATCTTGTCGATGTTTTTGACTATGCACGGACGTCTCAACTGCTTACACATGCCTTTGAGCGATTTCCAACCCTGGTGCATTTCGATCAGAAGACTCATTCTGATCTTGTGGAGAGGTTCCGTCGACTGGATGACAAAGCCTTGAGTTGGGCGCGCGCAGCTGTCGTGACCGCGCATCATGAGGGAATGCCCCAAAGCAGTTCGGGTAACGGTCAGCTTGGCTACCTTTACACGATGTTTGAACGGAGGACTAAGTTTCCGCCAATCCGTAAGCTGATGACCAACGCCGGCTTGGCCATCCAGGCATTGAAGCCCGTTTTTATGATGAGCCCCTTATCTGTCGCGAACTTCTTGCCGCCAACCGAAGTAACTTTCGACCTCGTTATATTCGATGAAGCGAGCCAAGTACGCCCAGCAGATGCGCTTGGAGCTATCGTCAGAGCCTCTCAGGCGGTTGTTGTCGGCGATAGTAAGCAGCTTCCGCCGAGCAATTTTTTTGATTCCCTAGTTGCAGCGGATGGTGACGGTGACGGAATTGCAACGACCGATATCGAAAGCATCCTTGGACTCTTTTGCTCTCGAAGCGCCCATCAGAGAATGTTGCGTTGGCACTATCGCAGCAGACATGAATCGCTCATCGAGGGTTCAAATTATCTCTTTTACAAGACGTTAGTGGTGTTCCCAAGCCCAGATCAACGAAGCGAGAATCTCGGATTGATCTACAACAAGATCACCGATGCGCCATACGAACGTTCTCGAACGCGAACAAATCCGACCGAAGCCCGCATCATTGCGGAAGCTGTGATGAAGCATGCCACAGAGCAACTCAAACGTGATCCTAAGGAACGACTGACCCTTGGTGTCGCTGCCTTCAGCGTTGCGCAAAGAGACGCGATACTGGACCAACTCGAAATAGCGAGGAGAAGATATCCGGGACTAGAAGAGTTTTTCGCGACGCCTCCTCACGAACCGTTCTTCGTTAAAAACTTGGAAAATATCCAAGGCGACGAACGGGATGTCATCTTCATAAGTGTCGGCTATGGGAGAACAGCAGAGGGTTATCTCGCAATGAGTTTCGGGCCAGTAAATCGAGACGGCGGTGAAAGGCGATTGAACGTGCTCTTTACCCGCGCGCGTAGGCGCTGTGAGGTCTTTACTACTCTGAGTTCAGACGATGTTGAACTGGGTCCTACGGCTGGCGCTGGACTTCGTGCGCTTAAGCATTTTCTTCAGTACGCCGAGCACGGACGGCTTGGAGTCGCTACTCCAGCAGGGCGCCTTCCCGATTCACCCTTCGAAGAACAAGTTATTGATGCGCTGGTAGGTCTCGGATACGAAGTCCATCCGCAGGTTGGTTGCGCCGGGTTCTTCATTGATATGGCGGTTGTCGACCCGAGCAAGCCAGGGCGTTATCTAATCGGCATCGAATGCGACGGTGCTGCGTACCATAGCGCACGGAGCGCAAGAGACCGAGATCGATTGAGGGGGGCAGTCCTGCTTGGTCTCGGATGGAACCTTCACCGCATTTGGTCTACAGCTTGGTTCAAGAGCCGAGATCGCGAAGTCGAACGGCTTCAGGCCGCTATTGAGGCGGCACAGCTGGCCCCTTCGGATGCTTCTGTATCGCGCGAGATTGAGGCAGATCCTGTCGATGTCGAACTTGTTGCCGAAGTGCCACCTGTCGCCACCGAGAGAAATCAGAAATCTTCAAGCGCCATGGTTCGGCCATATGAGTTCTGCCAACTTGACATATCGCTTAGCTCGAACGACCTTCATCTGGTGCCGATGATCCGGCTAGTGGAATGGATTAATCAAGTTGTTGCGGTCGAAAGTCCAGTTCATTGGACCGAAGCAGGTCGAAGGATAACTGACGCTCTTGGCATTCAGCGGATGGGCAGCCGGATTCAAGAAGCACTCATTCGAGCATGTGAATCGGGTGCACGGTCGAAGAAATTTAGATACAAAGATGACTTCCTCGTGAGTATTACGCAGGAACAATATCCTGTCCGGGACCGTTCTGCGTTTTCTCCGCAAACAAAGAAACTTGAATACGTTTCGCCTGCAGAGATATGTGCGGCAGTGGAGCAAGTCGTGATGGAGGGTTTTGGGATGCCCAGTGACGATATTCCTGTAGCGGTATGCCGACTATTAGGATTCGCACGAGTGAGCGAAGACATGCGTGTAATAGTTTCTGCCTGTCGCGATTCTCTTATTTCAGCGGGACGATTGCAGCAGCGGTCAGGGATGCTCATTCACGAGATGATGAGCTAATTTGTCAGCATGTTCAGCGATCAAACTGATGGCCGACTGCCGTCAAATTGTGGTTCGTTGCGTGGCCCCATAGAGAGTGGCTAAAGGCAATAAACCCAACCTGAAAAAGTCAGGAGTTTGTTGCATTATTCTGACCTGATGGTATACTAGCAGTGGTCAGAAAAGTGCTACATATATCTGATATGGGGCAGCCTATGTCCATTCTTGCATCGAGCATTCCAGCCGCCATTCGGGATCGGATTTCCGCTCCCGCGCAGCCACGCGTCTGGACTCCCGAGGATTTCGCTGACCTTGGGCCGCGCACTGCGGTCGATCAAGCGCTCCATCGGCTGGTTGCCTCACGCGCCTTGCGGCGGATCGCTCGCGGTTTCTACGACACACCTCAAAACAACCAACTTACGGGGAAGCCCACCTATCCTAACCCGCGCGACGTGATTGACGCGCTGGCGCGGAAGGGCAAGGTTCGGGTGGTAGTCGATGGCCTCACCGCCGCCAACGACCTTGGACTCACTGACGCCGTTCCAGCACGTATCGGCGTGCTCACCGATGGCCGCTTCCGGCCAATCACTCTCGGCAATCTGACACTCGACTTTCAGTCCGCCGCCCCTAGCCGACTGTACTGGGCGGGCCGTCCTGCTATGCGCTTTGTACAAGCGCTCCATTGGCTGCGCGATATGCTTCCGTCCGACGACGGAAGCCTTCGTAAGCGGCTCGTCTCCATCCTCAAAGACCCCGATCATGGACATGCAATTCAGGACGACTTGCGCAGCGGCCTGTCGGCGCTGCCGGAGTGGATGCGGGTGATTGTGCGCGACCTGTTCCAGCAAGCTAGTGCTGGAGTGTCGCCGTCGGCACCGAAGGAGAAGCCCGCCAGACGCTCACCGGCCCTAGCCCGTACCATTAAGAAGAAGAGGGTTTCACTCAGCCGATGACCGAGGGATTCCAAACGATACTAGCCGCCAGTGACGAAGAGCGCCGCGACCTTTTCGTGGGCGCTGCAAACCGGCTACGCACCAACGAGCAGAACATCGAAAAGGACTTCTGGGTTTGCTGGACGCTCGACGCGCTCTTCAACGAACTTGAGATAGGTGGCCCACGCTTGCTGTTCAAAGGTGGCACCTCGCTCTCCAAAGGCTATGGTTTGATCGAGCGCTTCTCCGAAGACATCGACATCACCGTCTTCCGGGAAGACATTGGTCAGCCCGCGACCGTCGAAGAGTTAGAAGCGCTTAGCGGCAAGAAGCGCAACGCTCGCTTGGACGCCATCAAAGCCGCCTGTCAGGAGTACATTCAGGGCCCGATGCTTGACCAGTTGAGCAAGCTACTGCGACAGACACTCCAGACCGCAGGACTAAATGCAAATCGGGCACGTGTGGAACCTGATCCCGCTGATCCCGACGGCCAGAGCCTGCTTCTGTGGTATCCCACTTCGACCGTTGAAGGCAATGCATACATCCGACGCGCTATCAAGATCGAGTCGGGCGCGAAGTCCGCGCTCGATCCTCATGCGCCGGTCGTCGTAGAGCCGTACATCGTGGACGACCTTCCGAACCTTGATCTGGCGGTGGGCAACGTGACGACCGTTGATCCTAGCCGCACCTTTTGGGACAAGATTGTTATCCTGCACGGCTTGCGTCGGTGGTGGGATCGTCGTGGCGAGCTGAGGGGAGGAGGTCAGCGAGTCTCGCGCCACTACTACGATGTCTACCGGCTCCTGGCTTCGGAGGTAGGCCGGAAGGCAAAGGAAGATTTTAAAATGGCCGAAGACTGTGTGCGCCATGCACGGATGTTCTTCAACCGGCCCGATCTTGATCTCGCCACAGCCGTCCCTGGCACTTTTGCTTTGACTCCTCATGACGGGATGTTGGCCTACTTACGACGAGACTACGAAGCGATGTCCGGCATGATTTTTGGACCGATACCGAATGTGGACGAGGTTGTTACGGCCATTGCGGAGCTGGAACTTTGGCTGAATCGCTTATAGGTAAAGGCAAAGTTGATGAGGAACATAATGGTGGATAAAAAACGAACGCCGGAACTTATGCTCACGGTGCTTGCGGCAATGTTCCTGATCGTAGCTGCGACCGGCAGACATCCCTACGCCTTTTACATGCTGCTCAGGCTCCTATGACGGTCGGTGCTGTCTATTGGGCCTGGAGTGTCTACGAGATGGGATTGCGTGGTTGGGTCTGGATATTTGCGGCTGTCGCTCTCCTAATGAATCCGTTCGTGCCGATTCGGATGCATCGCACAGACTGGCAGCCCATTGATCTGTGTCTCGGTGTGCTCCTGTTGTCTTGGTCAGTCTTTTGGTATTTCCGCAGACCGCATAAAACATGAGGCCGTATTTTTCTATTCAAATCGCTCGCCCATAAACGATCCGAACACGTTTCGACTTCTTGAAGTAGAGGAACCATATCAAAGCGAAAACGAGCATTCTTAGGCCACTCGGGTCGGACGCGGCCTTACCTGGAGATGAATCGCTGGTGGAGCTGATTAGCTCACCGATGAAGAGCAGCGTTCCAAGACAGAACTGGATTACCAGAAGGATCTTCGTAAGACGCAGCGCCCGGGGCTTGGCTTTCCAGAGGCTAACTCCGGTGAAGACAGAAAAAGCAGCAAGGCATACATCTATCAGCGAATAGCCCGATGGGTGCGAGAGTGTGGAAACCAGAACCATTGCCGGTGAAATGATCGTGGTGACAATACAAAACCAGAGAAGCCAGCCGCCCACGCCAACTAAATTAGGGTACTCATTGCGAATGGTATCCACCGCCGCTCCAGGTTGGAGTTCAGGCGATTGGCTGGACACCGCTGGATAAATGGGAGTCCCGCCTGCGACGACAGTGGACTGTTGAACCGCGACAGCAGCGGGCGATACGACTAGCTCTTTGCCGCAGTTGAAGCAAAACACGCCAGCATCGGGATTTTGAGCGCTACATCCCACGCAATACATCGCTAACCTCTCAAATCGGCAAAGAGAAATGTATTGATCTTTGATGGCCCGAGTGAGATGACATCACCATGAGCCAACGGTCGACTGGCACGAATCAATTCTTGCTCCGCGTCGGATGACGGCTGATCCAGCCGCTCTCCGTTCAAAAATGTGCCGCATGAACTCCCTTTGTCGATGAGCCAGTAATCATCGCTTTCCCCTCCCTCACGTCTATAGACGGCACAATGAACCCGTGAAACCTCGCGCGGCAGCAGTCCCACGGCATCGTTCACAAAGACATCGACTGCCTTATCCAGAATCGGCTCCAATGGCGTTGCCAGACGACCCATGACGATTTCGTCGCATCGCAGCGGGACGATAGCCTGAGAATATGGACCTGCTCCTAAAAGGTAGACGCCGACATCGAGGGTGGAAAGGACCTGCCTGATCTTCGCTGCACGGTCGGAACGTCCCTCTACCGTGAACAAAGCGAGGTCCTGCAGGCGACCTGTAACCGCTAGGTCGTCAAGCGTACGGGCGAGTTGCTTTTGTTTGTTCACATCTGCCAATGGTCGTAGTCCCTATCTTGCTCGGAGGGTACTGCCGCCGTAGCCAACAGTCTGTACATCACGCGGCAATAATGCGTTTAGTTGGCGGCAAGCAACCTTGAGAGCTTCGGTATCGCCGCTTGCGATTGCACGATCAGCATGGACTAACCAACGATCTGCCTGCGTCTCATCTGTCATTTTCGCTTTTTCGCCTGCTAGATACTCGCGGTATCCCAGCCAGTATTCAGGTGTCCGCAGCCACAGTTCAATTCTTTGCGTTGCTAACGCATCTATCGCCTTCCGCAAAATCTCTGGATCGGCTGTAAGCGCAAGTTCGGTGTTTCGCTTCAGATCAATAAACTTTGCCCGATTTTCATCGGTGCCGACCTCCTCCAAAAGCGCCTGAGTCCACCGCAGCTCATCTTGGGCCTCCTGTTGCATCTTGGGTGCTGTCAGAATCACTTCGATACGTCGCCTGGCGCGACGAAGGGCAACTAGCTGTTCCTCACAACTTTTCAGATCGGCGTCCGTTCCTCCGTGTTGCAACAAATTCTGAATTCCCTGAACTACCTCTTGACGTTTCATCGACTCAAGCTCAATCAATGCCGGTTTGCTCTTGACCGCTTCTGCGAGTTCCTGACTCTCATTGAGAGCATTCCGTTCTGTTCTAAACTCCTGCTCTATCTCTCCGATTGGAAGTGCTGGCTTGATGAGTCCATTTATGCTGACTTCTTTTTCTAGGTCAAGAATAGGTATATACACACTCGCCTTGATTGTCCTTGAATCATCGATGGCTAATCGTATTTCCACCCCGGAACCGGAAGGAAGATCACGATCAATCATCGAACCAGTGAGGACGAACTCACCAATCTTGCGATTTTCGTCCGCAGCATCTGTCGCTTCTCCCTCGATGAGAGGAACCCGCAGCGCATCGTCCCGATTGCCGCGTCTAATAAGGCCTATCGTCACATGCTTCGCAGTGGCTTTCGCGGGCAATGGCGTCCCTTTAGCGAATAGAACATGAACTCGATTGCCAGCCTCGGCGATGCCGATGTTGTGTGTCAACGGTGGTTTAGTAATCGTCAAGCCGACGGTATAAGTGAACACGGACGGAGTAACTGAGCAGGCCCTTCCGCTCTGATCAAAAAGTTCGACGTGGTATTCATTTGCACTCCCCGACTGAGCCAACAGGAAACCACTGAACGTCCCTGCATCATCTAGAGGAATCTTCCCACTGTCCCAGGGGGGCATACCGCCAGGATTATTGAAACGAATCGTGTACCCGCTGAGGGACTTCCCAGATGGAGCCAAAACAGTTCCGCCCACGAGCGGTTCAAGATCGCTTCCTATGGGATCGTATGTCAAGGCGACCGTAAATGTTCCGGCGGCAGTGGGAGTGGGACGCCTTGCAGGTAGTCGTCTGCTACCTGCAAAAATCGCAGCCCCTTGAGCTACAACGGTCAGGGGATCGGCCGAAAAATCGACCGGAATGCCTAACCCTTCCTTCGGGTCAGCGAGAATCTCTCGAAGGAAGGGCGTATACGTTGGACCTCCGACCAGGATCGTTCGTTCGATATGACCTGCCGATAGTTTTGCTTCTCCCAGTACCCGCCTGCACATATCAATTGAGCGATACACAAGAGGACGGAGAACTGACTCAACTTCCGACCTTGTAAGCAGGTAGTCCAGTTCCACGGGCCTCCCGTTGTCATCGTTGCATACGAAGTCTTTCTGGATTGACTCTGCTTTCTCTTTCGATACGGCAATCTTGGCATCCTCCGCCCACTCCTTCAACTTTGCGAACGCCGAAATCCACTTCTCATTACCACGACGAAAATCCGTGAGGGCATATTCGCTCGTCAGATGTGGGACTAGAAAGTTGTCAACCAAAGCCCAATCAAGATCACCGCCGCCGAGGTAGTTATCGCCGCCATGATTGACTACTTGTATCTCTCCGTCGCGCACATGAATGACTGCGGCGTCGAAAGTTCCCCCGCCAAAGTCATAGACGAGCCAAAACGCATTCTTCTGAGTTTCCTGAAATCCATATGCTAGAGCAGCAGCGATTGGCTCCTGTAGCAATGGACTCGATACAAATCCTGCAAGTGATGCCGCGCGCTTCGTTGCTTCAGAAGCTGGAAGATCGAAAGAAGCCGGCACCGTAATTACGGTGGCTTCCAAATCTTCGCCCTTCTGCTTTTTAACTTCATCACGAAGCGCCTTTAGGACTTCAGCAGACAACTGTTCTGCATTCATGCGGATTCCGCTACGAACGAATTCCTTGTGCTGGGTCGTTCCCATCCACCGTTTGAATCCTCCAACTGCGTCGCTGGGATGGGAAACGAGACGATCTTTAGCCCTCTTCCCTGTACGGATACTGCCATCCTTGTCAACGTAAACTGCCGAAGGCGTATAGGGCCATCCCTCGTTGTTGCGAATAATAACGGCCCCAGTGCTTTCGAGCACAGAAATGCAGCTATTGGTAGTGCCCAAGTCTATTCCGTAATCAATCGTCATCCGTTCCATTTAATCGCTACCTCGGGAGAATCTGCGGAGTTGCCACAATTACTTGACCAATCTGTATACGTTGACCCTGGAGATACACCGTGGGTCTGATGGTTTCAGCCACAGTCTCTCGTTCTACGCCGGGAGTCGGCTGGAATGCGAGGACTTCAAGCGATTGCCCAGAGTCAAATGGCTGGTTGTAGTGATCTTGGATATTGAGTCCAACTCGCTCTAAAGAGTCCCAGAGGCGTTCCACATGGCGAGCCATCTTGGCCAAGTGGGGCTTTGGCTCTCCCGAGACGGAGTCAACACAACCTTTCCGCATATCCCATGCGGAGTTTGCAAGGTCAAGGAAAAAGTCCCCTGGCACACTCAATGGACGGGGACCGGCCACACCTTCGGCGCCTAACATCGAAGGGGACTGGATTCCTCTAAATTCATTGGCAGATCGAAAATCTTTCATTGGGCGTTCACCATCTTGTTGAGATTATCAATTTTGGTATTCGTCTCGCCTAGCAAATCCTCGTATTCACTATGAAGGCTGTGACCACGAGAAATGTCCGCATTGAAGTCCCTTACGTTCCGATTGTGCCTACTCCTCACGCGTTCATATTCATCTTGATCGATCTGAACTCCTGCGCCATTGTCGCTCTCCATGTGCTCCAAGGTGGCCTTGTCAGCATCAATCTTGCTTTTGTAATCATCCATCTCAGAGTTGAGGCTCTGAAGTTCTCCCTCAAGGCTCGCTAGTCGAGCTTTCGATTGTGCAATTTCCTCTCGCAAACTCGTGATGCTTGCCTGATTCGAGCCCGCAGTTGAACCTTTATCAGTGGAGGAGTCTGGAATCGAGATAGGTGCGACCGGTGGATTCGTGTTAAGCGTGGTTCCCGACGCAGGAGAGCTGTCACTTGTATTGTTCGTTTCGCCACCGCTCGAAAGAACTAGAATCACGATCACGAGAATGGCGACCACCATACCGACTGCCATCTTGCCAAGCTTTGGTAGCTTGCGCCATACTTGTCCGAGTGCATATCCCCGTCGAACTGCTTTGGAGGTGCCTTGAGCTGCGCTCGAGGCCTGTCTAGTGTCACCACGCGAAGAAGACTGGCTCCGAGTCCCAGCGGATGCCCCAGGACGCCCCTGTCCAGAAGCAGCCAATTTCCGCTCTACTACCCCAATCTCCTCTGCCAGTCTCGCTCGAAGTTCTTCGCTGTGAGCAAGTGCCATGCAGTCTTCAAAGAGTGGAAGGGCCACAGCCCACCCATCAGTTTTGTTCACATAGTCTATGAGGCATCCTCGAATCGTACGTGCGACTTGATCGTGAGCATCATTGCGGCGCTGATCGTTGACTCCGACGAGGCAGTTCAGCGTCTTTAGAATGGGTGTCTTCGCAGTTCGTAGACTTTCCACTACCGTCGCTCCTTGTTCGGGAGCAGCGTCCACCTTTGATGTCGCCTGTTGGCAGATGAGCGTCAGATATTCCAGAAGAGGAGTGAGCGCACGGTAAAGGGCTTTATCAGCGTGTTCCGTTCCGAGGCCGGATGAATACATTAGCTGCCGTTGCCGCGCGGCCTCGGCGTATTCACTCTTTTCTCCGGCCTTCACGGCATTCTGAGCGTTGATGTAAAGCAGCGCCTCCGGTAGCGTTCTCCACATACTTCGCGCAAGCTCTGGAGTTATACGCGGATCATTCATTTCCTTAATGCGTTGAATATAGTGATCCCAGAAACGACTATTGGTTGCGACAGTCTGCCAATGACGGAAAGCGTCCCCCCATAGCGTAGTAGCCGAAATGGTTTGGCCAGAGATGCCAGAAGTTTCACCCTCCAATGCCCTCAAGTGACTAAACACGGCTAAATTATGGGTAGCGATACCTCGGGGATCATCTCCAATAGACCGCCGTCCCCACTCGGCTAAAGCCAGAGCCGAATCATTCGCTGCAAGTGAAGCAAATGCGCTATCCTCCGCACCATCCGGCCAGAACCAAAAGAAATCCTGTAGAAGCCTTTTCTCCGGATCGCTTATCAAAGCAAATGCGGCTTCCAGATCGTCGTCATCTGGCTCGACGGCACTCGAAATCAAGCACTTTGGCTTCCACGCACGATTCAAGCTCTTGCTCATCCCAAACTCTTGGTAGGCACGCTTGATTTCGCGTGAAGTTGCGCTCACCTGAAGTCCCGTGAGACGAAAGGCGTTCGACTGATACACCTTTGCGTTGGCGACTGCGAACAATGGCGTGTAGGGAGACGCCTGAATCTGACCCGTAGGCGCTACGTCATTCGCCCCCTCTGACCTGTCTGGAGGCCGTTCGGGAGATTGAGTAGAAGATGAGGTTGTGAGGGGTTCAGCCGGAGATCCGACGCCGATTGCAGCTTGAATATATGCAACGAGATCAGCGTTAGGTCTATTCGTAGCAAATGCAGCGCAATCGATTCCATCGCGCACCAGACCATCAACGAGAGCTTGAAAGTCTTCGTCTCCGGCAAGATCAGTTAGGAAGAGAACTTTGCAGCCCGTCGCTGCAAAGATGTGATTCGCAGCTTCAAGGCCTGATAGGCCTGGCATGACCGGATCAATGATAAGCAGCGCAGGATCGTTCTTTGCAACTCGAATCGCATCGTCCGAATTGCAGGCGAGTGACACGTCGTATCCGCTGCGCCTTAAAAAAGACGAGAGTTCGTTGGAGACCCGCTGATCGTGATTGGCAATAAGGATTCTACGATTCGTCATCTACATCTGCCTCACATCGAAATACCACGACGCCACAACCTCAGTCTTGCTTCATATTCTCGATTCAGTTCCGGCGATTCGTTGAGCGCCTTTTCCATCAGGCGCACGGCTTCGCTGAGTCTTGCTGGGTCCTGTGCGATTGCTATCGACCGCAAAGCCAGTTGCCGCCCTAAGTGCTCCCTCGCTTGAGGGGTGGTTCCCAGTACTCCCTTTGAGGTATTCCCAGGGCTGCCGGAACCACTCTTAGCTCTGTCGGTTCGCTTTGTGTCAGGTCGCCATGCCTCAAGCGCAGTCAGGAACTCCATGGCCGATCCATAACGCTCCTTCGGATCAACTTTTAAGCCTTTGAGGACGACCTGATCCAACTCAGAATCGCAGAGAGCGTTCCATCGGCTAGGCGGTGGAGGCGGGTTGCTGAATGTGTCGGCAGTTCCATGCGACAGCCCGTCTTCGATTTCATATGGCAAGCGATCAGTGAGCAACAGATAAAGAGTGGTTCCGAGAGCCCAAACGTCCCCACTCAAGGAGTCGCCTTGAATGTCCTGAAGCGCTTCCGGTGCTTTAAAAGAAACGGTACCGCGTGACGTGGCCATGAGCGTCAGTGGATTGACATTCTTCGCTAGTCCGAAGTCTGAAACCCGCGCCCGAATGCCGTTGGTTTCGTGACCGATCAAGATGTTCTGGGGTTTGATGTCTCGGTGGATAATGGGTGGATTGTGTGAGTGTGCAACCGCAATCCCTTTGCATACCTGCCGCATCACTTCAACGACATCCTTTACCGGCATGAACTGCGCTCCGAAAGAACGCCAGTATTGGGAGAGACTGCCCCCGGCGATGTATTCCATTGTGAAGAAGCCAAAGGTGTCCCCCATCAGACTTGCCGTATTGGCGTCATATACCCGAACGATATTGGGATGGTTGATCTTGGACAGCAAGACGGCTTCTCCGAGCATCGCGGAAACCTCGTCCGGCGACCAGCCAGGTGCTTTGAAAAACTTCATCGCCTGCCGTCCGAGAAACCTGTGTTTGACCCGATACACTTCGGCGAATGCTCCCTCACCGAGAAAGGCCTCGACCTCATAGGTTTCGTTGATGCAAAGTCCGTCTGCTAAAAGGGCCATATCGGTACGAGGGAACTCCGGTCAGAAGTGATCCTGATTTTTGTATACGACTGTGAGGGTGTTGTGGGCTTTTTTGTGTCGAGTCGAGTGCTGACAGTATATCGTTCCGCGCCAAGCACTTGCCGTCTTGCCGATACAACATTGCGTCGTAGTCCCGTTACACAGGCCTACCGCACCTATTCCTCTTGCTCGACGAGATAACGTAAAGACTTTTTGCTTCGTTTGGGAGGAAGTCTCCTCCCGTCTGCGGCTGCTTTGCATCCTCCGCCCCCACCTCTGCGGGGCGGTCCGCCCTCCCCGCAACGCCCCTCCGAGAAGGAACAACAGCAACCGCCAAAACCTCTAAGGGGAGGTATCCCCTCGCACCCGCAAGCCACTCCCCAATCTTCCGCGCTTCGCTTGTGCAGACCTCCGCTGCGCTCCGCCCTTTCCACTTCCGCTGCGCTCTCGTTGCAAGGGTGGGGATACCCCTCGGCTTGCAGTTGCTACCCCCCACCTTCGCCAGGAGGCGTTCGGCATGTACATGCCGCGTTTCAACGCGGAAATGCAAAGGCCAACGCCAAGGAGGAAGCACCCATGAACACACAAGCCACCACCGCCACCGTCACCCCGTTTACCCAGAACCTTAAACAGCAGCAGCAAAAGCAACAGACCGCGAGAGAGGTAATCGCGGCCAACGTGCAAGCCCTCATAGAGCAGTTGGAGCAGGGACACAGCGAAGGACTCACAGCCTATCTTTTGGCGATGGGGAAATTTCACAACTATAGCTTCGGGAACATTATGGAGATTGCGCGGCAGAGACCGGACGCAACCCGCGTAGCCGGAATGTATGCGTGGAACCAGCTTGGCCGGAGAGTCAAGAAGGGCGAGAAAGGCATTCGCATTCTCGTGCCGATGATTGGGATTCGGCGGAAGAAAGATGCGGAAGTCGAGAAGGACATCCGCACCCAGAACCAGCCGGTACTGGTGGGATTTCGTTCGGCCTACGTCTTCGATGTCAGCCAGACCGACGGCGCAGAACTCCCCGAACTGTCCGAGCGCGTGAAGGGTAATGTCGGAGAACACCGCGAACGTTTGATTGATCTTGTCATTGCTCAGGGGATCGAGCTTGATTGGAAGGAGAGCATTTCCCCCGCGTTGGGTGTCAGCTATGGCGGGAAGATTGTTCTCTTTCCCGGTCAGGAAACCGCCGAGGAGTTTTCGACCCTCGTTCACGAACTCGCGCACGAGATGTTGCACAAGGCGGAACGTCGCACCGCCACCACCAAGACCGTTCGCGAGACTGAAGCCGAAGCAATCGCCTTTGTTGTCGGCAAGACCATCGGCCTCGACAGCGGACGGGCATCCGCCGATTATATCCACCTGTACCACGGCAACGCCGCACTTTTGACCGAGAGCTTGGAAGTGATTCAGAAGACCGCCGCCGTCATTCTTTCTGCTCTGGAAACTACCGGAGGGGAACGCTCGACCGGAGCCAAAACAGAAGCCAGGAACACAGCATAGCGTCATCTCCCAGCGAGGCGGCGAACCTGCCGTCTCGTTTCTTTCACACCTAGAAATTGCGCAGGGAGAAACCTCTTTGGTTTCTCCCTGCACCCTCATCCAGCTACCAGCCCCCGCTCGCCGGCAGCGCGGCAGGAAGACGTTCCCCCTTCCTGCATCTTCCCCCTTTTTGAGCCCGTCTTCCCACCCTGGGCATTGCTCATGCATGGCAGAAGCGACTATTCCCGCCGACCCGCCGGGCAAAAACCACCCGAACATCTGGGCCGAACAAACGGCTCGCAAAGACGGACAGTCGGGCCTGAGGGTGTTTTCTATATCTGCTAATGTCCATTACTAGATGTACTAAGGGAGCACGGATGGACATCGAATCTGGCGGCGAGACTTCGCATTATCTCCAGTCGACACTGCGCGAGCGGATTGTCGAGCATGTGTTCGTAGGCGACGCCTTGCGGTGGTTGTGGGTGCATGGTGTCACAAATGTTGAGGTGCTTCGTTCCGAGTTCGACGCCGGAGGATACGACCTGGTAATGAGCCACGGCAGGATCGTCAGGCACATTCAATTTAAAACCTCAATGGTGGGTGGCAAGGCGGCCAGTATTACGGCCAGCCTAAAGCTTATGGACAAGCCGAGCGGCTGCATAATCTGGATCATTGTCACTCCAAAATTGGAACTTATTTCCTACCGCTGGTTGGGGGGAGCTCCGGGCCAACCGCTGCCAGACATCCGGAATATGAGAGTGGCCAAACATACCAAGGCAAATGCCAAAGGCACAAAAGCCGAACGGCCAGACCAACGCATCATCGCACGTAGCCGGTTCGATCCACTTACCTCGCTCGAAGAAGTGTTGGAGCGACTATTCGGACCGCTGACAGGAGCCAATTTACTTGGACCGGGACCGGCCCTCTTTCCGGTCGATGGTCGCCACGCTGGCGTAGTGCGTTCTGTTCTGCCATCTTAGAAGACGCTGTGATGTCCCACGGATTAAACTTGCGCTGCTTCGCAGCGGGTATAAGCTGACACGTCATCCCCAAATGTGAACTGTGGAGCTACCCAAAATTCACGATTGATAACATGTTTGCTTTCAATAGCTTGTGATTTTGCGTTTCCGACTGTAAACGCCGTTGAAATGGATAACATTCGTATAAGCGGCGGCGGTTTTCAGGAACCGATAACGCCTTCGAAGCATCCAAGCGTTTCAAGGGACACCTGTTCCAGTAGGCATATCGATGGCCTCCGATAACGACAAGCCGCGAGAAACTTCTTTGCCGTCGGCGTCTACCGTCTCGGGAAATGAGACTTCCCGCGCAAGATCCATTGCAACGCGCCTTACCGACGCCGAGTTCGGTGAGGTTGAGGCAGCAGTCGCGAACGCCGGTAAGAAGGTTGCGGAATGGCTACGCGAGGCTGCGCTCGCCCACGCCCGAGCCAGCGCTGGCTCAGAGGAGCAAACCGATCCGATCTTGCTGGCGGAGATCATGGGAATGCGTTCGCTCATGCTGAATCTGTTCGCGAGAGCGTCGGAAGGCCCATTGACGACCGAAGACTTACGCAAGATGTCAGCCTATTCGGACTCCATTAAGGAGCAGAGAGCGCAAGATTACATGGCGCAGAGGCGTCGCCGGACCAGTCCCAAAACTACGGACAAGCCGTAATGAAACTCTCCCGTATTCGGTTTGTATTTCCCTGGCGGATCGCGTTGATCCTGGTCCTCCTTCCGTGCCTGCCATTACTCGGCTTCTGGGCATGGTTGCGGTGGGAAGTCCCGCCACTACAGCGGTATTATCTGATCGCATATTGGCACAGTTCCGAACATGCAAATCAACCTGCTGCCAGGACTCAAATCCGATGGCTCATGGAGACGGCTCCCGGGCGCAAGAGACAGTGGCTGTTCGCCCCCGATGTCACCGAGAGAAGGCAGAACGACCTCTCTTTGAACCTCTCGTCTTTTGCCATTGAACAAGGATGGACAGGCATAGAAAGAACCGCCGTTGAAGGCATGGATTCCACCGAGCTCGAAAAGCTCCTGCGGGAAGATTTTTATGACGGCGTAAGTTTCCGCCGACTTGTCAATGAACCGCTGCTTTATGGTGTCGCGGCCTGGATGATCGTCGCGTATTTGGCATTCATGATGAGACAGGACATCGGGTACGAATGGAGACAACTTCGACGAGAGGTTACGGAGTCGCAATGGTCAACGAATTACGGACGAGATTGGCCCGAGAATCGAGACGGGATTGTCGCTCGAATTCGGTTGCGAATTGCCCACGGGATTAGTGGGCAGAAGATACAGCTTGGATGGACGAAGTTCGGGCCTGCAATCAGTCACAGATTCGGTCTCAAGAAGTTGCCAAATCCAGAAACGCTTCGTGGGAGTGACCGACCGGCATCGACTCAAGTTCGCCGGGAAGTGCCTACTGCACGGCAACTCGCTACTCCACCCCCTTGGCACTCCCCAAAACCACCGTCTCAGCGACGTATTATCTTCCCCGGATCGTCTCCATCGGATGCTACACATTTGCACTCAGAACCGTGGGACGAATCGAAGTGGATTGATTGACGGAGCGACCTCTGATGTCTCAGAGTATTCGAGGTCAGATCACCCACCAAATTCGCATCTCTTTGCTCAACTTCGAGCAGCATCGATAGCCCTCACGTTAATCTGCCTTCAACTCATCTCAAAGGGCTGCTTGACGAGAGCTATTTGAGAGGCTGAGTGTCCCGGTCTTGAGCATGGAATACACCAGTTGGAACTCACGAGGAAGGTGTTGTTTGAGACTGTTCTCAAGCAGCGTATCGAGCCTCCATTGAGTCAGCTACAGCTCTTGCGTAGTTCGAGTAATTGCTACTCAAATCACTGGTCAATTACTCCGCTAATAGCTTTGCTTAAGATAGAAATAACCAATAGCCATAGGTGTTTTGTCGATTATGAGCCTGAAAATAATTAGGCAATAACGACCCACTTATCCACAAATCTCGGCTACGATGTGAACCAAGACAGTAACTATCTGCTGTCTCACGTGCCAAGATATGTTGACTATCTCTAAATCGCTGTCTGCTGGACAAGCACGGACGTATCACGCGCGTGAGTTCACCTCTGAACGACAGAACTACTGGAGCCGCGATCAGCAAGGGCATAGCGAGTGGCAAGGGAGCCTCGCAAAGGAGTGGGGCTTGCGTGGCAACGTAGGGGCTGACGAGTTTGCTCGTTTGAGCGAAGGACGGCACCCAGCGAACGATGCGCAACTCGTCAAGCACCAGCCCGCCAGAACCTACGAGAATCAGTACGGCAAGCAGATCACCAGTTCAGAACACCGTGCAGGGTGGGATGCGACGTTCTCTGCGCCCAAGTCTGTTTCGCTAACAGCCCTTGTGGGTGACGATGATCGTGTGCGCGAAGCACATCGCGAGAGCGTTCGCGTGGCGTTGCAGGAGTTGGAGCGGTATACGCAGGCACGGATCGGTAACGTCCATGCGCCGGAGACAACGGCCAAGTTCGTCGCCGCTACCTTCGAGCATGACACCGCTCGTCCAGTGGATGGCTATGCTGCGCCGCAGCTTCATACTCACGCGGTCGTTTTCAATGTGACCGAGCGGGACAATGGGCAGACGCGCGCATTGCAAGAGCGCAGCCTTTTCCAGTCGCAACAGTACGCGACCACGGTATACCGATCCGAGCTTGCCTTGAAGCTGCAAGCTCTCGGATATGAGATTGAACGCGGCAAGCATGGCCAGCCGGAGATCAAAGGATATTCGCAGGAGTATTTGGAAGCATCGAGTCCGCGTCGTGTGCAGATCAAAGAACACCTACAGGAGATTGGAAGAGAGGGCGCGGGCGCAGCACAAGTAGCTGCTCATCGCACACGCGACAGCAAGGAGATCCATTCGCCTGAAGAGGTATTGAAGCAGCACCGCGACCTGGCTGCTCGATTCGGACATCAAGCAGATCGTGTCGTCGCAAAGGCACAGGGACAGCACCATGAAGTGCAGCCGGAGAAGACGGCGCAACAGTCAGTGACATATTCGCGCAATCACGTCTTTGAACGCTCTGCTGTTCAGGACGAACGCGCAATTCTGCAAGCAGCCATAGATCGCAGTATGGGGCAGGCTTCCTACAGTCAGGTGCGACAGGAGTTTGAACAGCGGATAGCGCGTGGGGAGTTTCGGGCGATTGAGCGGACGGATGGCCGAGCGGCTCCACTTTATACGACCTCTGAAATGATCCGCATGGAACGGGAGATCGTCGGGCACATGCAGCGCGGCAATCAGCGCGGCTATGACGATCCGATGTTGGTTTCTCCGCAATTGCGCATCTGGACCGAGGATCGTCACCGTGAGCTGAATCGTTCGCAACGACAAGCGGTCGATGAGATATTCCTGAGTCGCGAGAAGATCGTTGGCCTGGATGGTGTCGCCGGGGCAGGTAAGACGACGACCCTCGCCGTAGTTCGTGAAGGTGCCGAAGCTCAGGGGTACAAGGTCGAAGGATTCGCGCCGACATCTCGCGCGGCACACAAGTTGGCTGAGGCCGGTATGGAGACCTCAACTCTCCAGCGTCACCTTGCGAAAGGGACGCAGTCCGACACTGGAGAGAAGCGCTTGTATGTGCTCGATGAGTCTTCGCTTGCCTCCACGCGCCAGATGCACGATTTCATCGAACGTCTCCATCGGAATGATCGTGTGTTGTTGGTAGGAGACAGCCGCCAACATGAGGCCGTTGAAGCAGGCCGTCCGTTCGCGCAGCTGCAAGAGGCAGGGATGCGGACGGCCACGTTGAATGACATTGTTCGGCAGCGCGATCCAGAGTTGAAGCAGGTCGTCGAACAGTTGGCACGCGGACAAGTAGGAGCCGCCGTCGAGAGTCTTGATCAGCAGGGCCGAGTACATCAGGTGAAAGGACACGATGAGCGTATTGCCGCCATCGCGCGGGAGTACGCCAAGTCTCCCGGCGGTACCCTTGTCGTTTCGCCCGACAATCGTTCCCGCAGCGAGATCAATCTGCGGATACATGATGAGTTGCAATCGCGCGGACTGGTGAACAGGCAGGACCATTCCGTGCGGACGCTTGTTCCGCGCCAGGAGATGACCGGAGCGGATCGAGGTTGGGCACAGCAGTATCAGGTAGATGACATCTTGCGGTACTCGCGCACATCGAAGGAGACCAGCATCGAGAAAGGTGAATACTCCCGTGTCTTATCTGTGAACTCTCAAGCGAACACTTTGACGGTGGTGCGAGGGAACGGGGAGCGGACCACATATGACCCACGTCGCCAGGTTGGAGTCTCCGTCTACCGAGAGGACGAGAAGAGGTTCTCCGTGGGAGATCGAATCCAGTTCACCGCGCCCAGCCAGGAACTGAAGATTGCCAATCGTGACTTAGGAACTGTAGAGAGCATAGGGCGGGACGGAACAATGCGGTTGCGCTTAGACGATGAGCGCAAAGTCGAATTCAATCCGCAACAGCATCCGCATGTCGATCACGGGTATGCCGTCACCAGTTATTCAAGCCAAGGGCAGACGGCGGAGCGTGTGTTGGTCAACGTAGATACGGGGCTTGCCGCAAGAGATCTGCTCAACAGCCGTATGGCCTATGTCTCGATCTCGCGCGGCCAATTCGACGCGCAGATTTTTACCGACAGTCTGGAGAAGTTGCCAAAGGCATTAGGGCATGATGTTTCGCACCAAAGCGCCTATAAGCCGGAGCAGAGTATTCCGAAGATACCGGCAAAGAGTGTGCCGGCTCAGCATCAAGAGCCCGAGATCAGCATGGGGTTTGGATTAGGCCTGTGAAGTGCCAGACGACGGATGAATGCGGTCGAACGCGGGCCGGGTCAGTAGTGAGCAGTTAGAAAAATCAAAGGGGAAACGGGCCATGGCAGGAAAGAATGTTGTTGAATTCACCAGAGGTAGATTGCAATCGTCCACACAGGAATCGGATGGGCTTGTCTTCGAACCAGGCCGTAGAAAGCCACCCCAGCGGGTGACCATCGCGCCCGAGGACAAGATATTGGTGAGCCGTGAAGAGGCCGCGCAACTTCTATCCATCAGTCAGCGTGGACTTGACTACCTTGTGGCCTCCAAACGCTTGCCGACCAGGAGAATCGGCGGACGTGTCCTGATCCTCGTCGCAGAACTGCGCAAATATGCCCGTTGCGATCATCCTGAACGGATTGTGAGCTGACGTATAGCCTCGCCTCCCGGTGCCCTTTCCTTGATCGGAACCGGTACTGCGACTAATAGTCGCCCATCTGTCCCCGCATTTTCTAGGGCGACGACTCTAGACCGATCTGGTTTGTCGATCAAATCCCGCAATGAATGCAAGAGCCCAAAAAGGATGCGTAGCGGAGGTGCGGTCACGCGCAGTTACGGCAACTGCACACCGTGAGCCCGGAAGTGCTGGTCGATCATGTCATAGATAGCCATTAATTCGATTGCTCCCGTCGACGCCAGCAGTGGAATGACCTCATCCAGCGAACCTTTTGTTGTGCTCGCAGCGATCGATAGGGCAGTTCTGTGCATGATTTTCGAGCACACCTTGAACATTGGGCTGAATTCCTCGTTCTGGGAGATCAGTTTAGCGATTTCGCCGGATCGCATGGGCTTCGACTTCGGACTGATTCCGAATTCACCCATCAGTTTCCGGTATGCTTCCGTCTCTTCATCGGTCTCCTGAGTCTGCGGACCGCGCTCGATCTCACGTTGCAGTGCGGCCTCCAATGCGCGCCGGTCATCGCCTTGAAACTCTTGCATGCCAGCCTGCCACGCCGCAATGAGCTTTGGATGTGTCGCCCTGTGTCTGTTACTGATGGCCTCGTAAAACTCCTTCGCATCGACGACGAAATCATTCTTGAAGGTTCTGGCATTGTCTGCTGACGCAAGCACGTAGATGGCGATAACTTTCAGCTCAAGTAAATTGCGACAGCTCCACGCCGCCAGATATGGAGAGCGCTGCTTTTTGCCAATTTGAAGATAGCGGAAGTCGAGCAAGGCCGAGTTGAGAATACCTAACAGAAGATTGCGGAACCAGACATCCTCCTCGCCAGCGGATGTATCCCGAATACTCAGAGCGAGCTCCTCGACCCTTTCAGCCGACTTCTGGATGGCTTGCTCGATTTCCTCGTCTGGGGATGTTTCGCCAGTCATGAATGCCTCCTATCAACCCTCTAGGTTTGTTTCTCGAAGTAAGCATCAACTTATGTGATCACGTTCATAACGCCCAAAAAGTCTCTAACGTTCGTGAGCCGGCTTTAGCCGTTGGCAACGTCTGAGTCGACCTTCCTTCCATGGTTCGCAACAAACCGCAGGAATCTCTCTCCGAATGGCGACAGCTGGAATGTGCGCCAAGTTCCGAACTTTAGCAAAGAGGTGAGCTTCTGCTCCTCGCTCGCGTTTGGATCTGGACGCAGAAACTTCTCTATCACCAGACCCGAGCTCGCCAAACGCGAGAGACTTCCAAGCACATCCGGGCCGTAGTCAAAGCGCTTAGTGAGCGGTGTCCAATTTCTTAAATTCTCGTGATCAAGATTTTTTAGGTCGCTGGGGCTTAGGGCTCGAAGAGCTCGAAGCATAAGCTCTTTATCGTCCTTCTGAAACTCCTCTGTGCCACTGTTCGCGAGCGCGGTGGCGAGTATCCGCAGCTTTTCTTTATCGTGTGTCGTCCAGAGTTGCTCCTGAGCGAGAGCCAATAGCGTCTGGAATTCTTCCGAGCCGTAAAAAGAATCATCTGGGATAGAACCCCGAACGGCTTCAATCTGCTCTCGGAGTTCCAGGAACAGTTCAATCCATCGATGCTCCATATTCGCTTTTGCCTTGCCGTCGATCAAACTCTGTATGGCTGACCCGATGCCCGGCATCAACGATAGAGTGCCGGCGACTGTAGCGTATGCCAAGTTTTTCGAAATGTCGAACTCCATGTCTTCTTTGACTCGCTGGAGACGTACTTCGATCGGATCGTCAATGCTCATGGCTCTCCCTCCAAAGAAATGTTTTCAAAACCAACGGTCTTGAATAGTTTTGGGTTCCGACCATTGAAGCCAAACTGAGCGATGGAGGTTCGATCAACAACCCAATTCACGTCGTTGCGCTGCATGGCTGATTTGTTGAAAGGGTTGTAGGTGCCTTCGTATCCGATTACCCGAAAACACACTCGAATCGCGACGTCAATCAGGTGCCGGGTACAGCAAACGACATCGTCCATTAACACGTCGCTCGAATAGTCAAGAAAACCACGATGAATGACTCCGCCACGATACTTGTTGAGCGCTTGATTCCATGTGAGCCCATCGAGGCGAGGCTCGGCACTATAAAACTCTTCGATAGCTTCTTGATCTTGAAGGCTAAAGTGTTTTAGGAGGCGTGTGATCGAGAGGCCAAACGAATCTTCGATTGCGTCGGCATGTTCGGCGCGGCTCGCTATGCGATTTAACAGAGTCGCATCTACGCTTCCCGACTTGCCGACACCTCGTTTCGCCAGCTTCTGGATCGAACGTTTGGCATGGTGCAAGATAGCCCTCACCTCCGTTGCCTCTTGAACGGAAAGGCTATCCGACAGGTTGGTCCGGGTGAGTTGGAGTGAATTTGCGAGCCCGTCTAGACCTCGCACAATGAATGCGAAGGCGTGTTCGGGAGTTCGGAGAGACGATTGTGACGTCTCGATTGCATCGATCAGCCTGCGAACGACCTGGAGGCTATCCCCCGCGAGAGCTAATATCGAGGTGATAAGAGGCCCAACCCCTGAAGTTCGATAGTCACTGTGGATGACGTCAGAAATCGCCATATGTCCATGTTTGTACGGACTATTGATGAAATTGATGTGGAATCGTTGACAAAGACTTCCCTCGCTGGCACGAAGCTCAACGAAGCCAAGGCTGACTTCGGTGCCTGTTGCGAGAGTTAACGCAATAATGGCATCCGTGGGAAACCAAATCCTCACACCGCCGACGCTTAGGTCTGCTCCCTCCGGGATTTCGCCAGCGATCAGGGAAGTAGCCAACATTGGCTCTTCCCCATCTCTCAGCTTTTGCTTCGCTTCGTCGTACGTCGGAATATGCTCGATGAAGGCTGATCTACTGGCAAAGGGAAAAGATACCAAGTAGCGGCGAGCTGGGCCAAGCGATTCAGTTTCCGTGTCTATAGAAGCGCCCCGTATCCCTTGAATGAACCGTGAAACCTGCAGGGGATGAAACTCCTCCTCTAAACCAGGACGGAGATCCATAACGAAGTTGAGGACGGGAGCATCCCAAAAAACGGCCCTCTCAGATGTGAACGGAGAAAACACAGCTTCGAGCGTGACAAAACTGAGACTCGAACCGTTGCCACTGTTAACCGAAGGGTTGTAGGTTCGAGTCCTACCTCAGGAGCCAGATTCTAAAGGGTTACGGTTTCCCTTCAAAAATACCCTCCACACACAACAGAATCCTAAGCACAAAGAGCCTTTTGGGCAGGATCATCTGCGCCATCTTGAAGCTCGCTTCCTGCTTCGACTTGGCACCTCGCCTCACACTATACTTCGTCCAATACCTTGGATGAAGCTGTGGCCGGAGGCGCACCATGCTTCTCGAACTCGGCAAAGTAGTATCGTTCGTCCTTTGCATTTTATCGCTCTACTCCGCCCTCATGAGCGGCTTCTTCGAGCCCAACACCACCTGGCAGCAACGCGTCACCCTGGGACTTTCCCGGCTTGCTCTTTCTGCCTACGTCAGCTTCGCCAGCGGTCTCTTTTTCTGTTTCCCCGCCAAGACAAACCCCGACAGCGGTATTTCGCTATGGAAGACACTTCCTGTTCGCGTCTTCCTATGGGCGGCCGTCGCCTTGACTGTGCTCTTCTGCCTTACCTGGTATCTGCGCTGCGGCGGCGTCAACAGCTTTGGCTTCAAGCTCGATTGCTTCTAGCGACTTGACCGTGCTGACCTGCGAATCTGCGTGTACGAGAACGAAGCAGCCAAGGCGGACCTCAAAACTCATCACAGATGCAGCCTTTAGCCCCGAGAACAGCACGAAGTGCCTAGCGGTACAGCATCACCGCAACCGCATACCCACTAAACGGCGTGGCCTGACTCAACTCACAAGCCCCCACCACCGCCTCATGGTACTTCCCCGAAGCCATCCTCGTCCGCAGTTGCTCCGGCAGCCGCGACAGGTCCGAAGTGCTATAGCGCATCACAAACAGCGGCTTCCTCACCCCGTCATAGCCCGAGCTCAAAGCACAAGCCTTGCGCGCCTCATCCGTCGTGGCCGAAACCGTAATCCCAGCCCCTTCGATCAGCTGCGCAACCGCGCTCTCCTGCTGCTCCAGCGTCAAGCTCCGCACCGTACGAGCGAAGTCCTCGACAGCGTAAAACTGCCCATCCCGCGCCACCACCGCAATCCCCACCGAATCCACCTGCGGGTCCAGCAGATTGGCCCGATGCCCAGCCGAATGCATCCACAGCTCATGGATATTGCTGGGATCTGCCGACTCAGCCACATTCTCGGTAACCAGCGAAAAGTGCGTTCCCGCACTCGAAGCTCGCTCCGCCAGCTCAGCCTCCCCGGGAAACTGATGAGAGATCGCCCCATGGGCCGCCATCTGCCGTGCGTGCAGCGCCGCAGCCCTCACCAGCCTTCCATCCACACGCACCGGAGCCAGCCCATGCGCAACCCGGTCGGCATTCGCCGCCGAAAGCAAAAACTGCTCCGCCACACTCTGGACCGGCGGCGTATCTTCCTGTCCCAAGGCCCCAGCAAACGGCATCAGCAGCAGGAACGCACCGGCTATCCCGAATCTCTTCATAACCAAGACGAACCCCTGCCCAGCCAAAAAATACGTGAAGAATTAAAGCTGATCCTTCACCGCATCCCAGGTCAGGCCGATTCCCTCTTCCAACTCCACCGTGTGGCCCCACCCCAGCGCATGCAGCTTGCTCACATCCATCAGCTTGCGCGGCGTGCCATCGGGCTTGGTCGTGTCGAACGCAAGGCCGCCCTCGAACCCAATCACCTTCGCTACGATCTCCGCCAGCTCCCGGATCGTCACATCCTCCCCTGTCCCGATGTTGATGAGCGGCGGCACATCCTGCGTCAGCAGCGAGCCGTAACGCTCCTCATCGAGCGACAGTAAAAAGATGCATGCATCCGCCAGGTCATCCGAGTAAAGCAGCTCACGCCGCGGCGTCCCCGTTCCCCACACAGAGATCTCTCCGGCTCCCGCCCGTTTCGCCTCGGCTGTCTTGCGGATCAACGCCGGCAGCACATGCGAGTTCTTCAGGTCGAAGTTGTCGTTCGGCCCATAGAGGTTCGTCGGCATCGCGGCTAGGTAGCGCGTGCCATACTGCCGGTTGTAGCTCCAGCACATCTCGATCCCGGCGATCTTCGCCAGCGCATAAGCCCGGTTCGTAGGCTCCAGCGGCCCGGTCAGCAGGCACGACTCCGGCATCGGCTGCGGAGCCATCTTCGGGTAGATACACGAAGACCCCAGAAACAGCAGCCGCGTCACACCGTTATGGTAAGCCGCATCGATAACGTTGGTCTGAATCTCCAGGTTGTCGCGGATGAAGTCCGCCGGGTACGTATCGTTGGCCAGAATTCCGCCCACCTTAGCCGCCGCCAGAAAGACAAACTCCGGCTTCTCCTGCTCAAAGAACGACCGCACGGCAGCCGGGTCCAGCAGGTCCAGCTCGGCACGCGTCTTCGTCAGGAGATTGGTATATCCCTTGCGCTCAAGCCCGCGATGAATTGCCGAGCCAACCAGCCCGCGATGACCGGCGATAAAGATACGTGCATCCTGCGGCATAAAGCTCGACGACATAGATCACCCTTACTCAAAGTTGGAAACAATGGGAGTAGGCCGGGGACTCACTCCCCCGGCCCGCGCCTGCACTCTAGGTCTCACGCACGTTGTACGCATTGAAGCCGTGCTTCCGCACCAGCGCATCCCGCTTGGCCGACTGCAGATCTGCCTCTACCATCTCACGCACCAGCTCATCGAAGCTCGTCCGCGGCGTCCAGCCCAGCTCGCGCTTGGCCTTGGAAGGATCGCCCAGCAGCGTCTCGACCTCGGTCGGCCGGAAGTAGCGCGGATCGACCGCCACCACCACCTTGCCATCTGGTCCAACGGCCTTCTCCTCGACGCCCGAGCCGCTCCACGTCAGGTCCAGCTCCAGCAACTCCGCGCAGCGCTTCACAAACTCGCGCACGCTGTACTGCACCCCGGTCGCGATCACGAAGTCCTGCGCCTTCTCCTGCTGCAACATCATCCACTGCATCTCGATGTAGTCGCGCGCATGGCCCCAGTCCCGCTTGGCGTCCAGATTGCCCAGGTACAGCGACTCCTGCAGCCCCACCTTGATCCGCGCCAGCCCGCGCGTGATCTTGCGCGTCACAAACGTCTCACCCCGCAGCGGCGACTCGTGGTTGAACAGGATGCCGTTGCACGCATACATCCCATACGCCTCGCGGTAGTTCACCACGATCCAGTAGCCGTACATCTTGGCCACGGCATAGGGAGAGCGCGGATAGAAGGGCGTCGTCTCCTTCTGCGGAATCTCCTGCACCAGCCCGTAAAGCTCCGACGTGCTCGCCTGGTAGAAGCGCGTCTTCTTCTCGAGCCCCAGGATGCGGATCGCCTCCAGCAGCCGCAGCACGCCGATCGCATCCGAGTTCGCGGTATACTCCGGCTCCTCGAACGACACCTGCACGTGCGACTGCGCGGCCAGGTTGTACACCTCGTCCGGCTGCACCTTCTGCATAATGTGGATCAGCGACGTGCTGTCCGTCATATCGCCGTAGTGCAGCACCAGCTTCGGGTTCGGGTTGTGCGGATCCTCGTAGATATGGTCGATACGAGCCGTGTTGAAGAGCGACGAGCGCCGCTTGATGCCATGAACCTCATAGCCTTTAGCCAGCAGAAACTCCGCGAGATACGCTCCATCCTGCCCGGTGACTCCCGTGATCAAAGCTTTCTTCAAACCGACACTCTCCCCTAAAACAGTTTTGCTCGATTCCATTATTTTACTTGAGCCAGTGTTACACCAAAGTACTAAGTCAAATCGCCTGAGCCAGATCCCGCTCGAACTGCAGCAGCACCTGCTCCCGGCCCAGATGCTCGACCGCATACTCCCGTGCATTAGCGCCGAACTCCGCGCGCAGCCCGGGGTTCATAATCAACTCCACCACCGCGGCATGCAGAGCCTCGGCGTCTTCGGCCGGAACGACCAGCCCGCACGGCCTGGCCTCATCGCCTACCACATGCGCCACCTGGGTCCCCGCATCCGACGTCGCAATCACCGGCCGCCCGCTCGACAGCATCCCGGTCAGCTTCGACGGCATCACCAGGTCGGCCGCGCCCGCGCGCTGCGGCAGCAGATGAATATCCGCCGCATTCAACAACTCGTTCAGCCTGGAAAACGGCTGCAACGGCAGCAGAGTCACATTGGGCAGGCCGCCCACCATGGCCTCCAGCTTAGGCCTGAATGTACCATCTCCGCAGAACAGAAAGTGTACCCGCTCATCGGCGTGCGAAGCACCCGGAGCGAACGACTGTGCGATCGGCCCCAGTACCTCCAGCCCTTGTTTATTGCCCATATTGCCCGAGTACAGCAGCACAATTTTATCCTCGAGCCCCAACTCCCGCCGGAAGCCGTTCGGCCCCTCCAGCGGCTGAATCGCCTCCACATCCACCCAGTTCGGAAACAGCACCGCCTGCTCCGCCGGCACGCCCTTCGCCACCGATCGCTCGACCATCTTGGTTGAGATGCTCGAAACCCGCGTGAAAGCGTTGGTAAAAAAAACCTCCAGGGTCAATGCCAGGCTATGGATCGGCCCCTTCGCGGGCAGCAGTCCAAGCTCGAACGCAGCATCCACCTCGAAGTCCTGCACATGCAGCCACGACGCCGCGCCCGCAGTCTGCGCGACAAACAGGGCCAGAGGCGCGCCAAAGAACGTAGGCTCCACCGTAAAGACGATCTCCGGCTGCCAGAAGACCTGCCGCAGCATCACCGGCAGGCTGCCCACCATAAAGGAAAACAGATGCAGAATCCGGCGCATCCCGCTCGGCTTCTCCGGCACGTAGAGCGGCGTCCTGAAGACGACCGGCTGCCCCGGCACACGCTCCGTCCTGTAGAGGCTCGAGCGATACTCATCCCAGATACGCCACGCCGGGTAGTAAGGCGGCGCGGCCACCACACGCACCTCGTGCCCCCGCTTCGCAAGCCACGAGGCCATCTCGCCCGTGTACTTGCCGATGCCGGTCAACTCCGGGGCATAGTTCAAGCCATAGATCAGGATTCTCAGAAGAAAGCCTTTCGGATGAGGTCGTCCACCTCATCATAGCAATGGTCATACCCGATTACGGCATCAGTCTTACCTTATTACGGACTTCGCTATACCGTCTTTCGGCATTCACCATACCGTCACTTGGCAGCAGCTTGCTGCCATCAACAAGCGTCTCACTCAGCCACGCATGTTCGTACTCCATAACGATGCGTGCCAACTCTGAGAAGATAGTTCCATGAAGAGCGGCGGCAACAATCTCATCGCAACGGCACGGCATCAGCCGCTCGCGGCGATCGGCATCCTGCTCGTTCTGCTGTTCCTCTTCGCCGCCATCTTCGCGCCGCTGCTCGCTCCCAGCGATCCCGCCCAGCTCAACCTCGACGCCCGCATGCTCACTCCTTCCGCCGCCCACTGGTTCGGCACCGATGAGCTTGGCCGCGACGTTCTCTCCCGCACCCTCTACGGAGCGCGCATCTCGCTCATCGTCGCCGTCAGCGTCGTGGCCATCTCGCTCGCCATCGGCCTCATCGCGGGCAGCCTCGCGGGCTTCTACGGCGGCCTGGCCGACACGCTCGTCAACGTCTACCTCTCGAACGCCTTCCTGGCATTACCCGGCATCCTGCTCGCCATAGCCTTCGTCGCCTTCCTCGGCCCCGGCCTGCTCAACCTCATCCTGGCCCTTTCGATCTCCGGCTGGGTCGGCTACGCTCGCCTCGTACGAGCCCAGGTCATGACCGTCAAAGAACGCGAGTTCGTCGAAGCCGCACGCGCCCTCGGAGCGTCAGACGTACGCGTCCTGGTCCGTCACATCCTGCCCAACATCGTTCAGCCGCTCATCGTCCAGGCCGCCATCGGCATGGCCGGAGCCGTGCTCGCCGAAGCCACCCTCAGCTTCCTCGGCCTCGGCATCCCCGCGCCCGCGGCCAGTTGGGGCTCCATGCTCAACGACGCCCGCTCCCACCTCTTCGACTCGCCCCACATGGTCTTCTTCCCCGCCCTGGCCGTCATGCTCTGCGTCCTCTCGTTCAACTTCATCGGCGACGCCCTCCGCGACTACCTCGACCCGCGCACCCGCCTCACAACCGGCATTTAAACTCCCATGACCTTCAAGATCGGCGTCATCTCCGACACGCACGGCCTCCTCCGCCCCGAGGCCATCGCAGCCCTGCAAGGCGTCGACCACATCCTTCACGCCGGAGACATCGGCAACGCCGACTTCCTTGCCACCCTGGCGCAGATCGCCCCGATAACGGCCATCCGCGGCAACATCGACATCTACGGCCCCTGCGCCGAACTGCCCGCCACCGAGGCCGTCGAGCTGGCGGGCAAGCTCTTCTACCTCGTCCACTCGATCCACGATCTCGACATCAACCCACACGCCGCCGGAGTAGCAGCAGTCATCAGCGGCCACTCCCACCAGCCCTCCATCGAACACCGCTCCGGAGTCCTCTACCTGAACCCCGGCAGCCCCGGCCCGCGCCGATTCCGCCTGCCCGTCACCGTGGCCCTGGTCACGATAGAAAACGGCCAACTCCACCCCGAGATCATCGACCTGCACCTGGGCTGACGCCCTCACGCGAAGCGTCCAAAACAGCACGAAGTGCCGCCCGCCCGGCGCAAGAGCGCCGTTGCCGTTGCTTGTTCTCTTGGTTGTCATTCAGGAGCGAAGCGGAGGAATCTGCTTTTGCTTTTGCCGTTGCTTCTAGGGGAGGTCCGGGCTTTAGCCCGGACCTCAAAACCACCACAGAAGCGGGCTTTAGCCCCCGAGGTATGCTTCCTCACTCAGCCACACAAACAAAAGCAAAAACGCCCTAACGCCGGGCGGGCAGCATTTCGTGCGGTCTTAGACGCTTCGCGTGAACTACTTCAACTTCACCGCCCCCACCACTCCCTGCAACCTCTCCCGCAGCTTCTCCATCTCGTTCTCGGTCAGATCCCGAGCCCCGCTAGGCTCCGCACAAAACGTCGTAATCACCAGATCAAGCCGCACACAACTTCCCTTCCGCAGAGCCGTCAGCACCTCATCCCGCGACTCGACGCAGATCTTCCCATGCTCATCATGACCATGAGCAAACGCCACGCTATCCACCGTCGTCGCCGTAGCAGCTTTATTCGGCTTCCCCGTAGCCTGCGCCGCACAAGCCTCCGCCGTACTACGCGGAGTAGCACTAAGATAGAAGTACTCCCCACTAAACGTAGACCACGGATAAGGATTGAACCCCAGCGCCGCCACCGCCCTTAGCCGAGTCTGCGGCACCGCCGAGCGCGCATCGAGCCGAAACGTACTCAACTCCCCATCCCTGCGGCTCAAATTCCACCCAGCAGGCAGATGCATCTTCACCCCCGTCACCGCATCGACAAAATCCCGCGCCGGAGGAGAGGTCGGCTCAGCCGGGGCAGGCCGCACGTTGGGCAACGGAGGCACCGGCACAACCTTGGGAACCTGCGGCGTCTGCCCATAAGCCACAGCCCCAACAAAAAGCCACATCATGCAAATCATTCTCAAGATCCCTGCACCCTCATCCTCGGATTAGCCACGGTATAAGCAATATCGGTCAGCAGATTCACCCCGACATAAGTAAGCCCAATCGCCAGAATGCACCCCTGCACCAGCGCATAGTCGCGGTTCGAGATCGCCGACAGCGTCAGCCGCCCGATCCCCGGCAGGCTGAAGATCGTCTCCGTCACAATCGCCCCCGCCAGCAGCGACCCAAACTGCAACCCCACCACCGTCAAGATCGGAATCATCGCATTGGGCAGCGCGTGCCGATACACCACCTGCCGCTCGCTCAGCCCCTTGGCCCGCGCCGTCCGCACATAGTCCTGCCCCAGCTCTTCGAGCATCGCCGTCCGCACCATGCGCGTCAGGATCGCCGCCATCCCCAGCCCCAGCGTAATCGCGGGCAGAACCATATGCGCCACCGACCCAGCCCCCGACACCGGCAACCACCCCAGACGAATCGAAAACACCAAAATCAAGATCGGCCCCAAGGCAAAGTTCGGAAACGAGAGCCCCACCAGCGACACCACCCCCAGCACCCGATCCTGCCATCCCCCACGGTGCAGCGCCGACCCGATCCCCGCCGGAACCGCCAGCAGAATCCCCAGCGCCATCGCGCAGAACGCCAGCGCCACCGTGTACGGATACCGCGACGCCACCAGGTGCATCACGCTGTCGTGCAGCCGCAGCGACTGCCCCAGATCCGCATGAGCCACCCCATACAAAAACCGCCCATACTGCGCCGACAGCGGAGCATCCAGCCCATACGCATGGCGCAGCGCCGAGACATCCGAGGCCGTAGCCCCCTCACCCAGCATCTGCACTACCGGATCGCCCGGCACCAGGTGAATCAGCAGAAACACCACCGTCACCACCAGCCAGAGCACCGGCAGCGTCACCGCCAGCCGCTTCGCAGCTCGTATCAAGCCGAGACCTCCAGCCCATCGTCCTCAGTAGCCGCCGCCCGCAGGTCCGTCTTGACGTCCGTCCCGACCGCCTCCAGATCCACCCTCACCTTGCTGATCCGCCGCTTGACCAACTCCGCCACCGTATATCGCCGCCCCGCGTGGACCACGCTCTCCCCCACCGTCGGCAGGTGCCCCAGCTCCGACAGCACAAACCCCGCCAGCGTCTCCACACCCGGCTGCCGCGGAAACGCCCAGTGCAACTGGTTGCTCAGGTCGCGCAGCGTAATCCCCGCATCCAGCACCACCGTTCCCGTCGCGTTAAACGGCGTCGCCCGCGAGGCCACATCGAACTCATCCTCCAGCTCGCCGACGATCTGCTCCAAGGCATCCTCAGCCGTCACCATGCCCACAGTCGAGCCGAACTCATCCACCACAATCGCAATCTGCCTGCGCCGATCCTGGAACTCCTGCAATAGCTCCACCGCCAGCTTCGTCTCCGGCACGAAGATCACCTCGCGCATCACCTGCCGCAGCGTCAGCCCCATCTTGCCCGTGCCGCCCAGCGCCAGCGTCGTCGAGCGGAAGTGCATCAGCCGCGAGATATCCTTCGAGTAAACGATCCCGACGATATGATCCGGCCCCACCTTCGGGTCGAAGACCGGCACCCGCGAGTGCTGCTCATCCACGATCCGCGCGCTCGCCTGCTCCACCGGCAGGTCCACCGGCAGCGAGAAGATCTTTCCTCGCGGAGTCATAATCTCGCGCACCGAGACATGGTTCAGCTCAATCGCCCGGTGAATGATCTCCTCCTGAAAGACCGGCAGCAGCCCCATCCTGCGCGTCGCCGTTGCAATCAGCTTCAGCTCCTCGGGCGAGTGGACCGCGCCGCCCTCCCCATGCAGCGGCGCGCGAAATACCCGCAACACCATGCTCGCCGACGAGTTCATCAACCGGATAGCAGGCCGCGTAATGCGGATAAACACATCCATCGGCCCCGCCACCGCCATCGCGATCCGCTCGGCCCGCTGCAAGGCCAGAGACTTCGGCACCAGTTCCCCCAGCAGCACCTCAAAGTACGTAATCGCCCCAAACGCAATCGTAGTAGCCGCTGCATGAACGTACAGCATCACATGCGGCGGCGTATGCGGCGACACCCGCTCCACCGCCACCAGCAGCGTCTCCGCCACCGCGGGTTCGCCCACCCAGCCCAGCGCCAGCGCCGCCAGCGTCACGCCAAACTGCACCGCGGGCAGAAAGTCATCCATCGCGTGCTTCAACTGCAGCAGCGTCCGCGCACCGGGCCGCCCCAGAGCGATCAACTGCTCCACCCGCGTCTCCCGAATGCTGACCAGCGCGAACTCCGCGGCAACGAAGAAGCTGTTGGCCAGAATGAAAAAGGCCACCATGATCCCGCGGATAAGAACCCACTCCACCATGTGCAAATGCTAGCAGTTCATGGCCGCGCCTGAACGCAGAAACGCCCGGAGCCGAAGCCGCCGGG
The DNA here is from genome assembly GCF_009914315.1 of Granulicella sp. WH15. Taxonomy (NCBI): domain Bacteria; kingdom Pseudomonadati; phylum Acidobacteriota; class Terriglobia; order Terriglobales; family Acidobacteriaceae; genus Granulicella; species Granulicella sp. WH15. Next base: position 2,898,943 of record NZ_CP042596.1, read on the forward strand.
CGTCTGTTACCAGAGAAAAACCTGAATCTTACGCAGTTACCTTCGCGCCAATCACCTTCGTGATCGACTGCGCGATCGTGTCCTTGGGAACCAGGCCGACGATCTGATCGGCAACCTTGCCGTCCTTGAACAGGAGCAGCGCGGGAATACCACGGATACCGAAGCGCGAGGGCGTCGCGCTGTTCTTATCGACATCCATCTTCATCACCTTGATCTTGCCCTGGTACTCGGTCGCAACCTCATCGACCGCCGGAGCAAGCGCGCGACACGGACCGCACCATGCGGCCCAGAAGTCTACAAGTACGGGCTGGTCCGACTTCAGGACGTCCTGTTCAAAGTTGCTGTCATTCACTTCCGATACGAACTGTCCTGCCATCTTGTCCATCCTCCCGCCGCGTCTTCGGTCGTGCCTTGACGCTGGCGCTATTTGCTGCACCATTTCAAGTGCTGCACTCATAATAGATGCGAAATGGGTGTGGAAGTTTCAACATCGGTACAGAACGGCCGATAAAGCCCCCAAGGAGCGATATCTAAACGAGATAGCCCACGTGCAAATACGGGTGACTTAAAAGTTTAACGCCCGGACCTCGCGAACGAGGTCAACGGGCGGCGCAGCAGCCCTCCCCAGAACTGCCCACCCTGTTACCTTAAGAGAGGGGACGAAATAAGTAAAGTTATTTTGTAAAAACTTAGGTAACCACCGCAACTATTCCGATAACACCAGCGTCTTTACGCCTGCCGAAATCTTTGTCGAGATAATTTCCAGCCCCGGGTCTCCAGCCGCCAGTCGAATCCTATCCTCAATCTGTTCTTGAGGATACGCCGGATCACAGACCAGCAGTACCGACGGACCAGCCCCGCTCAACGCCACCCCATACACCCCAGGCGTCCCGCTCAGCGGTAGCAGGCTGCCCAGCAGCGGACAAGCCGCCAGCCGATACGGCTGGTGAATCCTATCCCGCATTGCTACATGCAGCAGCTCCGGCCGATCCAGCGCGAATCCCGCCACCAGCAGCGCGGTCGCCTGCACGTTAGCCACGGCGTCGGCCCGCGAGTAGCCCTCCGGCAACAACGCCCGCGCCTTCTCGGTCGCCAGAGAAGCCGTCGGCAGCGCCAGCAGCAGCTTCCAGCCCAGAACCTCGCCGCAGGTCGTGGCAATCACCTTTCCGCCGCTCCCGTTCTCTTGGATAACGGACGAGACGGTCATCCCCCCGTAAAAACAGGCCGCCACGTTGTCCGGATGCCCCTCCCTGTGACAAGCCTCCTCGAGCACCTGCTGCGGCGTCCACCCCAGCCCGCCAAAGTGGTTCGCCAGATGTACTCCAGCCAGCAGAGCCGCCGCGCTCGACCCGCAGCCCATCCCCAAAGGAATCTCATTGTCGAGCGTCAGGTGCAGCGGTGGAGCCGACGGCGCGACGCCCCGGTAGGTATCGAGGATCAAATTGCGCTCGAGCGAGCTGCACAGCTCGGGGTTCCGGCCAGTAGCATCCACGCGGAACTCCGGCGCCGTCCGGTCCCCAGCCACTCGGGCCTCAATCGTCAGGTAGAGCGCCATCCCCAGGCCAAGGGCATCAAAGCCCGGTCCCAGGTTGGCGGAGGTCGCCGGCAGTCGAATCTTCAGTGAGTTCATCTTCGTCCTAGTATCCGTAAAACTTTGTCCTGCCGGACAGGCTCGCTACGCGTGGAGCGGGCGGGCGTTCATACGCCTTTTTAGAGCTTCGCGTGGTCCTCCCGGTGGTCGGAAACAAAATATGCTCGCTGCCGACCAGCGGGAGGCCCACACCTAATACGCTCAGGCAGGTTGCAGCGTGGTTTGACGCATATGCGCATCCAGCGTCCGCAGCACCGTATCGCGATCCGCATCGAGCACAATCGGGGGCTTCTGCAACGACTTTGCCAGATCCCGCTCAGCCGCCGAGGCACCCGCAAGCTCCGCCTCCGTCAGCAGTTCGCCCCGATGGAAGTTGATCGTATAGTCCGAGTCCTTCAGCGTGTGGCCGGTCAGAATCAGCACCACCCGCTCCTCGCGCAGAACCTTGCCCTGCGCCACCAGCTTCTTCAGCCCGGCCAGCGTCACCGCCGACGCAGGCTCGCAGCCCACGCCCTCAGCTCCGATCTGCGCCTTTGCCAACGCAATCTCGGCCTCGGAGGCCTGCTCGCACCATCCGCCGGTCGACTGCAACGCCCGCACGGCCTTGGTAAAGGAGGCCGGATGACCGATCCTGATCGCACTCGCCCGCGTCTCAGCCGTCACGGGAATCAACTTCGTCCCACCGTTCTCCTTCAGCGACCGGAAGAGCGGGTTCGCGCCCTCGGCCTGAATAATACTGATCTTCGGCACCTTCGAGATCAGCCCCAATTGCTGCATCTCCAGAAAGCCCTTCGCCAGCGCCGACGCATTGGCCAGGTTGCCTCCCGGCACGATCACATGCTCCGGCACCTGCCAGTCCAACTGCTCCACCATCTCGAACGCCGGGGTCTTCTGGCCCTCGAGCCGATAAGGATTCACCGAATTCAGCAGATAGATCGGCTGAGCCTGCACCAGCTCGTTCACCAGCCTGACGCAGCCGTCGAAGTCTGTCTTCAACTGCACCGTCAGCGCACCGTAGTCCATCGACTGCGCGAGCTTGCCCCAGGCGATCTTACCCTCGGGAATAAACACGATCGACCGCAACCCCGCGCGCGCCGCATAGGCCGCCATCGCCGCCGAGGTATTGCCGGTGCTGGCACAGGCTACCCACTCGAACCCGCGCTCGGCCGCAACCGAGAGCGCCGCCGTCATGCCCGTGTCCTTGAAGGAACCGGTCGGGTTCATACCCTGATGCTTGGCCAGCAGCCAGTCGATCCCCGCCGATGCCGCGCAGCGCGGCAGGTCATACAGCGGCGTGTTGCCCTCGCGCAGCGTCACCACCTTGTCGAAGTCCTTCACGATAGGAAAGAGGTCTCGGAACCGCCAAACGCCGGACTGATCCACCGGCATAGTCGAGGTCCTGCGCTCCTGCCACAGCCAGCGCAGCGCGCTGGGGTTGGGCAGACGGGCCTCGGCACGGGCAATCTCGTCAGCCTTCAGGCTCCACGGATAAACTACCTCGTACAACCCCTGGCAGTTTGTGCAGCGAAAGTTGCTGCTTACCGCCTCTCCGGCGATCTGCGCGCCGCACTCCGTGCATCGTAACTGGTGTGTTCCACTCATAATCAGCCTTAAGCATAGCAGTTTGAACGTATAGAAAAGGTCACCGCCATGAGCCGTTCGAGAATCTTTCCCGCCTTCCTGTTCCTGCTTGCCCTGCTGTTCCCATTTGGACCACTTGCTGCCCAGACACGCGAGTTGCATATCGCCGCTGCCTCTGACCTCCAGCCCGTGTTGCCCGTCCTTGCCCGGGACTTCGAGCAGGAGACCGGCATCCACCTGGAGCTCTCGTTCGGCTCCTCGGCCACGCTTGCGACCCAGATCCTGAACGGCGCACCGATGGATGTCTTCCTCTCGGCGGACTTTCTTTTCCCCGAGAAGATCGTTGCAGCCGAACTCGCCGAGGAGAAAGCGCCGGAGCCATACGCAAAGGGCACGCTAGTGCTCTGGGCCCGCAAAGACTCGCCGATCAAGCCCCTGACCCTCGACAAGCTGGCCGATCCACAGGTCACCCGCATCGCCGTAGCCGACGAGCTTCATGCTCCCTACGGACGAGCGGCCTATGCGGCCATGCGCTCCATGAAGACCCTCGACGCCCTGAAGCCGAAGCTGGTCGTAGCAGAAAACATCGCGCAGACCGGGCAGTTTATCGACTCGGGCAACGCCCAGATGGGCTTCATCTCCCTGACCATGGCGAGCCAGCAGCACTACAAAGAGATCGGCGATTACGTACTGGTGCCGAAGGTCTACCCGGAGATCCAGCAGTGCGGTGTAGTGATGAAAGGCTCGAAGAACCTGGCGGACGCGAAGACGTTCATGGCGTGGATGCGCTCCCCCAAGGTGCAGAACCGCCTGAAGGACTTCGGCCTGGCACCGGCGTTGTAACGGCACAAACCGTTGCTTTTGCTGTTGTTTCTGGGGCATGTCCGGGCTTTAGCCCGGGCATGAAAACCCACCACCAAAGCGGGCTTTCGCCTCCGAGGTATGCTTTCTTTCCCAGCCAGATGCACTTACCCCAACAGCGAAAGCACCCTTCGCCGCTCCTCCCTCAACACAATCTCCGCAGCCCCCTGATCGAGAACCCTCCCCCCACCGATCCGCACCACCTCGGCCTTCAGCAAAAAAGCCTCACTGACACTGTGCGTCACACTCAGCACCGGGGTTCCACCGAGCCACCCACGCAAATCCTCAATCAACTCATCTCGAATCCCCACATCCAGCCCGGTAAAGGGCTCATCGAGCAGCAGCAGTTTCTCTCTGGCCCCAATCGCAGCCCGGGCAACCGCGACTCGCTGACGCTCCCCACCAGACAGCTCTCCCGGCATCTTCTTCGCCAGCGCCGCAAGATGAAACTGCCGCACCGCCTCCTGCACGATGCCCGCCGTCCTCTGCCTCCGGGCATCGCCCAGCAGCGCAAACGCAAGGTTCTCCTCAACCGACATCTTCGGAAACAAGACAGCCCCCTGCCCCGCCCAGCGAACTGTCCTGCGATAGGGCGGCACCCAAAGCGAGCCAGCCGTATCGACCACCACCTGCCCACGCAGAGCGATCCTTCCCTCATCCGGTCGCAGCATCCCTGCGATGGCGCGCAGGATGGTGCTCTTGCCGCTGCCGGATGGGCCAAAGAGCAAGGTCCACGGTGCGGCCGCCGTAAAGGCCACATCGAGCGCCAGCGTGCCCGCGCGGTGCCGAAGGACGACTTCGAGGTAAGGGCTAGAGGACATCGTTGCCCCGCAGCGACCGCGGAATCATGCCGCTATAAACCAGCAGAAGCGCAGCCACAGCAATTACAACGAGGACAAGCGCCGTATGATTCGCGGCGGCGTACTGCGCATCCTGCACCTGGTCGAAAAGCGAGATGGAGAGCGTGCGCGTAGCTCCGGGGATATTGCCGCCGAGCATCAGCACCACGCCGAACTCTCCCACCGTATGGGTAAAGGTGAGAACTGCCGCGGCCACGACCGCTCCCTGCGACATGGGCAGAATGACCTGCCGAAAAGTAACGGCTGGCTCGACTCCAAGCCCCGCAGCAGCCTCGAGATACTCGCGCCCGACGCCCTGAAAGCCCGCCACCAGTGGCTGCACCGCAAAGGGCAGCGAGTAGATCATCGAGCCGATCACCAGCCCGCTGAAGCTGAAGGCAAGCGGATGCCCGATGAGCCGAGTCAGCAACCTTCCCGGAGCCGTAAGCGGGCCTAGCATCACCAGCAGATAGAAGCCCAGCACAGTCGGGGGCAGCACCAGAGGAAGCGCGACGACGGTCTGCGTCAGGGCGCGAGCCAGCCCCTTGCCCTGCGCGATCCACCAGGCCAGCGGCACTGCAAGGATCAGCAGCAGCAGCGTCGTCGTACCGGCCAGGCGAAACGTGAGCCAGAGCGCCTGTATGTCCATTCCGGAGGCCATGAGAGGAAGTCTATCTCCTATGCCTGAAACCTATGCCAGATAGACCGGCTCCTGCTCGAGCCGAATCCCAAACCGCCCCTGCACCTCGGCGACGATGGCATCGCGCAGCCGAAGAATATCGACACAGGTCGCCCTCCCCGTCCGGTTGATGAGCGCCAGAGTATGCCGCGAGGAGATACCTACCTCTCCCAACGCAAAGCCCTTATGAAAACCAGCCTGATCGAGCAGCCAAGCGGCAGGTAGCTTGGCATTCTCCACGCCACTGGGCCAGTTAGGCACCGAAGCAACCCCAGCAGCCTTGGCGATACCTTCAAGCTGCCCCACCGGGATCACCGGATTCTTGAAGAAGCTCCCGGCGCTACGGGAGTCCGGATCGTCCTCGACCAGCAGCATCCCCTTGGAGCGGCGAATCCCCCGTACAGCCTCGTAGACCTCGAGCGGCGCAGGCCGGGCATCGCCGAAGTGCTGCTTCAGATCGGCATAGGTCAAATTGGGCCGCCCCTCCGGGCTAAGTCGAAACCGAACCGCCGTGACGATATAGCGATTGCGGTGCGTGCTATTGAAGAGGCTCTGGCGGTAGGCAAATCGACATTCGGAGTTGGCAAAGGAAACCGTCGCAAGCGTCTCGAGATCCAAAGCGGTCACCCGGGCGATCGTCTGGGCGACCTCCTGCCCATAAGCCCCGACGTTCTGCACCGGCGTCCCCCCGGCCAGCCCGGGAATCCCCGCGAGGCACTCGACGCCGCTATATCCCAGTTCGCAGGCCCCACGCACAAAGGAGTCCCACTCGGTTCCGGCGGCGACCTCATGCAACTCCCCGTCCACCACCGTATCGCCAGCAAGGCCAAGGTGAATCACCAGGCCGGGATACCCCTCATCCGCGACCAGCAGATTGGAGCCGCCGCCAAGCAAAAAGCTGGGTAGCCCCTCGGCGCGAGCAAAGCCGAGGGCTTCGATTAACTCCGCATAAGTTGTGACGCGCGTGTAAAAACGGGCCGGGCCGCCGATGCGAAGCGTGGTGTAGGGAGCAAGGGAGACGTTGCGTTCAAGGTGCACGGCTCAAGAGTACGGCAGCGACGGCCCAAAGTGATACCCACCTGCACCACAATGAAACAGTACTCGAAAGAGTACCGCCAGGACGAAGCCACTTCACCATCCCGGCCCTTTTCCGTCTACCATAGGGGAGAATGTCAAGCATGGCTCACTTCCTCCCCGCCCGCTACCTTCGCAGAACGATTCTGCTTGCGCTCGTGTGCACCTTCGTCCTGCACTCCCCGCTGTCGGCGCAGGACGGCTTCAAGACCGAGACCCAGAGCGGCAACGCCGAGCGCATACGGGTTGCGGTCGCCAACTTCAAGCCCGGCTCTGCCGACCCGGCCAATGGGTCACTGAAGCAGACCTTCGACACCACGCTCTTCGCCGACCTGACCAACGCGGGCATCTTCGATATCGTCTCGAAGTCCCTGGCCCCGAATGTGACGCCGGGTTCGCCGAACGAGATGAGCCTGGGCCAGTGGGGCGCGCCGCCCTCGGCCGCGGCCATGGTGGCCTTCGGCGCTCTGGGCGTCAACGGCGGCAGGCTGGCAGTCAACGGCTACCTCTTCGACGTGAAGAACACGCAGTTCCCGCAGGTGCTGGCCAAGCAGTACGCCGAGGATGCTACCGAGGACAACGCCCGCCAGATCGCCCATCGCTTCGCCGACGAGATCATCTTCCGGCTGGGCGGCGGCGTCCCCGGCATCGCCGAGACGAAGATCTACTATGTCCACGGAGCGGTCGGCGACAAAGAGATCTGGGAGATGGACTACGACGGAGCGAACCAGCACGCCATCACTCACCTGGGCACCATCTCCATCTCGCCCCGCGTCTCTCCGGACAACTCCCGCCTGGCCTTCTCTTCCCTCTCTAAGTACGGCTTCCAGATCAAGATGTACTCGCTGCTGCTGGGTCGCATGGTCAACTTTCCCTCGGCGGACGGCACCAACGTCTCTCCGGCCTGGGCTCCGAACGGTAAGGAGCTGGCCTTCTCCTCCTCGCGCACGGGAGACCCGGAGATTTGGATCTCGGACGTAAACGGCGCGCTGGGACGGCGAGTGACCAGTTTCAAAGGTCCGGATGCCTCCCCGGTCTACAACCCGCGCACCGGCTCGCAGATCGCCTGGATCAGTGGTCGAACGGGCCTGCCTCAGCTTTACGTGATGGATACGGACGGCTCGGCCATCCAGCGCATGACCGACGGCGGATACGTATCGTCGCCCTCCTGGTCGCCCAACGGCCAGTTCCTCGCCTTCGCCTGGAATCGGAAGTACGGCCCGGGCGCACCGGGCGGGCAGGATATCTACGTCATGGAGATCGCCACCAAGCGCTGGATTCAGTTGACGCACGACAGCGGCGAGTGCGATTTCCCGTCGTGGTCGCCGGATGGACGGCACATCGTTTTCTCAAACGACCATAAGATCTGGACTATGCTGGCCGATGGGACAGAGCGGCACGCACTAACGGGCCCCGGGGCGGACATGCCAAACTGGAGTTGGAAGTAGCTGTAAGCAAAACAAGCATCCTATAACTGACACCCTGCGATCGGCGCAACGGTTCGCAGTGACCTGAACAATTTTGAGGCGCGACTTTCGCGCAGGAGTACAACGATGAATATGACGCATCCCAGCCTTCGCAAGGCATTTCTTCTCGCCACCACAGCCGCTGCCCTAACGCTCGCGACCGGCTGCCACAAGAAGGCCAGCGGCATCGACCCGAACAGCCTGGGACCGGCTCCCGCAGCCTCCGCGCCCGCGCCGACCGCTACCCTGACCGCCGATCCCTCAGCCATCGACCTCGGCGGCTCCGTGGTGCTGAACTGGCGGACCACCAATGCCAGCGCCGTGACCATTGAGGGCATCGGCCCGGTGAACGTGAACGGCACCCAGACCGTCTCGCCGTCGAACTCGACCAACTTCCACCTGATCGCCAAGGGCGACGGCGGCACCACCGAGGCCAACGTCCGCGTGACCGTGCGGGTTCCCGTAGCGCCGGTGGCTTCGACCACTGCTGGAGCCGGTGACATGGGTTCGGATGCCGCCTTCCACGCCGCCGTGCAGGACGTCTTCTTCGACTACGACAGCTACGATCTGCGTCCGGATGCCCAGACCAACGCCGCCCAGGCCTCGGCCTACCTGGTGGCTCATCCGAACATCAAGATCATCATCGGCGGCTACTGCGACTCGCGCGGCTCGGCCGAGTACAACCTGGCCCTCGGCGAGAACCGCGCCAACGCGGCCAAGACCGCCCTGGTCAACGCAGGCGTGGCTCCGGGCCGCATCCGCGTGGTCAGCTACGGCAAAGAGAAGCAGTTCTGCACCGAAGAGAACGAGAGCTGCTGGCAGGAGAATCGTCGGGCTCAGTTCTCGCTCGACCGCTAATCAACTCGTTCACTGGACAGGCGCGGCGGCTTCATTCCCGCCGCGCCTATCCGCTTAGCAATGCATTTGATGGAGCAACCTGGGATTGTCCGTTTACCTCCCCAGTGCGCCCCGGAAAGCAGATCGCATGAATCGCGCACTTCGTCTCTCCTCAGCCCTCGTGCTTACCTCGGCCCTGATTCTGGCGCCGAAGCCGGCCTTCGCGGTCAACAAGGATATGATCCAGCTACAGACTCAGGTGCAGCAGCTACAGGATGCCGTGGCTCGCCTGCAACAGTCGAACGACGAGCGCATGGGCGTGCTGAAGGACCTGGTGCAGCAGTCCGCCGACTCGGTCAACCGCATGGGCCTCTCGGTAGACACGTTGCAGAAGCAACTGGCAGCCCGGGAGGGCGCGGACGGCACCAAGATCGACCAGGTCTCCGGACAGATCCAGTCGCTCAACGACTCGCTCGATGAGCTGAAGGCCCGGATGGTCCGGCTTGAGAAGATCATGCAGGATGTGCAGAGCCAGCAGCAGTCGATGAACGCCCCTCAGCCCATCGGCGGCGGCCCCGCTGCGGCTCCGGCTTCGGCACCTCCAGCGGCCATCGACGCTCCCGCGCCTGACGCCACGCGCACCCCTGCCCCCGTGGTCCGCGCGCTCCCCCCTTCGGCCCCCACCAGCGATGCGCCACCGGTAGAGGATCTCTACAAGGCTGCTCTGGGGGACTACATGTCGGCGAAGTACGCCCTCGCCACGTCGGAGTTCGGGGACCTCATCAAGGCCTACCCAGACAACACGCTGTCGGGAAACGCGTGGTACTACCTGGGCGAGATGGAGTATCGCGCGGGGCGGTACGCGGTCGCGGCAAAAAACTACGACCACGTCATTGAGCAGTTCCCCGATAACAACAAGGTTCCGGCGGCTCACCTGCACAAGAGCTCGGCGCTGATGCAGTTGAAGCAGAACGACGCGGGCATCCGGGAGATGCGGACGCTGATCCAGCGCTTCCCCAACTCGCCCGAGGCCATGCAGGCCCGTTCCCGCCTGAACGGCATGGGTGTCCCCATCCGCCCCCGAGCATGATCCCGTCTTAGACGCCGCATCATCCGAACGCCCCATTCATCGCGATGAATGGGGCGTTCTCTTTTCACGAAGACCGAAAAACCAACGTCAGAAATCCTAGTTGTGCAGAGCCGCCATAAGCTGCTCGATCCGCGTCCGCTCACTCCCCGTCGGCCCAAGCAGCGGCAGGCGCGGCAACCCGCCGAAGTAGGCGTTCAGATCGCAGCCAAACTTGATCGCCGCAATACCTTCCGTCCCCTCCATCACGGCAGCCACGGCGCGGAGTCGCTCCTGCTTCTCCGCCGAGAGCGGCAGATCGTCGTCCTTCCACGCCTGAAAGACCTCGTAGCAAGCCTGTGGAGCGCAGGCTCCGAAGCGCGGCACAGCCCCCACTGCTCCGCTCGTAAGCGCATCCAGCATCCCCGCCGTCGAGCCGCCGAGAATCTGGAAGCCAACCCGCTTGGTACGGGTCTTCAGCGCCGGAGCGGCTGGAGCAGCCACCACAGCCGTCCCTCCGCCAAGGCTTTCAGCCGAGACGAAGCTGCCGCCCGTCGTCTGCGGCTTCAACATGCGCCCGGTAGCGGCGGCAAATACCGTGGTGACCGTAACCTCGCGGCTGACCTCACGGGTAGCCTCAACCATCGCGGCCAGCCGATCCCCCACGGCAGCATGGTCGATGACACCGAGAATCGCGGGATGACCAGCCAGTTCGGCGATCATCTCGACAGTGAGTTCCCTGCCTGCCTCGCTCAGCATCACGACCGGCAACAGCGAGCGATCCGCAACCGCCTGAAAGTAAGTGAGGGTTTCGAGTCGGCTCAATGAAAGCGCCGGAGCCGCGACGGCGACCGCATCGTACTCCACCTCAGCCGCCACAGCAGCCAGCTCGAGCGTCGCCGATACACTATTGCGGCCCACGTTCGCCAGCATCACCTTGTGGCTGGCAGCCGCGCCAATAGCGGCCGTAAGCACACTACCCGCCTCCGCATCGGTCAGGCTGGAACCTTCGCCGCTCGTACCCAGCACCAGCAGTCCCGCGACCGGCGTCCGGGAGTAACGCTCCACATTCTGTTCGAGCTTGCGCAGATTCAGGCGGCCGTCGGGATAGAACGGCGTGGTGATAGGCAGATGGATTCCTTCAAGCAGCATGGCTTCTATTCTAAAAGGCCCGGCGGTCAATCAGTCGAACCCCGTCGAATCAGTCAGGAACCTTCCAGCCGACGCCGGTCAGGGCCAGTGCCTTCTTGGCGGTGGCGTTGCCGCTTAGAGCCTCGGCCAACTTGGGATAGACGGCCTGCACCGCGGTCCCCTTGGCCCAGATGGGGGCCTCCTGCATCTCGTACCGATAGACCACCTGCGTCTCGGTGAACCCATCGACCTGCGTGGGCGGCGTCGAGCTGACGATGGCGGTAGCCAGGCGGTGCCCATAACAGAGATGCGCCCCCACGCGCTGGCCGGTATCGGTCATGGTGTAGCGGGTCACATGGATGATCGGCTCCCGGGCCGCCGTAAGGATCTGCGCCCCCACCAGCGCATCGAGCTGCCTGATCTGGAGCGGGTCGCCGGTCTCATAAGGGAACCTGATCGAAGAGTCGAGGAGACAGTCGGGATGATCCGCAAGATAAGCGTTCAGCGCCGCCAAAAAATTCTCCGAGGAGGGCTTCTGCTTGGTGCTGCAGGCAGTGAGGAGGAGTGCGGCGGAGGCAAGAACGATCGGGGTTTTACGCATATCTTTCCTGATAGATGCCCAAACTCATCCCGGAGGCAACCTCAGCCGCGCATAAGTTGATAAACGCGGTGCCCGTTCTCCCAAACGAGCGTGCGGAATAGCTCCGGCGTTGTATTGGCCTTCAGAGTAGTGAGCGTCTCGCGGGCGACGCACTTACCCGCAAGCCGGGCAGCAGCCGGATTCCCAGCCTGGGAGATACCGGCTCCGTGGCCGTCCGCACAGGAGCAGTCGCTGCCGAAGAAGAGCTTGGTGCGATGCCGAGAGAGGAACCCGGCGGTAAAGGATGGATCACGCGTGAGGGCATTGTTGCCGGAGTTGGCGGAGAGGTCGGCGAAGAGGTTGGGGTAGTCGGAGAGCCAGCGATCGGTGATGCCGCCACGGACGATGGGCTTGCGCGGATATGCCTCCTCGTTGCGGTAGTCGGCGCTGACATTGGCCCAGAAAGCGTCGCAGTGGCCCACAAAGGTGGTCTTGGGATAAGCCTTCAAGATCTTGTCGAAGCGCTTGAAGCCGGTGTTGAAGAGGCCCTCGGTAGGGGTATGGGGGACCTCCTGGAAGTGGATGGTGATGGGGACGCCAAGCTCGGCCGCGGCGGCGTAGAGGCGGCGCATCTCGGGGCCGTCGGCCTCGACGTGGTACTTCACCTCTCCAAAACCGTGGGCTCCAGCCTGGACGGCGGCGGTGAGCAGCTTGACGGCATCGGGAGCGCTGACGTCGGTGCTGACAGAGTAGCCGTGGAAGCGCGCAGGCTCCTGCGCCATGAAACGGCGGGCGTCGTCCGCGCTCTGGAGCCGCGTGAGCAGATAGGCGGCCTGGCAGCCGGAGCCGTTCAGATGGGCGAGGTTCGCCGCGAGGGTGGGACGGGGGTGGAAGTGGCAGTCGATGACCGGCGAACCCCACTCCGGGCTCCGTTCATGGCTGGGTGTTTGAGCCCGCAGCAGCCGCATGGCCGCCACCGAGACCATCGAGCCAACGAACGCCCTTCGATTGAATCGCATCGTTCCCGCCTTTGCCTTGCGGCGTTTAAATCGCGCGGAAACTGTACCACTCCATCTGCAGGATGGGGAATCCGGGGAAAGCCGTGTCTTTAAGTTCACATCCCTCCGCATGACGCCTCCCCCCTCATTGGCCTAAACTAGCCACTGGAACTAGCAACTGGGCACCCGCCCGCAGAAGGTCTCTTCATGTCGTCCGCCTCCCCCCTCGCTCAAGACCCCACCGGCTACAACGCCGCCGTCTTCGCCGAAAGCGCCCTTAGCTCCCCCGCCGCGCTCGCTGCGGTCCTCGACCACACCCTCCTCAAGCCCGACGCCACCCGCGACCAGGTACTGGCCCTCTGCGCCGAGGCCGCCGAGCACCGCTTCGCCTGCGCCATGGTCAATCCGACATGGGTGTCGACAGCGGTCCACGCCCTCGAAGGCACCGGCGTTCCCGTCGGCGTCGTCATCGGCTTCCCCCTCGGAGCCACCCTCTCCAGCTCCAAGCGCGACGAGGCCGTCCGCGTCCTCAAGCTGGGCGCGCACGACGTGGATATGGTCCTCAACATCGGCCTGCTCAAGTCCGGAGAAGTCGCGGACTACGAGGCCGTCAAGCAGGATATCCGCGGTGTCGTCGAGCTGGCCCACGCCCAGGGAGCCATCGTCAAGGTCATCCTCGAGACCTGCCTGCTGACCTTCGAGGAGAAGCTCCGCGCCGCCGAGCTGGCCCTCTCCGCCGGGGCCGACTTCCTCAAGACCTCCACCGGCTTCTCCACCGGCGGGGCCACCGTGGACGATATCCAGCTTCTTCGCGGAGCAGCCGGCATCCGCGCCGGGGTCAAGGCTTCGGGCGGCATCCGCTCGCTGGCCGACGCCCGCGCCATGCTCTTCGCCGGAGCCACCCGTATCGGGGCCAGCGCCAGCGTCAAGATCATCGGCGAGCTATCCGGCAACTCGCCCGCCGCTCCAACCTCCAACGGCTACTAAACCGGAGTCATATCTCTTGAAAATAAGAGATATGACTCCTCCAAAGCGCACCTCCCCCTCTGCAAAACCAGGGTCAGCCGCCCTGCGCTCGGGTGACTCTTCCAATACCTCTAGCCTCAAGCCCAGCTTTCTATACCGCACCTCCCTCTCCTTCGTTACTCTGGAAGAAGCGACATCCCCTTACTCATGGCGACAACTCTAAAACCCGGCAAAAAGCAGCCGCCCGAGTCCGCACCGGAGCTGACACCGGAGCACGCCTACGAGGGCGACTACCCTCCTACGGAGAAGAAACCGGCCCTCTTCCACCCCCACGCCGCCGATCCCCACATCCGGCTCGAGCCTCTACAGCTCGACTTCCTCTTCCGCCTCGCCGACGCCCTCAACACCACGCTCGACCTCAACACCCTGATGCACCGCGTGGCCGACCTCGTCCGCGCCGTCATCGACTTCCGCATCTTCGCCATCCTGCTCATCAACGACCGCACCCACGAGCTATGGATGCGCTTCCAGACCGGCCACAGCCCTGAGGTCGAGCGCACCCGCGTCCGACTGGGCCGCGGCATCGTCGGCCAGGCCGCCGTCCAACGCCACTCCATCCTCGTCCCCGACGTCACCCTGGTCGAGAACTACATCCCGGCCAATCCCCTCGTCCGCTCCGAGCTGGCCGTCCCCCTCATCGTCAAGAACAAGGTCATCGGCGTGCTCGATATCGAGTCCGAGGAGGTCGGCTACTTCACCGTCGAGCACCAGCGCCTGCTGGAGCTGACCGCCTCCCGCATGGCCATCGCGGTTGAGAACGCCCGCCTCTACACCCGCGTCTCGCGCCAGGCCCAGACGCTGACGGTGCTACAGGAGATCTCCCGCGACATCACCAGCATCCTCGACCCCGACGACCTGCTCGAGCGCATCGGCTCGCTGATGAAGCGCGTCATCGACTTCCATATGTTCACCATCCTGCTCTGGAACCCGCGCACCGAGCAGTACGAGCACCGCTTCAGCACCCGTTACGGCGAGCGCGTCACCCGCCAGCGCACCATTCTGCCCGGCGAAGGCATCATCGGCACTGCCGCGCTCGAGCGCACGCCCATCCTCTCGCCCGACGTGCGCAAGGACCCGCGCTACCGCAACGAGAATCCCGAGACCCGCTCCGAGCTGGCCGCGCCGCTGCTCTACAAGGGCAACGTCATCGGCGTCATCGACCTTGAGCACACGCGCGTCAACTACTACAACGAGGACCACCAGCGCACCCTCACCACGCTGGCCGCGCAGGTTGCCATCTCCATCGCCAACGCGCGGCTCTACCAGCGGCTGGCCGAAGAAGAGCACCGCATGGAGCGCGACCTCGACATGGCCCGCGAGGTCCAGCTTCGTCTGCTCCCCAGCGCCCCGCCGCGCCCCGCCCACGCCGAGATCGCCGCCAGCTTCCAGCCCGCTCGCTCCATCGGCGGCGACCTCTACGACTTCCTCGACTACGGCCCCGCTACCAGCCTCGACGCCGACTCGCAGAGCCTGGCCAACCCCATTCTGCTTCCGGCTGATGCTCCGGCTCCCATGCGCACCACGCTAGCCATCGGCGACGTCTCCGGCAAAGCCGCACCCGCCGCTCTTTACGCCGCGCTGGTCAGCGGCATCCTGCGCTCACTGACGCCCCAGCGCCTGCTGCCCTCCGCCCTGCTCAAGGCACTGAACGACGCATTGCAGGAGCGCAAGCTCGACTCCCAGTACGTCACCATGCTCATCGCGCTGTGGAACGACGCCGACCGCACCCTCCGCGTAGCCAACGCCGGATCGGTGCAACCGCTCCACGTCACCCGCGGCAACTCCGCCACAGACGCGCTCGAGATCCGCACCATCTGCGCCGAGGGATTTCCGCTGGGACTCTTCCCTGGAGCTACCTACGACGAGCTGACGATCCAGACCCAGCCCGGCGACCTGCTGGTCTTCTTCTCGGACGGCATCGTCGACGCCACCAACGGCCACGGCGAGATGTTCTCGAGCGAGCGCTTGGCCACGCTGCTGGCGCACCACCCCACCGCACACCAGAGTGCCCAGCAGGCCGTCGACGCCATATTGGAAGCAGTCCACACTTTCCGCGCAGGCACCGAGCACTTCGACGACGAGACCATCGTGGTCCTCAAGGTCACCTAGCCACACGCGTAGCGTCCAAGACCGCACGAAGTGCCGCCCGCCCGGCGCAAGAGCTCACTTGCTACTGCATATTTGTCGTCATTCAGGAGCGAAGAGGAGGAATGACGAACAAAAACAGGCAACAGTAAATGCGCAGTGTCTCGAGGTATGTCTTGACGGCAAAATACCAAGGTTTCTTGAGTAGTGCCTCAGTTTGAAATTGCAGTCCAAACAATCGCGCAGTTGGGGTCTAGCAACCGCTTTGCGGTTTGATCTGCGATCTGCTGAGCTTTTTCAACTGTTGGCCAGATACCAGCCCCATTGAACCCTCTATCCCCAGCGCCCGTATCCCGCACCATAAGGCCAATTCCGTCGTTCCAATTTCCCACCTTGAAATCGAACGCACCCAATGATGTTTCGGCGTGACCAGTCATCAGCACTTTATGCATGGCATTAGTTTGCCAGAACCTCTATTCCCGCGTAACTCAAGTCGTTGATCTGATGATGCTGGTTGCCGTTATCTCGTTCTGCATTGCCCAATTCAAAGCAGAGGAGCTGGGGATTTTTGCTTCCCCAACCCACCCCATCAATTCCCGCAAAGCTCCTTGAGATGGCTGAAGAACTCCGGAAACGAGATCCCGGCAGCCTCAGCCCCGTCAATCTCCGTCTCCCCTTCAGCCCGCAGAGCAGCAATGGCAAAGGCCATCGCAATCCGGTGATCGGAGCCCGAATCAATCGTGGCCCCATGCAGCTTCTGCCCGCCGGGAATATCCAGACCATCCTCATGCTCAGTGAAGGTCGCCCCCATAGCCCGCAGGTTACGCGCCACCAAGTCGATGCGGTCCGACTCCTTGACCCGCAGCTCCTTCGCATCGCGAATCAAAATCCCATGCTGGGTATAAGGAGCAATCGCAGCCAGCACCGGCAGCTCATCGATCAACTGAGCCGTCAGCGCACCCGATATCTCAAGCTGCCCCTTAGTGACAGGCGCACCCGTGTTCACCTGGATCGTCCCCATCAGCTCGCCGTGCTTCTCTTCCACATTGAGCACGCGGATCTTGCCGCCGAGCAGCGTCACCACATCGAGCAGCGCCGAGCGCGTCGGGTTCATCCCTAGCGAGTCCAGAATCAGGTTTGCATCGGGAAAGAGCAGCGCCGCGCACAGGAAAAACGCAGCCGAAGAGAGATCCCCCGGAACCGTCGCCTCGATAGCCGTGAGCTTCTGCCCCCCGGCGATAAAGAGCCGATCATCCTTACGCGTAAGCGTGGCCCCAAAGGCCCGCAGCGCGTGCTCGGAGTGGTCGCGCGTCCGGATCGACTCGGCCAGCGAGGTCGTTCCCTCAGCCTGAAATCCGGCGAAGAGAACCGCCGTCTTCACCTGCGCGCTGGGGATCGGCGTCTCAAAATCAATCGCCTTCAGAGGCCCACCGTGAATCGTGATCGGCGCATGGCCCTCCACCAGATCCATCTTCGCCCCCATCGCCGAGAGCGGCTTGCGAATCCGCTCCATCGGCCGCAGCGTCAGCGAGTGATCGCCGATCAGCGTAAAGGTGTGCGGGTGCGGCGCGATCAGGCCAGAGAGCATCCGCATCGTCGAGCCGGAGTTGCCGCAGTCGAGCGCCACGGTCGGCTGATGGAACTGCCCGCCGGTGCCCGTGACTTCAATGTGAGTGCCCTTGTCTTCGACCTTAGCCCCCAGCGCGGCCATGCAGGCCAGCGAGCTGTGCGGATCGGCTCCGGTGGAGAAGTTCGAGAGACGCGTGGTGCCCTCGGCGAGGCCGGCGAGCATAGCGTAGCGGTGAGAGATGGACTTGTCGCCGGGAAGAAGCAGCGAGCCTTGCAGGGTGCGTGCGGGACGGACGATCTGGGTTGCCATTGCTTCTATTCTAGGCGACGCGTTCAGGAAAATCTCAAGACCAAAGCATGACTACTTTTATCGGCACGTATCTTCACATCTTGTAGCGACCGGTATCTTCATCATTTAAGTTCTCCAGCCACCGCCGCAGCTCATCTGCATTCACGTTCGTGCCGGTCTCATTGGCGCTCTGCCGCGACCGCTCCAGCACACGCCGACTCACATAGATCGGGCAGTCCCAACGCAGCGCCATCGCAATCGCATCGGAGGGACGCGCATCGAGCGTCACCAGCTCTTCTTCCTGCAGCATCCAGATCGTCGCAAAGAACGTGTCCTCCCGCAGGTCCGAGACCACCACCTTGGTCACCGTCGCGTTCAGCCCGCGCGCCAGGTTCCGCAGCAGATCATGCGTCATCGGCCGCGGCGTCGTCGTCTTCTCCAACTCCAGCGCAATCGCATTGGCCTCGAAGACCCCGACCCAGATCGGCAGCACCGTATCGCCCGCAATATCCTTCAGCACGACGATCGGCATATTCGTCACCGGGTCCAGCATCAACCCGCGAATCTGAACCTCGATCTCGGACTCTGGAATCACCGCGCTCATATAGCCTCGGCCAGCAGGCTGTTGGGGAAGGTCTGGGTCACGCGCACGGTCTGGTAGCTGCCGAGCGCCGGAAAGATCAACTGCGACGTGGTGAAGTTGACGGTCTTGTTCTGGCTGCTGCGTCCCACCACCTGGTTCCGCTGGCGGTTATGGCCTTCGACCATCACCTCCATCACCTCGCCCAGATGCCGTTCGTAGTTCACCCGCTGAATCTCCCGCTGCCGATCCAGCAGCACCTGCAACCGTGCCACCTTCACCTCTTCGGGGATGCTGTCGGGCATGTGGATCGCCGGAGTATTCGGCCGCATCGAGTATTTGAACGCGAAGATCGCGTCATAACCAACTTCATCGAGCAGCGTAGCCGTATCCTCAAGATCCTTTTCAGTCTCACCCGGAAAGCCGACGATGATATCCGAAGTAATCGAGATACTCCGCTTCGCCGCCTTCATCCATGCGATCCGCTCGAGATACCACTCCCGCGTGTACTCTCGCGACATCGCGGCCAGCACCGCGCTCGACCCGCTCTGCACCGGCAGATGCACATGGTCGCACAGCGTAGGCGTCGCGTCGATGGCCTCCACGATATCCCGCGTAAAGTCTCGCGGATGCGAAGTCGTAAACCGCACCCGGCGAATCCCCGGAATCGTTCCCACCGCGTGCAGCAGTTCGGCAAACGTCATCGCTCCCGAAGGATCGCGGTAGCTGTTCACGTTCTGCCCCAGCAACTGAATCTCGGTGTACCCGGCGTCGGCCATCCGCCGCGCCTCTTCCATCACCGATGCGGCCGTGCGGCTGCGCTCATTGCCACGCGTATACGGCACCACGCAGTAGGCGCAGAACTTATCGCATCCCTCAATGATCGTGATGTATCCACGATGCTGATTCGTCCGCGCGACGAACGGCGTCTCAAAGGTCTCGGTGGTCTTCTTGTCGTCGAGCCCTGTGATACGGGTATCGCCACGTTCCAGCCGATCCAGCATCCCAGGCAGGTTGCGGTACGAGGCCGACCCCGCCACGATCGACACATACGGCGCGCGGTCGAAGATCTTCTCGCCCTCCTGCTGGGCCACGCAGCCGATCACGGCAAACTTCTTGCCCTCGCCCTGCATCCGCTTGTACTCGTTCAGCCGGTGGAAGACCTTCTGCTCGGCCTTGTCGCGGATCGAACAGGTGTTGTACAGGATCAACCCCGCCTCGGCCTCATCCTGCACCTGGGCATAGCCCTGCTGCTCCAGCGTGCCGACGACCTTCTCCGAGTCGTGGGCGTTCATCTGGCAGCCAAAAGTCTCGATATAAAACGTTTTGCTCACAGATTTAGTATATCGCTCGCGATTCGCAGCGCTCGCCCATTCCTGCTCCCCCCGCTCGAGAAACGCCGCAAAAGAACCGCACGCCTCCAGTCAGAAACGGCAACACAACCCCAGGAGACTGCGCCCGCCAGACCGTCGACTTTTACCACGCAGAATCGCTCTCTCAGACAAAAGTGACTCTTTCGGTCAGGCCATACACAGAGCAGTAGTTCAGACACCGACGACCGCCAGTAAATCCGGAATAAACAGGAGTGTGCAAAATAATGCACTTAGTATTCCCCACACAAAAAACACTTAATCTTTTCTCTCCGAGAAAAGTGGTAGACTCTGCCCATCGAGCCGCGTGATTTTCTATTATCTTTACCCATTCAGAGCGACCACTACTCTCTAAAACAAAACCTCTGAAAACTCCGCTCCGCCCATTACTGCCACACTGCTGCCTTTACTTTGTAGTCCGCCTGGTCTACCTATACCGACGAACAGTTGAACCCTGGTTGCAATGCGGAGGCTCCATCATGCAGGCTACTCATCAGGCAAGACGCTATATGTATCTCCTCGTCCTGACTGTTTTTGCGCTCTTACTCACCTCCTGCAACTCCGCGATGACTTCGGTCAAGAACGCGTTGAACCTATCGCAGGATCCAACACCCTCTGCCAACGCGCAAAGCTCATCCAGCACTGGAACCAACCTGGGCGTCTTCTCTCTTCTCAATGAAGGCACAGCTACGGGTAACTCACTTACGGTGCTCTACGGTAAGTCGACTGAAGGAGACCAGCTTACGACTTACTGGTACGCACAGCCGGACGTTATGGAGGTTGTCTCACTCGGCAACTCGCAGTACGAGATCATGGAAACACTCGGCAACCGCTGCATGACCGCGAACGGCGCAGACGTAACCATCAACACCTGCAGTGCAAGCTCGAATCAGCTCTTCACCCTGAATCTGCAATCCGATGGCTCCTATGTCATCAAGTCCGGCAACAACACCTGCATCAATGCGGCCAACTCCTTTACCATCGTCAACGCTGTAGCCTGCAATACATCGTCGCCGCAGCAGCGTTGGAAGTTTAGCGGAGCTACCAAGCTCGACCTGGGCTCCGGGAGTTCGACCAGTACCGGAACAGGGGGGACGACACCCACACCTCCATCCGGGGGAACAGGATCCACATCTGACCTTGGAGTATTTTCTCTTCTCAACGAAGGCACCACTACGGGTAACTCACTTACCGTGCTCTACGGTAAGTCGACCGAGGGAGATCAACTTACGACTTACTGGTACGCACAACCGGATGTCATGGAAGTAGTCTCGCTTGGCAGCTCCCAGTACGAGATTATGGAGACGCTCGGCAACCGTTGCATCACCGCAAACGGCTCCGCCGTGACCATTAATACCTGCACCAAAAGCGCGAACCAGATCTTCACTCTGAACCTTCAGTCGGATGGTTCTTATGTCATCAAATCCGGCAGCAATACCTGCATCAATGCACCCAACTCCTTCGCCATCGTCAACGCTGTAGCCTGCAATACATCCTCGCCACAGCAGCGCTGGATGTTCAGCGGAGCAACCAAGCTCAACCTGGGAACCAGCGGCTCAACCGGAACAACCACGCCGCCGCCCTCAAACCCAACCACGGGCACGGGTACCGGAACCGGAACCTCTGGATCTGGCGGAACGACCTCTACATCTGGTCTGGGAGTATTTTCCCTGCTGAACGAAGCTACAACGCAGGGTAACTCCCTTACTATTCTTTACGGTAAGTCGACCGAGGGAGATCAACTTACAACTTACTGGTATGCGCAACCCGATGTGATGGAGGTGCTCTCGCTCGGGAACTCGCAGTACGAGATCATCGAGATACTCGGCAATCGTTGCGTCACAGCAAGCGGGTCTACTGTAACCATCACTACTTGCAAGGCCAATACGAATCAGATCTTCTCACTCAAGCCACAATCGGATGGCTCTTACGTTCTTCAATCGGCAACAGGAACCTGCATTAACGCCGCAGGCTCTTTTACCATTGTCGACGCACAGACATGTAACTCCTCCGCAAACCAGCGCTGGAAGTTCAGCGGAGTAACTCCCCTCAACTTAGGCGGCGGCACTTCAACCGGCTCGACAGGTACGATCACTAACTCATCCACTGTCCCTGCTGGCTATCACCTTACCTTCGACGATGAGTTCCAGTCGCTCAGTATTTCGGATACGAACGGCGCAGGCACTAAGTGGTACACCCACACCATCCAGTGCTGCATGTCCGATACCTCCAATCCATCTACCCCCACTTACATGGCGGGAATTAATGATGGCGCAGGTAAGAACCCTTATTCACTTATTCCCGGACAAGGCCTTGATATTCGTCTACAAAAGACAAATGGGGCCTGGTACTCCGGCGTGCTTGCTACCGTGGATGGCAAGGGAGCAGGCTTCTCGCAGAAGTACGGCTACTTCGAGATGCGCGCCAAGTTTCCTGCAGGGCTTGGCACCTGGCCTGCCTTCTGGTTTATGAATCCATCCCATCTAAGTCAGGGCGTGCCTGCCGGGGAACTGGACTTCGTGGAAGCCTATATGTTCGCTCCAACCCTGATCAACACCACGCTGCACGACTGGGGGACCGGCACGCAGCTCGCCTATCACCAGTCCCAGGTAGCCAACATGGCAACCGCCTTCCACACTTATGGGATGCTCTGGACCGCGAGTAACATCACCTTCTACTTCGACGGGGCCGTGATCTGGCAGACAGCCACGCCGTCGATCATGAATCAGCCCTACTACCCCATCATCGACCTGGGACTGGGAGGCGGCTGGCCCACTGACCAGACTCCACAGCAGTCGGACATGATCGTGCAGTACATGCGCGTCTACTCAAACTAGGCACTTCGTGCTGTTCTTGTTGCGGCATGAGTTCGTAAAGAGCATGGGTTCTCCCGCTGGTCAGAAGCTGGCGGGAGAACGCAAGAAAAAACACCTGCCAACCGAAGCGGCACGAAGGAACTCTTGCTCTAACTTCATTTCAATATTGCGGAGGGAATAATTTTGGTAGCGTTACCGGGGCTCGAACCCGGACTCTTCGCCTTGAGAGGGCGACGTGTTAACCAGTTACACCATAACGCCATTTGTGCTGCAGACCAGCTTCGCAGCCAGTTAGGAAGACCTTGCATCCCCCGTTCGCAACTTTCTAAGTATAGCAAAGATAGATGCGTTTGTTAAACCCCAAAGACTAAATAACTCGAAACTAGAGACCGAGTTTCTTAACCTCATCGTTGTAGTACTTGCGGTAGAGAATATCCCACTCCTGCGAGCCCTCGACGATGATCTTGCGCTGCGAAGCGATCTTCTGCCGTGCCGCCGCGTCGATCTTCAGTTCCTCGGTGAGCAGCTTCTGCAGCGCCTTGCGGGCCTCCTGCCGGATCGTGTTGCGGTCCTCGAGGAAATCGACCTCGGCTATCTCAGCCAGCGTGTCCGCAACTGTGTGTGCGAGTTTGTTGACCTTATCGTCGGAGATTCTCATAGCACCGCCTTATATTTGCGGGCGAGCTCCATCTTTACCTTCTTGAACATCTCCGGGTAGCTCGCGCCGGTCTTGCGCATGTCGTCCTGGAAGGCTTCGAGGATGACCCGAACCTCATCGTTGATGCGATCCTCGAGCGAGAGCTCGTCGATCATTCCAGCGGTGACCTTTTCTTCGACGATGGCGGGTTTATCGGTGTGAATCATCTTCGCGGCGACCAGGTGTTTCAGGGTCTGCCGCGTCAGATATCCAACGTAATCTTTAGAAAAAATCATGGTCGTTGAGGTGAAGTATAGCATTATGCGGGAGTTCCCCGCACTGGCCCGCACCCCGCGCCCCACCTAATTGGGACGCCTTTTCCACCGCAAAATGGGTCGCATCCGCCAGGGGCGAACGGTGAGACAATAGAAAGGATGCAAGCAGATAACCTACTTTCGCTTAAAGATGACATGGTGGCGTTTATCGCCGGACTGGGAATGAGGCGGATGCCCGCCTACGTAACCGAAGAGGTTCCCACGGTGCTCTTCGAAGAGGAGAACGCCGACGGCTGGAAGGACTTTGTCGAGCACGCCAAGGCCGCCGGAGCCCCCTTCGTAACCATGAGCGAGGTCATCCTCGAAAAGTCCGACGTCGAGATCCTCATCGAGCAGTTGCAGGAGCAGGACTTCCCCGCGCGCGAGGAGGTCGACTTGGACGACGCCGAATCACTGATCCGGCACGTCGGCAAGGCCGGCTACGTGCAGCTCGGCTTCGCCCATCAGGGCGTCATGTTCCTCTTCGAGACCTCGACGGAGTGGTACGACCGCTTCCAGGACCTGATGGAGGCCGCCACCGACCTGAGCGGCCTGGTGATGGACGACAAGGACAACCGGGACTAGTCGCCGGTCGCCTTGCCACCTCCCAAGCAGCCCCATAGATACGTCTGCGCCTATTTAAACCCACAAAACGAGACAAGCGAACCATGGAAGCACGGCAGCGGTGGGTAGTGTGCGAGCCCGATGAGGCGCTGGCGGCGCGGCTCCGGCAGGCGCTCGAGTGCCCTGCCCCGATCGCCCGCCTGCTGGTCTCTCGCGGTATCGCCGATGCCGCCGCAGCCCAAACCTTCTTCACCCCCACACTCGCCGACCTGCACGATCCCCTCACGATGCTGGGCATGGCCACCGCCGTCGCTCGTATCCAGGCGGCAGTGCACGCTGGCGAGCCGATCCTGATCTACGGCGACTACGACGTCGACGGCACCACCGCGACCGTGCTGCTGAAAACCGCCATCGAGCGCCTTGCGACACCCGCCCAGCCCGCCCGCGTGAGCTACCACGTTCCCCACCGTCTGCGAGAAGGCTACGGCATCCAGAACAGCCGCCTGGCCGAGGCCGCCACCGACGGCGTGCGCCTGGTCATCTCGGTCGACACCGGCATACGCGCCTTTGCCGCCGCCGAAGAGGCCCGCGCGCTGGGGCTCGACCTCATCGTCACCGACCACCACCTGCCCGACGGCGTAACCGGCGTCCCCGACGCCATCGCGGTCGTGAACCCTGCCCAGGCAGGCTGCGGCTACGCCAACAAGAGCCTCTGCGGCGCGGGCGTGGCGTTCAAGCTGGCCCACGCCCTGCTGGCCTCGGCCGCGACCACCGAAGCCCAGCGCACGTTCCTGAACGACCGCCTGCTACCCTCGTTCCTGAAGCTCGTAGCCATCGCGACCGTAGCCGACTCAGTGCCGCTGACCGGCGAAAACCGGGCTATCGTCTGGCTCGGCCTGCGCGAGTTGCGCAACCCCGTCCAGCCCGGCCTGCGGGCGCTGATGGAGGTGGCCAAGCTGCCGCTCGACCGCTCCCCGACGGCGACCGAGGTAGGGTTCCGCATCGCGCCCCGGATCAACGCCGCCGGACGCATGGACGTCGCCAGCGACGTCGTCGAGCTGTTCCTGACTCGGGACGAGGCACAGGCCCGGCAGTTGGCCACGCGCCTCGACACGCTCAACCAGGACCGCCGCGCCAGCGAGGCGGCGGCACTCGAAGCCATCGAGATGCAGCTTCTAACCCTGCGCGACGCCACCGGCCAGTACCCGCCCGAGTGCATCGTGCTCGGCCATCCCGAGTGGCATCGCGGCGTCCTCGGCATCCTGGCCTCCCGCGTGGTCGACCGCACCGGCCGTCCCGCGCTGGTGATGACCGACGAAGACGGCCAGGCGCACGGCTCGGGCCGCTCCATCGAGGGCTTCCACCTGCTCGACGCCCTCACGGCGGTCCATGGCCCCGACCCCGAAGACGGCGTCTTCACCCGCTTCGGAGGTCACGCCCACGCGGTGGGCTTCTCCCTGCCGACAGCCGAGTTAACCCGCCTGCGAGAGCGCATGAAGAACCACACAGCCGGAGTCCTGACCGGCGAGATGCTGGCCCCTCAGGTCAACTGCGACCTGGAAGTCAGCTTCTCCGAGCTGACGCCGGACCTCTACGCCTGGCTCGAGCGCCTGGAACCCTTCGGCATGGACCATCCCGAGCCCGTCTTCCTGAGCCGCGGCCTCGTGCTCACCGGCTTTCCGCGAATCATCAAGGAGGTCCACGTCTGCCTGCCACTGGCCGCAGCCCCCGGCGAGCGTCCGCTCAACGCAATGGGCTGGAGCCGCTCCGGCGCGCAGAGCTGGGCGGAGCGGATCAGCGAGTTGGGCATCACCGCCGGATCAAAGATCGACGTGGTCTATAAGCTGAAGGAGAACACCCACCCCCAGTATGGCGGTCTCGAGCTTCATCTGGTCGATTTCGCTCCAGGGCAGTAGAAGCGTCCAAAAGCGCCCTCACGCCGGGCAGGCGGCACTTCGTGCGGTTTTGGACGCTTCGCGTAAGGGAGAATCAGAAATAACAGCCCCTTCTTAAGACTTCTCTAGAGTTCTCTAAAATAGATGCTTCGTTTTCAGTGGGATGGCGTCTTATATACTGTCTTTTGTCACCACTATGGCCACTGCTGAATACCGACGGAGTTCTTCGCTTTGGATCTGGGCAGGCATCATCGCCCTCATCACGGCCGCTTTTTTTGGCATTCGCTCCCTCACCCGCGAGCAGGTGGAGGTGCGCGTCGCCCCCGTGACCCACCAGAACCTGCTGAGCACCGTCTCGACCAACGGCAAGGTTGAGCCTGTGGAAGAGTTCCAGGCGCACGCCCCCTACCCCGGCGTCATCGATAGGATCTACGTCGAGGTCGGCCAGCACGTCAAGCCCGGAACCCCGCTGCTGCGGATGGCCGATGCCGACGTGCGCGCCCGCCTGGCCACCGCCTCCACCAACCTCGTCACTGCCCAGCACGACCACCAGCAGATGGTGCAGGGCGGAGCACTCGAGGAGCGCAACCGCTTCCAGGCCGACATCGACGCGGCCAAGACGGAGCAGGAGAGCGCCGCCAGGAACCTCACACTGGTCCAGCAGCTCCAGCAGCGCGGGTCGGCCTCGGCCAGCGAGGTAGCCGCCGCCAGACAGCGCGCAGATAACGCCGACATGGTTCTCAAGAACGCGCAGCTCCGCGCTACCGGCCGCTACGCCCCGGCCGATCTCTCCACCTCGAAGGCCCGTGTAGAGGACGCCGCAGCCGCACTCGCCGCGGCTAAAAGCAACCTCGCCGACGCGAATATCAGCTCTCCCATCGTGGGCACGGTCTACTCGATCCCGGTCTCGGAGTACGACTACGTCCCCGGCGGCGACGACCTGATGGACGTGGCCGACCTCAACCGTATCCAGGTCCGCGCCTACTTCGACGAGCCCGAGATCGGCAAGCTGCTGGCCGGTCAGGCCGTCAAGATCGTCTGGGACGCCAAGCCCAACCGAGAGTGGCACGGCCACATTCTGCGCGCGCCGACGACGGTCATTCCCTACGGAACCCGCAGCGTGGGCGAGTGCCTCATCACGGTCGATGACGCCAAGGAAGACCTGCTGCCCAACACCAATGTAACCGTAACGGTTACAACCTCGGAGCGCTTCAACGTCCTGAGCATCCCCCGCGAGGCCCTGCACATCGAGGGCGCCAACAACTTCGTGTACCGCGTGATCAATAACAAGCTCGTGCGCACGCCGGTCAAGATCGACTCCGTCAACCTGACCCGGGTACAGGTCCTCAGCGGCCTGACCGAGAAGGACACGGTCGCGCTCAGCGCCACGAGCAATCACGATCTCGCAAACGGCCTCGAAGTGAAGCCGGTGGAGTGAGCGTATTGCATCCAGCACGTCTGCTGATATCGGGGCTTCTGATCGTCGCCCTGGGTAACGGCGTCTCCGCCCGCGCGGACAATGCCCCCGCCTACCGGGCACTACAGCACGGCCAGGTGGACGAGGCCTCGTCCCTGCTGCGCTTGCAACTGGCCCAGAATCCCTCCGATGCCGGCGCCCACCAACTGCTCTGCCGCGCCGCCTACGCCGAGGAGATGGCCGACACCGCCGTCGACGAGTGCCAGAAGGCCGTCGCCGCTGCCCCCACCAGCGGCGAGAACCAGATGTGGCTCGGCCGCGCCCTGGGTCTGAAAGCTGCCCATGCCAACAAGCTCTCCGCCTTCGGACTGGCCCGCCAAGCTCACAATGCCTTCGAGCGCGCCGTACAGCTAAGCCCCGAGAACGCCCGCGCGGCCAGCGACCTGGGCGAGTACTATATCGCCGCCCCCGGTATCGTCGGCGGCGGATCGGATAAGGCCCACCGCCTGGCCCAGTCAATCTCGAGCCGCTTCCCCGCCCAGTCTCACCGCCTGCTGGCCCTTCTGGCCGAAAAGCAAGGCGACCTGGCCGGAGCCGAGCGCGAGTTCAAGGCAGCAGTCGCAGCAGGCGAGTCCGCCGAGGCCTACATCGACCTTGGCTTCTTCTACCAGCGCCACCAGCGCCCGGACGAGGCCGCCACCACCATCTCGAAGGCCCTCGCCGCCGACCGCACCCGTGGCGAGGTACTGGTGGACGCCGCCAGCATCCTGACCGATGCGAACCGCCTGCCGGACGTAGCCGAAAAGGCCCTGCGCGAGTACCTTGACTCGGGTACGCAAACCGACGCCGCGCCGGTCTTCAAAGTTCATGTGCAGCTAGGCAAGCTCCTGGCCGCCCGTGGCGACCGCACCGGAGCCAAACAGCAGTACCAGGCTGCGCTGGCCCTGGCTGCCAACTACGGTCCCGCCCGCAAGGCCCTCAGCAGTCTGGGTTGAGTTGGGTTGAGACCTGAATCAACGTCCCTGAAACAAAGTAAGCTGGAAATGGCTGATTGAAGAGGAAACAAGCAACGTGCCGAAAGCGAAGATACAGGACCTGAGATCGAGCCTCCTCCCCGCCGCCGGGCTGCTGCTGGCCGTGGCCGGGCTGGCGGATACGGCCTCCGCGCAGATCTCGCTGACCTCGGCGGTCGACCTCGCGCTCTCGAACAGCCCCCGGATCAAGATTGCCCAGTCCGACGTCGCCCGCGCCAAGGCCAGCCTCGAAGAGGTCAAGGATGCCTACATCCCGTCAGTCTCCGGAGCCTCTTCCGGTGCGGGATACTCGAGCGGCTTCCCCTTGGGCACGCCGACGGTCTTCAGCGTCTCCGCTCAGTCTTTGGTCTTCAGCTACTCGCAGAAGGACTACATCCGCTCCGCCGACCAGGGCCTGTCGGCCAGCAGCTTCGCCCTGAAGGAGGTGCGCGAGCAGGTCGCCGAGGACACCGCCGTCACCTACCTGACGCTCACCCGAGACCAGCAGCAGCGCGCCGCTCTGGCCCAGGAAACCGAGTACGCCGCCCATCTCGAAGCCATCGCTAAGGACCGCCTCGACTCCGGCCAGGACTCGGCCATGGAGTACACTCGCGCTCGCCGCACCGGCGTACAGCTCCGCCTGCAGAGCCTCCAGCTCGACGACGCCATCGCCGCCGACGCGGACCACCTCTCGCGCCTCATCGGCGTCCCCGTCTCGGGTCTACTCGCCGACCCGGCCAGCATTCCCCGTCTCCCCTTCGAGTCCGGCCCCGGCGGACAGCCGCCCGCGGCTCTCACTTCGACGGACGTGGCATCTCTCCCCGACAGCGCCGGGGTCGCGGCCTCCTTCGCCACCGCCCGCGCCCGCCGCGAGCAGGCCTTCGGCGACGCCCGCTACGTCCTTCGCCCGCAGATCTCCTTCGGGGCCCAGTACAGCCGGGTCAGCCTCTACAACAACGCCTACGTGGTTTACTACCCCAGCGTCGGCAGACCGGGTCTATCCGAGAATGCGTACGGCTTCGCCCTCAACATCACCATCCCGGTCCTCGACGCGGCCCACAAGGCCCATGCTCGAATCTCTCAGGCCGACGCGGTCCACGCCGAGCAGCAGGCCATCCTCGACCGCGACACCTACCGCGAGGGCCGCATGAAGCTCCAGCGCAGCATGGCCGAGCTATCCGCCCACGCCGAGTTGGCCGCGCTCGACCGCGACCTGGCCCAGCAGCAGTTGGACGTTCTCCTCACCCAGCTCCAGGCCGCGCCCGCCGGTTCCACCCCGCCGCTCACCCCCAAAGACGAGCAAAATGCCCGTATTCTGGAGCGGCAACGGTATATCGAGATGCTGGAGGCCCAGTTCCAGCTACGCCAGAACGAGATCCATCTTCTGAAGCAAACAGGTGGGTTAGAGGACTGGCTGACCAGTGGCACGCGGTCCACGAGCCTGTCCACTACCCCCTGATTTCCCACAGAAACAGCCCTGAACCGGGGAGTACCTTCCCTGCTTCACAACCGTCCAAACCAAGAATGAGCCCCAGCAGGCCCCGGCCTGAATGATAAGATCGAGACACACGAAATGAACAAGCCCCTGAAAACGCTTCTCCTGAATCCTCCCTCCTTCGAAAACTTCGACGGAGGCGCAAGCTCCCGCTGGCCCGCCGTGCGTGAGATCGAGTCCTACTGGTATCCGGTCTGGCTCGCCTATCCGGCTGGTCTGCTCGAAGGCTCTCGCCTGCTCGACGCTCCGCCGCATCACATCTCGGCCGAAGAGACCATCGAGATCGCCAAGGGCTATGAGTTCCTCGTCCTCTTCACCTCGACCGTAGGCTGGGCTGGCGACCACGCCCTCGCCCAGGCCATCAAGCGCGCCAACCCGACCATGAAGATCACCTTCGTCGGGCCGCCGGTCACCACCGACCCCGACCGTGCTCTCAACGAGTGCTCGGCCATCGACTTCGTCTGCCGCCGCGAGTTCGACTTCTCCGTCGTCGAGTTCGCCAATGGCTCGCCGCTCGAAGAGATCCTCGGCATCAGCTACCGTGGAGCCGACGGTGCGCACATCCACAATCCGGATCGCCCGCAGGTCGAGAAGCTCGACAAGCCCGACATGCCTTGGGTCACGGACATCTATGCCCGCGACATGGACGTCACGCGCTACAACGTGCCCTTCCTGTTGCACCCGTACGTATCGCTTTACTCCACGCGCGGCTGCCCGGCGCAGTGCACCTTCTGCCTCTGGCCCCAGACGCTCTCGGGCCACGCCTGGCGCAAGCGTTCGACCGACGACGTGGCTGCCGAGATGGCCCACGCCAAGCAGCTCTTCCCCCACGTCAAAGAGTTCTTCTTCGACGACGACACCTTCAACATCCAGAAGGCCCGCACCATCGAGCTGTGCGCGAAGCTGAAGCCCCTCGGCCTCACCTGGTCCTGCACCTCGCGCGTCACCACCGACCGCGACACCCTCAAGGCCATGAAGGAGGCGGGTTGCCGCCTGCTCATCGTCGGCTTCGAGTCGGGCGATCCGCAGATCCTCAAAAACATCAAGAAGGGTGCCACCGTCGAACGCGCCCGCGACTTCGTCAAGGACTGCCACGAACTAGGCCTCATCATCCACGCCGACTTCATCCTGGGCCTGCCCGGCGAGACCAAGCAGTCGATCCGCAACACCATCGACTTCGCCAAGTCGCTCGACTGCGAGACCATTCAGGTCTCCATCGCGCACGCCTACCCCGGCACCGAGTTCTACGACTTCGCCGCCAAAAACGGCTTCATCACCAACCAGAAGATGGAAGACGACCAGGGCCACCAGATGGCTCACATCGAGTACCCCGGCCTGCCGGTCGAGTACGTCATGGAGATGGTGCACCGCTTCTACGACGAGTATTACTTCCGTCCCAAGGCCGCGTTCCGCGTGGTCTGGAAGGCCATCGTCAACCGGGACGTGCCCCGTCTCTACGTCGAGGCCAAGTCCTTCATGAAGCTGCGCGCCCAGCGCAACAAGGCTTCGCGCAAGATGAAGGAAGAGAACGCGCTCAAGGCCCAGGAATCGGTCAGCATGAACGCCTGATGGCCGATCCCAAATCACACCAAAGATACCGTCGTCTGCGCATCTGCGCGGCGGCGGTATTTTTCTTGACTGCCCTTGCATCTCCTGCTCAATCCACCCTCAAAGGCGACAAGGCTCACCCCGCCCGCGCAGCCCACTGGGTAGATACCCGCCTCTACTTCGGCCTCGGCCCTGCTGACGACCCAACCAAGGGCATCAGCGAATCCGCCTGGCGCGAGTTCCTCGATAAAGAGGTCACGCCCCGCTTCCCCTCCGGCCTCAGCGTGGTAAACGTCTACGGCCAGTGGCAGGGCAAACAGGAAGCCGCCGCAGGTACAGTCGAGCGCATCCGTTCGAAGATGCTGGTCATCGACTACCCCGCAACCCCTGCAAACAACGCCCGCATCGAGGCCATCCGGCGCGCCTGGAAGCAGCGCACCGGCAACCAGTCCGTCTTGAAGGTGACACAACCCGCTTCCGTGTCGTTCTAGTCAATTTATTTCCGCTCCAATCCCTCTTCATTCGCCGTTCCAGCGCTCTTTCTCCCGCCAATTTCTTCTAAAATTAAGATCAGATGAAGCAGACTCTGACCCTCCGGCAGTACATGGTTCTTTTCACTGTGATGATGACCGCCTCGGTCGGCGACACCCTGCTCTCGCACGGCATGAGCCAGGTCGGCACCATCGACGGAGCGCACCTCTCGCGGCTCCTGACCGCGCTCACCAACATCTGGGTCATCACCGGGATCCTCTTGCTGATCGGCTTCTTCGCCAGCTACCTGACGGCTCTTAGCTGGGCCGACCTGACCTTCGTTCTGCCCTCGACCGCCTTCGGCTACGTCGTCGTCGCCTTCCTCGGCCACTTCTGGCTGCACGAGCACATCTCCATCTGGCGCTGGACGGGCATCCTGCTCATCGTCTGCGGCGTCGGCTTCGTGGCCAACGGACCACCCCTCACCGAGCATCCGGCACTCCCCGAAGAATCGGCGGTAAAGCCTTGAACGCCCTAACCTTCCGCATCTGGTCTTCCATCCTGCTGGTCGCCTCGACAGCGGTAGCCGGAGACGTCCTCACCGCCGGAGCCATGCGCCGCATCGGCGACCTCGACGCCATCCGCGCCCAGTCCGGCCTCCTCGGAGCGATCCGCGCCGTGGTCTCCTCTCCCATGTTCCTGCTGGGCGTCTTCGCCATGGCCCTCAGCTTCTTCTCGCTGCTCTTCGCGCTCAGCCCGCCCGCGCCGGTCAGCCTCATCGCCCCGGCCACGGCCTCCATCACCTACCTTGGCAACGCCATCGTCGCCAAGTACTTCCTCCACGAGAACGTCGACCGCCGCCGCTGGCTGGCCGCCGTCTTCGTCTGCATCGGCGTAGCTCTGCTGGCGAAATAACGCGGCGACCGGGCAAAAAGCTCGATCGCCATGCGACAATCGGGACAGATCCGAGCAACGCCGAGGAGGCCGTTCTGAAGCCCGCGCTGACACCGCTCCAGCTCACCCACATCTCCCTGCTGGCCCTGCTTCTCTACACCCTCTGGCTTCCATTCCTCCTCTTCAGCGGGCATCGTCTCCCCCGCTATTCCATGCTCCTCCTGCTTCTTCCCCTCCTTCTCATACTCTCGCTCGAGATATGGTGCGAGTCGAGTCTCAGGAAGGGCCTGCGAGATGACCGGTGGCCGCACGCCCAGGTCGAAGCTGCACGCGCATGGGTAGCACTGCCCTTCTATGACTGGATCATCCGCCTGGGAGTGGCTTTCTGCGTTGTTCTCTTTCTGTTCTCCGTGCGCAGCGGGCATATATCCGGCGCAATCTCGATGCTCTACTTCCCCCTCATCGCCGCGACCAACCTGAAGAGGATCTTTCACCCACCCACCACCGGGCCGCGTATCGACTGGCGTCAGAGCGCCCCTATCTCCTCTGAGCACTGGGGAGAGCCTCCCCAAACCCACAGCTAACGCCTGTCGCCGACCGACAACGGCGGCACCTGCGTACTCAGCCACCGCATCAACCCCGCGGCAGGCACTTCCGGCGACATAAACCGCAGCCGATCCCCCCGCACCGCACCCGCCGCCAGCCGCCCGCTCCGCACCGCACCCTCCATCGTCGAGGGCCACTCCGTGGCAGTCCAGTCCCCAGCCACATACAGCCCCGGCCACCGCGTAGCCTGCACCGGACGATGCCGGTCCAGCCCCGGCGTTACCGAGAAGGTCGCCCGCGCCTCCTTCAGTACGCTGCTCTTCAGCAGCTTGGCCTCGCGCACCTTGGGGAAGAACATCTCCAGCTCCCGCAGCGCGGAGGCCAGAATCTCCTGTCGCCCCATCTCCAGCTCAGCCCACGACGCGCTGATGACCAGCTCCAGATAGCATCCCCTGTCTTTGCTCCAGCCGCGAATCCGCGACTTCGCAAAGACCCACTGGATCCGCGTATCCAGCAGCACCGCGTGGTCCATGCCGGTCACATCGCGGTCGTACCAGAGATGAACCGTCGTAATAGGAGCCGACATAAACGGCGACTCCTCCGGCTCCTTACCCTCCAGCCCAGCCAGCAGCTTAGACGTCTGCCGAAAGTCGAACGCCAGCACCACCGCAGGCGCAACCAGCGTCTCGCCGCCCGTGCTCACGGCCCAACTACCATCGGCTCTCTGCTCCAGCCCCTCCAGCCCGCTCTTGCGCTCGACGCGAACCCCATACCGCTCCGCCAACTCGGCTACCGGAGCAAAAAACTCCGTCAGCGGAGCCGCCGGAATCCCCAGTCGCCCCCCCTCGGGCGAGCGCAGAAACGTCTCGTGGAAGACCTTGCCCGCATACTTGGTCGAGCAGCGCTCAAATGTATCATTCAATGCACCCCACACCACCGGCTCCCAGAAGTGCCGCACGGCGCGGTCGGTCTGCTTCGTCCGCTTGATCCACGCGGCAAAGCTCTCCGCGTCGTCGCCCGGATAGCCGCGCAGAAACTGCATCAGCCCCATAGCGATGCGGACCTTGTCCTTGACCGAGAGCATCGGCGCACGCAGAAAGCTCATCGTCTGGTGCGAAGGCGCGGGCAGCAGCCCAGGTTTCATCGGGCTACGATTGCCGTTCGGCTCCAGAAACATCAGCTCGTCGTACCAGCGAACCTTATCCGCCGTCCCCGCCTGCCCGCACAGGTCCAGCAGATTGGTGCAGCACCCCAGCACCACATGCTGCGAGTCCACCGTCTCGGCCAGCGCGGGATGATGATACGAGTAAGCTCGCCCACCCACTTCAGGCCGACGCTCAAGCAGCGTCACCTGCGCCCCGTCCTTGGCCAGCGCCACCGCCGCCGCCAACCCGGCCAGACCGGCCCCGGCAATCACCACGTCCTGCATCCGCTCGCTCACCGGCGCAGCACCGACTTAGCCGCACCCTGCGCCAGAATCCACAGCTTCCCCGGCGTCGACACGCGCGCCCGCTTGCTGAAGACATCTCCGTGCGCATGCTCGATCTTGTGCAGCAGCTCGCTGTAGATCCGCACCAGCACCCACAGCGCCGGACGGCTGTCACGGTCGATCAGAGGCAGCAGCTTATCCGCCGCCGCGTAGTACTCCCACGCCTGCACCGAGAGCGCGTCGATCATCGCCCGGTCGTTCGTGCGCAGTGGCGCGCCGCCCGCCAGAGCACGTATCTCCGCGCTCGTAATCCCAAACTCTTCGAGCAGTTGCTGTGGCAGGTAGATCCGCCCGCGCTCGGCATCTTCCTTGATGTCGCGCAGGATATTCGTGAGCTGAAACGCGATCCCCGTCTTCTCCGCCAGTAACTCCGCCGCCGGATCGCTGTAGCCGAAGATCCGGATGCAGACGAGTCCGACGACAGACGCCACCAGATAGCAGTAGCGGTAAAGATCCTCAAAGCTGCGATACCCCATCGTGCCGTCGGCAAGCTGCACCGCATGGCCATCGCGCGGCTCGGCCGAGACCGGCTCAAGGTCCATGCTGGTTCCCTGTACCAGCTCTTCAAGTAACTGATCCGGTATCTTGAAGCGTTGCTGTACATCGGCCACGGCGATGAAGACGGGGTTATCCGTAGGCGCTCCCGCCCGCGCCAGCCGCCACTCCGCGAGCCACGCGGCCATCGTCTCGCGCCGCTGCTCTACGGTCTGCGACTCGTCATCCGCGATATCGTCCGCGCGCCGCATGAACGCGTAGACCGCGCACATGGCGTTGCGTTTATGCTCCGGCAGCACCCTAAAGGAGTAGTAAAAGTTCTTGGCCTCGCGCCTGGCGATCTCGCTGCAGACCGCGTACGCTTCTGTAAGCCCGCTCAAGGTCGCGCCTCCGGCTTATCGCTGCTAAAAAGGCCGCCAAGCTTGCCCACCAGCGCGCCGCCAAGCAGTTGCATCTTCGTTGTCTTCGAGACCGAAGGCCGCGCCCGCAGCACGTCATATCCCTGCGCCACGATGCCGTCAATAGCCGCCTCACCGCCCTTGCGGAAGAGGTCCAGCGTCACGGTCAGCTCGCGGTCCACTGTGCCGCTGATTGCGCCGCCCTCGAGCAGCATCGTGCGCGCGTAGTCAGTCAGGAAGACCATCATCTGCTTGAAGCCCGGAGTAAACACCCGCCCCGCGATGTGCTCGTCAGTCACGCCGAACCGCTGCATGGCATCGGCGGGCAGATACCGCCGCCCGCGCTCCCAGTCCTCCACCACGTCCTGCCAGAAGTTCACCAGTTGCAGCGCCGTGCACACCTTATCCGAGAGCAGCCCGCGCTCCTCGTCCCGA
Organism: Granulicella sp. WH15; assembly: GCF_009914315.1. Lineage (NCBI taxonomy): Bacteria > Pseudomonadati > Acidobacteriota > Terriglobia > Terriglobales > Acidobacteriaceae > Granulicella > Granulicella sp. WH15. The sequence continues at coordinate 2,934,992 of NZ_CP042596.1, forward strand.
TACCCCGACACCCACAGCACCAGCCGCCCCACTGGGTTCGCCGAGTAGCGCGAATACCCGATCAACTGCTCCAGCGACTCATACCGCGTCACCGTCTGGTCCATCTGAAACGCATGAATCAAATCGCTGAAGAGCTGGCGCGGCACGCCCGTCTCGGCGATCGTCTGCTGCAACGCCACGAACACCGGATGCCGCGAGCGCGCAGGCTCGTCGTAGCACTCGTCCAGCATCCCCTGCCACGTCGTCAGCAGGTTAGCCGCCAGCACCGGGTCGGCGACCTCATCGCCCAGGTCGTCCGCCACGCGGCTGAAGGCATAGATGCTCTGAAAGTAGGGACGCACGCGCTTCGGCAAAAACCACGTCGCCACATGGAAGTTCTCATAGTGCGTCGTGGCCAGCGTCTTGCACCACTGCTGCGCCTCGACCAGCGAGGGCCGCACCGCCGGAGTCAGATACTCGGCAGGACCGCCCGCAAGATCGTCCCGCAGCAGCTCGAAACTCACTGAGTGCCTCCCGTGGAAGCGGGAAAGATCGCCGTCTTGATGTCCTTCAGCCCGCCGGGATTCGACCGAGTCATCATCCGCTGGAAGACCTCCGGCACCTCGTCCAGCACAGCCGTGCTCGTAATGAACTCCGCCGCCTTGAACCGACCGCCGGTAATCAGCTCAAAGGCCGTCCGGCTCGTCGAGGGCGTGTGGTGGAAGCTGGCCTTCAACGTGATATCTCCGTAGTGCAGCCGGTTGGTGTCGAGCGCGACCACCGTCCCGCTCGGCGGCCCGCCGAAGAAGTTCACCACGCCCCCCTTGCGAACCATACCCACGGCCCACTCCCACGTCATCGGGGTGGCCACGGCCTCGATCACCACATCCGCGCCGCGCCCCGCCGGGGTCAGCGCCCGCGTGGCCGCTACCACATCCATACCGTCTTCGATCTTCAGCACCTGCCGCGCCCCCAGCAACTTCGCGGTCTCCACCTGATCCTCGCGCTTCACCACCGCGATCACGTCCACCCCAGCCAGGCTGGCCGCGTGCAGGAACATCAGCCCAATCGGCCCCGCGCCGATGACGACCATGCTGTCGCCCGCCCTGGCCGCGCTCTCCTCCATCCCCCGGATCACGCAGGCCAGCGGCTCGGTCAGCGCGGCGTGCTCAAACGAGACTCCATCCGGAACCGGCAGCGTATTCTTCTCGACGATCCGCGCCGGAATCTTCATATACTCGGCGTAAGCGCCATTGTTGAACAGCAAATCTTCACAAAGATTCTGCTGGCCATGCTGGCAGAAGTAGCAAACATCGCAGGGAGCCGAGTTCAGCGGCACCACCCGGTCGCCGACCTTGAACTTCGTCACTCCCTCGCCAATCTCGACCACGGTCCCGGCCAGCTCGTGCCCAAACGGGATCGGCGGCTTCAGCATCATGGCGTGGTATCCGCGCCGGTAGACCTTCAGGTCGGTCCCACACGTCAACGCCGCGCCCACGCGTAGCACAATCTCCCCCGGACCGGCTGCGGGCACGGCCACACGCTCCAGCCGCAGGTCCTCCTTGCCGTACAGGACTACAGCTTCCATCGTCGAGTCGCTCATCCTCTCTATTTTCTCATCTCCTTCGCCCCTTCGTCCGGCCTCGAAGATTCCCGACCCCGAACTCTACCCTCCCCGCATCTGATACTCTGAGCCAGAGAAGCCATGCCCTTCGTTTCGCCAGAAGTCTTCGCTAAGGAAAGAATCGGCGCTATCCAGGAGTACTCGCTACTGGCGGGTCGGGCGATGGGCAACATCTTCTCGCGCCCGCGCTACTGGGCAGACGTCTACACCCAGATGGACTCGATCGGCGTCGGCTCCATGCCCATCGTCGTGCTCACCGGCTTCTTCACCGGCTGCGTGCTGGCGCTGCAATCGGCCACGTCACTCCAGGAGTTCGGAGCGGTCAACATGACCGGCTCGCTGGTCGCCCTCTCGATGGTCAAAGAGCTGGGCCCCGTATTGACCGGCCTGATGGTCTCCGGCCGCAACGCCTCCGGCATGGCCTCCGAGCTGGGCTCCATGAAGGTGACCGAGCAGATCGACGCCATGCGCGCCCTCGGCACCGACCCCGTGCGCAAGCTGGTGACGCCGCGGGTTATCGCCACCATCTTTATGCTCTTCTTCCTCACCATCGTCTCGGACGCGGTGGGCATCGCGGGCGGCGCGCTGGTCAGCATCTCCATGCTCGGCCTCAACTTCAACTCCTACTTCCACTCCTCCTACCGCTCGCTGGTCTACGGCGATGTCGTCCAGGGCCTCACCAAGCCGCTCTTCTCCGGCTTCATCATTGCCACGGTCGGCTGCTACTTCGGCCTCAACACCAAGGGCGGCACGCAGGGCGTCGGCCGCGCCACCACCCAGGCCGTCGTCTTCTCCTCCGTCTTCATCATCATCATGGACTTCATCGTCAGCCGCGTCATGATCGGGATCTTCGGGCGATGAGCACCGCCGACGCGACGCTCCCCAGCCCGCCCCCGCAAGACGAAGGCCCGGTTGTCGTCTTCGACAATGTCTCCATCAAGTTCGAGGACAAGCCCGTCCTCCAGAACATCTCTTTCTCAGTCAACCGCGGCCAGACACTTATCCTGCTCGGCCCCGCGGGCACCGGCAAGTCCGTGCTGCTCAAGCTGGCCAACGGCCTGCTCAAGCCGGACTCCGGCACCATCACTGTCTTCGGCCAGGACGTCACCCGTATGCGCGAGACCGACCTCTTCAAGCTGCGCGCCCGCATCGGCATGGTCTTCCAGGAGTCGGCCCTCTTCGACTCGCTCTCGGTCGAGGACAACGTGGCCTACCGCCTGCACGAGGAGGGGATGGCCCCGGACAAGGCCCATGCCCTGGTCGTCGAGGTGCTCGACTTCGTGGAGTTGGGCCAAGCCATCGCCAAGTTCCCTTCGGAGCTGTCGGGCGGAATGCGCCGCCGCGTCTCCATCGCGCGCTCCATCATCTCCAAGCCCGACCTGATCCTCTACGACTCCCCCACCGGCGGCCTCGACCCCATCACCTCGACCACCATCGTGGACCTCATCATCAAGCAGCGCGACGTCACCCGCACCACATCGCTGCTGGTGACGCACCGTCTTCAGGACGCCTTCACCCTGGCCACCCACCGCTTCAACTCCGCTACGGGCCAGGTCGAGCCGATCCCCAACGGCGGCATCGACGACAGCACCCAGTTCCTCGTGCTCAACGAGGGAGCCATCGTCTTCCACGGCTCCACGCTGGAGCTGGTCGAGTCCGAAGATCCGTGGATCAAGGAGTACCTCTCCTAAGCTTTTGCCGTCCGATACCGCCCCACCAGCTCCCGAGCCGCTTCATCCCACGTCGGGTAATCGAACCGAAACCCATGCCGCAGCAACACGGTCGGCACCGCCCGCCGACTCTTCAACACCAGCTCCGATTCGGTCCTCATCAGAAACGTCCCAACCGCCAGAATCGGCCCCGGCGCGGGCAGCCCAAAGGGAATCCCCCAAGCCTGCCGCAGCCCTCGCATGAAATCGCGGTTCAAGAGCGGATTCGGCGCGGTGAAATTAACCGCCCCGGATATCTCCTCCCGAGCCAGCAAAAAATCAATCGCCCGGCAATAATCCAGCTCGTGCATCCACGAGACGTACTGATCCCCACCGCCCTGCTGCCCACCCAGCCCAAAGCGAACCAGCCGCAACAGAATAGAAAAGATCCCGCCATTATCAGGACTCATGGTCATGGAAGTCCGCAGCGCGATCTTACGAGTAGCGGGCGTAGTGGAGGCATAAAAAGCCTCCTCCCACTGCTCGGCAACCGAGATGGAGAAGTTCCACGAGTCCGGAACATTCGGCTCCTGACCACCTTTTTCGCCGGTGAACTCATCCTGCGGCCCATCGCCGGGGATGTTGCGGGAGTCGCGGTAGAAGGTGGAAGTGCTGGCGTTCATCCAGACACGCGGAGGCTGCGCACAGGCTTCAATGGCCTTGCCGACAAGCCTCGTGGGCACTACACGGGAGTCCACAATCTCGCGTCGATTAGCCGGAGTATAGCGGCAGTTGACGCTGCGGCCCGAGAGGTGAATGACGGCATCAGCCCCCTCAAGCGTGCTGGTCCAGGCAGGGTCAAGCGTAAGTCCATCCCAACGCAGCGTGGTCCACGGAGCCGATTTGGGGTTACGAGAGATGACGGTGACCTCATGGCCAGCAGCATAGAGATGACGCGCGAGAATATGACCAAGTTGACCGGAACCGCCAGGAATGACGATGCGCATGCGGAGATCATACGCCCGCCCGACAGGGCAACAACAAAAGCGCCCTGACGCCGGGCGGGCGGCACTTCGTGCGGTCTTGGACGCTTCGCGTAAAAACTACCGCTTGCCTTTCAACCACTCGCTATAAGGAATCCTCGGCTGCGTCAGAAACCCATCCCGCGTCTTCACATAGCTCCCCAGCCCATTCATCCGCCCAATCGCGTGCAGCTCCTCGGCCAACACATACGGACCCGCCGGATCGATAAACCGGTCCTCGACATACATTGCCACCACGCGCCCCAGGATAATCCGCGACCGCCCAATCTCAATCGTCGAGTGCTCCACGCACTCCAGCGCCGCATGAGCCTGCCTGATCCTCGGCACCTTCACCACTGCCGAAGCCGCCGTATCCAGCCCCGCCATCTCCAACTCGTCGATCTCCGCAGGAAAGTCCGTGGCGCAGATATTCATCTGAGGCAGCAGGTCCTCGGTTACCACGTTCACCACAAACTCGCTCGTCCGCCGGATATTCTGCGCCGTATCCTTGGGCACAAACTCCCCACCCGGACGATTCGTCACCCCCAGCCCCACAATCGGCGGATCGGTGCAAAGGTAGTTGTACGCGCTAAAGGGCGCAGCGTTCAGCCCACCGGCCTCGTTCATGCTCGTCACCAGCGCAATCGGCCGCGGAGCCACCAGCCCGATCAGCAGGTTGTAGATATTGTGCGTGGGAACCTTATCGACCTCGAAGATCATCCGTCTCTCCTTGAAGCTCTTTCCTTCGAGAGTACCGGAAGCCTCCTCCTAATGCGCGGCAGCCGGAGGATCAGGCGGCAGCGTATAGATCACCTCGCCCGGCCGGGTGTAGTGCAGCTCTTCCCTCGCCTGGTGCTCAATCGCATCTGGGTCGGATTCGAGCAGCGTCACGTGCCCCTTCAGGCTCTCGTTCTCCTGCTTCAGCGTCTCGAGCTGCTGCCGCAGCGCGTGCTCATTCTGCCGCTTCTGCTCGTACACGGTCAGACCGTTATGCCCGAAGACGACGTGGTACCCCACTCCGATCGCCAGCACCGCCACAGCCCCCGTCGCAAACCGCCGCCGATTCTTGTAGACGCCAGCCGTTACCCGATCCACCCTGGCGGCAGACGCGGAGACTCGACGAAATGGTTTGACGGTAGCCATCCAAGTTGTAGTTAACGGGGGCGGATACGCGCAGTCAAGCATATTACCCGTGTGGCCGTCCAGCCGAATCAAGTTGAGCACGGGCACAGCCTATTTCGAGCCGCAAAGCAACCTTTCTCGCGCCATAAAGCCCCTTCGGAAGCATTACCGGAGCATACAAACCACCCCGGCCTTGTTATGCTTGGAAGGCTGCATGAAGATTCTCTTTGCCATCTCGGTTCTCAGCTTCTGCCTGCTGCTCTGGGCCGCAGTTGCGATCACCCGGCACATCCGCCGCAGCCAGTCCGCACAGGCAAGCCACGCAGCCTCCACCGATCCCGACATCACCCTCTCCACCGATGCCGCGAACGACCGTATTCAGCCGCTCCAGCGATCTCGCTATACCGGCACCTCCTCTGGCTTCAATGCTTCACACAGGCAAGGGTGACCGCTCACGCACACGCTGACCACCGGCCCAAGTATCAGCAGCATAGATCTCAGCAGTAAAGTTCGCAGCTACTCGAAAGGAAACACGATCATGCGTCCCACCAATCCGGAAACGCCGACCACCCTCTCCGCGCCCCGCTCGGCCGCCGCGCTGCTCGCCAGCGCCGACACCCTCCCCGGCAAGGCCGTCCTCGCCGTCGGAGCCAGCGTCCTGGTCGCGGTCGCCGCGCACGTCGCCCTGCCCCTGCCCTTCACGCCGGTGCCCATCTTCCTCGGCGACATGGCCGTCCTCACCCTGGGCGTGACCCTCGGCCCCGCCACTGCCTTCTCCGCACTGCTGCTCTATCTGCTCGAAGGCGCGGCTGGCCTGCCGGTCTTCGCCCCCAACGGCCCCGGCGGCATGTTGCAGCTTCTCGGACCCACCGGCGGCTACCTCTTCGCCTACCCGCTGGTCGCCTTCACTACCGGGATCGTCGCACGCGCCCTCTCCAGCCGCACCAGCCGCTTCGTAGCCGGAGCCATCGGCGCAACCCTGGCCAGCATCCTGCTCTTCACCATTGGTACGATCTGGCTCGGCACCGTCATGCACCTCAGCGCCGGCAAGGCCATCGCGCTCGCCGTGCTTCCCTTCCTCTTCGGCAACCTGGCCAAGATCGCCGCGGCCGCAGGCATCTATAGCGCCACCCAGCGCTGGCGGCAGCAGCGCGCCTAATCCACCTAACCTCCCCGCTTTTTAAAACAAGAAGGACTGCAGCACATTATGATCACCACCGAATCTGGCATTAAAGAAATCAGCATCGCCCATAGCCCGGACTCCGACGACGCCTTCATGTTCTACGGCCTGGCTACCAACAAGATCCGGGTCCCCGGCTACAAGTTCGTCCATAACCTCACCGACATCGAAACCCTCAACCACCTCGCGTTGAAGGAGGCCTTCTACGACGTCACGGCCATCAGCTTCCACGCCTACCCCTACCTTCAGGACAACTACGCCCTGATGACCTGCGGCGCCAGCGTCGGCGACAACTACGGCCCCATGATCGTCTCCACCCACCGCCACTCGCTCGACGAGGTGAAGAAGCTCCGCATCGCCGTCCCCGGCACCCTTACCACGGCCTACCTCGCGCTCAAGCTCTTCGCGCCCGACGTCGAAACCGTCGTCGTTCCTTTCGAAAAGATCATCCCTGCCGTCCTCGCGGGCGAGTACCAGGCTGGCCTGCTCATCCACGAGGGCCAGCTCACCTACGCCAACGACGGTCTCGTCAAGATCCTCGACCTCGGCCAGTGGTGGCACGAGGAGACCGGCCTGCCCCTTCCGCTCGGCGGCAACGTCATCCGCCGCTCGCTCGGCCCTGAGATCATGTTGACCACAACGCAGGCCATCCGCGACAGCATCCGCCACGCACTGGAGCACCGTGAGCCCGCCCTCGACTATGCCATGCAGTTTGCCCAGGAGGTCGATCCCACCCTGGCCAACCGCTACGTCGGCATGTACGTCAACGAGCGCACGCTGGACCTCGGCGACGATGGCCGCGAGGGCGTCCGCAAGCTGCTGGAGCTAGGCTACGAGCGCGGAATCATCCCCCACCGCGCCCAGGTAGACTTCGTAGGCTAGTCACTGCGCGTATTTTCTTCACTCAAAAAGACAGGCCCGCTCCAAAGAGGAGCGGGCCTGTCTTCCATAAAAGCAACTAAACCAGTTACTTATTCGCGCGATACTTCCGAATCAGGCTATTGGTCGAGCTGTCATGCGTCAGCTCTGCATCGCCCTCAAGCTCACCCAGAATCCGCGTCGCCAGCACCTTACCCAGCTCCACGCCCCACTGGTCGAACGAGTCGATATTCCAGATCGCGCCCTGCGTAAAGACATTGTGCTCATAGAGCGCAATCAGCTTGCCCAGAACGTTCGGAGTCAGCACATCGGCCAGAATCGTATTCGACGGACGGTTGCCCTCGAAGACCTTGTGCGGCACCAGAGCCTCGGCAACGCCCTCGGCCTTCACCTCTTCCGCCGTCTTGCCGAACGCCAGCGCCTCAGCCTGCGCGAAGACGTTCGCCATCAGCATGTCGTGATGCCGTCCCAGCACATTCAGCGTCTTGTAGAAGCCGATGAAGTCGCAAGGAATCAACCGAGTTCCCTGATGGATGAGTTGGTAGAACGAGTGCTGCCCGTTCGTCCCCGGCTCGCCCCAGTAGATCGGCCCGGTCTCGGTCGTCACATGTGTGCCGTCGAGTGTTACATGTTTTCCGTTCGACTCCATCGTGAGCTGCTGCAGATACGCCGGGAAGCGCTTCAGATACTGTTCATAAGGCAGAATCGCCATCGTCTGCGCGTCGAAGAAATCCGTATACCAGACCGTCAGCAGCCCCAGCAGCACCGGCAGGTTCTTCTCGAACGGAGTCGTGCGGAAGTGCACGTCCATCTCATGGAAGCCCGCCAGCATGGCGCGGAAGTTATCCGGCCCCACCGCGATCATCGTCGAAAGACCGATGGCCGAGTCCATCGAGTAACGCCCACCGACCCAGTCCCAGAACCCGAACATGTTCTCGGTGTCGATGCCGAACTTCGCCACTTCCTTCGCGTTGGTCGAGATGGCCACGAAGTGCTTGGCAATCGCCTTTTCGTCGCCGCCCAGCGCGGCCAGTGTCCACTCGCGAGCCGAGTGCGCGTTGGTCATCGTCTCCAGCGTCGTAAAGGTCTTCGACGCGACCAGGAAGAGCGTCTCATCCGCCGCGAGATCGACCACAGCCTCGGCAAAATCAGTGCCATCCACGTTCGAAACAAAGCGGAAGGTCAGGTCGCGCTGGCTATAGTGCTTCAGCGCCTCATACGCCATCACCGGCCCCAGGTCCGAGCCGCCGATCCCGATGTTCACTACGTTCTTGATCTTCTTGCCGGTGTGTCCCTTCCACTCGCCCGAGCGCACCCGCTCCGCGAAGCCCGACATCTTGTCCAGCACCTCGTGCACCGGCGGCACCACGTCCTCGCCGTCCACCAGGATCGACTCACCCTTGGGCGCACGCAACGCCACATGCAGCACCGCTCGGTTCTCCGTGATGTTGATCTTCTCGCCCGTGAACATCGCTTCGATCTTCTCGCGCAACCCGGACTCTTCGGCCAACTCCACCAACAGTTTCAGCGTCTTGTCATCAATGCGGTTCTTCGAGTAGTCGAGAAAGATACCGCCAGCCTCGGCCGTATACCGCTCACCGCGGCCCGGATCGGCCGCAAACAGCTCGCGCAGGTGCTTCCCGCGTATCTCGCCAACATGGTTTTCCAGCGCCTTCCATGCGTTCCGCTCCGCGAGCGGCGCCACTTTGATTGAACTCGGCATACCGTAATCTCTCCCCATCTTACGGGCTTATCTTCTCATAGCCGTGGGGCTCGCCGCATCACAGCCGCGTTGACCTTGCTTCCCGGCTTCCGTGCGTTTATCGTAATAGCAGTCCGGCAATCGCACGACGCCACAACGGGCGCTCTCTGCTTGCCCCTACCCGTACGAGGATTCCCGATGGCCCCAGTCTCCCGTCCCAGCAACGCACCCGCACAGGAGCTTCCCGCTCAGCCTCCCGTAGCCAAGCCCACCCCCGCATCCGCGCTCGACACCTACCAGGGCGACCCCAACTTCATGACCTCGCTCGCGCGCGGCCTCATCGTCATTCAGGCCTTCACCCAGCAGCACCCGCAGATGACCATCTCGCAGCTCTCGGTCAAGACCGGCCTCTCCCGGGCTGCCGTGCGCCGCTGCCTCTACACGCTCACCAAGCTGGGCTTCGCCGGAGCCGAAGACGGCCAGCGCTACGCCCTGCGCCCGCGCATGCTCACTCTCTCGCACACCTACACTACATCGTCCGCGCTCTCCACCGCCGCGCAGCCCATCCTCGAGCGCATGTCCGCCAACTACCGCGAGTCCTTCTCGGTGGCCACGCTCGACGGCGAGGACATCGTCTACATCGCGCGCACCAGCGTCTCCCGCGTCATGGCCGTGGACCTGCACATCGGCAGCCGCCTGCCCGCGTACTGCACCAGCATGGGCCGCGTGCTGCTCGCCTACCTGCCCACCGAGCAGCTCGAGCACTACCTCGCCCACGTCAACCTGATCCCCCACACCACCCGCACCATCACCACCGTCGACAAGCTGCGGCTCGCCCTGCGCACGGTGCGCCGCCTCAACTACGCGCTGGTCGATCAGGAACTCGAAGTCGGTCTACGCTCGCTCGCCGTGCCGGTCTTCGCACCCTCGGGCCGCGTCGTGGCCACGGTCAACCTCTCCGGCAACGCCCCGCGTATGCCGGTCTTCGAGATGCAGACCCAGTTCCTCAGCCCGCTCCGTCAGGCTGCCAGCGAGCTTAGCGCCTTCCTGCGCTAAGCTCGCCGTCCTTTACACCGGAGCCACGCACCGCACGAAGCTCATCCCCTTCAGGCTCTCGACCACCACCGTGTCCCATCCCTCGGGCACCACGACAGCCTTCCCCGCCGTCAGCTCGACTTCTTCCTCTTCGCCCGGCACGATCACCACGCCCTCACCCGAGAGCGCCACCAGGCAGCCCGGCCCCGTCATCGAAACCAGCTCCTCGCCTTCGATATCGAACCGGTCCACGACAAAATACTTCTGCTCGATCAGCCGCACGAACCCGTCCATCTCCCGCGGAGCCACCTTCCCCGCGGCGGTCTTGGTCCGCATCACGGCCAGCCCCTTTTCGAGATGCAGCTCCCTCGGTCTGCCATAGTCGAACATCCGATAGGTCACATCGCAGGTCTGCTGCACCTCCAGCAGCACCAGCCCCGGCCCGATGGCATGCACCGTCCCCGCATCGACGAAGACCATATCGCCCACGCTCACCGGCACCATCTCCATCAGCGACTCCATACTGCCGTCGAGCGCCGCGGTCCGCACCTGCTCTGGCGTTACACCCTCTTTCAGCCCGCAAGCCACCGTCGAGCCCGGCTCTGCCTCCAGCACATACCAGCACTCCGTCTTGCCCCGCGCCAGCCCCAGCGCCTGCGCCTGCTCATCATCGGGATGCACCTGCACCGAGAGCTTGTCATTGGGAAACAGCATCTTCACCAGCAGCGGAAACTCAGGGTATAGGTCTTTCAGCGACTTGCCCAACTCCGTGCCCGTCTCAACCGGGCAATCCGGCCCTGTGAGCCACGCCTCACCCACCAGCTCGCTGGTCCCGGTCGAGTCATACCAAGGCTTCAGATCGGGCTTACCCCAGATCCGTTCACTAAATCGCGGTCCCAGACGAAACGGTGCTAATAGCTCAGATGTCATGCCAACAGCCTACCAAACGGGCGTTTCTATTGGCACGTCAAGATATACGCGTCACGAAGCGATCTCCCTCCGCGCAGAAGGTCCATTCGTCAGAACCCCCATTACAAAAGTCTTACAACGCCTCTCTCTCCATCCTGCTAGCGTTGTTCCTAGAGCAGCAAGGCACCACCGAAAAGACGAGGACACCATGAACTCTGAAGTCACCGCGACCAAGACCTCCGCGAGCAAGGCTACCGGCTACGCAGCCTTCCAGCAGGAAGCCATCGAGAACGACGAAGCCAACGAAGCCGTCATCGAATCGGCCCTCGAGAGGCGCCAGCGCGCCATCGACTCCGAGGAGTCCGAGATCCGCAACCTCTCCATGGAGAAGCCCGTCTCCACCGCGGAGCAGGTTCGCGCCCAGGTCAAGCAGGACCTCCGCATGGGCCGCGCGTACCAGGAAGGCCGCGTCAACTGGATCACCGCCATCGTCATGGGCCTCTTCCACGTCGGCGCCCTCGCCGCGCTCTTCTGCTTCTCGTGGAAGAACCTGATCGCCTTCGGCGTCATGTACTTCTTCGCCATCAACGTCGGCATCGGCGTGGCGTATCACCGCCTGCTCACGCACCGCGGCTTCCGCACCCCCAAGTGGGTCGAGTACTTCGTCACCGCCTGCGGCACCATGGCGCTTGAGGGCGGACCGATCTTCTGGGTCGCCACCCACCGCGTCCACCATCAGAACTCCGACCAGGAAGGCGATCCGCACACCCCCGTCGACGGCACCTTCTGGTCGCACGCGGGCTGGATCATCTCCGGCCGCGCCATGCACTCGGAGACCGCGCTCCTCGGCCGCTACGCTCCCGACCTCACCCGCGACAAGGTCCACGTCTTCCTCTCGAAGTACCACTGGGTCCTGCTCACGCTCACCGGCTTCGCGCAGATCGGCCTCGGCGCAGCTCTGGCTCCGGCTGGCCACGCCCTCGCCGGTGGCCTCAGCATGATGCTCTGGGGAACCTTCCTCCGCGTCGTCGTAGGCCTGCACGCCACCTGGTTCGTCAACTCGGCCACCCACATGTACGGCTCGCGCCGCTTCGAGACCCGCGATCACTCGCGCAATAACTGGTGGGTCGCCATCCTCACCGGCGGCGAGGGCTGGCATAACAACCACCACGCCCACCCGGTCAGCGCCCGTCACGGTCTCGCCTGGTACGAGTTCGACATCAACTACTACTGCATCTGGCTGCTCTCGAAGATGGGCCTGGCCAAGAAGGTCCAGATCGCCAAGTTCGATAAGTTCAACCCCAAACCGGCTGGCGCATAACCGAATAGCAGCATCAACGAGAAAGCCCGGCCATTGTGCCGGGCTTTCTCGTTGAAACAAATAACAGCAAAAGCGCCCTCACGCCGGGCGGGCGGCACTTCGTGCTGTCTTGGACCCTTCGCGTAAAAACGCCAAGTGCCCCAAAATCGCTATACTTTCACCCAAGCATGAACATCACACGCCGCCGCGGAGCCATCGCCACCTTCATCACCCTCGGCGTGCTGCTCACCGGCCTCACCGTCTTCCTCAACATCACCTGGATCATCCGCATCCGCAACGAGGGACACCTTGCCCTGCTGGTCCTGGGCATCATCCTCTTCGCGATCCTGGTCGCCGGAGTCGTCCTCAACACCATCTTCCTCGTCCGCGAGATCCGCCGCAACGAGCGTCAGGACTCCTTCCTCAACGCCGTCACCCACGAACTGAAAACCCCCATCGCCAGCATCCGCCTCTACCTCGAGACGCTCCAGCGCCGCGACCTCCCCGAAGCCCAGAAGCAGCACTTCTACCAGGTCATGCACGCCGACTCCGACCGCCTGCTCTCAACCGTTGAGCAAGTCCTCAAGGCGGGCGAACTGGGCCAGCGCCATCGTCAGCAGCAAAACCGCACCCAGTTCGACTTCGAGCCGCTGGTCGCCGAGTGTATCGCCATCACGCTCTCGCGCCACCACCTGCCGCCCGAGGCCATCGTCCTCGACCCGGTCCCCGGAGCTGTCCGCCTGCGCGTCGAAGGCATCTCCGAAGACCTGCGCACCGCCATCCTCAACCTGCTCGACAATGCGGTCAAGTACTCCCCCACTCGCGTACAGATCCGCTGCGCCCTGGCCATCAGCAACTACACCAAGGTGGCTCTCTCCATTACCGACCAGGGCCTCGGCGTGCCGCCCAAGGAGCTGAAGCTGATCTTCAAGCGTTTTTACCGAGTCCCCGGCCGTTACTCGGTTAAGATCAAGGGCACCGGGCTGGGCCTCTTCCTGGTCCGCACCATCGCCCGCCAGCACGGCGGCGAGATCACCGCGTCCAGCAACGGCCACAACCAGGGCACCACCATGACCCTGACCCTCCCCCTCGTCTAAAAGCCTTCATGCGAAGCGTCGAGAACCGCACGAAGTGCCGCCCGCCCGGCGCGAGGGCGCTTTTGCCGTTGCTTTTTCATCCGCCGCAAACCATATAAGCTTGTAGAGGCTGCGTCCCAATCGCCCGAGGATCATCTAATCCCCATGTTCGATCGTCTAAAACCGCTCTCCCCCTACCTGAAGCGATACTGGAAGAGTCTCGCCTGGGGTGCCATCGCGGTTATCCTCTACAACTCCAGCAAGGCCATGCTCCCGCCCGTCATCGGCCACGCCGTCGACGACATGCAGCACGGCGTCACCTCCGCCGTCATCCTGCACCACGCCCTGCGCCTTCTGCTCGTGGCGTCCATCATGGCGGTCTTCCTCTATCTCTCCCGCCAGATCATCATCGGAGCCTCGCGCGAGATCGAGTTCGACCTGCGCAACGACATCTTCGCGAATCTGGAGCGCCAGCAGTCCTCCTTCTTCCAGACCCACCGCACCGGCGACATCATGGCCCGCACCACCAACGACCTGAACGCCGTCCGCCAGCTCCTCGGCCCCGCCATCCTCTACTCGGCCAACACGCTCTTCTTTACCGCCGCGGCGCTGCCCTTCATGTTCCGCCTCAGCCCGCGCCTCACGCTCTTCGCCTTCATCCCACTGCCGCTGGCCTCAATCGCCGTGCAGGGCTTCGGAGCCCGCATCCACAAGCGCTTCGAGCGCATTCAGGACATGTTCTCCGAGATCTCCGCCAAGACCCAGGAGAACTTCTCCGGAGCCCGCCTCATCCGCGCCTTCGCGCAAGAAGAGGCCGAGATCTCCTCCTTCGAGACCGCCAACGACGAGTACATCGGCCGCTCGCTCCACCTCGTCCGCCTGATGGCCATGCTCTGGCCCACGCTGGAGCTGGTGCTCGGCATCTCGCTCGTCATCACCCTGCTCGTCGGCGGGCACGAGGTCATCTCCGGCCACATGACCAGCGGCCAGTTCGCCGAGTTCATGGTCTACATGGTGCAGCTCACCTGGCCCATGATCGCCATCGGCTGGGTCGTCAACCTCTTCCAGCGCGGCACCGCCTCGGTCATCCGCATCGACGACCTGCTCAAAGAAAAACCCACCATCGAGGACGTCCCGGCTCTGCTCGCCGCCAATCCTGTACCCATTACAGGCAGCATCGAGTTCCGCAACCTCAACTTCTCCTACACGCCCGGCGTGCCTGTCCTCGAGGAGATCAACCTCACCATCCCCGCCGGCTCCAGCCTCGCCGTCGTCGGCCCCACCGGCTCGGGCAAATCCACCCTGGTCAACCTGATCCCGCGCCTCTACGACGCCGCCCCCGGCATGGTCCTCATCGACGGCGCGCCCATCCAGAGCCAACCGCTCGCCACCCTGCGCCGCAACATCGGCTTCGTCCCGCAGGAGACCTTCCTCTTCTCCGACACCATCCACCACAACATCGCCTTCGGCAGGCCCGACGCCACCCTCCAGGAGATCGAAGACGCCGCCGCTACCGCCTACATCCGCACCGAAATTCTCGAGTTCCCCAAGGGCTTCGAGACTCTGGTCGGCGAGCGCGGCGTCACCCTCTCAGGCGGCCAGAAGCAGCGCACCTCCATCGCCCGCGCCGTCCTGCGTGACCCGCGCATTCTCATCCTCGACGACGCGCTGGCCAGCGTGGACACCCACACCGAGGAACAGATTCTCTCCGGCCTGCGCCGCGTCATGCAGGGACGCACCACCATCCTCATCTCGCACCGCATCTCGACCGCGCGTAACGCCGACCAGATCGCGGTGCTCGTGGACGGTCGCATCGCCGAGTTGGGCACCCACGACGAGCTGCTCGCCTCCGGTGGCTACTACACCCGCCTCTACGAGAAGCAGCAGCTCGAAGAAGAGCTGGCCGTAGCCAACTAGCAGAAAGCCCATCTCCAAGAGATGGGCTTTCAAACGCTGCACGTCTTCACAATCCCTACCCTAAGCCGACCACCGCGAAGCCCCCACGACCTCACCCGCAGCATCGGTCCGCGCGGCCACAAACGTCTCCTCCCGCGTCCTTAGCTCACGCGGCAACACCTTCCCCGCAGCCGGGTCCTTCGCCGCAATCGCCCACGCATCGCGCACATTACGGATGCACCCGATCACCTCGGTAAACTGCTCCTTCGAGGCCAGGTGCGAAGCCTCCAGCGTCAGCGTGAACATCGCCGCGTAGAAGTCCGCAAGCGAAGCCGCAGCGGCACCACCAACATCGGGCCGCAGCCGAGCCTGCAGATACATCAGGATGTCCACCACCTTCTTGACCGCGATGCGCCGCCCGATGGTGTCATCCTCTTCCACACACTGGATCGCCCGATACAGCCCGCCAATCGCCGCGTCGTATAGCGCCACAACCAACTCCAACCCGGTGGCCCCTGTCAAACTCTGCTGCTGATAGTTCATCTGGCTCATCCCCCTGTCCCCTCGCCTCTTCCGCCTGCGCGCTGGCCTATCCAGTCAGCTTCCCGTATTGGTGTTGTATCCGGTGAACGAAGCGTAAAGCTCATTGACCTCGTCCAACTGCGAAGGAATGCTCTGCAGCGTCTCGTTCGCCTTATTCAACTCTGTCGTCAGAGCCGTCTTCTGCGTCGCGATCAGCGTCTCCTCGTTGCTGATATTCGTGTTCAGCGCCGCCTCTTCGGTCGAGTTCTGCTGCAACGCCAGGGACACCGCCCCGGTCGTCGAGCTGTTGCCCATCTGGTTCAGCGTCGTGGTGAAGCTCTGCCCGAAGCTCCCCGCAGTCTGCAAGAACCCGGCCACATCGTTGAAGTTCGCATTCAGCGCCGCGTCCATCGTCGAAGGCGTAAACGTAAGCTGGCCGCTCTCGTTCACCTCCAGCCCCAGGTCGGTGATGCCTTTGATCGAGCCGCTCGCCGCGCCCTGAAACAGCGCCGAGCTAAGCTGGTCCTGAATCAGCGACAGTGTCGGATCGCCGAATAACGGCTCCGCCGCACCCGTCGAGGTATTCCCTTCCTGCGTCTTCAGGTCCGACGCCACCGTGTTATACGCGGTCACCACCGCCTGCATCGCCGTCTCGATGGCGGAGTTATCGTTCGTGATCTGCACCTGCACCTGCGCCCCCACGGGAGCCGAGAGCAACTGAAACGTCACCCCCGGAATCGCATTCGTCACCGTGTTCGACCCGCTCGTGGTGTCGATGCCGTCCACATTCAGCTTGGCATCCTGGCCCGTCTGCCCGACGGAGATGTCCATCGCCGCATTGGTCGTAGAGTCGGTCAGGGCCGAGCCCGTAGTGCTCAGTTGCCCCCCGGCCCCGCTCGTCTGGCTCACCAGCGACAGCCTCGACCCATTCGCATCCGTCACCACGCTGGCCTGCACCCCGTAGTTGCCCGTATTGA
The DNA here is from genome assembly GCF_009914315.1 of Granulicella sp. WH15. NCBI lineage: Bacteria > Pseudomonadati > Acidobacteriota > Terriglobia > Terriglobales > Acidobacteriaceae > Granulicella > Granulicella sp. WH15. The sequence continues at coordinate 2,951,864 of NZ_CP042596.1, forward strand.
TCGCCGTCGCCAGCGAGACCAGCGTGTTGTTCGTGCTGTCCAGCGTAATCGTCTGCGCCGCGCCCGAGCCTACCTGCAACGTCAGGGTTCCGCTCAACGTATCGCCCTTGTTCGCAATCTCATTGGTGTACACCGATGAGGTCTGCGCCAACTGCGTGACCGTGATCGTGTGGCTTCCCGCCACCGCCGACGTGCTCGCCGAGGTGATCGCCAGCACATTTTCATCCGAGCTGGAGCCCAGCTTCTGCGCCAGCACGCCGTCAAAGTTCGTCAGCGCCGACAGCGACGTGGAGAGCGTCGCCAGGTCCGTGCCGATCTGCGTGAAGGCCGTATCCTGGGCCGCGAGCGTGGTCAACTGCGTCTTCCAGGGCGTCTCAATCCCCTGTTGAATCGCCAGGATCGAGTTGACCGTCGAGGTCACATCGAATCCCGCGCCACTGGTTGCCGAGCCGAAGCTGATTCCAACTGTGCCCATGCTGATCCTTGTAATGAATGAGAGTAGTTGCGCTACGACAGGTGCAAACAAACAGCCAAACCAGAGCAGGCAGGATTAGAAAAATCTAGCCATGAGCTACAAAAAAGAACAGGAAAACAGAACAGGCGGCTCCGCAGCGGCTTGAGCAAGCTCAAGCCGCCGCGAAACCGCCCATCCTCTCGTTTTACTGGAGCAGCTTCAGAACTTCCTGCTGTACAGTGTTGGCCTGGGCCAGCGCGCTGATACCGGTCTGGCTCAGCACCTGGTACTTGGCCAGATTACTCGTCGCCTGACCGTAGTCGGTCGAGTCGATAGCGCTCTGCGCCGAGGTCAGGTTGGTGGACTCGGCTGACGCCACATTCGACGCCGCCGTCAGCTCGTTGATGTCCGCGCCGATTACGCCACGCTGGTAGGCTACACCAGCAATCGCGTTGGTCACCGACGTCAGCACATTCTGCGCAGTATCCGCCGTCAGTGTCGAAACGCCTGCGGCCGTGAAGTCCACACCCGCACCAGGAGTCGTAGCCGAGCCCGGAGTCGAAACCAGCGAAGTGCCGGTCGTGGTCAGGACATTCGCTACTCCGGCCGCACCGGTGATAACGAGTTGACCGGCATTGGCGCCCGTGCCCTGGCTCGCCGTCAGCCCCGAGCCATCCTGGCTGTACTGCGCGTTCAACTGGGAGACCGCGTCCGACAGCGAGGTGCCTGTCGTGATCGTCGAAATGATCGACGAACCGCCGGCGACCTGGACCGCGAGAGTGCCGGAGATGGTGCCTCCCGCAGGGAGCGCCGCAAAGGTTGCCGTGCCGCCCACCGTTGCCGTGGGAGCCACGATGGTGGGAGCCGCCATCAGCGTCGGCGCAGTGGACGGAGTATCGTGGAGCGCACCGGAGGTGATCGCCAGGGTATCCGTGGTTGGGGCAGTCGCAGCAGTGGAGATAACAACCTTGCCACCAGTAACGGCCGCCGTCAGGGTCGAGCCAGCCGCACCGAGCTGCGTGTTCAACTGGCTTACCGCATCAGTCATCGTAGAACCGGCCTTCACCGTGAGGGACACGGCCGTACCGCCGCCCATCGAGATAGAGAAGCTACCCGAGAGGGTATCGGTCGAGTTCGCCGGTGCCGCAAAGGTCAGCGTACCAGCCACAGTGCCGGTGGGAGCTACCGCAGTGGTCGCCAAAGCAGGCCCGACAGCGCCGGTCGGCTCGGTCTCACCAACGTTGGAGGCGCTCAGAGTGCCCGTCACCTCGCTGAAGACAGCCGAGCCGTTCGACGTACCGTCAGAGACGAACACCGTGGTTGCCTGGTTCGAGAACACGCTGTTGCCGTTGAAGTTCGTCGTCGATCCGATGTTGCCGATCTCAGACAGAATGTTCTGATACTCCTGATTGGCCGAGCTGACCTGGCTGCCGTTCAGCGTGCCGTTGGCGGCTTCGGTCGCCAGCGTCGTGGCGCGGTCGAGCAGGCTGGTCACCTGCGAGAGAGCGCCGTCAGCGGTCTGCAACAGGCCGATGCCGTCGGTCGCATTCTGCGAAGACTGCGAGAGAGCGGCGATGTTGGCGTTCAGACCATCGGAGACCGACAGACCGGCCGCGTCGTCGGCGCCGCTGTTGATCCGTGACCCGGAAGAGAGCTGCTGCAGGGTCGTCTGCAGGCTGGCCTGCGTGTTGTTCAGGTTGTTCTGCGCGTAGATCGCTGCGATGTTATTCAGTACACCCAAGGACATGATTCGCTCCTATATCGGTCGATTGATTTGGTTGGTTATCTGGTTTTGAGAAACCGCGTTGACTGTCCCGGATGCTGACCGCCTCAATTGCTGCAGCAGTTACTCTGCACCGTGCGCTTCGTCACCATGCGGCAGGCATCACGTTCAACCCCTTCATCGGCCTGCCCCCCGGCGACTTTAGACAGGTCTTGCATAATGCCATCGCCGCATACGCATCGCTTGCATCTAAGGACAGCTCCTATCGTTTCCCCACCCCACGCCGATAACGCCCCACAGGAGGATGCAGCCCAAGATGATCGACCTTACCCGGCTCAACGGCACCCGCATCGTCATCAACTGCGATCTCATCAAGTTCGCCGAAGCCGCACCCGACACCACGCTCACCCTCGTCACCGGCGAGAAGCTCATCGTCCGCGAGGGCCTCGACGAGCTGACCGCTAGCATCATCGCCTATCGCGGAGAGGTCCTTCGCGGCGCATGGCCCGAGGCGGCATCCGCCCTCGCCGCGCGTAGCGCCAACGCCATAACGGGCCAGGCTTCTTCGCGCATCGACAACTAACTTCACGCAGGCACTTCAAGCCACAACTACAAGGAGCAGCAATCATGGATATCGCCAGCATTGGCGGCATCATCCTGGCCCTCGCCGGTATCCTCGCCGGCATGATGATCGAAGGCGGAAGCATCTCGCAGATCACCCAGCCCACAGCCGCGATGATCGTCCTCGGAGGCACCGCCGGAGCCGTCATGCTGCAGTTCCCCATGAGCATCTTCCTCGCGGCCTGCAAGGACGTCGTCAAGGTCTTCATGCATCGCGGCCCCGACGGCGAGGCAGTTCTCGCACAGATCGTCGAGTTCGCCAACAAAGCTCGCAAGAGCGGTATCGTCTCGCTCGACTCCGACCTGAACCGCATTGAAGACCCGTTCCTCAAGCAGGCGCTCATGCTCGCCGTCGATGGCACCGAGCCTGAAGAGGTGCGCACCATCATGCAGCTCCAGCTCGACAACCGCTCCGAGATCGACGAGAAGATCCCTGCTGTCTTCGAGGCCGCAGGCGGCTACTCGCCCACCATCGGCATCATCGGCGCGGTGCTCGGCCTCATCCAGGTGATGAAGAACCTCGATAACATCGACGAGGTTGGACGCGGCATCGCCACGGCCTTCGTCGCCACCATCTACGGCGTCGCTCTCGCGAACCTCATCTGCCTGCCCGCGGCGGGCAAGCTCAAGTTCCGCCATCGCGAAGAGGTGATGCAGAAGGAGATGATCCTCGAGGGTGTCATCTCGATCCTCGAAGGGATGAACCCGCGCATGCTCGAGATGAAGCTCCGCACCTACCTTCTCGCCTCGAAGCCACACGAGGCGCAGGATGCCAAACCTCAGCCCGGCAAGGCCGCCCGCCGCTCCGAGGCCGCCGCATGAGCCGCAAGAAGAAGCATCCCGAACACGTCAACCACGAGCGCTGGCTGGTCTCCTACGCCGACTTCATCACGCTGCTCTTCGCCTTCTTCGTCGTGCTCTTCGCCTCCAGCCAATCCGACAAAAAGAAGAAGACGCAGCTCGCTGCTGCCATGCAGGCTGCCTTCGATCACAGCGGCATCTTCGACCCGCACTCGAAGACGCCGCCGCTCGAAGAAGCGGCGGGCGCACTCGCCCAGCACGCTTCCCCACCCGTCCCCACTGCGGTCGAACAGCTTCGCCAGACCGAGCAGCGCATCCGCGAGATCATCAAGGCGCAGGTAGCCGCGCGGCACCTGGCCGACGGCCTCGTCAGCACGCATCTGACGCAGGAGGGTCTCGTTATCTCCATGCGCGAGGCGGGCTTCTTCGACTCCGGCTCCGCGACGGTCCGTAACGAATCGCTCGATGTCCTCAACGCCGTCGCCGCAGCCCTGCCGCACCAGCCCATGCGCGTCGAGGGCCACACCGACAACAACCCCATCCACACGGCTCTGTTCGCCACCAACTGGGAGCTATCCACGGCCCGCGCCGCTACCATCACACGGCTGCTGCTGGTCGACCGGGCCACCACGCCCGAGCAGATCTCCGCCGCCGGATACGCGGAGTTCCACCCCGTAGCCGACAACGCCACAGCCGATGGCCGCGCCAAGAACCGCCGCGTCGATATCGTCCTGCTTTCGCCGACCGTCACACTCCCCACTCCGCAAAAGCCCTAAGCACCTCGCCATCTTCAGCAGCCGTTGCTTGTTTTCTTGTTGTCATTCAGGAGCGAAGCGGAGGAATCTGCTTCTGCTTTTGTCGTTGTTTTTGCTTCTGAGGTAGGTCCGGGCTTTAGCCCCGAAGTGTGCCTTCTTTTCTCAACCACAAGAAACAAAGGCAAAGACACCCTAACGCCGGGCGGGCGGCACTTCGTGCAGTTCTCGACGCTTCGCGTAAAAACACCATCTCCTCAATACGCTAGGATTCTCAAAGACACACGTATTGAACCAAGGAGCACAGGTGACGCAACCCCTACTCATCGCAAAGAGCGGAGAGACCGAGCTACTTCTTCTCCCCGCCATGGCCAACCGCCACGGCCTCGTCGCCGGAGCCACCGGTACGGGCAAGACCATCACGCTCGAGGTCATGGCTGAGGCCTTCAGCAGCATCGGCGTGCCCGTCTTCGCCGCCGACGTCAAGGGCGACCTCAGCGGCATCGCCGAGCCCGGCGCATCGAACGCCAAGTTCGACGCCCGCGTACAAAAACTCGGTCTCGCAGACTTCAAATTCGCAGCCTCCCCCGTCACCCTCTGGGACATCTTCGGCGAGCAGGGCCACCCGCTGCGCGCCACCGCCTCCGAGATCGGCCCGCTCATGTTCGGCCGCATCCTCAACCTGAACGACACCCAGACAGCCGTGCTCACGCTAGTCTTCAAAATCGCCGACGACAACGGCCTGCTGCTGCTCGACCTCAAAGATCTGAAGGCGATGCTGCAAGCCGTCGGCGACAACGCCAAGACCTACCAGACCGAGTACGGCAACATCTCCGCGGCCAGCATTGGAGCCATCCAGCGCGGCCTCATCGGCCTGGAACAGCAGGGCGGCGATCAGTTCCTCGGCGAGCCTGCCCTGAACATCGACGACTTGCTCCAGACCATCGACGGCAAGGGCGTCATCAACCTGCTGGCCGCAGACAAGCTGATGAACTCACCTCAGCTCTACGCGACCTTCCTACTCTGGCTGCTCTCCGAGCTATACGAGCACCTGCCCGAGGCGGGCGACCTCGACAAGCCTAAGCTCGTCTTCTTCTTCGACGAGGCCCACCTGCTCTTCAACGATCTTCCCGCCACTCTCTCGCAGAAGATCGAGCAGGTCGTGCGCCTCATCCGGTCGAAGGGCGTCGGCATCTACTTCGTCACGCAGAACCCCGCCGACATTCCGCCCGTCATCCTGAGCCAGCTCGGCAACCGCGTGCAGCACGCGCTGCGGGCGTTCACCCCGCAGGAGCAGAAGGCCGTGAAGACTGCTGCGCAGACCTTCCGCGCCAACCCGCAGCTTGATACCGAGAAGGCCATCAGCGAGCTTGGCGTCGGCGAGGCGCTGGTCTCGTTCCTCGACGAGAGCGGCACTCCTACCATCGTCGAGCGCGCGACGATCTGCCCGCCGCACGCACGCATCGGCCCCATTACGCCCGCCGAGCGCAAGGCCCTCATGGCCACCTCAGTCGTGGCCGGAGTCTACGAGACCCCCGTCGATCGCGAGAGCGCCTATGAGCGCCTGAAGGCCCGCGCGGAGAACTCCTCTGCCCCCACGCCGCAGCCCAACGCACCCACCTCCGCACAGCCAGCGGCTCCCGAGTCCGGCGGCTGGCTGAGCAGCATCACCGGCGCACTTACCCAGCGCGGTCCCACCGGCCCACGCGGAGGACGCGGCTCCGACTCCATCGCCGAGGTGATGATGAAGAGCGCGGCCCGCGCCGTGGCCAGCCAGGCAGGCCGCCAGATCGTACGCGGCGTCCTCGGCTCGATCCTCGGCGGCGTCTTAGCCACCAACACCCGCCGCCGTTAGGCTGACCGCTTGTTCTTGTCGTTGCCTGTTCTTTTGTTGTCATTCAGGAACGAAGCGGAGGAATCTGCTTCTGTCTTTGCCGTTGTTCTTGCTTTTGCTTCTGAGGTAGGTCCGGGCTTTAGCCCGGACACCAAAACCCACCACAGACGCGGGCTTTAGCCCCCGAGGTATGCTTTCTTTCAAACCCGCAAGAATCTCCATCTCCCCGCGTTATTCGCTTAGGTGTGATGGCACGGCTACAACCGTGCCATCACACCTAAGCCGTAATCCCAAGCACCTTCACAATCACCCGCTTCGGCCGCTGCCCATCGAACTCCGCATAGAACACCCGCTGCCAAGTCCCCAGGTCGAGCCGCCCCTTCGTCACCGGCAGCGTCGTCTCGTGATGCAGCAGCAGAGCCTTCAGATGAGCATCGGCGTTATCCTCGCCGGTCTGGTGATGCTTGTACCCCGGCCAGCTCGGGGCCAGCTTCTCCAGCCACGTGCCGATATCCTCGATCAGCCCGGACTCGTGATCGTTCACATAGATCGCCGCCGTAATGTGCATGGGCGAAACAAAGCACAGGCCATCGTCGATCCCGCTCCGCCGCACGATCGCCTCCACCTGGTCGGTGATGTGCACCATCTCGTATCGATCCGCCGTGTTGAACTTCAGATACTCCGTATGCGCCTTCATGGAACCCATCGCCCTTCCTCCTCGTCTATACTCACAGTATGAACGGCCCGGCCACCGCAATGCGAAGGAGCACACGCCGCAGCCGCATCGCGCGCCTTTCAGGCCGTCTCTACCGCCTCTCCGCACTGCTCTTCCTGCTGATCCTTCTGGCCACGCCGCTCAACTGTTCGGCGATCACGCTGATCCACTCGCAGCCTCACCTCACGGTCTCCCATCCCGTCTGCGCCGAGTGCTGCCACCACGCGTCCACGCCCACCCAGCTTGCCTGCTGCGAGGCCTCAAACGGCAGCCTGCCCGACGCCGTCACCCTGGCCTCGCCACACGTCGCAGTCGAACTTACCGCCTTCCCCCTCAGTTCGCTCGATCTTCACAAGACCTTCTTCTCAGCCTCCACCCCGGCCACACTGAAGGCGTTCTCACCGCCTCGACTCCTCGCCCTCCGCATCTGATCCCGATCTCCCGCCAGCGCCTCGAAGTTCTCATCCACCGAAGCCACCGGAGACGAATCCCATGCAATCCCCCCGCGCCTTCGCGCGTCTGTTCCTGCTGTCCGCCGCAACGTTTACCCATATCGCATCTGCCCAGTCCATGCCGGGCATGGACATGAGCAAGCCTCCCCAAACCCTCATCGACACCGAGCTGCAACACAGCTCCTCCGGCACCAGCATCGAGCCCGACGCTACCCCGCACCCCATGCTGACCACCCAGCGCGGCCCGTGGATGCTCATGCTCCACGCCAACATCTTCATCGCCGACACCCAGCAGCACGCCACCGACAACCCCACCGCGCCGCCCGCCGCCCTCTGTGCCGAGATCGAAAGCCCCTGCGTCGCCTCCTACCGCCGCGGCTCCGACAAGCTCTTCTCCACCAACTGGATCATGCCCATGGCCATGCGCCCGCTCGGCTCCAACGGCCGCTACGGCCAGCTCACGCTCCGCACCATGCTCTCGCTCGAGCCCGCCACCGTCGCCGACCGCCAGTACCCCGAGCTGTTCCAGCAGGGCGAGACCGCCTTCGGCCGTCCCATCGTCGACGGCCAGCATCCCCACAACTTCGTCATGGAGCTGGGCGCTCTCTACGATCTCCGTCTCGGCCATCACGCTCTGCTCAGCCTCTACGCCGCGCCCGTCGGCGACCCCGCCATCGGCCCCACCGCCTACCCGCACCGCCTCTCCGCGTCCGAAGACCCCATCGCCGCCCTCGGCCACCACCAGCAGGACTCCACCCACATCGCCTTCAACGTCTTCACCGCGGGCCTTACCTGGAAGACGATCCGCCTCGAAGGCTCCGGCTTCCACGGCGCCGAACCCACCGAGTCTCGCTGGAACTTCGAGCCGTCCCCCAACGGCCACGCCGTCGACAGCGACTCCCTGCGCCTCACCTGGTCGCCCACCCGCAACTGGTCCGGGCAGTACTCCATCGCCCACATCACCAGCCCCGAGGCCCTGCACCCCAGTGAAGACCAGCGCCGCCAGACCGCCAGCGTCATGTACACCCGGCCCATCGGCGCTCACCACGACACCACCAGCATGCCCGGCATGGACATGGCCACCCCAGCCACCGGAAGCTGGTCCACCACCTTTGTCTGGGGCCAGACGAAGTCCATCCCCGACGGCGAGCTGGACAACAGCTACCTCCTCGAGTCGCTCCTCAACTTCCACACCCGCAACTACCTCTGGACCCGCATCGAATCCGCCGCCCGCACCACGGACCTGCTGCTCGGCCCCAACACCGCCATCGCCCCACCCGAGTCGTCCGTAGGCCACGTACAGGCGTACACGCTCGGCTACGACCGGGACTTCCGCCTCGGCCACGTTCTAGCGGCACCAGGAGCCCAGTTCACCCTCTACCGCGCCCCCGATGCCCTGGTCTCCACCTACGGACGCACGCCCTTCGGAGCCGTGGCCTTCGTCCGCTTCCGGCTCTCTCACTAACCCCTTAAGGGCACGGTTTCAGCCGTGCCCTTAAAACATCCCCACCACCCGATAAACTCTCCCTATGCACCTCTACGTAGCCACCTCCAACCCCGGCAAGCTCCGCGACTTCAACACCGCCGTCACCGGCGACATTACCCTCTCCCCCCTGCCCGGCCTCGCCTCCATCCCGGCCCCCGAGGAAGACGCCGACACCTTCTCCGGCAACGCCATCCTTAAAGCCGTGGCCTACTCCCTCGCGGCCCCCGGCCTCACCGTCCTGGCCGACGACTCCGGCATCGAGCTGGACGCCCTCCACGGAGTCCCCGGCGTCCGCTCCGCCCGCTATGCCGAAGACGAGCACTTCGACACCGGAGCCACCCCGGACGAGCGCAATCTCCTCTGCCTCCTAGACCGCGCCGCCCACCTGCCCGCCCCCCAGCGACAGGCCCGTTACCGCTGCGTCCTGGCCGCCGCCCGCGACGGCGTCCTCCTCGCCACCGCCACCGGCGACGTCGAAGGCACCCTCCTGACCGCCCCCCTCGGCACCGGCGGCTTCGGCTACGACCCCATCTTCTACATCCCCGCCCACGGCAAGACCATGGCCCAGCTCGACCAGCCCACCCGACTCTCGCTCAGCCATCGCGGCCGCGCCCTGGCGGCCCTGCTCGCCGCCCTCTAAGCCTTTTTCGCACAATCATTTCGATAACCGAACCAAACCACCTCCTTTTCTTGACGCCCGCCTCCGCGCGGCGGAATAATCACCCTGCCGCACCCAACGATTCCGTACGAGAAGAAGGACCTGCCCATGGCCGCTGTAGCGCCCCCCGCACCCACCGCCGACCGCTCAATTCGCGGCGTACAGCCCCTCCGCGCCGGTCAGGGCAATTCCTTCCTCTGGCGTCGCCTGCACTCGCTCTCGGGAATCGTCCCCATCGGCGCATTCCTGGTCGAGCACATCGTCTCCAACTTCGAGACTTGGAATGGCCCGCTCGCCTACGCCCAGCAGGTCAAGCTCCTCAACTCCCTTCCTCTGGTACGCCTGTTGGAATGGGGCCTGATCTTCATTCCGTTGGCCTTCCACGCGCTTTATGGCGTCTACATCGCCTTCCGCGGCCGCGCCTCGGTCAACGTCTACCCCTGGGCGGGCAACTGGATGTACCTGATGCAGCGCATCACCGGCATCATCGCGCTGCTCTACATCGTCCAGCACGTCTGGCGGCAGCGCTTCTCGGGCGTCATGCTGCCGGAACACCCCGGAGCCGCCTTCCACAAGGTGCAGGTCGAGCTTTCGAACCCCTGGATGCTGGCCATCTATGTCATCGCCATGATCGCCACCACCTGGCACTTCGCCTACGGCATCTGGCTCTTCGCCGCCAAGTGGGGCATCACCCCCGGCGACAAGGCCCGCAAGCGGTTCGGCTATATCTGCGCCGGTATCGGCACGGTTCTATGTCTGATGGGCCTCATCAGCATCTACTCGGTCGTCTACAAGTACCCCAACGCCCCGGCCGACGTCATGCCCGAGCAGCCCGCCGGGATCACCCTGCCCGCGCCCAGCAATCCGTAACAGATTAGCAGCACAGGACTTGCTTCTGGGCCACAGTCCAGAAGACACCCAAAGAGATCAATCGGGGCTTTCGCCTCTGAGGTAAAAGCATGGCAGCAACACCCCGCATCATCGTCGTAGGAGGCGGCCTCGCCGGACTCGCCGCCGTCATCAAGATCGCCGAAGCAGGCGGCAAGGTCGACCTCTTCTCCATCGTCCCGGTCAAGCGGTCGCACTCGGTCTGCGCGCAGGGCGGCATCAACGCCGCCAAGGACCTCAAGGGTGAGGGCGACAGCGTCCTCAAGCACTTCGACGACACCATCTACGGCGGCGACTTCCTCGCCAACCAGACCCCCGTCAAGCAGATGACCGCGCAGGGTCCGGCCATCATCGACCTGCTCGACCGCATGGGCGTGCCCTTCAACCGCACCCCCGAGGGCCTGCTCGACTTCCGCCGCTTCGGCGGCACGCTCTACCAGCGCACGGCCTTCGCCGGAGCCACTACCGGCCAGCAGCTCCTCTATGCTTTGGATGAGCAAGTCCGGAGATACGAGTCCGAGGGCAAGGTCACCAAGTACGAGGGCTGGGAGTTCCTCTCCGCCGTCCTCGACAGCCACGGCGTCTGCCGCGGCATCTCGGCCATGGACCTGCGCTCGATGGAGGTCCGCACCTTCCCCGCCGACGCCATCATCGTCTGCACCGGCGGCAACGGAGCCATCTTCGGCAAATCCACAAACTCCGTGGTGTGCACCGGCTCGGCCCAGTCCGCGCTCTACCAGCAGGGCGCGTCCTACGCCAACGGCGAGTTCATCCAGGTCCACCCCACGGCCATACCCGGCGAAGATAAGCTCCGCCTTATGTCCGAGTCGGCCCGCGGCGAGGGCGGCCGCGTCTGGGTTCCGCGCGACCGCAGCGACAAGCGCGCTCCCCGCTCCATCCCCGAGGCCGACCGCTACTACTTCCTCGAAGAGCGCTACCCCAAGTACGGCAACCTCGTCCCCCGCGACATCGCCACCCGCGAGATCTTCAAGGTCGTCTACGAGGACAACATGGGCATCGACGGCCAGCCGATGGTCTACCTCGACCTGACCCACCTGCCGAAGGAGCGTCTGCACAAACTCGAAGGCATCCTTGAGATCTACGAGAAGTTCGTCGGCGACGATCCCCGCGAAGTTCCAATGAAGATCTTCCCCGGAATGCACTACACGATGGGCGGCCTGTGGGTGGACTTCAACCAGCAGACCAACATCCCGGGTGTCTTTGCTGCCGGAGAGGCCGACTACTCCATCCACGGAGCCAACCGCCTCGGCGCGAACTCGCTGCTCTCCTGCATCTACGGAGGCTTCGTCTCCGGTCCGCAGGCCACGGCCTACGCCAAGTCCCTGCCCGCGGCCGAGGGCGACGGTGGCCACGCCGCCGAGCTGGCTCGCCAGAAGCAGATGAACTCCCTGCTCCTGAACAACAAGGGCACGGAAAACCCTTTCAAGATCTGGCGCGAGCTGGGCGAGACCATGACCAAGCACGCCACCATCGTCCGCTACAACGCCGGGCTTGATGAGGCCGACGCCAAGCTGGTCGAACTGATGGACCGCTACAAGAACGTCAACCTCTCGGACAAGAGCCAGTGGGCCAACACCAGCTTCGCCTTCACCCGCCAGCTCTGGAACATGCTCGAGCTTGCCCGCGTCATCGTCCAGGGCGCGCGCCTGCGCGACGAGAGCCGCGGAGCCCACTACAAGCCCGACTTCCCCAACCGCGACGACGAGCGCTTCCTTAAGACCACCAAGGCCTCGTTCGTCGACGGAGCCCCGAAGATTACCTACGAAGAAGTCGATATCCAGTACATCAAACCGCGCCCCCGCGTTTACAGCTCCACCTAGCCGCAGGAAGCACCCAGGGAGAGTCGCTGCGGAGAAGAGAGCGGCCTCCCCACGCGGAACGGCTAACCTGATGAACTCAGCCGTGATCCAGTATTAGCGAAGACGAACAACAGCTCCTGAGGGCAATCACTATGCCAAGCACCATCAAAGTCGAGATCAAGCGTCAGGCCACACCGGACGCCCCAGCGCGCACCGAAAAGTTCGAGATCCCCTACCGGCCGAACATGAACATCACCTCGCTGCTCGGCGAGATCGCGCTCAACCCGGTAGACGTCACCGGCGCGGCCACCACGCCCGTCTCCTACGACTCGAACTGCCTCGAGGAGATCTGCGGCTCCTGCGCCATGCTGATTAACGGAAAGGCCCGCATGGCCTGTTCCGCCCTGGTAGACAAGCTCGAGCAGCCCATCACCCTCGCGCCGCTCTCGAAGTTCCCCGTCGTCCGCGACCTCGCCGTCGATCGCTCCGTCCTCTTCGAGAACCTGAAGGCCGTCAAGGCTTGGGTGCCCATCGACGGCTCCTACGACCTCGGCCCCGGCCCGCGCCAGTTCCCCCAGATCCAGGAGCAGCGCTACCCGCTCTCGAACTGCATCTCCTGCACCATCTGCATGGAGGTCTGCCCGCAGTTCAACGACTCGACCAGCTTCGTCGGCGCGGCCACCATCGCCCAAACCAAGCTCTTCAACATGGACCCGGCAGGTTCCGTGCTGAAGGAGGAGCGCCTGCGCGCCCTGGCCGGCGACGGCGGTGTACAGGAGTGCGGCATGGCCCAGAACTGCGTAGCCGCCTGCCCCAAGCAGCTCCCGCTCATCGAAGCCATCTCCGACGTAAGCCGCGACGTAGTCATCCAGCAGGTCAAAGACTTCTTCGTTCGCTAGGGTACTTCGTACCGTTCTCGGGGCGGTATCGGTAAATGATCTACATGGGGCCTCCCGCTGGTCGGCAGCGAGCATTTTTCTTCCGGCAGGTGGCCCCCTACTTTTGCAGGACATACTTCTCCTGTAACTCCCCAGCATCCAAACTGTGGCAATCTAACATCACCACATCGGAGGATCCATGAGCACAGTAGCGTCGCACAACACCGTCACCCTCGAACAGGCCCGCACCATCATCGCCGCCGCCACCAAAAAGGCTGAGGAACTTGGCCAGCCCATGAACATAGCAGTCGTCTGCGCGGGCAATCACCTGCTCGCCTTCGAGCGTATGCCCGGCGCGTGGCTCGGCTCGGTCGATATCTCCATCTCGAAGGCCTGGACCTCGCGCGCCTTCAACATCTCCACCAAAGACCTCGGCGACAACTCCCAGCCCGGCCAGCAGTTCTTCGGCATCAACGCCTCCAACCAGGGCAAGGTCATGATCTTCGCGGGCGGCATCCCTCTCCTCCATGAAGGCAAAGTCGTCGGCGCAATCGGCGTCAGCGGCGGCTCCGGCGAGCAGGACCACGCCGTCGCCGAAGCTGGTGTAGCTGCCCTCTAGTTCCTTCGCAGACGCAAAAAGCCCCGCCACTGGAGCGGGGCTTTTTCTTGTTTCTAAACCATATCTACTTGGTAAACAGGTTGTTCGAATCGCTGTTCTTCAACGTGTGCTCGGCCTTTTTGGCCATCTTGTCGGCTTCATGCTCCACGCGCTCTTCTTCCGTGTGCGCATGTTCAACGGAGTTCGTGTCCAGCTTGTCCGCTCCCGGATTTCCACTCTGCTCGATGCTCATAGTCGGTTCTCCTTGTCGTCCCTAAGTAGTCGTCTGTAAGTGCGGTGCTGCCATCAGTTGCTGCTGCGTTGTTCTGCGCCCATTATCTTATGTCGATCATCTTATTTCATTATTTTACTGAATTTAGTCACATCTCTATGAGGCGTCGCCACGAAACTCTGTCCCTACTCCCCTGAGATGCCTCCCCGGCCTTTGCCGCCGCCCGTCCAATGCGTTAACCTTGCAGACGAGATGATTCTCTTCCGCAAGGCCTCTTTCGTACCCGGCGCACTCCTGGCCCCCTTCCTGCTGCTCCCCCACCCAGCTCTCGCGCAGGCGACGACCCCAACCGCACCGCCTCCCGCGCAGGAACCGGCAGCCGCTCCGGCCACCGCCCCGGCCGACCAGTTCCCCGACTCTCCCGGAGCCGCCGCCGCGCCCAAGCCCTCGCTCACGCCCTCCGGCCCCACCGTCGTCATCGACACCACCATGGGCCGCCTCACCTGCAAGCTCTTCGACAAGGAAGCCCCCATCACCTCGGCCAACTTCATCGGTCTCGCCGAGGGCTCCAAGGACTTCACCGACCCCGTCTCCCAGAAGAAGATGCACGGCACCCGCTTCTACGACGGCACCACCTTCCACCGCGTCATCCCCGGCTTCATGATCCAGGGCGGCGACCGCAAGGGAGACGGCACCGGCGACGGCGGCTACTACTTCGACCAGGAGATCGTCCCCGGCCTCGTCTTCGACGTGCCCGGCCGCATGGCCATGGCCAACGCCGGTCCCAACACCAACGGCACCCAGTTCTTCATCACTGAGGCCCCCCAGCCCGATCTGGACGGTAAGTACAACATCTTCGGCCAGTGCGACGCGCACTCCGTCCTGCTCGTCGCCTCCATCGCCCGCGTCGACCGCGACCCGCAGGACAAGCCCGCCACGCCGGTCACCATGACGCACGTCACCATCGTCCGCGACGGCCAGCCCATGCCGCCCGAGCCCGCTGCTGCATCTACACCAGCAGCAGCGTCATCTGGAGCCACAGCGCCCGCAGCCCACTAACTTTCTTTCGTCCTGCAACCTTGCAGTCGATCCACAACCGTCCGGCTCGAACCCGCGCCCTAACCCGCAAGGAGAACACCGAAATGCCAACCAAGCCCGGCACCTACGCAACCTTCAAGACCAGCGAAGGCACCATCGTCTGCGAGCTCTTCGAGAAGGACGCTCCCGAGACCGTCAAGAACTTCATCGGCCTCGCCGAAGGCACCAAGGAGTGGAACTCGCGCTCGAAGAAGGGCGATAAGCTCTACGACGGCACCATCTTCCACCGCGTCATCCCCAGCTTCATGATCCAGGGCGGAGACCCCGAAGGCAGCGGCATGGGCGGCCCCGGCTATAAGTTTGCCGACGAGACCAAGGGTTCGCCGCACCACTTCAAGAACCCCGGCAAGCTCGCCATGGCCAACGCTGGTCCCAACACCAATGGCAGCCAGTTCTTCATCACCACCACGGACACGAGCTGGCTCACCGGCAAGCACACCATCTTCGGCGAGGTCGTCGAGGGCTACGAGATCGCCGAGAAGATCTCCAAGGTGAGCCGCGACGCCATGGACCGCCCCAAGACCCCGGTCGTCCTCGAGTCGGTCACCATCGAGCGCATCGCGTAACTCCTTCCCCACCGCAATGCGAAAGGCCCGCTCACTCGAGCGGGCCTTCTCGTTTCTACCGTGGCGGTAAACTACGCTACGCCGATGACGGTGCAAAGCTCCTTCACCGCGGCCGCGCTCTTGTCGAGAGCAGCCTTCTCTTCTTCGGTCAGCTTGATCTCGATGATCTGCTCGAGACCCTTGGCTCCCAGCTTGCACGGCACCCCGACGTATAGCCCCGAGATTCCGTACTCGCCCTCAAGATACGCCGCGCACGGAAGGACCTTCTTCTTGTCCTTCAGGATCGCCTCGACCATTTCGACCGCAGCCGCGCTCGGCGCGTAGTAGGCCGACCCCGTCTTCAGGTACTTGACGATCTCCGCGCCGCCGTTCGCCGTCCGCGTCTCCAGCTCTTTCAGCCGGTCCGGCGCGATCAGTTCGGTGATCGGAATCCCGGCCATCGTCGAGTAGCGCGACAGCGGCACCATCGTATCGCCGTGGCCGCCCAGCACGAACGCCGTCACGTTCTCCACCGAGACCTGCAGTTCCTCGGCGATGAACGTCCGGAAGCGCGCCGAATCCAGCACGCCCGCCATACCGATCACGCGCTCACGCGGCAACCCAGCCTTTTTGAAAGCAGTCTGCGCCATCGCGTCCAGCGGGTTCGAGACGATAATCAGGATCGCATCCGGCGAAGCCGCAACCGCCTTCTCCACCACGTCGCTCATGATCTTGAAGTTCGTGTTCAACAAGTCGTCGCGGCTCATGCCCGGCTTGCGCGCGATGCCCGCCGTGATGACCACGATATCCGAACCCTTGGTGTCGGCATAGTCGTTCGTACCCACAATCGAGACATCGCGCTTCTCGATCGGCATGGCCTCCAGCAGATCCAGCGCCTTGCCCTGCGGAACCCCTTCCATCACGTCCAGCAGAACCACGTCCGCAAGTTCCTTCGCAGCAATCCAGTGCGCAGCCGTTGCGCCTACGTTTCCAGCTCCGACGATCGTAACTTTTTTCCGCATAATCCCCTTTTCAAATAGACAGATATCAGACAAAGCAAGCCCCACTATCATACGGAGACAAGCCGCCCAAACCAAAAATATTGCCTATTCTAAGCGGTAACCGCACGAAATGGCTTCTCCGATGCCAGCCTGGCCTTGAGCCCCACAAACGGTCTTTCGAATCCATAAAAGCTCGCGAGCGCCACCAGGTACACCACCGCAAAACAGATCGCCGCCTTCGCCAGAATCGGCAGTCCTCCCAGGTAGCCCGGAAGCGCCATGAAGATCGCCGGATGGTAGACATACATTCCGTAGCTCACCCCGCCGATCCCTCGCATGGGCTTCGTCCGCAGGATGCGGTGCATCCAGGAGTCCTCGGTTGTCACTAGCAGCCCGATCAGAGCCACATAGAGCACCGTCGCCGACGTGTACTTCATCACCTCGACCCACGCCACTCCCGTCCCATGGGAGGCCATCTTCTCCACGACCAGGCTCAGCAGAGCCAACGGCGCGAGCGCCATCAACAGCGGCTTGAACCGCCCCAGCACGCCGCGGAAGTAGTAGTACGCCAGCAACCCGCCCGCCCCCAGCCCGTCCAGCCGCGTCAGCGTAAACCGGAAGGTGTCGACAGAGCTACCGATCAGCGCCACGCGCAGCAGAATCGAAAAGACAACCATCCCCCACATGGCGTGCGCAAGCCAGCGCCGAGGCCAGAACAGGATCAGAAACGGCCAGACCAGGTAGAACTGCTCCTCCACCCCCAGGGACCAGAAGTGCGCAGGGCCGGACGGCGCGGCAAGATGAAGCGGTCCTCCAAACGCCGCCGCCAGATTCTGCAGATAGCCCCAGTAGCAGAGCGACACCGTACCGCCCAGCAGGCACACTCCCAACAGATAGCCGTAGTACAGCGGGAAGATCCGCAGCGTGCGCCGGATGTAAAAGTTTCTGATCTCGTGCCAGTCTCCCTGCCGCGATCGCAGCAGGATCGTCGTAATCAGAAAGCCCGACAGAACAAAGAACAGATCCACTCCGGTCTGGCCAAAGACCAGCAGCTTCGACGAGTACCAATCCTGCCCAAAATGAAACACCATCACCATCAACGCGGCAATCGCTCGCACGCCATCCAACTCGGGAAAGTACGGTCTGGTTGTCGCGGCTCTCAGTCTTAGATCGTTCTTCAGCATAGGTCACACTCGGGTGTAGGGAATAAAATTCCTCCCGAGCGTAAGCCACGATATGGACGTTTCTCCCGAAATCAACCGCGATTCATCACGCGCCATTCCAATACGGGAATAAAAAGAAAATGCCTGTTCCATAGAGGGAACAGGCATTTTTACAGCTAAACCACAAAATCTGGCCGATTAGAAGATATTCCACAGCAACTGGTTGTAGACGTCGTGGTGGAACTGGACCTCGGACGACTTCACAATCGTTCCCAGCAGACGCGGGCAGCGATCCGCCGAAGCCTGCTTCAGGTCCGCATACCGTGCCTTCACATCCGCGCCCAGCATGGTCGTCGTCCAGGTCGCAGCCTTGAAGTCCTCGAGCGCGGTGTAGATGTTGTCGGGCAGGTAACGGTCCGCCTGGCGCAGGTTCTTGATCTTCGCCGTCTCGCCGTGCAGGCCGGTCTTGAAGACCGAGTACAGCACCATGTACGGGTTCGCATCCGGGCCGACCGAACGGACCTCGACACGCGACGACTTCTCGTTGCCGATGGGGATACGGACCATCGAGCCGCGATCCGTAGCCGAAGCCTTGATCTGGTTCGGAGCCTCGAAGTGCGGGTCCAGACGCCGGTAGGCGTTCACGCTCGCATTCAGCAGCAGGCAGATGTCATTGCCGTGCGTCAGGATGCGGTCGACGAACTGCCAGCCCATACGAGAGATCTTCTCCTCGCCCTTGGGGTCCCAGAACAGGTTCTTGCCGTTCTTGGTGATCGAGACGTTGGTGTGCATGCCCGAGCCGTTTACGCCCGTCACCGGCTTCGGCAGGAAGCTGGCGGTCATGCCCATCTGCGTGGCCACCTGGCGACAGATCAGCTTATAGAGCTGGATCTGGTCCGCAGCCGCGACCACGTCGCCGTAGGTGTAGTTGATCTCGAACTGCGAGGGCGCAACCTCGGGGTGATCCTTCTCGTTCTCGAAGCCCATCGCGCGCTGTACTTCCGAGACGGTGTCTATGAACTCGCGCAACGGATCGCCCGGCAGGGAGTGGTAGTAGCCGCCCTTGTTCACGTACTCGAAGCTGCCGATCTCGTGGAAGCTGCGCTCGGCGTCGATGCCCTCGAAGAGGAAGCCTTCGATCTCGTTGGCCGCGTTCAGTACCCAGCCGTTGGCCTCGAAGACCTCGTTCGAGAAGTTCTTCAGCACGCCGCGGATATCGCCCGAGTAGAAGCCGCCATTCTTGTCGATCACTTCGCCGAAGACCAGCACCTTGCCCGCGCCGAAGACGTCGGCCGGGGTCCAGTAGAAGGCCGCCCAGTCCAGCGCCAGGCGCAGGTCGCTCTCACGCTGCGCCGTAAAGCCGCGGATCGAGGAGCCGTCGAAGGTCAGGTTGTCGTAGCTCTTCACCAGGAACTTCTTGTCGTAGTCCAGCATGTGCAGCCGGCCTTCGAGGTCCGAGAAGACCACGGTCACGGCCTTGATGCGCGGCTCGTTCTTCAGGTAGTTCAGACGCTCTTCCTGCAGTACCTCGGCCGGAACGCGCTTCTTGCGCTGCTCTTTGGCGGCCAGATTCAGCTCTTCCAGCTCCGCATACGAAAGTTCCAGAAAATCACGATATTCGCTCGACATGGTGCTCCTTCAAAAGGGTGCGGTGCGGAGTATAGAGCCGCCCGGAAAAAGTGGTGACGAATAGACCAAAAACAAACGTTGAAGAGTTGGGGACAGCCTGAGCTTCCAACGATAAGTTATCAGAAATTCACGGTGGAACGACAGTTTTGCCCACCCGCAGGCGCATCTTTATGGAGTCTTTACAACTTTATGCCTGCCCCCAAGCCGTAAACTGGAAGAGACCAGTATGAAAGCCCAGCGGGACGAACCCGTAGCCCATCCGCAACATCCAAAGAAAAGTGACCATGACTAAGCACAAGAAGATCGCCCTCATCCAGATGTCGTGTGTTCCCGACACCCAGGCCAACCTCGAAAAGGCCGCCACCCTCGTCCGCGACGCCGCCCGCGCCGGGGCCAACGTCGTCTGCCTGCCGGAGCTGTTCCGCGCGCAGTACTTCTGCCAGCGCGAAGAGCACGCCCTCTTCGACACCGCCGAGTCCATCCCCGGCCCCTCGACCGAGCTGCTGAGCCAGGTCGCCCGCGAAGAGAAGATCGTCCTCATCGCCAGCCTCTTCGAGCGCCGCGCGCCAGGGCTTTATCACAACACTGCCGCCATCCTCGAAGCCGACGGCTCGCTCGCCGGGGTCTATCGCAAGATGCACATCCCCGACGACCCGCTCTACTACGAGAAGTTCTACTTCACCCCCGGCGATCTGGGTTTCAAGAGCTTCAACACCAGCCAGGGCAAGATCGGTACGCTGGTCTGCTGGGACCAGTGGTATCCCGAGGCCGCCCGCCTCACGGCGCTCAAGGGCGCGGAGACGCTCTTCTACCCGACCGCCATCGGCTGGCACCCGTCCGAGAAGGCCGAGTTCGGCGAGGCGCAGTACTCGGCCTGGCAGACCATGCAGCGCGCCCACGCCATCTCGAACGGCGTCTTCGTCGGCGCGGTCAACCGCGTCGGGCACGAGTACGGCGACGTCATCCATAACGGCGTCTCGATCCCCGGCCCCGGCGGCGCGGGCCTCGAGTTCTGGGGCGGCAGCTTCATCGCCGACCCGTTCGGGCGCGTCATTGCGCAGGCCTCGCACGATAAGGAAGAGATCCTGATCGCCGAGATCGACCTGAAGCTGCTCGAAGACACGCGCCGCAACTGGCCCTTCCTCCGCGATCGTCGCATCGACGCCTATCAGGGCATCACCAGCCGCTTCCTCGACTAAACCGTCCAGAGAACTGTCGTTTCATACCTTTGGTGGGATCGACAGAGGCTCCCGGAGTAGCGGCTCCGGGAGCCTCCCTGCTAACGCTGCTGGCTGATATCGACTGGACCATCCAAACGGTCAGCCGCTCTCATCACAGGAAGCACATGCAATGCCGTCTGCTTACGCCAGATGCGAATCACCTTCAGCATCTCCGACTGTGTCAGCTTCGAGACCGGCGTGAACTTATCTCCGCCCTTTGCATTCATCGGGCGCACGATCATAGCTACCTGGGCTCCGGGCCGAATCCGCAGGAACACGCCTCGGCCTGCTTTTTTCGTTGCATCCGTCGGCATCGAAACCATTCTCAACTCGCCATTCGGCTTCATGTTATGAAGCGCGTACACAGCGCAGTTTCCATCTTTCAGCAGCTCGCGAACCAGATCTTTTACCAGCTCTGCTTGATTCGCACCGAACTCCAAACCATGTACCAGCGGCATACAAAATGCCTCCTTCTCATTGCAAACGATCATAGGACGCAACCCATAAGTAAGCCGTAATTGCCGGAGACCATTCGTAGCGCCCCTGGCCGTCCCTAACATTCATTCCTCTGCAACATGCGTGCAGCGTCGTCATCTACCTCAAACCGCTATACTTACTACAGTGCAGTTCGACGACGAATCGTCCAATTCCCCCAGCGCAACATAGACGGGAGAGGCACCTCGCATCCCGAAACGAAGAGACCCATGACCCGCTACCGCATGCCCGCCGAATGGGCCCCTCACGCCGCCACCTGGATCGCCTGGCCCCACAACGTCTCGGACTGGCCCGGCAAGTTCCAGCCCATCCCCTGGGTCTACTCCGAGATCGTCCGCAACCTCTCGCGCGTCGAGGACGTCAACATCCTCGTCAACGACGAGCACGCCGAGCGCCGCGTCACCCAACTGCTCAAGCGCGCCGGGGCCAACCTCGCCCGCATCCATTTCCACCACTGGCCCACCGACCGCGTGTGGCTCCGCGACTCCGGCCCCATCTTCGTGAAGGATGACGCTGGCGAGACCTCCATCACCAACTGGCACTTCAACGCCTGGGCCAAGTACGACAACTGGCGGCGCGACGACCAGATTCCGCAGCACGTGGCCAAGCTGTACGACATGCCCGAGCGGCGGCCCATGATCGGCGACCACCGGCTGGTGCTCGAGGGCGGCAGCATCGACGTCAACGGCCAGGGCATCCTGCTCACGACGGAAGAGTGCCTTCTCTCCGAGGTGCAGCAGCGCAACCCCGGCATCTCCCGCGAGCAGCTCGAGGCCGCCTTCAACGAGCACCTCGGCATCGAGAAGATCATCTGGCTGCATCGCGGCTGCGCGGGCGACGACACCCACGGCCACGTCGACGATATCTCCCGCTTCGTCGCGCCCAACACCATCCTCACCGCCGTCGAGCACAACGTGGCCGACGAGAACCACCTACCGCTGGCCGAGAACCTCGACCGCCTGCGCTCGGCGCGCAACCTCAAGGGCGGAGCCTTCGACATCCGCGAGCTGCCCATGCCCGCGCCGGTCGTCTTCGAGGGCCAGCGCCTGCCCGCCAGCTACGCCAACTTCTACATCGCCAACGGTCTGGTGCTGGTCCCCACCTTCAACGACCCTAACGACCGCCGCGCCCTGAACCTGCTGGCCGAGTGCTTCCCCGACCGCGAGATCGTCGGCATCCACTGCATGGACCTCATCTGGGGGCTGGGCGCGCTGCATTGCATGACCCAGCAGGAGCCTGCATGAGCAAGCCCTGGCCGCCGCCGCCCGACCTCCACTCCATCCAGGAACTCATCCGCACCGCCGACCCCGAGGGCCACATCGCCTCGGGCGCTCCGGCGGACGAGTACGAGCCGGAGGAGGACGCGATCTTCGCGGCCATCCGCCACTTCCCCACCGCGCAGCTCACCGCGCCCATCCTGACGCCGATTCTCGAAAAGATATGGCGCGAGAGCTTCTCCCACAGCGATGAAGCCCTCGCCGTCAGCCGTCCGGCGCTGCACTCGCTGGCCGCCGAGATCGAACGCTTCTTCGGCCCCGAGGCCCAGCCCCAGGTACGTTCGCAGGCATGACCGACGAAGACTTCCTCCGCGCCGCCATCGCCGAAGCCCGCTCCGCCGAGCAGGCTGGCGAAGTCCCTGTGGGCGCGGTCATCGTGCGTGACGGCCAGATCCTCGCCACCGGCTCCAACCGCGTCATCCGCGACTCCGACCCCACCGCCCACGCCGAGATCGTCGCCTTGCGCGCCGCTGGCCTCGCTCTGGGCAACTACCGCATTGAGGGCTGCGACCTCTACTGCACGCTCGAGCCCTGCGCCATGTGCGCCGGAGCCATCCTGCACGCGCGCATCCGCCGCCTGATCTACGCCGCGCCCGACCCCAAGGCCGGTGCCTGCGGCTCGGTTCTCGAAGTGATGAACCACCCGAAGCTCAACCACCGCGTCGAGGTCACCAGCGGTCTGTTGGCCGAAGAGTGCGGCCAGATACTCACCGCCTTCTTCCGCGCCAAGCGATCCTGACCCAGCATCAACCCCGCAAGCCTCTCCTGCATCGAACCACCGCAAAGGAGAGCGCCCATGCCGACAAAATCCCCCGCAAAAAAGACGCCTCGTAAGTGGTCCGCTAAGGTCAACACCGACTCCACTCACCCCGACGAAGGTCTCTTCAAGAAGTCCGCCCCAAGCATCGCCAAAGCACTCTTCTCGGAGAAAGTCTCCCCCAAAGGCCCCGCCTCCGGGATGCAGATGCTCAACTTCTACATCAACCGGGCCGGGAAAAATCTTCCAGAAGATCGCCGGAAAACGCTCGAGCACGCCAAGGAGATCCTCTCCGGCATGATCGCCGATAAGAAGAGTGCGGCTAAGAAGACAGCGGCTAAAAAAACACCGGCTAAGTCAGCAAAGAAGTTACCGGCAAAGAGGTCGGCAAAATAAATCTGCGCCGCCCAACACTTTTCGGGCGATTCTTAATCCGGATTCTGCATCCATATCCATAGCAGCTCCGTCCTTCGCTTCCGCATCGCAGATTCTGCATCCCGGAGGGAACCATCATGCCCCACGGCATCATCATGACCATCGTCATCGGCTTTATCGTCGGTCTCATCGCCAAGCTCATCATGCCCGGCCGCGAGCCCTCCGGCTTCATCATCACCTCCGTGATCGGTATCGCGGGCAGCTTCCTCGGCACCTACCTGGGCCGCGCCATCGGCCACTACGAGCCCGGCCAGTATGCCGGGTTCCTCATGTCGCTGCTCGGAGCCTGCATTCTGCTCGGCATCTACCACCTCATCACGCGCGGGTCTTCTCGAACCTGAGCTTAACCATCCTCCCCGGAGAACTCATGCCTGACCGCTTTACGGGAAAAGTCGCCATCGTCACCGGATCGTCCTCCGGCATCGGCCAGTCCATCGCCATACGGCTCGCCAGCGAGGGAGCCGCCGTCGTTATCGACTATCACTCCCACCCCGAGGGAGCCAATGAGACCAAAGCCAAGGTCGAGGCCTTCGGGAGCAAGGCCATCACGGTTCAGGCCGATGTCTCCTCCCTGGCCGACACCCAGAACCTCGTCGATCAGGCTTACATCCAGCTCGGCGGCTGCGACATACTGGTCAACAACGCCGGTGTCGAGAAGAATGCGCCCTTCCTCGAGGTCACCGAGAAGGACTACGACATGGTTCTCGACACTAACCTGAAGGGCGCGTTCTTCCTCACCCAGGCCTTCGTCAAACGGCTGGTCGCACTCCAGAAGCCGGGCCGCGTCATCAACATCAGCTCCGTCCACGAGGACATGGTCTTCCCTAACTTCGCCAGCTACTGCGCGGCCAAGGGCGGGATGCGAATGCTCATGCGCGACCTTGCCATGGAACTTGGCCCGGTCGGCATCACGGTCAACAACGTGGCTCCGGGAGCCATCAACACGCCCATCAACACCGCGCTGCTGGCCGACAAGCCCAAGCTCAACGCGTTGCTCAACAACATTCCGCTGGGCCGCCTGGGTAGCACCGACGACGTCTCCGCGCTGGTCGCCTTCCTGGCCTCGGACGAGGCGGGCTATATCACCGGCTCGACCTACGTCGTCGACGGCGGCCTGATGCGCAACTACAAAGAACAGTAAAAACGGGAAGGAGCAGTAGAATACTGCTATGGAGCTTACCGTTTACTCAGCATCCTGGTGCCGCGACTGCCGCGAGGCCAAGCGATTCCTCGCCAAGCACAACATCCCCTTCCAGGAGATCGACATCGAGGAGACGCCCGGCGCGGCCGATACCGTCTTCGAGAACGTCGGCAAGCGGGCGATCCCGCAGTTCGTCCTCGACGGCAAGTGGATTCAGCCCTACCGCCCCGGACGCGGCTTCCTGCATGCCGAGATGGCCGAGCTATTCGGCGTCCCGCACGAGTAGCCCTCTTACTGTGGCGGCGTCTTCTGCTGCTGCATCTTGATGAGTTGTTCGTAGATCTGCTGCGGCGTCTTCACCCCATTGGGCGACTGCACCTGCGTCGTATCCGCAGCGGGCTGCGCGGGTGCAGAGCTTGCCGCCGGAGCCTCAGCCGCAGCACCGGGAGCAGCAGCACCACCACCACCGGGCGTAATCACCCCGGCTGGCGCGGCTCCCTGAGCCGCCGGAACACTCGGCCGCACCTGCCCATCGGGAGGCCGATCCGTCTTCTCCTCCTCCTCGCTCACCGCAACCACACTCGGACTCGGCGGCGTCGGCCCACCAGCTCGCGGCGTCAGCACCAGCTCGCTCGCCACCGTATCCGAACCAGCGATCAGCAACATGTTGCTCTCGGTCCCATCGAGCAGCGCCGCCAGAATCTTAGCCGGAGCGTCCGGCCCATAGCTCCCGTAGACGCGCTCCTCCGCCACCCCGCCGGTGATCTTCATCTGCGTCAGCCGGGCGATCTCCCGCAGAATCTGGTTCAGGCTGGAGTTATCCGCCTCCACCGCCAGCCGTCCATCGGCGTACGTCACGTGAGCCCGATGTGCGGGCATCTGCCCCGGCAGCTTCGGCCTCTCCACGGGCGCAGCAGCACCCGGAGCCGCCTGCGCGAGCATCGCCCCCGATCCCACGCACCCGGCCAGCAGCAGCCCCATCACCCGAATTGCACTCGATCTCAACATTGGTCTCTCGTAGGACGAAGCCGAGCGGCTTTCAGCACACCCACCCCAGTTTATGTCTTATCTGTTCCCCGCATCTCATGTACTAGACTGGCATGGAACCGCCCGGCGCAGGAAGCCGCAATGACACGAGAGGCAAAACCCATCAGACACCGCAGTCACAATAAAACCGTCGCGGCCGCAGCCCTGTTCCTCATGCCCTTCTTCGCGCTCCGAGCCGCTCCGGCCGAGACCTGCACCACCCAGTCCCAGATGCAGCCCGCCGAGCGCGACACGCTGGCCGGAGCCGCGCGCAGCCTCGCCCTCAAGATCCAGGCCGCCGACCTGGCAGGCGTCCGCGCCAATACCATCGCCGAGTTTGCCTCGAGCTTCGACGGCATCGGCAACACTATCTCGTCCACCGCTCCTCATCTCAAGTCCGGCACGCCCGTCGTCGAGCAGGTCTACCTTCTCGACGCCTCCGCCAACAAGCGGAACCCCGATGGCTCCTCGCCCGACGCCCAGTTCGACTGCACCCTCAACAAGTCCGCCGCCGAAGCCGATTTCACCATTGCCTCCCTGCCGCCGGGGCGCTACGCCTTCACCCTCGTCCGCTTCACCGGCGAGTCCCCGTGGCTGGTCTCGTTCCTCCTCCGCCAGCAGACGCCTGCGTCTCCGTGGCAACTCGCCGGGCTCTATCCCAAGGCCGCCACCGTCGCCGGGCATGACGGCCTCTGGTACTGGACCCAGGCTCGCTCCCTGAGCGCCGCCAAGCAGCCGTGGAACGCCTTCCTCTACTTCGGACAGGCTCGCCAACTGCTGCAACCCGCGCCCTTCGTCTCCAGCACGCACCTTGAGGCGCTCCGCACCGAGACCGCCTCGGCGGCTCCCCCGGCTCTGGCCAACGGCATCGGCCCGGACAACCCGCTGGTCATCAAGGCCGCCGACGGTGCCGAGTACCGCTTCACGTCCCTCTACCCCGACAACACGCTGGATAAGGAAAAGCCCGACGTCGCCGCCCACATCAAGGTGGACTCGCTCGGCGACGCCAACACCGCCCGCGCCCGCAACCTGGCCGCCATGAGCGCGTTACTGGCCGCCCACCCCGAGTTACGCACCGCCTTCCACGGCGTTTGGATCTTCTCCGACGCCCCCGGACAGGCTCCAGTGGCCAATGAAGCGGCCATGAATGAGATCCACTAGGTGCTATTTTCTGGAGATCCCAGCGGGTAACCATACAAAACGTAATATTTCGCATCCCAAAATGTTGTATTTTTTGTGTGGAACAGCTTTCGCACCACTGTCTCCCTGACTGATCCTGCTTCCATCATCCCGACAGAGTAGAAAGAGTGCCATGCCACCAACTATGAAACCTCTCGATCAGGCAATCCTGGACCGTCGCGCCACTCCCAGCTTCGACGGTACCCCCATTCCGCCCGAGGATCTCCGCCGCATCCTCGATGCCGGCCGCTTTGCTCCCAGCGGCTACAACATGCAGCCCTGGCGATTCGTCGTGGTGCAGAATCTCGACCAGCGCCGCAGGCTCCGGGGCGCGGCCTACAACCAGGGCAAGGTCGAGGAGGCTTCGGCAGTCATCGTCGCCTGCGGAGACGCGGACGGATGGCGCAAGGATCTGGACCTGATGCTTCAGATGGGCCTCGAGGGCGGGATGCCCGAGAGCTACGCCGCCCAGGCCCGGTCGAGCGTGCCCAACTACCTTTCGAGCTTCACGCCCGACCAGATGAAGGGCTGGCTGAACAAGCAGGTCATGCTGGCCTTCACGCACATGATGCTGATGGCCGAGGTGCTGGGCTACGATACCGCTCCCATGGAAGGCTTCGAACAGGACAAGGTCCACGAAGTTCTACGCCTACCTCTCAGCTACTGGGTAGTGGCCTTCCTCGCCGTCGGTCACCTCAAGGGACCGGATAAGTTCGACGGCGGCCGCTTCGAGCTGAACCACACCGTCTTCTCCGAAGAGTACGGCAAGCCGCTCAAGTAACCCTATAACCCATGCCTCGACTCCGAGGCATGGGATACGGTTGTCCCTTCACCACAAAAAGCGCCAACGGCGCGCCCTATACCAGCCTGGGGCAAAGCCCCAGGGAAACATCCCAATGAGCGGATGAGGGCTGAAGGCCCGACCTATCCCAGGAACAACAACAAAAGCGTCCTCACGCCGGACGGGCGGCACTTCGTGCTGTCTTGGACACTTCGCGTAAAAAATATCCCCACTCTCTGCGATTCCTGCTACTCTCTCGCATTAACACAGTTGTAACATTGGATATCGCCTCCCGGCGCCCACACGAAGAGAGCAGAACCCGCAATGAAGTTTCTCCAGAGAGCCACCGTCCTCCTCCTGTTCCTGGCCCTGGCCGCCGGGGCCACATTTTACTGCGCCCCGCTCCGGGTCAACGACCAGCTCATCCGCTACAAGCTGTGGCGCGCCGGGGTCCACAGCGAGTACATCCAGGCCGGACCCTACCGGCTGCACTACTTCGAGGCCGGTCCCTCCGACGGCTCGTCCCTCGTGCTCGTCCACGGTCTCGGCTCCCGCGGCGAGGACTGGGCACCGCTCATCCCCGGCCTCGCCGCCGCGGGCTTCCACGTCTACGTGCCCGACCTGCCCGGCTACGGCCGTTCGCCCAAGCCCGATA
Organism: Granulicella sp. WH15; assembly: GCF_009914315.1. Classification (NCBI taxonomy): domain Bacteria; kingdom Pseudomonadati; phylum Acidobacteriota; class Terriglobia; order Terriglobales; family Acidobacteriaceae; genus Granulicella; species Granulicella sp. WH15. The sequence continues at coordinate 2,980,178 of NZ_CP042596.1, forward strand.
TCAGCTACTCCATTTCGACACAGGCCCGCACCGTCATCGACTTCATGCACGCCGTCCATCTCGAGCACGCCAATCTCGGCGGCTGGTCCATGGGCGGCTGGGTCGTCGCGCGGCTCACGCTCGACCACCCCGAGATGGTCGACCGGCTGGCCATGTACGACGCCGCCGGGGTCTACTTTCCGCGCACCTTCGACGCCTCCCTCTTCCTGCCGACCGATGCCGCCGGGCTCGACCATTTGAACGCGATGCTCTACCCTAAGCCGAGGCCGCTGCCTGCCTTCGTCGCCCGCGACGCCATCCATAAGCTGCAGGCGAACCGCATGGTGATCGAGCGCAGCGTCGCCGCGATGCTCAACGGCCGGGACCTGCTCGACTTCCGCCTGCACCAGATCGCGAAGCCCACGTTGATCGTCTGGGGCAAGGAGGACCGGCTGATTCCGCTGGTGACGGGCGAGAAGATGCACCGCGAGATCTCGCAGTCGGTTCTGTTCGTCATCGAAGACTGCGGGCATCTGGCTCCGGGCGAGTGCGCGCCGCCTATCCTGAAGGAGACGGTTGCGTTCTTTACGGCCAATCCTGCATTGCCCCGCAGCGAGACCACCGTCCCGCACCCCGCATCTTAAACACGCGAAGCGTCCAAAACCGCACGAAGTGCCGCCCGCCCGGCGCAAGGGCGCACTTGCCGTTGCCTGTTTTCTTGGTTGTCATTCAGGAGCGAAGCGGAGGAATCTGCTTCTGGGGTAGGTCCGGCTTTAGCCCCCGAGATATGCTTTCTTTTCTCAACCACAAAAGACAACAACAAAGCGCCCTCACGCCGGGCGGGCGGCACTTCGTGCAGTTCTCGACGCTACGCGTAAAAACTACTCTTCATCTCCCCAAACAAATGCATCCGCCTGCCCCAACCCCACATGCCCCAGCACCCGATGCACAAACTGCCGCGCCATCACCGCCGTATCCTGCGGCTGCGTGTACAGTACCGGCATCACCGGATAGATCGTCGCACCCGCCTCTGCCGCTGCCGTCATATTACGCAGGTGAATCAGGTTCAGCGGCGTCTCGCGCACGCACAGCACCAGCCGCCGCCGCTCTTTCAGCGTCACATCCGCCGCCCGCTCGATCAGGCTCGAAGCCATTCCATGCGCGATCCTCGCCAGCGTCCCCATCGAACACGGCAACACGATCATCGCCTCTGTCGGATAGCTCCCACTAGCGATGCTGGCCCCAATATCCTCGTCGGCAAGCTGCCGTACCTTGTCGCTCGACGTACCCAGCAGCTTCTCCACCAGGGCCGTCCGTCCACTCAGGTGCAGCTCCTCGGCCAGCACCCTCAATGCGCTCTCCGAGACCACGAGGTTGACCCGGCTCACACGCTCGTCGGCCACCAGCAGCCGCAGCATCTCGGCGGCAAACACGCTGCCGCTGGCCCCCGTAATCGCCAGAGTAAAGTTCCGCTTCAAATCGCTCACTCGCTGATTATCGTCTAAACGCCGCGCAATGCGTACGCCACCAACGTCTCGCCGTGCAGGCCGTGCGCCTCATCGAAGGCCGCATTGCTGGCCTCCTCCACCGCCGGAAACCCCGGATCAAGCTCGCAGGCCGCGATCTCCTCGGTGGACGCGTGGATAAAACACAGCTCGCATGTGCCCAAGTTACCCTCTTCCGTCCTCATAGGAGGACCAAAGGTACGACAGAGAACGGGCCGAGCCGCGTACAGGTCACACGTCCCCGTCGTCGGGTCCAGCACCGGGCAGACTTCGTCGTTGGCGAACTCCTCGAAGAGAATCGCCGCCTCGTAGTCCTCACCCAGAATCCCCGTGGCACGGTCACCCGGAAACCACGGCTCCAGACGCCGAAGCGAGTCTTCAACACGCAGGCGGATACGGCTCGCCCGCTCGGGAGCGGCGGCAGCCAGTCCGTCACGCAGCCGCGCCGCATCCTGTAACGCGATGGGAAATACCCCCACGCAGCACTGCGAGCAGCCCGGTTTGCAGACCAGATGCCCGCCCGCTCGCCGCACCGCATCGGCCAGCGCCGCATCCGCAATGTGAACCAGATCATCCATCGCAAAATCCATCCGCCATAGCGCGACAGTCAAACATCGCGCTATGGCGGAATACCACTATTCCCCTAACGTGCGTGCAAAAATCGCATCCACGTTCGCGAGCTGGCGCGTGTAGTCGAAGGCGTGGGCCAGCTTTTCGAGGCTCAGGCGGCTGGTGATCTCCGGCTCCTTGGCCACCTCGTCGCGAAAGACGAGGTCGTTCTTCCACGAGTTCATCGCGTGGCCCTGCACCAGCCGGTACGCGTCCTCACGCGACATACCCGACTCCGCCAGATCGAGCAGCAACTGCCCGGAGAAGATCAGCCCACCGGTCGATTCGAGGTTCTTAATCATCCGCTGCGGATAGACGAGCAGCTTCTCGATCAGAGTGGCCGTCTTCTGGAGCAGGTAGTCGGCCAGAATGGTCGAGTCCGGCAGGATCACACGCTCAGCCGAGGAGTGCGAGATGTCGCGCTCATGCCACAGTGCGACGTTCTCGAACGCTACCTGCGCGTTGCCCCGGATCACGCGGGCGAGACCGCTGATCTGCTCGCTGGTGATGGGGTTGCGCTTGTGCGGCATCGCCGACGAGCCCTTCTGCTTCTCGGAGAAGAACTCCTCCGCCTCACGGACCTCAGTGCGCTGCAAGTGGCGGATCTCAGTGGCGATCTTGTCCAGCGTGGACGCGAGCACCGCAAGAGTCGCAACATAAGCCGCGTGGCGGTCGCGCTGGACAACCTGTGTTGCGACCGCTACGGGCTTCAGTCCCAGCGCGGCGCAGATGGCCTCTTCGTGCTCCGGCTTCAGGTGGCCGAAGGTGCCGACGGCTCCCGAGAGCTTGCCCACGCGCAGGTCCTCCGCGGCGGCATCGAAACGGGCCAGATTGCGCTGCATCTCCGAGTACCAGAGCAACAGCTTCAGCCCAAAGGTGCTCGGCTCGGCGTGAATGCCGTGAGTCCGGCCGATGATGGGCGTGTGCTTGAACTCGAGCGCACGCGCCTTCAGCACCTCGCTCAGCCGTACGATGCCCTCGCGGACGATGGCCGAGGCCTCGCGAAGCTGCAACGCCTGCGCCGTGTCCACCACGTCGGTGGAGGTGAGGCCGTAGTGGAACCAGCGCGACTCCGCCCCGACGAACTCGGAGACCGAGGTGGTAAAGGCGATGACGTCGTGCTTCACCTCGGCCTCGATCTCGTTGATGCGATCGACCGAAAAGTTGCCCTTGTCGCGGATCGCATCCGCGGCCTCCTGGGGCACCAGCCCGGCCTTGGCCAGGGCCTGCGAGGCGGCAGTTTCGACCCGCAGCCAGCAGCGGTATTTGTTCTCATCGGACCAGATACGGCCCATCTCCGGACGTGTGTAACGCGCGATCAAAGGAAGCTCCTGTAAGTAGATGTCTCAGGTTCAAGTCTACTGACTGTGCAGATACATCGTGACGCGATATAATCATATATATCGCAACACGATATAAATTTATGCCGAATCAATCCCCCGACACCATCGACCGTCTTCCTCAACTGGCCAACTTCCGCTTCCGCCTGCGCCAGTTCCTCGCCTACTCCGAATCCACCTGCGAGGAGTCAGGCGTCACCATGCAGCAGTACCAGCTATTGCAGGTGCTGGGCGCGGCGCGGATGGAGGCGGACGCCGCCCGCACCACCATCTCCGCGCTGGCCGAGCGGCTTCTGCTACGCCACAACAGCGCCGTCGAGCTGGTGGACCGCGCCGAGCGGGCCGGGTTGGTCCGCCGCGTAGCCGATCCCACCGACCACCGTCGCGCCGTGGTCGAGATCACCCCGCACGGGCAGGAGTTACTGGCGAAGCTTACCGGCGAGCACCTGAGCTATCTGGCTACCGCCGCGCCGGAGCTGGCCTCATCTCTTCAGGAACTACTTCCATCCCAACGATGAAAGCCACTACAAATAAACCACTTAGCGATTACACCATCGACTCACGCGTCCTCTACGTCAGCGCGCTGGCCTGCCTTCTCGGCGCGCTGAGCACGGTGGGAGCCTGGGCACTCATCCGCCTGATCGCCCTCTCGACGAACCTCTTCTACCTGCACCGCTTCAGCTTTCTGGAGGTCTCCCCGGACAGCCGCCCGCTACACTGGTGGGCGGCTCTGGTCCCCGTCGCCGGTGGCCTCCTCGTTGGCCTGATGGCGCGCTTCGGCTCACCCAAGGTGCGCGGCCACGGAATGCCCGAAGCCGTGGAGGTCATCGTCTTCCAGGGCGGCCGTGTCTCGCCCCGCATCGCCGTGCTGAAGCCCATTGCCACGGCCATCTCCATCGGCTCAGGCGGCCCGTTCGGGGCCGAAGGTCCGGTCATCATGACCGGCGGAGCCATCGGCTCGGTGATCGGCCAGCTCCTGCCGGTGTCGGACAGCGAACGCGCCGTACTGATGGTCTCGGGCGCGGCGGCGGGCGTGGCAGCGGCGTTCAACTGCCCCATGTCCGCCGTGCTGCTGGCGGTGGAGCTGCTGCTCTTCGAGTGGCGCCCGCGCAGCCTGGTCCCGGTGGCCATGGCGTGCGTCACGGCGGGATCGGTGCGGCACCTGCTGCTCGGCAGCCTGCCCATCTTCCCCATGCCCCCCACCACCGGCCTGATGCACCACGCGGCCATGCTGGCGGCGCTCCTGATCGGCTTCGCCTCGGCGCTCGGAGCCATCGGCCTGAGCCGGGGCATCCACCTCTCCGAACACTTCTTCGAGGTCACGCTCAAAAAGATCCACTGGATGTGGTGGCCGGCCATCGGCGGCATCGTCGTCGGGCTGGGCGGAATGATCTTCCCTCCCGCATTGGGGGCCGGGTACGAGGTCATCCAGCAACTGGTCTCGGGCGACATCACCTGGAGGCTGCTGGCCGGAGTCCTCATCGTCAAGAGCATCATCTGGATGTTTTCGCTGGGTTCAAATACGGCAGGCGGCATCCTGGCTCCCCTGCTGATGATCGGGGCGGCGCTGGGCGTCACTCTGGGCCACTGGATGCCCTTCCTGACGCCCGGAGCCTGGGCCGTCGTCGGCATGACGGCGATGCTCTCAGCCGCGCTGGGCGCGCCGCTGACCTCCGCGATGCTGGCCGTGGAGCTGACGCACAACGGAGGACTGATGCTGCCGGTGCTGCTGGCCTGCATCTGCTCCTACGGCATCAGCATCCTGATCTCTCCGCGCTCGATGCTGACCGAGGGCCTGAGCCGCAAGGGGCTGCACCTCTCGCGCGACTACGGCGTGGACCCGCTGGAGGTGGTGATGGTCTCGGCGGTGATGCACACCAGCGTCTTTGCCCTGCCCGCCGACGCGCGCCGCAGTCAGGCGGCGGACTGGTTCGCCAGCATGAACGCTCGCGGGCCGGGGGCGTGGTCACACTGGCAGAGAATCTTCCCGCTGGTCCACGAAGATGGCCGTCTGGCTGGTATCCTCACGCGGGCGCAGATGGTCGCCGCCGCTCAGGCAGGAGAACTCGAAAGACCTTTACTGGAAGACGGCTCGGCCAGCCCGACCACGCTCTTCAATATGCAGACGCTGCGCCAGGCCGCGATGGTAATGGCCGAGTCCAAGCACACGGCGTTTCCAGTGCTCGATGCTCAGGATAAGTTTGCCGGGATCGTCACCATTAGCGACCTCTTGCAGGCCCGCACCCTTGCCGAGCAGCGTGAACGCGAACGCTCGCGTGTTCTGAGGCTACGCTGGCCGTTCCGTTCCAAGCCGGATATCTCAGCGTAAGGATTTGTGCCTGAGAAAGCATGCGCAACGCCTGAAAAGCCGAGAGCCCCATTCATTGCGATGAATGGGGCTCTCGGCTTTTTCTATCTCGTTTAGAAGATCTGGAAGTTGACCTCGACGTTCATCTCAACGATGACAGGCTTGCCGTCCTTCATCGCGGGTCTGAACTTGTACTGCTTCACCGCTTCCATCGCCTTCTCGTCCAGGCCCAGACCAATCCCGCGGATGACGCGCACGTGCATCGGCCGTCCGTCGGTATTGACCTGTAGATAGACGAGCACGTTCCCCGCCACCTTGGCCTTGCGCGCCTCTTCCGAGAACTCCGGCTCCGGCTGATAGAGAATCTGCGGAGCCGAAACACCGCCGCCAATGCGGAACACTCCGCCGCCCGTATTGCCGCCCGAACCCGGTCCCATGCCGTTGCCGTTACCCGAGCCAAGGCCGCTGCCGTTGCCATTACCCATCGACATGCCGACCAGCGGCGAGTTGGGCATACCGATGTTCGGCAGGTCCGACTTGGCCATCTTGATGTCCTTCTGGACGTTGATGGCCGGATCGACCGCCAGCTTCGGCTCGATCTTCGGCGGAGCCATCGGCGGCAGAATCGGCTTCGGATCGAACTTCGGCGGATTGCCGCGAGTGACCGGCGTCGGTCCCTTCTGGCCACCACCTCCACCCATCACCACAGCCTTCGGAGGAGCCTTCGGCGGCGGTGGCGGAGGCTCCACGAGGCTGATGACCTTCGGAGCCGGAGCGGCGATAATGCCGACCTTGCGCGCTCCCCACCACAGGAGGAACGCCAAAACCAACCCGTTGATGACAGCCGCCAGAATCGTCGACTTGGGATCGCGCTTGACCGCCATCCGGTCCGGCACCGCGATCGGCTTTGAAGTCAGTTGCAGCGGAGGCAGCTTCTGAGGAAAAAATACGTCTCTGAGGCTCTCGAACAGCGAGCCGAAGACCCCCTCTTCGGTCGTCGAGGAGAGATCGCCACTTAGCCGGACGGAGTCGTCGGGTCTCAGGTTCAGTCCGGATTCGCCCACTGGATCAGGGGGCAGGAATTGCGCTTTAGCCATAATGCTGGTTGCCCTCAGATGGTTTGCGAGACGGGTGCTCGCAAGACCCAACATGCCTCACACTCATCGTTTCAATAACGTTCACGGTCTTCCGCCGGTTGGGTGTTGCGTCGGGTGCAGGCATCGCATCTGGCTTCCAATGAACATTCTACAAAGTTTCTTTCCGCTGTGCTTTCGGGGGAAAACAACTCCCCCATGCAGTTTAGTTGGACGCATCAGGCGGGCGACAGGTCAACTTCCCCGCAGGAACAAGGAAACTAAATAATCCGCCGCCGCCGGATACAATAGACATTTGGCGGCAAGCAAATCGCGCCCGCCACCCAGCTCGCCCTATCCATGAGGATTTAGATGCCGGAAGTGCTTGACCAGAAGCCGTTGAAGTCGACCCTGAACCTGCCCCAGACCGCCTTCCCGATGAAGGCGAACCTGCCCCAGAACGAGCCTGCGCGGCTCGAGGCCTGGAAGTCCTCCGGACTCTACGCGCAGATTCGCGCCGCCCGCGCCGGGTCGCCGAGGTACATCCTGCACGACGGGCCGCCGTACGCGAACGGCGCTATTCACCTGGGACACGCGCTCAATAAGTGCATCAAGGACTTCGTCGTCAAGACCAAGACCATGGCGGGCTTCGACTCGCCCTACGTCCCCGGCTGGGACTGCCACGGGTTGCCCATCGAGATCAAGGTAGACGAGCAGTTGGGCCGCAAGAAGCTCGAGATGCCAGCCGTCAGCGTACGCCGCGCCTGCCGCGAGTACGCGCAGAAGTACGTCGATCTGCAAAGCTCGCAGTTTCAGCGCATCGGCGTCTTCGGGCGCTGGGACAACCCGTACAAAACGATGTCGTTTGAGTACGAGGCCGCTATCCTCGAGACCTTCTACGACTACTTCGAGCAGGAGTTCGTCTACAAGGGGCTGAAGCCGGTCTTCTGGTGCATCCACGACCAGACCGCGCTGGCCGAGGCCGAGGTCGAGTACGAGCAGCACACCTCGCCCAGCGTCTACGTGCGCTACCGGCTGACGAGTGATGCAGCAGCGATTGCTCCTGAGTTAGCCGGCCGCGAGGTCTACACCATCATCTGGACCACCACGCCGTGGACGATCCCGGCCTCGATGGCCATCGCCTTCAACCCGGAGCTGGAGTACGTCGGCCTCGACGACGGCACGAGCATCTACCTCGTCGCTGCCGACCTGGTGGAGCAGGTGAAGACCAACTGCGACCTCATCGGCGACCTGAAGAACTCTAAGGAAATCACTCGATTCAAAGGAGATCGCCTCGAGCTGGTCACCTTCCAGCACCCCTTCCTCGAGCGCTCCGTACTGGGTACCATCGCGGCCTACGTCACCGCCGACCAGGGCACCGGCGCGGTCCACACCTCGCCCGCGCACGGCGTGGACGACTTCTACACCGGCAAGCGCTACAACCTGCCCGACGTGCAGTATGTCGATAACGCGGGCCGCCAGCGCAACACCGGCGACCAGCCCTACGCCGACCTCACCGTCTTCGAGTCCAACAAGCCCATCACGGAGCTGCTGCGCGAGCGCGGCGCGCTGATGGGGTCATTCAACCTGCAACACAGCTACCCGCACTGCTGGCGCTGCCACAACCCCGTCATCGTACGCGCCACCGAGCAGTGGTTCATCGGCATGGAGACGCCGATGCCCGCGGAAGACGGGACTACAGACAGCACCCCAAGCACCTTCCGCCAGCGCGCTCTCGACGCCATCAAGCAGGTCGTCTGGGACCCGGCCTGGGGCGAGGAGCGCATCTCCAACATGATCGCCACACGGCCCGACTGGTGCATCTCGCGCCAGCGCATCTGGGGCGTGCCCATCGCGGTCTTCCTCTGCAACGCCTGCCACGAGCCGCTCAAGAACACCGAGGTCAGCGCCCACATCGTCGATCTCTTCCGCCAGCACAGCGCCGATATCTGGTACACGAAAACCGCCGAGGAGCTACTGCCCTCCGGCACTGCCTGCTCCTGCGGAAATAAAGAGTTCCGCAAGGAGATGGACATTCTCGACGTCTGGTTCGAGTCCGGCTCGAGCTGGCACGCGGTGCTCGACGCCGAGCCGGAGCTGGAGTTCCCCGCCGACCTCTACACCGAGGGCGGCGACCAGCATCGCGGCTGGTTCCACTCGTCGCTGCTCAACTCCGTGGCGCTGCGCGGCGTGGCTCCATACCGCAAGGTCGCCACCTCCGGCTGGACGCTCGACGAGCAGGGCCGCGCCTTCTCGAAGTCGCTCGGCAACGGCGTTGATCCAGTCGACATCGCCAAGCGCCTGGGTGCGGAGATCATCCGCCTCTGGGTCGCCTCGGTCGACTTCCGCGAGGACGTCGCCGCCAGCGAGAACCTGATGCTGCGCGTCAGCGACAACTATCGCAAGCTGCGTAACACGCTGCGCTTCCTGCTGGGCAACATCCACGACTTCAACCCCGCCACCGACGCCGTCGCCTTCGCCGCGATGGAGCCGCTGGACCAGTACATCCTGACCCGCACCGCGCAGCTCGACGCCAAAATCCGCAGCGCCTACGATGACTTCGAGTTCCACCGCGCCTACCATGCGCTCAACGAGTTCGTGAACACGGACCTCTCGGCGCTGTACCTCGACGTGCTGAAGGACCGGCTCTACACCTTCGCGCCCAACGCCCCCGCCCGCCGCTCCGGCCAGACCGCGCTATGGCGGATCGCCGAGGCGCTGACGCGGCTGATCGCCCCCATCCTGAGCTTCACCGCCGACGAGGTCTGGGGCTTCCTGCCCAAGGTGGAAGGCCGCGAGAACAGCGTTCATCTGGCGCTCTTCCCCGACCTCGCTGAGATCATCCCCGGCAACCGCTCCGCCATCGAAGCCGACTGGGCTCTCCTGCTCGAGGTCCGCGACCAGGTCCTGCTGAAGCTCGAGGCGCTGCGTGCGGAGAAGATCATCGGCAAGGCTCTGGAGGCCGAGGTCACCCTCTCCGCGAACCCCACCGACCTTGCTCTCCTCACCCGCTACGAGACAGCATTGCCTGAGCTATTCAACGTATCCACTGTGAAGCTCGCCGCTGGCGAGACGCTCTCCGTGGACGCCATCAAGTCGGCCGACACCCGCTGCGAGCGCTGCTGGCGCTTCATCCCCGACGTAGGCGCGGACACCCGCTTCCCCTCCGTCTGCCTGCGCTGCGCCGAGGCCCTCGAGGCCGTCGACTTCGCCCCCTACACCCCAAGCCCGAACCAAGCCTGAACCGGAGTACAGCCTCACATGTCCGACACGTCCTTCACCACTCCCGACCAGCAGCACCGGCACCGCGACGCGCGTCCCATGCTGCTGGTCCTGACGGTCTTCATCCTCCTGCTCGACCGCCTCACCAAGCTGTGGGTCGAGCATCACATCTTGCAGAGCCACTGGATCACCGTGATCCCCGGCGTCTTCCGCATCTCGCACGTGCTCAACACCGGCGCGGCCTTCTCGCTCTTCGCCGAGTCGATGTCGTCGCTGGTGGTCCGCGACATCCTGATCGGCTTCTCGATCGTGGCCGTGGTGGTGGTGCTGGGCCTGCTCTGGCGCGCCGGGCGCGAGCTATCCACCACCTCCGTCGCCCTGACGCTCATCCTCGCGGGCGCGCTCGGCAACCTCTACGACCGCATCCACTACTCCTACGTCATCGACTTTCTGGCGGTAAAGATCTACCACTACAACTGGCCGGACTTCAACGTAGCCGACTCCGCCATCGTCACCGGCGCGTGCCTGCTGCTGCTCGAGATCTTCCGCGGCCAGCCCGCAACGCAGGAGTAACGCCAACAGAGCCGCACGTCTTTCGTTTTGCCACTGCCTGCGAGGTGACGATTGAGATTTGCGACTCACGAAAGCGAGGGGCCATCCCTGAAACCGACGGCCCCTCGCTTCGACACCATTGACCTTTTGCGTGGCCTCTCGACCCTCGGCGTGGTGCTCCTTCACGCGAGCCTCTGGTTATCCTCCCACGGCTCCAAAGTTGGAGAGAGCCTCCCGCGCTGGCTCCGCTACGTCGTCTTCAGCCAGGGCGGCAATGGCGTCTCGGCGTTCTTCGCCATCTCCGGCTTCCTCATCACCTTCATCTCGATCCGCCGCTTCGGCAGCCTGGCTGAACTTCGCCTCGGAACGTTCTACCGCATACGCTTCGCCCGCATCTTCCCCTTGCTGGCAGTACTATTGCTAGTCCTAAGCGTCTGCCATTTAACTGGCGCGCCCAATTTTTGGATCCCACCCAACACCGGCACTCTGCGGCAGGCGATCTTCGCCGCCCTCACCTTCCACCTCAACTGGTTCGAGGCCGCACACGGCTTTTTGCCGCCACCCTGGACGGTCCTCTGGTCGCTCTCAGTCGAGGAGATGTTCTACCTGCTCTTCCCCGTGGTCTGCATCGTTCTGCTACGTCAACGCTGGTCCCGCCCCTTATTTCTCATCCTTCTTTGCGGCCTCATTCTCTTCGGCCCCTTCGCCCGAACGCCCTGGTACAGCAGCAACGAGATCTGGCTCTATCAGTCCTACCTGGGCAACATCGACAACGTCGCTCTAGGCTGCCTCTTCGGCTTGCTTACAGCCCATCTAGCGAAGACTGGCCGCTTCTCCCGCTCCCGCTGGCCGCTCTATTGGCAACTTCTTGGGACACTTCTCACCGCGTTCATCGTGGTGTGGGATTGGCCGAGAATCATCCTCGGCTGGCACGTAAAGCGAGCGATGGCCCGCTCTGGAACAGACGTAACTATCCTGGGCTTCGGAGTATGCCTCATCATGCTCGGCAGCGTCCTGCGCAACGCGAAGGGCTGGCGCTGGACGGCCCCGCTGCGCTGGTTCGGACGCTACAGCTACGAGATTTATCTATCCCACGATTTCGTAGTGATGGGCGTACTCTCGTTCTTCCTCTCCCGGCACCGTGGACCGGTCGCCCTTTGGGTCGTGGGAACAGTGCTGCTATCTGCGCTTCTGGGCTACCTGCTCTCGCGCCTCGTCACGGAACCCGCAAATCGCCTCCTACGCGGCTCACCCGTCCCCTCGGAACTACGTCCCGGCGGCGTCGGCTCCATGTCACAGACGCCCTAACTGGCCTTTGCCGCCGATGTATCCGACAATAGAGATTGGCCATGACTGAACCGAATCTTCCTCCGGAACGCATCCAGCAGATCACCATTCGCGGCGCGCGCACCCATAATCTCAAGGGCATCGACGTCGACATCCCGCACAACGCCCTCACCGTCGTCTCGGGCGTATCCGGTTCGGGCAAGTCGTCGCTGGCCTTCGACACGGTCTACGCCGAGGGCCAGCGTCGCTACGTCGAGTCGCTCTCCGCCTACGCCCGCCAGTTCCTCGAGCGCATCGAGAAGCCCGACGTGGACCACATGGACGGCCTCGCCCCGGCCATCGCCATCAAGCAGAAGAACCAGACGCGCAACCCGCGCTCGACCGTCGCCACCGCGACCGAGATCTACGACTACCTGCGCCTGCTCTACGCGCGCTGCGGCACCGTCACCTGCCTGCACTGCGGCGGCATCGTCAAGCGCGACACCGTGGACGAGATCGTCTCCACGCTGCTGGCGCTGCCCGAGGGCACCCGCACCTACGCCCTCTTCCCCATCGTCCGCGCCGAGATCAAGCTCGAGCCCATGCAGACGGTCGAGAGCGCCGAGGCCCCCGCCAAGCCAGCGAAGAAGGCCGCCAAAACCGCAAAGAAGCCGACGACCAACATCGCCGCAGCCACCCTGACCGACGCCCTCAAGGATCGCCTCGTAGAGCTGCGCCGACGCGGCTACAACCGCCTCTATCAGGTCGGAAACATCGTCGAGTTCTCCACCCCCGAGTCCCTGCTGGAGCTGAACTTCGAGCAGCCGATCTTCGTCCTGATCGACCGCCTTGCCCTGTCCGCAGAAGTCCGCAGCCGCCTCGTCGACGCCATCGAGACCGGTTACCGCGAGGCCGGAGAGATCCAGTTCCACACGCTGCCGCGCGGCGACGAAGCCGCCGAAAAGCTACGCTTCTCCTCCGCCTTCGAGTGCACCACCTGCCACCGCGCCTACCGCGAGCCGGAGCCGCGCCTCTTCTCCTTCAACAACCCCTTCGGCGCCTGCCCGCGCTGCCAGGGCTTCGGCAACACCATCGACTTCGACCCCAACCTCATCGTCCCCGACAAGACGAAGTCGCTCGCCGACAACGCCATCGCTCCCTGGGCCACGGGCAAGTACCGCCCCATGCACGCCGAACTGATCCGCTTCGCGCGCGCCAACGGCATTCCCACCAACAAGCCCTGGTACGACCTGACCGCCGAACAGCAGCGCCTCATCGACGACGGGGCTGGTTCGTTCATGGGCATCCGAGGCTTCTTCCGCGACCTCGACCGCAAAAAATACAAGCTGCACGTCCGCGTCTTCCTCTCGAAGTACCGCGGCTACGCGCTCTGCCCCGACTGCCGCGGCACCCGCCTGCGCGCCGAGGCCCGCGCCGTCCTGCTCAACGGCCGCAACATCTGCGAGATCAGCGCCCTTACCATCACCGCGGCCAGCGAGTTCTTCGACGCCCTCGAACTCTCCCCGTCACAGCTCGAGATCGCAGGCAAAATCCTCGAAGAGGTGCGCCAGCGTACGCACTTCCTGCACCAGGTCGGGCTCGACTACCTCACGCTCGACCGCCTGGCCAGCACGCTCTCGGGCGGCGAGGCCCAGCGCATCCAGCTCGCAACGTCCTTAGGGTCGCGCCTCGTAGGCGCTCTGTACGTGCTGGACGAGCCCTCCATCGGCCTGCACACACGCGACACCGCCAAGCTCATCCACATCATGGAAGAGCTGCGCGACCTCGGCAACACCATCCTCGTCGTCGAGCACGATCCCGATGTCATCCGCGCCGCCGACTACCTGCTCGACCTCGGCCCCGGAGCCGGTGAGCTGGGTGGCCAGCTCCTCGCCGCGGGCACTGTGGCCGAGGTAATGGCCAACCCCAACAGCATCACCGGCAAGTACCTCTCGGGCCGACTCACCATCCCGGTTCCGCGCTATCGCCGCGAACCGGGCCGCGAGCACATCCGCCTCAACGGCGCGCGCATCCACAACCTGCGCGGGGTCGATCTCGACATCCCGCTGAACCTGCTCTGCTGCGTCACCGGCGTCTCCGGCTCGGGCAAGTCGACCATTGTCCACCAGGTGCTCTACCGCGCTCTGCAACAGTCTCTGGGACAGTCAGAAGGGGGCGATTCCACGGGCCTCTACCGCGAACTCTCGGGCACCCAGCACCTCAACGAAGTCATCCTTGTGGACCAGTCGCCCATCGGCCGCACGCCAAGATCAAATCCGGTTACATATATCAAGGCCTTCGACGATATCCGCGCGCTCTTCGCCGCGCAGCCCGACTCCAAGCGCAAGCAGTTGACCGCCGGAAGCTTCTCCTTCAACGTCCCCGGCGGACGCTGCGACGTCTGCGAGGGCGACGGAACCGTCACGGTCGAGATGCAGTTTCTGGCCGACATCGAGCTGCCCTGCGAAGAATGTAACGGTACGCGTTACAAATCTTCCATCCTCGACGTGAAGTACAAAAACAAGAACATTCACGACGTGCTGAACATGACGGTCAAGGAGGCTCTGGTCTACTTCTCCGGTCACCCCAAGATCATCGACAAGCTGCATGTACTTGATGAGGTGGGCCTCAGCTACGTTCGCCTGGGCCAGTCCGCCACCACGCTCTCGGGCGGCGAGGCCCAGCGCGTCAAGCTCGCCTCACACCTTGCGACGGCCCGCTCCATCTCCAACCGAGGCGCAGTCAACGAGGCCGCCAAACGAGCCGCCAGCCGCACGCTTTACATCCTCGATGAGCCCACCACCGGCCTGCACTTCGATGACGTGGCCAAGCTGCTCACGGCCTTCCGCAAGCTGATCGACGGCGGTGGCTCGCTGCTGGTCATCGAGCACAACCTCGACGTCATCAAATCGGCGGACTGGATCGTGGACATGGGTCCCGAAGGTGGAAGTGGCGGCGGCCAGATCGTCGCGGTGGGTACGCCGGAGGAGATCGCCGCGAACCCCGCGAGCCACACAGGCCACTGGCTGGCTCCGCTGCTCGCAGAGCAGAATGCTTAAGCAGTTCGGCGGAGAGCACATTGCTCTCCGCCGATTCCAGCAACTCTCAGGTTGCTTAGTGGAGGTCGATCGTCGAACCATTCATGTCGCCTGAGATCTGGGCAACAACGGTGCCAGCCGCTCCACGCGAAGACTCCGAAGCAGTTACGATGCGGGTGCCAGCCGGGGCCTGCATGACCTTGGACTCGCCCGCGGCGAGCGTGACCGGCTCATCGCCGCTCTTCAGCTCCAACGTCGATGCGCTCTTGTTCTGAAGGGTGAATTTTACGGGCTTGATCTTCTTGCCCTGCTGGGTCGTCTGTTGGGTGTTGCTGGCAAAGCCATTCTGAGCAGTGGCAGCTACGGGGAGGACGAGGCTTACAGCAGCGATAAGGGGAAGAACAATCTGTTTGCGGTTCATCATTTGAAGCTCCGATGTTTCTACTGCGACTCGAGCTGCAGGGTCTTACTGTGTAGCAGGGTCGTGGTTGATACTGCGTTATGGCGATCCTCGCGGGCTGGCCCGGAGGGCTTCGTTGCACTCTAAACGCTGCATGACTTCAGGCAGCGTTGTTGAATATAGACCCCTCTTTTCACGTTTGACAAGTGCCTGGAACCCCTTACGGAAGATTCACAAAACATTGACACTTACGTCGAAAAAAGCAGGTCGGATTTGATGCTCGAAAGCAGTGAAACGATGCTCAAATCCAGATATGAGACTAGGCTAGTTACATGACGCTTCTGTTCGCGTCTCATGACGTTGCGGTTAAGGATGAGGTACAAGATGGTGCAGTGTAAGTCAGGGCCTGTTTCCCGTGCGGGTTGGTTGCCCAAGGCCCTTGCAGTCGTGGCATTGCTGCGGTTCTCCCCCGCCCTGCCCGCCCAGATCTTCGTCGGCGAAGAGCAGGCCCAGGCCGACGCCAAAGCCAAGGCCGCCAGCGATCGCCTCACCGAGGCCAACGCCGCACTCGAGGCCGCCGATTACCCACGCGCTCTCAAGCTGCTGACGCCGCTCGCCGAGGCCAGCCCCAAGGACGCCCACCTGCTCTTCGACCTCGCCATCTCGCAGGACGCGCTCGACCAGAACTCCCCCGCCGAGGCCAGCTACCGCCAGTCCATCGCGGACGACCCTGCCTACCTCGAGCCGCGCGTCGGCCTGGGTCTGATGCTGGCCCGTACCGGCCACACCGAGGCAGCGCACAAGGAACTGCTCGAAGCCGTAGCGCTGAAGGACGACAAGGAGGAGGACAAGCCGCTGCGAGCCCGCGCCTACCGCGCCCTCGCTCGTCTCGACGTGGCCACAGCCCCCGCCGCAGCTCGCGACGAGCTGCTTGAGGCCCTGAAACTCACTCCCGAGACCCCGCAGGACACCGAGCTGAGCGCAGAGCTGGCGGCCCACGCCAGCAACGGCCAGCTCGCCGCTGAGCAGGCTTACCGCCGCAGCCTCGCCGCCGTGCCCAACGACCCGGCTGCCACCGCCGGGCTGGCGCACCTGCTCATCCAGCAGAAGAAATCCGCCGAAGCCGAGCCGCTGCTGACCGCCGCGCTGGCCGAGCACCCCGGCGACAGCACGCTCACCGTGCAGCTCGCCACGCTCTACGCCTCCGAGGGCAAGTCCGCGCAGGCCCTGCCTCTGGTCGAGCAGCTCCACGCCGCTCACCCTGACGACACCGCCGTCAACCGCCTCCTCGCCGACCTCTACGCCGAGGGTGGCGACTACGCTAAGGCCGAGCCTCTGCTGGCGGCGCTCTCCGCCCAGTCCCCGCAGGACGCCGTCCTGGCCGACGACCACGCCGACGCGCTTATCCACACGGGCCGTAACGCCGACGCCCAGGCCATTCTCCAGCGCATCGTGGCCCAGCCCGCGCTCTTCCACACACCCGCCGATCTCGGCTCCGCCGCCAGCCATCTGGCCTTCGCGGCGTCCGAGAACAACGACCCCGCAGCCTGCTTGCAGGCACTTACGGTTCGTGCTACTGTGTTGCCACCATCGCCCTCGTCGCTCTTCCTCGAGGCCATCTCCCATGACAAGCTTCGTCAGCGGAAAGAGGCCATCGAGGCTTACAAACGATTCCTGGCGCTGGCGAACGGCAAGCTCCCCGATCAGGAGTTCCAGGCGCGCCACCGGCTTGTAGCTCTACAGCATTGAACCGCACGCTCCGGCGTCATCCCGGAAGAAGCCGCCAGCCGGGAGTGACAGAACCAGGCAGGTGCTCTCATGCGCTTCCGCGTCGTTCTTGTCTTTGCTTTGCTCGCTTCAAGCCTGCCGGTGTCCGCCGCCGTCAAGCCTGAAGACGCCATCGACCACCCCGCCCTGCTCGCGCAGCTTGAAGATGAGGCCCGCACCGCCCGGCCGCGCGAGCAGTGCTATCTCTATACACAAATCGTCCACATCATGACCGAGATCGCCGGACGCAGGCTCGCTGAGGGCGAGACCGAAGAGGCTGCCGCCGTGCTGAAGCAGGTGCAGCACTACGCCGAGCTAATCCACCTGGCGCTGGCCCGCGACACCCGCCGCCTCCGCGAGACCGAGATGCTGATGCAAACCACCACGCACCGCCTCGGGCAGTGCCTGCACCTGGCCTCGAGCGACGACAGGCCCGCGCTACAGGCCACACTGGCGCAGCTCGACCGGGTCAACGAAGAGCTGCTCACGCAGGTCTTCCAGCATTGATCTCCCGCCGTGGCTTTGCCCTGTTGCTTGCCGCGGCTCTGCTCGCTCCTTGCGGCCACGCGCAGGAGCGCGAGTCAAGCCTCAGCGATAAAGAAGTCGAGAAGTTGCGCGATGCGGCCTACTTCCCCAGCGAACGCGTCCTCGTCTTCGTATCGTTTCTCGACGAGCGAGCCGATGCGATCCAAAAGCTGAGCAACGGCCCGCGCAAGCCCGGCCGCGAGGAGGATCTGCACGACCTCTACACCCAGTTCAGCGATATTCTGGACGAGTTGGAAGATAACCTCGACGACTACGGCCCGCACCATCGCGACCTTCGCAAGGCTCTACCGAAGCTTCTGAAAGCCGCCGAACGCTGGGCCACCACGCTGCGCACGCCGCCTGAGAACGATGCCTACACCGTCCCGCGCCGACTCGCGCTCGAGGCCCTTCACGATGTGCGGGAAGATGCCTCTCGCCTGATCGAGGAGCAGAAGAGCTGGTTTGCCCAGCATCCTCCTTCGAAGGATGGCGACGGCCGTAGCGAAGAGCCGCGTTAGCCGAGTGAGGATGGGAGAAGAAAGCATACCTCGGGAGCTAAAGCCCACATCAGTGGCAAGTTTTGGTGTCTGGGCTGAAGCCTAGACCCACCCAAGAAGCAACCGCAAAGGCAGAAGCAGATTCCTCCGCTTCGCTCCTGAATGACAACCAAGAAAACAGGCAACAGCGCCCTCATGCCGGGCAGGCACCACTTCGTGGGGTCTTGGACGCTTCGCGTATCAACCGCAATCCATGCGGCCATGTTAACCTTGAAGATAACGTGTCAGCCCTGTTGATCCCGATCTTCGAGCAGGAGTACCGCGAACTCCGTCCCCGGGCTCCCATCCCCCCGCTCGACATCCGCTTCCGCCGCTTCACCTCGCTCAACACCACCATCCGCCTGCGCGAAGGCAAGCTATTGGTGCGCCTCTCCGACCTGCTCGAAGCCTCGCCCGAGTCCGTCCACCGCGCCATCGCGCACATCCTGCTGGCCAAGCTCTACCGCAAACCCATCGCGCCCGCGCACGCCGACCGCTACCGCCGCTACGTCTCCTCCGACGTCGTCAGCAAGCAGGCCGAGCATATCCGCCAGACCCGCGGACGCAAGAATATCTCCACCCCCGTCGGTCACTACTACGATCTCGACGAGGTCTTCGAGACCCTGAACACGCGCTTCTTCCACGGCCTGATGGGCCGCCCCACGCTCACCTGGAGCGCCCATGCCGCGCGCCGTATGCTGGGCCACTACGACGCAGCCCACAACACCATCGTCGTCAGCCGCGTCTTCGACCGGCCCGACACCCCGCGCTGCGCCATCGAGTACCTGCTGTACCACGAGATGCTCCACCTGAAGCATCCCGTCCGCGTCAAAGCCGGACGCCGCTGTGTCCACTCACGCGAGTTCCAGGCCGAAGAGAAGCTCTTCCCCGAACTGGAAGAGGCCAAGGCCTACCTCAAGCGGCTCTGATCTCTCCGCCCTATCGCCGCTTGCGCGAGAGGGCCAGCAACGCCCCATCCACAAACTTCTTCGCACAGTAGTCCGACGCGTGAAGATTCCCCAGTTGTTTGGACTCCTTGCCCGCGTTCCTGCGCATCTCGGGCTGGTCGATCAGCCTGGCCAGAATCGTCGTCAGCTCGCCGATATCGCCCGTCTTATAGACCCATCCGTTGCGCCCCGCCTGCACGTCGTCGGTCGCACCCACGCTGCCGATCTGGTCCGAAGCCACCACCGGCAGGCTGCAGTACAGAGCCTCGCTGATGGCCAGCGGGTGCGGATCGTACGTGGACGGATGCGCATATACATCCGAGGCCACGTAAAACTCCGGTAGCTGATCGACCCCGACAAACCCCGGCATCTTCACCGCCTCGCCCAGCGGCTTGGCCAGCTCTTCCATCTGCGGCCGTAGCGCGCCGTCGCCCGCGATCAGCAGCACTGCCGAGCGATATCCCGACTTTTCCAGCGCCAGAAACGCCCGCACCAGATCGGCCTGCTCCTTGCGCGGAATCATCTTGCCGACGGTCAACACCACCATCGCGTCGGTTGGAATCCCCAGCCGCTCCCGCACCTCGCGGCGCGCCTCGTCTCGCCGTACCAGCGTCTTTTCGTAGTATTTGCTGTCGATCGAGAACGACACCCGGTGAAACCGCTCGCGGTCGACACCGTAATGTGCGAAGTAGCGCTCGTTCTCGTCGCCGACCGTCAGAAAGAGATCGACGCTCTTCAGCGTCCACGGCAGCACCACCCGCTTGACCGCCTCGATATACCAGGGCCGCGGGTGCAGCAGCTCGCTGTCGGTCGTCATCAGCACGGGGATCCCGGCACCCTTGGCCCAACGCATCGTCGCCCGCAGATACGGCAGCGCGTAGCCGTGCACGTACACCACATCCGGCGAAAACCGTTTCAGCTCCGCGAGCACCGCCTTCGGCCGCTCTTCCGGCTTTGCATCCGACAGCACCGTGTGATTGAAACCCTCCAGCAGATCGGCCTGCCAGTGGATCACCTTCCCGAAACCGGGGTCGAACTTCGGAGCCGCGCCCGCCTCGGCGAAGATCACCAGCAGATCCACCCGGCCGTCTGCGGCGATATCCCGATACATCGGGCAGAAGTGCTGAATCGGATGCGAAACGACGATTGCCAGCCGCGTACGGCTCTGCACCTGCGACACTCCAGCCTCATTCACTCCCACTGATGCCTTCTCCTTGCCGGTCTCCTCTTCTCCTGAGTCGATTCCTGCACATAGAGGCTCGAGGCATCTGTACGGAAGGAGACCGGACTGGAGGCGACCTGGCTAATTTCGTCTATGGTCTCATAGACCTGTTTTCACTAAGATGTGCGGCAGAGATCCAGACGACATCTTCTTCACGCTGTAACCGACTGCACCGCCACCACCGGCCCGCCCACCTTGGCCCGGCCCCGCACCACTATCATCACAATGACCCCGGCAGCCACACTGCCCAGCGCCGCCACCTGAGCGTTGCTCATGCCCCAGTACAACCGGGGGTTGATGCGCTCGAACTCCACCAGGAACCGGGCCACGCCGCTCAGCACCAGGTACAGGCCCGTCAGCCAGCCCAGAGGACGCGGCCTGCCCGCCAGCCGCCACAGCACCCACGCGAACACCATCGCGATCCCGAACTCCCATAGCGGAGTCGGCAGAACCAGCGCGTCCGGCGGATTCACCGGCACCAGCGCCTCCCTGCTCATGTGTACGCCCCAAAAGTGCGAGGTCGTGTTCCGGCCGTAGTCGCCGTCGCCGCTGGTCAGGCATCCCAGCCGCCCCACACCGTAGCCAATGGCCGCCGCCGGAGCCGCCAGGTCCAGCATCCGCGCCGACGCACGCAGCCCGGTCATCCCGTTCGGCTTCGTCGCACTGCCCTGCCACATCAACATGCCGATGCCCGCGAGCATCCCGCCAAACCAGGCGAACCCGGCCTGAAACCAGTGCAGAAAACCGATGACAACCTGCACCGGCCTGCCCTGCGCCGACCGTACGATCAGGTGCATGGCCGCGGCCAGCTCCTTCGGGCTCTGTAGCTCGTGCCAGGTCTTGGCGCCGATGACGCCTGCGATCACCACCATCGCGACGATGTTCAGCGCATCGCCATCCACCCCATCGCGGGTAAAGCTGCGGTGCAGCATCACGGTCGCCGCCACCGCGGCCAGCCACAGCAACAGCCCGAACGTGCCCAGATGCAGCGGACCGATATTCAGATAGGGATACATACGCCTCGCACGGGCCGACTCAGAAGGCCCACACCAAAGTATACCGTTCCCCCAGCCTGCCCTTTTCCCCTCCGCCGAAACGCGCTACCCTAAGACTCTATGTCCTCCAGCACGACGCCCAGCAACGACGCCCAGTTTCCCTCCGCCGACCCCATGGAGATCCTCTTCACCCGCCAGCAGATCGCAGACCGCGTCCAGGCGCTCGGCGACCAGATCAGCCGCGAGTACGCCGGACAGTCCGTTCTGCTCATCGGCGTGCTCAAGGGCGCGGCCATCTTCCTCTCGGACCTGGCCCGCGCCATCAAGGTCGATAACAGCTTCGACTTCGTCGCCGTCTCCAGCTACGGCCGCGCCCGCGTCTCCTCGGGAGCCGTCAAGCTCATCAAGGACATCGACAATCCTATCGAGGGCAAGCACGTCATCCTGGTCGAGGACATCCTCGATACCGGCCTGACCCTGAGCTATCTGCGCGGCCTGATGCTTCAGCACAAGCCCGCCTCGCTCAAGATCGCCACCTGTCTCGACAAGGCTGAGCGCCGCCTGGTGCCCATCGAGGCCGACTACGTCGCCTTCCAGATCCCCAACCGCTTCGTCATCGGCTACGGCATGGACTACGCCGAGCACTACCGCAATCTGCCCGACATCCGCCTCTTCCCCGAAGAGTTGGCTGGACATTGATAGCTTGTTAGCTGCAAGCTCTCGTTCTTTCCCACGGGCCTCCCGCTGCCAACCAGCGGGAGGCCTTATGCTATTTCCCTTCCCATGCTGCCCCCAGGACCGCACGAAGTGCATCAAGGGTGGGTAAAGTCGATAAACGCGTGGACTGGGTCCGTGCTGGCCAGAGTCACCGTTACCGTATCTCCTACGTCGAGCCCCTCGGCTCCGCGAGTGACCATGCCCTCGACCGGCGGATTGAAGACCCGCACAAACGTTCCCTTAGGATTGGCCCCGGTGATGACGCCCTCGAAGTGGCGGCCGATCTCGGACTCGAGCGCCACCGCGGCTACCCGCTTCTGCATCGCCCTCTCCACCTTGCGCGCGGCGGTGTCACGGTCGTTGCAGTGCTGCGCGATGGCGGCCAGCTCGTCGTCGGTGTAGGGCGGCGGCGTGTCGGCCAGCATGGCGTGGACGATGCGCTGGGTAACGAGGTCGGCGAAGCGGCGGTTGGGAGCGGTGGAGTGGGTATAGTCCAGAGCGGCCAGTCCGAAGTGGCCGGGAGCCTCCTCCGCGCCGCCGATGGAGAGCACGTACTCACCGGGACCCATGAGCTTGATGATGGCCAGCGAGAGATCGGGGTAGTGGATGGGGTCGGCGGCGCGCTGGGCTTGCAGGAAGGTGTTGAGCGCGGCGGAGTCGGGCGTGTCGGGAAGCTGGGTGCCCTTGGCCGCGACCAGGGTGACGATGCGCGACCAGCGCTCCGGCGAGCGGACGACGCGGCGGATGGACGACCGCCCCGAGGCACGGAGGGTGCGGGCCATGGTCTCGTTGGCGGCGATCATAAAACCGGCGATGAGGTCGGAGGCGCGGTTCTGCTGCACGGCCTGGATCGACTGGACCTTGCCGTCGATGACGACGGGATCGGCTTCGGTGCGGTTGAAGTCGAGGGCTCCGAGGGCGATGCGCTGGGCGCGGAGAAGCTGGGCAGCTTCATCTTGAAGTTTCAATTGATCTGATAAACCGATGATTGTAAATACCTTGTGCTCGATGCGTCCGTCCTCACGCGGGCGACCTTCGAGCCACGGGCCGAGGGTCGAGTAGGCGAGCTGGGCCTGGTTGCGGACGAGCGCGGCGTAGATGGCCGGGGAGACGATGGCTCCCCTGGAGTCGACCGTGAACTCACAGACGATGGCGCGGCGGTCCTGGTGCTCGTTCAGCGAGGTCAGGTCCGTGGATAGCTCCAGCGGCAACATGGGGAAGTTGTGGACAGCGGTGTAGACGGTCTGGGTCTGGGCGCGGGCGGCGGCGTCGAGCGGCGTGTCCTTCAGGACGGCGGAGGCGACGTCGGCGATGGCGACCAGCACGCGGATTCCCTTCGCAGTGCGCTCGGCGTACTCGAGCTGGTCGAGGTCGCGGGAGGTGTCGTTGTCGATGGAGGACCAGAGGAGGTGGCGGAGGTCGTGGAGGCCGGGCGCTGGAGCTTCGAGACTGGCTCGGATCTGGGCGAGTTGGGCTTCGGAGCCGGGCAGCTCACCGATGTGGAAGCCTTCGCGGATCATCTCGGCGGTGGCCGAGGCGGCCAGGTCAAAGGAGGGAGGCAGATGGGCGTGCATTCGTGGAGAGGTTAGCACGTTGGCGTTATCGAAGAAACACGCGAAGCGTCCAGTACCGCACGAAGTGCCGCCCGTCCGGCGTCAGGACGCTTTTGCCGTTGCTTTTGTACGCCGCCCCTTGAGGTAGACCCATCCAAGCCGAGCAAGCAGCAGCACCGTCAGGATGAGGCTATCGGGCAGCGGTGCGCGGACACCCGCCTTGACCAGCCACCAGTAGTGGACGCAGGCGGCGATGGCGGCCACGTAGACCAGACGGTGCAGCCGCTGCCAGTTCTTGCCGCCCATCTTGCGTAGCACCACCATCGGGCTGGTGAGCGTGAGCGCCAGCAGGATGGTCCACGAGAGCAGCCCAACCTGGATGAAGCGGCGCTTGCCGAGGTCTTCGAGGATGCTGGGCCAGATGATCTTGAACTGGTTGACGATCTCCCCCATGTGGCCAGCCTGCACGCCTGCAATGGCGCTCTGGATGTCGTAGCCGGAGAAGAGGAAGACGTAGATGGCGAGGTGGAGCGTCGCGTAGAAGAAGGCGTAGAGGCCAACGAGGCGGCGGAAGCGGATGAGGTTCGAGAGCGCCGGGTGTAGGCGGCGGAGAGGTGTGATCGCCAGCGAGACCAGGAGGATCCAGAGCGCCCAGTCGCCGGTGAAGTGGGTCATGGAGTTGACCGGGTCGGCCTCGTTGGCGATCGCGCCGGTGCGGTAGGTGTTCAGTAGATATAAAAACGGCGCAAGGCAGAGGAGATGGACGAGGATCTTGAGGTAAGGGATGAGGCGGGTCGGCATCTTTTGTGAGTTTATCGTGGGGAGGATTGAGTTGACGAAAATCCCGCGTAACGCTTAAACGATCAATATGCACCGAGGGTCAAAGAGATGAGATTTCAAAGCCATCAGGAGAGCAGGAGGAAAGACAATACCGACCATGAAGAGAACCGCGAGTTTTGCTCTACTCTTACTCTTCCATCTTTGGTGCAGCGTAGCGGTCGCTCAAGAGCCAGCTATGCCACAGCCACATGGGGAGCTTTATCTAAAGCCGCTCCAGGTTCCAAAGGGGGCCCGGATCATCGGCTTCGAATTGCATATGGTTGCAGGAGTGTTCTACAGCGTTGAGGAAATCCCAACCGGATGGAAGGTAGCAGTCGATGACGATCCTTCATGGACGACAAGCTTGGAAGCCAGCGCGAAGCCCGGAGCTGTGGCGCTGGATGAAAAGTCTTTCGGGAAGATCGGAATCGAGGTTGTGAAGAACGAATCAGCGGATACAAAGTTCAATATCTGGGGCTGGCTGACCTTAGCGTCCGGCACAGAGACGTCAAAAAGGGTGCCACTGAACTCGTTTAGCTTCGACTTCGTCGAACGATATTCTCGCCACAAGCTCCACTATGTACCGAATCAGTAGTACCTCTTCAGGTCCATGCCGTTGTACAGGCTGGCCACCTCGTTGCCGTAGCCGTTGAACATCTGCGTGGGGATGGTGTGGGGCAGCAGGCTGGAGTCGATGCGGCGCTCGTGGGCCTGGCTCCAGCGGTGGCTGATGTTGGGGTTCACGTTGGAGTAGAAGCCGTACTCCTCGGGCATCAGGTCGTTCCAGAGCGTGCGCGGCTGCTTATCCGTGAATACGATCTTGACGATGGATTTGGCGGACTTGTAACCCCACTTCCAGGGCAGCACCACGCGGACCGGAGCGCCATTCTGGTTGGGCAGCGTCTGGCCGTAGCAGCCGAAGCAGAGCAGCGCCAGCGGGTGCATGGCCTCGTCCATGCGCAGGCCCTCGGAGTAGGGCCAGTTGTACTCGCTGGGCAGGTCGGGCATCTGCTTGCGGTTGATGTTGGAGATGAACTGGACGTACTTGGCGCTGGGCAGCGGATTGCAGAAGTTGATGAACTCGGAGAGCGAGTAGCCATCCCAGGGGATGACCATCGACCAGGCCTCGACGCAGCGGTGGCGGTAGACACGGGACTCGATGGGCCGGTAGTGGAGCAGATCGTCGATGCCGACAGTCAGGGGCTTCTTGACCAGGCCCGCGACCTGGATCGTCCAGGGTCGGACCTGGAGGGTATGGGCGTTGTGCGCGGGGTCGGACTTCTCCGTGCCGAACTCGTAGAAGTTATTGTAGGCAGCGGCCTTGCCGATGGGGGTCAGGGCGTCGGGCAGGGTGTACTTGCTGGGGAAGGTCGTGAGCGCATCGGCGAAGGCAGAAGCGGGCAGCAGGCTGGAGGCGATGGCTCCGGCACCGAGCGTGGCCGCCGAGGTCAGGAACTGGCGGCGATTGCGGAAGGCGGACTCCGGCGTGATCTCGGAGGAGGCTATCTTGGTTTTGTTGGTGCGGAGGAGCATGTCGTTCCCTTCCCTTACTGCTGATTAGACTACGGCGGGCGGATTCGGTGACAGAATCTGGGGCGAATATGAGAGATTTAGGTGCATGGGAAAGTTTGGGTTTCGCAGGCGTGATTGGGTGGTCGCGGTCGCTCTGGGTTTGGGTGTCGTTCCCGCATGGGGGCAGGCAGGTATAAAGGTTGACCCGACAGGGCTAAGCGGCGAGCAGGTGCGGGTCTTGGGCGGGTATGTGCCGCTGCCGATCAACCAGGGCGCGGCGGCGCTCGAGCAGTTACTGCCCAAGCTGCGGACGCGGGCCAGCCTGATGCTGATCGTCGCGCACCCGGACGATGAGGACAGCGGGATGCTGACGTACGAATCGCGTGGGCAGGGCGCGCGGGTGGGGATGCTGACGCTGAACCGCGGCGAGGGCGGCCAGAATGTAATGTCGGCCGACTTCAACGACGCGCTGGGGCTGATCCGCACGCAGGAGCTGCTGGCGGAGGGGCGATATACGGGCGTCGACCAGATGTTCGGCACGGTGGTGGACTTCGGCTTTTCGAAGACGAAGGAGGAGACGCTGGCGCAGTGGGGGTACGACCGCGTGCTCTACGACGCGGTGCGGGCGGTGCGGCTCTACAGGCCGCTGGTAGTCGCGAGCGTCTTCGTGGGCGGCGTGACGGACGGGCATGGTCACCACCAGGTGGCTGGGCAGATGGCGCAGGAAGTCTTTACGGCGGCGGCTGATCCGAAGGTCTTTCCCGAGATGGGGCTGGCACCGTGGGCTCCGGTGAAGGTGTATGCGCGGGTGCCGTTTGCGCGGGTGACCAAAGAGGGGATGTTCGACTATGCGACGGGCAAGATAGCTCCGACGCGGTTCTACAACTACGTGACGAAGAAGTGGACGACCGACCTGCCGGTGGAGAACGTCGTCGTACACGAGGGCGAGATGAGCCCGGCGTTGGGGATGACGTATCTCCAGTTTGCGCGACGGGGGCTGGCGCTCCAGAAGACGCAGATGGGGGATATGCGTTCGGCTCCGGGTGGGGCATTCGATGTGGGGTATACGCGGTATGGATCGCGAATTCCGGTGAAGGATGAGGAGAAGAGCTTCTTCGATGGAATCGACGTGACGCTGGCGGGGATCGCGGCGCTGGCTCCTTCGGATACGGGTGCGCTGAAGGCGGCGCTGGTGGGGATTGATGGGGATGCGGCTAAGGCGGCTGCGGCGTTCTCCAAGGCGGCTCCGGAGAAGAGTGCGCCGGGGCTGAGCGAGGGGTTGAAGGCGCTGGATGGGCTGATCGGCTCGGTGGAGAAGAGTGCTCTGCCAGCAGCGGAGAAGGAGAATGTACTGCACGAGCTGCGGGTGAAGCGGGTGCAGTTCAATGATGCGCTGGCGCTGGCTTTGGGAGTGACGGCGGAAGCTTCGGTCGAGCAGACGCGGGACGTGTTGCCGGGGAGTCAGGTGCAGGTCGCGCTGAAGGTCAGTGGGGGGGCGAAGGTTGAGGATGCGTGGCTGTCGGGGAGCTTCGCGGGCGCAGGGCAGCCGGTGCGGTTTACCTTTGCGGGAGCTACCGGCAGGGCTGCACTAAAGGTGCCGGAGGATGCAGCCGGGACGCGGCCCTACTTCTCGCGGCCCAACATGGAGCAGGCGGTTTATGACCTGTCGGATATGTCGCTGCGGAACGCGGCGATGACGCCGTATCCGATGACGGCAACGGTTCACTTCGCCTATGGCGGCGCGTTGGTTGAGGTGAAGACGGTGGTCTCCAGCTCTGTGCCGACGATGCCCGAGAAGGTCGTTCCGGCGGTCTCGGTGGCAATGTCTCCGGCGGCGGGGATCATTCCGCTGGGGGAGAAGAGGTTTACTCTGACGACGCGGGTGGCTGGCACCACGGGCGACATAGAGGGCACGGTTCGGCTGGAGCTACCCTCGGGCTGGGCGTCGGAGCCAGCGGTGGCGAAGGTCTCGCTGGCCGAGGGCAAGGAGGTTTCGGTGCCCTTTGTGGTGACTCCGATGAAGCTGGAGGCGGGTAAGGAGTACACCCTGACGGCGGTGGCCGAGGCGGGCGGCAAGACCTACCGCGAGGGCTATCGCAGCGTCGGCTATGGGGAGCTGGTGCGGACGAACCTATACCGGCCAGCCGTCTACCGTGCGCAGGGCGTGGATGTGAAGGTGGCTCCGGGGCTGCGGGTGGGCTACCTGGCCGGAACCGGCGATGCGGTGGCGGCGTCGCTCGAGAACCTGGGAGTGAAGGTAACGATGCTCTCCGTCGCCGACGTGGTTGCGGGCAAGCTGGCCGGGTACGATGCCGTGGTGCTCGGTGTGCGGGCGTACGCGGCGCACCCGGAGCTGCGCGGGGCGGGCAGTGCGGGGCTGTTGGCGTTTGCAAAGGACGGCGGCACGGTGATTGTGCAGTACGTGACGGGCGGTTTCGATGCCGCGACCGCTCCGTATCCGATGGCTCTGGGGACGGAAGAGAAGGTGGTGGTCGAGACCGATCCGATGACTCTGCTGAAGCCCGCGAGCACGGTGCTGGCGTGGCCGAACCGGCTCGGACCGGCGGACTTCAAGGGCTGGGTAGAGGAGTGGGGCCACGGCTTTATGGGGACGTGGGATGCGAAGTACGAGGCTCCGCTCGAGGTCCACGACCCGGACCAGGACCCGCAGCGCGGCGGACTACTGGTGGCCCGGACGGGTCAGGGAACGTGGGTGTACTGTGCGCTGGCGCTTTACCGGCAACTGCCCGAGGGTGTGCCCGGCGCGTACCGGCTATTTGCGAACCTGTTGAGCCTGGGCAAGGCTCCCGCAGGACAATAATGCCTCGGTTGAGGCACACTGTTGAGGCACATGGGAGGCATGATGATCGAGTTGAGTGGAGCGCGTGAGGCGGAGTTGATCGAGGCAGCGAATCTGCTGCTGGATGCACGACGGACGAAGGAGGTCCTCGCCGACCTTCCGGTGAACCTGCAACCAACCACGCTCGAGGAGGCTTACTTCGTGCAGGATACGATGGCCGAAGCCTATGGCGAAGTGGGCGGATGGAAGGTGGGCTCGCCCACAGCGGACGGCGTGCCGATCTTCGCGCCGATGCCGACGAACTGGATCGCCGCGAGTGAAAGCCTGCTGAAGGGATATCGGTATCGCGGGCTGGAAGCGGAGATCGCCTTTCTGCTGGGCGAGGATCTGCCCGCGCGGGCCACGCCGTACACACGCGAGGAAGTCGAGGCGGCGATTGAGAGCTGCCACCCGGCCATTGAGGTTCTGGACTCCGGACTGGCCGATCCGAACAAGGCGGTACGGATGTCGATGCTGGCCGATATCCAGATTCACGGCGGGTTTGTGTATGGTCCGGCGTATCCGGACTGGCAGTCGGTCGACTTCAAGCAGGAGCATGTGACGCTGGCTGTGGATGGGGTCGTGCGGGTAGAGCGCACTGGATCAAATACAGCGGGCGACCTGAAGCGGCTGCTGCCCTGGCTGGCCAACGAGGCCGCCGCACGCACGGGCGGGCTGAAGGCTGGGCAGTGGATCACGACCGGAAGCTGGACGGGCGTCACCCAGGCCGAGGCTGGGTCAAGCGTGGATGTGCGCTTCTCCACCGTGGGCCGGGTGATGCTCCAGTTCGAGTAGGCACCTCGTGCCGTTCTCTGAGGACGGCACGAGGTGCATGGTGAAGACGATGGCAAAGGCTCCAGTGCGGCTGACGCATCCGGATAAGGTGCTGGACGAGGCGTCGGGCCTGACAAAGCAGGGGCTGGCCGACTACTACTGGGCCGTGTCCGAGAAGATGCTGCCGCACCTGAAGGGGCGGGCGATCAGCCTGGTGCGGGTGCCGGATGGGATCGGCGAGCCGCAGTTTTATCAGAAGCATAAGACCGCGATGATGCCGGATGGCTTTGACTCCGTCGCCGTGCCCGATAAGAAGACGGGCACGGTGGAGGAGTACATCGCGGCAAATACGCGGGAGGCCATCGCCTCGCTGGCGCAGATGAGCGTGATGGAGGTGCATCCGTGGGGATCGCTGGCGAAGAATCTCGAGAGGGCAGATCGGTTGATCTTCGATCTCGATCCGGATGAGGCTTTGAGTTGGGTGGAACTGGCCGGGGCTGCGGAAGATGCGAAGGAGCGGCTCGAAGCGCTGGGGCTGCGGAGCTTTGTGAAGACGACCGGAGGCAAGGGGCTGCATGTGGTGGTGCCCATCGTGGCCGAGATGGAGTGGCCGGAGGTGAAGGATTTTTGCCATCGGCTGGT
Source organism: Granulicella sp. WH15 (assembly GCF_009914315.1). Classification (NCBI taxonomy): domain Bacteria; kingdom Pseudomonadati; phylum Acidobacteriota; class Terriglobia; order Terriglobales; family Acidobacteriaceae; genus Granulicella; species Granulicella sp. WH15. The sequence goes on from NZ_CP042596.1 coordinate 3,010,318, forward strand.
GCTCGAGATGGAGCGCGGGAATCCAGAGCTGTACCTGACGAAGATGACCAAGGCCGCTCGGGTGGGGAAGATTTATCTGGATTATCTGAGGAATGAACGCGGGGCTACGGCGGTGGCTCCGTACTCGCCACGGGCGCGGGCTTATGTGGGGGTGGCGATGCCGCTCGATTGGTCGGAGTTGAAGGTGAAGGAACGGCCGGTGTATCGGGTGGGCGGCTTTGCGGAGTGGCGGGGACGTTTGGTGGAGGACGCGTGGGAGGAGTTCTTTGCGGTGAAGCAGAGGGTGAGTCCGAAGGCAAGGAAGGCTTTGGGGATGCAGGCGTAGGGATTGCAGGTGGGTAAGAAAGCATACCTCGGGGGCTAAAGCCCGCGTCTGTGGCTGGTTTTGATGTCCGGGCTAAAGCCCGGACCTACCTCAGAAGCAACGGCAACAGCAAGAACTTGGATCTGGAGAGATGAGCTACTCGGGCTGGATGACGAGGGTTGCGTGCGGCTTAGTGCCCGAGAGGATGCGGCTCAGATGGGTGAAGTAGAGATAGAGCACCGGTGTTGTATACAGCGTAAGCAGTAGCGAGACTGACAGACCGCCGACGATGCTGATGCCGAGCGGGCGGCGCAGCTCGAAGCCTACGCCATTGCCGAGGGCCAGCGGCAGAGCGCCTAGAATCGCTGTCATCGTAGTCATCAGGATGGGGCGGAAGCGGAGTCGGCAGGCCTCATAAATCGCTTGCTCGGGCGACTTCCCTTCACTGCGCTCGGCGTTCAGGGCGAAGTCGATGAGCATGATGGAGTTCTTCTGCACGATGCCGATGAGCAGCACCACGCCGATCAGCGCGATGACGCTGAAGTCGTTGCCCGTGACCATGAGTGCGAGCAGTGCGCCTACGCCCGCAGACGGCAGCGTGGCCAGGATGGTGAGCGGGTGGATGAGGCTCTCGTAGAGCATCCCCAGGACGAGGTAGATGGTGACCAGCGCCAGCGCGATGAGCAGCGGCTGCGACTTGAGCGATGACTGGAAGGCCTGCGCGGTTCCGGCGAAGGCGTGGTGCACGATCTGGGGCAGGCCGATGTCCTGCATGGCCGACTCGATGACGGGAGCGACGTCGCCGAGAGCGAAGCCGGGCGCTAGGTTGAACGAGATGGTGACGGCTGGATACTGGCCCTGGTGGTTGACGACGAGCGGCGTCTTGATGGTGGTGAAGCGGCTGAAGGCCGAGAGCGGAACCAGCGCCGAGCCGGTGCCGTGGACGTAGATCTTCGAGAGCGAGTCGGTGTCCTGCTGGTACTGCGGGGCGGTCTCGACGACGACGTGGTACTGGTTGGTGGGGCCGTAGATAATGGAGACCTGGCGCTGGCCGAAGGCGTCGTAGAGGGTCTGGTCCACCTGATCGGCGGTGATGCCGAAGCGGCTGGCGGTGTCGCGGTCCACGTCGAGTTGAAGGGTTAACCCGGCGTTCACCTGATCGCTGATGACGTCGCGGATGCCGCCAATCTGCTTCATCTTCGCTGTGACGCGCGGCCCCCACTGGTTCAGCATCTCGAGACTCTCGGACGTGAGCGTGTACTGGAACTGCGAGGCTGAGCTGCGTGCGCCGATGTTCAGCTCCTGCTGTGGGACGAGGACGACCTGTACTCCGATGACCTTGTTGAACTGTGGCTGGAGGCGCTTGAGCACCTGCATCGACGAGAGGTGGTGACGCTCTTCGATGCCCTTGAGCACGAGGAAGAGGCTAGAGACGTTGGGCGCGGGCGTGTTGGGGTTCAGGCCGAAGAAAGAGCTTTGGTTCCCTACTGCGTCGTCCTTGGCGACGATCTCCTGGACCAGCCTGGTCTTCGCACCGAGGTCGTCGAAAGAGATATCCTGCGCGCCGCGGATCTGGCCAAAGAGGCGTCCTGTGTCCTGTTGCGGGAAGAAGCCTTTGGAGATGCGGGTGTAGAGAAAGACCGTCAGAGCGCAGGTAAGGATGGCCACCGCCAGCACGATGGGTTGATGGCGCAGAACGACGCGCACACCGGCGGCGTAGGCGGCTTCGAGGCGGTTGAGGATGCGGTCGCCGAAGCGGTAGAAGGGGCCGTGGCGGCGGGTGCTATGGGGTTCGAGCAGCACCGAACACAGCATCGGCGTGACGAAGAGGGAGACCGCGAGCGAGAAGGCGATGGCGATGGAGAGGACCATCGAGAACTCGCGGAAGAGGCGGCCGACGATGCCGCCCATCAGCAGCATGGGGATGAAAGCCGCGACGAGCGAGATGCTCATGGCGATGACGGTGAAGCCGACCTCGCTGGAGCCTTTGATGGCCGCCTGCGTGGGCGAGAGACCGGCCTGGAGGTGGCGGTCTACGTTCTCGATGACGACGATGGCGTCGTCGACGACGAAGCCGGTGGCGATGGTGATCGCCATCAGCGAGAGGTTGTCGAGGGTGAAGCCGACGAGCTTCATCACAGCGAAGGTGCCGAGCAGCGAGAGCGGCACCGAGATGGATGGGATGAGGGTGGAACGGCCCTCGCGCAGGAAGGCGAAGACGACCAGCACCACCAGCACGATGGAGAGCGCCAGCGTGATGGTGATGTCGTGGATGGAGGCGCGGATGGTGGTGGTGCGGTCCATCATGGAGTAAAGCCGGATGGTGGGGGGCAGACTGGCGCGCAGGGTCGGAAGCAGAGCCAGGATGGCGTCGACGGTGGCGATGGCGTTAGCACCGGGGGTCTTGTTGACGACGATCTGGATGGCCGGGTGACCGTTGACGAAGCCGCCGGTGCGGGTGTCCTCGACCGAATCGAGGACGGTGGCGACGTCGCGGACGCGGACGGCAGAGCCGTGGCTCATGCCCAGGATGAGCGGGGCGTACTGGTCGGCGCGATCGAGCTGATCGGTGGCGGAGATGCTCCAGACGCGGTCGTCTTCGAGCAGGCGGCCTTTGGGCTTGCTGACGCTGGCCCCGGCAAGGACGGAGCGGAGTCGCTCGAAGCCGAGGCGGTAGGCGCTGAGTGCAAGCGGGTTGGCCTCGACGCGGACGGCGGGCTTGGAGGAGCCGTTGAGTGAGACCTGGCCGACGCCGGGGACCTGCGCGATCTTCTGCGAGATGGTCGAGTCGGCGATGTCGTAGATCTCTCGCAGTGGGACGGTGTCGGACTCGATGACGAGGATGAGGATGGAGGGGTCGGTCGGGTTGACCTTGCGGTAGAAGGGCGCGCTGGGCAGGTTGGTGGGGAGCTGCGAGCGGGCGGCGTTGATGGCGGCCTGGACGTCGCGGGCGGCTCCGTTGAGGTCGCGGTTCAGGTCGAACTGGAGGTTGATGGTGGTGCCGCCGGTGGTGCTGGCGGAGGTCATCTCGGTAATACCGGCGATGCGGCCGAACTGGCGCTCGAGCGGAGTGGCAATTGAGGAGGCCATGACGGAAGGGCTGGCTCCGGGGAGTGCGGCCTGGACGGAGATGGTCGGAAACTCGGTCTGCGGCAGGGATGCGACGGGCAGGAAGAAGTAGGCAAGCGCCCCAGCTAGCATGACTGCGACGGAGAGCAGTGTGGTTGCGACGGGCCGACGGATAAAAGGCGCGGAGAGGTACGTCACTGAGTAGCTTGGCTAACTATTCTTGATTTTGTAATACCAACAAGATAACGCACTTCGTGCCGTTCTCGGGCTACATGAGCAAGATCGTCTTCTGAGGGCCTCCGTTGGTCGACAGCGAGCATCGTTTGATTCCGACTAATGAAAATATCAAGTGGAAGTATCAAGGGAGCTAGCCTCCTCAGACTGCTCCAAAATGCCACGAAGTGCTCTGGCAGGACGGTTCTTACTCGTTTCTTCGGGCGAAGGCGAACGGATTGAAGTTCACATGATCGTCAAAGGCGTCGGAGTGCTCGGCGCGTTTGAGCGCGTTGACCACCAGATAGGTAAGCGGCGTGGCCAGCACCTCGTACCCGACCTTGAGGCCGTAGCCGACGAGGATCATCTTTGGCAGCGTGCTGAGCGGCACGGAGCCCGCGAAGGTAAGGACGATCACCAGGCTGGTATCGACGGCCTGACCGACCACGGTGGACCCGACGGTGCGGGTCCAGAGCATACGGCCTCGGGTGAGCAGCTTGAGCCGGGCCATGGTGTAGGAGTTAGCGAACTCCCCGGCCCAGAAGGAGATGAGTGACGCCACCAGGATGCGCGGGATGATGCCGAAGACGGTGGCGAAGGCCTGCTGGTTGGGCCAGCCGGGAGCAGCAGGCAGGGCGATGACAGTGGCCGCCACTCCGTAGAGCAGGGCAGTGCCGAAGAAGCCCAGCCAGATGGCGCGGCGCGAGGCAGCGTAGCCGTAGACCTCGGTGAAGATGTCTCCGAAGATGTAGGTGATGGGAAAGAGCAGGATGGCGCCGGAGACGGGAAACGGGCCGATCTGGCAGACCTTCTGGGCGATGAGGTTGGAGACCAGGAGGATGACGACGAAGGCGGTTGTGAGGGCGTCGAGGTAGAGAAAACGGCGCTGCGGCAGGGGTTCGGCGGGCGTGGGGCGGGCGTTCGGTGGCGCTGCGGACATGAGACCAGTATGGCGCGAAAGGCGGGCCTTTTGACAGGGCGGAGAGATGTTGTTAACGTTGAAGATGAGTGAACAGGAACCCGCGTGGGGCGGGCTGTTGCCTTGTTATGCGTCCCCGTCGTCCAGAGGCCCAGGACACCGCCCTTTCACGGCGATGACACGGGTTCGAATCCCGTCGGGGACGCCAACCCTTTCAATAACTTACAAGCGAATCGAGCTGCTGGCCGAGCTTAGCTCATAGAACATTTCAAAAAAATCTCAAAGCTCGAAGCTGGAATTTGTCTTTGCTGCCCCCATAGAGCCGCTTGCTTTGACCTGCAAAACACAGCGTTAGATCTGCATTTGACCGATATCCGGACCACCCTGAGTGGGCGGCCCGGATATCTTTAGGGTTTCAGTTAGAACGTGACCTTACCACCGAGGCGCGCCATTCGGCCGAAGTCGATACCCGATGGCTTGAGGAGCGAAGGCCCGATCGTCGTTACCGCCGCAGTCACCGCGCTTGTATTGAACACGTTGAACAGATCGGCTACCGGCTCGAACTGCACCCGCTCCCGGATGCTCCAGGACTTCGAAACTCGTAAGTCCACGAGGTTCTGGAACGGATAACGGTAGCTTCCAGGAGCAGCTACAAAGACGTTTTGTGTCACTTGCGTCAGCCCTGGAACAATCGAGGTGGTAACGGTATAGGTACGCGACTGAGGCAGGCCCGAGTTCGACCGCAGTGTTCCCGAAACCTGGATCTTCTTCCAGATCGAGTAGTTGCCGCCGATGCGAATCTGGAAAGGCGCGTCATACCCCAGGTTACCTGCCAGGTTGATCAGGTTGTTCGGATTGTTGAAGTCATTCGACGTGCTCGATCCATCCGGAGTGCCGATGCTTCGCCCCCAGGTGAAACTGCCGAACACCGATCCCTTCCTGAAGCGGGTATTCACTGTAAACTCGACACCGTTGTAGTGCTGAAAGAGATTAGGCAACGTCTGCTCGTACAGTTTAGAGAGTCCCAACGTGGACTTGTTCTGGTTATAGACCGTCAGCGGTTGCCCATTGATCGGATTGGTGATCGTCACCGGCGTATAAGAGGTAGACGGCACGGCCTGGTTCACGATGCCGTACAGATCGTAAAACGTACGGTGGTAGTACGCCGCGCTGGCCGACGTGCTGGAACCAAACTGGTGCTGAATCATCGCCGTGTACTCCATCTGATACGGCCGTTTGATCCCCGGGTCCAGGTGCGCTCCGTTGTTGCTGAACGCTGTGCACTGCGCCTGAATACCCGCGGGAATCTCTGCATAGCTCGTCGGAAGAACGTTGGGATCCATACTGTACGGCGCGAGAGCAGTCGCACTCCACGGGCAGGTCCGGTATGCCAGGAAGTTCTGGTTGATGTTCTGCACGAGCGTTGTGCCTTCGAGGCGGTCGTACTTGCTTACACCTCCACGAACAGCAGTCTTCGAATCGCCAAAGACGTCCCACGAAATACCCAGACGCGGCGAAAAGGTATTCCAGAGAACGTATCCGTTCTGGGCTGCCTGATAGGTCCCATAGGACTGCCCATTTACGACAATGGGAGTAACAGTCCATTGGGCAACTGGAGACGACTGCTGCGGGATCGTCATGTTGGTGTGCTGAAAACGGATTCCCGGGTTGATCGTAATCCGCTTGGAGATCTTCCAGGTGTCCTGCAGGTACCAGCCCAGGTCGACGGGCATCGTCTCGCGGTGTGCCAAGGGCGCATTGTACAACCGAATGGAGTTGGGAACACCGCTGTTGTAGACCTGGATCATGTTGTTGTTCATGGTGAACGCCTCCTGCCATGACCCCGTCCGCATCTGCAGTCCGGTCTTCAGGCTGTGCCGTCCACTTACATACGTTGCGCTCGTCATATACGCGCGGAATGTGCCGCGGTCGTTATCGGCGCGCGGCGAGACACGCGAGATCGTCGAGGTAATCTGGTCGTAGGCAGCAACTGCACCCGCAACAACTCCCGGTTCAAAGCCCAGGTTGTAGTTCACCGGCATCAGCGTCATACCAAGTTCCAGCGCAAGCTTCGGTGTTGGTGTAAAGGTCCACTTGGCCTGCGCGATATAGTTCAGCCACGTCTTCTGCACCACGTCGGCAAGCGGATCGTTGAAGTTCGCGGTCAGCAGGTTGTTTGGCCTATGACCGCGGAACTTGAAGCCGCGGTCATAGGAGACCGTCAGCCGCTGATTCTTACTGATCTGGCCGGTCAACCGAAGCGCCGCGTCCGTCAAGCGATTGTCGTCCAGCGCCTGTGTGCCCTGCGGAGTAAAGGTGTTGGCCAGGAAGTTGTTCGCGCCCCAGCGCCGGAAGCTGCCGAAGAACCACAGACGATCCTTTAGAATCGGGCCGCCTAGTCCGGGGTTGATGTCATAGATCGTATCGATGCGGTTCGGAGCTGTCAGGCCCAGTTTCACCAAGTCCGGGGTTAGATTACCGCTCTGTAGGAACTGGTTGGCCCCCGTGCCGAAGACCGAACCGTGGAACTGGTTGCCGCCTTCCCTTGGAATCATGTTGATCTGGATACCGCCGATCGGCGCCTCCGCCGGCAACGTATCGGTCGTGTACACAATGTTCTCAAGCAGGCTGTCGTTGTAGTATGCGCCCGTCTGGTTGCCGCTGAAGCCGGTGTGCTGAATCCACATGCCGTCCACCAGGAACACGTTGTCGTTGCCTGACGATCCATGCACTTGCAACGTCGCCTGTTGCATACCGGTCGTGCCGCCCACGTCTGGGGTTGAGGTAGTCACACCGGCGATCAACTGGCCCACGCCGAAGATATCGTGTCCGGTCGGCACTGTATCCAGCGCCTTGCGGTCGATGACCTGCTCGGTTACCGAGTCCTGCACGTCGACCAGCGGGGCCTGCAGGGAGACCGTGACCGTATCGTTGTTCGCGCCCAAAACCAGCGCAGCATCGAGGGTCTGGGTGAAGGCCGCGGCCAGCTCAACATTCTCATGCCGCAGTACACTGAAGCCCGGAGCAGTAAACGTCACCGTATAGATCCCCGGACGAAGGTCGATGACGCGATAACGTCCGCCGCTATCGGTCGTGGTCTGGCGGCCTGTGCCAATCAACGATGCACCTGTGATCTGTACAGAAACTCCCGGAACTACCGCGCCGGTCGCGTCGGAAACTACACCCACAATCGAGCTATCGGTTTGGGCATGACCCGGCACACTCAACAGTCCCGTCATCAGGCAGAGAAGAAGAATTACTGTGACATAGCAACGAAGGAGTGAAAAACTCTTCACCCTAAAAAGAAAAGCAGAAAATGCGGAATAAGACATGGCTTCTCCTAAGTACAACCTGTGTAAATAGAATCGATCTCGACTGCACAAGTGCTCTGGCCAGCAGGGGCGTAGACAGAGGATGGTCAATCCCTGGAAATACGGACCACCAAAATCCAATGCGCAAGTTCGTTATGAACGCAAGCTCTTCTTCAGAGCCCACGCAAACGTTAAGTATTGTTTATTTGCAACTTTGATTGAGCTCGTAACATCGTTACGCCTCCGCGCTCTTCTGCTACCGCCATAGGAGACTAGGACAGGCGGGCCGAAGCAGCTTCAGAGAAAGCGCTAGCTACAACAACCACAAAGTAATGCAGTCAAGAAGCTCATGGATGGAAATCACTGTATCTCAAGTTGAAAGGTCAGACAAGCGCTTTCTCATTTTTGACTTACATGACTGGTAAGTGTCCTCGAATAGGACCGGAAGCTAAGACATAATTGAAGCCCGAAAATGTGGGCTCCAGTTATAAGGAATTATTCTGGAATTACTCCAGTCCCCACCTGGCAAACCTCGAATCTATCTCTTACCAAATCCCAACTCGATCGAAGGCTGTTCCGGCTCAAGGTGAATGATCTTATAGACCTTCCCAGCCTTTATCACGAAGACAACGCGGCCATCGCTCCCACTTTTGCCTCAGTGAGTACCTTGAATCTCAACCGGAAGCGTGATCGTCATCTTCCTTGGCGTCAGGCATACGTGGTCGTTACACATCTGGTAGCGTGCCGTTACCTTCAACACATCCAGCCCCGGCTTATGTCCGTTCACTGCGCGAAGCGGCAGGTCGAAGTGAGCTCGCCCAATGTAGTAGTCCACCTTGATCCCATAATTCGGATCTTCCGTGGATACCGGCGGCGACGCATGGATCGGTCCCGCCGCTTCAAATGCCTGTCCCTGGTCCAACACCAGAGTCGTCGGAATCGGCCCATCCTCGATCTTTTTCATGCCGTACAGATGCCATCCTGGCTCGATCTCCGCCGTTACATGGACAGTCAGCGGGACACCCGGTGCGGCCTTCACATCGTGGTCGGAGAAGCTCCAGCGAACCGGATTCACATCTTGTGCCAGCGCACCTACCGACATAGCCAGCAGAACCAAAGGAAGTCGCCCGATCATCTCTTCGCCTCAACTATCTTTTCGTTAGGAGCACGAGAAAGGTCGACCCAGCCAGCCTGCAACACCTTCTTGGTGTCATCATCCTGGATGAATGCCGCCACTGCCAGGCCGTTGCCGCCTAACTTCTCCAGGCGAATGGGCCAGCGATAGGTTCCATCGACGTTATCCTTGTCGTCGCCTTTTTCGAAGTCGTCGTGATACTTCTTGATATCCGCCAGAATCTGATCCTGGTTGAACGTGTGTTCAATCGTCTGCGGCTTCGTACTCGTCAGCGGAATATTTTCCGTTGTCCTCACCACCATGGGATGGAACCGCACGCCCGTCTCTCCAGAGTAAGTCAGCAGCTTATCGACCACCGCAAGCTTCAGCGTCAGATGGTTTGAAGTCGATTGAATCCTCTTGATCTGAACGCTTACCGGAATATCATGCCCTTTCTCCGATGCTTTCAGCGTAAAGTCCGCTTCGGCGGGAATCGCAAGCTGCTCATCTACATCGTGCGAGAGTTGCAGCGCAAACTCATGAGACCGTTCCGCGAAACCGCCACCCAGCTCCACATGCCCGGCCAGAATCGTCGTAGGAGCGCTCACTCCCGTGTAGTATGCGAACGTGGCCAGAGAAGGATAGTTCGTCATCGGGTCTGGGCCAGCGCGGTTTTGATGGTACATCAGCACCGCAACATCCCTGCGCGGGTAACGCTCCAACAGCTGGTCGAACGCCATATCCATGCCCAGGCACGGAGGGCACTTCGATCCGGTCAGCAGCTCCAGTAACACCGTCCGATGCGGCGTCCCCGCATACTCCTCCAGCGCAGTCTGCTTCGGAAAGTCCTTACGATACTGCGTATCTAGATACGGTTCCAGACCGTCCAGCGAGCCATTGTGCGCCGCACGATAAAGCGCCTCCAGCTTTGTCCGGTCCGCCTTGTTGGCATGCGCCAGGTAACCCTGCGTCCGATAAGCGAGTTCTTTATCCTTGTCGCCGCTTGCAGCCGCAAGCTCTGCCAGGCTATGCGCCGTCTCGGTCGAGTAGGCGTTTTTCTCGAGCGACTGCTCCAGGAACTTTTGCCCTTCGGACGTCTTATTTTCTTTCACGCAAATCTGGCCGAGGATCGTCAGAATGTGCGCCTGGGCTGTCCTGTACAGATTCTCGATCGACCCCTCGATTGGTGGGCGGATAGCGGTTGCATAAGTCTTGTGGACTCCGTCTGCAAATAGCGGATAGCTCAATCCATCGAACGCCTTGTGGGCAAACGTCTCGGCGTCAGGCAGAGCCATATCCTTGTCCAGCAAAGCAACTGCAAACTGCGTCGACAGATACACCTGATTCATACCCGTCGCCGACGCCGCCGTCTCCTTCGCCAGGGCAACTGCCTTCGTAAGATCGTTCGGCCACCCTGCGACCGCTGCGTCGATCAACTCGCCACCGGCAAGATCGTGAGCCGACCTCGTATCCGGGTAGTCCTTCAAGAACTTCTGGAAAGCCTCCACCCTCGACTTCGGATCTTCAATCTCTTTGGCCGCGCTGAACGCCTGATCCGCTTGAGACTGCGAACCGTGCTCCGGAGACGTTGTCGGGGCATTCAGTGGGGTATTTGCCAGGTTGACCTGGTGCGGTGTCTGCGCAGGAAGGGCGAGTGCCAGCGCCAGTAGTCCGAAGCCGACCGCCGTATTTCGTCCAGTCATAACTTCCCTCTTTTCGAGATGCCGTTCGATACGCGTTGGACCGTTAGTGCTACCTGCCAACGCGGGCCTTCCTGTTACCTCACCAGCTCCGCCGTGTGACGGGGAGCAGGCTGGGCGAGGAGCGTTTCGACTAGTGCCGTAACGTCATGCTCCAGGGCTTCATGGCCAGCGGTGTTACCGGGACCGGCGAAGCCTGCGTGCGTTCGCTTGACGCGGCCATCGCGACCGATAAAGAAAGAAGTCGGCCAGCAATTGAGGTTGACGCCCTGGGGGATCTTTTCGTTGAGTTGGTCGGTGGTTCCGGCAAGCAGCACCGGATAGGTGATGCCGTAGTGCGCGATAAAGGATTGCAGGCGCTTGGTGTCTGTCGCCGGATCGCCCTGTTCGAAGTCGAGGTTCACGATCTCGAGGCCGAGCGGGTGGAACTTCCTGTAAAGGCTGACGAGAAAAGGAGCCTCGTCGTGGCAGTTGGGGCACCAGGAGCCGCCGATGGCGATGATGACGACCTTGCCGCGAAAGCGTGGGTCGGTGTTGGAGACGGTCTTTCCGGTTACGTCGGGGAAGCTGAAGGTGAAGGGCGCGTTGGGCTCCTTTACGGTCGTCTGCTGGGAGGGGTCGGTTGGGGCGAGGAGGTTCAGCTTGCGCGCTTCTGCCGGGCGGCGGGCGATCCAGGTAGCGGGGGCAGGACCGTGGACCGGGGGCAAGAGGCTTTTGACGGCAAGGGTGCCATCGGAGGCTGGCGTGACGGCGTAGAGGGCAGGGCCCGCGGCGGTGAAGTGTCCGACAGTGTAACTGGTTCCAGTCCAGGTGCCCCAGAGTCCTCCGGTGTCGCCGTCAATGCGCTGGATAACGGTCTTGATGACCGGTGAATCGTGTAAAGGCGGATCGACGCGAAACTCCCAGGCTGATTCTCCCTTCGCGCTCTGGGTCGCGATCTCCCAGGAACCACTGATGGAAGGCGCATTGGTGGCAGCCGCGGGATCTGTGACTCGATCGACATGGTTCAGGGTGACCGGGATCGGGGCTGCAGCCTTCGAGAGGCTCGAAGCAACTGCGGTGCCATAGGTGCCGGTAAGGGTGCGGCCCACCAGGTCAGCTTCAAACTTGCGGGCAAAGTAATCGAAGGAGACTACGAGATGCGTACCGTTGAAGGTGACTGAAGAAGCGGGAGTGGTATCGGGATGTTCTGCCGGACCGTTGAGGAAGGATGCCTTCAGATTCGCACCGGCACCGGAGATCCGAATCGTAACCGGCACCTGCACCGAGCCAGCGACCGTGGCGAAGCCCTGCCAGATGCCGCCTATTGGGGCGCCGGGGTCACCCTGCGGAAAGAGACGCGCAGGCGCGGACAAAGAAGCTAAGGCACTGGCAGACAGCACGAAATAGCTGAAAAGGCGATTCATCGGAATCTCCATTGCAAATAAGCTGGATTAGCAGCCGGGACTGGGCCGATTTGAATTCGAGAGAGGGCCTAACGGATAGGGCGCGAAACTGCGAGGGCCGGCATGAGTCGGCAACAACAACACAGTTTGGGCAGGACGCTCACAGAGCTAAAGTAGCCCTCCCCTCGTTGCCAAGTCAAGTAAAAGCAACATTGGAGCCGACTGGTCGAGTGGAAGACAACTCCAACAGGATAGAGGGCTGGATCGCCTACGCTTCACTCAGCCCGATCACTTCCCGGCCGCCGCCAGGATGGTTACCCGGCAGTCCAATGACTGTGATCCCAGTGAAGTGACGATCCGCCCGCCCTATACCTCGATCTTCGGCGATTACATCAAGCAGGAACTCAGCTATGAGCCCGTCCCGAACTACTGGGTTCTGGATGGAGGAATAGGCCCATGGGAGTATCCCAACAGTGGCCGGTCAGGCTTACGGTTTAGGACGATGCTTTTCACGGCAACGGCATGGGTTCGAATTCCGTCATGGACACCAATGCTTTCAACAACTGACAAAGGCATAAATATACCTGTCTCATCTAGCTGATCCTGATGAGACAGGCATATTTGTGCCAATCATTTGCCCTCCGGCATGGCGTCTATACCATTCACGCGGCCCTGTGGGGGAGCTTCCAATCTGGCCGAATAAAGTGGCAGGTATAGCCGTTTGGAATACGCTCCAGGTAGTCCTGATGCTCCGGCTCCGCCTCCCAGAAAGGCCCGGCAGCCACTACTTCCGTCACCGCCTTACCCGGCCAAAGGCCCGAGGCATTGACGTCCGCGATCGTCTCCTCCGCCGTGCGCTTCTGTTCCTCATTCGTGTAGAAGATCGCAGAGCGATAGCTGGTTCCAAGATCATTTCCCTGCCGGTTCAGTGTCGTCGGGTCGTGAATCTGGAAGAAGAACTCGAGCAACTTACGATAGCTTATCTGCTTCGGATCGAAGACGATCTCAATCGCTTCGGCATGAGTGCCATGGTTGCGATAAGTTGCATTTTCTACATCGCCACCGGCGTATCCGACTCGCGTGGAGATCACTCCGGGATACCGGCGCAAAAGATCCTGCATCCCCCAGAAGCAGCCACCAGCCAAGATTGCGGTCTCAAAAGAACTCATTGTGTTACTCCTCCTTCGGATCGAATAATTTCAAATAATCGCCGTAGCCTTCGCTTTCAAGCTCGTCCACGGGAATAAACCGCAGCGAAGCGGAGTTGATGCAGTATCGAAGACCACCTGCTTCCTGCGGGCCGTCGTCGAATACATGCCCAAGATGACTGTCACCGTGGCTCGAACGCACCTCAGTCCGGGCCATGCCGTAACTGTTATCAGGCCGCTGCTCCACATTGTCGCCCTCGACCGGCTTGGTAAAGCTAGGCCATCCACAATCGCTGTCAAACTTGTCGAGCGAAGAAAAGAGCGGCTCACCAGAGACCACGTCTACATAGAGACCAGGTTCGCTATAGTCCCAATAGGCATTATCGAATGGCCGTTCCGTTCCACTCTGCTGTGTGACCTGAAACTGTTCGGGAGACAGTCGAGCAATTGCATCTGGGTCCTTGGTGTAATTTGGCATTTTTTCCGCCGATCTTGAGCTAATTCCATTAGCTGTTGATTTGATCTTTCCGACGACAAAGCAGATGCAGCTTTGTTCAGGAAAAATGCTTATTGCTTGTTCAGCCCAGGTTCGAGGGCGAGCGAAATCGCCTACCTTCCCCACGATCCAGCAAGCTAAGTGATGCATCTGGCAGGTTCTTGAGCGGCTGCAACTCCGACCTGGGATAACCCAATCTGGCTGATCCCACTATACCGCCAAGTTCGTAATACGATCCGTGAAGACTCGTAGATATCCCAGCGGAACTTCATGAAGTTCCGCGCCGGAAACCAACCCATGTCGACCTTGTGGAAAGGCTCCGTATCGGATCGCTGCGAAACCGAAAATCGACTAAGTGCATCGTACTAAATTGCTTATTTCGGAGGACAACATGGCAAGGCCAACCTGGTCAGGGCAAATCCAGATTTCTCTAGTGTCGATTGGAGTCAAAATTTTTCCCGCAAGCAACTCCGCCCGCCAGGTGGAGTTCCACCAGATTGACCGAAAGACTGGCAAGCGGGTCCACCATCAGAACGTTGCCGAAGGCGAGTCGGTCGAACAGAAGGACGTTATCAAAGGCTTCGAGTACGCCAAGGGAATGTATGTTCAGATCGAACCGGATGAGCTGAAGCGACTTCGCATTCCGACAGCGACCGTCATGGAGATCAGGCAATTCGTGAAGGCCGAAGAGATATCGCGGGAGCTGATCGACAGACCATATTTTGTTGCCCCCAAAGATGAGGCACAGGCTAAAGCGCTCGCTATCATGCGCAAGGGACTCGCTCAGACCGGCACCATGGGAATCGGCGAGATCGCCTTCAGCGGCCGCGAGCACCTTGTCGCTATCGCCGCGCCTCTTGACCCGAAACAAGGTGGGTTGATGCTATACACCTTGCGATACAAAGAAGAGCTGCGAGATCCTCAGTCAGCTGTCGGCAGTGTCAAGGACACCGCTATAGATTCCAAAGAACTGTCGCTGGCAAAACAACTGATCAGCAGCGGCACCTCGACGTTCGATCATGCAGCCTACAAAAATGACTATGAGAGTGCCGTCCGAAAACTGGTAGATGCAAAGCGTAAGAACAAGCCGTTGCCGGTCGAAGAGCCGAAGCAAAGATCAGGCAAGGTCATCAACCTCATGGACGCCCTTCGCCAGAGTCTGGCGAAGAAGAAGACCTCTTCCACTTCATCGCAGAAAGGCTCCGCCCGTCGTGGAAAGGCTGCTTGATGACTACCATCAGCGGTATGCTTTGCCTGGTCTCCAACGGAGTGGCTCGATGGGGGGACAATGAAGACACACCGAAAGCAGGCACCATCCGATGCGGTTGAGGAACAACTTGAGCGCTATCGTTCCATGCGCGACTTCTCCATCACATCCGAGCCAAGCGGCAGGCAAAAAGGTGCCGCTCCCAAGCAGGGTCAGTTCCCCTTCGTTGTTCAGAAACACTCCGCGACGCGGCTTCACTACGACTTTCGACTTGGCTGGAACGGGGTTCTAAAAAGCTGGGCTGTCGCTAAAGGCCCGAGTTATGTCCCCAGCGAGAGACGTCTTGCAGTCGAGGTCGAAGATCATCCCATGGCGTACGGCGGCTTCGAGGGCATTATTCCAAAGGGCCAATATGGCGGAGGCACCGTCATGATCTGGGATCAGGGAACCTGGGAACCACAGGCCGGCCACACCGACGTGGCTGAAGGATTGCGTAAGGGATCGCTCAAGTTCGTCATGCACGGCAAAAAAATGCGCGGCAAATGGGCACTCGTTCGCATGGAAGGAAAGGCTGGCGGCGAACGAAAGCCAAACTGGCTTCTGATCAAGGAACATGATGAGTTCGAGAAGACTGCGGATGACGAGCCCATCACTGAAGAGATGCCGAACAGCGTCGTCACCGGGCGTAGCTTAGAACAGATTGCCGAACATGAAGACCATGTCTGGGACTCCAGCAAGACTGCGGATGGCAACGCCTGGTACAGGCAGGAGCCGACAAATAGCAATGGAGCGAAGAAGAAGAGAGCCGCAAGCCCGCTTCCCTCGCTCGCGAAAATTCCTGATGAGAAATTGCCCGGATTCATGGAGCCTCAACTCGCGTCTTCGACGGCCACACCTCCCAGGGGACCTGGCTGGCTGCATGAGCTAAAGCTCGACGGCTACCGCATCCAGGCTCGAAAAGAAGGTAAGAAAGTTCAGCTCCTGACCCGCAACGGTCTCGACTGGACGCACCGCATGAAGACCATTGCCGAACAAATTGCGGCTCTTCCAGTAGAACTGGCCATCCTTGATGGAGAGGTAGTCGTGCTCTCCGAGGACGGCACGACGAGCTTTGCGAACCTGCAAGCTTCCTTTCAGGAAGGCGTCAAGCACCCACTTACCTACTTTGTATTCGACCTGCTTCATCTCAACGGACACAATCTTCGCCCGCGGCCGCTGAAGGAGAGAAAAGAACTACTCTTGAGCATCGTTCAGGATGCGGGCGAGTTCATCCGCTTCAGCGAACACCTGGAGGCTGATGGAATGGAGTTATTCCATCATGCTTGTGAGCTTCATGCCGAAGGCATCGTATCGAAATCAGCGTCGTCTGCCTATGTCTCTGGACGATCCTCAAGCTGGCTGAAGTCGAAGTGTATCCACGAACAGGAGTTCGTGATCGGCGGCTACACACTCCTCTCGAATGGAGGTCTTGGCGTGGGTGCATTGCTGCTCGGCTACTATCGGGATGGCGCACTGATCTATGCAGGCCGGACAGGCACAGGCTTTACGCAAAAGACCCATCAGGCACTGCGATCGCAGCTCGATGAGCGCAAACAGGAGAAGAGTCCCTTTCATGGTCAGCTACCTGCCGACGCGCGGCGCGGTGCGATCTGGGTGAAGCCCGAATTGGTAGCCCAGGTAACCTTCGCTACCTGGACCGCCGATAACCTGGTTAGGCAAGCCGCGTTCCAAGGCATTCGGGAAGATAAACCCGCAATTGAGGTACGGAAGGAAGATAGTGCGGTTTCCAAACCCCGAGCTACAAAACCCACGAAGAGCAAAACGCCAGCATCATTCCCTGCTCCAGTAGAGACGGCTCTATCGAAGAAAAACGTTCCCCCGGTATCGCCCATTACATTTACCAATCCAGATAAGATTCTCGACGCGGAAACAAATCTGACCAAAAGTAAGTTGGCGGAGTACTACTGGGAGATCGCTCCCTTCATCCTGCCTCACATCGCGAACCGGCCGTTGTCCTTAGTGCGTTGCCCCGATGGGACCGGCCATAACTGCTTCTTTCAGAAGCATGGGAACAAGACAGTGTCAGCAGCAGTCGATACCGTCTCCGTTCCCGATAAGAAGACCGGGAAACCAGAAGCCTACATTACTCTGTCAACGCGAGAGGCCGTTGCAGAGCTTGCGCAGATGGGCGTTCTCGAAGTGCACCCCTGGGGATCGTGCAATGAAGATCTTGAGCACCCCGATCGCATCATCTTCGATTTAGATCCTGACATCGCCATCTCCTGGCAGACTCTCGCGTCTACCGCTCTAGAGATCAGGAAGCAGCTAAAGACTTTGGGCCTTGTCAGCTTCCTGAAAACAACGGGAGGCAAGGGCCTGCATGTTGTAGTTCCCATACAGCCGACACGCGAGTGGATGGATGTCAAAGAGTTCTCGCACCAGTTTGTACTGGCGATGGAACAACAGAATCCAGATCTTTATCTAACAAAGATGAGTAAGGCAGCCCGCAAGAACAAGATTTATCTGGATTATCTTCGTAACGAACGAGGGGCGACAGCAGTCGCACCTTTTTCGCCCCGAGCGCGATCCGGTATGAACGTATCTTTGCCCTTAGACTGGTCCGAACTGAAACAGGATGAATATCCGGTCTGTCGTGTTGCCGACTTCGGAAAGTGGAGGAAACGGCTTAAATCGGATCCATGGAAGGATTTCTTCCAGGCACAGCAGGAACTCTCTTTTACCGTAGCGCGACAATAGCGATGCGATAAGAAGGTATCCAGTATGGCTTGCATCGAACCTTGATAGCCCTCAGCGTAGCAACGAAGATATCGAGGATCTAGATAGCAAGGAAGGAATTGCAATGTCTCAGAGCCACGTTCAGGAACACATTGATCTCATCGCCAAACACGAACAGGATTTCCTGTCACGGAGAACCCGCGCCGAAAAACTGAGTGATGAAGTCGCCGGATTCGCCGGGAGCCTGGCATTCGTTGGCCTCCACTTGGTGATCTTTGCGGCATGGATCACTCTGAACAGCCTCAAGATTACCCAACTACATCACTTCGATCCGCCGCCCTACTCTCTTCTCAGCACCATCGTGGCGCTGGAGGCGCTTCTTCTGGCAAGCTTCATCCTCATTCGGCAATCGCGCATAGGACGGCGCGGGGACGAAAGAGATCATCTGATGTTACAGATTCTTCTTCTGAGCGAGAGGGAGATCACCGCGGTCCTCGAAATGAGCAGGCAGTTGGCGAAACAGGCGGGTCTCGGAAGGGTGGCCGACCAACCCGAGATCAAAGAGCTCAGTGAGCAGACGTCCATCGAAGACATGGCAAAAAACATCCAGGAAAATATCCAGGCTGCGGAATAACCATGCGTCCTGCACATGCAGAGTGGCGGGACCTGAGTATTATGCGGTAGCCTGCTCTGCATGGCTCTGAAGACTCTTGCTCTGGCTGTTCTGATTCTCACCTCTCCATTCGCAACAGCTCAAAACGAGCGCAACCCCGCTTCGCCTCTCATCGCCTTTGACCCCTACTTCAGCGTCTGGTCGATGGCAGACAATCTTACCGACCAGAATACGAAGCACTGGACCGGTGCCGAGATGCCGATGCATGGTTTCGCCCGGATTGATGGCATATCATATCGCTGGATGGGCCGCAATCCCAGCATGACTCCAGCTATGAAGCAGACAGGGCTACATGTCACGCCGACGCGGACGGAGTACACGTTTGAGTCGGCGGGAGTCCGGCTGCAGGCGACGTTTCTCTCCCCCGGAATCCCTACGGATCTTGACCTGCTCTCGCAGCCAGTGACCTATCTCACCTGGAGAGCCACCGCAACCGACGGGAAACCACACACCATTGAACTTTATCTGGGGATTGATGCACGCATCGCCGTGGATACCTCCGATCAGCAGGTAACGTGGCGCCGCGGCAGGGCCGGTAATCTGGAAATCCTGAGCGTTGGTTCCCTGGAGCAGAGAGCACTCGTCCGGGCCGGAGACAATCTTCGCGCCGACTGGGGCTACTTCCATCTTGTCGTACCGGCTGACTCACAGGCGATGACTTCCACCGCTGCCAACTCACAGGCCGAATTTCTCAAGACCGGCGGAATCCCGCACGACGACGATCTCGATCAGCCTCGGCAGGCCAATCGTGCCCCGCTGCTGGCCGTGGCAGAGACGCTGCAGGTGAGCGCATCGCAAACCGTCGAGCGGCATGTCGGTCTCGCGTTCACGCAGCCTTTTGCAATCGAATATCTGAACCGCCGTCTTAAGCCCTACTGGGCTCGCAACGGAAAACCGGTGCAAGCCATGCTCATCGAAGCGATGCAAGGGTATGCCTCGGCTGTATCAAAGTCCGAGGCATACGATAAACAGCTAACCGCGAAGCTCATAAAAGATGGTGGACCGGTCTATGCACGGCTCGCGACGCTTGCCTTCCGGCAGACACTGGCTGCCAATGGCCTGGCTGCCGATATGGATGGATCTCCGCTGCAGTTTCCTAAAGAGAACTTTTCTAATGGCTGCATCGCGACCGTCGATGTGCTTTATCCTTCCTCGCCGTTCTTTCTCTACTTCAACCCGGCCCTGCTGGAGGCGCAGCTAAAGCCTGTGATGGAGTACGCCTCTCTCCCAAGGTGGAGGTTCCCTTTTGCGCCGCACGACTTAGGAACTTATCCACTGGCTAACGGCCAGGTTTACGGCGGCGGAGAGATGACTGAAGAGGACCAGATGCCTGTGGAAGAAAGCGGCAACATGCTGCTGATGATCGCAGCAATGGGCAGGGCTCAGGGCGACTGGCACTTCGCGAAGCAGTACTGGCCGCTGCTGGTCAAGTGGGCAGCCTATTTGAAAGATAAAGGTCTTGATCCGGAAAACCAGCTCTCCACCGATGATTTTGCCGGCCACCTCGCACACAATGCGAACCTCTCCATCAAAGCGATTGATGCGCTCGGAGCCTTTGCCGAAATAGCAAAGGGAGTTGGCGATGACAAGCTGGCCAGAGAATACACAGCTCTGTCTCAGGACATGGCTAAGAAGTGGATTGACCTGGCAAAGGAAGGCGACCACTACAAACTGGCATTCGATTCTGCAAACACCTGGAGCCAAAAGTACAACCTGGTGTGGGACGACCTGCTCGAACTGAGGCTCTTTCCTGCATCCGTGAAGAACGCCGAGTTGGCGTACTACAAGACAAAGCTCAACCAGTACGGCCTTCCGCTCGACAGTCGAAGAGATTACACGAAGCTCGACTGGGAGCTGTGGACGGCAACGTTGGCCGACGAGGATGCTACCTTCCGCATGCTGGTCGTCCCGCTGGGAAGGTGGCTGGATGAAACCCCAACCCGTGTCCCACTTACCGATTGGTACGACACAAAGACCGGCAAACAGGAGGGCTTTCAAGCACGATCCGTCGTAGGAGGCATCTTCATCCGATCGCTGCGGCAGTCAGGGCTTGGCCCCAAGTAGTGAGCTAGCCTCTCTTCGACAAGGCTAGAGCGTCATGAAAGCTGACGAATAAGATGAGCGAGCGGAAGCCGAACCCCCATCAATCAGAGTTGCTGACCTGCGCCACCCGCCCCGCAGACGCGAACAAGCAGGACTAGCGGTGCAACCAGCCCGTAACGAACGGTGCGACGAGCAGCGCTGTGCTTCCATAGATAGAGGGCAACTGGAGTGGAGTTGCGGTAGTAGAACCGCACCAATGCGCGTCCCGCACGCGAGCGCGCCAACACCCCGTCACGGAATGAGCGAAGCGTATCCAGTTGCGGAACGCTGGACGTACCGTAGCAGGCCGTCGCGATGAAGCAAGCCCCGCTTTGACAGTTCAGCACATCGTCCGCTTTGCCGAACTCCTTCTCGATAGCAGCCGTTGTAGGCGCTTCAAAAGAAAAGTGAAGAATCTGCGTCCAGAAGACCTTGCTGGCGGTCATAAAGCTCTTTTCATCAGAGTGCACCAGAGGCTCGAGGGACGCCCCCTGAACCGTCTGATCTACGCTGACACCGACCACCTCCGAGCCTGCATAATCTAGATCGAGCGGGGCTTCGGGATCACCATGCGTAAAGAAGATCCGGTTGTCCCTATACGTCACTTTGAGCGAAACATGGACGTACGATTTCTTACCTTCCTTCTCTTTCTCACGCAGCCTCTGCAGCCAGCAGGATTTGAGGATGAGCCCCACCCGCTCCGATCCCTGCTTCTGAAAATCTTGCTGGATCTTCGCCATAAACTCTTTACGGCGCTCATCCTTGTACCCCTCCACCGTGTCACGTAATTTTTGCAGTTTGGGCTCTACCGTGATCTCCCAAAGAACCCACCCCGCGATCAAGGCGATGCCTACTGCGATGCCTCCTGCCTTGCCCAGGGCGCGAGTTCCCAGCGCCGCATCGGCAGCAGCAGCCTCTTCACCGGCAGCCGCTCCCAAGCCTCCCTCCAGACCCTCTGAATCCGCGAGAGCCTTCGTACCCAGTCCTCCCTCGGCCTCTCCCAGTGCCTTAGTCCCAACGCCTCCTTCCGCCTCGCCTAACGCCTTGGTGCTCTCAGGCTCAGCCTTCGGTTTCGTCTCCGGCGGCGGATTCACCTTATTCTCCGGCCCCTTGCCGAGATCCAGCGTCGGCGTCGGATGCGTCGCGGCGTGGCTGACGAAGTTCACTCCGCGAAAGCTGCCCATCTGAAAGGTCGCCTGCGTGCATCCGGAGCACGCGGGGATGGGTTCAAACACAGTCTGCCCATTCACCTGCCGAACGCGCTCCGTAAGAAAATGGACTGTTCCTCTCGCGTTCTCGGGAAGCCTCCCCGCAAGGTCTTCAAAGATCTTCCGCTCCGCATCGTTGATGTGCGAGAACGGAAATTCGCGACGGCTGCCCGCACCTGCGATGCTCCGAGTAGCCGAGGTTGCCGCCCCTGGTCCACCCGCGGGAGAGTGCGCATGGTACACCGGCGCTCCCTGCCCCAAAGCGTCCGTGGCCGCTCCGCTGATGGCGCGCATCTCGCGCGGTCCGGTATACCCCTCCACGTCGATGATGGCGGAAGCAATCACCCGCGTCTCGCCCGGAACTGGACCGCCAGTGCGGATGATCTCCTCCAGGCGGGTCACGTTGGCGGAAAAATCCGCATCCGCATGAATCGGTGGCGGAGTCGGCTGCCGCTGCACGCTCTTCGCCTCGCCCCTGCGCTGCTGCACCGTGTGCGCAAGCTCGTGCGCCAGCAGACGGCGGCCTGCCCAGGTCTCCGGGGCATACCGTCCGCGAGCAAACACAATGTGATCGCCCGCCGTGTACGCATTGGCTCCAATCCCCTCCGCCGACTGGTGCGCGCGCGCGTCATTGTGAATGCGAATCCGGCTGAAGTCGAATCCGAAGCGCCCTTCGAGGAAGGGCCGCGCAGAACCATCCAGCGGATTACCCGACGTCGCCAGCACATGATGCACGAGCGGAGGAGCGAACTCCGGATACGCCTGGCCATCGGCCTCGCGTTGCACCTTGCCTTCGCTCTTCCGCCGCGCCTTCCGGCACGTTTCACACTCCTCGCCGCGGGCTGGCGAACCGCAGGCGCAGCGTCGAATCATCGGCGCACCGCCGCCCCCCGGAGACGACGGAAAGCTCGGCGGAGCCGATGCCATTACAGCATCTGCAACTCGTTCGGCCTCCATCTCCAGCGCATCCTGCACCGGCCCCACACGCAACTGTGCCGGTGTGGTCCTGGCTGCGGGCTTGCGCTCCGCTGAGGCAAACTCCATGATGTACGCTCCTCCTGCGGCAACCCTTCGTTCAGACCCCGACGCGCTCTTCGTCCTCTACAGGCGCGGAGTCCTTCGCGGCGCTCTCTTCCAATACCTCCATGCTGCTCACGGCCCTCTCGTAGAGTTCCGGATAGCAGCGTGCAACACGGCGTTCCAGCCGCTCCATCAGATCGGGATCGACCTTCGATCCCGCCATTAGATGAGTGAAGCCAAGACGCGCAGCGCCGCCGTTCACAGCCTGCCCATACGACTCGAACAGATACGTGATGGGCACGCCCTCATACGCCGCGCAGGCCGCCAGCAGGTACTGTTCAAACAGTGGATTGAGCACACGTTTGTCGTCCCAATCGTCAAAGGCCCTGCGGTTCTCCGGCGCACGCAGCACCGACAGCACCGTATCCGCATAACGACGAAGGAGATCCGTTCGGTTGCCGCCGACTATGCCGCAACACGCCGCCGTCTGCACCGGAGAAAAGGTGCGATACCACGTCCACTCCTCTGGAATCCGGCGGTTGCCATGGACCCGGATCATCAGCGCGGCGCGGTCCGCGTCATACCAGGGCAGAGCCGCGACGGTGTCTTCCGGATTCTGCGCCACCACTGCAGCCGTCCTGGCCCACTCCGGCAGCGGCTGAAACAGGTATACGTCGGAGTCGATGTGTACATAGGGCTGATACTGCTCCGCATAGCACTGCAACTTGCCCATCATCCACCAGTCGGTGTCGTCTTCGGCCAGCACATTCAACGATGTCGAGACCTCATCGAAGCGCAGGCCAAGCTGGCCGATCAGCATCTCGGCACCGGCGTCGTCCGTCCACAAAGCCAGAGAGCTGAAGTGCGGGCGGGCGCTCTCCACCGACAGAATCCAGGAAAGACGGTGATGCAGCTCCGTCTTCCAGGTAAAGTTGCGCCCGGACAGATGAGGACGGCTCCAGAATGACCAGACTGCTCGCAAGGGACCTCCTGTTAGATCAGCTCACCGCCTACCACTCCGCCGCCATAGCCGTAGTACGCCGCATAGGGCGAAGGTGGAGGCGCGTTACCGCGGAAGCGCCAGGCAAAGATGCCGTCGCGCTGCCCCGCAACCGGCCACTCGCTGGCTGGAATCACATTGCCGGGGATGACCCCGCCTGTGGCCGGATCCAGTAGCTGCACCGCAAACTGCGAGAAGTTTCCCTTGCGCTCCAGATCGGTCGGCACATAGGCGTACACGCTCTTCCCTGTCGCCATCAACACCGGCTGCTCGTAGATCTTGCCGCTCACATCCGCAGCGGGCAACTGCATCATCTGATTGAAGACAGAAGATGCCATAAAGCCCACCGCAACGTAATCGCCGGAGGCATCCGGACCGAAGACCTGATAGCGGCTCATCACCGGACCTGCGAAAACCGTCGGATCCATATACGGCTTCACCCAGGCCGACAGCGTGAAGACGATCTCCTCGTTCAAGCCAAACCCTGTGTCGTTCTGCACCCCCTGCAGAATGGCCGCAGTACGAATTCTCAGTTGCAACTGCGCCCGTCCCTGCGCCAGCGTGACCGCTCCGAACTGAGCGAGGCGCGTGAGGAAGTACCTGCTTGTAGATGCAAACGGAGACCACGTGGTGCCGCTCTGCTTCACGACGCTATAGTTGCCCAGCGCCTTCACTGCGATTGCCGCGGGCACCTGTTGCCCAAACTGGACTGACTCGGCAAAGAGCTCATCGCTTGCCGGAAGATCCAGGCTCACCGCAAACGTACTCACATTCAGCCTGGAAGCGTCGATGATGTTCCTGAAGGCCACATGCAACCCCGTGAACAGGTCGACCGGCTCCAACACCGATCCCGAAACGACCTGTTTATACTGCGGGTCCAGCGTATTCACCGAAGAAACAACGGCTGCCGGCACCGTGGAGATGGGTGCAAAGACTCTGCGGCAATCGCTCAACACGGACCAGTTCGTTCCATCGAAGTTCACCACCGCGAGCGACGCAACGTGGTGGCGAATCCCCTGCGGCACCTGAGCCACCGGCGCGTTATTTGTGTCCACCGGCCAGATCACCGTGGGCTGGCTTGCCGTGGTTGCCGTGCGCGCGGGCATCAGCCAGAAATCTCCAGTCTGGTAGGAGCCGCCTTTGCCGAAGTACACCTGCACACCGTTTTCCAGGTCTATCCAGGTCTCTTCGACAATGGGGATCGCGCCACTCACCAGGTTCGTCGACGAAGCGGAGCTTTGGTCCCACCGCCGCACCTTCGGGTTCGACGGAAACTTCGCGAATGTGAGGTCCGAACCGGGTGCTGCGGTCGAGGTATCGATGGTGAGGGTCGGCACCTGTCCCACCAGCTCCGCGCTGCTCAACTGCACCAGCGTCCCATTCTTCTGGGCGATCTCGTGCGAGTCATCCGTAAGCTCCACCCACTGCCCCGCCGCAAAGCCGAGCGTGTTGTCTCGCCCCAGCGAGGTGACAGACAAGCTGCCATCGCCTCCCTCCCATCCCACCACGATGGAGGCATTGTCGCGCGACCACTTGAAACTTGCCTGCCCCGTCTGTCCCGGCGTATGAATCTCCACGCGATAGAGCTGGTTCTCGAGGCTGCGATAGCCCGCCGTCGCGGAGATCTGGCAGGGATTGCTCGTCGGATCGGCCGCAGCCGCGCGCGCGCTCAACCAGCTTGCGCTCGGGTTGAGAATGCCTTCGCTATACAGGTTCGACGGGCACCCCTGAGGTCCATCGTACAGGCCCAGCTTCACCTGCCAGACCACCCGCGTCCGCGTCGTGGTGTCAGGGCCGCCCAGCGCGACCTCTCGGATCGACGGGTCTTCCAGCGCGGTAATGTCGCGCTCCCACACGTCGAGATAGACCGCGTACTGGCCAGTCTGCAACACAGCAGGAAGGCTAGGCAGAAACGGCTGAACAGACAGCCCCGCGCTGCTCGTCACTGGAGTATCGAAGAGGCTCGGCGCTGGAGTCCCATCATCATCATCGGCAGCAGTGGAAGTAGAAACAGACACGACTGGAGCCAGCGTCAGCTTCGCCTTCAAAGCCAGGTCCACCCGCTCACTGAAGGTGCGGCCCAGCAGCCCTGGGTTGAGGGGAACAAGACTCATCCCCGGATTGGGCGGTTCAGTCGGAGATCCGGAGCCAGTCGAGGGCGGCGCAGGAGGAAATACCGTGCATGGCGTCGTGTTCTCACACAGGATGCCTTCCACATACATCCGTCCGTGATTGACGATCAGCGCCGTTCCGTCCGTCGAAATAGCGAAGCCCGGAACCACACTCGGAACCGCCGATCCCAGCAGATCCGTCGCCAGCATCCGCTCACGGTATGCCTGTATATCGAGCTGCTCATTCCAGTCCGCGTCCAGCATGACGCGGCCCTGCTGCATCCGTACGCCGGTGTTCGCCTTGGCTGCTTGAAAGGAGAAACGAGAGATATCGCCTGCCATATAAACCTTCCTTAGGACATGTAAAAGATGCCAGCCCCAAACGCGGGGAGAAGATACTCCGGAAGCACGGAGCGAAGATTCGCATCGCGCTGCGGCTGCTCAAGAAACCCGAACGATCCCATCTCCGATCCATCGTCGGCACCTGCCCGGATCTCCGGCGCGCAGGTCGCACTCAACTGCCCATAGGCTGGATCACCGAACTGCGTGCTGGTGAACGAGGGCGTCAGCCTCCGCTGCACGGCCGCAATCGCGGCTGTACCCGAAACGGCCGCGGCTGCCAGATCCGGCTGGCAGCGGAAGCGTCGCGGCACCGAGACCGATTGCGGAGGCAGCGAGCAGTACCGCAGGCATCCACTCTGCACCCGCTCCACGTTCACCACGCCGGTAAAGATCACATTCGATGCGGACAGCGTGCGCAACCCGATCGCATCCACCAGGCCGATCGTTCCCAGTATCGTGCATCCGCTCAGCGTCGCATCCGCCTCCGGCGCGTGGATCGCCTCTGCGCCTGCCGCATCCACAATTGAGTCCGTTATGGCAATCGTCGGCGCGCCGCCGGTCCCATCCGCAAAGACCACCGGACCCACGATGCTGCGGTTCACCACCACGCTCAACGCCGTGTTCTGCAACCCCGGCAGGCCGCTGGCATCGGCCAGCACCTGCAGCACAGAATCCAGCGGAGACACCGTGGTGTGATCGATCTGCAACTTCCCCAGGTTGCCGCTCATCACGCGCAGAGAACCTTCCAGCAGAATGCCGTTCAGCAGCAGCGTTCCCGGGTTTGCGCTGGTCGAAGGCGCGGTGCCCGCTACCTGTAGATCGCCCAGTATGTGCGGGCGGCAGTTACCGGCCGTGATCGCGAAGGACACGGTCGGACTCAGGCTCTCCAGCGTCGGCCACGTCGCGCCCACGAGCAATAGGCTCTCGCCATCCGCAACCTCAATCGTGGCCGTCGGAGCCGTGTACGTTCGGCTGTCCGGCAGAACGATCACGCCAAAGCGGCCGGGCCTTGGCGCATCCGTACTGCTTCCGGGCGAGCTGCTTCCTGACGGTGGCAGTGCATTCCATGCGGCAACCGCCGACGCAAGATCCGGATAGACATAGTCTGCTCTGGCCAACCTGCCCGTCACGTCCACCAGCGCCTGCCAGTACACATCGGTATCGTCCGTCGGGTCGATGCCGGTCATCACGCCGCGCAGCGAGGCCGTGCGATCATACGGCCCTCCGCCCATCTCCCCGCTGAAGCCGTAGCTGAAGTCCACCGTGACCGACCCCGCAGGCGCACTTGCCGGGAATGCCAGACGCCCCAGCACGGGATCGACGCACGCCTGAATCGGCATCACGGTGCTGGTGCCGTCGAACGACCGTGTGTACGTCCGGGAGGCGGGCAGCGTCCTCCAGTTCCCTGCCGCATCCACATCGCTGAGGTCGCAGATGGAGATCTTCTCCGGCGCGATGGGGAGGCCATTCATCAGCACTTGCAGGACAGGCGCAGCGCCGAAGTAGATAGACGCATACGTCGCCGTACCTGCCACACCCGGCAGCGATCCGTTATCGACCATCGACTGCCGCAGCGCCTCCAGGTCTGCTGCCAGCGCACGCAGCAGCAACGGCCCAGGAATATCCTGCGGACCCGCGGGTTGCGTGAACTGCGGCAACGGACTCCCGTTGCCGAACAACGGCGCATCGATGCCCAATGGATGAAAGCGATATCTACCGTCTGCCCCCGCAGTCACAGCGCGCGGCGTCACACTGTTCAGCGCGAACGATTCGATGCGCCACAAGAAGATCGCAATGTTGGTCAGGTTCGCCCGTCCGTACAACTGCGTGCCACTGCCCGGATCTCCACTCGTCGCCATGCTGCGGATGGACGGGCTCTCGATTCCGCGCAGGTCTGCCGTACGCGCCGCGCGGTCCCACGCCCCACCCAGCGCCGCCAACGCATCCCCATCGCGCATATCCATCGTCACCACGTTGCCGGGCCGCAGATGCTGCATATATTGCGTGGTGGCCAGCAACTGATACCCTTCCACCGCTACAGCAGGCCAGTTGGTGATATCCCGCGCCAACTGCTCCAGCACCACCGTCGTTCCCTTGCGCCTGCGGTACGACAGCGTCGAGGCCACGTAGCCGCGCAGCGTCACGCCCGCCAGGTCCGAGCTTTCCAGCACCGTGGACTTCAACAGATCGCCGAGGTACGGCACCACCCACTCCGCGCAGGTCTCAATGAACCAGTTCTCGTACATCTGCGCGATGTCCGCGTCGATGGCATCGTGCGCGTCCTGCAGAATCGCCATCAGGTTCTCGAGAGCGCCGCCGGACAGGCCATCGCGAATCCGGTACACCGACGGCAGCATCTGGAACAGGTTGGTCGTTGGCGTCGAGCTGGTCATGATGTCTTCTCCGTAAGCGTGAGACCCACCGGATTCAGCAGCAGCAGCTCCGCCGGTGTAATGGCCGCGAATACAGCAGAAACCGTGGTGGGATTCGATCCGGCAGGAATGCCCGCGGCCGCGGCCACCAGCACCGGCATCACCAGCGGGTCCGTCGGTGCATACGTGCCCGAGTTCCGTCGCAGCAGAGATAGCTCCACCGCCACCACGCCCTCCACCGCCTGCAGGATTGCAATCGCCTCGGCCGCCAGCACCGGCTGCGCGAAGTCGCGATTGGCGAAGCTGAAGGCCGTGCTCACCGCCGCCCCCGCACTCGCCAGCACATCCGCCGCAATGTAAGCCGGATCAAGAATGAGCTGCGCCGACAGGTTGAAGAGCGCCGGGGTATACGTGCGGATATGCACAAAGGGGCCGGGATCGCGCATCGCATCAATCGCAGCGGCCAGCGACACAAACAGGTCCGAAGTAGCGTCGACGGCAGCGCCGCCGCCACCTGAGAGCGTGATGTGAATCACCTGGAACTCCGCACTCGACAGCGGAAGCAAAACTGCCTGGGCCTTGCCGATCCCCGCAAAGGTCGCGGCAAAGTTCTCATAGTCCTCCACGGAGACGATGCGATCCAGCGTCAGCACGGTGCGCGGCGCATTCGTCCGCGCGTCGGCCAGCACCTGCGGGTCTGCGCCTCCGCTTGCGGGCACCGCGTTATTGACGGAGCGCAGCCCCGGCGGCCGCGACTGCAACACGCTCAACGTTCCAGCCGCTACGTTGCCCGCAACGCCGATGCCCGTGCGGTACTGCGCGGAGATATTGTTCTGCCCCGTGGGCAGGCGCGCCCCGCAGATGCCATCGCCAAACGTCACCGTCACCGTACCCGTGTCGTCCTCACGCAGGATGTAGTTACGGTCGTTAGGCCCCAGATCGTACAGCGTCGGAGCCTCCTTCCACTCAATGCCGTTTACCCGAATCGTCAGCGTGCTGATACTACCTGTAGCCGTTGCCGCAGGCACATAGGTCAGCGCCGTCCGCGAGAGCACAAAGCTCTGGTTCGCCTGCGTCGCATCGCCACCGCCCAGAATCTCGGTCACAGGAATACTCGCGCCGTTGGTGGCAAGCACCGTGTTGATATTCAGCGTCAGCGTGTTGCGGATGTAGCTGAACTGAAGCCCCGGCGATGCAATCTGCAACTCCGTGAATCCACCGTGATGCGCGATCCCCGTCAACAGAACGATCTCGCTGCCGGTCACACCCGCCGCGTCGGTCGCGGGATGCTGCCCCGTCAGCGCCACAGCCTGCCCCACGCTCAACCCCGGCAGAAATCCATTCAGTTGCACTGAAAGGCTTCCAGCCGCGACGATGTCGGTGATCGGCGGCTGCCCCAGCGGCTGCTGCTGACTATCGAAGTGCAGCTTAGAGGTACGCGTGTAGAAGCTCAATCCACCACCCAGCGAGACCAGTCCAGACCACGCGCTCGATGTCCCCTGCGTAGCGTATTGAATCTGGAAGACCGTGCCGTCCTTGGCGGACGCCACCACCCATATCTGTCCGTTCGCCGATACGGCCGAAGGCGAGCCCACTAGTTGGCCATCTCCGCCCAGGCTCACCGGACCATGCCAACTCCCGGCAGTCCACCAAGTGGTGTACAGGTTGCCATCCGTACCGATCGAAAGCACCTCCAACGCCGAGGGACCGTTCTCCACTAAGCATGGATCACCCACAAAGGTCACGCCGTTCGAGGGCTGCGACACAGTCGCTGGCGCGCCCAGATCCTCCAGCCCATTCCAGGCGTTATTGATGTACCAGGCGTGATGCAGGTGACCGTCCAGCCCATGCGCGAACACGTCGATGGGCTTCTGCCCGGCAGGATGACCCGGCGTGAACAGGCTGGCCGTAGGCGTTCCGCGCAGGCTGACGTTCTGGTAGCCGAGCACGCTCAGCGGTCCCCACCACGTCGGCAGCGGCGCTCCCGCAACCGGGTGGGGATATCCGGCGTGCATCAAAATACCGGAGGCGTTGATGAAGAAGACCTCCAGCGAGGATGGTCCATCCTTCACCAACACCGGCGCGCCTCCGCTCCCGATGCTGTACTTCGAGGAGAGAACCTCCGGCCCGGACCACGGCTGGTCGGTGTTGTACCAGAAGTGCACCAGCTCGTTATCCACGCTGGCTACGAACACATCGATCACATTGCTGAACGGCGTCCCCAGGACCGCCGTCGCCACCGTGGGCTTGCCGCGGTAGCCCGTGCCGATGGTGAACGGACCGTACCAGACGCCGCTCGACTCACTCAGCAGGTTGGTGTGTATAAGGTTGCCCGAGCCGTCCACCGCGAACACCTCCAGCGCACTGGGGTAGTTCGCAATAGCGGTCGCCGATGCGGGAAAGCTGCCGGAGAGCCGAAGCGTCGGCTTGGACGATGCAGCCGTCGCACTCTGCATCTGGTACACGCTGCCGCCCGCCGTCCCGAAGACCGCCACGTTGCCGCTGTTCAGCAGGGCTGCAACCGGATTGCTGAACTGCTGCACGCCCGATGCCGCGATCAACTGAAAGGTCACGCCGGTGGACTTGCCCGAGAGGCTATAGTCGGCGAGCGAGCGGTCGTTGGCCGACGTGATCTCTACGCCAGCCAGATCTCCGGAGTTATCTTCCAGCACCCCCAGCGACCCAGGCGTGACGGTCATGCTCCTCTCCAGGTATGCCAGTCCGTTGCCATACAGCGAGCCCTGCGAGGTCTGCGTAATCAGAGGTCCCGCGCCTCCATGCAGATCGTCCCAGCTTGAAGGGTACGGGTCGCTGCGCTGATAGTCCGGCTTCGGCAGTGACTTCCACAGCGGAGCATTGTTCCCGAAGAACGAAGCCTCCGACCCGAAGCTGTAGATCCCCATCGCCCCCGCAACACCCGTCTCCGGAGCGCTGTTCACCATCGTCGCCAACTGCGTCGGGTCCCATCCGCTGATGCCGATCAGCGCCTGCAGGTCGGACTCTGTGATGGAGGCCAGCAGGATGTACTTGTCCACGTTGGCCTGGGTCAACGGCAGAGGAGTTCCCGGCACCGCGTTCGTGGGGAAACTCTTCAGGGCGAATCCCGGATCGGCGGCAGGAGCGCTGTCGAAGTCGATGCGGGTGCGCCCGGCCACTACATCCGCCGTCAGTTGAAAGACATGCTGGAAGCCTGCCACCACCTGCCCGCTTCCGTTCACTCCCACCAGCATCAGCAGATCACCCAGGCTCAAGCCCGTACTCACGCCATCGACGTACACGTGATCCACGCCCACGGCGTTCACCTGCGTTCCGGCGGGCAACATCGGCGTCGACTCATTCAACAAATAGCAACTGGTGCCGTCCAACTGCACCACAGGCGTGCCCGGCGCAAAGTTCACACGCAGGTCGATCATCACCAGCGTGCCCGTCGCGGTCAACGCATAATCCGCGAACCGCGTCATCCGCGGCAGCACCAGGTTCCATGCCGTGCGCGCGGCCAGCGGCGACGACGTCTCAAACGTCTGCGGCAACTGGTTCTGCGGCGGCACGCTCTGCACCTGTGTCCCCGCATCGAGCTGCACCGTGCCCAGATTGTAAGTGGCTCCACCCTGCGTCGGCGCGCTCGGCGTTCGCGGCGTCTGCGGAATCGACACAGGAGGAGGCGTGCCGATCACGTCCTCGATCAGGAAGGAAAGATATGTGCTCGCGGCCACTCCCGGGTCCAGCTCATAGCCAATCTCACGCGCCAGCTCCAGCACCGAGCGCCGCTCCGTCGCCGTGCGTAGAAACCCCTCGTTCGCAATCCGCTCCTGATAGAAGCTCAGAACGTCCAGCACCACAGCCCATGCATCCAGCAGAGCAATCGCCGGATCGTCCGTGGACCGAGTGGAGAGGCGCGCGATCGGCCACCCTCCGCTCTCCGGTGGCGAAGCCAGCAGGCTTGGCGAGGCGATCTGCGCACTCATGCGCGCGAAGAAGTCTGTATAAGTTCCGATCCGATAGGACAGTGCAGGCAGGCCGGGACGGTTCGTCACCGCCGCGACCGGCCCTAGCCCCGTGCAGCAGCCGCAGGTGCAGCCTCCGTTCGCGCAGCTCATAGGCCCCCCATCATGGTGAAGACGATGCGGCCGTCTTCGGGTGAACTGGGATCGTTACTTAGCTGCGCAATCTCCAGATCCGAAAAACGGATCTCGCCCGCCTGCAGCTCGCCCGCCGCGGCCTGTCCCCAGCGCTGAAAGCGATTGCGCGGGTCTGCCGGATCGGTGTTGATCCACTGCACGCCCGGCACCTGCATCGCCCGGGCGATCAGGGTACTGAGATACACCGTCTGTCCAAAGGTGAAGTTCGCCGGGTAGAAGAACCCTGTCTGTCCATTCGCCATCCGCTTGCTGCTGAAGCTCTGATACAGCGCCGCCTCCACGCTGCTGCTGAGATATCCGCTCTTGACGCACACGCTGAAGGCGATATCGAGCGGCACAAAGACCGGCGGCAACACCTCGATGTCGTAGCCCATCAGGCGGAAGGGTTCGAGATAGGCAGCCACATCCTTCTCAAAGGTCGCATCCACCGCCACCGCACTCGCGCGTTCCACGGTGACGAACATCGTGTACCAGCTTCCGGTCCAACGCCGTGTGGCCATGGCCTTCTGCACATCCGCACGCTGCCCTGCGATGTCCGCATAGTCCTGCGGCGTCACGGCCCGCTGCTGCACGCGGAAGGCCTGCGGCGCATACAGCCGCACCTGGTCCGTCGGCTCGGGATCGACGCCGCCCGCGGCCGCTAGAGGATTGCGCACGCTGGCAACAGCGGTTGCAGTCACGTTAGAGATGGAGCCTGCGCCCACGTTGCCCTCGCTCCCGTTACCAATGCGATAGGTCGCCGTCATGTCGCTCTCCGGCAGCTCGCCCAGTGTGCCGTCTCCGAAGCGCAACGTGGCAGACCCGTCATCCTCCGTCTCCACTACGAAGCTCTGCTCGAACGGCGTCGCGTTCAACAGGTTGTCCACGGGCTGCCAGACACTCTCACTGCCCTGCAGCGTGATGGCCGGGAGTGCTACGCGCGGGTCCATCGTCTGCAGTGTCGAGACTGCACTCGACCTCGCCGCCGCATCGTCATAGGGCACCTGAAAGGTAAGCCCCGTGTTCGCCAGCACCGGCCGGTACACGCCGGTCGACGGAACCACCGCGGGCTGCAGCGCCTCGTCCTCCACCGTCACGCCATGATCCGCGAGCACCATGTTGCCGCGAGCCACGCTCAGGTCAGTCAGCATCGCGTCGCCAAGTGCCTCCACCGACGCAGAGAGGCACAGTGAAAAGGTCAGCGCATCCGCAGCGGCCCACGTCACCTCCAGCAGGCGCGTTCCCGTCAGCGGGTCCATGCTCGGCGTGACCGTGGTGAGCCGGACTACGCAACGGTGCGAGGCATCCACATCTGCTGCTGCGCCAGTGACCGGACTGATGATCTCCTCCAGCAACAACGCATCGCCCGCCGCCAGCACCACCGCCTCTGAGCCGTCGTCCCGCAGCGTCGCAGACGTCGAGCCCACGGGCAGGCAGCAGCCCGTATCGCTCCACGTGTAGATCAGAATCTGGTTATTTGCCGAGTACGCCTTCAGGTCATGCAGCGCCTGGAAGGGCAACGCCGCGCCCGTGCTCACCGCGGTCAGCGCATCGGTTCGGCTCACCTGCCCCAGAGGCAGGCTCGACTGCGTCACGAACAGCGTCACGGGCAGCGCCGCATGTCCCGGCCCATAGATGTAGGCGATGCCCATGGACGGCATTACCTCCACGAAGACCCACACGCGCGCGTTGCAGCCATCGTGCATTGCGTAGCCCAGCAGCACCGCGTGCCGACGGACGGACACACGGCGTCGCGCCGTTCCAAGGTAAGCCTCCGTGGCCACCGCATCCTGAAAGTACGACAGCCGATCCGCCGCATACGCCAGCGTCTCCACCAGCGCCACGCCCAGGTCCGCAGGGCTCCGCTCAGTCCAGTTCGGAATCGTCGTCGCCATACGATCCAGCATTAGCTGCCGGAATGAGGCGTAGTCCTTCGCCAGGTAGTCGATCGGCAAGTCAGTTGGCGTTGCAGGAGCGCACTCCGTGTCCGTCGCACAATCAAAGTCCGAAGGGCACTCTACCTTGAAGGAAAAATCGACCGAAGCCAGCCTGGGATCGAATCCATCGGGCGCGGCCGTCTGTCCGGCGCTGCGCACCAGCGAGAGTGTGTAGGTCGAAAAATCGCCGGTTCCATTGCTCCGCAGGACCAGGATGCGGTCCGCCCCATCCAGCGCCGCAAACGCTGCTGCCTGCGCTGCGGTCACTACATCCGTCGGCATTGCGTCTGCGCGGAAAGCCCATAGGATCGAGGTATCGGTGGTCCGCACACCGCCGCTGAGCACAAAGTTCGCTGCGGACAACCCTGTGACCGGATGCAGAAAATACAACAGCAGCGTGGTCTGCCGAGGCAGTCCAAACGTCACCGCAGCCGAGTCCATCACCTCAAGGAAATCGATCCCGTTGAGGGTTCCGGCCTCCAGCACCTTGCCGCGGCGCAGTGCGTTCCCGCAGGTGTACACATTCGCAGCCATGCTCAGAGCCCCCTCACAAATTCAGCCACCTGCACCGTCTGCGTGTTGCGCAGGACATAACTAACCAGCACGGTCAGCGTGGTGTCCTCGGTGGATACATCGACACTCTGCACCTGCACGACATCGCCCAGCCACTGCTGCAGGCCGCCCTGCACCAGGAACTGCAGCGCCGCTGCAAATTCATTACTGCCCGGCGCAAAGACCGCCTGCAACAAGCCGCTGCCGAAGTCCGGGCGGTTCGCACGCTCGCCCGGCGTGGTGAACAGCACCTGCTCGATCATGTCTCTCACATGCTGATCCTGCGTCATCGGATCGGAGGTACGTCCGCGGCCATCGATGCGAAAGGGGAAGCTGATGTTGGTCGGCATATCTAGCTCACACTCCGTTCACTCGGGTTTGCGTCGCCACCGGCATCAACGGCGTTGCCGTGGGCGTACACAGAGCCTGACTATCCAGTAACAGCACAGGCACGCCATTGGCCAGGACGCGCGTCGCAGAGGTCATAAACTGAGCCGTCACGCACGGACCGTTGGCCGCCGCCGGTGGCGGCAGTGCGCATCCGGCAATGACCCACGGGGCCGCAAGCGTCGCCACCGGCTGGCCGCTCACCATCACTCGCGGCTCCGGAGCAGTCGGCATGGCTTGCCCGCCGTGCGCGCAGAGAACCGTCGCTCCCATATGCAGCAGAAACCCCGGCATACTTGCCTCCTCTCGTTCTTGCAGTACTGCTAGATCACCGTGAGCGCGCCCTGGTTGACGGTCACGGATGGACCCACCATGACGATGCTTGCGCCCTTGCCGTTCTGAATGTAGATCCCCGTATCGTTCACGATGATCGAAGCCCCGGTAGTCGACTTCAGCATGATGCCGCCCGTCGGCCCCGGCAGGTCGCTGACGATCACTGCGTTCTGCAGGCTGCTTTGCAGCACAATGTTCGGGCTCGCCGGATTGCCCGCAAGCGCGAGAGCAGGCACCTCCGCGGCCGAGCCCCAGAAGCACCCCGTCCAAATGGGATAATCCGGATCGCCCTGCTCGAATTCGATCCACACGCCAGCTCCAATCTGCGGCAGGACGAAGTGGCCCATCTGCATCCCCGCCAGCGGCAGGCATGGCATGGCAAAGCTGGTAGGAATGTAGTTCGACACATCGGGCACCATCGCCTGGATGCGGCACATCTGCATCGGATCGACGTTGTTGATGACCGTGCCGCGATACTTGCCGAAGAATTTTGCTCCGCTGCTCATGCAGGCACCGTCCCCATGGTTGAGATCAGACCGTTGCGCCCCAGGCTGAAGCTCTGCGTGTACGATCCGCGCTTCAGGTTGTGCGTGACCGATCGCACGTAGTACAGGCCGTCAAACGCAGTGCCCGCGCCGCGCACACCCACCAGCTTGCGCGCCTTCAAGATCCTCCCGTAGCGCAGCACGTCCAGCGTGCCCGAGCCTGTCACCACGTCCGCCGTCTTCGACGCCTTCGCCACACCGATCAACGCCGCGCGCACCGGTGAATACTTCGATGTCTCATCAAGGAACTCGATGTCCTTTGGAATCGGCATCACTGCACCCAGCGGAGGATTCAGCGGCGTAATCGGCGGCACTGGAATCGGAATAATCGTCTTGGAGATCGGCTCCTGGATCAGGACCACCGGCAACGACTTGCGCTCCGCGTTGTAGGTGAACGAAAGCGATTCCACATTCGAGAAGACGTCCATGTCATAGCTCAGCGCGGGCTGAGGCGTTCCCACCTTGATCTCCGGTCCCCAGTAAGCGATGCTCATTCCCGGTGTCGGACCGGCCTCCACGTAAAAGACGTAGCCGACCTCCGCAGCAAGCTGCTTCACATAGGCCAGGTCCTTACCCTGCTGGCGCGGGATCTGCTGTATCGGAATAGGCACGTCGATCAACACGCTTGGGATCACCATCGGAATAACGCCAAACGCCGCGTACTTCGCCAGGATCAAGGCCACGCGCGCCTCCGCGGGCATTGCAGGATAGGGAATGCCGCTGAAGTCGATGTAGTCCATCACCCGCGTAAGGTCTTCGCCGATGATCGTCAGCGTCGGCCCCTGTCCAGCCGACCCCGGCACATACTGGTGATTCGTCATCACGCCGTCTACCAGAACCTCCGTCGCACCGTTCAGCGTCACCGCGACCACCACGCGCACCAGCGGCACCGACGCTCCCCCCGCGACCAAGAACAGAACCTCCAGCGGAGACTTCTTCGGCAGCGTGAACTGCAGACGGAAGCCGCTCGGCCCATCCGTCGTGTTCGTCACCTCCACAGCCGTCAACGCATTCAACACATCGGCCGACACCGGCACCGGCACCGCCGGTCCGATCATCAGCGTCATGTGGATCCCGCTAAGCATTGCGCGCCCCCGGCGTGCCCTGCGGCAGAGTCACGTTCAGCGTTCGTCCCTGCACCTCAAGCTCCGAAGGCCGCATCGCCGTATTCGCATCGCACAACTGCCAGAAGAGTCCGGGATCGCCCAGGGTTGAATAGGCAATATTGTCCAGTCGATCTCCCTGCGCCACGGTGTACTGCTGCAACACGGCAAGCGTCGATGCCTTCGGTAGAAAGCGCCGCTGCACGTATGCGATGCTGCGGCCCGTGTTCGTTGTCAGCGTTCCTGTATCGATCCCCGCATATCTGCTCCCGGTGGGGAACAAGCTCGTGTTCAACCCCAGGTACTGAAAGATGGCTTGTTGCGATGTGCTCATGAAAGCCCTCCGATGCCCAACGTTGCAAAGCTGCCCTGCCCCAGAGCGCTCAACCGCTCCTTCTGCTGCTGATACGCCATGTAGAAGTTGCCGGCCTTGCCATCAAAGCCCAGGTCGTCCACACTCAGCACCCTCATGCCGATGCTCACCTTTGCGCGAATCGGATTCAGCGATGGATCAAACGCCTCTTCCGTCACGCTGAAGTCCGTGATCCGCACCGGCACCACGCGCACGCGACTCCAGATGAACAGCGCCAGCGGAGCCTCCATCGGCGCGATCTCCAGCGTCCCGTTTTTGGCTAGGGCGTTGTTCGCCAGCAGCGTCGAGCTTGTTGGATACAGGATCATCTCAAGTGCGGCAATCTGCGGATTGACGCCGTACTGCACAACGTTTGGGTTCTGATCCGGCATCTCCAGTTGATCGGTCGCGTCCAACTCGGCCTCTACCTTGTAGGTCTCGATCGGGGGCCCCGTGATGCGCAACGCCTCGGATCGATTTCCATGCTCCGGCGTCACGCTCTGCACCTGCAGGCTCCGGCTGAGCGAATCCGGGTTGTACTGCAACACGATCACGTTCTTGACAGCGGCTGTGTCGGGATCGACCAGCACGATGCCCCCGCGCAACAGTCGCGGCGAACCAGGGAATGCGCTCATCGCGGAGCCTCCTCTCTGCGCGCGGCATCGTTCAGAATCGCCGCAGTCATCGCAGCCGCCAACTCTCGTGCGGAAGCCCCTGCTCTCAGAATCGGCACAGGCAGCCCGGACGGAATATGACCGCCATGCGCGGCCAGCGCGGATTGCAGTGACCGTGCGATCTCGCGTCGAAGCTCCGTCTCTCGTATGCCCGCGGCCACGCCGTGCAAACGGATCTCATGCACATCGATCGCGACTCGTCCGGCAACATGCCTCTCCGCATGATGCGACGCAGGCGAAGCCAGATGACGCCGATCCCGCCGTGTACGCGCCTGTTCCGCTACCGGCAGCAGGCTTGGCCCAATCCTCATGCTCGACCCCATTGCGTTGTCTCTCATACCCACCCCTCGATCTCACTCTCGGGTACCGCGCGCTCCAGCTTGTCGGCCTCCGCATGAGCCGCTTCCAGCAGATGCGCCATGCGGATCGGGGTTCCTTCAGCCGCCGCCAGGAACGCTCCATTCAGCGCGATGTTGCGGATGTTCGCACCTGTCACACTTAACAGCGAAAGCGCATGGAAGTTGATCGCCTCTGTGGGGGCTTCAGCCGGAAGAGCACGCCTCCAGATCGCCTCGCGCATCGCCGCATCCGGAAATGGAAACTGCACCACGAAGCGCACGCGCCGCAGAAATGCCTGGTCGATTGCCTGCTTCATATTGGTCGCCAGTATCGCGAGACCGCGATAAAGCTCCAGCCTCTGCAGCAGATATGAAACCTCTGCATTGGCAAAGCGGTCATGACTGTCGCGCACCTCGCTGCGCTTGCCGAACAGAGCATCCGCCTCGTCAAACAGCAGAATCGCACCAGCCTCCTCCGCCGCATCGAAGATCTGCCGCAGATTGCGCGAGGTCTCGCCGATGTATTTGCTGATCGTGTGGCTCAGATCCACGCGGAACAAATCCAGGCGAAGCTCCTGCGCCAATACCTCCGCGGCAGTCGTCTTGCCGGTGCCGCTCTGCCCGGCAAAGATCGCCGTCAGCCCCATGCCGCGCCCGCCCGTACCGCGAAATCCCCAGCGTTCATGGACTCGCATACGGTGCTGCATCTGCAGCGCAATCGTGCGCAGCACCCGCATCTCACTGGCGGGCAGGATCAGGTCGTCCCATCCCGCATCTGCCTCCACGCGCTGCGCCAGCTTGTCCAGACGCACACGCGACTGGGTGCGGCAGGTGTTCCAGAGCGAGTCCGCCAGCAGCTTGTCTTCCCCGCCCCCACTATCTTTCGGTTCCTCGCCAGATAGCGCGATCGACATTGCGCTGTTGCGATAGATTGCCTCGCTGCTCAGATTGAAGTGCGTGCTCAGCCGGTCCAGTGATCCGTTCAGAGAAGAGGCCCGCGATCCAAGAGCCTCTCTCCAAAGATTGCTCTGCTCGCATACAGTTGGCTTCTTCAACTCGAACAGCACGGTCTCACGTCCGAAGACACGCACCGGAGCTTCCGCCCCCAGCATGACCGGCGCGGAGATGGCTTCGAGCAGTGCGCTGAGCGGCGTGGTGCGCGCGCCCTCTGCCGCCTCCAGGTCGTCCATCGGAACAAAGATCGCCCGCTGCTCCAGCACAGCCTCGCGCTCCAGCAACCGCGCCAGCCCGTGATGGTCCGACGCGGAGCCGGGCAGCAGGTGAGGCACCACTCGCCCCAAGCCAAGTCCGCAGTTCGCTGCCGCCGCAATCGCAACGGCCTGCCTGCTTGCGGAGTCCGCCCCCAGTATCTCGATCACCGGCGGCAGTGTTCCCTCCATCGGTGTGAGCAGCGCGGCTATGCGCGTGGCCACTTGCTCCTGCGATGTGGCAAGCGGCACGCCGCTCGCTACAACCGGCTGCCACACGCCCGCCAGCCGCGTGTTTTCGCCTTGACCTCCCAACAGAAAATGCAGCATCCGCTCATCGATGCGCATACGACTGCTCGCCACCGTCTCGCCCTGGGCCAGTGTGATCAGGTTCCACGACCGTAGCGGCGAAGACGGTGAGAGCGCATCCCAGTGGGCATCCTCAAAGGCGCTCAACATCAGCAGAAACGTGGGATATCCCATCCGATCGTCCGCATGAGCCGCCGCGCACACCGATGCAAAGGTACTATCGATCTCAAACGCAACCGCGGCCAGCAGCACGCGCCTCTCAAACGAGGAGAGTCCAAATAGCCTTGTCACGCGCTCCAGTTGCAGAGGCATCTCCTCCGAGTCCGCACCCTGCACCTGCCCCACGCGACCGCCATCCACCCAGTTGTGCAGTCCCGTCATCAGTCGCAGCACCGCCGCTGCCAGCATTCTCTGATTCCGGCCTGCCACATCGGGATGGAGAGGCATCGCAATCATGAGGTCACCGTCGGGCCGTAGGTCGGGCTTGCCGGGTTAAGATCCAGGCCGCTCTCCACGCCATCCACCTGCACCCGCACGAAGTACGTCTTACCCGGCTGTACCGTACCCACCGGAAAAATAAGCGTGGTCGTATCGGCAGCCTGTTGCGGCAGCGTCACGCTGTACGCGAAGGGGTTCATGGGCGCGGGCACCGTCGCCTCATTCAACAGGAGCGTTGCCGTCTGCCCTTGCAGAATCGCGTACTTCAATGTGACCGTGACCTGTCCGCCGCCGAGCGTAGGAGGAGTGGAAATCGTCGGACGCAGTGCGAACGCCGCCGCGTCAGATACATTCGTATCGTGATCTACAGCGGGCACCCCAAGGGAGTACAACCGCGTGATCCGCAGCACTCGATTGCCCGCGGGAACGTCCGTAGGCAGCGGTACGATGATCTGCTGATCCGAGTTGGACGTGGGCACCAGCGGGGGAGCATAGCCGTCGATCGACACCGTCTGCGAGCTCGAAGCAAGACCGCTGCCTGTAATCACCAGCGTCGTTCCCGCAACAATTGGCGCCTGCGCTCCTGCATTCGAGGCGATGGCCTGGATCGTCGGCGGGTTCCACGGCTGCGCGGAGACCACACGCGTCTGCACCGGCGGCGCGCTCTGCGGCACCAGGCTTTCGCGCTGCATTAGCACGACGCTCGCCTGGTAAGCCACGGTCAGCGCATACGGAATCTGATAGAAGACCGACCATAGCTTCGACAACTCATCCAGCGTCAACGGCAGCAGAGAGACACGCACCCGTTGCGCGCCAAGCTGTAGATCCGGCTGCCACGGTGGAGCATTGAACGGTGCGGCGTTGAAGGGCGATCCCTTGAAGGGCTGCATCGCCGTCAACGCCTTTGAGATCTCGTCCGCCGACAGCACCGGCATCTCATGGAGCGCAACCGTAATCGCGCCCATCAACCGCTGCGGCTCCAGGTTCGCATCATCTCCGTAGAAGGTGAACAGGTAGTCCAGATCGAACGCCACCGTGGGCCGCATCAGTACGTTGCCGCTCGCGTCGCGTGAAGGCAGGTCGGCATTGCGAAAGCTGCTGTTCGGACCTACGCGATACAAAAAGATATTCACGCCCGCCGTGTTACTACTGCCCAGCTGCCCATCCGGCCGTTGCGTAGTTACCGACGCGCCGGAGAGATCTTTAGGCAGCGAGTTGGTCACGATATACCGCAACGTGGAGGTCACCTGCGCCACTGCGAGATAGTTGCTCATGCCTGTTCTCCACGGCGACGCGAAAGGTAATCGTCCAACGTCAGCAAAGACGAGCGCGACATCGGCGCGGCAACAGACCGCTGTTGCTGCGGTGCCGGAGCGGCGTGCAGTTCTATACGTCCAATACTGATCTCTACGTTCGGGGCCTGACGAACAGCGTCCGCTCTCTCGCGTCTCTCTGCCTGCATTGGAGACCGCTCCTGGGCATCCCGCGTGCGACCACCCTCGACTTGCCCCTCCATCGGCGCAAAGGGCATATGAAGCCCAGGCATCTGCGATATTCTTTCCGTCTCGTGTAGCCGCTCGCGCGGAGGCGTGGCACTCTCGCGTACCGGCGAGAGCGAATCATTCGATATCTGTTTTCGATGTGTTGGATCTGTTGGGCTAGAAGCCCTGGCTACACGCGGAGACTCCTCAGAGACACGCGACGGCTCTGCAAAGATCTGTGCAATCACCTGGTCCAGCGTTACGCGCGACGACGGGCGCGTTGCCGGGATCTGTTGCACTTGCCTTTCTGCGGCAATCAATGAGGACACATCCGACGCAGGCGTGTCATTCTCCCGGTGCATCCCGTCTTGCTCCACGAAGCTCTCTGTGAACATCCCCTCCATAGGATCGGAGACCACGCTACGCGCCTCTCGGCCCGCTCGCATCAGCGGCTCCACGCGCGGCAGTGTTCCCACCGCACGTTGTCCCAGCCGCTGCAATAAGCCGCTCATGCCGTCACCGCCTCGATATAGAGCCTGCGCCGCGCCACAGACATATCCAGAATCTCGCGCTCACTCCATCCGTACACCCGAGCCAACGCATCCACCTCGCGCACCAGTCGCGAACACGCCGATTCGATCTCCCTCCAGAAGAACGAGGCAACATCGAAGGCCACGGCGCGATGCCGTCCGCACGCCGGGCAATCCATCTCGACCAGCAGTTCCATCTCCGGCGACACCTCTTCCATCCACCGTGAAAATGCTTCGAGGTTGTCAGGACTCGCCTCGGCTGCGTTGCCTTCTCCGTCCGTCACGCAGCGCAGAAACAGCGTTCGCTCGGCAGCTTCGGTAGACTCACATCCACTCGCCGCACGCAGATCGCGGCTGTCCGGCAAGCGCACCTGCCACGAGCCAAGGCTTGTCGTGTTCGCGGCTTCCCTTCTCGTAACCTGGAACTGTCGTGCCTCCATGGCAAACTCCATCGCCTCGCCGCATCCATCGCACTCCAAATAGGTCTCAAGCCGACTGCCGAACGTGGCTGATCGCAGTTCCAGCAACATCTGGTCACGCCGCCCGATGTCCAGGCGGAAGGCATCGTCCGGCGCGATCCCCTCGCCGTGTGAGAGCAGCAACACCGCTCGCGATGCGTCGTCGAGCGTGCTGCCATGCTCCCACAGGGCCATCAGGTCGCTTGCCGTCAATGGATGGATGCGCGGTGTCATAGGAGCCTACGCCGCAGGCACCGTGAAGCTGGGTTCGGTCGGCTCGGTCACGGACGTATCGCGTTCCCACCCTTCCAGCTCCAGCTTGATGTGGCGGATGGCGACGCCATTGCCGTTCGCATCCAGGTCCGGCATCGGCTGGTACTCCGAGACCCAGCAGCGATACAGGCGATAGGAGAGCGCAAGCTGTCCGGCCTCGTTGTAAAGCTCCAGCAGGATGTCCTTGCGGAAGTCTTTCAGTGAAACCTCCGCGCCCAACCCCGCGCCAAAGTTCCACACCTTATTCGCCCACTGCTCGAACTCAGGAGAGTAGGTCACTCCCTGCTCGAGCGTCACGCCGTCATAGGTTGTCTTGCCCGGCGACTTCCGCACCGTAGAAGGGTCGCCACCCTCGCGATGCGTCACGACCTCGGTCGTCCGCTTAAGACCGCTGACCTTGGTCACACCCGCCACATACTTGCCATCCCACTTCACGCGGAACTTGAAGTTCAGATAAGGATCAAAACGCTGCGCATTCACCGTGAACTGTGCCATCGATTTCCCCTCTCACTTTCGCTGCCCGCTCAGGATGTCTGGCCGGCCATCTGCTGAATCTGGATCACTACGAACTCCGCCGGCTTTAGCGGAGCAAAACCTACCAGCACGTTGACCACACCGGAGTTGATATCGGTCTGCGTCGTCGTCTCTCCGTCGCACTTCACGAAGTACGCGGACTGTGCGCTCGCGCCCTGGAACGCGCCCTGCTGAAATAGCGTCTGCATGAACGAGGTCACGTTTAGCCGAATCTGCGACCACAGACGGTAGTCGTTCGGTTCGAACACAACCCACTTCAGGCCCTCAAACAGGCTCTCCTCGATGTAGTTCGCCGTGCGCCGCACCGGGATGTACGCCCACTCATCGGCCATCTGGTCCGCTCCGCGCATGGTACGTGCGCCCCACACCACGTTGCCATAGGTAGGAAAGTTGCGCAGGCCGTTGATGCCGAATGGATTGATGGAGCCGCTATCCGCATCGTTCATGATCGTCGCCAGGCTCGCTCCTCCGACTCCAGCACCGATGCCCGCAGGTGCCTTCCACACGCCGCGAGAGCTGTCTGTCGCGGAGTAGATGCCTGCCATCGTTCCACTCACGGGCACATTGCGCGGCCGCATCTGGTTCAGCGGATCGGGGATCACCAGACGCGGAAAATAGATCGCCGCGTACGAACTGGGAGTGTAGCCATTGGTCTCCAGCACGTTCACCCAGGACATGATGCCGCTGGGATCGCTGTTGCTCAGACCGGTGATGCTTGCGGGAATGTCCACAATCATGAACGCGCGATGAGTCTGGCAGAAGCTGGTCGCGTACTGGTACGTAGCAGCAATGCTCGCCGTGTCCGGAACGCTTGGCTTGCCGAAGTTCGCCACCGCGGGCAGGCACAGGATATTGAAGATGTAAGGGTCGATCCGCGCCAGCGTATCCACGCCTGCCTGGATCGCTGTGGCATCGGGCCGCCCGTCCGGATAGTCCGCAGTGCCGCCATCGCTGGCCGGATGCGAAGGATCATGCACCTGCAGAAAATCCGTGCTGGTCGGGTCCGCCACTGT
This sequence comes from Granulicella sp. WH15, assembly GCF_009914315.1. Lineage (NCBI taxonomy): Bacteria > Pseudomonadati > Acidobacteriota > Terriglobia > Terriglobales > Acidobacteriaceae > Granulicella > Granulicella sp. WH15. The sequence continues at coordinate 3,055,311 of NZ_CP042596.1, forward strand.
CGCAATCACATCCGGCGCCGTGGCATTGGGCAGATCGCCCAGGCCTTCGTCCGTCAACTGGATCAACTGCGACGCGTTGTTTACCAGGTCCACCGCGTAGAGCGAATCGGTGGTGTTCATGCTCAGGTTGCGAAAGATCTCGGAGACGATCACCTTGGTCGGATTCGTGATCGAATCGAGCCTCCGCACCACCAGGTTGAAGCGTACATCTCCCAGCGGGCGCGTGTTGTAATCAATGCCCACCTGCAGCGATTCGCCCCACACACCCGGGCTCTTCGCCTGCACCAGCAGCGTTGGCTGCGCGGGCGACGCGGCATCCAGCAGCACCTGCGCCGTGGCCGGCGTGCCGCTGGCTACGCGCACGATCCACGCCGTCTGCCCGCCGTTCAGGTAGTACTGCATCACCCCATAGCTGGCCTCGCTGCGGACATCCAGGCCGCCAAACAGCGTGACAAACTCGGTGTAGTTACTCACCTGGGTTGGAACCCCCATGGGTCCCTGCGGGAAAAAATCGACAAAGGCGGTCGTCGCAGTAGTGACGCCAACGATGTTATGCACACCGCTCGGAATCTCCTCGACATACACACCGGGATAGCTAGTCTGAACGGGCATGGATCCTCCTCCGTGGAAGGCGTTGACGGGTTAGCTCGTGGCCAGGCTGCGCCAGAGCGTGAGATGTTTCTCTGCCACGCGGGACCAACTGCTCTCGTGGCAGAACTCCTTGGAAGCATGTACAAGTCGATTGCGTAGCGCGTCATCTTCCAGCATCCGCGCAACGCCTTCTTTCAAGTCCGATGTCTGATGGGTTACATCCTTCAGATCGGCGAACCAGCCCGTGGGCGAACACAGCACCGGCACCCCGGTCGCCAGGCCCACGCGCGCGGCCCCACTGACGGATACATGGCCCACCTCGCGATACGGAAACACCAGCACGTCGGCCTCCGCTGCCAGCCGCCGCGCCACCTCCTCCTCCGGCAGGTAGCCGCCTATGCGTCGGACCGGCAGCCCGTGCGACGCCTCATTCCATTCGCGCTCGGCATCCTCACCTTTGGCGTGGCTGAACATCAGCAGCTCGGTCCCGGGCAATGCGCGCAGCACCTCCAACAGATCGCGGAAACCCTTGTGCGCATCCAGAAAACCGAAGACTCCCAGCACACGCCCGCGCCTCTGTTTACGCGGCGGAAACCACGTCGGGCAACCATGCGGGATATGCTCCACCCGCCTGCCCGGGAGCTTCGCCCGAAGCTGTTCTGCTCCCGCCGCACTCAACGAGACCAGGGCATTCGCATCCTTTTCCCAGGCACGCACCCGCGCGTCGATCGAGTGCTCCGTCACCACTACCGGCACGCGCACATCGTGCGCCTGCTGCATCACACGCGACATATCCGACTCATGGAAGAGCCCGCCCTCATGCTGGATGTGCAGCAACTGCACATTCAGCAGGTTCGGCGGATGAGCACTTGCGCGGACCTGCCGTGACATCCCCGCCCGCAAACTATTGGTGTACTCGGCGACTCCGCAACGCCCGCCAAAGCTGGTGGTCCACAACGCAAACGGACGCAGCAATGGACGCCGGGTGGAGACATGTCGCTCCATCATCTCCAGCACAGCCGGTCCCTTGTTCCACACATTGCGATGGCGATGCACCCACGCCGAAGCCGCCGCGCCCATCTGCTGCGCCTCTTCGCGATGCTCATTCACCCAGCGCAGCTTCATGGCAACGTCCTCCACGCCGGGCACGCCGCGCAGGCCGCACCGTCCAAAGGAGCGGCTGTCATACTCGTTCCACGACGCGGGCTGCACGGGGATCAAAAAATCACGCGCTTCGCGGCACACATCGGACTGCCCCTCGGAGTCCAGCGCGATCACCGGCATCCCCGTTGCCATGCCTTCAATCAGCGGCAGGCCGAAGCCCTCGTTGCCCAGCGCCAGCAGCACGTCTGCCTGCCGGTACCAGTGCAGGATGCCGCGCGTCCGCTCCTGCTGATCCACGTAACGAATGCGTGGATCGTCCGGGGTGTAGTTGCGATAGCCGTACGTCGTCTTGATGATGAGGCGAGCATCGGGATCGTCGCGGAAGGCCAGCTTCCACGCGGCAATCCCTTCCTGCACATGCTTGCGATCGTCGATCGGTCCGATGGTCAACGTCACCAATCCGCGGCGCGGCTCGCGGCGAACATACGGATACACCGATGGGTCAACCCCCTCGGGCACCACCTCAATCGGCACCGTCACACCGCAGCGACGATAGGTATCCGCAACGAAGTGCGAAGGCACCATGATGCCGCGCGTGCGATTGATCTGATCGGCCCATCCTGCCGGAAGTTGCGCGCTCTCCCACATCGTGTACATGAATAGATCCTGATAGGCCAGGAAGGGCAGAAGCTCGGGCCGCGGCCATCCGCAGTAGAGAGTCGGAGAACCGCGGTCAGGGGCCGAGCGCCTCACGATCTGGTGAAACTCCGGCGTCAGGCCTTCGCCGTGGAGGCTCAGCGGCACTACGTCCACATGCGCTCCCGCACGCGCCATGCTCAGCACCGTGTACTCCGACATGCTGCCGTAGCCGGTGCTCACATCGAAGTACCCAGCCACCGTAACGTGCGACGTTGTCGACTGCGGAGCCACCCGCGTCGGCTCATTCCGCGACCGCACACGTGCGTAGAAATCACGGTCGGACGCCAGCAGAGTCGTCACCTCACGCAGTTGTCCCCTGCGCCAGCATGGTCCGGCTGTGTTCTTGCCGCTTGTGTTTCCGCCGTGAATGATGCCCACATAAAACACCGAATCGGCGATTGCGTGAAAGCGCGCGCGGCCCGAGATGCGATGCAGAAATCCAGAATCCTCACCCACGTTGATGGTCGGAAAGCTATGCTCTACGCCGATCGAACGCTTGTAAAGCAGCGTTGCACCGTGCAGCCACGGCTTGCCGTTGTCCGGGTAGGAGTAAGACCACGCCTCGCCGCTATCGGCCTTGTAGTACAGAACGCTGCGCAGACCAGTGATATCCGCATCAGCTTGCTGGATCTCGCGGACCTGGCGGCTGAGCCGGTCGGGCGACATCCAGTCGTCGTCGTCCCAGTGCGCGACGTATTCGCCACGGCTCATCTCCAGCGCCAGATTGCGTTTTTCGCCCAGGGACATCCCCTTGTTCTGGCGGATGTAACGAATCATGGGATTGTCGCGCGGGATCAGATCGGACAGGTCGCGCACACCATCATCCACGATAACCAGTTCACGCTCCGCGTAATCCTGACGCAGGAAATACGCAATGGCCTGCAGCGCGAAGGCGGGCCGATCCCGTGTTGGCATGATGCAGCTGACGAAAGGATTCGACAATGCACACCTCTGCCATAAAAAAAGATGGAGAGAAATGGAAACAGCGACCAGTGCAGAGACGGCAATGATGCAAGTGCGCTACATGCAGCCATGCAGGAGTGGATATCCCTTGAGCTAAGTGCAGGAAAACATGGGATCGATCAACACCCCAGGACACCGGATGATCTTATGGTTCGGTGGCAACGGAAACATTAGCACACCACATTCAGCACTTCGTAAGAATTTTTCTTCACAGGATGAAAAACTTCCATCTGTGCATTTTTTTGCAGAATGAACGCAGGAGAGTGAGAGCCGCAATTTGGCCTCCCTCGATGAGAGGATTCAGCACAGATCCGATGGATGCAGGACGACGTCCACATCAGGCATCTGTTCGCGGAGTATCTCCGCCATACCCGCGTCCGAGACGATGACGCGATACTGCAGGTCACAGTCAGCGCTCAGGCGCTTGTGACTCCGCAGTTGCTCAAGTAGCCGATTGACGGCCTGCTGGGCTCGATAGCTCCCCTCGCGCGCAAGCCGAAAGGTCTCCGCCAATCCGCCGTATCCGCACTTGCACTCGATCACATCGCGGCCCATGCTGGCGTCGAACTTGGCCAGCGCGCGATTGCTGTTCTCGCCCAACCGCCAGTACTCGCACGGCTGTCCGCCGGTCGCCTCCTGGCAGAACATGTTCGCCACCGGGTCTCCGCCGGAGCCGCCCAGCTTGGCAATCATGCGGCAGCCTGGCCGCGAGAGCTGTCGAGCATGTTCGACGCACTCTTCCGGCACACCTTCCGTATCCTCGTCTGGCCGAGGTTTAGGTTGAGGCTGTGCATTGGGTTGCGGAGTCGGCGTGGGCTGCGCTCCGCGCTTGCTGTACACGTAAACACCAACTCCGATTGCCACCGCAGCCACAACCGCCACGCCGATGATGACCCAGCCCACCGGCGTCAGGCCAAGGAAAGTAGCGGCCGCCGCGCCACCGGCTCCTAGCTCGGCTACCCCTGTTCCTCCCGCCGCCAGCAGTCCCCCCTCGGCCAGAACACCGCCACCGGCCGCCACAGTGGTCGTCGCCTCTGCGCCTGTGGTCACCACAAGGCTCTCAATCTCGGGGAGTGCGGGTTCCAGCAATGTTTCAACATCGACAGGCGTGAAGTTGCCGGGAGACGGAGCGTAACGCTGCACACCTGCACCAGCATAGCTACCGATGGCGGGCGCTCGCTTGGGATCGGAAGACATCACCGCATCGGCTACGCGGCTCGCCTCCCGCTCCGCCGGAGTCTCTTCGCCCTCCACCACCAGCGATTTTGCCGCAATGCCCTGTGGTGTCCGCTCCGCGACAGCAACCGGCGTGGGCGCGGCAGGCGTGTCCCGAGCACCCACCAGGTCGTGCGCGGCAGACCGCAATCTGGCTGGGGTAAACAGCCCCAGAACCTTTCGACACTCCGCGTCATTTCCCCGCGAGGCCGCCTGCCGGATACGCGCGATGCCGTCGCGCAGATGTGCGAGGTCTCCGCGCACTGCGCTCTTGTCCGATGCCGGTCGCGCCATTGCGGCCAGACGCGCATCTGCGTTGTTCGCATGGCGCTCCAGGAGATCCGCCAGTTGCGATGCCCTGCTCGCCGCAGTAGCTCCAGGGGCCGCTGCGTTTTTACCTGCCGTAGAGCCTCCTCCGGCAGGCTCCCGCATGAGCGTTGTCCGACCAGACGGTCTGCGCTGCAACGATGGATTCTGCTGCACCACATGCGTCAGCTCATGCGCCAGAAGGCTGCGCCCGGCAGTGCTTCCCGGCGCATACTTTCCAGGAGCGAACGCGATGTGGCTGCCGACCGTATAGGCGTGCGCCTGCACGTCCCGCGCGGAGTCCGCCGAGGCGCGGTCCGCATGGATCCGCACGCCACTGAAGTCGATGCCCATGCGCTGCCGAAAGAATCCAAGTGTGGGCTGATCCAGTCGCTCGCCCTGCGAGTTCAACGCTCGATGCACAGACTCCGGCGCCTCCGCGCCTACGGGTCCAGAGGCACTCCTCTGCAGTTTTTTCTTCTCTTCTTCTTCCTTGCACTTGGAGCACTTGCCACCCGCAGGCGCACTACCTCCGCAACCACAGCGCTGCAGTTTTGGGGTGGAGGCCGTACCGAGGACATTGTCCCTGCCCCCACTCGCTACCGACTGCGCACCGTTCTCTGGCTCCTGCTCCATTGCGCCGCCTGACGTTTCCGTGACCAGGCTGCGCTGCAAAGGCCCGGTAGACAGTGAGGTAGCGCGGAAGGAGATCAAGGGGTGCGGCGAGGATGGCTCGTGCCCGGAAACAGAAGCGGACGGCGTTGCAGCCGGAGACACGCGGTGTTGCTTTCTCACAAAAAGCGGAACGGCTCCAACCATCGCATGCCTCTCCTTCTTCTCTCGCCTCTGCCGTCGCGGTCATCACCGAATCCAAATCCCGGACCGGGGCAGCAATGGCAGTTCTACTCCCGAGATACAACCGCCGCCGCATGACGCTCGCATCTCGCGCGTCGAACTGGTCTCATAAAGCCACCTGCGACATTCCAGAAACCAGACGCGACGCCCGGCACCGAGGAGTGAACAGCCACGGTCCCGTATCCGCGTCGATAGACATCTGAAAACGCTGACAGCATAGCATCGAAGGTCTCAAGCCCGAGTGGCAATTATTTAAACTCGACCGTAAACCAGTATTTTTGTCTACCAAACCCCTCCAGGTACTTAGCGAGAACGTCAATGCCGATATTCTCCCGGGCGGCCTGATACCGGAGACGTCAATTCGGCCCACAGGGAGCTACCTCCTCTGTTCTTTCATAACGTGAAGGATATGAGCCAGGCCCTCCGCGGAGAAAACTTCGTCGATGGCATCCCTTGCGCTTGCCGCAGCTTCTTCCGCTCGAGCAAACATCGTAATCTCAGAGCCCTGAACCCCGGCTCTCCAGTCCTTGTGACTAGCCAGAGCGAGTGCGAGGTCCGTCGCGTCTCGCATGGCAAGATTTGCCCCGTCGCCGCCGAAGGGAGACATCAGATGAGCGGCATCACCCAGCAGTGTGACTCCAGGCCGATGCTCCCAGCGGTGACCAACCGGCAACGCATAGATGGGCCGAGGGGCAACCTTCCCTCCACCAGCACCAGACCTGTAGATCAACTGCAACAGGTCCTCGGACCAGTCACTAAACTGATCTGCCAAGCTGGCCTTCACAGCCTCACCTGATGACCAATCAAGACCGCTCGTCTCGACCCAATCCACCGGCACCCTCATCCCGGCGTAGATGCCGAGGTGGCTATTCGCGTCGCGATGGCCGATGATCACTTTGGAATCTCCGAGGGCAAACATCATACCCCGTCCGACAATCTGTGCCAGTTCCGGATGACGCACATCCGCATCGTCGACGCCGAGCGCGACGAACATCACGCCACTGTAGATGGGTTGCTCGTCCGACAGCAACGGCCGTAGGCGTGACCATGCACCATCCGCTCCTATCACCAGGTCGAATCTCTCGCTCCATCCATTCCGAAACTCAAGCTCGAACGTGTTATCGTCCCGTTGTCTAGCAGCAGTCAGTTCGTGGTCCCAGCGAACAACGCCGGACGGCAGAGAGTCCAGGAGCATCTGCCGAAGCTGGCCTCGATCTACTTCAGGGCGGTCCTTTCCGGTAACATCGGCATCGACGAGTAGCAGCCTGCCGTATTTGTCGTAGATCCGTAATTCCTGATCTTCATAACGGGCGATGTGCTTAAACTCCTCGCTCAAGCCAGCGCACCGAATCGCAAACTGGCCCGCATCAGGATGCATGTCGAGCGAGCCTCCCTGTGGCCGCGCCGAAGAGAATGCTTCGCGTTCGAAGACCACAGCATGAATATCGTGGAGATGCAGAATACTGGCAAGAGTCAGACCACCAGGGCCCGCTCCAACAATCGCGATATGTGGTGCAGAGCGCTCAGACATCCGTTAGACTCCTTCGCTTTCATCGCAGGGTTGTTGAGTGAGTTCTTTGACAGCCTTCTTCAGCCAGGCCTTACTCCAAGTCAGACGTCCGGCTCGAAGGTCTCCAGCAATAGACTGGACCCAGCGAAGTTCAGCCGTCGCCTGAGCATGGAGCAACTCAACTTCGAGCCGAAACAAGCGTGGCAGAAAATGAGACGCGGCTATCCGCGCGTGATGCCGGGCGATCTCAGGTTCGAGCACTGCAATTCTCTTCTCAAGCTGGGTGAGCGCGTCTTTCGGTGTGAGAACAGGAAGGACGGAGATCGCAGCGGGAAATTCGGGAAACTCACGAGAGGGTGCGGAAAGCATATCTCGAGTCCACCGAACGAGAGTTGTTTTACCTGTATCTGTCAGCTCATAGACCGTTCGCTCGGGACGATTGCTATCGCGGTCAACGCCCCCTGCGATGAGCAAGCCCTCTCGCTCGAGGCGAGCAATTGTCTGGTAAAGGCTGTTGGGCTGGATCACGTTAATAACTTCATCTTCTCCCCTCCTTTTGATCAGTTGCCGCATCCGGTAGACGTGCATGGGTTCTTCATAGAGAAGCACGAGAACAGCGAGTGCAAGAGGGGATCGCTTTGGTGCAGATAAAGACATATAAATAATATACATATTATGATTAGTATGTACATGGAACAAACATGACTCTGAAGACATGGGCGATCTTCTTCTCGGTTTCGTCACAGGGATATCCCCGAAGCCACGGAGGGCGCTCCATGAATACTTTGAACTGGAGATGTATCTGTCAATCTGATGCCACCTGATCAAGGATGACAGACAGAATTTAGGGACTTTTTAGAGGCTCAGGCTTCACCGTAAAAAGGAATACCGCCGCTCCCCATGATTCCGGCGTTCTCCAGATTGGGGCAGTTAGCACAAAAGTGTAAGGAAGTGATAGCAACCGTTATTTCGTTTCCTATACTTCGCATCTCATAAATGATGCCAATCCGGCATAACTGTTATTCGTCTACCTTCGACACAACAGTTTGTGGACAAATCTAACTGCCGGTCAGGAAGCAGAAGTAAGTGCAGGATCAGCACCGGATGAACAGCGTCCTAACGATTTAATAATTTCAAAAAAAGTAAAGTCATTCTCTCGCAGGAGATGAGTGCAGAGCTAAATCCTAACCGGGCAAGATCATTCGGTGTCGTTACCCCCTAAGCCTTTTCAAATTCGAATCCCTTCCTCATGGTTTTTCGGACACGCCTGTTGACAGTCGCTATCAGCGTCCGTATATTTTGCGACGCGCAATAAGTGGCTCTTCACGCGTGGAGAAATGTCCTGATTCTTTTCCTATCGATTTGTCGGTGCTAATCCCGAGCATGTCATGGGTTTAGCAGAGTCATTTTCCCTCGAGACGCCTTGCCCTCCTTCGGGCATGAATCTCTGCGTCAAAATTTCAGCACTAGTTAAGTCAACCGTAGTTGACCTAAAAATAGACTCGCCCAGCACCGATTGATACACCTTCTTGGAGGCAGTATGAAACATGCAATTGCTCTTTGCTTTGCTTTCTCTTTATTTCTATCTACCTTGTCGTATGGCTAAGCCGTCGACAGCCAGCAGATCTCCGGTGCCGTCACCGATGCAACCGGCGCAGTCGTCCCCAATGTGACAGTAACGGTAACAAATGTCGGCACCGGTCTCACCAGGGTCGTCACCTCAAACAGCGATGGGAACTACATAGCTCTCGATCTTCCAATCGGAATCTACACTGTCTCGGCAACCGTACCCGGCTTCAAGAAAGTGGTGGTCCAGGAGATTCATGTTGACGTTGGAGGTAAACCCAGCGTTCCGATCTCCCTGGAAGTCGGTGTGGAAAGCTAATCCATCACAGTACGAGCAGATGCCGTGCAGGTGAATACGACCAGCGCCGAGGTAGGCTCACTGGTTACCAGTACCGAGGCGACCAACCTCATGCTGAACGGTCGCAACTACATTCAACTGATCGCTCTGTCGCCCGGCGTCTCCCAAACCGTAGCCAGCGGATTCGCGCTATTCGGCACCTATGGTGTGAGCAGCAACGCTCAGTCGGTCAACGGAGGGCGCACTGACACAGCGAACTACTTTATCGACGGCGTGGACAACAAGGACAACGGCGGCGGCGGCAACAACTTCGTCAATATCTCTCCCGACGCGCTCGACCAGTTCCGGACCGCATCGTCCGCATACGATGCCAGCTACGGAGGCAGTTCAGGAGCAACTATCAGCGTCGCAATCAAAAATGGAACACAGCAGTTCCATGGAATTGCCTACGAGTACCTTCGCAACGACGCGATTCAAGCCTATGCCTTCCAGCCACTCGGAACCGTCACCCCCGTCAAGCCACCATTGCGTTACAACAACTTCGGTTGGTTCGTTGGAGGTCCTATCTACATCCCAGGACACTTCAACACTAATAAAGACAAGCTGTTTTTTTTCGTGGGTCAGGATTTCAAGCGGCAACGCACCTCAACGGTTGCCACGCTTGCCGTTCCGACGGCGGCCCAAAGAACCAGCCTCCCACCATGCAGTTCAAGTGTTACCACCGGTTGCTCTACGGCTACAGGACGCGCCCTTGTAAATCTCTTTCCGGCCTCCAATACCTCCGACGGAAAGAGCTTCAACTACCTCAGCCTTAATCCCCTCAATACCCAGGAATATCTCTTCAAAATTGACTACAACGTCAACTCGAAGAATCAAATATCAGGCCACTACGTGCACGACCTCTACACGGGGTTAGGTGCTCCTACCGGACTTATCACTTTTCAGCGGCACATCCCAGGACTCACGTCGTCGGTTCAGTGGACCAGAACCATCAACGCAAAGACGCTCAATACATTGACGGTATCCTTTTCGGGTAACTTGATCACCGAGAGCCAGGGCATAGCCCCCAACGGCCAACTCGGCATCACCAGCATCCTGCGCTCCGCGTACAACCTTAATTACCCCACTCTCTTCAATTTCTCTCCGGATATTCCTTCTGTCACAACGACGGGTTTCTCCACTCTTACTGCCACGGCAATCAACTTTGATAACTGCCAGCGCATCTATGCCGCTAAGGACGACTTTTCGCGGATCATCGGGAATCATAGCCTCAAGGCAGGTGTTTATGTATGGCGCGGACGAAAGAACCAGACATCCATCCCAGCGATTAATGGCAACTTTGGCTTCACTTCTATCCAGAATGAGTTGATGGGAAACTTCTCTACCTATCAGGAGGGCAGCAGCATCCAGCAGGTGCAGGCTCGCTTCTCTCAGGTCGAAACCTATGTTCAGGATGATTGGACGGTTAACCACCGTCTCACCATCAACATGGGACTACGCTGGCAGTATATGCAGCCCATCTTCAGTGCGCTCAATAATGCTTCGGCGTTCGATCCAAACTACTACGATCCAACCCACGCGGCGACGGTCAATGCGGCGGGAATCATCACCAGCAATCCCTATCCTTATAACGGCCTGGTGCTTCCCGGAGCAGGTTTCCCGGCACAGGCACAAGGTCGTGTGTCGGTCGTGAACAATCCTCAAGTACTCGCTCTCTTCCACAACCTTCCGCTCGGCCTGGTCAATACCTACTGGAATACCGAAGCACCTCGTATAGGATTTGCCTATGATACGAACGGTAAGCAGACAACCGTTATCCACGGGGGTTTCGGCATCTCGTATGAAAGACTTGAAGGCAACTACTACTACAATTCGGTTGCGCAGCTACCCTTCACCACAGTCGCCAACATCTCGAATGGAAATGCCGATACTCTGACGAGCGCGTCCTCTGCTGCCGCAAACCCCAGCACGATTACGAACTCGTACGATCGAAATCTTCAGCCGCCCCGGGTCATGAACTGGAGTGTCGGAGTGCAACAGAAGCTCGCGAACGACACGATTGCAGAGATTAACTACGTTGGCTCGTCGTCCGGCAATCTTACCTACTACAAAAACATTAATCAACTTCCTGGCGGCACACTACAGCAACATCCAGGCATATCGCCGCAGGCTCTTCGCCCCTATCTCGGATACCAGGATATCTTCCAGAGCACAAATGGAGCGATATCGAACTACAACTCTCTCCAAGCTCACCTGCAAAAACGCATTAACAACGGCGGCACCGTCAACGTCTCCTATACCTGGTCAAAGTCTCTGACGGACGCACAGGACTACAACTACAATCCACAGGATAGCTTCAACCTGAGAGCCGATTATGGACCACAGCGCTATAACCAGCCACAGATCCTGGTGATCAGCTATGTCTATCCTCTTCCCTTCTGGCAGGAGGGTGGCGAGTGGTACAAAAAAGCCCTCGGCAAGTGGCAGATTTCTGGCATCACCCGCATCTCCTCGGGGCTACCGATCAACGTCACTTTGCCCACGAACTCGGCTAACTCGGGCGACGGAGTAACCTCGGTAGCACTGCGTCCGAATTTGGTGGGAGATCCTCGCGCCGGAGTAAGTGGCAAGCAGTTTCTCAACTCTGCGGCCTTTGCCACACCCACTCCAGGCACCTTCGGCAACTTTCAGGCTTATGGAGTCAAGGGGCCGACTTACGATAACTGGGATGTCTCTCTTCAAAAGACCTTCCCGATCTTTGAGCAGCTTGGAGTTGACTTCCGGGCTGAGATGTTTAACGCACCGAATCACCTCTCTTACTTCACTATCGCCGCTCCAGCAGTACTTGGCACCAGCAACTTCGGCCAGGTGACGGTGGCAACCGATCCGAGAACGATGGAGTTTGCACTTAGGATTCATTTCTAGTTGCAACCACTTGAAGAGTAACGCAATCGAAACGAAAAAAGCCGGAGTGCCCATGACTCTCCGGCTTTTTTGCCGATGCAGTTAGAAGCTATACTTCGCGGCTAACTGCAGTGCGCGGTTTGAGTATCCAGATGCCGTGCTGCTGATGACACCAAAGCTGCTGGAGCCAAACTCCGTGCCAGGACTGGAGAACTGCGGAGTATTCAGTGCATTGAATGCCTCTAAGCGAACCAACAGGCTATGCCGATCGTTGTAAGGCATGGGAAAGCTCCGCGAAAGTCCCAGTGTCAACGGATAGTGCGAGGGCGTGCGCAGGCCGTTGGGATTACGCGGAACGTTGCCATAGTGGCCGTTAGCATTCTGGAAGGCAGCAGTGTTGAACCAGCGGTTTAGGGTTCGCTGGCTTGCCGGAAGCTCCAGCGTATTGACATCGTTGCCCGGCGCAAAGTCAGGGCGCTGGAACAAGTTGTCGTTGTGCTCCAGATCCTGCGACTGCGTAATAAAGAGCGGTGTACCCGTCACGTAAGAGTAGAGGCTGGTCAGCATCCATCCATTCGCAAGGGCCTTCGACATACGACTCTGCATATCGAACTTAGTTTCATAGACAAAACCGATCGAGAGGTAATGACGTTGATCGGTAAGTCCGCTTGCCCACTCCTTCGACGTCGGGATCTGCGTTTCACTGCGTGATCCGTTGGTATCGCCGCCCTGATTATCCAACAGGTGCGAGTAGGTGTAGGAAGTAGTCAGCGTCAGCCCATGCGAGTACTTATGCTGGAACTTCGCCTGCAGGCCGTGGTACTGCGAAGCACCATGGAAGTCGACGTAACGAATACGTCCATAGGTTGGGTAAGGACGATTCGCCTGCACCGTGATCTTAGTGCCGTCGTTCGGCGGGCCGGAGTTGAAGTATGGAATCGACGTATCCTGATGCGTTCCCTTTACCCCCACATACGAGATATCGAGCACATTGTTCCAGAACTGCTTGGAAAGCGTAGCCGTGTAAGTCTGCAGATAGAGGTCCGGGCGGCGATCATCCGCCGGCAAAGTTGCAACGTTCGCGCTTGCCGGAGCGATAGAGGCAGGGACTGGGTTGTTGATCGTCGCCTGCGGCGCGGGAGTCGTGGGCGCAGTGACGGTAGGGCCAGTCGTGTTCGAGATCGAGAAGCTCGAATCGATCGGCGGGTTCAACTGCAGAATATTGATATTGTCGAACTTGCCGCCATAGAAAGTAATTCCATAAGCCCCGCGAAACACCATGTTGCGTGGAAAGCTATAAGCAAAGCCAACGCGGGGAGAAAAGTCTTTATGAGTAATCTTCCAAAGAGGATTGGGTAACGGGACCAGAGTAGGAGTCGCCGTGCTGAAGTCCAGCGTGCGCGACGTGTTGAGATTATTATGCGGAGGCATCCACAGGTCATAGCGCAGACCGATGTTCACCGTGAGCTTCGGCGTAGGCTTCCAATCATCCTGCACATAAAAGCCATAGCGCCACTGCCGAGCCGCCGTCAGCGGCACGCCTTCCGGCGTGATCACCGAGGCAGGCAGACCGAGCAGGAAGTCGGCGCCAGCATTACCAGCCGACGCGGCCAACTGAGTACCGCCCGAAGTGAACTGCGGGCCCGCAGTCAGCGCTCCGGTAAAGCTCAGAGAGCCGAAGGGCGTGTTGTTGGTCGTTGCGTTGTCCTGTACGTGACGCAGATCGCCGCCCATCAGGATGGTGTGCCGCCCCTTTGTCCAGGTGAGATTGTCCGTAAGTTGGTAGGTCCGACTGTCATCCAGATTCGAAGCAGCAGTGCCGCTACCCACTGTGACGAAGTTCGAGATCGTGATCGTCGGGAAGCCCTCCTGCGTCGGCGGCAGGGGAACGCCATTCAGAGTGAACTGGTTGATGCCGAGCTGCGCAGCCGTGAAGTCGCTATTGTAATAACCGGCAGGAAGCTGCTGCACATGCTCCAGGTCTGCTCCGCCGCGAACCTCGTTGATGAGTGTCGGGCTAAAGATATGTACATACTGCAAGCCGGTGTTATGAATCTTGTAAGTGCCGGTATAGCTGAAGACAGGGTTATAGCTGGTCAGCGGAAAATCGCGTCCCTGATAGAGATAGTGAATCGCAAGCTGGTTCTTGTCATTGATCTTGTGGTCAACACGAGTGAGGTACTGATTATTCACCTGATTGCCCGTCTGCACGCCGCTGTAGTTGTTCACGGTGCCATTGCTGGTACCCGGAATATTCGGACGCGGCATGTAGTTACGAGCGATATTGAGCGCCACAGAGTTCACCGGAATCTGTTTATTAGCGTAGGCATCTCCAGTGAAGGGGTTGCGCAGATAAGATTGTGGTACAGCAGAGAAGTCGCCATTCAACTCAGCATCGGTAAAGACCGTGGTCGTCTCCGCCGACTGCTGGATAGAACGAATTCCCTCATAGCTGAACATGAAGAACGTCTTGTCCTTCACGATTGGCCCCGTGACCACACCGCCAAACTGGTTCTGCTTCAGCACCGTCTTCGCCAGCGGAGCCGGGCGAAAGTAGTCGCGCGCATCCACGGCCGAGTTGCGAATGAATTCGAACACCGTTCCGTGGAACTGGTTCGTGCCGCTCTTCAACTGCACGTTGACGATCGCGCCCGCACCACCGCCGTACTGCGCACCATAGTTGCTGGTCAATACGCTAAACTCCTGCACCGCATCGACCGAGGGATAAGCATTCACGTACGGACTGCGATTGTTAACCATCGTGACGCCATCGAGGAAGACCTGCCCCCATGTGTTCTGATTGCCGTTCGACGAGACCGTGGACCCGTCGGTAGACGACGAGTGGTTATCAGGATTGGTCACGGTGACACCGGGAGTCAGAACCGCGAGATCGTTGAACTTCCGGCCATTCAGCGGAAGGTTCGCAGCCTCAGTCGTACCCACGACAGCACCCAACGTTCCATTGTCCGTGGTCAGCAGAGGCTGCGTCGTATGCACTTCCACTACTTCGTTGCCGCCACCAGCCTTCATGGAGACATTAATCTTGGCCTGCTGGTTGATCTCCAGCGTAATACCTTTCGTTTGGTAAGTGGCAAAACCGGGGGCAACGACAGAGATGTCATACGAGCCCGGAATGAGGTAGGTGATGCTATATTCGCCTGAATTTCCAGAGGTGAAGCTCTTGGTTTGTCCGGTAGTGGGACTGGCGATAGTGACGGTCGCCCCGGGAATTGCCGCACCTCCAGCATCGACAATCGTGCCACTGATGGATGTATCAACCGTTTGTGCATAAGCGGCCTGCGTCAGGCCTGCTAGTAGAAAAACAGGATAAAGGTGCTTCAGTTTGAGCATACGAGGCCTCTTAAAACTCTGTGGAGGGAATAAAAGCCAAAAAATAATGAAAATGTGGTGAATTGAATGCCCCGATTACACCCTGAGCCGGACTAGCCGTCGTCGGCTAGTTGACCGAGAAACATCTAGGCCAAAGAGCCTAGACAGGCCGATTAGCCAGGCCAAATTGAGACACACCTTACCGTTCCGCCCTTTGCAGAGGCGGTCCCTGCATTTCGCTCTGTTTGCTGTTATCCCAAATGGTTCAGACAAGAGAATCCATAACAGGTCTCCTCAAGTAACGCCTCTATACTCGGGCTTACCAACGGCCCCGCCCTTAGCCGCTCCGTTCTCAATCCCGACTTCTCAAGGTAGTCTTCATGCGGAATCCACTGATAGTCCTCTGCGCCTTATTCGTGGTGGGCGTTCTCCACGCTCAAAATCCCTGGCAGCCATCGGCCGGGCACACACAGATACCGATATGGCCCGGAGCCGTGCCCGATGCTCGACCCACCACGGGGCCAGAAAACGTGCAAAGCGTCGGCCCTGAATCCCTCGTCGCCGGCAAGCCGTGGCTTTGGCTGGAACGGGTCTCACAGCCGACGATGACCGTGTACTCCCCCCGGGGTAAGAACACCGGCGCAGCCATCATCGTGTTTCCTGGCGGCGGCTACGAGGGACTTGCGATTGACCTTGAAGGCACGGAGGTCTGCGACTGGCTTGTCGCAAAAGGCATCACCTGCGTTCTGCTGAAGTACCGTGTGCCCGCGCCCGCTCTGCCCCATACTGGGGTGCATACCCTCAGTCCCCCATCGCTCTCGAAGACGCGCAGAGAACCATCAGCCTTCTGCGCTTTCGCGCCGCCGAGTGGCACATCGATCCTCACAAGATCGGCGTGCTCGGCTTCTCCGCCGGCGGCCATCTCGTAGCAGCCACCAGTGTCCACTTCGACAAGCGCCTCTACGCCGATGTCGACGCCGCCGACAAAGTAAGTTGCCGTCCCGATTTTGCAGTAGCCCTGTATCCCGGTCACCTCTCGGTGAAGGCAGGCTCTCTCGACCTGACCCCGGATATCGCGAGCCACATCACCCCTCAAACGCCACCCACATTTCTGCTACAAAACGAAAACGACAACGTGGACACCATATGGGACTCGCTGACCTACTACGCAGCGCTCATCAAGGTGCATGTTCCAGTGGAGTTTCATTCGTACGCCGAAGGTGGCCACGCCTTCGGCCTTCGCAGAACGAAGTACCCGGCAACCGCATGGCCGCAGCTCGTTGAAATTTGGCTCCAGACGATCGGCATGACTTCGAATTGACCAATGCCATTGCATCAAACAGTTCGTCACCAATTCCTTGGCTTACCAAGCCCGATCTCACGTAGTGGAGCTGCCCTCTACCCCTGCGCGACTACCCCACCATCGTCCTCGGCCACGGCGGCGGCCAGCTCACCAGCTGGCTGATTGAACACATCTTCGTCCCGCCTTCCGCAACACCACGCTCGAAACGATGGCTGACTCCTCCGTCCTGCCACCTGCCGCAGGCCGCCTCGCCTTCTCCACCGACTCCTACGTCGTCCACGGCATGGCCATCATGAGCGTCCGCGTGGGACTGGAGTTCCAGCCCCTCATCCGCAGCGACACGGCGGCGCTAAACGGCCTAGTAGCAATACTTCTGCCCTTCTCCCCGCACCTGCACGTCCTAGCTCGCGGCGGCCTTGCCGGTTCGCTCCACGAAACCGAGGCCCAATCTCAGGTCGGCATTCTCTTCGACGAGCGCAGCCTGCCGGTTCTGCCCGAGGTGCAAGCAGCCTGCGACCATGCTCGGCATGGACCCGATCTATGCACACAATGAAGGCAAGCTGGTCGCCACCTTCGATCCACTCATCGCCGAAGACCTTCTGGCCCGGATGCGAGAGCACCGTCACGGACTCAGAGCCGCCATCTTTGGCACGGTAATAGAGCGTCACGTGGGAATGATCGCATCAAAAACAGCCATCGGCGGCACTCGGATTATTCCACTACAGATCGGCTAGCAGATCCCGCGTATCTGCTAGTAGGAGGACCACTTACTCTGGGGACGAGCGGACAACATCGTTAACGATCCGACCTCGAGAAACACCCTCGATTCCATTTCCAACATCGGCTCTCATGCTATGATTCGATTCTTGGATTTGTATTATGAATATTGGAAGGCTTGTCTCTCTGAAGGCTCTTCCGCCCGGAGCGCCAGTCTCCCTCAACACCCGAGAAAGCAGATTGGCCCCATATCTTAAGCTTTATTTAATCTCATACCTTATTTATTTAAGGTAGGCCATACTCAATCGCGGCTCGTCTATCAGGTCAGCGGCTGAGCGCATTACCATTATCTTCGAGGACTATGAACGCATCCACCGAACCAACCCTTGGCACGACCGATCCCGACTCCGTCCAGGGCCGTGTCCTCCGAGTCGTTGCCACCTCACGCCGCCTTCCTACCGAGTCCGTCACCTCCGACAGCACCTTCGAGCAGCTCGGCATCGACTCTCTCGACCGCATCAATCTGCTCTTCGACCTCGAGAACGAGTTCGACATCTCCATCGACGATGAGGAGGCCAAAACCATCACCACTATTCCCCAGATGGTGACCGGCATCCAGCAGCTACTCCAGTCCAAGGAGTCCGGGCTGGCCAGCATCTAGGCCAGCCTTAAACCCACTTCGGCAGCGAGTGCAGCCACTCGACCGAGCGCCTGATTCCCTCGGCCAGGTCTATCTCCGGCGCAAATCCAAAGTCCTGCCGGGCCTTGGCGTTAGGAAACTCCTGGTCCCTCCCCAGCAGGTAGACCGCGTGCCGCGTCAGTTGTGGACGTCCCGGCAGTCCCAATGTCCCGTGCGGAAACTCCATCGCACGCGCCAGCAGCATCGCCGACTGAAACGACAGCTTCAGCCATGGCGTTCTGTACCCCAGCCCCGCCGCCAGCCCCTCGACGTACTCCCGCCACGTCCCGCCGGTTCCATCGGAGATGTTGTAAGCCCTCCCCAGCGTGCGTTCGCTCTGGGCCGCCGCCATCATGGCCTCGGCCACGGTGTCCACGTAGGTAAATCCCCCGGTGCGCTGGCCGCCGTCGATATACGCCATCAACCGTATGCGCAGCAGCTCCTCAAAGTCGGTGACAAACGCCTTGCCCCTCGGCCCGTAGATCGTCGCCGGACGGATGATGGTCACGGGTAGCCCCTGCTCCCGATGTGCCCGCCACGCGGCCTGCTCCCCCAGCACCTTCGTGTGGTTGTACCCCAGCCCCACATCCTGCACGAGTGCATCTTCTCCACACGGAACCAGCGGATATCCATACACATCCGTGGTGCTGACGTGGACAAACCGCTGGAGTTCGCTGGCTACAGTTGCGGCGGCCAGCATATTCTCCGTCCCGCGCACATTGGCATCGAAGAACATCTCTTTGGATGCCCAATCGGTTGAAGCGGCAGCGCAGTGAAAGATCTGCGTCACCCCGCTCATGGCTCGCTTCAGCGTCTCCAGATCGCCCAGACTCCCGGCCACCACGCGCACCGGCACATGGGCCAAGTGCCGCAGATCGGCCGAGGCCCGCGCCAGCACCACGACCTCATGCCCCCGGTCGGCCAGCAGCTCCGCCAGGCGTCCGCCCAGGAAGCCGCTGGCCCCGGTTACAAAGACGGCCACGCCTAGCTCTTCGACAACTTCTGGAAGGTATCCAGAACGTACTCCAGATGCGCCTTCGTATGCGCCGCCGTCACGCACAGCCGCAGCCGCGCCGAACCCTGAGCCACGGCCGGGAAGATCACCGGACAGGCCAGAATGCTGTGGTCGCGCAGTTTCCGCGCAAACAGCGCCGCCTGAATATCCTCGCCCATCACCACCGGAATCACCGCCGTCTCCGACAGCCCCGTATCGAAGCCCAGACTGTTCAGCCCCTCGCGCAGGAAGACCGCGTTCTCCTGCAACCGAGCCACCCGCTCCGGCTCCGACTTCAGAATCTCGATGCCCTTGCGGATCACCGCCGCCGCCGGAGCGCTCACCGCCGCCGAAAAGATAAAGGGCGACGCCGCGTGCTGCATATAGATCGCCAGCTCCTTCGACATCAATACAAACCCGCCCGTCGAGGGGATCGACTTCGCCAGCGATCCCGTCCAGATATCGATTCCCTCCGGCCCGATCCCGAAGTACTCATCGGTTCCCCGGCCCGTGCCGCCGATCACGCCGATCGAGTGCGCCTCATCCACCAGCAGGAAGCAGCCGAACTCCTTCTTGATCGCGATCAGCTCCGGCAACGGACAGATGTCGCCGTCCATCGAAAACACGCCGTCCACGATAATCAGCGTCCGATTCGCCGGAGCGCCGCCCCGCAGCTCCTCCCGCAGCGAGTCCATATCGTTGTGCCGATACTTCTGCACCTGCACCCCAGCCATCTTGCACGCGTCCAGCAGGCTGCGGTGGCACAACGCGTCCAGAACCACGCGGTCCGCCGGTCCAAACAGCGACGTAATCACGCCCAGGTTGGCCATATAGCCCGAGCTGAACGCCAGCGCCGCCTCGGTCCCCTTCAGCCCAGCCAAATCCCGTTCCATCTCGTGGTGCAGGTCGAGCGTCCCGGTCAGCAACCGCGCGCCGCCCGTGCCTGTGCCGTACTTCTTCACAGCTTCAATCGCCGCCTCATCAATCCGCGGATCGCCGATCAGCCCCAGGTAGTCGTACGAGGACAGCATCAGCATCTGCCGCCCCTCCGTGCTGATGATCGGCCCCGTCTTGCCCTCAAGCGGCACTTGGAACGGATAAGCATCCGCCGCGCAGGCCATCGCGGTCGACTCGAAGAGCCGCCGTCCACGCGCGTCGAGCAGGTCGTCCTTCTTGAAGTTCCACTTCCGCTCACTCGCGAAGTAGCCCTTGAAGATTCCACCGGAAGAAGAGGCAAGCCCCGTCTTGCAATCCGTCTCTAGCCCGGCCGGGACCTCGTGCTGTACCCGCTCCGTTCCATGCTGTTCGTGCTGAGAAACCGTCATTGATTCATCACCTTCACACCGATGCTACAAGGAACAAGCAAAACCAGGAAATCTAAGAATGAATCGGAGAAAAAATGCCGGTAAAAAGCTGCAACCGCAGCTCTTACCGGCAGTCTCGACCAATGAGGTTTTGCAGGTCTTTGCCTGCCTGTCCCCTGCCTATCCTTTGATAGACGGCTGAATCACCGGCATGGCAGCAACCGCGGCTTTGATCGCCTCATTCTTCTCCAGCAGTCCCAGCAGCGCCTCCGTCAGCCGTTCATCGGTATCGGCGGCCTGCTTGATCTGCACCGGAAAGCGCGCCCAAAGCTGCAAAACGCCGCCCACCAGTTGCAGCCGGGACTCGACTCCCGGAGCCACAATCGAGGTCTGCATCCACTGCTCGACGTCGCGGTGCTGCTGCTCGATTCCCCCCCGATAGGTGTCATAGATCCCCTGCACCACCTTCAGGATGGCGTCGCTCGCCGTCTTATAGTCCGCCGTCTCCGTGAGCTTCACGATCAGCTCGTGCCAGGCGTATTCCGTGCCCGGAATCTGCTTATAGAGCGGAGCGCCCGCCTGAAACAGTACCGCGTTCGAAAAGACCGCGACACGCCCCGTAGGGTTCAGCTCGGTCCCGGTCCCCGCCAGCTCCATCATGTAGAAGCGGACCAGCCCCACGTCGATCACATCCCCGGTTACCGAGGCGATCGTGATCCGATCACCGACCTTGATGCCGTACCGGCCGATGATGAAGAAGTACGCGGCCACCGACAGTAGAATCGTCTGCAAACCGACCGCGACGCCCGCCGTGATGAAGCCCGCAAAGGTAGCCAGCGAGTTGAACTGCGTCACAAATCCAAAGAGCAGCACAATCGCCGACAGGAATCCGACAACCGTCCTGCGCATCAGCATCACCTGGCGGCGGCGGCGCATATCGCGGACATATTTGTTAGTCGCGTGCGTCCATACCTCGCCCCCGGCAAAGATCACCGCCAGCGCCACGGCCATCACCAGCAGACGCAGCAGCAGCGCGTGGAGAATGCTCTTGTACTCCCGATCCACAGCCGCCTTCCACGCCGTCAGGTTGGCCCGGTTGCGCTCGAGAACGATGATCTCCTGGCTCAGCGGCACGCTGGCAGTGGAGAGCGCCTTGAATGTAGTAGCAATGGACCCAAGGCTCTGGTCTGTAGAACCTGGAGCAGCCGCATCCGGAGCCGCAGCCTTGGGAGCAGCAGCGACCGGAGCCGCAGCACCCTTCTTCCCCTTAGCCGGAGCCGGAGTTGCGACCACAGCCGGAGGAGCATCGGCCACCTGCTGCGAGAGCTGCTGCCCCCGCCCGATCAGCCCGCGCAGAATGCTGGAGATCGGCGTCCGCAGCGCCAGCGCCTGCTGGTGCAGGCTATCGTTATCGTGAATCAGGCCATCCAGCGTATGCTCCGAGCTAAGCAGCTCAAACAGCGCAATCGTCTGGCTGCTGACGCCGGAGGAGCGCGCCGCATCGAGCGTCGTCAACTGAGCGGCCACCGGAGCGGTCTTGCTGTTCAGCTCCGGCACGCTGCGCTGCAGGCTCTCTATATCCGCCCCCAGCCCGCTGTTCCCCTTCGCATCCGAGATGCCCGTAATCTTCTGCAGCGCGTCCTTCATCGCATTCGCGAGATCGGTCGCCTCGCCGACCTGCTTCCGCTGCTGCACCAGCGCCGCATGGTCCTTCGGCCTGGCCGTGGCAATCTGCTGATCCAGCGCATCTCCGCGTGTCTTCAGGTCGGCTAGCTGCTTATCTATGTTGCTGGCCACCGTCTGCATCCGCTGCTGCTCGGCAGACCCCGCGGATTCGGTCGCACCGCCCTGATGCTTCTGATACGAGGCCATCAATTCGGCCTCGGCCTTGGCCGACTGGAAAGCGAACTCGGCCGCCTGGCTTACCAGCGCCACGGCCTGCTCGCGATAGACGATATCGTTCGGCTCGCCCATCTTCTGCACCGGAGCCGTAGACTCCCGGTAGAAGCGGAGCACCGAATTCAGGTGGGCCAGAACATCCTGCCCCCGCGCCTTGAAGTCGACCGGCGGCTGTTGCTGCTGCTGTTGTTGCTGCGACCAGGCGATGTGACCCGCCTCAAAGACTCCGGACAGCGCAAGCGCCATCGCGGCATAAACCACCGGCTTTCTGCGAAGAGCGCGGGGCATCCATGCGCCCTTCCGGGCATTACCTCTTCGTTCTGCTACTGATGCTGGCTTTAAAGCTCGTTCCATTGACCCTCGCAGATGCGTTTTGATTCCATCCAATCTTAGATACATAAAACCTGGAATGGATTGCCGCCCCACGCCGCATTGCATCAACAATCCTGATGAAGACGAGATGCGCCTCCAAAACAAAGGACTAAGCCATGCTTCATGTCGGAGTCATGCTCAAGCCTCTATGATGGAAGGGTTGGCATGAGGCAATGGAAGATGTGTCTGCACGCATCCCATCCATAAATGAACGCAAGAAAAACAGGAGCAAGCAATGTCGAAGACAGAATCCACCATGGTCACCCTGGGCACCGTCGCCCCGCCCTTTGAGCTGACCGACATCGTCACCGGCCGCGCCGTGAGCCGCGACGACGTCTTCGCGGGCGACTATCGTGGCCTGCTGGTCATGTTTATCTGCGTCCACTGCCCCTACGTCAAGCACGTGGAAGAAGAACTGGCTCGCATCGGCGTGGACTACGAAGGCAAGATCGCCATCGCCGCCATCTCCTCGAACGACATCGAGACCTTCCCCCAGGACGGCCCCGAGTCTATGAAGGAGCAGGCCGAGCGCCTGGGCTTCCGCTTCCCCTACCTCTTCGACGAGAGCCAGGAGGTCGCCCGCTCCTACGACGCCGCCTGCACGCCCGACTTCTTCCTCTTCGACGCCGACCTGAAGCTCGTCTACCGCGGACAGCTCGACAGCAGCCGCCCCCGCCGCCGCGACTCCGGCAACGACCTGCCGGTCAACGGGGAAGACCTGCGCCGCGCCATGGACGACGTCATCCGCGGCGTCCAGCCCAGCACCGAACAGATCTCCAGCATTGGCTGCAACATCAAATGGAAGTCTTAAACAAGATCAATCAGATTCAGAAACGAGCCCACGCGTGACCACTGTACTGGACAACCTGAAGGCCGGGATCCGGCGCTTCGGCCTTGAGATCTACCCAGCCGCCGCCGAGCTGTACCAGAAGGCGGCAATCGAGCCGCAGCAGCCCCACACTCTCATCGTGGCCTGCGCCGACTCGCGCGTGGAGCCGCACGTTATTACCCAGTCCGGCCCCGGCGACATCTTCGTCACCCGCAACGTCGGCAACCTGGTCCCCCAGTACGGCGAGATGCTCGGAGGCGTCAGCGCCGTCATCGAGTACGCCGTAACGGCCCTGAAGGTGCAGCACGTCGTCGTCTGCGGCCATAGCGACTGCGGGGCCATGAAGGCCCTGCTCGATCCGGCCTCGACCGTCCCCATGCCCGCCGTGGCTCACTGGCTGGGCAACGCCGCCGCTGCACTCGACGAGGCACTCCCCCGCGACCTGCGCGGCCAGCCGCTCAGCGACGAGGAGCGCGCCAAAATATTGCGACGCCTCACCGAAGCCAACGTCGCTCTCCAGATGCGGCATCTGAGCACCCACCCCTCGGTCGTCAAAGCCATGTCCAGCGGTGAACTGACGATCTCCGGCTGGGTCTACGACATCGCCACCGGCCGGGTCCGCATCAGCGAGGACGGCGAGCAGGCCTTCCACGACGTCCCCCTCATCGACCTGGCTGAAAGCTGGCCTGAAAAGTAATGCCCCCTCAGGCCGTCACCGACCCCGTCATCAGCAGCGAGTTCACCGTCACATGCTCCAGAAAGTTCAGCTTCAGCCGCAGCGAGAGAATCTGGTTCTGCGCCTCGGTAAACCCGAACTGCTGACGGCAGTTACACAGCTCGGTCAGCAGGTCCTGGGTCACCCGGGTCAGCTCCACGCCATTGGCGGCCAGGTTCGCATACAGCTCCACGATCCCCCGCAATTGGATCTCGATATTCAGCTCCACCACGTTGGCCGCCACGGTCGTCCGCTCTAATATCCAGCCGCCCGAGTCCGTACACGCCAAGTCCAGCGCAGGCATGGCGTCCACGCGATCCTGGTAACAGAAGCCTTGAAGGTCAAGTGAGTGGCTGGTCAACATCGATCCTCGTTCGTGAGATGCAACGCGCTCTGGCGTCCTCGGTATACCTCATCGGATAAGCGCAAGGCCTCGCCATCGTGAAATCGACAGATTCCCTCCAGTAGTCACGTGACTGGCGGGTAGCCCCGTAACAATTACAACATGATGAATTGCCACGCGATACATTAGGAGCGGGAGAAATACAGCCATGGTGGTAGGTTTGGGAACGGATATCACCGAGATCGCGCGTATAGAAAAAAGCCTGGCCCGTTTTGGGCAACATTTTCTCGACCGCGTCTTCACCGCCGGAGAGATCGCCTACTGCCAGCGCAAAAAAGCCGCCGCCGAGAGCTTTGCCGCGCGCTTCGCCGCCAAGGAGGCCGGGGCCAAGGCACTCGGCACCGGCATCAGCCGCGGCGTCTCCTGGCAGGAGATCGAAGTCCGCCGCGAGCCCGGCCAAAGGCCGACCCTGCACCTGAGCGGCCGCGCCGCCGAGCGCGCCGCCAGCCTGGGCGTGAGCCACATCTCCCTCAGCCTGACCCACAGCCGCGACCTGGCGATGGCCGTAGTCATTATGGAGACAAGCTGAAGCCCGCACCTAACCGGAAATAGATACCCGCTGCCGACCAACGGGAGGCCCTCAGCAGCCAATTCCCCCCATACCACCCCGAGAACAGTACGAAGTACCCGAAGTACCTGAAACGTAGGCCAATGAACGTGCATCTATCCTAATAAAGTCATAAGCCGTTACCGGGAAAACGAGGCTATCTTGTTGCAGCGGCCTTCCTTCGCCGTCAGCAGTCGTCATGTATTCTCGGACGTATCGTAAGCTTTTCAAGTATCAGGATCGCAGTTCAGATCCCAACATCTTCATGTTGTCCCCGGATTCAGGAGCCAGAAAACGCTATGCCCAGCCAGCAGGAGGTCCAGTGGTCGCAACTCAAGGTCGGCCTGATCGTCGTGGTCGCGACCGTGATTCTGGTAACGCTGCTGTTCCTGATGACCAGCGCCTCCGGGCTTGGAATCCTCTCGAAGAAGCTGACCATCACGGTCTACTTTGAGAACGCCGCCGGTCTGAAGGAGGGCGGCGCGGTCAACCTGCAGGGCGTCACCATCGGCTCGGTCAAGACCGTCACCGTAGTCACCGACCCCGCGCACAAGCTCACCCCGGTGCGCGTCACCCTCAAGCTCGACCAGAAGTACGCCTCCAGCCTGCACACCGATTCGAAGGCATCTCTGACCACCGTGGGTGTGCTGGGCGACACGGTCGTCGATATCAACAGCCAGACCGCCGCCGGTCCGCCGTTGCGCGACGGCGATGAGCTGCACACGCTCGAGACCCCCAGCCTGACCGACGTCGTCAAGGCCAGCCAGGGCACCATCGAGCAGCTCAACGTCATTCTCGCCAAGATGAACACCGTCGTCGACAACTTGCAGGCGGGCAAGGGCTCCATCGGCCAGCTCATCAATAACCCCGACCTCTACAACAAGGTCAACGCCACGGTCGAGGAGCTGCACAAGCTCGAGACCAACCTGAACAACGGCCGCGGCACGGTCGGCAAGCTAATGACCGACGACACGCTCTATAACCGGCTGAACAACACCGCGGGCACGCTCGAGCACATCGCGGGCGAGCTGAACAGCGGCAAGGGCACGGCAGGCAAGCTGCTCAAGGACGAGACGCTCTACAACAACCTGAACCAGACCCTGACCCAGACCAACGCCCTGCTCGCCGACGTGCAGCATGGCAAGGGTGCGGCCGGGATGTTAATCAGCGACCCGGTCTTCGCGAAGCAGCTAAGGGAGACCGTCGCGCACGTGGACAGCCTGGTAAAGGGCGTCGACGAGGGCCGCGGCACGCTGGGCAAGCTGGCCACAGACGACCAGATGTACACCAACCTGAACAAGACCCTGACCGAGAGCACACTGCTGGTCCAGACCATCCGGCAGGACCCGAAGAAGTACCTGACGATCCACCTGAAGGTCTTCTAGGGCATCGTCCTCATCAACGGCCTCCTGCTGAGTCCAGCGGGAGGCCGTTGATGTTTCTGTCAGCGGAGGAATCTGCCTCTGTCTTTGCCGCTATTTCTGGGGGCAGATCGGAGCGTTAGTCCCCGAGACACGCCTTCATCTCCCGGCCGATCCCCGGCCCGAATCAAAAATGGATCAACACGATACACCCGGAGGCCGCCAGGGTCTTCCCCTAAAGCAACCATGCCAAGCTCCGAATCTGCCTTCCTCCCATCCGCCAAGGCTCACGAATTTCCCCTTGGATGCCGGAATGAGCACCCCGGAAGTGGCACAAACTCTCGACTGCTTCTACAATAAATCGCAGGAACAGATCCCCAGAGAGTTTGCTCGCACTACAGAATCGATCGGTAACGAACGGTTCGCGAGGATGAAGGAAGCGCATGACGTTCAGCAGGATTGGCCGGATCATTTTAGGCCTGGTAGCATCGGCGGCACTCGGTTTAGGTATGACGGCGTGTGGTGGCGGCACGATCGGCTATATGTGGGTTCTGGGCACGCAGCCGAACCAGAGCACCGGCATCATTACCGGATTCAAGATCGACCATTACACGGGCAACCTGACGGCTATTCCGCACTCGCCCTTCAGCTCGAATGGAGCCAATCCGGTTTCGCTCGTGGTTAAGTCCGGCGGCCGCTTCGTCTACGTCATCAACGCCGGGACCCCGGCCTCCGGCTCCGCTGCCGCCGTTCCGGGCAACATCGCGGTGTACAGCGTCGGCGGCGACGGCACGCTGGTCTTCCAGCTGAGCTACTCCAGCCAGGGCTCGAACCCGGTCTGGGCCACCATGGACTCCACCGGAACCTACCTCTACGTGCTGGATCAGGATGCTCCGGCCGAGTCTGGTCCCACCGCGGACAAGCTCTGCCCCGATCCCACCACCACCTGCGGCGACATCACGGCATTCTCGGTCGCGGCCGACTCCGGGCGCCTGACCCTGCTGCTGAACGCGGCGGTCAAGTATCCCGCCAGTGATCCCAACGGCAAGGGCACCCAGCAGCTACCCTACTTCCCCGTCGGCATCAAGCCGACTATGGTGAAGGTCGGCTCCAACGGCTGCGTCTATGCCCTCTCCGATCAGTCGGTTTACCCCCTGGCTTCGGGCAGCGGCGGACAATTGACGGCGGCGACGACGGGACCCTTCACCATCACAGGTGATACCCCCAATCCCATCAAATTCAGCTCCATCAACACGGGCGGCACCTACGTCTACCTGACCGACGTCGCCAACAACAGCATCTACCCTCTGACCGCCGGCGCCTCCGCCTGCTCGCTGAGCGTGGTAAACCCCGGTGTTGTGGCGAACCTGCCCCTGACCTCGAATCCGGTCAACTCGCTGACGAGCTCGGACGGCAAGTACCTGTACGTGGTCAACCAGTCCTCGACCAGCGATCCCCAGACTCCGTCCAACAGCACCATCTCGGCCTTCTCGATCGACGCAAGCAAGGGCCAGTTGCAGCCGCTGGGCGATTCCAACAACCCCTATGCAAACGGCTCCGGCCCGACCTGCATCGTGGAAGATCCGTCGAGCGAGTACATCTATACCTCGGACCGCACCAGCCAGACCGTTACGGGCCGCATCATTCAGCAGACCAATGGCCTGCTTCAGCCGCTGCATCGCGGATCTACCTTCACGTTGCTGGGGCCGCCGAGCTGCCTGGTCATCAGCCCGAACGTGAACTAGCCGGTCCCGTTCACCGGACCAGTGGAAGTGGCCTTTGGAGTCCGCTACCACGTGTTGTTGAGCACGTGGTAGCGCATGGAAGTTTTGAGCAGCAGCAGTTGCGGGCGGTACGAAGCCCGGGGGAAAAGGAAGCGCATGAAGTGGACTAAACTGGGCCGTGGTGCAAAGGCTCTCGCAGTATCTCTGGCATTAGGACTCGGGGTCACGGCCTGCAGCCGCGACTTTACCGTGGCGTACCTCTACGTGACGACAGCGAAGACGAATCCGGGGCTTATCAACGCCTTCACGATCGACTATCAGCTCGGTTCGCTGGTACCTCTCGCGGACTCGCCCATTCCCTCGGGGGGCAAGAACCCCGTCGGCCTGGTGGTCTCGACCAATACGAGCTACACCAAGGGCGGTCAGCAGTTCGTCTATGTCATCAACCACGATGACTCCTCCGTGGTTCAGTTCTCCATCGGAACCGACGGCAAGCTCTTTCAGGCGAATACCTACGACGTCGTCACCAACGCCTCGAAGAGCATCGTCGGCAGCCTGCCGACGGGCATCGCGATGGACTCGACCGATACGTTCCTTTACGTGACCTTTACCTACCAGAATGGGTTCTCGCCCGCCAAGACCGGACCCGGTGGCGTCGCGGTCTTCCCGATCAACACCGATGGAACCCTCGGCACCCCAGTGACCAACACCTCGGTCGGAACTACGGCAGCGAATCCGCTACCCTACTTCCCCGTTGGCAACAATCCGGTCGCCGTCTCTGTCGCGAACAGCTTCTGCCTTCCCGATGTCTCCGGCGTCACCTATACGACCAAGGCCTGCACCACCACGGCTCAGGCGGCAGGTCATTTGACCATTCCTAGTGTTTACGTAATCGATCAGGACTCCGTAGGCGGCGTTCCCACCGGCGTCATCATGGCATTCCAGCAGGGTGTGGACGGCAGCGGCAACCCCGCTGGCAACCTCGTTCCGGTCAACGGTCCCCTGCTCGGCGGATACAAGGCAGGTTCAGTTCCCTCCGCGATCGCTGTGGAGCCCACCGGCCGCTATGTCTACGTCACCGACCGCGCCACCAACCAGGTATTCGGCGATGTAGTGGGAGCCAATGGAATCCTGACGCCAATGGTCAACGCCCCGTTTGCAACCGGCGTTCTTCCGATGGGCATCACGGTCGATCCACGTGGACTCTTCGTGTACGTCTCTAACTTCAGCGACTCCAGCGTATCCGGCTATGCGATCAACACCGCCAACGGCGCTCTCTCGGCCAGCGGTTCGGCGACGCAGACCGGAACGGGACCGACCTGTGTGACCATCGATCCGGCTGTCGGAAAGTACGTCTACACCTCCAACAACCTGGACAACTCGGTTTCGGGTATGCAGCTCAATCCGACTACCGGCGCGCTGACCCAGATCCAGGGAACTCCCTACCCTGCTTCTGGTCTGCCGAGCTGTGCAGCGGCGGCGGCGAGCAGCTCTCACGCCACCCAGGTAGTAACCCCCTAGTCTTGACTGGGTTGGTTTTACGGGAAAGGCCCCGCCAATGGCGGGGCCTTTTCCGTTCTCTTCCGGGCAGTACTTGTGCTCAGGGAAGAGTCCCTCGCAGCGTACAACACCGCACGAAGTGCCGGTCTTTCGAGCGCAGCAACAGCACGAAGCGCCCCGGCGTGAGGACGCTGCTGCTGTTGCCTGTTTTCCCGGTTGTTCTTCAGGAGCGAAGCGGAGGAATCTGCTTCTGTTTTTGCTCTTGACGTTGTTTCTGGGGAGGCATGCTTTCTTCCCCCAAAGACAGCCGCCGACTATACGAGCTGCGGCTCCACAGCCTTTGCCGAAGCCATAGCGGCCTGCGGCCTGGGCAGCATCCGTCCCAGGATCAACTGCCGCATCGGCTTTTCAAAGAGGTTCATCACCGCATACGCCAGCACCAGCAGGAAGACATACGAGATCCAGGGGTCCCACTGCGCCACATGCAACCGCTCCGGCAGGTGGTACGCGTGAATCATCACGAAGACATTGAAGTGCAACAGGTAGAGCGCAAAGGTCGCCTCCCCCAGCTTGACCAGCGGCTTCCACGAGAACACCGCAGCCACGGGATTCGGCCCCGCCAGCCCCAGGGTCAGCATGGAAAACAGAGGCAGCAGGATGCAACCGTGAATCAACACATACGGCACACCCGCCGGAATCGCCTTCTGGAAGAACAGCCCCAGGCTGACCAGCGCGACTACGCACAGAACCAGCCTCTGCATCGACCCGAGCTTCAGCCGGAAATGCACCCGAGCCAGGATTCCCCCGGCGAGAAAGATGCACAAGTAGGACATGGGCCCGAACTTCAGCGCGCGCAGGTAGATCCCATACGAAAACCGGTTGATCGGCAGCGGCAGATGGTCCGGGTTGAAGACGATGTAGAGGCTGTGGGGAATCAGCCCGACGAGCCAGACCGTCAGCCCCAACAGGATCAGACGCGGAGCAGACCAGTTCCACATGCGGCTACGGGCGGCAGCGCGCAACATAAAGGGGAACGCCAGGTACAGCGCCACCTCCGCCGAGACCGTCCAGCCCACCGTGTTCCAGAAGGTTGCGATCGACGGGATCCATCCCTGCATACTGATCGGCGTCAGGAGCATCCCTTGCCAGAACTCCGCCCGCGAGCGAGCGTGCCACTCCTCCCCAACCATGGGCAGCGAGATGAGCAACGTCAGCAGGTAAGTAGGGTAGATGCGGGCAAAACGAGCGATATAAAAGTTGTAATTCCGCAGCCCCAGCGCCCGGTCGGCATAGTTATACGTCAGCACAAAGCCGGAGATCAGAAAGAAGAAGCCGACGAAGACATACGCATTATCGATGACCGGGTAGAGATAGTGCAGATGCTGCGGCGTGAAGTGGAAGAGAACGATATTCAGAGCCAGCAGCGTCCGCAACCCGGTGAGTGCCGGGAGTGGGGGCCTGCGAACCGGCGAGCTGGGGCTAACGGCGGACACTATCTTCCTAAACTATCTTTCTAGACGCGAGGGGTCGGGCTAAGTTGCACGACCTGCCTCACTATCTCTGCCTGCTCCCCAAAAGGAAGCAGGCAAAAACAGGCTATTCTCAGGATTGGATGATGGATTTGGGTTCCGAGGCAACGAAGATCAGGCCGTAACGAGCGACCCGAGCTGCTCTCCCGCGACGACGCGCGTAATATTTCCCTGCTCGCGCATCGAAAAGACCATCATCGGCATGTTGTTGTCGCGGCACAGCGAGACCGCCGTCGTATCCATTACCTTCAGATTGCGGCGCAGAATCTCGTCATAGGTGATGGTATCGAACCGGGTAGCGGTCGGGTCCTTCTTCGGATCGGCCGAGTAGATGCCGTCGACCGAGGTGGCCTTCAGCAGGATATCGGCGCTGATCTCCATCGCCCGCAGGCTGGCCGCCGTGTCGGTCGAAAAGTACGGATTGCCGGTTCCGGCGGCGAAGATGACCACCCGATTCTTCTCGAGGTGCCGAATAGCCCGCCGCCGAATATACGGCTCGGCGACCTCGTGCATCTCGATAGCCGACATGACCCGGCAGAAGAGTCCGCGCTTCTCAATCGCATCTTGCAACGCAATCGAGTTGATAACGGTGGAGAGCATCCCCATATGGTCTGCCGCCACGCGGTCCATATCAATGGCCTGCTGGGCGACGCCACGGAAGAAGTTACCGCCGCCCACCACGATGGCGATCTGGCAGCCAAGTGCGTGAATATCGGCGATCTCTTCGGCTACCTTGTGGATGAAAATGGCGTCAATGCCGAACCCCTTACCAGCTGCGAGGGCTTCTCCGGAGAGCTTGAGGAGGATGCGCTTATACATATCAATTTCAAGTATCGCATGGGGCCAAGGCTGCAAGAAGGGATCGCCCGGAACTTTGCACCGCCATCAGGCGTATCTTTCCAGCAAGGAGATTTGCGATGCAGAGCAGGATTCTCGGAACCACGATGCCGGTGCTGGAGGTGCTCCTTCAGCCCGGCGAGGCCGTCATCTCGGAGGCAGGCGAACTGAGCTGGATGAGCCAGACCATCCAGATGACCACCCACACCCAGATGGCGGGCGGCGGCGGCTTCTTCGGCGCCATCAGGCGTGTCGCAGGTGGCGGAACGCTGTTCATGACCGAGTACACCGCCCAGGGCTACCCCGGCGAGATCGCCTTCGCCACCAAGGTCCCCGGCCACATCCTGCCGATCGAGGTCGGCGTCGGCCAGGAGTTCCTCGTCCACCGCCACGGCTTCCTCTGCGCGACGTCCCACGTGCAGCTCGGCGTCGGCTTCCAGCAGTCGCTTGGCGCGGGCATCTTCGGCGGCGACGGCTTCCTGCTGCAGAAGATCTCCGGCAGCGGCACCGCGTGGCTCGAGCTCTCGGGCGAGGTCGTCGTCAAGGAGCTTCGCCCCGGCGAGACTCTGCGCGTGCACCCCGGCCACGTCGGCGCGTTCACCGCAGGCGTCAACTTCCAGATCACCCGCGTCCCCGGCATCAAAAATCTGATCTTCGGCGGCGACGGCATCTTCCTGGCCGCGCTGACCGGCCCAGGCCGCGTCTGGCTGCAAACCCTGCCCATCGCCCGGCTGGCCCACCAGATCCTCGAGTACGCCCCCAGCGAGGGCCGCGGCCGCAGCGTGCAGGAGTTGGGTGCGGCCTCGGTCATCGGCGGCGTCGTCGGCTCGCTGCTTGGTGGCAATGACCGCTAAGCGACCACAGATTCGGGTGCTCCATATCTCCATTTTGGGACATGGAGCACCCTCGTACATGGCCTCCAATCAGAACAGCCTCAGCCGTACCCTTACCTCGCTTCCGACCAATGGGAGACCCCATACAGCACGCACTCCCCGTACCGCCCCGAGAACCGTACGAAGTACCGTTGCGGATCACCACCACCGCAACGTAAACTCGCTGGCATGATCCGTCTTACGCGCCTCTTCCCTGCCGCCCTGCTTCTGGCCGCCCTGGCCACCTGCCCCCTCATTGCCAACGCGCAGGACTGGGCCAAGGCCCCACTCGCCAACAGCTCCCGCCACCGCGAGTACGTCCCCGTCACCCACGGCGGCCGCACCGTCAACGTGCTGGTGGTCTACCCCGAGGTCAAGGAGAAGGCCCCAACGGTCATCCTCATCCACGAGATCTTTGGCCTCAGCGACTGGATGAAGCTCGAAGCCGACGAGCTGGCCGCCAAGGGTTACATCGTCCTCGCGCCGGACCTGCTGAGCGGCCTCGGCCCCATCTCCTCCGCGGCCAAATCCGCCCCCGCCGCCCCCATGGACCACGCCCACATGGACGCCAACACCGGCGCAGCCTACATCCCCGCGACACCCGGCGGCACCGATGCCTTCCCCGATCAGGACGCAGTCGTAAAGGCCGTCTCCTCCCTCAACGCCGCGCAGGTCAACGCCGATCTTGACGCCGTAGCCGACTACGCCAGGACGATTCCGGCCTCAAACGGCAAGCTGGCCGTGGGCGGCTTCTGCTGGGGCGGAGGCAAGACCTTCGCCTTCGCCACGCATCGTAAGGACATCAAGGTAGCCCTGGTCTTCTACGGCCCCCCACCACCGGCAGCCGCAATGGCGGCGATCAGCGCCCCGGTCTACGGCTTCTACGCCGGACTCGACGCCCGCATCGGCGCCACCGTCCCCGGCACCGTCACGGACATGAAGGCAGCCGGAAAAACCTACGAGCCGATTACCTACGAGGGCGCAGGCCACGGCTTCATGCGCGCCGGTCAAGCCCCCGACGCCACCCCAGCCAACAAGAAAGCATGGGAAGAAGGCTTTACGCGAATGCAGGAACTACTCGCCAAGCTGAAGTGACCAGCCATCGCCAAACCACTCTTTCAAAGAAAAAGCCCAGGCATAAGCCCGGGCTTTTTCTTTGATGAGGTACCTAAAAACTACGCCTGAGCCTCTTCAGCAACGGCCTTGGTCTGGGCAACGGTCCAGTCCGGCGCGCCGACCTTGAAGCGGGCGAAGCGGCGAACCGAGATATTCTCACCCAACTTGGCAACCTTGCTGGCGATGAGCTGCGAGATCGTCTGGCTGGCCTCCTTGATGAACGGCTGATCGAGCAGGCAGACCTCCTCGTAGAACTTGCTCATCTTGCCCTCGAGGATCTTCTCGATGACATTGGCGGGCTTGCCCTGCATCGCGGGCTGAGCCAGGAAGACTTCCTTCTCGCGGTCGAGGTCAGCCTGAGCGACCTCCTCCCGGCCCACGAAGCGCGGGTCAGTCGCAGCAATGTGCATCGCGATGTCGCGGAGCAGCTCCTGGAAGTCCTCGGTGCGGGCCACGAAGTCCGACTCGCAGTTCAGCTCGACCAGCACGCCGATCTTGCCGCCGGCATGGATGTACGTGCCCACCGCACCCTCGTTCGTGGTGCGCGTGGCCTTCTTCGCAGCCGACGCCATGCCGCGCTTGCGCAGCACGACGAACGCATCTTCCATATCGCCCTTGGCCTCCTGCAGGGCCTTCAGGCAGTCGCCCATCGGGGCGCCGGACTTTTCGCGGAGTTCCTTGACGAGCTTGGCATCGATCTTCACTGCGGTATCGGTAGACATTGGCAATTCCTTCTCTTTTGAGCTTCGCTTAAAGTTATTTGTCTCTTTAAAAGTACGCCAGCGTTGTTACAACTCTGCAATGCGGTTGCACTCCCACAACGCGCAGCGAGGAGCCGGACGCAGAAAGAGCGTGGGCGGTTTGGGCCGGCGCCACGCTCTCTCTGGTGAGGTCCGTGTGGCTTAGGCAGTGGCTTCGGCGTGGACTTCCTCGGCCTCAAGCTCAGGCTCGGTGGCCGCAGCCGGAGCCTTCTTGATGCCGCCGCCCAGAGCCGCTTCGAGGTCGATCTCGCCCTCTTCGGCGATGTCCTCGGTCGAGGCTTCGGCAGTGCCAACGCTCTCGGCGATCGGCAGAGCATCGAACGTCTCGCCCTCTTCGCCGATGAAGTGCTCCTCGGTCGGCAGAACGCGAACGTCAGAAGCCTCGGTCGCGAAAGCGCGCTCCGAAACCATCTGGACACCCTCGGCAGCCGAGTCAGCCATCTTCATGGTGAAGAGGCGGATGGCGCGCAGAGCATCGTCGTTGCCAGGGATCACGTAGTCGACAACCGTCGGATCGCAGTTCGTATCGACCACCGCGACGACCGGGATGCCCAGCTTGCGGGCCTCGGCCACAGCGATCGCCTCGTTGTTGCTATCGACGATGAAGAGCGCATCGGGCAGCCGCTTCATGGTCTTGATACCGGCCAGATTGGTCGACAGATGCTTGCGCTCGCGCTCCAGCTTGATGACTTCCTTCTTGGTCAGCAGCTCGTAGCGGCCGTCGGTCGACATGTCGTCCAGCTCCTGGAGACGCTTGACCGATTTCTGCACCGTAACCCAGTTCGTGAGCAGTCCACCCAGCCAGCGGCTGTTGATGTACGGCATCCCGGCGCGCGTCGCCTCTTCGGCGATGGCATCCTGAGCCTGGCGCTTGGTGCCGACGAACAGGATCAGCTTGCCGGTCGAGGTCAGGTCGGTGACGAACTTCGACGCTTCCTTGAACATCTTCAGCGTCTTCTGCAGGTCGATGATGTAGATACCGTTGCGCTCGCCGAAGATGTACTCCTTCATCTTGGGGTTCCAACGCTTGGTCTGGTGGCCGAAGTGCACGCCTGCTTCGAGCAGTTCCTTCATCGTAATGCTTGCCATAATAGGCTCCTGTTTTGAGACCCGCCCGGACGGGCTCTGATGGGCCTGGTGTCCGCGGTCTGGATTGATCCCTGGCGAAAAAGCTTCGGGAGATTTGACTCCTTGCCTCCGATGAAACCGCTTCGGAGGGTGTTGCGAAAGTGATGCGTTGCGGGCTGTATGTTATGTGTTTTCTTCGCAGTACACACAACATACAACCCACAACATAAAACTCTTTAGCGCTTGGAGAACTGGAACCGTGCGCGAGCGCCCTTCTGCCCGTACTTCTTCCGCTCCTTGCCGCGCGAATCGCGGGTCGTCAGGCCCTCGGCCTTCAGAGCCTTGCGCAGCTCGGGGTTGAACTCCATCAATGCGCGGGCGATGCCGAGCTTAACCGCATCGGCCTGGCCCATCACGCCGCCGCCGCGAACGGTGGTCAGCACGTCGAAGGTCTCTTCGATACCGGCGATGCCGAGCGAGCGGCGAACCGCTGCACGCTGCTGCGCGGTGACGAAGTAAACGTCAACGTCCTTCTTGTTGACGACGAATTTGCCGCTGCCGGGGCGCAGGAAGACGCGAGCGATCGAGCTCTTGCGACGGCCGGTTCCGTAGTACTGAATCAGATCTGCCATGATGCTCCTATAAGCTGTGAAGCCAATCTCTTATGGGGACGAAAGTGTCCCGAACCCTGGCTGCAATTAGCCTTCGAGCGCAACCATCGCCTGAGACGCATTGCCCGTCTTCTTCGGCGCGTTGGAGGCGTGGAACTCGAGCGGCTGCGGCTGCTGGGCGAAGTGCGGGTGCTTGTCGCCCTTATAGACCTTGAGCTTGGTCGCCATCTGGCGTCCCAGCTTGCTCTTGGGCAACATTCCCTTGATCGCCTGCTCGACGATGGCCTCGGGACGACGCGCGAGCAGCTTGATGAAGCTCTCTTCGCGCAGACCGCCGGGGAAGCCGGTGTAGCGGCGATACATCTTCGAATCGCTCTTCAGGCCGGTCAGGACGATCTTCTCGGCGTTAATCACGATGACGTGATCGCCCATGTCGATGTACGGCGTGTAGAGCGGATTGAGCTTGCCCGAGAGGACCGAGGCGGCAGAGGTGGAAAGGCGGCCGAGCGTCTTGCCGGCGGCGTCGATCACGAACCACTTGCGCTGGATGTCTTTCCCGCTGGGGATCGTCGTGGTGTTGTTGAGATTGCTCATGGTGCGATGTACTCCTTGGTTCTGCTGTCTTCAGTTGGGCGCAGCGTGGTGCTTGAAGATGAGGCGCGATGTGGAACAAAACAAACGACGAGACAAGACCGTTCGCAGGAAAATTGTTGCCTGGCGGATGGTGTGCGAGCAGGAACTAACGTCCTGTGGCGACCTGACTGCCTGGATCGGCGCATTCGCACTGGTCTGGCGGGGCGATGGAGCTAACCGGCCGAACCTGCGGAGGCCTCACGAGCGACTGAACCGAGCCACATACTAGCAAGTAGACATGGAAAAGCACAGACGTGCAGACGCGAGACTGCGCGAGTTTCAAGGATATCCGTAGCGGAATCGAAAGTCAATAAGACCTCCTTTACCAAAAGCGCGAGTCCCCTTCTCTATATCTTCTTTTTTTGAAAAGGCCCTACAAAAGCCGATATCATCAGCACGCAGCCGCGTCCAAGGCTGACTGAGGAGAATTCCATTGCCGAACGGAAGCGCCCTGGAAGAGCAGCGAGATGCAGCACGCTCCGCACACTGGTTTCGCGATGCGGGTTCCACAAGACAGTTGATCGTCTGGCGGATCGTACTAGTCCTGATCTGCACTCACTTCGCACTCGACTACGATGCCCATCGCGACTACCTAAACCTGAGCACCTATATGCAAGGCCTGGCAAAGACCCCCTTTCAGTATCGGGTGTTGCCGATGTACATCCTGCGGATCTTTGCCAACCTCCCTGCCACCGCCCGCATCGCAACCCATTTACCGCCACTGCTCCACGATCCACGCCAGCTGGTACAGACGGGAATCGTCCTCTTCTCCATGCTGGGAGCCGTTCTGGCCACCTTCCACACATTAGTCTTACTGACCGCAGATCGCGAGTTCAGCCGCTGGTTCAGCCTGCTCGTCGTCTACATGGCCTACTTCAATCTGGCCCCAGGCTGGGGACTGGATTACACCCTCCCCTACGACACACCGAGCCTGTTTTTCTTCTGTCTGGGCGTCTATTTTGTGGTGAGTCAGCGAACATGGGCCTTTTACCTCCTGCTGCCCTTCGCCGCATTGAATCGCGAGACCTCCTGCTTTCTCACGCTCTTCTTCCTCATCTGGAGCTGGTGCAAGTCGAGCCGGCAACGGCCGACACAGCGCCAACTGGCGATCCTCTCAGCCCACGCCCTCGTGCAATTATTCATCTGGGGCGCGATCAAGGCCTGGCTCTCACATCGCTATGCTGCCAACCCGTCTGAAGGTGCCCTGGGCTCCTCGACCATACTCTTCCGGCTTCGTTACAACCTGCCGGAGCTGGCGAAACCGCAGCAGTGGCCCGTACTGCTCAGCACCTTCGGGTTTACCCTGCCCGCCCTCTGGGCCGGTCGGCATTGGATTAGAAACAAAGGAATTACCTGGACCTGCGCCATCCTGATTCCGGCTTGGTTTGCGGGCATGATGATGGTCGGCGTCATCACCGAGATTCGCATCTTCTCGGAGCTGACCGCCTTTATCGTTCCCGCGCTCGCACTCATCGTTCACAATCGCTTCCGGCCGGTCGAATCCATAGAACATTAGAGCCGAGCCCGTCCAGCTAGTGCTTCCGCTGAATGGTGCTCGGCTCCTGCCCGACCTTGGCCCGGAACGACAGCGGAACCGGCTTCGACGGGCGGCGTGGCGGAGTAGGCTCCGTCTCGTCGTTCAGTCGGTAGAGCACCAACTGGTTCCGGTCCGGATCGTCCATCGCGCTGAAGGTCGCCACCCGCTCCACCCGGTAGTACGGGGCCAGCGCCTCCATCTTGTCGTCGTCGATCTGGTTCCAGGCCGCGTACCAGCCCGGACGATACTGCCCCACGCGATTGACCAGCTCCAGAGTGCCGAAGTCGTCATTAATGCTGTGCAGCCCGGTCATCAGCGAGAGATTGGAACCCGAGATCGAGAGTACCAGAGGGCTATGCTGCGAATCGCGGCTGCGGTCCTCGGCGATGTACTGGTGCAACTGCCGAGCAGCCCGTACCAAAGTGTATTCGGGATGGCGCAGGTAGCCGAACATCTCCGCCGCATCCTGCACCCCGATCGCGCCGATCAGAATCGCCGCCCCAGCCAGAGCTACTCCCCGCAGCGAGGCTCCACGCGGGCTCAGACCGAGCCGCCCCAGCAGCCACAACTCCAGCATCACCGGCAGCAGCAGCGTCAGCGGAACCGCCACCACCAGGTAATAACGAGGCTGAAGATTGTTATGGTAGGCGAGAAACGCGGTGTACCCCGCAGCCCACAGCAGCAGCGCCGGAACCAGCGGATAATCCCGCAGCCGACGCCAGCGGATCGCTGCGACAGCCACCGCCAGCATCGCCGCCGGAAAGAAGATCTTCCCCATCCACATACCGTCGGCGAAGGTATCGTGCAGCACCGAGAGCGCGTTGGCTCGGCTGATCTGCGTGTAACCGTTGGCGCTGAAGAGGTAGCGATAGTCCAGCATGTAGTGGCCGTGCAGGATCAACCCCATCCACAGCAGCCACAGCGCCAGCGCCAGCCCGCAGACCGGCAGAGCCACGCGCACAAACCGCCGCGGCCGGTACTCCACCCCGGCAAAGACCAGCCAGAAGATCGACGGCAGCAGGAACAGCGCCGTGGTCTTGGTCAGGATCATCGCCGGAATCAGCACTCCCAGCCCGATGACGGGGAACAGCCGTGCAAGCCCTTCTCCAATCCTGCCTGCAAACAGCAGAGCCAGCAGCATCAGCAAGATCAGCAGCGGCTCCAGAATCGCCAGCCGGGTAAACACAAAGCAGAAGGGACTCACCGCCAGCAAAAAAACCGCAGTCGCCGGAGCCAGAGAGGTATTGCCCGGCCTCCATCGCCGCAGGAGCAGCCACGAGCACACCAAAATCCCCTCAAAAACCGTGACCGTAAGGGCGCGAGCCGCGATCAGCGAGACCCCTGTGAACTGAAAGAGTATCCCCTCAAGAAACGGCCACACCGGCAGCGCCGTCGCCGGGTTGAAATCTCCCGCGACGTACCAGTGCCCCCACTGGAAGTAGCGGATAGCAGCATCGCCATACCACCCCTCGTCGGTGTACTTCGACCAGTCCATCCAGGGCGAAAAGTTGGGGAAATCCGCCGCCAGATGAACATAGTGCAAGGCAAAAAAGACGGCCGCGAGGCAGAGCAACACAGCTTCGAGGAGACGCACGACTAAGTTGGAAGATGGCTTCTGCACAGTTTACAAATGGCTCGGACGATTGGGGTTTAACTCTCAATCGTACATGGCCGGCACTACAAAGCAACGCCATGCGGCGCAATACAGAACAGGTGCGGCAAGACACAAGCCCGGCACAGTCAATAAAAATTCAAAGCTCGGATAACACGGCTGTCGGGCGCGGCGGAGATGCCCGGAAGCAACCGAAGCCCACTCCCGCTTACAAGACCTGCGGCTTCGAGCCCCCTACAAGCGCTCTTTGCCTGCTTCTCGCAAGCGCCGCCTGCAGCCTCTGATTCTTCTGCGGACCAATCATCAGCACCCCCAGGAGAGGCATGATGTACGAGCAGAACAGAGCCCCGATCGTCAGTCCAACGCCAACATGGAACACAGAACCCAATGCACCGTTCAACATGCCCTCCGGAGCGAGATGCGCGAATACAGCAATCGCAAGAAGGCCCCAGGGAGAGGCTCGCGTGTCGCCGCAGAGTGAATCAAAGAACCAGAAAACAAAGATGAAGATGGCCGGCTCAAGCAAAAATACCCCCAGCCAGCCCCATACATGAAATGCCTGGCTTCCCGGGCTCAACGAGATGCCGGTAGTGAAATCGTTCCGGCCCAACATGCCAAGCTCATGCGCATACAAGTTGCCGAATCGGACATCAGGTTTATCCGGCCAGAGGAAGTGAGGAACAAGATTGGTAAATTCTGCCAGAAAGGGAAGGAATCCATAAGGATTAACCCCTTCTGAGCTGATCCTGATGAGCCCGTCGTCGATCTTCAGCATCTGCAGGCGCTCGAACAGGCCCTCGTCTTCGTCAAAATATCCCACCGCTCCTTTGGCTCGCGCGCTTGCCATCTCGATCAAATAGGCATCCCGAGTTCCCACCGGATCGCTCAAGACTGACCAGGAATCATGGATATTGGTGAGCAAGGTCTCAGTCGAGTACTCTCCCTCCTCGGGCCTCATGGCTCTTCCGAGCTGCGAGTAAGGCACCAGATAGTACATCATCAAAAAGATGGTGAGGGCCCACCCGAGAACCTGTCTGGAGCTAAACCGGTATCCCATGCTGACGGCCGCCACCAGATAGCAGAAGAATGGAAGAAATAGGCCCTGCTTGGTAAACGGCAAGAGCCCTACAAATATAAAAACCGTGACTCCGCCCATAAGAACAATGGCGTTGACGCTCCTCTTGCCACCGCTCCGCTTGATCTCGTAGATCACCCCGATCACGATGGCAAGCGCAGACCACTGGTTTAGTTGACTCAGGGCGCTAAGCGAATCGCCGGAATTATGCGGAAGGACCGTAAGGGCCAGGCAGATGGAAAAGCCCACGACCGCACAGCCGACCGCAGAGGCCTCCATGTTCTCCTCGGTAAGCATTGTCCCGAGCCACGGCTTTTTGGCAGTCAACTTCTTGCTCACAAGAACCGAAAGGGCCAGCGAGAACGACGTGCCAAGGTAGACCAGCGCGGTCAGGTTGGGCACCGTCAGATTGGAAT
This sequence comes from Granulicella sp. WH15, assembly GCF_009914315.1. NCBI lineage: Bacteria > Pseudomonadati > Acidobacteriota > Terriglobia > Terriglobales > Acidobacteriaceae > Granulicella > Granulicella sp. WH15. Next base: position 3,097,066 of record NZ_CP042596.1, read on the forward strand.
CCGCCGCCTCTCCAAGAGCCGCCTTAGCAACCCAGGCAACAATAGCTGTCAGGGTTGAGTAAAAAAAGATATACCCCCCCGAGACACGGCTGAACCCACCGGCGATATTGAACCCCACGCCAGACAGGACAATAAAGCCAAATGCGCAGACGGAGAACAGTAGATCGGTCCCCTCAAGCTGCTGCACTACGATCAGCACTGCGGCGAAGGTCACCACATACTGGATGGGAATGCGTTCTGGAAAGGGGATCCGCATTTTGCTTCCGCTATTCTAGCGTGGATCCCCCGCCCCCGCCGACAATCTGCTTTCTCCTCTCTAGAATCGTCCCGGCCTGCCGATAAGAAAATCAGCTATTGGCGGCGATGGTGCCTCCGGACCGGATCGGCTTTGACCCAAGGCAGTCAAAGCAGCTACCCTTGCGGACAATGGGGTTTTAGCGACCAGTCTGGACGACGGACGGGGTCAGACCGATGCTGGCAATGCAAGCGGAGCGCATGGAACGATTCGGCGACGAACTGCGTGGCGAACGGGAACGGCGTGGCATGTCCATCGAGACCATCTGCGCAGTCACCAAGGTATCGCAGCGCCACCTCCAGGCGCTCGAAGCCAACCGCTTCGGTGAGCTTCCCGGCGGCGTCTTTCGCAAAGGCATCCTGCGCAGTTACCTCTCCACCCTTGGCCTCGACGCCGCCGGAGAATCCAACTGGATGAGCCGTTTCGACGACGCTCTGCGCTCTGCGGGCCTCGCCTCCGATCCCGAGGCCGACTGGACCGAGTTCGCCGTCAACGTCAAGCGCAACCGACAGCCCGCCGCCAGTGGCCTGGGCCTCACCCGCTGGCTGGGCGTCTTCGCCATGCTGCTGGTGCTCGGAGCGCTCAGTTGGGTGGCATGGCGCTACGCCATCCAGCCGCACCTGCGGCACCAGGCGACCATCCTCGGCAGCCACGCTGCAGGCAGCCTGACAGGCCGTCGTCCCTGAACCAGCTCCGAAACCACCCCAGCCCAGCCTTTGAGGTAAAATAGATAGGTCGTGCCGATTGTTGCCCCTTGATTACGGTGGGAGCTACGATAAGGGTTACGACGAATCAGCTTCAGCAAGTTACGCACCTCCCGGTGTGTGGAAGTACAGGAGATTTTCTTTGGCGAAACGCGACCGTTTTCTTTTCACGAGTGAATCAGTCACCGAAGGGCACCCCGACAAAATTGCAGACCAGATCTCAGACGCCATTCTCGACGCCTGTCTGGAGCAGGACCCCTATAGCCGCGTAGCCTGCGAAACTCTCACCTGCACCGGCCTCGTCGTCATCGCCGGTGAGATCACCACCAAGGCTTACGTGGACTTCCAGGCTCTCGTGCGCGGCACCGTCTCCGCCATCGGCTACGACAACGCCCTCTACGGCTTCGATTCCAACACCTGCGCGGTCATCTCGACGATCAACAAGCAGTCCCCCGACATCGCGCAGGGCGTCGATACCGGCGGAGCCGGCGACCAGGGCATGATGTTCGGCTACGCGACCAACGAGACGCCTGAGCTGATGCCCACGCCCATCTCGCTGGCCCACAAGCTCACCCACAAGCTCTCCGAGGTCCGCAAGTCGGGTCTTATGAGCTACCTGCGCCCCGACGGCAAGAGCCAGGTCACCGTCGAGTACGACGCGAACCACAAGCCCGTCCGCGTCGATGCCGTCGTCATCTCCACTCAGCACGCCGAGTCGGTGGGCAACGACGAGCTTCGCGCCGACATCCTCAAGCACGTCATCCAGGCTGTGATCCCCGCGGCCCTGCTCGACGAGAACACCAAGTACCACATCAACCCGACCGGACGCTTCGTCATCGGCGGACCGATGGGTGACACCGGCCTCACCGGCCGAAAGATCATCGTCGACACCTACGGCGGCATGGGCCGTCACGGCGGCGGAGCCTTCTCGGGCAAGGATGCGACCAAGGTTGACCGTTCGGCGGCCTACATGGCGCGTTACGTGGCCAAGAACATCGTCGCGGCGGGCCTGGCCCAGCGCTGCGAGGTCCAGCTTGCCTACGCCATCGGCGTCGCCGAGCCGGTCTCGGTTCTGGTCGACACCTTCGGCACCGGCACGGTGGACTCGGTCGAGCTGGAGAAGCTGGTCCGTGCCAACTTCTCCCTGACGCCCAAGGGCATCATGGAAGGACTCGACCTGCGCCGTCCCATCTTCAAGCAGACGGCGGCCTACGGCCACTTCGGCCGCACCGGCGCGGACTTCACCTGGGAGGCGACCGACAAGGCCGCCGCTCTCAAGGCCGGAGCCGAGCAGCTTCTCACCGCAGCCAAGTAGCCATAACGCAGTAGCAAAGCATCAGGCGGGCGAGCCCACTTCCGGGTTCGCCCGCTTCTTTTTGCACTCCCCAACCCTCCATTCACGCGATAAACCCGAAAACCGCATCGTATGGTCAGCCGCATCTCTCAGGAAAAACCATAAAATGCTTATCCGCTCCGAGTTCGCTATCGACTTCCACCTCCCCCGCGCCTGCGCCCTGGTCGCCATGCTGCGGTTGCACCCGTCGCTCGATCCCCGCGTACGCGTGCCGGAGGTACTCGCCGCCGAACACGTCGATTCCGACACGGGCGAAAAGACGCCAATCGCAGTGGAAGAGTACCTCGACCGCTTTGGCAACCGCTGCTCCCGCTTCCTGGCCCCCGAGGGCGGCCTGCGGCTCACCGGCGGCAGCGTCACCGAGCAGGAGTCGGTCCCCGACCCCATCCACACCGCAGCCGTGCAGCACCAGGTCGAGGAACTCCCCACAGACGTCCTCGAGTACCTCCTCTCCAGCCGATACTGCCAGGTGGATGCGCTCTCGCAGATCGCGGGCGAGATGTTCGGCCACACCACACCCGGCTGGGCTCGCGCCATCTGGATCCGCGACTGGGTCCACGACCACGTCCGCTTCGACTACAAGACTGCCCGCCCCACCAAGACCGCGCTCGACGTCTTCACCGAGCGCGTCGGCGTCTGCCGCGACTTCCAGCACCTGGCCATCACCATGACCCGGGCCATGAACATCCCCGCCCGCTATGTGACGGGATACCTGGGCGACATCCGCCGCCCGTACAGTGGTGCCGGCGACTTCAGCGCCTGGTACGAGGTCTTTCTCGACAACCGCTGGTGGACCATGGACGCGCGCCACAACGACTCCCGCATGGGCCGCGTCCTGATGGCCACCGGCCGCGACGCCACCGACGTCGCCATCACCACCAGCTTTGGCGTAGCCGACGTCACCAACTTCTACGTCGAGAGCTACGAGGTGGACGAACATCTCGAGACCGTTCCCCTGCCCGGAGGAGGCGTACGCAACCAACCCTGGATTAGAACGTAGCCCGTACATTGCCCAAACCCTCTGTCGATGTCATGCTTGAGAGATGATGAGGCGAACGCTGCTCTGCGTAGTAATGGGATTAGGACTGGCCAATGCTGTATCAGGAGCGGCCCAGGAACAGGGCTTGTGGCGCGCCTCCAGTTCGACGGCCCGCTCCATCACGGGCGACATCGGCCTCTCGAACGAGCGCCTCACCATCAACTTTTCGAGCTTCGTGATCTCCCAGATTCGTCCCCTGCAACCCGCCGAATTAAGCTCGGCCTTCGACAGCGATAGCAACTCCGGGGGCATTGGCCACCTGTACCGCCTGCACGTCCCCGCGACTGCACGCTTCCTGCACAAGAACACGCTCTGCGGTTCTGAAGAGACACAGTGGATGGCCACCTACGTAGAGGGCCGCAATCTGAAGCTCGCCTTCTTCTCCAGCGAAAAGCCGCCTCTCTTCACCCTCGAAGCCCTCCAGAACTCCACCGACCTCTGCGGTGTCTACTCCTACATCAAGTAACCACCACGCCAGCCACAAGACCAGATCCCTCTGCTACCGACAAGCCGACTTCTCGATCCTTGCCCAGGTCGAACGCATCAGAATTCGCGAGCATTCTCGGGAACGACAGGTTGAGCGTGAAGATTGAGTACGAAGAATCCGATTGAGCTAATCTTCAAACGAGACCCGTTATGACTACGATCCGTCGCGTTCTGTCCTATCCCGCTTTGCTCAGGCCTACATCGGACGCACTCCTTCTGGCGGTCGATTTTCTTGGCACGTTGGTCTTCGCCATCGAGGGCGGCGTGGCAGCGGCTAGAGGCAACCTCGACCTGCTCGGCGCCTTGGTTCTGGCCTTCGTCACCGCGCTCGGCGGCGGAATCATCCGCGATGTGCTCATTGGGGCCATTCCGCCCAACTCTATCCGTGACTGGCGTTACGGAGCTATCGCTTTTTTCGGAGCGATCGTAGCGTTTTTTATGCACTCGCTTGTGCTCGAAATTCCTGCGTCTTTCCTGACCATGCTCGATGCCGCCGGATTGGCCCTATTCGCCGTAGCAGGCGCGGAAAAGGCCCTGAATTATAAGATCCATCCTTTCCTCGCCATCCTTATGGGCGGCATAACCGGTGTTGGAGGAGGTACGGTGCGCGATGTCCTGCTTGCCCAGGTACCCACCGTCCTGCGAGCCGACGTCTATGCCACAGCGGCCCTCGCCGGAGCCGCGGTCGTCGTGATCGGCCTTCGGCTAAAGCTTCCTCGGACACCCGTCGCCATCTGTGGAATCTCCGTATGTTTCCTGCTCCGCATGGTCAGCCTCTGGCGGCACTGGAACCTGCCCAGGCTGGCAGGCCACTAAATTCAGTTCTCTGCTCCATCCGAGGCATTTTGGGATCCGGCATATGAACTGACGTACAGAGACAGACGGTGCTGTCTATCTCCGTATAACTACTTTGCAGATGCAGCCACGTTGGCAACCGTTACCTCCGACAAGCCGACTTTCTATGAGCAGGTCACTAGTGTCAAGTGATTGTTCTTTGTTTTTCCTTCATAGGCTTTTGCTTTTGTTGTTGCTCTTGGCTTCGTTGCTCTCCACCGTGTTTCTATTCGCACTCTGGATGAGCTGTCTTCATGCAAGCTCGGTGCCGGTTGGGGTTCGAGAGGAGAGTCGATGCTGCCATTTATCGGTCGGCCTCGAAGGCCGAAGTCGGCTCGCAGTCATCGGAACACGGTGTCGTCGCAACGGGTGAACATGTTGATCTCTCAAGCAGCTTGTTCGTAGAACGGCATATATGTAGCTTGGGTGCTCCAGAGATGATGGAGCAACACCGCAAGCTTGCGTGCTACTGCGACGACGGCCTTACTCTTGGCCTGCTTACCACCTCGTGCGGCCAAGTGCAGACCCCACTGGCGCAGCGCCGAGTCTCGTCCGTGCGGTCGGAGGATATGGTTGGAGCACTCGATCAGCAGACTTCGGAGGTATGCATTGCCGGCATGGGTGATGCCAAGCTGAGGATCATGGTCTCCGGACTGACTTCGACGAGGCCGTAGGCCAAGATAGCAACCGACATCACGACTTCGTCCGAACCGTTCCTTGCTGCCGAGCGTCAGCACGAAGGTCAAGGCGGTGAGGTGGCCGACGCCGTGAACCTTCAGCAGCGCCTGCGTCTCTGGATACTCGGTCTGGCCGAGCTGTTGGATCTGTCGGTCGTACAGCTTGATCTTTACTGTCATCTCCGCGATCTGCTGAAGCACCGGACCGAGCGCGTGTGCCAGTCCAGGTGGCATAACAGCAACGCTGCGCTGGGCGAAGCACGTTGTGGCAGAGGCAGGCATACGGTAGCCGCACGACTTCGTCAGACCACGAACGGCGTTCACCGCAGCGGTACGCAGTCGCACCAGCAGCGCTCGCGCACGAATCAGAGTCAGAGCCTGCTGTTGCTCGACCGTACGATGGGCGATCGGCCTCAAGATATTCGGATCAAGCCGCGCATATCTTGCCAGCTTCTCAGCATCCACCTGATCGCTCTTCCGATCACTGTGCGAGATCGCACGTAACTCGCGAACGTTCGCCACGATCACTTCGTGGCCTAGTTCCTGCAACTGTGCGCTGATCCAGATCGAGTGTGTTCCGGCCTCCATCGCGACCCGCGCTGATGGCACGTCGGTGAACCACTTCTCAATCGCCTTCGGGGTAGTTCTGAAGCGGCCACGGTCGACCACTTCTCCGTCCTGGTTGAGAGTGCAGTAATGGCTCCAGACATCGCCAAGGTCGATGCCGATCGTCATCTCGACCTTGGCTTGCCTGCGTGGAACTTCAGCGATGAGGTGTTGCGCTGGCTTCTTCATGGGAACAGTCTGCTCCTCCTTCGGAGGACCTGCTCATCCCATTTCCCGGTACAAATCTTGTTCTAGAGTGCGATGGGGATTTAGCGCCCACGATTCTGTCAGGCGACTTTGTCCTCCCGACGACGGTAGTAGAGAGTCAAAGCGAGAATTACGAGCGGCATGATGATTTCGGTGACTAAGAAGATGCCTGAGTTGTTGGAAGCGTGATTGTTGTTAAGTGTCATCTGCCGAATGTGCCCGACCGCGTCGCCTAGCAACCAGACTGCGTTTGCAATGGCTGTCGCCAACCAGAAGTCGCCCCGAAACTTCAGACACAAAACCCCCAGAACACCAACGGTGAGGTCCGCCATCCCGACTTCGTATTCGTAAGGGCTTGTTGACCATCCTATGGACGCCGATGTCTCAACGGGACGGAAGACGTGTGCATACGCGGTGAGCACTCCCATAAGGCCAACATAGAAGAAGAGCAGATACAGGAGGTACGTTCCGGCAATGGCCGCTCCGCTGCTCCGGCGCTTGGGTGAAAGTGCAAGGTGGACAGATGCGCCCACAACTGCAATCAGCGTAAAGATAACTTGAAACATAATGCCTCCAGAGAACTCTTATGAAGCGGCACCCTTCACATCTAGGCGACGACAACTGCTGGATAGGCTTCAATGTACTCGTCGCCATTCCAACTCTGATAGGCCACTGTACGTCCTTCCAGATCCACGTCATAGCGAATGACACCTGCTCGCCACGTGGCATCCAGAAACTCCGGGAATGTGCTTTCACCAGCCTGATCCACGCGAAGCGCCTTGATTAGGGCCTTCTCATCGAAGGCCGGTACATCGACGGCACCGTTGATCAAGGGGGCGCCTTGCATTACGACTGGTCCCTCCTGCGTGAGATAGAGGCTTTGGCAGGATGGCAGCGACCATACGTTGCGCGTCACGCCAGCTTTTCGCAAAACTTCTGCCAGGTAGGGGAAGCCGCCCACTCGGGGACGGTTCGCGCCTGCAAATTTCATAGCTTCAGTCAGGTTATCGATTGCTTTACTCATGAGGTTTCTCCTTATTCGGTTGGGACATCGTGGATGCGGTTATGATCTGTAAGTTTGGCAAGCAGTTCCCGTAGAGTGTTTTTCTCTCTCGCACTCAGACAATCGAAGTAGCGTGCATCGTTTTGGTCAGCAATCTCAGCAAGAATGGGGAGGCTGCGGCGTCCCGCCCGTGTGAGGGAAAGCAGGCGGAACCGGCTGTCGCCCTCTTTTGCCCCCGTTTGGACCCAGCCCTTCGCATCGAGTTTGTCGACGATTTTAGAAACTGCGCCACGAGTCAATCCCAAGCTATCGGCCAACTCGCCTGGAGCAGCTTGTCCGCGCTCGTGAAGCTCACGCAGAAGCACCCATTCCGCCACCGAAGTCTGTTTCTCCTGGAGGGCGCGGGCGAACGTTCCCGAGACAGCGTTCGAGACGCGTCTGAGCCAATATCCAAGGTGGCCCTCTAATGGACTCAACTGTTGGGTTCTCGTCTTGTAAGTTTCCATGGAAACAATAGTAATTTCCATGGAAACTTACTGTCAACAGGGAGAGATTTTTGGTCAGATACCGTTAAACACTTGTGGCCAGTTGCGGCCCCTTCCGAAAAGGCGCTTCTTACTCCTAATTGGGCTTAAGAAACCGATATCCTGCAGGTGTCGGCTGCTGTATAACATCGCATACTCTGGAGCGCGCAATGACATGGAGTTGGATTGATCTGAACTTCCCGTGGATCGGGTCTGTGGCTGCAGTTGTACTGCTGATCTTGCTGTTTTCCACGAACAGACTGCGAAGCGATTTCAACCAATCGCGATGGCGAGATCTCAGTTGGCTTTCCTGGCTTGCGGTCGCGATCTACCTGATCCACAACGTCGAGGAATATGGGCTAGACCTGCTTGGACAATTTCATGCTTTTCCCCATTTCATGTGCGCTATGCTGGCTCAACCGCCGTATCCTTCGTGCCTAATACCGGCGCCGTTTTATCTGGCGGTCAACTTGCCGCTGTTCTGGGTCGGCGCTCCGGTCGCGGCCATCTTGAGCCGCCGTGACCCGATCCTCGGTCTGTCCGTCTATGGCGTGATTTTCGTCAATGCGCTCACTCATCTCGGAGCCTTCGTGCGCTCCGGCTATAACCCCGGCGTGCTTACGGCGCTCATCCTATTTCTTCCAATTTCGTTCTGGGTGGCCAAAGTCTCTTTTGGAAAACATGGGCTGCCCTATGGAGGGCTCACCTTCATCGTCGCCGACGGCATACTCTTGCATATCGTTTTGATCGTCTCGACGATGCTGCTTCTACACGGCGTGATCGGTCGTGCGACTCTCACCGGCATCCAAGTCATAAACGCTATCTTGTTCTTCGTGTTCGCATGGCTTGCTGAAAAATGGCGAGGAGGGGCGCTCGTGCGCTCTGCTATAGCGCGTTAGTACCTATAAATGGGATGAGCAGGTCCTCCGCAGGAGGAGCAGACTGTTCCCATGAAGAAGCCAACGCACCACCTCATCGCGGAAGCACCCCGGAAGCGTGGCCAGGTAGAGCTGACGATCGGCATCGACCTTGGCGACGTTTGGAGCCATTACTGTACTCTCAACCAGCAAGGAGAAGTGATCGATCGAGGCCGCTTCAGGACCACAGCGAAGGCGATCGATAAGTGGTTCACCGACGTGCCTCATGCCCGAGTGGCGATGGAGGCCGGCGTGCATTCGATCTGGATCAGCGAACAGCTCGAACAACTGGGCCACGAGGTGATCGTCGCCAACGTGCGTGAGTTGCGGGCGATCTCACACAGCGATCGCAAGAGCGACGATGTAGATGCGGAGAAGCTGGCGCGTTACGCCCGACTCGATCCTGAGATTTTGCGACCGATCTCTCACCGCACGGTTGAACAGCAGGAAGCCCTCACTTTGATTCGTGCTCGCGAGCTTCTGGTTCGACTGCGAACAGCGGCCATCAACGCGGTTCGAGGATTAACCAAGGCTTGCGGCCATCGTATGCCCGCATCCTCCACGAAGTGCTTCGCTCAACGAGGCCAAGCCGCGATGCCGCCAGGGCTGAAGCTGGCACTGGGTCCGGTTCTCTCACAGATCGCGGAGATGACGTTGAAGATCAAGCAGTATGACCGAGAGATCCAACGCCTAACTCAGACCGAGTATGCCGAGACCCAGTCCATGATGACGATTCACGGGGTCGGCCATATCACTGCTCTTACGTTCGTGCTGACGCTTGGCGACAAGACACGATTCGGTCGAAGTCGAGATGTGGGTTGCTACCTTGGGCTACGACCAAAACGCAGCCAGTCCGGCGAACGCGACCCGCAACTCGGCATCACCAAGGCTGGCAACGCATATCTTCGAAGTCTGCTGATCGAGTGCGCCAACCACATCCTGCGACCACATGGCCGGGACTCAGCACTTCGACAGTGGGGCCTGCACCTGGCAGCCCGTGGAGGCAAGCAGGCGAAAAACAAGTCCGTCGTGGCGGTCGCACGCAAGCTTGCCGTCTTACTCCATCACCTCTGGAACACACAGGAACCCTACATCCCGTTCTATCAGCAGGCTGCATAGAGTTCACCCGTTGCATCGACACCGCGTTCCGATGACTGCGTCGGCGTTTTGGTCTTCCAAGTCCGTCTGATAAATGGCAGCATCGACTCTCCTCTCGAACCCCAACCGGCACCGAGCTTCGATCACGATCAGCTCATCAGAGTGCGAATACAAACCCGGTGGAGAGCAACAACAACCGCAACGACAACAGCAAAAGCAAAGACCCTGATAAGGAAAAACATTGACATCAGTGACCTGCTCATACAAAACGCCGATCTCTTTACAAAGAGACCATGACGATGAGCCCACTTGCCGGGACTGCCCGATAATATCTCACGCTGAAACAAAAGACGCTTCCCAGGGTCGCCATCGATATAGGATGGTGACCCCGAGAAGCGCCTTTCTGTTTCACAAGACGACCGTAGCCTTACTTCGGCGTCACGCGGAATACCCCGCCATTCCTGGCATCCTCAAGCATCCACAGCGCGCCATCGGGAGCCTCCTCCACGTCGCGGATGCGGTGCCCCACATCCCAGCGCTCCGCGGGCGTCGCCCCGCCCTTACCGTCGAAGGTAATGCGGTTCAGCGTCATGCTCGCCAGTCCAGTCGCCAGCGCCGATCCCTTCCACTGCGCGAACATCGAGCCGTGGTAGAACATCAGGTTGCCCGGCGCGATCACCGGCGTCCAGTAGATGACCGGCTTGGTCAGGTCAGGCCGCGTACCCGGGCTGGGGATCGGCACACCATCGTAGTTGACCGCATAAGAGACCAGAGGCCAGCCATAGTTCTTGCCCGGCTCGATCAGGTTCAGCTCATCGCCGCCCCGCGGGCCATGCTCGATCTCCCACAACCGGCCATCCGGTGCAAAGGCCAGACCATAGGGCGTACGGTGCCCCATGCTCCAGGTCTCCGCCAGCGACAGGTTCGGCCCCGGGAAGGTATACGTCCTCAGCACAGGAGCAGTCTTCGCGGCCTCGGTATCCGCCGGCGGGTCGATGATCGGCACGCTGGCCGCCCCCTTCTTCCCTGCCATCGGATTGCCCTTGGCAGGCTTGCCATCCAGCGTCAGCCGCAGAATCTTGCCGAGCGGCTGGTTCGGGTCCTGCGCCGGAGTCATGCGCTGCCGATCGCCCACGGTCAGGTACAGGTAACGGCTATCCGGCGAAAACGCGATCTGCGCGCCGAACTGCCCGCCCTCGCCCCGTTCGCCGTCGCGCCAGATCACCTGCAAGCCCTCAAGGCTCGCCGAGCCCTGCCCGATCACCAGCTTAGCCTTCGCCAGCGCCAGGCTCGAGCCGCCATCGCCCGGCTCCGAGTAGGTCAGGTAAACGCTCTGATCCTTCGCATAGTGCGGCGAAAGATAGACGCCCAACATGCCGCCCTGCCCCTTGTACAAAACAGCGGGCACATTCGTAACCGGCGTCTTGTCGCCCTGCTGCGTCACCAGCCACAGCGCGCCGACCTTCTCGGTAATCAGCATCCGCCCATCGGGCAGAAAGGCAATCCGCCAGGGAAACTTGAGGGTCGTCACCTGGGTCATGGTGAAGGGCACACTCGGCTCGGGCTTCTGCGCGCCCGCGTTGATCTGAGCCTCTACCTGGGTCGCTGCCAGAGCCACAAATAGCCCCGTGATCACTAACTGTTTCATCTCGTTTTTCCCTCTATTGATCTGGATTGGTGCGGCGTTAGCAAACCTTGCACGTCATCGTTCTTCGTGTTGTTTCTCGCTGTTCCTGTCGATAGCAACCCACTTACAGCCTATGGGAGGAGTCTTTCAGATTCTGGTTGAGGAGTCATGACTCATGAAAAAGGTGAATCGATGGCTAATGATAAATGCTCTTCCCCTTACCGGCCCTGCCCACACGACTTCCAGGTCAAAACCGGAGTGTTTCCAATCCCCGCAAAGAAGACCATACTCAATATGAGCATGTCCTCCATCACCCCCAGCCCGCGTCTCAAAGTCCCCAGCGTCTTCGCAGGCAAAGCCTGGCAACAGGTACTGGCGCGCGATCCCGCCGCCGACGGCCAGTTCGTCTACGCCGTCAAGTCGACGAAGATCTACTGCCGCCCCAGCTGCCCCAGCCGCCGCCCCGAGCGCAAGAACGTCACCTTCTTCCCCACGCCCGAGCAGGCCCAGGCCGCGGGCTACCGCGCCTGCCTGCGCTGCGAGCCCGACCTCGTCGGCCGCAAGCCCGACCCGCAGGTCGCCGCCATCGAAGCCGTCTCCCAGTTCCTCACCGAGCACTCGAACGAACGGACGCGCCTGAAGGACGTAGCCAAAGCCACCGGCGTCGCTCCGCTGACCATTCTGCGCGGCTTCAAGCGCGTCCTCGGCGTCAGCCCGCGCGAGTTCGCCAAGGCCCAGCGCGTCGCCAAGTTCAAGGCCAAGGTGCGCGAGCCCAAGACCTCCGTCACCGACGCCATCTACGACGCCGGATACAGCTCCTCCAGCCGCCTCTACGAGGGCTCCGACGAGCTGCTCGGCATGACGCCCAGCGCCATGAAGGCGGGCGGCCAGGGCGAGACGATCCGCTACGCCGTAGCCGACAGCCCACTGGGCCTGATGATGGTCGGGGCCACCAGCCGCGGCATCTGCTCCATCGCCTTCGCCGACACGGAAGAGGAGCTGCTGGCCGAGCTGCAAGCGCGCTTCCCCAAGGCCGAGACCAAGCGCATGGATAGCGAGCTGGAGTATGCCGTCGAAGCAGTCATCGCCAGCATGGACGAGAGCCTCCGCGCCGCCTCCCTGCCCTTCGACATCCGCGCCACTGCCTTCCAGATGCGTGTCTGGCGAGAACTGCAAAAGATCCCCCGGGGCGAGACCCGCACCTACTCCCAAGTCGCCGAGGCACTCGGCGCACCCGGCTCCGTACGCGCAGTCGCCAGCGCCATCGGCGCGAATCCACTGGCGATTCTCGTTCCCTGCCACCGCGTCATCGGCAAGAACGGCACGCTGACGGGCTATCGCTGGGGCATCGAACGCAAACGCACACTACTCGAACGCGAGGGCGCATGAGCAGCTCCACCATCCCACCGGCATATAAACCGTGGATCATCATTAGCCTTGTCGTTCTGGTGCTCTCGCTGGTGCTGCTGGCGGTCGATGTGACGGCGGGCTTTGTCTACTTCAACAGCACGGCGCCGCTCTGGGTGACGATCGTCGGCGTCATAGCCGTACTGGGGATTGGCCTCGGGTTCGGAGGCTTCTTCGTGCTGCTAGTGGTGGCAAGCTGGCTGAACTGGCGAGCCAAACGCAAGGTACAGATCATCCCACCCACCCAGAGTTCATAGCTGGGGTTGCCTGTTTTTTGTTGTCATTCAGGAGCGAAGCGGAGGAATCTGCTTCTGCCATTGTTCTTGCCGTTGGCGTTGTCCTTGCCGTTGCTTCTGGGGTAGGTCCGGGCTTTAGCCCGGACATCAAAACTCTCCACCAATGCGGGCTTTAGCCCCCGAGGTATGCTTTCTTCAAACCAGCAAAGACAATCGGTCGAAACCTAAGATTCTCGACGCGGAGCACTCTTCAACAAAAAACAGAACCCCGCACCAATCACAGCCGAGCCGCCAATCACCAACATTCCCGCCGTATAGTTGTGGGTCATATCGCGCAAAACGCCCGTCATATAAGGCCCGGAGAACCCACCTAGCCACCGACGATAGTGATAATTGCAACCCCGCCAGCCGCAGCCTGCCCACCCAGAACCCGCGTGGGCAAAGCCCAGAACGGTCCCATCAGGCTCCAGTAGCCCATAGCCGCAAGGCACATCGCACACAACGCCGCAGGCAGAGAGTGCGCATAAGCCGCCCATCCAAAACCGATGGCGCTGAGCATCAGACAAGCAGCGATATGCCCCCGTCGCTCGCCGGTACGGTCGCTATTCCAGCCGACGATGACGGTAAAGATCGCCGCACAGATGTAAGGCACAGTCGCATAGCGAGCAACGATGCTGGCCCCCGAGGGATCGCCACCGGGATGGAGAAAGCTGTTGAACACCAGCGGCATCCACAGGTTGACCGTATAAGTCCCAATCTGGTCGATGAAGAAAATCCCGGCCAGCACCCAGACCATCGGCATCCGAAAAGCGTCAAAGAGCCGATGGTTGCTGGCCGCACCGCCTTCGATGCGGTCGCGCTCCAGTTCCTTGTCCAGCCAGTGCTTCTCCGCATCCGACAGCCACGCCGCATCATCGGGATGATCCTTCATAACAAAGAGCACGGAGATACCGAAGAGAATCGTCGGCACACCCTCGACCAGAAAGAGCCACTGCCACCCATGCAGTCCTGCCCTGCCGTCGAGCTTCAGCAGCGCACCCGAGAGCGGCCCGCCCACCACCCCGGCGATGGAGGTCGCCGTCATAAACCGGGCCACCGCACGAGCCCGCTCCCGAGACGGAAACCAGTAGGTCAGGTAGAGAATCATGCCGGGAAAGAACCCGGCCTCGCTGACACCCAGAAAGAACCGCATGAAGTAGAACGAGTGCGGCCCCTGCACGAACATCATGCCGGTCGCGATGATCCCCCAGGTAATCATGATGCGGGCGATCCAGAGCCGCGGGCCAACCCGGTTGAGGATCAGGTTGCTGGGCAGATCGAAGAGCGACGAACCCAGAAAAAAGATCCCCGCGCCAGTGCCGTAAACCGTGTTCGAGAGCAGCAGATCATGCTTCATCTCGACGGCGGCAAACCCCACATTGACGCGGTCGAGATAGGCGAGCAGATACAGGATGAAGATGTAAGGGATCAGCCGCCAGCTGATCTTGCTGTAGAGGGAGCGGGCGTCGATCTGATCCATTCGACTACTGTACCCTGCCGCAGAAAGAAGAAAAACAAGAGCAAGGCGAAACGGGGAAAAAGGGATAAAAGGGATAAGAGGGATCAAGGCGTGATCGCGAAGAGGCAGTAGAGCCTAATCAAGACATAAGAAGCAGAACCAGTCAGCCACAAAGCATCCCGTTTTTATCCGTCTTTGTTTTTAGTTTTAATCCCTCTTATCCTTTTTATCCCTTTTTCCCCGTTTCGCCTTGCTCTTGACTTTCAGGGATCGGCAATCCAGGTCATAGAATATAAAGATGACCTGGAGACTGCCCGATCTTGCGGAGCTGGAGACAGCCGCTGCCCTGATCTACGCCCACATGCCACCCACCCCGCAGTACAACTGGCCCCTGCTCGACGTAGCCGCCGGGACCGAGGTCTGGGTGAAGCACGAGAACCACACGCCCGTGGGCGCGTTCAAGATTCGCGGCGGCATCATCTACATGGACTGGCTGAAGCATAACCACCCCGAGATCAAGGGCGTGGTAGGCGCGACGCGCGGCAATCACGGCCAGTCGATGGGCTTCGCCGCGAAGATGACCGGCACTCCAGCGGTGGTGGTGGTTCCCTTCGGCAACAGCCGCGAGAAGAACGAGGCCATGCGCGCCCTCGGGGTCGAGCTGATCGAGGCCGGTGAGGACTTTCAGGCCGCCTGCGAGCACGCCGACACGCTGGCCAAAGAGCGCGGAATGCACCGTCTGCCCTCGCTCGATCCCAAGCTGATCCACGGCGTGGGCACCTACGCGCTGGAGTTCTTCCGCGGTACGCCCGGGCTGGACACGGTGTACGTGCCCATCGGCATGGGCAGCGGCGTCTGCGGGATGATCGCGGCGCGCAACGCCCTCGGCCTGAAGACCAAGATCGTCGGCGTAGTCTCGAGCGGCGCACCGGCCTACCAGCTCTCGTTTGCAGCCGGGCATGTGGTGGAGCATCCGGTGACGACGGTGCTGGCCGACGGCCTGGCCTGTCGCCGTCCCAACAGTGATGCCTTGGCGGCGATCCTCGAGGGCGTCGAGCGCGTAGTCGCCGTCAGCGAAGACGAGGTCGCGGCAGCCATGCGCACCCTCTTCACCGCCACGCACAACGTGGCCGAAGGAGCCGGAGCAGCCTCCTTTGCCGCCCTGATGAGCGAGCGCGACGCTATGCGCGGCAAGCGGGTCGGAGTGGTGCTCTGCGGCGGCAACGTGGATGCGGAGATGTTCGCAAAGGTCCTCGAGGGATAGCCCCGCCAAGGCGTCCGAATGATAGGCTTTAGAACGAGATATTGATCTTCAACAGAGGTGTTTTTCAGATGGCGACAGCAACGGTTGGGCAGTTGGATACGGTGGCGAAAGAGTACAAGGTAGCGGACCTCTCACTCGCGGCGTTCGGGCGCAAGGAGATCGAGATCGCCGAGCAGGAGATGCCGGGCCTCATGTCGATCCGGCGCAAGTACGCCCCGGGCAAGCCGCTCCAGGGCGTGCGCGTCTCGGGTTCGCTGCACATGACGATCCAGACCGCCGTGCTGATCGAGACCATGGTCGATCTTGGAGCCGATGTCCGCTGGGCGAGCTGCAATATCTTCTCCACCCAGGACCACGCCGCAGCGGCTATCGCAGCCGCGGGCGTGCCCGTCTTCGCCTGGAAGGGCGAGACGCTCGAGGAGTTCTGGTGGTGCACGAACCAGGCACTCAGCTTCCCCGACGGCAACGGCGGCGTGCTTGGCCCGCAGCTCGTCATCGACGACGGCGGCGACGTGACCCTGCTGATCCACAAGGGCTATGAGCTCGAGCACGGCGACAAGTGGGTCGATTCGCCGTCCAGTTCGCAGGAGGAGGACGTCATCAAGACGCTCCTGAAGAAGGTCCACGCCGAGCATCCGGCCCGCTGGACCGAGTGCGCGAAGGAATGGCGCGGCGTATCTGAGGAGACCACCACCGGCGTCCACCGCCTCTACAAGATGAAGGAGAAGGGCACCCTGCTCGTGCCCGCCATCAACGTCAACGACTCGGTCACCAAGTCGAAGTTCGACAACCTCTACGGCTGCCGCGAGTCGCTGGTAGACGGCATCAAGCGTGCCACCGACGTCATGGTCGCGGGCAAAGTCGCCGTGGTCTGCGGCTTCGGCGACGTGGGCAAGGGCTCTGCCGCCTCCCTGCGCGGCCTGGGCGCGCGCGTCGTCGTCACCGAGATCGACCCCATCAACGCCCTGCAGGCTGCGATGGAGGGCTACGAGGTCACGACCCTCGAAGAGACGCTCGGACGCGGCGACATCTACGTCACCTGCACCGGCAACGTGGACATCATCACGCTCGAGCACATGAAGCTGATGAAGGACCAGGCCATCGTCTGCAACATCGGCCACTTCGACAACGAGATCCAGATGGACGCGCTGAACAGCTTCGCGGGCGCGACCAAGCTGAACATCAAGCCGCAGGTGGATAAGTACACCTTCGCGACGGGCCACAGCATCTTCGTCCTGGCCGAGGGCCGTCTGGTGAACCTGGGCTGCGCGACCGGCCACCCGAGCTTCGTCATGTCGGCCAGCTTCTCGAACCAGACGCTGGCGCAGCTCGACCTCTGGGCCAACAAGGACAAGTACGAGGTGGGCATCTACATCCTGCCCAAGAAGCTGGACGAGGAGGTAGCCCGCCTGCACCTCGAGAAGATCGGCGTCAAGCTGACGACGCTCTCGCCCAAGCAGGCCGAGTACCTCGGCGTGCCGGTAGAAGGCCCGTACAAGGCCGAGATCTACCGCTACTAGCACTTCGTGCCGCTCTCGGGGCGGTATGGGGAAGTGATCTTCTGAGGTCCTCCCGCTGGTCGGAAGCGAGCAATCTTCGTTTCCGACCAGCGGGAGGACCTCAGCCGTTTGAGTCATCGAGACAAGTATAAAAGTCACGAAGTGGCCGCCCTCCGCGCAGGGGGCCCGTCCGGCAGGACAGAGTTGTGGCTTAGCTCGTACCCGCCGGCGCATAGTCCTGCGCCGAGATCACCTGCAAGCTAGGAGCCGTAACGATCTGCTGATCGATCAGCACAATCGTCGAAGCCGCCCCGCCCGCATAAGCGACCGAAGCCCCCGTGTAATACGCCGCCGAGGTCGTGCTGGCCCTGGACGAGGTCGTCGTCACCGGCAGGGTGGGCTTCACCCCGGTCGGCATGGCGACAAGCGTATAAGTCCCCGTCGGCACGTTCACATACCCGGTGTTGGTGCCGAAGACCACATTGGTAAGAATCGGGTTAGTATCCGTAATCTGCGAGCCCGAGGGCACCAGGTAAAGATCCACCCCACCCACCTTGGTCGCCTGATCGATAAACCGCAGCGCAATCTGCCCAGCGGGCGCGGCCTGCGATTGATCGAGCAGGATATTCTCCCCCAGCGAGGCCGTCACATTACCGATGATGACGGTGTACTGCTGCGAAACCCCAAAGGTCCCCCGCGCACTGACCAACTGCTGCTTGGTCCCCGATCCGTTGGCTGAAATACTGTAAACACCCGGCACAATGGGCACATACGACGTAATAGTGCCAAACCCGAGGTTATAAGCCAGCACGCCCGAGCCTTCGAGGATATCCAACCCCGGCGCATCCGGCGAAGCGTCGATGATCCGTACCTGCGCGATGCTCGCGCTACCGGCAACGCTGGAGCAGCCGGGCATCGTGCCCAGGCTCACAGCCAGACCGGATAGTACAAGTGCGGGCTTCGCGAAAGAACGGTGCTTGGCTAACATGGGCTCGCTGACACGGGCTGAAGAAGCAGCCTGACGATGAAGTTGATCTCTATGCGGCTTTGCTTATGCTAACCGATTGCGTCTCGTTTTCGGAGAGATCCTGCATGGAATCAACACGATTCTCACGTCAGCACCGCATCGAACTCCGCCCTCCTCTGCCGCCGGAGGGCGGAAGCCCCAACCACCGATCGGTTACTTCGCTGCCTTCTTGGCGATAATCATGTCCTTGATCTTGGCGTAGCTGGCCGCGGGCAGGATTCCCTTCTGGGTTAGCTGCGTCTTCGCGGTGTACGGACGCCCGTCGATGATGCGCTTCGCATAGGCATCGCCGATGCCGGGCAGCGCCTTCAACTGATCGGGAGTAGCCGTGTTCAGGTCAACCAGGCTGGCGGGAGCCGCTGCCGAGGGCTTCGCCGCCTGGGCCAGGGTCCGGGGCGCGGGTGCAACGGCGGCAAAGGCAAGCAGCAGGACTGCGGGGGTAATCAAACGGCGAAGAATACGCATGGGAGAAAGCTCCTTGAGAACTAAAAAGTGGGGAGTACGACCAGTAACTCCTGATCGTGGCTAAGGTTATCCGAGATCGACTCCCCATGTCCGCAGAATTTTCGAATAGCGCACATCAGTTGACAAGGATTGCTCCCATGGTTAGCCTTACTTCTGTGAGCGTTTCCTTCCAGCATCGTGGCCATCACCATCATCACGCGTCGAGCGTGTTGGCGGCTGTGTCCGGTGCGGTGAACTAACGAACTCACGCTAAGGATTCCAAAAGGCCCGCTGACGCGACTCTCGCGAGCGGGCTTTTTTCTGCCCGTTGCGAGTTGGCAAACCGGCAGAACAACATCAGGGAGATTGAAGTGGAGAAGAAGGTTCAGATCGACTTTGGCAAGACCGACGGGCTGGTCGCGGGCATCGTGCAGGACGCCACGACGGGCGAGATTCTGATGCTTGGTTTTTTGAACGAGGTCAGCTACCAGAAGACGCTCGAGAGCGGCTTCGTCACCTTCTGGAGCCGCAGCCGCCAGAAGCTGTGGATGAAGGGCGAGACCAGCGGCAACCGCCTGCGCGTCGTCACCGCCGCCACCGACTGCGATAACGATGCCCTGCTCTTCCGCGTGCACGTCGAAGGCGACGGCCTCGTCTGCCACGAGGGCACGGTAAGCTGCTTTACGAAACCAATCATGGAAGTTGAAACCGCGGGAGTGAATGATGGCAAATAAGCTGAAGCTGGGAGTTCCGAAGGGTAGCCTGCAGGATGCAACGATTGCGTTGTTCGAGCGCGCCGGATGGCGCATCTTCGCCAACGGCCGCAGCTACTTCCCCACCGTCGACGACGTAGAGATCGAGTGCATGTTGGTCCGCGCGCAGGAGATGGCCCGCTACGTCGAGCACGGCGCGCTTGATGCCGGCCTCACCGGCAACGACTGGATCCTCGAGAACCAGAGCGACGTCGAGCGCGTCACCAGCCTCACCTACTCCAAGCAGAGCCGCCAGACCGTCAAGTGGGTTCTGGCCGTCCCCGAGGACTCGCCCTTCGAGAAGCCCGAGGACCTCGCGGGCAAGATCATCGCCACCGAGCTGGTCGAGTTCACCAAGCGCTACTTCGCCTCGAAGAACATCCCCGTCACGGTCGAGTTCAGCTGGGGAGCCACCGAAGTGAAGCCCCCCATGCTCGCCGACGCCATCGTCGAGGTCACCGAGACCGGCTCCTCCCTCAAGGCCAACCGCCTGCGCATCATCGAGGTGCTCATGGAGTCCGAGACCCAGCTCATCGCCAACAAAACTGCCTGGGCCGACGACTGGAAGCGCGAGAAGATCAACAATATCTCGCTCATGCTGAACGCCGCCATCGCCGCCCAGGGCCGCGTCGGCCTCATGCTCAACGTGCAGGCCGATCAGCTCGAGGCCGTCAAGGCGCAGCTCCCCGCGCTCAGCTCGCCCACCGTCTCGCACCTCAGCAGCGGCGACGGCTTCGCCCTCAACACTATCCTCGACGAGCGCGTCGTGCGCGAGGTCATCCCCCGCCTGAAGGCCGCTGGAGCCACCGGCATCGTCGAGTACCCGCTCAGCAAGGTGGTGCTCTAAATGAAGCTCGTCAAGACATTCGGACGCAGTGCGAAGGCCACGGCGGCGCTGATCGAGGCGCTGGAGCGGCGCGGCGCGGTCAACACCGCGAAGGTCGAAGCATCTGTAACCAAAATAGTTACCGATGTGCGCACGGGCGGCGACACGTCGCTGCGCAAGTACGCCGCGCAGTTCGATGGTCTTGGCAAGAGCGACTCCCTGCTGGTCTCGCAGGAGGAGATGAAGGCGGCGTGGGAGACCACGTCGCCTCAGCTCCAAACTGCAATGCAGGTAGCCCAGGCCAATATCCGCGCCTTCGCCCAGGCCCAGAAACCGCAGGAGTGGACCTTCTCCCCCGTCGATGGCGTCAAGACCGGCCAGATCGTCCGTCCTCTGGGCAGCGTAGGCTGCTACGTCCCCGGCGGACGCTACCCCCTGCCCTCCACCCTGCTGATGACCGTCACCCCCGCGCAGGTAGCGGGCGTCACGCGCATCGTAGTCTGCTCGCCGAAGCCCGCCCGCGAGACCCTCGCAGCCGCCTATCTGGCTGGCGTCACCGAGTTCTACCGCGTGGGCGGAGCACAGGCCATCGCTGCCATGGCGCTGGGCACCGAAACCATCCAGCGAGTAGACAAGATCGTCGGCCCCGGCAACCTCTACGTCACCGCCGCCAAAATTCAGATCTCGCAGGAGTGCGGCATCGACATGCCCGCAGGCCCAACGGAGATCGTCGTCACCAGCGAGACCGGCGACGCAACCGGAATCGCCGCCGACCTGGTCGCGCAGGCCGAGCACGACCCCGAAGCCCTTGCCGTACTCATCACCAGCAACCTCGAGCTGGGCCAGGCCGTAGCCGCCGAAGTAAAGCTCCAATCCAAATCAAACTCCTTGGCGAAACTTGCAATCAAAGCCCAGGGCTGCATATTTGTAACCGCATCAGTTACAGAGGCGCAAGAACTCACCAACCGCCTCGCCCCCGAGCACCTCTCCGTCGACTCCGCCCGCGACCTCAAGTGGGTCCGCAACGCCGGATCGGTCTTCGTCGGCAAGTACTCGCCGCAGTCCATGGGCGACTACATCAGCGGCCCCAACCACGTGCTGCCCACAGGCCGCGTGGGCCGTATCCGCGGCGGCCTCAGCATCATGGACTTCGTCAAGGTAATCACAGTACAGGAGTACACCCGCGCCGGACTCAAAGCCATGGGCCCGCACGCCATCGCACTGGCCGAGGCCGAAGGACTCATCGGCCACGCCGCCAGCGTTCGCGTCAAGATGAGAGGGAGGTCTCGATGAGCACCATCACAGAGTCGAAGACAGTAACGCCCCGCCGCGCCGTGCTCGCCATGCCGGAGTATCACCCGCCGCTCGCGGGCCGCGAAGCCCTGCGTCTCGACTTCAACGAGAACACCTTCGCCCCGTCACCCCGCGTCATCGAGCGCCTGCACGCCATCACCAGCGAGGGCCTCACCAAGTACCCCGAGCGTCAGGGCGTCGAAGCCATCGTCGCCAAACACCTCGGCCTCAAGGCCGATCAAGTACTCCTCACCAACGGAGTCGATGAGGCCATCCACCTGGTCTGCGCGGCCTTTCTCGAAGACGGCGACGAAGCCCTCATCTCCACTCCATCCTTCTTCATGTACGACGTCAGCGTGCAGATGATGACTCCCGACGGCCTCCGCAAAGTACAGGCCGACGAGTCGCTGGCCTTCCCCTTCGAGCGTTTCCTCGCCGCCATCACGCCGAAGACGAAGCTCATCATCGTAGCCTCGCCCAACAACCCCACGGGCGCAGTCGTCAGCCGCGAGGCTCTCCTCCAGATCGCCGCCGCAGCCCCGCAAGCCGTACTCCTAGTGGACGAAGCCTACTTCCACTTCCACGGCGAAACCACCATGCAGGACGTCGGCTCCATCCCGAACCTGATCGTCGCCCGCACCTTCTCGAAGGCTTATGGCATGGCCAATCTGCGCATCGGCCTGCTGGCCGGAGACGCCCGCCTCATCGGCTACACCCGCAAAGTAAGCTCGCCCTACAACGTCAACGGCGTGGCCCTCGACTGCCTCCCCGTCGCCCTCGAAGACTCCGCCTACCTCGCCTGGTACGTCGAGCAGGTGCGCGTCGGCCGCGAGCGCATGATGTCAGGACTCGACGCCCTCGGCGTCCCCTACTTCCCCAGCGCGGCCAACTTCGTACTGATGCGCATCGGCCCCAAACACAAGGAGCTGGTCGAAGCCATGCGCCGCCGCGGCGTGCTGCTGCGCGACCGCTCCAGCGACCCCGGATGCGACGGCTTCGTCCGCATCACCATCGGGGTCGAAGCCCACGTAACCGCAGGATTAGAGGCCCTCGTCGCCTCACTCAAGGAGATCGCATGGACACGGTAAGGACTGGCACCATCGTACGCAACACCACCGAGACGCAGATCGCCCTAACCCTCACGGTCGACGGCCAGGGTACCTACCAGGTCTCGACCGGCATCCGCTTCTTCGACCACATGCTCGAGCTATTCACGCGCCACGGCGGCTTCGACCTGACCCTCACCTGCAAGGGCGATCTCGACGTAGACCAGCACCACACCGTCGAAGACGTAGGCATCGCGCTCGGCGAAGCCTTCCTCGAAGCCCTGGGCGACAAGAAGGGCATCATGCGCGCCGGTTACTTCGTCATGGCGATGGACGAGACCCTCGCCGTAGCCGCCGTGGACCTGAGCGGCCGCGTGGCCTACGTGGTCGACGACCAGGTCACCGTCCCCGTAGTCGGCGACTTCCAGACCGAGCTGGTCTCGGACTTCTTCGACGGCTTCGCCCGCGGCGCCAAGGCCAACGTCCACGTCAAGACCATGTACGGCCGCTCGAACCACCATAAGATCGAGGCCATCTTCAAAGCCTTCGCCCGCGCCATGCGCGGAGCCTGCTCGCGCGACGAGCGTATGCGCGAGATGCTGCCCAGCACGAAGGGACTGCTCTAGATGATCGCCGTCATCGACTACAAGGCGGGCAACCTGACCAGCGTGGTCAAGACGCTGCACTACCTCGGCGCGGAGACGCAGGTAACACAAGATCCCGACGTAGTGCGCAAGGCCTCGAAGCTCGTGCTTCCAGGCGTCGGCCACTTCCGCGCGACCGCCCTCCTGCAGCAGCTCGGCATCACCGAGGCAGTTCGCGAAGGCGTCGCCAAAGGCGCATGGTTCCTGGGCGTTTGCGTAGGCTTGCAATGGCTCTTCGAAGGCTCGACCGAAGCCCCCGAGGTCGCTGGCCTCAGCCACTTCGCCGGAGTGTGCGAGCGCTTCCCCGCCCTGTATGAAGGCGCGGAGCTGAAGTCCCCGCACGTAGGCTGGAACTCGCTCGAAGACCTGCGCGAGAATTCGCGACTGATGCGCGGCGTCGATCCCGGCGGCTTCGTCTACTACACCCACTCCTGGCGCGCCCCTCTAGTACAAGACACCGCCGCAGTTACAAATTACGGCGGAGCCTTTACCGGCGCGGTCGAACGCGAGAACGTGATGGGTGTGCAGTTTCACCCCGAGAAGTCCAGCGCAGTAGGACTACAGGTACTCAAGAACTTTGTGGAGTTGTAACCATGCCGTTTCTCTATGAACTGACGATCGCTCAGGACCAGCCCAGCTACACGCTGTCGCAGCAGCTCATCCCGGTTGGCACGCTGGTCGCCACGCGACAGCCCGTGGCCGTGCTCTCGGATGGAACGATGGACTATCACCTTCCCGCCCCCACGCAGGGCCTACTGGTGGAGTGGTTCGTCAGCTCCGGCGACACCGTCGGCGCGGGCACCGTCGTAGCGCGAATGGTGTGCGAAGGCGCAGCGGTCGCAGTGGACGACGCAGTGCCGGTGAGGCTGGGATAGATGCTGACCAAGAGAATCATTGCCTGCCTGGACGTGCGCGATGGCCGCGTAGTCAAAGGCATCCAGTTCGTCGATATCATCGACGCGGGCGACCCCGCCGAGCTGGCGCACCGCCACGCGGCAGCGGGCGCGGATGAGATCGTACTGCTCGACATCACCGCAACCCACGAGGGCCGCGGCACCCTGATCGACACGGTAAAGCGCACGGCAGCCACGCTGTTCGTGCCCTTCACAGTAGGCGGCGGCATTCGCTCGGCAGAGGACGCAGCAGCAGTCTTCGACGCAGGTGCAGACAAGGTGAGCATCAACTCAGCAGCAATCGCTCGTCCCGAGCTGATCGGTGAGATCGGCAGCAGCTTTGGCGCACAGGCAGTCATCGTGGCCATCGACGCACGTCGCGGCCAGGGCGTGGAAGACGCTGAAGTGTACGTTTCCGGCGGCCGCAAAGCCACCGGCCTGCGCGTAGTCGATTGGGCTCGCGAGGCCGAGCAGCGCGGCGCGGGCGAGATCCTGCTCACCAGCATGAACACCGACGGAATGCGTAACGGTTTCGATTGCGAATTGACCGCGATGGTCAGCAAAGCCGTGCAAATCCCGGTGATCGCAAGCGGCGGCGCGGGCAGCGCAGCCCACTTCGCCGACGTCTTCGGACGCGGCAAAGCAGACGCCGCATTAGCCGCCAGCATCTTCCACTTCGGTGTCACCGACTCACGCGAGTTGAAAGCAGAGTTGGCCAAAGCCGGAGTAAGCGTCAGGCTGCCCTGCTAATTTGTAACAACTTTAGTTTCAGGAGAGATTGCAATGCTGATTCCTTCGATTGATCTGATGGGCGGGCGCATCGTGCAGCTCGTGCAGGGTGAAAAGCTGAAGCTCGCGTTCGACGACTTCGAGTACTGGATCGAGCGTTTTTCGAAGTACCCCATGGTGCAGTTGATCGACCTCGACGCCGCCATGCGGCAGGGCGAGAATCGCAATCTGATCGAGATGATCTCCAAGCGGCTTCCCTGCCAGGTGGGCGGCGGACTGAAGACCGCAGAGGACGGCAAGGCTCTGCTCGATGCAGGCGCACGCCGCGTCATCTACGGGTCTTCCCTGTTTGGCGTCTCAGAAGACCCCACAGAAAAGCGCCGCCACAAGGTCATCAAGCTGGAGTTCGCCGAGTCGCTCAAAAAGTCCCTGGGCGAGGACGCGCTCTGCTTCTCGGTCGACACCAAAGGCGGCAAGGTCGCGGTCAAGGGCTGGAAGGACTCGGTCGACCTGACTCCCGAGGAGGCCGTCACCTGGCTCGAAGATAGCTGCGCCGCCTTCCTCTACACGCACGTCGACACCGAGGGCACGATGAGCGGCTTTCCCCTCGACGTCGCAGCGATCCTGCGCGCGTGTACCGCCAAGCAGCTCATCGTCGCAGGCGGCATCAAAGAGCGGCGCGAGGTAGACGAGCTGGACGCCATGGGCGTCGACGCCGTAGCTGGCATGGCCGTCTACTCCGGCGCGATGGAGGCCTGAGTCCTGCACCTTACTCGCAGCTATATCTGCGAGTAAGGTGCAGGGCTAAGAACGAGATTCGTCACATTACTGACCAGCGTATCCGTGCTGTATCGCGGCTCGCTGCTCAGCTTCTTCCACGCCGGATTGGCGCGGAACGCATCCCACCCCGTCTCGAGCGCGGCAAGATTCTTGAACGAGAGCATGTAGGTCAGGCTCGGCATCCTCGGCCCAATCAGCGTCTGCGAGTAGAAGACCGACTCGCACCCCGACTGCCTGAAGATCTCGAACTCGCCCTTATGGAACATCTCCACCTTGCGCAGGTGCGCGTCGTGCGTGGGGCTCTCATAGGTGCGAAGCTGAAAGATACGCGTCTGCTTCGCGGGCACATGCAGCTTTGGGAACCCCTCAAACGCCCACAGCAGCGAGCTGTCCACCCGATGAAACGCAGGCTGCTCGGTCGAGCCGCCGTTGAACTCCGCCGCCGCCTTCACGTACTCCGCATCCTGCCCCAGCCGCGCATCCAGCCCAATCAGCGCCGCAGCCGTGGAGCTCGGCAGCAGCAGATAGAGCGTCGGCGTCTCATTCCCATAGTCCAGCCGGAAGGCCCCGACCGGCCCAATCCCCAGCTTCGCCAGCGCCGGAATCAGAGCCTCGGAAACATAGTTATCTGTAACCTTCCCCATATGCGGGCCGGAGCTGAGCGTGTACTTGCGCAGCTCATAAAACTGGCGGCCATCGGCAGGAGGCGCGGCTGCAAACGCAGCAGGTGAAAGCGCAAGGGTGGACGCGGCCAACGAACGGGTCATGAAGTCTCTACGCTGCAAGGCAATCTCCTTGAAACCGTGAGAAAGAAGTATAGCCTCCCGCGTTTACTAGTTGCCCGGCTCCCCATCCCCAACCGCGTAGTACCCCTTCCGCGCCTGCACCTTCAGCCCCTTGCCGCAATCGAGGTTGATCGTCCGGAACGTCCCATCGACCTTCTTATTGGTCGGGTCATAGCTCAGCAGGTACTGCGTCCGCAGCTCGTCCTGAATCTGGTCGAACGCCTCCTCCAGCTTTTTGCCGTTGTTCCCCACGTTGATGACGCGCCCGCCCGTATCATGCGCCAGTTGCTCCATATCGCGGTCGCTGGAGTACCCCAGGCTCATGCCGCCATAGAACCCACGGTCGGCGATCAGGATCACATACACAATCGCATTGGCCTTCTGGGCCGCTTCGCTGGCGGTCTTCAGCGTCTCCTGCGACCCCTGATCGCCGCCATCGGTCAGGATTACCAGGATCTTCCGCCCCGCCTCAGCCCGCAGCTTCTCGCTCGCCGCCAGGTAGACCGCGTCATACAGCAGTGTCCCCTTGGCTCGGCTGTTCCCCGTCACCGACCCGGTCCCCGCGCCGGTATTGATCCGCGCCTTATCCATCGCCCGGCGTATCTCGCGCGGGCTATTGGTGTAGTCCGAGAGCAGGTCGACATTGATATCAAAGGAGATCAGAAAAGCCTCATCCTTAGGCGTCAGCACGTCCTTCAAAAACGTAGCCCCGGACTCCTGCTCCAGCGGCAGCACATTCTGCTGCGACCCCGAGGTATCGAGCAGAATCCCGATCGTCAGCGGAAGATTCTTCTCCTGGGTAAAGTTCTTGATCGTCTGCGGCTCTTTATTCTCGGCGATCAGACAGTCGTCCTTCTTCAGGTTGGTGATATATCCGCTCTTATCCCGAGCCGAAAAGTAGACATTCACAAGCTGCGTCCCAATCTTCAGGGTCTGCAGATCGTCCTGCCGCTCCACCTGCTCGGGCGCATCGCTACGGGGAGGTGGCCCGGTCGGCGAAGGAGCCTCCTGCGCAAGGAGGCCGGGAGCAAACAACGAGGCGGCAAAGACGGCGGAGAAGACGGCTGGGACGGTGAGGCGGCGCATGTCTCATTAGACGCCCGAAAGGGCAATTTAGACGACCGAACCGGCGCTAAACCGAATGTTGTCTTCCGCATCCGGAAAACCCCGAAGAGAGCGGCGACACAATTTCAAGCCAACATTGTTTCGAATCAATACGTCCAAGAGGAAATAGGACCGGCGGCGGCTGGTACTCTGTAAGCTGCAACAAAATAAGGGAGACGACCGTGAAGCAGAGCGTAGTAGCAGGCGCGTTGGCATTGATGTTGTTGGGGCAGATGAGCGAAGGTGTGGAGGCGCAGCAATCCAGCTCCGCAGCCTCCCCGCAGCAGGTCATTCCCGACGCTCCCCGGCCCCAGACGACGTTAGGGCCGGTCGCCCCCGGCAAGGGCAGCACCGGCAGCGAGATCCCCGCGCCCACCCCAGCCGCAGATGACTCCTTCCAGAAGCCCGTCGGCTCCACCCTGCCCGGCAGCGCCGCGCCCGCCTCGGCCGCGACGCAGGAGGAGGCTCCCGAGCTTCCCGCACCCGGCGAGGGCGCACAGGCCATCCAGACCCTCTACGTCCACACCAACTTCGTCGAAGTTCCCTTCACCGTCAAGGACAACAAGGGCCACCTCGTCCCCGGCCTCACCTGGCGCGACGTCCGCGTCTACGAGAACGGTCTGCGCCAGAAGATGAGCGTCTTCACTACCGACCCGGTGCCCATGTCGGTCGCGCTCGTCATCGACCAGAGCCTGCCCTTCGACACCATGTCCCGCGTCAACAACGCGCTTGGCGCACTCCAGGGCTCCTTCGCTCCCTACGACGAGGTCGCCGTCTACACCTACAACAACGGCCCCCGCCTCCAGACCGCCTTCACCGCCGGCCAGAGCGCCCGCCTCGGCGCGGTGCTCGAGCAGTCCAAGTCCACCGGACGCGACGGCGCGATGGCCTACACCAGCGGCCCGCTCTCGCAGAACATCAACATCAACGACAACGACCCCAACAACGCCCACAACCCGCTGGTGAACTCGACCCACGGCACCAGCATGAGCGGCATCCAGAACGTGCCGCGCGAGCTGCACACCCTCAACGACGCGATCCTTGAGGCCGCCAAGGCGACAGCCAAGGCCGAGCGCGGCCGCCGCCGCATCATCTTCGTCATCTCCGACGGCAAGGAGTACGGCAGCGTCGCCAAGACCAAGGACGTCATCAAGTACCTCCAGACCAACAAGATCCAGGTCTACGCCACCCTCGTCGGCGACTCCAGCGTCGAGGGCCTCGGCTTCATCGACCGCATCCACATCCCCATGACGATGCGCGACAACATCCTGCCCGCCTACACCGCGGCCACCGGCGGCGAGACCTACGCCGAGTACCGCACCCGCGGCATCGAGACCAGCTTCAGCAAGATCACCGAAGAGGTCCGCACCCAGTACACCGTCGGCTACCAGACCACCGAGCCGTTCATCGACGGCAAGTACCGCACCATCGAGGTCAAGGTCATGCGCCCGAATCTCGAGGTCATCGCCAAGAAGGGCTACTACCCCTCGGCCAACGATGCGCGCCCGATGCGCCCGACCACAACCACCCCGGCCACTAAGACTCCGTAGGCAAGGGTGGGCATCTTTCTTCAAGGAAACGCCCTGCTGGGCCTGCTGGCGGCAGGGATCTGGGGCATGGGCGATTTCTCCGGCGGCATGGGCGTCAAGCGCGCCGGGGGGTCGACCGGCGCGGCTCTGCGCGTCGTCCTGATGAGCCACACGGCCAGCTTCTCCGTCCTGCTGGCCATCTCGCTCATCCGCGGCGACCGCTTCCCTCACGGCGCAGTGCTGGCCTGGGGCCTCGCCGCCGGAGTCGCCGGGGGCCTCTCCCTCACAGCCTTCTACATAGCCCTCTCGCGCGGCGCAATGGGAGCCGCAGCAGCCATCAGCGGCCTCCTGGCCGCAGCGATCCCCGCCGCCGTGGACATGCTCTCCGAGGGCACCCCAGGCTGGCGACGTACGGCTGGCTTCGTCATCGCCGGAGTAGCTATCTGGCTGGTAGCCGGAGGCTCATCTGAACCAAACTCCACCCCACAACCCAGCGGCACCATGCTCCTGGCAATCCTCGCCGGAGCGGGGTTCGGCTGCTACTTCGTAGCCTTGAAGTTCGCCGGAGCAGGAGGCCTGATCTGGCCGATGGCGACAGCCCGTATCGGCAGCATCACCACCTGCTCCCTCCTCCTGCTCGCCAGCCTGTTCTCCAGGAATCCCCCGCCACCGGCTCGGATCACCCCGGTAGTAGTCCGCTGGGCACTCTCAACCGCGCTCCTCGACACCACAGGCAACCTGCTCTTCATCGCCGCCACCCGCGCAGGCCGCCTGGACGTAGCTGCCGTCCTGGCCTCCCTCTACCCCGCCTCGACGATCCTGCTGGCCGCCTTACTCCTCAAAGAAAAACCCACCCACCTGCAAGCCATAGGCATGGTCACCGCCGTAGTGGCCGTAGTCATGATCGCCCTCTAAGAGACACACCGCTGCCCTTGCCGCCACCTGTCCTTTTGTAGCCGCTACTGCCTGCTTTTGCAGTCAGCCGTTGTCTGTTCTTTTGGTTGTCATTCAGAAGCGAAGCGGAGGAATCTGCTTCTGTCTTTGCTGTTGCCTTTGCTTCTAGGGTAGGTCCGGGCTTTAGCCCGGACATCAAACTCCTCCACAAAAGCGGGCTTTAGCCCCCGAGGTATGCTTTCCTCAACCCGGCCACCCACCCCAGGGAACTTACAACTTGATCTTCGCCGCATCCACCGTAGGCGTCGGATAATCCAGCTTCAGCCCCTTCAACGCCTCAACCAGAATCTCCGAGATCGCCAGATTCCGATACCACTTCTTATCCGCCGGAATCACAAACCACGGAGCATCCTTCCGGCTCGTCCGGTTCAGGACATCCTCATAAGCCTGCTCATAGTCCGGCCAGAACTCCCTCTCCTTGAAGTCCGCCGCCGAGAGCTTCCAGTGCTTCTTCGGATCGTCCAGCCGCGCCTGCAGCCGCGCCGTCTGCTCCTCGCGCGAGATATGCAGAAAGAACTTCAGCACCACCGTGCCGCTGTTCACCAGCATCTCCTCAAAGTCATTGATCTCGTCCATCTTCGCGCGTGCTTCCTTGGCCGAAAAGAGCTTATGCACCCGAGGCGAGAGCACCTCCTCGTAGTGCGAGCGATTAAAGATCCCGATCATGCCCTTAGGCGGAGCCATCGCATGGCAGCGCCACAGAAAATCATGCCGCGCCTCAAGCGGCGTAGGCACCTTAAAGCTGGCGACATCGCAGCCCTGCGGATTCACGCCCGAGAAGATGTGGGAGATCGTACCGTCCTTACCCGCCGTATCCATGCCCTGCAGCACGATCAGCACGGCCCGCTGCTGGCCCGCGTAGAGCAGCTCCTGCAAGTGAGCCAGCGTCTCGCGATGCTTCACCAGGACTGCGGCAGCGGCCTCCTGCGAACGAAAGCCGCCGTCCTCCGACGTCTCCAGGCGCGAGAGCTTCACCTTCTGGTCAGGTTTGATCAGGTAATGTGATTTCAGCTTCAAGTCTCGCGTCTACCGCCTACTTGGTGACCGTCTCTTCGGTTTTGGGGGTTGCGGCAGGGGTGGTTGCGGCGGGCTTGGCCGCCGTATCTTCCGTCACGCCCTTCAGTCCGTCCTTGAAGCCCTTGAGCCCTTCGCCCAGGCCCTTGCCCAGCTCCGGAAGCCTCTTACCGCCAAAGAAGATCACTGCCACGAGTGCAACGAGAATAAGGTGCCACGGCTGAAATATTTCCATAAGACTCTCCTGCAACCAGGCACCTGCTCTTGCCGGCTGCCGCTTACAACAAATCCTGCTGGTGATTGTCGCACAAAGCACTTCGTGCCGTCTTGGGGCCGCAGGGGGCAACCACCGGCAAGGCCCCCGCCGGTCGGCAGAGGGAGGGCCCTTGCTGATAATCTCCCCCATACAGCCCCGAGAACGGTACGAAGTACCCCGAGACGTTATATCTTGGAAGTTATATCTTGGAAGAGTGCTTTTGAAGCAGGAACGGATATCGGAGAGCGATGCAAAGTCAGACGTTGAGTTTCAGGAGGGCCAAGGCAGTCGCAGTGGCCGGTACCATCATGCTATGCGGCGCATTTGCCCAGGCCCAGAACGCTAAACTTTCGGCAGCGCCGCCGGTCACCTACGCCAACCGCTACGAGCTTTACGCGGGCATCAACTTCTTGAACACCCAGGCCGGTCAGGACATCCCCTACCGCGCCAACCTCGGCGGCGTCGAGGTTCTCGGCACCAGGTGGCTCACCCGCAAGCTGGGCGTCGGTGCGGAGTTCCGCGGCGAAGCCGGAACCACCCCGGTCATCGCCAGCCCCATCTCGCAGTCCGGCGTCACCCGCCCGCTCATCTATCAGATCTGGGGCATGGGCGGCGTCGAGTACCGCGGACCCGGCAACCAGCTCGCCGCCATCAACTACCACGCCTTCGCGGGCGCGGCGCACGGCGTCTTCAACACCCAGACCGAGGCCCTGCCCTTCAACGTCGGCCTTTACTCCGACCGTACCCGGCCTATCTTCGCGCTGGGCGGCAGCCTCGATCTCAACCGTTCGCGCAAGATCGCCATCCGCATCTCGCCCGACCTGATCCTCGAGCACTGGGGCACCGAGACCCGGACCTTCTTCTCCATCGGCGGCGGACTCCTCTACCGCTTCGGCAAGAATTAAACCAACAAGCCTCAAAAGCAAAACAAAAGCGCCCTCTCCTCATATCCGAGGAGAGGGCGCTTTTGCCGTTGTCTGTTTTCTTGGTTGTCATTCAGGAGCGAAGCGGAGGAATCTGCTTCTGCTTTGGCCGTTGCTTTTGCTTCTGGGGTAGGGCCGCCGCTTTATCCCCCCGTCTGCATAAACTGCGCCGACACCGGATTCTCATACACCGAGTAATCCCGCGTCACCACCGTCAGCCCCGACGGCGAAACAAAGTACTTCTTCCGATCCTCCACCGGGTCATATCCAATCACCGTGCCGTCCGGAATATGCACATCGCGGTCGATGATCGCATGCTTGATCCGGCAGTATCGCCCGATATTGACGTGCGAGAAGATAATGCTCGAGTCGACATCCGCATACGAGTTCACGCGCACATCCTGGCTCAGCACCGAGTTCCTCACCACCGCGCCCGAGACGATCGACCCCGCCGAGATAATCGAGTTGATCGCCATACCCGTACGCCCAATCTCCCCAAAGACAAACTTGGCAGGCGGATACTGATAAGCCCTCGACCGGATCGGCCACGACTTGTCGTACAGGTTGAAGACCGGGCTTACCCCGGCGACGTCCATGTTGGCCTCGTAGTAGGCCTCCAGCGTCCCCACATCGCGCCAGTAAAGCGCATTCTGCTTATTCTCATCGACGAAGTTGTAAGCCAGCATCTTGTACCGCCCCAGGATGTTGGGCAGGATGTTATGGCCGAAGTCGTGCTTCGAGTCCGGGTCCTGCGCATCGCGGATCAGCTCCGGCAGCAGCACATCCGTATTGAAGAGGTAGATACCCATCGAGGCGTCCACCATATCCGGCATAAACGGCGACCGCACGCTGGTCTCCTTCGGCTTCTCTTCAAACCCGGTCACCTCGCCGTTGACCGCCACCTCCACAACCCCAAACGCCGAGACCTCATCCGGCCGGATCGGCAGCGTGGCAATCGTCACATCCGCACCCGAGTCCTGGTGCTGCTGCAGCATCAGCGCATAGTTCATCTTGTAGATGTGGTCGCCCGACAGGATCAGCACATACTTCGGCTGCTCCGACCCGATCGAGTAGATGTTCTGATAAACCGCGTCGGCCGTGCCCTGGTACCAGCTCTTCGAGACACGCTGCATCGGCGGCAGAATCTCGATAAACTCGCCCAGCTCATTGGCCACCACCGGCCCCCAGCCCTCTCGGATATGCCGGTTCAGCGACAGCGCCTTGTACTGGGTCAGGATATAAACATGGCGCAGGTCGCTGTTGATGCAGTTAGATAACGTGATGTCGATGATGCGGTACTGCCCGGCAAACGGTACGGCAGGTTTGGCGCGGTCACGCGTCAGAGGAAAGAGGCGCTCGCCAGCACCACCGGCAAGCAGAACACCAAGCGTATCTCTCATGTTTTTGCTTCCTCGAAACAACTCAGGCAAACATGGACAGCAGGTTTGCGGTGCTCTACGGATGCGGCCGATTCACGGTCGCAGGACGGAAACAGACGACACAAGTTCGATGCACAGAATGGGTGTCGCGAAACAGACCATCCAGCACTGTTCAGACAACCTACCACGGACACATTGCGACCACCCTACCATGGACGCACGCCCTGGGAATGTGTCGGCCGACACTGCAATTTCCTGCACACGTACAAGGCCCGGACACCGCTGTCCGGGCCTCATCGCAACGAGTCCATCCAATCGCGATACAGCTACTGTCTTCCGCCCCTGCTGCCGGAGTCCGGCTCCGAAGAGTCATCTGCATCTTCCTCCGAGAGGCTGATGCGCAGCGACTTCAAAAAGTTGAGGTCATGGTGAGTAAAGGGTCCGTCAGGCGACTCGCTCCCGGTCCCCAGCGCCTGTCCGCTCTCCGCCTCGCTCTCGGGCTCCACCTCGTTCAGGCCGATGGTCGCCTCAAGCATCAGCAGGACGTCGAAGCCCTGCTCGCGGATATTGCGGACGACCCCGGCGATATGTTCTGACTCGGAGACGGACTCATGGATTGCTTCGCCAAGCTTCTGGATGAGGTCCTTCACGTTCTGGTTCAATGCCACCTCCGAGGAATCGCTCAGCCCAACCGGCCTGCGCTCAAAACGGCGCTGCCGTTCCATGAAGAATACGCCGAGTGCCCCCTGGCCGCAATGGATCGTCCAGCCAATTATGCGACCGTATGGTGATCCGCCCAGGCGTCTTCCAACCGATGAGCCAACTCTTCCACAGGCGTCGGGCGGCGGTTCTGTGCGTTCCTGACGAGGACGTAGGCGGCGGTGGCACTCACTGCCGCGATGTACCAGATAAGATTCCTCATATCCCTAAAGCTCCTTTTTTCCTGACGGCTTCTGCTGCTCTTCGTCCCTGCTCCCGTCTTGGATGCGAACATGGCCCGCAAGGGCGATACACTGTTCCGTATGGATTCGGTGCGTTTCGGTCGAGCATTGGGAACAGGCGCGCGCGAGGCGGCGCGTGCGCTGCTGAACGCCGCGGACGCGGCCTCATCGCCCAACCCGAGCACCCCACCGCAACCCGCATCCCAGCCAACAGCCAAGCCCGCACCCACCCCACGCGTAGCGCAAGTCATTCAAACCACCCGCGGCGTCCGCGAAGGCAGCCGCCGCTTCGGCGAGGCGGTCTGGAAGCCGACGGTCCGCGCCTCCGGGATCATCTGGCTCGAGGTGACGGGCACCTTCTTCAGCCTCTTCGTCATCGTCGGCAGCACGTACTGCTGGAGCCACCGCGCCGCCCTCCACGGCGGCACGCCCGAAGCCCAGCGCGGCTTCTGGGTCATGGCCGCCATGACACTGCTCTTCGGCTACTTCTGCCTCAGCAGCTTCCTCCGCGCCAAGCGCCGCGCCCGCAGCTAAAAGTCCTTTGCCGTTGCCTGTTCCTTTGGTTGTCATTCAGGAGCGAAGCGGAGGACTCTGCTTCTGTTGTTGCCGTTGCTCTTGTCTTTGCTCTTGCTGGGTAGGTCCGGGCTTTAGCCCAGACATCAAAACCCGCCCCAGAAGCGGGCTTTAGCCCCCGAGGTATGCTTTCTTCTCCCGGCCAAAACCGCCCTATGCTCCTGCTCCCTAAAAGCGCTGAAGGCGCGCTCCATACCAGCCTGGGGCTAAGCCCTAAGTATTCGCCCCCAAAGGCAGACAAGGGCTGAAGGCCCGACCTCCCTGTCACAAACCTGTCCTGCCGGACAGGCCTCCTACGCGGAGAGCGGACATTCACACGCCTTTTTCCTGCTTCGCGTGCTCCTCCCGTTGGCCGGAAACAAACAACCTGCTGCCAACGACACGATCCTTTCCTCCCGCCTCGCATCCAATCTCCCGTGACCCCTACTAGCCCCGACATCCTCATCATCGGAGCCGGCATGGCCGGCCTCACTGCCGCCCGCACCCTGGCCGAATCCGGCCTCCGCGTCACCGTACTCGAAGCCACCGACCGCGTCGGCGGCCGTATCCTCACCCACCGCGAGGGCAGCACCATCACCGAGCTGGGAGCCGAGTTCATCCACGGCCGCCCCCCGGAGCTATGGAGCCTCATCCACGAAGCCGCCCTCGAAACCTACGAGATCGAAGGCGACCACCTCACCATCACCGAAGGCCACGTCCAGCCCGAAGACGAGGCCGAAGAAGAAGAGTTCCGCCTCCTCGACCAACTAGAAGACTGGCGCGGCCCAGACCAAACCTTCGCCGACTTCCTCGCGAGCCATCCCCTCGCAGTAGAGACCCGTCAGCGCATCACCGGCTACGTCGAAGGCTTCAACGCCGCCGACCACCGCATCATCAGCGCGGCCTCCCTCGGCGTACAGCAGAAGGCGGAAGAGGAGATCGAAGGCGACCGTCTCTTCCGCCTGCGCGACGGCTACGACCGCCTCCCCCAGTTCCTCGCGCAGAAACTCCTCGAAGCTGGCGGCAACATCGTCTTCAACGCCCCGGTCCACCGAATCACCTGGACCCCAGGCAAGGTCCACGTAGAAGCCAATACCCACCACACCGCCCCACGCGCCATCCTCGCCGTGCCTCTCGGAGTGCTGCAAAGCCAGGCCATCGCCATCACCCCACTTCCCAACGCCATCCGCGAAGCCCAACGCCTCTCCATGGGCCACGTCTGCCGCTTCACCCTCCTCTTCCACGAGCCCTTCTGGACCACCCTGGCCCCGCGCCTCAGCTTCCTCTTCTCGCCCCGCACCATGCCGCCCGTCTGGTGGACACCCCACCCCAACTCCGCCGCCACCCTCACCGGCTGGATCGGCGGCCCGCGCTCCGCCGCGCTAGCCTCCCTCACACCCGACCAGCTAGCCGAAGCCGCCTGCGCCTCCCTCGCCGAGACCTTCTCCCTGCCCGCCGCCCATCTCCGCAGCCTGCTCATCCGCTGCGTCACCCACGACTGGAGCCGCGCCCCCACGCCCTCGGCGCCTACAGCTACGTCCCCGCAGGCGCGCTCGAAGCCTGCGCCCTCTCCACCGAACCCGCCGCCGACACCCTCTACTTCGCCGGAGAACACACCGACACCACCGGCCACTGGGGCACCGTCCACGCGGCCATGCGCTCTGGCCTCCGCGCCGCCCGCCAGATCCTCAACCGCTGAATCCGTAGCCTGCTTTCCTCCCGCTGCCGGTTCTTTGCCTCCTCATTCCTCCCTTTGCGCTTCATAGAGGAACGAAAAGAAGCGAAAAGAGCGAATCGGAGGAATCTGTCGTTGCCGTTGCTTTTGCCCGAATCGTCGCGGTGAATCCTGAAGTCGGTCCGGACTCCGGCCTGTCCCTCAAACCCAGGTACGACGGGCTTTCGACCACGGCATACGCTCTCTTCTCCCACCGCCGATACGAGGAGCACTCCCCTCCCAAACGCCTCAAACTGAAATATCAGGGATGCTATCGTTTAGAGGGGTGTCCTCATCCCCCTTACGACACCCAGAAGGATGGTTCATGGCTGAGATAGCATCCGAGCTGCGCAAGACCGCGCTCAACGCAACCCACCGCGCCCACAAGGCCAAGATGGTCGACTTCGGCGGCTGGGACATGCCCGTCGAGTACTCCGGCCTCATCGCCGAACACATGGCCGTCCGCACCGGCGTCGGCATCTTCGACGTCTCCCACATGGGCGACATCCAGCTCCGCGGACCCGGCTCGCTCGCCGCCGTGCAGAAGCTCCTGATGAACGACGCCTCCAAGCTCCAGGTCGGCCAGGCCCACTACTCGGCCATGCTCTACGAGAACGGCACCTTCGTCGACGACGTCGTCCTGCACAAGCTCTCCGACAACGACTACCTCATCGTCATCAACGCGGGCACACGCGAAAAAGACATCCAGTGGGTCCGCAGGACCATCGGCTCGATGCCCAGCATCCACATCAACGACTTCTCCGACCACTACACCCAGCTCGCCATTCAAGGCCCCCGCGCCGCCGAGACCCTCCAGAAGCTCACCAGCACGGACCTCAGCACCATCAAGAACTACTGGTTCACCTGGGGCCAGGTCTGCGGCCTCTACAACGTCATGATCGCCCGCACCGGCTACACCGGCGAGGACGGCTTCGAGATCTACATCCCCTCCGACGAGCCGACCAGCAGCCGCGTCTGGGGCGAGGTCCTCGAGGCAGGCAAAGAGTTCGGCATCATCCCCTGCGGCCTGGGCGCTCGCAACACGCTCCGCCTCGAGTCAGCCATGGCCCTCTACGGCCACGAGATCTCGGACACCATCAACGTCCTCGAAGCCGGACTCGGCCGCTACGCCAAGTTCGACCCCGCAGCCAACCCTGAAAAGGGTGACTTCGTAGGCCGTTCTGCTCTTGAAGCCGTAGCAGCCTCAGGCGGTCCCAAGCGCAAGCTGGTCGGCCTCGAGATGATCGAGCGCGGCATCGGCCGCGACGGCTACCGCGTCCTCAACCTCGCCGGAGAACCCATCGGCGAGATCACCAGCGGCTCCCCCGCGCCCTTCCTCAAGAAGAACATCGCCATGGCCTACGTGCCGGTGCAGTACGCCGGTCTCGACGAGGTCGTAACGGTCGAGATCCGTGGCCAGCAGGTCAAGGCCAAGGTCGTCCCGCTGCCCTTCTACAAAAAACCCAAGAAGGTCACCGCCTAAACTTTCCCCGAGGGCCAGCCCTCGGTCGACCACAACTCTCACACACAGGAACGGAGATCACCAATGGCTTACCCAGCCGAGTACAAGTACACCAAGGAACACGAGTGGGTCGCGGTCGAAGGCAACATCGGCACGGTCGGCATCACCGACTACGCCCAGAACTCCCTCGGCGACATCGTCTTCGTCGAGCTGCCCAAGGTCGGCGACACGGTTGACGCGGGCAAGAACTTCGGCTCGGTCGAGTCGGTCAAGGCCGTCTCCGACCTCTTCGCGCCCGTCACCGGCACCGTCACGGCGATCAACGAGGCTCTCTCCTCCGCCCCCGAGACCATCAACACCGCCGCCAACACCACCTGGATGATCAAGGTCGAGCTGAGCGACGCTGCCCAGCTCTCCACTCTGCTCTCGGCCGCCGACTACGAGGCCTTCATCAGCGAAGAGACCGGCCACTAAACCGCATCTCCGATGACCCCACCCATCGCACATGGGTGGGGTTCACAACGTCCCCACTAACCACAAGGGTCTTGCCTCATGGACATCTCCGCAGTCATCGGCGAAGAGCTTCTCGCGGTCGAGTTCGTACAGGACTTCCTCCAGCTCCGCTTCTCCACGCCGCTCTTCATCCTCTACGACTGGCCCCACGTCCTGCACACGGACTACTCGGTGGCCTACGGCGAGCCGGACTACCGCAACGCCCTCTGCGCGCTCATCGGCGAGACGGTCAGCGAAGCATCCCTCGAAGAGGGCGCAGCCCTCA
The DNA here is from genome assembly GCF_009914315.1 of Granulicella sp. WH15. Lineage (NCBI taxonomy): Bacteria > Pseudomonadati > Acidobacteriota > Terriglobia > Terriglobales > Acidobacteriaceae > Granulicella > Granulicella sp. WH15. Next base: position 3,136,166 of record NZ_CP042596.1, read on the forward strand.
CCATCGAGTTTTCAAACGGCGTAGTCCTCGGCCTCTCGCTCCGCGAAGAAGACGTAGACTCCCCCGTCTCCGGCAGCTACTCCGAGACCGGCGACCCCACCGACGCCGAAGAGTTCTAGCCACCCCGAAAAGCGCTGAAGGCGCGCTCTATACCAGCCTAGGGCGAAGCCCTAGGTACCCGGTTACTCTGGCAGGACAAGGGCTGAAGGCCCGACCTATTCCCACCACAAACTTGTCCTGCCGGACGGGCCCGCTACGCGCGGGGGCGGGCGTTCGCACGCCTTTTTACTGCTTCGCGCGGCCCTCCCGCTGGTCGGAAACAAAAATCCCACCAACGGGAGGCCCCAAACTAAGGCGTGGTCACCTTCACAAACTCATCCGTATTCTCCCACCGCACATGCAGCTCGGTCTCATTCCCCTTCGTCCCATCGAACGAGATCGACATGACCTCCTGCGGCCTATCGAGCGTCTTCCCCTTCATAGGCACGCGCCCCAGATCCATCCCCTGGGTATACTCCGTGCCCCACTGCCCGGTCTGCTTGTTCACAATCAGCTTCCACTCCTTCGGATCCGGCAGCGAATAGATCGTGTACGTCCCCGCGGGCACCAGCAGAGCCCCAATATGCAGCGGCACCGGCGTAATCAGCGTCGTCGCCGGATTCGCCCCCGTCCGCCAGACCTGCCCATACGGCACCAACCCGCCCATAATCTTGCGTCCGCGCATCGACGGCGTGTTGTACTTGATGACAACCTGCTGTCCGCCAAAGTTTACGGTCGCCGTAGCAGGCGGGCTGGCCATCGGCTTCTTGGCGCCACCGCCCATATCCATCCCGCCCATCTGTCCAGTAGCGGCGACAGCACTCTGTGAAGCGATCAAAGCCAGCCCTGCCCCCAGCAGGGCCACGCGGAAGCAGTTAGAAACACGAAGACATCGCATGGAATCTCTCTTTCGGAAGGTATTGCGTTAGTGGAAAACTTCGCCGGTAGATACATCTTTAGACATACCAATGCTGTACTCGGCTGCTCTCCTCTGTCAAACAGCTATCCCCCCGGCCGCCGCTTAGTGGTAGCATGGAGATACGCGCCTGTAGCTCAGCTGGATAGAGCGGCAGCCTCCGAAGCTGTAGGTCGCAGGTTCGACTCCTGCCGGGCGCACCACCCCCCCCTTTATCCCACCTTGGAACACTCTCCACAAGAAAAATTGATCGTGGAAAGATCGCCGTCTGCTCCCTTTGATTGTTATGCTGCATCCAACGCTGGCAGAAACGCAGAGGAGATCAACGATGGCATTTGAAAATAACGAATTTCAGGAAACACTCCGGAGCGTGGGCCCGGAGTTTGGCTTTGACGCGACTTCGACCTTCGCCCCTTCCGCCCTGGCCGCATACGCCGACCTGGCAGCCGCAGCCAGTGACCCCGACGAGGACGAGGATGAAGATGATGAGGACGACGACTTCGAAGACGACGAAGACGAAGATCCCGATGACGAAGACCTCGAAGATGATGAGGACGAGGATGAGGACGAAGACGACCTCGAGTACGAAGATGACGAGGACGACGAGGATGAAGACGCGGACGACGACGAAGAAGACGATGAGGATGAAGATGACGAGGACGACGCCTAGCGCGTACCGTCCCACTCATCAGCCTGCATCCTGCTGAGTCAAAATCCACGTGCCCCATCTCCCGCTTCGGGGAGATGGGGCACACCTGTAACTACTCCGCAGCCACTACCTGCTGCGTCTGCTCCCCCAGCCCATCGATCCCCAGCCGGATCACATTCCCCGCCTTCAGATACTTCGGCGGCTTCTGCCCCATCCCCACTCCCGGGGGCGTGCCGGTCGAGATCACATCACCCTGCTGCAGGCTCATAAACCGGCTCAGGTAGCTGATCAGAAACGCCACCCCATATACCATCGTCTGAGTCGTCCCCCGCTGATACTCATGGCCATCGATCTCAAGCCACAGCGTCATATTCTGCGGATCGGCCACCTCATCGGCGGTCACCAGCCACGGCCCGATCGGCCCAAAGGTATCAGCGCTCTTGCCCTTCACCCACTGGCCGGTTCCCTCGAGCTGAAACGCCCGCTCCGACAGGTCGTTGACCACGCAGTACCCGGCCACATGCGAGAGCGCATCCTCCACGCTGACGTACTTGGCCGTCTTGCCGATCACCACCCCCAGCTCGACCTCCCAGTCCGACTTCTCCGATCCCCTTGGAATCTCGACCGTATCGTTCGGCCCCATGATCGACGAGGTGGCCTTCATGAACACCACCGGCTCCTTGGGCACGGCCATCCCGGTCTCAGCCGCATGGTCCGAGTAGTTCAGCCCGATGCAGATAAACTTACCCACCTGCGCCACGCATGGCCCCAGCCTCGGCGTCCCCTCCACCACCGGCAGCGTAGCCACATCAAGAGCCTTCAGCCGCGCCAGGCTCTCCGCCGAGAGCACGCTCCCCGCCAGATCCGGCACCACCCCCGACAGATCGCGAATCGTCCCATCCGCCGCCAACAAGCCGGGCTTCTCCTGCCCCGCCGCCCCATAACGAAGTAACTTCATAACCCCTGCTTTCCGTGTTGAAAAAACTAAATCAGCCAGCCGCCATCAATAATATGCGTCTGCCCGGTCGTAAACGAAGACTCATCGGATGCCAGATAGACCGCCAGATTTGCAATCTCCTCCGGCTTCCCCAGCCGCCCCATCGGCTGCCGCGCGATAAACGCCGCCCGCGTGGCCTCGATATCCGGCCCCTGCGCCGCCACCCGCTCACCCAGCGACGGAGTCTCCACCGTCCCCGGACAGATCGCGTTACACCGAATCCCCTTGGCCACAAAGTCCGCCGCAATGGCCTTCGTCAGCCCGATTACCGCACCCTTGCTCGCTCCATAGACGAAGCGGTTCGGAATCCCCTTCAAGCTCGAAGCGATCGAGGCCATATTCACGATGCTGCCCCTGCCCGCCTTCAGCATCGCAGGCAGAAACGCCCTACACGTCCGGTACATCGCGGTCACGTTCAGGTCGAAGGAGAAATCCCAGTCCTTCGCCTCACACGCAAAGATGTCGCCCTGATGCACATACCCCGCGCAGTTGAAGAGCACATCCAGCGCCCCCAGCTCAGCAGCCAGCGCATCCACCGCCTCCGTGCTCCTCACATCCAGCACCCGCGGACGGATCGAAGGATGCAGCGCCGCCAGCGCATCCAGCGCGCCCTGGTTGATATCCGTCGCCCAGACCGTAGCTCCCTCATCGGCAAACCGCAGCGCCGACTCCCGCCCAATCCCCTGCCCCGCCGCCGTAATCAGTGCGGTCTTTCCCGCCAACCTACCCATCGTGTTCTTCTCCCTAACTCCTTCTAGTGTCGCCCAGTTTTGTGTCTCCCAGAGCACAACCGCACAGGCGAATTTCCAAAACTCCCCTCCTGGTCCGCGTATCGGTATCGAGCTGCCCATATCAGGCAGAGCCTTCAACGTTGTACTCTGGTTCGGCGAAAGAGGAGACCAGATGATTACACGCAGAGCATTTCTCGATGGCGTCGCAGGCACAGCCATCGCCTCCACAGCCATAGCCTCCACAGCCCGCAGCTACGCCCAGATCCTCGGCTCCAACGAGCGCCTCAACTTCGCCGTCATCGGCCTGAACGGACGCGGTCAGGCCCATCTCTCCTCCCTCAAGGCCAACCAGTCCACCGCCCGCCTGGCCTATATCTGCGACGTCGATGCCCACGTCCTGGCCAAGGCCGCCACCGAGACCCAAAGCGAGTTCGGCTACGCCCCCAAGACCGAGGGCGACTTCCGCCGCATCCTCGATAGCAAGGACGTGGATGCCATTACCATCGCCACGCCCGACCACTGGCACGCCCCCCTGGCCGTCCTCGGCCTCCGTGCGAGCAAGCACGTCTACGTCGAAAAGCCCTCCAGCCACAACCCCCGCGAGGGCGAGCTGCTCGTTGCAGCTCAACGCAAGTACGGCAAGCACGTACAGGTAGGCGACCAGCAGCGCTCCTCCGACCACAGCATCCGCATCATCGGTCAGATCCACCAGGGCCTCATCGGCCGCGCCTACTTCGGCAAGGCCTGGTACAGCAACAACCGCAAGTCGATGGGCACCGGCAAGGTCGCGCCGGTCCCCGAGTGGCTCAACTGGGAGCTCTGGCAGGGCCCCGTCCCCCGCAGCCCCTACAAGGACAACATCCACCCCTACAACTGGCACTGGCTCCAGCGCTACGGCACCGGCGAGAGCCTCAACAACGGCACCCACGAGGTCGACGTCTGCCGCTGGGCCTTACAGGCCGAGTACCCCAATCGCGTCACCTCCTCGGCGGGCCGCTACCACTTCAAGGACGACTGGGAGTTCTACGACACCATGGTCACCAGCTTCGAGTACCCCGACAAGCTCATCTCATGGGAGGGCAAGTGCTGCAACAACATGAAGTACTACGGTCGAGACCGCGGCGTCCTGATCCAGGGCACCACCGGCACCGTCCTGCTCGACCGCGCAGGCTACGAGGTCTACGACCTTGACGGCGTCAAGAAGGACGAGTTCAAGACCCCCGAAAAGATCTCCAGCCACGACCTCCTCAGCAAAGACTCCATGACCGACGCCCACTTCGCCAACTTCATCGCCTCGATTCGCACCGGCGAAAAGCTCCACTCCCCCATCGAGGTAGGCAACGTCAGCGTCACCATGCTGCAGCTCTCAAACATCTCCTGGGAGGTCAAGCGCGACCTCAAGATCGACACCACTACCGGCCACATCCTCAATGACAACGAGGCCATGACCCACTGGAGCCGCACCTACGAGAAGGGCTGGGAGGTCCACGTCTAGCCTTACTTCACCTCAAGCAAACCCCGCAACCGGATATCTTCAGCAGAAGAACCCACCTGCAAATCGAAGCCACCCGGCTCAACCATGAAGCCCTTGGAACGAACATCATAAAAAGCCAGCCGGGAGACGGGCAGCGTAAACTGAACCCGCTTCGTCTCCCCCGGCTGCAACATCACCCGCTCAAAGGCCCGCAGACTCTTGATCGGCTGCACCACCGCACTGCGCCGCTGATGCGTATAAAGCTGGGCCACATCCGACCCCGCACTCTCCCCCGTATTCTTCAGGTCGAACGAAACCTCCACCGTCCCCGTCGCGGCCACCGATGCCGCCGACAGCCTCAGATGGCTGTACTCGAAGTGCGTATAGCTCAACCCATGCCCAAAGGGATAGAGCGGCAACCCCTTGAAGTAAAGGTAGGTGTATCCCTTCGACACGTCGTACTCATTCTGCGCAGGCACGCCATCCAGGCTGGCATAGACGGTATACGGCAGATGCCCTCCCGGATTGTCATCCCCGAATAGCGCCCGAGCAATGGCCGTGCCACCCGCCTCGCCCGGATACCAAGCAGCCAGAATCGCAGGCAGATGATCCTGCGCCCACGTAACCGCCAGCGGTCCGGCGTTCATCAACACCAGCACCGTCTTAGGATTCGCCGCAAAGACCGCCTCCATCAACTGCTCCTGCGCTCCCGGCAGATTCAGGTCACGACGATCATGCCCCTCCGCCTCCACCTTCAAATTCGTCCCCAGACAAAGCACAGCCACATCGGACCTGCGCGCCAACTCCACAGCCCTGGCAATCGCAGCCGAGTCCGCAGCCTCCACAAACCCCGCGCCCCTCTCATACTCGACACGCACCCCACTCCCCAGCAGCCCACGCAGCCCCGCCAGCGCCCCCTCTTTGCGAGCAGGCGTTCCATAGTAGTTGCCCGTCTCATAATCCGCATCGCCCGCCGGACCAATCACCGCAACCGAGTGAACCACCTCTTTCTTCAGCGGAAGAAAGTTATCCCGATTGCTCAGCAGCGTGATCGACTCCGCCGCCGCCTTCTCCGCAAGCTGCAAGTGCTCCGGCGACCGCACCACACTCATCGCCAGCTTGCTATAAGGACTGCTCTCCGGCGGATCAAACGCCCCCAGCCGGAAGCCCACCCGCAGTACCCGCGTCAGCGCACGGTCCACATCCTCCACCGAGAGCAACCCGCGCTTCACCGCCAGAGGAATATTCGTCTCGAACTCCGTATCGTCCGAGTCGTTGCCCGCCTTGATGGCCAGCGCCGTCGCCTCCACCGGGTCTTCCGTAGCCCGCTGCCCCGTCTCGGCAGAGCCAGAACGACGCCCCGAGAGCAGCGCCACCGCGCCGAGATCATCCGTCACAAATCCATCAAAGCCCCACTGATCGCGCAGAATCTCCGTCAACAGATAGTGATTGATCGCATCCGGCGTCCCATTGATCGCGTTATACGAAGACATCACCGACTGCGCATGAGCCTCCATAATCGCGGCCTTCCAGTGCGGCAGCCAGAACTCCATCAGGTTGCGCTCATCCACCTCGGCCGAGAGATGTTGCCGCCCCGTCTCCACGTTATTCACCGCAAAGTGCTTCACCGTCGCAGCCAGCTTCAGATGCTGCACATCATCGCCCTGCAAGCCCCTCACATACGCCACCGCCATCCGTGACGTAAGCCACGGATCTTCGCTGAAGACCTCCTGAATCCGCCCCCAGCGCGGATCGCGGCTGATATTAATCACCGGCGAGCGATACACCAGCCCATGCTTCGAGCGCGGCCCATCGGCCTTGGCGTTGTAGAGCGCACGCGCCTCATCGGACATCGTATCGGCGACCGTATGCACCAGCTCCGGGTCCCACGTCGCCCCCATCGCAATCGCCGCCGGAAAGAGCGTCGTAGGCTGCTTCGACCAGACCCCATGCAGCGTCTGATTCCACCCTCCCCACATCGGCACCTTCAGCCGCGGAATCCCGGTGTTGAGATGGTTGAGCTGCGCGGCCTTCTCCTCCAGCGTCATCCGTCCGATGAGGTCAGAGATACGCTGCTCCATCGGCTTCGCGGGATCGAGATAAGCAGGCTTCGCAGCATCCTGCGCAACCGCCAGCCCACAGCAAACAAAGAGTGCCAAAGCAACAGAACGATGCCTCATAGTCGATCCTCTCAAAGCAGAGATAGCTCTTACGAATCCTGCCGATGCCCCTCGGCACGCAGCGGCTCGACCACCGAAGCCATATCCTTCTCCGCGTAGCCATCCTCCATCGCCTGCTCAAAGAGCGCGTGCGCATTCGCAGCCGTAGTCAGCTTCACGCCATTCTCCTCCGCAGCCTCATACGCATACTGAAGGTCTTTCGTCATCAGCTTCAGCAAAAAGTTTACGGTGTAATCACGGCTGGTCATCCGCGCCGATATCCCCGCCAGCAGCGGACTCCCCGGCGCACCGTTCTTCAGAATCCCCAGCGCCTTCTCCCGATCCAGCCCACTCCGCTCGAGCCACACCAAAGCCTCAGCCAAAGAAGCCACCTGCACGCCGCAGAGAAAGTTATTCACCAGCTTCATCTTCGCTCCAGCCCCCGAAGGCCCCAGATGAATCACATCCTTGCTCATCGCCCGCAACACCGGCAGCGCCGTAGCAAGCCCCGCATCCGATCCGCCCACAAGAAACGAGAGCTGCCCGCCTTCCGCCTGCACCCGGCTCCCAGTCACCGGAGCATCCAGCAGTTCCAGTCCTTTTGCACTCGCCAACCCCGCCAACTCCTCCACCCAAGCCGGACTCAATGTACTAGCCTCCACCAGTACGGCCCCAACCTCCGCCGCCGCCAACGCGCCGTCCTCCCCCGTCCAAACCGCACGCGAAACAACATCATCCGCAAGCATCGCAACAATCACCTGCGCTCCCTTCACTGCATCCGCAGGAGTAGCCGCCACCCGCGCCCCCAGCTCCGCCAAAGGAGCCGCCTTCGCCGCCGTGCGGTTATAAACAGCCAGCGAAAACCCAGCCTTGAGCAGCTTCGCCGCCATCCCGCTCCCCATCGTCCCCAACCCAAGCAACGCTACCGATACCTGATTCATCCCTATCTCCTCTAAGCCAGCGACCGCACACGAACCGGTTGAGCCGTCTTTGCCACTTCACGAACAACGTTCCGCAGCGCCCGCCCAAAGCCTTCAAACGCCACCACCATCACATCGCCATCCCGCAGCACCACGCCATCGCCAAACGACAGCGCATCCGCGCCAAAAAAGTGCACATGCACACCGCCCGGCTGACGATGCCCCGCGAACTTGAAGTGATGATGCTCCAAATTCGCAAGACTATGGCACATATTCTCTTCCCCACTCGCAATGCTTTTCTGCCAGATCACCGAGCCATCCCGCTCGATCCGCACCTCCCCGCGCACATCCCCGAACCCTGCCCCCACCACAAGCTCCGGCCCCAGACTGCACTCACGCAACTTCGATCCCGCCAGGTTCAGATAGTTGCGCTTCTCGAACTTATGGTCAGAAAATTCATTGCCCTGCGCCATCCCCACAAGCCACGGCGTCCCATCCTGCGCAATCACATAGACCCCAGCCAGTTCCGCCTCTTCGCCCCCATCCTCCGCATGATCCGGTATCTCGAGCGCCGCAAAGGGAGCACGCAGCACCGAGCCATCGCCCTTATAAAACCACTCCGGCGCAACCCCAATCTCTCCCTCCGCCGGACGCCCCCGCTCCACACCCCACTCGAACATCCTCATGCTATCCGTCATGGGAACATCCGCTTTCGGAGCATCAGCCAGATGCATCGCCTGCCTCTGCCTCGCACTCCCCAGATGCGTCAACCCCGTCCCCGCCACCAGCAGCCGCGAAGGCTCCTCCGGCACATCAACCGGCGTCAGCAGCTTCCACTCAGAGTTCCCCCCATACACCTCGTCATAGGTCAGCACTTCTCCAGTAGCAAGCGACCGGGCATACTCCCCCAGCGACAAAGCATGCTCCAGACAATACAACGCCAGCTCATAGATCGAAGCCGCACCCACCAGACACCGCAGATGCGGCTCTTCAACCAGCGCCACCCGCCGCGCGGACGCACTCCCTAACTGCACCAGATGCATCGCCATCCTACCCCCTACCCAATCACCGTAAACCGCTTCAACGACTCTTCATTGATCGTAAGTCCAAGCCCCGGCACACTCTCGTCCAGATCGATATACCCATTCGTCGGCACCGGCTCCCCATCGAAGATGTACCAGAACAACTCATTGCCCACCTCGACATCCACCTGCGGAAAGAACTCCGCAATCGGCGAGTTCAGGCTAGCCATCACCACATGGTAGTTATGCATCTGCCCCGCGTGCGGCACCACCGGCACCTGAAACGACTCCGCCAGCGCCGAGATCTTCCGCGCCTGGCTTATCCCACCCACGCGGTTGGTATCGAACTGGATATAGTCCAGCGCATTGGCCTCCAGCAGAGCGCGAAACCCAAAGATCGTAAACTCGTGCTCGCCCCCCGCAATCGGCACCCGCCCATAAGCCTTCAACTCCTGATACCCCCTCGTATCATCCGGAATCACCGGCTCCTCCAGCCATCGCAAATTGAACCGCTCCAACAGCGGCAACATGCGCTTCGCATAGTCGAGAGTCCAACCCATGTAAGCATCGGTCATCAGGTCGATCCCATCCCCGATCACCTCCCTCACCGTACGCACCAGTTCCAGATTCTTCTGCATCCCGGCAGCGCCATCAATCGGCCCCCAGCCAAATCGCAGCTTCATCGCCGTATAGCCTTCGTCCTTATACCGCTGCGCCTCCGCGCGTAGTTCATCGAGCGGCATCGCGTACAGCCGACTGGCATAGACCGGAATCTTCTCCTTCGTCCTCCCGCCCAGCAGCCGATACACCGGTTGCTTCGTATCCTTGCCCAGCAGATCCCACAGAGCAATATCCACCGCCGAGATCGCCGTCATCGCCACACCCTTGCGCCCAAACGCCATCGTGCGCCGATACATCTGCTGCCAAAGATACTCCGTATCCCAGGGGTCACTACCGATCAACACAGGCTTCAGATAAGTATCAATCAAAGTCTTCGTCACCAGCGGCGAGAGTGCGGCATTCCCAATCCCCACCAACCCGCTATCGGTAAAGATCTCGACAACCACCCATCCATGAAACGCAAAGTTACCCATCGAAGCCTCACGAAAGGCCACCAGATCCATAGGGTTGGTGCAAAAGTGCGGAGGAAGCGGCACCGTCTTTCCTTCCCATTGAACGACACGCGTGCGGATTTCAGTGATCTTCATACTCTGCTCTCTATCTCCCTAAGGTCGGTGCTGCGAAGCGGTTGAATCCTGCCGGCGAACAAGAGAATGGCAAGAAAGCCGATAAGATGAAACGTGCCTACCAGGACAAACAACGTCCCATAGCCAAAGCCGTGGCCGAGCAGATATCCGGCAACAACACCGAAGATAGCCCCTCCAATCGCGCCGCCAAACCCAACCAGACCCGATACCGTACCCACCGCCGAGAGCGGAAAGATATCCGCGGGCAGCGTCATAATCAGGCCGGACCAGGATTGCTGACAAAAGAAAGCAAGACTGAACAGCAGAATAGCAAGCTGCACCGGAACCAACGGCACCAGCATCACCACAGGCATAAACAGCGCGCTCAGCCCCAACGCCCACTTACGCGCCGTATCCAGCGAATACCCCCGATGCAGCAACCTACTCGAGAAGTATCCCCCAAGAAAGCTGCCTACACCCGAAGCAGCATAAGGAATCCAGGCATAGTAACTCACCTGTTTAATATCGAAGCCACGCGCATCATAAAGATACTTCGGCAGCCAGAAGAGCAAAAAGTACCATGCCGAGTCACTCATAAACTTAGCGAAGACAATCGCCTGCACGCTATGAATACTAATGATCTGCCCAAAGCTGAGCTGCTCCCCAAGTAACCGGGCATCGACCGTGTTATCCGACAAAGTCAGCGAGTTACTCTTGTAAGTCAAGATCCACCACACGACCCACACCAACCCAAGCGTGCCCGCCGAAATAAAGACAGCCCTCCATCCACTATGTAGCAACACCAACCCGATCAACGGCGGAGCCAGCACGGACCCCACCGCCGTTCCCGCATTGATAATTCCCACAGCCGTCGAACGCTCCTCCGGCGGAATCCACTCAGCAACCACACGTACCGCAGCAGGAAACGCTCCCCCCTCCCCCATGCCCAGCAGAAAACGCGCTCCCAGCAACAACATGAATCCCGAAGCCAGACCATGCAGCGCACAGGCGATCGACCACCACAGCATAATGAGCATGAACCCGCGCCGCGTTCCCAACCGATCCAGCAGCCTCCCACCCACCGCATAGAGCGCCGCATAAGAGAGCAGAAACGCTGTCTGCAAATAAGAGAACTGCTGGTTGGAGATGGGAATATTCCGCTGGATCGCCGCGATGGCAACCGGCAGCGTCTGCCGATCGAAGTAACTAATCGCAATCGCAACCGTAACCAACGCAACAGCGTACCAGCGAAATTTACTCTCGCTGCTTAGTGCCTCATCCTGCTTTGTTTTCGACAAGAAGGTCATCTACACCTCTGCTGATCTACCGTTCTCATCTACCAAATCAAGTGCATCAACGATGTACCCTGCCTCGGCATCTCTGTAACTACCTTCACCTGCCCATCACTTACATCCAACCATTCGGGCGAAGTAAGAAGCTGTAACTGCCCCGCAGCCTTCAGCTCGGCATACTGCTTTGTACTAGGATGTTGCGGCGACCCCATCCCCAGCCAAACCGTATAAGCATTACTATGCGTATCATCCAGCCTATAGTGCTGAAGCAGCACCCGATGCACCTCCGCGGGAATCCCGCTGATCGTCACCGTCGTCGGAGTAGCCTCCGCAGCGCCATCGACGTCATGGTAGTTCCACACCAGCACCGCCGCCTCTCTATCGCCACGCGTAGCCAGCGCATCCACATCCGGAGCCTGCCGCACACCCGCGTTCACCAGCGTATCCAGCGGCACCTGCCCCGTGCTGCTCGTGCTCACACGATCACCAGCCATCAACCCAAACATACGAAACACATTCAATACCGGCTTATCGATCCCATTCGTAGCCAACGAGCGAAATCCTTCAAAGTAGTCTTTATCTTCAAACTCAAACGACCAGCTCAACATCGAGAGCAGGTTCACACCATGCCGATCCTGCAACTCAAACAGCCCTTTGAAGGCCGTAGCCGTATAAGCCGGATACAACGTCCCATTGCGATAGTTATTCGCCGGATTCACCTTCGACGAACACGCCGCACACCCTTCAGGATCGGCCTCGCTAATAATGATCGGAAGATTCTTGAACCGAGGATACGACGCGATTAGGGCAAACCCCTTATCGGCATCGTTCATCTCATTCTGAATCCCCATCGTCACCTTGCCGTCCTTGATCGTCGGCAGTCCCTTCGCATGGAACGAGATAAAGTCCATCGGCAGCGGCTTACCATTAGCCGCGCTTTTACCCGAGTTCACATGCTCCAAGAAGTTTTTGAAAAAGAGATTGGCCTTCGGATTCCTTGGGCTGGTTGTCGCAGGCCCACCTACCTTCGCCCCCGGCAGCGCGGTCTTTACCCCCAGCACCGCATAGTCATACAGCTTCCAATACTCCTCAGGAGACGTATGCCAGTAATCAATATCCGGTTCATTCCACACCTCGAAGTACCACTTCAGCACCTCCTCCTTGCCATACCGCTCCACCAAATGCGCCGTAACCACACGAGCCAACTCGCCCCACTTCGCATAGTCCTTAGGCGGATTATTCGACTTACCCGAGATCGCAGACCCCGGATAGTGCACCTGGTAAGGCTCATGCCGATTCGGCAGATCAGCCGCAAGATCCTTCGGCATAAAACCCAGCTCCACCATAGGCCTTACACCCTTCTCCTTGAAGGTATCGAAGATGCCATCCAGAATTTTGAAGTCATATATCGGCTTACCATTCGCATCTTCGCTATAAACATTGGTCGAGCTGAATTTCAGCTCAGCCTTGCCATCACCCGAAGTCAGTAGATGGTGCGCGCGAATATACACAGGCACCGGACTGAGATCATGTAACTCCCCAAGCAACTCCCTGCCATGACGCATGGTGGTGTAATTTGCTTCGTCATATCCAAACCAGCTATAGATCGGCTTATAACTCCCCACCTTCTTCGTCAGATCCACCTGAATGGAAACTGGCGGCTGGCTCGACGACGCCACCGGCTCAGGCACCGTCCCCTGAGCCAGCATCGTCATAGCAACCAGAACCTCAGCAGTAAGCGCCCCCAATAAGACCACGCGTTTCAAACCCGTCATCATGCTTCCTTTCACGTTTAGAAGTTGTACTTGAGCGCAAACTGAATATCACGCGACGGAACCGAGGTGCTGGTAACCTGCGCCCCACCAGCCGAGTCAATCGTAGTCAAGACAGCCGAAGAGGTGATGCTCGAGTTAGGAGCACTAAAGCTGGTGGTATTCGTCAGGTTGAAGAACTCCGCCCGGAACGAGAGCGTGCTCTCATGCGGCATCGCAAAGTTCTTGAAGATGGAGGCATCGTACTGCCGATACAGGTCCGAGCGCTCCACATCGGCATGTACCGTTCCATACTGATACTGCGGCGCATCCACATACTTGGCCCGATCAAACCACTGCGCCACCGTGGGGTGAAAATGCGGCGTTCCACCAGCCGGATTCAGGTTTGGACGTTGATTCGCTACACCTGTATTCGCAACATCAGTCGAGACAACCGGCGTAAACGGCACGCCACTCCGTACTGCAATAATCGTCTGGATCTGCCATCCCCCCAGCGTATTATTCACAATCCCGTTCGCATGGTTCAGATACCGCCGTCCCTTCCCAAACGGCAACTCATAGCTACCACTGAGCGCCAGATTCTGCGGCGTGTCATAGGGCGAGATTGCATACTCATACCCCGAGTTACCACCCAGCCCAGGCGACTGATTGAACTGGAAGAACTTCGACCACGTATAAGCCACTAGACCCGTCAATCCATAACCTGTCCGATGCTCCACCTTAGCCTGCAACGAGTTATAGTTCGTCGAAGTATCCTGCGTGAAGAAGTTAATCGTCCCCCACGGCTGATAGGGCCGCCGCGCCTGAATTGCACCCGCTCCAGGTTTCGGATCGTTGAAGTCATTGGTCCCATTCAGATCCACACCATGGTTCCCGACATAGCTCACTTCCAGCACGTCGTTCTGTGTGAGCTGTTGCTGAACGCCAAGGCTATAGTGCTCGTTATAACCCATGTTCATGTGCACCTTCGATGGCGCCAGCGTCGGGTTAGCTGTCGCCGAACCCAAAGCCGTCCCCAGGAAGAAGTTACCCAGCGTACGCGTAGGAACCACATTGGTCGTCTGGTTCTGCGTCTCCGCAAGCCGGAACGGCAGCATATTCAAATTGACGCGCCCGCTCGATCCCTCCGGCTCATAAAACATGCCGAAGCCTCCGCGAATTACAGTCTTCTTCGTAGCCGAGTACGAGAAACCAACACGCGGCCCAAACTGTCTCTTATCCGTATAAGTAATATTCGAAGGCAACCCAGCCGAGCTACTCGTCTGTATGTACTGACCGAAGAACTGGTAAGCCGCCGGAGCGGCAAGCTGCGAGCTAAGATCCGGAACCGTACCCGAACCAGAAACAATAATCGGCTTCGTCTGAGTAGGATCGAACGTACCCACCTGGCCCTTATAACCATCCAGCCAAGGCGAGTATTCATACCTGAGACCGGCATTAATCGTAAGTCGATCACTTACTCGAATATCATCCTGAAAGAAGAACTGCTTGTAGATCTGCTGTCCACCAAAGTTCTGAGCCGGATAAGCACGCGCCACGGAAGAAGGATAGCCCAGCAGAAAGTCCGCATAAGCATCTCCAGTCCCAGCCTTGCCAGGCAGCGCAGTCTCACTCCCGTTAAAGGTAAACTGCCCCGCATAAGTCTCGCTGTCATACCCCAGCCACTGGTAATAACGAAACAGCACACCAAACTTGATCGACTGCTTCCCTTTCAGGATCGTAAAGTTCTCCGTACCCTCCACCACCTTGCGGTCCTGCGACTTAGGCCGTTGATCGAAGGCCGACCCCAGCAACTGACTATAACCACTCCAGTTATAGTCCGGGAAAGACCCACTTCCATTTCTCAGCTGCGCACTCAGCCCCGTCACACCGAACATCGCGTTATAGTCAGGTCCCTGCAAAAACGCTGACAACCGCACATGGCTCGGAAGATAGTGAACACGCGCCTCATTCACCATATGCGTCCCCACATTCGTGATAACCCCCAGTGCAATATCCTGCCCAATCGAACTCAACTTGGCCGTTCCCAGCAAGGGCGAAGAGTTGGGATCCACCTCGTGATTAGTTACATAAATCCACCGCGCAAAGAGCCGATTACTCGCGTTGATCTGATGATCGAGACGCACCGTATATTGATCGAAGTCGATCGCCTGCGAGGGAGCATAAGTAAAAGTTCCCGTTGACGAGGTAGGCTCATAGGCCTGAATCGCCAGCGCCTGCGATGCCAGCCTTCCACTCGGAATCGTGTTGTTAGTGAAGGGCAACCGAACGGTAGTACCAATCGGTGTAGTGCTTGTCGCGCCATTGCTCAAGCAGGCATTTGTCAGCGAGACAGTGCAGGTAGTCGACGGATCATAGATCGTCTTCGATCCGAAGTTGCCGCCACGCTGAGCATCGGTCGGCACAACCATCGCCTCAGGCAGCCCCTGACGCAGTCTCTGCCCCTCATAGTTGAAGAAGAAGAACGTCCTGTCCTTGCCGTTATACAGATGCGGTATCGACAAAGGCCCGCCCAGGTCGCCGCCAAACTGGTTTCGCTTCAGGATCTGCCTCTGCGTCAAAAAGTAGTTACGCGCGTCCAGCTTATCGTTGCGGATGAACTCGAAGATGCCGCCGTGAAACTTATTCGTGCCGCTCTTCACCGTCGCATTGAAGAACGCGCCACCGCGGTTGTACTCCGAAGAGTACGGGCTCTGCTGCACCGAAAACTCCTGCAGCGCATCAATCGAGGTCTGGATAAACGTACCGCCCTGGTGCTGCTCACTAACGTCCACACCGTCCAGCAAGAACGACGTGGCACTTCCGCGAATACCACTGATGACATTCCCATTCACAATCTCAGGCCGAATCGCCAACGAGTTACCCGTAGCCGCCTGCAACGATGCTCCAGGAGTCAACTCCGCCAACCGATAGAACCCGCGCCCATTCAGCGGCAGGCCGGTCAACTGTGCATTCGTAATCACCTGCCCTACCGTGGCTGAGTCCGTCGTCAGCAAAGGTGCGCCCGTGCTCACCTCTACCGAGATCGTAGACTCACCCACCTTCAGCGTAAGATCCTCACGCACAATCTGCCCGACCTGTACCTCGATCTTCGAGGTAGTGATCGATTGAAATCCCGGCGCCGTCACGCTAAGCGAATACAAGCCCGCCTGCACCGGCGTCACGACATAGTTGCCGCTGCCATCTGTCACAGCACTCTGCGTAATGTTGGTTCCCGTATTAGTCAGTTTGATCGCCGCGCCGACAATGACAGAGTCCTGCGTATCCACGATCCGGCCTACAAAGCGCCCCTGCTCCACCTGCGCCATCGCCGAGTTGACGAATACCGTCAACATCATTGCGAAGACCCCAAGCTTTACCGCTCTAACGAAATCTTTCATCTTTATGGCTCTCCTTACCGCAGACTTATCCACGCCATCGCCATCTATTGCTTTCGCAAACGCGCACAAAGGTAGTACCTATAAAACTCTCCTGTCAACACCGTTCCATCATTTATTTTTTTGGTCTATCGCCACATGCGCGGACATTTACCCACAAATCAAAAATATCCCCACAACAACGATCATTCCATCGTCAATAGGTACTACCTATTGATTTTCATATAGCGCTGAAGGCTTTGACTTTGTCAGTCCAACCCAAGCACTATGGGACGATGAACAACCGGCGGAATCTCCAGATGGCCAGTGCGAAGCAGGTCCTGAACAACAAGGACGACGTCACACATCTGCTTATCCTTCGCTTTCAGCAGATGCTGAGCGAAGGCATCCTCACGCCCGGCACCAAGCTGCCGCCCGAGCGCGAGCTTGCGGCACACTTCAAGGTGGCCCGCTCCTCCCTGCGCCAGGCCCTCAAGGTGCTCGAGATCATGGGCGTCATCACCCAGAAGGTCGGCGACGGCAGCTACCTCAACCGCGACGCCTCCTCCGTCCTCGCCGTCCCCATGGAGTTCCTCTTCCTACTCGACGACACATCCGTACAAGAGTTAACCGAGCTACGCTTCCTCATGGAGCCGGCCCTTGCAGCCAAGGCCGCCGAGCGCGCCAACTCCGACGACATCGCCCTCCTCCGCCAATCCATCGCCGACCTCGAAAACAGCGAGCGCGACCGCGTCAAGCTGGTGGCCTCAGACCTTCTCTTTCACCGAGCTATCTTTCAGGCATCCGGCAATCGCCTCACGGGACGCCTCTTCCACACCATTCATCGCGCCATGCTCAACATGATTATGGTGACCTCGCAGCTAGTAGACCTTGAGCATACCGTCGCCTTCCACAAGCCCATCCTGGCCGCCATCGAGCAGCGCGACGCCCCCCTGGCCGCGCGCCTGATGACCGCGCACCTCACCGACGCTAATGAGCTGCTCACCCTCGGCCGCGAGCAGGAAAAGGCCCGCACCCTTCGCAACCACATGGCCACCACCACGCTAGCGGTACAACCAAAATCGCCGCGAGCCACCAAAACACCCGCAACCAAACTAGCCGCCACCCAGCCTCCTCGCAAATCCATACGTCGCACCTTGACGAAACACATCTGAACCTGTTTCCCTTGCGGGCAATCTTTATCCGAGCGTTCGCCGCGGCTGCTATCTGAGTGGAAGGTATGGAATGATGAACAAGCGTGAGTTTCTCAAGTCTTCAGGAGCACTAATGGGTAGCAGCCTTCTCTCAAAACTCCCCCTGGCCGAAGCCGCCACAGCCCGCACCAACTGGGCGGGCAACCTCACTTACAGCACGGATCACCTCGACCTGCCCGCGAACCCCGAAGAGGTCAAACACCTCATCGCCGCCCACACTCACCTCAAGGCCCTGGGCACGCGCCACTCGTTCAACGACATCGCCGACAGCACCGAGGAGCAGGTCTCCCTCCAGCACCTCGACTCCATCGAATTGGACACCACAGCCCGTACCGTCACCGTCGGAGCCGGAGTCACCTACGGCCAGCTCGCCCCCTACATCGACAGCCGCGGCTTCGCCGTCCACAACCTGGCCTCTCTCCCACACATCTCGGTCGTAGGAGGCTGCGCCACAGCCACGCACGGCTCCGGCCTCCATAACGGCAACCTCTCCACCGCCGTCCGCGCCATCGAGATCGTCCTCCCCGACGGCACCCTCAAGACCTTCACCCGCGAGCACGACGCCGACTTCCCCGGCATAGTCGTGGGCCTCGGCGCGCTCGGCATCATCACCCGCATCACCCTCGCGGTCGAGCCTCGCTTCGAGATGACCCAGGTCCTCTACGAAAACCTATCTTTCGACGAGCTTCAACACAACCTCATCCCCATCTACTCCAGCGGCTACTCCGTCAGCCTCTTCACCGACTGGCAGCACCACCGCGCCACCCAGGTCTGGATCAAGCGCCGCACCGACGGCGGCAACGCCACCCACATCTCCCCCCAGTTCTACGGAGCCACCGCCGCCACCAAAAAGCTCCACCCCATCTCCGGCGTCTCAGCCGAGAACTGCACCGACCAACTCGGCGTCCCCGGCCCCTGGTACGAGCGCCTCCCGCACTTCAAGATGAACTTCACCCCCAGCCAGGGCGCGGAGATCCAGAGCGAGTACTTCGTCCCCCTTGACCGCGCCTACGAGGCCATTCTCGCCGTCGAGCAGCTACGCGACCAGATCACCCCTCACCTCTTCGTCACCGAGCTGCGCACCATCGCCCCCGACGACCTCTGGCTCAGCATGGCCTACCAGCGCCCCTCGCTCGCCCTTCACTTCACCTGGAAGCGCGAGTGGCCCGCGATCAAGCAGATCCTCCCACAGATCGAGGCCAAGCTGGCCCCCTTCGACCCGCGCCCCCACTGGGCCAAGACCTTCACGATGCCTCCCGCGCAGATCCAGGCCCACTACCCCCGCATGAAGGACTTCAAAGCCCTCCTCGCGAAGTACGATCCCAAGGGCAAGTTCCGCAACCACTTCCTCAACACCAACCTCTACAGCGCCTAGCTCTACCTGATGCTGCCGGTCTCCTCCGGCAGCATCAGCAGGTAGGTCATAAACGCCAGGTGCTTGCTATCGGGAGCCCACGACGGCACATTCATCATGCCCGTCCCGCCCACCACATTGGCCAGCGTCCGCACCTTCCTGTCCTCAAGCGACATGATCCTCACCGCAATATCCGTATTCGTCGGATGCCCCGTCGTCCCCGCCGGATAGCTCTGAAATACCATCCACTTCCCATCGGGCGAGACATGCGGTGTCCAGTTCACCATCTCGTCGAAGGTGATCTGCTCCGGCACGCTTCCATCCGTCTTCATCCGCCAGATCTGCATCCCCCCACTCCGATCCGAGTTGAAGTAGATGTACTTCCCGTCAGGAGAATAATCCGGATCGTCACTCAGCTTTTCCCCAGAAGTAATCTGCTTCTCCTCCCCACCCGCCGCCGGGATGACAAAGATATCCCCCGACCCATGCGCGGGCCGAGTAAACGCAATGGTCCTACCATCCGGCGACCAGCTATGCCAGTAAGAAGATCCATGCTCGGTCACCATCCTCGGCGTCCCACCCGGCGTCGCCCCGCTCATCGGCACCGCATACACCCGCGTCTCCGGCTTATCCAGCATCGCGCAGGTAATCGCCAGTTCCTTCCCGTCGGGCGACAACCCATGACTCCCTCCACACCGCACCGCCGCCCCAACATCAATCACCTTCGGCTCCCCACCCTTCACCGGAACCATCATCATCTTCCCGTTCTGATTGAAGATCAGCGACTGCCCATCCCTGGTCCAATTAGGAGCCTCCATCCGCCCCTCGGTCGTATAGACCACCTTGGCTTGAAGAAACGCCGGATCGATCGCCATCGTCTGCAACGTGCTGTAGACCACCGAGGTCTCCAACTTCACATTCGAGAAGACCGCCTTCTCGGTCACCTTCGCATCGTGCGAGCACACCCCCAGCCCCACATAAAACGAGTCCCACAGCCGCACCTTCATCGACGCCCCCACCTGGTGCAGCGGCTCGCCATTGGCGCTCAGGAACATCGTCACCGCATCCCCACGCCGCACCAGCCGAATCCGCTTCGGCGCGGCTACACTTACCTCGATATCCTGCGTCCCCCCGCCCTTCACGCGGCGATACTGCAACACCGTAGCCCCCACACCATGCTGCGTCACGGCCACATAGGGACTATCCGTATCCAGCCCCTGCCTCACCATCAGCATCGCCTTGCGCCGCGGATAGTGCGTCCCCGCCGTATCGGGAAACGTGACATCGGCCGTCAGCGCCACATCTCCCGAAACCTTCTTCCAGACAAAGTGGAAGTTATCGCTCGCGTCCCAAAGATCGGCCCCAGCCGCGGCGATCGTATACGTCCCAGCCGCCGCGTCATACGCCGCCGTACCCGCTGGAGTCACGCTGCCAATATCCGTCTGCCCCTCAAAGATCCCCAACGCACTCTGAGCAACCAACGATCCCACGCAAACAAGCAGACCAGCAAAAAGAACTCCACCCACACGCGCGAATCTTCTGAGCACAAATAACCTCCATACCTTTTCAAGAAGCAAGCGACAATAAAAAAATCCAGGCGAACGAATTGTACGGGGAAATGACTATCATTGCCCCATCGAATCTCTCCCTCACAGGAAACCGCAACCATGGCCAACGTCCACCACCCTCGCTTCATGGCCTTTCTCGATGAGTTCCAAAAGCTCATCGACGCCGCCCTCCCCGACCGCGAGATCCTCACCCAGGGCACCCCGCTCCTGGCCCAGCTCATCGCCCAGGACGACTGGCTCCCCTCCGAGTACGCCATCGCCAGCCCCACCCGCTACAGCCAGTACCTCCTCCACGCCGACCCGCAGGACCGCTTCTCCATCGTCAGCTTCGTCTGGGGCCCAGGCCAGCAGACCCCCATCCACAACCACACCGTCTGGGGCCTCATCGGCATCCTCCGCGGCGCGGAGCACTCACAGGGCTACGCCCAGCAACCCGATGGTTCACTGCTCCCCGAAGGAGACCCCATCCTGCTCACACAAGGCATGGTCGACGCCGTCTCCGAGGACACCGGCGACCTGCACCGCGTCTCAAATGCCCTTGCAGATCAACCATCCATCAGCATCCACATCTACGGAGCCAACATCGGCAAGCTCCCTCGCTCCACCTTCCAACTCGACGGTACGCGCCACCAGTTCATCTCCGGCTATAGCAACTAACCCGCATGCAAAAGGAGAGTCCCTTTCCCAACCCCGATCATCGAACCAAAGACGGAGCCCACGCGATACTCCGCCATGGAAAGGACCTCAATGAACGCCTACCGCTATCGCATCACCGTGGAAGCCCTCGAAGGAGAACAGACCAGCACCGGCCTTGGCCACCCGCTCCAGTTCGAGGTACAAAACCACGACGATCTCTTCGAGATTGCAGCCCGCACCAAAGACAAGCAGATCCTCTCGCCCGACGACTCCGCGGCCCTGATCATCGGCCTCAAGCTCTTCGCCGAGGTAGCTTTGCAGAACCGCAAGCACCCCCTCTTCGAGCCGATTCTGCTCCCCATCCGCGAGTTCATCCAACGCCTCAAAGCACTAGGCGGCCCCAACTCCAACTCTTAAAGCAACCTCTCCCGCATAACCGGCGTTCTCACCGTTGCCGGTTCTGTAATTTGTTGTTGCCCGTTCTTGTGTTTCGCGACTAACGCCCGTTCCTTTGTTTCGCTGCTGTTGCTTGTTTTGGATTCGTTGTTGTTGCCTGTTCTTTTGGTTGTCATTCAGGAGCGAAGCGGAGGAATCTGCTTCTTGCCGTTGCTCTTGCCGTTGCTCTTGCTCTTGCCGTTGCTCTTGCTCTTGCCGTTGCTTCTCGTCGTTGCCGTTGCTCCTGGGGTAGGTCGGGGCTTTAGCCCCGACATTAAAACCCGCCATCAAAGCGGGCTTCAGCCCCCGAGGTATGCTTTCTTCAACCCCACCACGACCACTAAGGGCACGCCTTGAGCCGCTGAGGAACTCTATTGTAAAAGCTGCAAAAACGTCCTGCCGGACGGACCCGCTACGCGCGGAGCGGTCACTTCGTGACGCGTATACCTTGTCTCGATAACTCAAGAGATAAGGGTCCTCCCGTTGGTCGGAAATAACAATGCTCGCTGCCGATCAACGGGAGGCCCCATGCCGATCACTCCCCCATACCACCCCGAGAACGGTACGAAGTACTACGATCATAACTATGCCCAGCGAACCCGCCCCCCCAAGCCAACCAGCCCTCACCCGCCAGGTCGGTCTCGGCAGCGCCATCTCGCTCAACATGCTCAACATGGTGGGCATCGGCCCCTTCATCACCCTGCCCCTGGTCGTCGCCGCCATGGGTGGCCCCCAGGCCTTCCTCGGCTGGATCATCGGAGCCCTCATCGGCATCTGCGACGGCCTGGTCTGGGCCGAGCTGGGCGCAACCATGCCCGAAGCCGGAGGCTCCTACGCCTTCCTCCGCGAAATCTACGGCCCCCAGAGCGGTGGCCGCCTCGCATCCTTCCTCTACGTCTGGCAACTCTGCTTCAGCGCCCCGCTCTCCATCGCCTCGGGCTGCATCGGACTGGCCCAGTACGCGGCCTACCTCTGGCCCTCCCTCCACCAAGGCCCGGTCGCAACCGGCTTACTCTCCCACATCGCCGGAACCAAGCTCGTAGCCGCCGGAACCTGCGTCCTGATGGTCATCCTGCTCTACCGCAACGTCCGCGCCATCACCCGCATGGCCTGGGTCCTCTGGGCCGGAATGCTCCTCACCATCGGCATCGTCATCTTTGCCGGACTCACCCACTTCAACGCCCACATGGCCTTCTCGCTCCCCCCCGGAGCCTTCACCCTGCGCCCCGCGTTCTTCGAGGCCCTGGGCGCAGCCACCTTGATTACCACCTACGATTACTGGGGCTACTACAACGTCTGCTTCATGGGCGGCGAGATCAAGAACCCCGGCCGCAACATCCCCCGCGCAGTCCTCATCTCCATCCTCGTCATCGCCGCGCTCTACCTGCTCATGAGCGTCAGCGTCCTCGGCGTCATCCCCTGGCAGGAGCTGGCCACCGCGACCTCCGGCAACAGCCGCCTCGCCGTCGTAGCCGTCATGCTGCAACGCACCCTCGGCACCACCGCCGGACGTGTCCTCGCCGGGCTGGTCATCTGGACGGCCTTCTCCTCGGTCTTCGCCCTGCTGCTGGCCTTCTCCCGCGTCCCCTACGTCGCGGCGCTCGACGGCAACTTCTTCCGCATCTTCGGCCGCCTGCACTCCAAGCACAACTTCCCGCACCTGTCTCTGCTGGCGCTGGGCGCGGCCTCCACGCTCTTCTGCTTCTTCGACCTCGGCCACGTCATCGCCGCGCTGGTCACCATCCGCATCATCCTGCAGTTCGTACTGCAACAGGTCGGCGTCATGGTCCTGCGCAAGCGCGAGCCGAACCGGCCACGTCCCTTCCGCATCTGGCTCTACCCCTTGCCTCCGCTCTTCGCGCTGACTGGATTTTTCTTCATCCTCTTCTCGCGCCCCGACGCCTCCCGCGAGCTGAGTTACGGGGCCGTCGTCGCGATCAGCGGAGCACTCATCTTCTTCATCCGGTCCCGCGTCCGGCGCGAGTGGCCATTTGCACCCAAAATAGTGCAAACACCGTAGATCCACACCGTCACTCCACCGCGTCACACCGACAAAACACCGTGTTCTATCCATCCATTATGATCGTGAAACATGAGCGTTAAGCCCCACGTCCACCCCGAGACCCTAGCAGTCCACGCAGGCCAGCCCGTCGATCCGGTTACCGGCGCGGTGGTCTCGCCGATCTATCTTGCGACCACCTTCGAGCGCGATACCGATGGCAGTTTCCCGCGCGGCTACAGCTACTCGCGCAGCAATAACCCCAATAGACAGGCGCTCGAAACCTGCCTCGCAGCCCTCGAGGGCGCGGACCAGGCCATCGCGTTTTCTTCAGGATTAGGCGCGGCTGGCGCGGTGGTCGAGTCGCTCGCGCACGGCGATCACGTCGTCGTCACTGACGATGTCTACCACGGCTTTCGCAAGCTGCTCGAACACCGCAAATCCCGCGGATTGCTGGATGTAACCCTCGTCGATCCCAGCGATATCAGCAACATCGAAGCGGCGATTCGTCCTGATACAAAGCTCCTCTGGCTGGAGACGCCGTCGAATCCCCTGCTCCGTATTACGGACCTCGAAGCCGTTGCGAAACTGGCGCGTAGCCGGGGGATTTTTACGGTTTGCGATAGCACGCTCTGCTCGCCGATTCTGCAAAAACCGCTGGCTTACGGCATTGATATCGTGATGCACTCCACGACCAAGTACATCGCAGGACATAGCGATGTGACTGGCGGTGTGCTGCTTTGTAATGGCTCGAACCCGCTCTTTGAAGAGGCGCGTATTGCGCAGCAGTATGGGGTTGGCGGGGGGATTCCTTCGCCTTTCGACTGCTGGTTGACCCTGCGTGGTGTGGCTACGCTGCCTCTGCGGATGCGTGCGCAGTCCGCGTCGGCGCTGGAGGTTGCTCGGTTTCTAGAAGAGCAGCCGCAGGTGGAGAAGGTTTATTATCCGGGGCTGCCGCAGCATCCTCAGCATGAGATTGCCGCTCGGCAGATGAAGATGTTTGGCGGGGTGCTTTCGTTCCAGTTGCGTGGATCAGAGGCGGAGGCGCTTGCTTTTACCGGGCGGACGAAGCTCTTTACACGGGCTACGAGTCTTGGTGGGACGCATAGTTTGATCGAGCATCGGGCTTCGATTGAAGGGGCCGGGACGAAGACACCGGATAATCTTTTGCGGCTCTCGATTGGGCTGGAGAATTCGCTCGATTTGATTGAGGATCTGCGGGGGGCTTTGCAGGATTGAGATAGTAATAGGTCGGGCCTTCGGCCCTCATCTGCCTTCGTTGTCGATTACCTAGGGCTTCGCCCTAGGCTGGTATAGAGCGCGCCTTCAGCGCTTTTCGGGGAGCAACGAGCGGTTGTGGCCGGGAGAAGAAAGCATGCCTCGGGGCTAAAGCCCGCGTCAGTGGCCGGTTTTGATGTCGGGGCTAAAGTCCCGACCTACCCTAGAAGCAAAAGCAAGAACAACGACAGAAGCAGATTCCTCCGCTTCGCTCCTGAATGACAACCAAAAGAACAAGCAACAACAATGGCCAGTCGGGCTGGGGATTGTTTGCTTCCCCATCCTCACGACGATAGTGCCGTCGTGAGGATGGGGATACTACTCTCTAAATCGAGATGTTCAGGATGCGGTTGAGGCGCTGCACAAAGTTGGCGGGGTCTTGGAGTGGGACGCCTTCCATGAGCAGTGCCTGATCGAAGAGAAGCCATGCGGCATCCTCGGCCAGGGCATCGTCGGGACGGGCGAGCAGCTTCTTGACGATCTCGTGGTCAGGGTTGATCTCCAGCGTGGGCTTCAGCGCGGGGATGTCCTTCTGGCCCATCGCGCGCATCATCTGCTGCATCTTCAGCGACGGCTCTTCTTCGTCAGAGACGATGCAGGAGGGGCTGTCGGCCAGGCGCACCGAGGCGCGGACATCTTTTACGCGGTCGCCCAGCGTGGCCTTCAGCTTGTCGAGCAACGGCTTCAGGTTCTCGGCCTTGTCCGGCTCCGACTCGTCCTTCAGGTCTTCGCTGGTTGAGGTCTTGTTGACCGCCTTCAGGTCGAGGTCGCCGTACTTCTCCACGCCCGAGAAGACGATCTCGTCGATCTCATCGTCGAGGATGAGAACCTCGATGCCCTTCTTCTTGTAGATCTCGAGCAGAGGCGAGGTGCGCAACAGAGACTCGGAGCCGCCGGTGATGTAGTAGAGGCTCTTCTGGCCCTCCTTCATGCGGGACTTCACATCGGCAAGGCTGGTAAGCCCTTCGGCCTTGGTGGACTTGAAGCGGACCAGATCGAGCAGCGTCTCGCGGTTGGCGTAGTCGCCGTAGATGCCCTCCTTGAGCGGACGGTTGTACTCGGTGATGAACTTCAGATACTCCTCGGGCTGGTTGGTTGCGATGTTCTTCAGTTCGGAGAGGATCTTCTTGACGCTGGCGGTGCGGATGCTGGTGAGCACGCGGTTCTGTTGCAGGATCTCGCGGCTGACGTTGAGCGGGAGGTCTTCGCTGTCGATGATGCCGCGCACGAAACGCAGGTATGGGGGCAGAAGCTCTTTGGCGTCGTCCATGATGAAGACGCGCTTGACGTAGAGCTTGACGCCTACCTTGTACTCAGCCTGGTAGAGGTCGAGCGGGGCCTTGGCCGGAATGTAGAAGAGAGTGGTGTACTCAAGCGAGCCCTCGGCCTTGGTGTGGAACCAGAAGAGAGGGTCCTGCCAGTCGCCGGAGATGGACTTGTAAAGCTCCTTGTAGTCCTCGTCCTTCAGCTCGCTCTTGGAGCGACGCCAGAGGGCGCTGGCTACGTTGACCTGCTCGGTGGTGCGGATCTTGTCGGACTTCTTCTCTTCCTCGTTCCACTGGCTCTTGTCGTAGGTGAGGAAGATGGGGAAGGCAATGTGGTTGGAGTACTTCTTGACGATCTCCTGCAGGCGCCAGCTATTGGCGTACTCCTTGCCCTCTTCGTTGAGGTGCAACAGGATCGTCGTGCCGACGGTGGCGCGCTCGGCCGGTTCGATCTCGAAGCCGGTCTTGCCGTCGCTGATCCAGCGGAAGGCCTGGTCGGTGCCAGCCTTGCGCGAGGTGACCTCGACGCGGTCGGCGACCATGAAGGCGCTGTAGAAGCCGACGCCGAACTGGCCGATGAGGTTGGAGTCCTTCTTGGCGTCGCCGGAGAGGAGGGTGAGGAAGTTTTTCGTGCCGGAGCGGGCGATGGTGCCGAGGTGTGAGACCAGGTCCTCCTCGTCCATGCCGATGCCGGTGTCGCTGATGGTGAGGGTGTGGTTCTCCTCGTCCAGCTCGAGGTCGATGCGCGGCTCGAAGGCGATGCTCTTGAAGGCCTCGTCGGTGAGGGTGAGGTGGCGGAGCTTGTCGAGCGCGTCGGAGGAGTTGGAGATCAGCTCGCGGAGGAATATCTCGGGGTGCGAGTAGAGGGAGTGAATGATGAGTTGCAGTAACTGGCTGACTTCGGTCTGAAATTCACGTTTCGACATAGATCTCTATTAGAACCTCTGAATCGACATATCGGCAGAGGAATCTCTGCCGCGGTTCAAGAGTAAATGGCGGTCCGGCCTGACTTCAAACTTTGGGGCTTCTCTATTGTTCTCGCAAGCTGCTACAATTCGGCGTCTTTACGCAAGACCCTTTGCGTAATGCGCAATTCTCAAACGAGACCTGCGGGGTCTCAAGGAGAAGGCTCACCATGCTGGCGAAACGCTTCGGATATCTTGCTGCCTCCCTTGCCGTGCTTACGTTTAGTGGAGCGCAGGCTCAAACGCCGAGTTTCAACCCGGACGTTACGTTTCAGGGATCGAGCCTGGCGGGTTGGCACACGCTGGGGAGTGCGGACTGGCGGGCGGCTGATGGCGTGATCTCTGCCAGCGGATCGGGCTGGCTGGTGCTCGATCGCTCGTACCAGGATACGGGGGTTTATACGCAGTTCCGGTGCGAGGGGGATTGCGATACCGGCGTGCTGCTGCGGGCTCATAAGACGGAGCAGGGTGGGCTGGAGGGGATCTTCGTCTCCATCAAGGGACAGGAGCTGGGAGCTTATAACCTGACGCTCGATGCCAGTGGCAAGGAGATCGCGCGCAAGAAGCTGCGGGCCGCCGGGGGGCAGATTCGGTTTGCTCCGCCTGCTGCGCCGGGTGGGGACGCGCCGCGTGCGATGCCTCCGCTGCGGAGTGGACCTGCGGGTGTGAAGATGCCGATGGATCGGCCTGCGCCGGGGCTGAAGGTCAATGACTGGAATGAGATTGAGCTGCTGCTCGATGCGGATATTGTTCGGGGGTTTCTCGACGACGGCAGCGGGCAGGTGAGCGCGGCGACCGAGGATATGGATGGCTATGGGCCGATTGCTCTGTATGTAGGCGGGGGGAGCAAGGTGCAGTTTCGTAACCTCGCGTACCGCGATCTTGGGGTGCATGTAGAGCCGCTGGAGATTACGGGCGACCGCTTCAGGATGCAACGGGTGAACCCGTTCTACTACGGCTGGTCGGCCGATGCCGCGGACTTCAATCGCGATGGAAAGATGGATATCGTCTCGGGGCCGCTGATCTACTTTGGGCCGGACTATACGCGGTCGCGGGAGATCTATCCGGCGCAGGCGGTGAACCCTTCTACGAACTACTCAATGATGGACTGGGTGGAGCACGCGTATGACTTTACCGGCGACGGCTGGCCGGATGTGATGACGACCAGTCATGCGGGCGGCGGCAAGGAAGGCGCGGTGCTGTATGTGAATCCCAAGGGTGAGTCGCGGCGGTGGGAGCACTACCAGGTGGTGTCGCCGATCGATAGCGAAGAGACCGTGATGGGCAATGTGGATGGCAGCGGCAAGCCTGCGCTGGTGTACGAGGCCGAAGGGTATATGCGGTATGCGACGGTCGATCCGGCTAACCCTACGGGCAAGTGGATTGTGCATACGGTCTCGGAGCGAGGGCCGTGGGCTCCGCATGGCGTTGGAGTCGGCGACGTGAACGGCGATGGCAAAGCCGACATACTGGGGGCTTATGGGTGGTGGGAGCAGCCTGCGACCAACGCGGGAAGCTCGCTGTGGAAGTATCATCCGGAGGCCTTCGGGCGCTGGGGTCGCACCTCTGCTGGAGGCGCGACGATGGGCGTCTATGACGTGAACGGCGATGGGCTGAACGATGTCGTCACTGTGATTCAGGCGCATGGATGGGGGATCGCGTGGTTCGAGCAGAAGCGTTCGAGTACGGGCGAGATCTCGTTTGTGAAGCATGTGGTGATGGGCCGGACGGCGGCTGAAAGTGCGGGCGGCGTTGTGTTTACGGAGCCGCATGGATCGACTGTGGCGGATGTCGATGACGATGGCATTCCGGACTTTGTGGTTGGGAAGCGTTACTGGTCGCATCTCGATGATTTCTACGATCCCGATCCTTATGGACCTGCGGTGCTGTACTGGTACCGCACGGTGCGCGACAGCAAGGCTCCGGGCGGCGCACGCCTGGTGCCGGAGCTGATCAACAACCACTCCGGCGTGGGATCGGATGTGCTGGCAGTGGATCTCAATGGCGATGGTGCGATGGATATCGTCACCTCAACACGGAGCGGCACGTATATCTTCTGGGGGAAATCCACCTTGAGGAAGAAGAAGTAAGTCGAGTTCCGGGCAACGACAGATAAGTCGATTTTGCCCTGTCAGCATGGACTGATTCGCGCACGATGCGTAGCAGACTGTGTCTTCACCGTGAGTCATCTCTCGCGGACGATCCACTCTGCGTTCTTCACGCATGGACGCAAGTGGTGATGTTGCACGCGCTTATCTGCTCTTACTTTTCGATAAAAAATTGACCCTTGACTTCTCTTAAATGCGAGTGTTAGGGTTCGAGGTCGTCGGCAATATCATTGCATAATACGCATGAATCATTGCACGAAGACCGGCGCACCAATTGGGAGGAAAGTGGATGTCGACTTCAAGATTGATTCAACGCGTAATAAATATCGGGGTGCTGTGCTTCTCCGTGCTCGCGGCTTCAGCCTATGCGCAAAATACGACCGGCTCGATTGTGGGTCAGGTGATGGATGCAACCGGAGCCGCCGTGAGCAATGCGACGGTCATTGTGACTAACGATGCGACCAGAGAGACGCATACCGTCCAGACCAACGACACCGGCGCTTACCAGGTGCTGACGCTGCAGCCGGGACAGTACAAGGTGGATGTGGACAGCGCCGGATTCAAGCACTACTCGCGCGATCCGGTGGAGGTGCAGGTTGAGCTGACCTCGCGCATCAACGTGCCGATGGAGATTGGAACCCAGAACGAGCAGGTGACGATCACGTCGCAGGCTCCGATCATCCAGTCGGAGAACGCGGCTCTGGGCCAGGTGGTACAGGGTCGCGCGGTGACCGAGATGCCGTTGAATGGGCGCAACGTGCTGGCGCTGGTCGGACTGGTTCCGGGCGTGGTGCCGCAGGGAGGCTCCTCCGGCAACCTGACCGGGCAGAACGTCTTCTCGGCGGGTAACTACCAGATCGGCGGAGGCAATGCGAACCAGAGCTCGACACTGGTCGATGGTGCGCCCGTGAATATCTCCTATGGCAATGCGACGATCCTGGTGCCTTCGCAGGATTCGGTACAGGAGTTCCGCGTACAGACGAACAACAACACCGCGGAGTATGGCATGTACGCCGGTGGTGTCATCAACATCACGACCAAGTCTGGCACCAACAGCATTCATGGCACGGCGTATGAGTTCCTGCGCAATACGGTCTTCAACTCCACGCCATACTTCTCGAAGCACAGCGCGAGTCCGCTGGCCAAGAACCCGCTGCACCAGAACCAGTTCGGCGGCAACATCAGCTTCCCGATTATCAAGGACAAGCTCTTCGGCTTCTTTGACTATCAGGGTTATCGCAATACGACCGGCCTGCTGTACAACTACACGGTTCCCACTGCGGCTGAGCGTAGCGGCGACTTCTCGGCTCTTTCCACGCCGATCTATGACCCGCTCACGACCTGCGGCACTGGCTCGAACCCCGCTTGCACGGACGCTCAGAGGCAGGGACTCGCTCCCACGCGTACGCAGTTCTCTTACAAGGGGCAACTCAACGTCATCGACCCGGCCCGCTTCAGCACCGTGGCGAAGAACCTGATTGCATTCCCCTACTGGGCTGCTCCTACCAACAATGCCTTGACGCAGAACTTCCAGCGCTATGCGACCGCCGGTGGAAACAACGACCAGTACAACGGTCGTGTTGACTATGCACTGAGCGATAAGCAGCGCATCTTCGGGCGGTATACGCAGTGGAACTCGAAGAATATTGCGCCGCAGACGTATAACAACGGTCTCATCACCGGAGACCAGACCTCGCCGGAGTCCTTCTCGACCAAGCAGATCGTAGCCGGTGACTCGTACCTCTTCAACCCAACCTCCATTGGGGATATCCGCATCTCGTACACGCGCTGGAACTATCAGCGCACGCCGGGAACGCTGGGCTACGATGAGACGCAGCTTGGGCTGCCGTCTTACTTCGGCCAGATTGCGCAGTTGAATAACCTGACACCTTCGACGACCGTGCCCGCGATCACGATGACCAACCCGACAATCAACAACGTCGGCACGGGTCTGATTAAATCCATCAACAGCAACTACGTGATTGCACCCAGCTTCACTAAGACGCTGAAGAACCATACCCTCAAGGTCGGTGCGGATCTTCGTCGCCTGGATCAGCAGTACTTCCAGAACAATGCGCCGGGCGGCACGTTCGCGTTCGACAACGTGTTCACTGGTAAGAGCGCGTCGGCAGCGAGCGGCACGGGTAATCCCTTTGCCTCGTTCCTGCTGGGCTATGGGGCTACGGGAACGGTGCAGATCGCGCCTTCGACTTACACGGCGATCTACTACCAGGGCTACTTTATCTCTGACACATGGCTGGCTACTCCGAAGCTGACGCTGACGCTGGGGCTGCGGTATGAGATCCCCGGAACCTACCGCGAGCGCAACCAGCGCATCGCTACCTTCAACCCAACGGAGGTGAACCCAGTACTGGGCTCTATCTCTGTCGGCGGCAACCCGGTGTTGGGTGCGTTTGACCTGGTCGGCACGCCGCAGCATCCTGCGGCGGGTGAGCGCAACGAACACTACACGGACTTTCTTCCGCGGCTTGGGCTTGCGTATCGCGTTGATGACAATACCGTCATTCGTGCGGGCTGGGGCATGTTCGTTCTGCCCTCGGACCTGACGTTTACGGATTCGCCGGTGCAGTCCGGCATCAACTACGTGAACAATGTTGAGGTGACCTCGAACGACAACGGAAATACTCCGTCCGCTACGCTCGATAATCCTTATCCGAGTGGGCTTACCGGAGCGCCGGGACGTAACCCCGCTTACCAGCAGATTCTGCTGGGTGGATCTGCGAACTCGGTGCTGGCCAATGAGGAGAACGGCATCACGTATCAATGGAACTTTGCCGTTCAGCGGCAGATGCCGATGGGAATCGCGGTGGAGGCGGCCTATGCAGGACTGCATGGATCGCACCTGCCGGTGAGCATCGGAGTGAACCAGGTGCCTGCCTCGTATCTGAGCCAGGCGGCGGGTGATCCGGCTTGTAATCAGGGCACGCCCTCTTCGACCTGCTTCTTGACCAAACAGGTTACAAATCCGCTCTACGGCAGGATCTCGCAGGGCAATCTGCAGAACCCGACGGTTCCGCAAAACCAGTTGCTGCGGCCCTTCCCGCAGTATGGCAATATCTCCAATCCCGGCTCGTTTACGGGCTTCAGCAACTACAACGCTCTACAGGCCAAGGTGGAGAAGCGGTTCCACTCGGGCGGCGTGCTGCTGGGCTCGTATACGTTCTCGAAGATGATGACGAACGCGGAGAGCCTGACGCAGTGGCTGGAGGCGACGGGCAATGCTCCGGCGTATCAGAACCTGTCGAACCTGGGTGCGGAGTACTCGCTCTCGGAGTTCGATACGCGGCAACGGCTGGTCATCAGCTATGTCTACTCGCTGCCGTTCGGGCGTGGGCAGGCGTTCGGCTCGAATGTCCATGGGCTGATGGATAAGGTGGTATCCGGCTGGGGCGTCAATGGCGTGACGACGTTCCAGGAGGGCTTCCCTCTCGGCATCAGTATGCAGCAGAACAACATTACGACCTATGCGCTGCAAGGCTCGACGCGTCCGAACGTGGTGCCGGGAGTGAATAAGAAGATTGGCGGCGCGGTGCAGAAACGACTGGGCGATGCCAGCTCCACCTCGACTTACTTCAATACGGCTGCCTTTACGGCTCCCGCGACAGCGTTCTCGTTCGGCAATGAATCGCGGCTCGATAGCTCGTTGCGGGCTCCAGGGCAGGCAAACTATGACCTGGCGCTGTACAAGGACACGCATCTGACGGAACGGGTGCTGTTCCAGTTCCGCGTCGAGTCGTTCAACCTGTTCAACCGTGTGCAGTTTGGTGTTCCCAATACGGCTATCGGCAATGCGCAGGTGGGGCAGATTACGACGCAGCTCAATCAGCCGCGACTGTTGCAGCTTTCGGGCCGGTTCAACTTCTAACTGCATTGCTTATCGCAACTCAAAGAGGGGTAGCCCAATGGCTACCCCTCTTTTCTGTCCTTCATGACAATGATTGTCTGCGTGCCGTAAGCTTCTTACTACTGATTCCCATGAAGCCGATGAAGAAGAGATCGAAGAGTACTGCTCCGGTGAAGATCGAAGCCCCTGTGCCTGCTTCAGGACGGCTTTGGCGGCGCGGGGTCGCGGTGCTGTTCGGGGTTGGCGCGCTGCTATGCCTGGGATGGGTGGTGGGGCATCGGCATCGGGAGAGGGTGCCTGTAGTGCGGGCGCAGTCGGACTATGTAGACCCCGCTGTGTGTGCTACGTGCCACTCGCAGATCGCGGCTACTTATAAGAAGACCGGTATGGGGCGGTCGTTTTATCAGCCGACTGATAAGAATGTGATCGAGGATTACACGGGGACGCACACCCTCGACCATAAGCTATCGGGGATGCACTACGCGATGGTCGAGCGCGATGGAAGGTTCTTCCAGAGGCGCAGTACTGCGGGCTTCGATGGCAAGGAAGCGAACGTCGTTGAGCAGCAAGTGGATTATGTAATCGGATCGGGGAATCATGCGCGCACCTATCTGCACCGCACGCAGGAGGGCAAGCTGGTCGAGCTGCCGGTGAGCTGGTACACGGAGCGCTCGGGATACTGGGCGATGAGTCCGGGGTTCGATCGTGCGAGCCAGACCGATATGCGCGGCACGATCACGGCGGAGTGCATGTTCTGCCACAACGGCTATCCTGCGATGGACTCGCCGACGGCGAACGACGATGTGAAGGAAGGGGTCTTCCCTGCTCGACTGCCGGAGGG
This sequence comes from Granulicella sp. WH15, assembly GCF_009914315.1. NCBI lineage: Bacteria > Pseudomonadati > Acidobacteriota > Terriglobia > Terriglobales > Acidobacteriaceae > Granulicella > Granulicella sp. WH15. Next base: position 3,170,208 of record NZ_CP042596.1, read on the forward strand.
GATCGACTGCCAGCGGTGTCATGGGCCCGGACGGGCTCATGTAGCTGCTGTGACCTCGGGCAAGGCGTCAATCGAGGAGATTCGAGCTGCGATTGTGAATCCGCGAAAGTTGCCGCGTGACCGTCAAATGGAGGTGTGCATGGAGTGTCACCTGGGCACGAGCGCGCTGCATACTCCGCCGGAGATACGTAACTATAGCCGTGACGTATTCTCTTTCCGTCCGGGCCAAAGCCTGGGGGACTACAAGATGTACTTTGAAGCTCCCAAGGATAATAAGCACGAGGACTTTGAGATTGCTCATGCGGCTTATCGGCTGCGGGAATCAGCTTGCTATCTGAAGAGCTCGATGACGTGCATTACATGCCATAACCCGCATGATATTCCCCGTGGCGAGGAAGCCGTGCGCAAGTACACCGCGGTCTGTCTGAGCTGTCATGCCGCGGTAAAGCACACCGTGGCGCTGCCTGCGAGCCAGAATTGTCTTTCATGTCATATGCCGAAGCGGCGGGCGGCGGGCTCGGTGCATGTTGTCATGACCGATCACTATATTCAGAGGTATCGGCCTGCAGGCGATCTGCTTGCGCCGCTGGCTGAGAGTACGCTGCCGCCGGATAAGAATCTTGTGGATCTTTACTATCCGGCCAAAGGTTCTGATACGGCTAAGGATGAGTTGTATCTGGCCGTCGCTCGCGTGGACGATGGCGATGGGGTGCAGGGGCTGAAGCAGTTGCAGAGTGTGGTGGATCGGCAGTCGCCGACAATGCCTGAACCTTATCTGGAATTGGCGCGAGCCTATGCGCGCAGAGGCAGAAACTCGGATGCGGTGAGGTGGTTCGATGCTGCGCTCGCGCATCGGCCCGGTGATCGGCAGGCCATGCGGGAGATAGTTCCGGCGCTATATGCCACGGGGCAGGATGCGCGGGCGCTGGACGTATTGCAAAAGGGCGTGGCGTTGTATCCCAAAGACGATCTACTGCTGACCGATCTGGGGAACGCCTATCTGCGCAAGGAGAGGCTGGCCGAGGCACAGGAGGCGTTGAACCGTGCGCTGGCCGTCAATCCGGAGCGCTCGGAGGCGCACAACCTGCTGGGGCTTGTGGCGTTGCGGCGCGGAGATGCGGCGTTGGCCGAGCAGTCCTTCCGTGAGGCGATTCGTTGGGAGCCTGATCTTGCGGAGGCACAGAATAATCTCGGCTCGTTGTTGACCAGTAACCATAGCTTCGCCGAGGCGGAGTTTCATCTGGACAAAGCTCTTGCGGTCAACCCGAACTACGCGGAGGCGCATCATGGGCTTGGCCTGCTCAGCATTCTGACTAACTCGATTCCTCGGGCCACCACCGAGCTTAGGGCAGCGGTGCGGCTCGAGCCGGGGTCGGCGGAGATGCACAGCGATCTGGCCGATCTGCTGGCGGCCCAGGGTCATGTGCCGGAGGCAGCGGAAGAGTATGAGAGGGTGTTGCAGATAAAGCCTGACCAGGGGGATGCGCAGCTTGGGCTGGGGTTGGCGTTGCTGCGGGAGCATCGTGCTGCGGAGGCCAAAACTCATCTGGAACAGGCAGCAGTGAGTAGTGATGAAAATGTAAGCCATGCGGCGGCAGAGGCATTGCGACAGATTGAACGATGAGCCACTTTGCAGAAAAGAGTTCCGCAGCGACTAAAGCCGTGTTCATGGATGGCGAATTTGTGACGCGGCTGAAACCGTTCCCTGAAGGACGGGACGTAAGGAGCGGATCGGCGGCGATGTTGAAACCCATGCCTTAAAAGCGAGACATGGGTACCCGGATTTGTGGCTGAAGATGGACGTTGACTTACGTGTTTTGGGGTTGCTAGTATGTCGTTCTCTTTAGATCATGCGCAATACGAATTGCGTATCGCGCAATAAACGAAAAAGGCCTTGCATGAGCACTCCGTTGCATGTATCCCGCCGTGGTTAGACGCCGATGACCGCGGCATAAAACACCCTGACTACCGCCTCAAGATCTTGTAACAAACGGAAGACGATTTAACAGGAGTTAGACCAACCAATGCGAATACCCTTGTGGCAGATATCTGCTGTATCGCTTGCTCTCGCCGGGTCTTTTACGGAAGTCTGCCTGCACCACTCCGCGCAGACGGCACATGCAGCCGAGGGGAAAGAGCGCGCGCCGCATACGACGTGGCGGGCGTATCAGGGCGGGCCGGACTCGGCGCAGTACTCCGACCTGCGGCAGATCAATAAGAGCAACGTCGCTCAGTTGCAGCAGGTGTGGTTTTATCCGGCGGGCAACAATGGCTTTCGCTATGGCTCGAACCCGATCATTATCGACAACGTGATGTATGTCATCGGCAAGGACAACGACATTGCGGCGGTGGATGCAGCGACCGGCAAGGAGATCTGGGTTCACGATAATCACAAGCCGCGCAATGTCTCGAACCGGGGCGTGAGCTATTGGGAGAGTAAGGATCGGTCGGATCGGCGGATTCTGTTTTCGGCCGACAACATGCTTCATGAGATCGATGCGAAGACTGGGAATTCGATTGATAGCTTCGGTAATCATGGGGCGGTCGATCTGCGTGAGGGACTGGGGCGCGTTCCGAGCAGCATACGGCAGATTCAGACGGCTACGCCGGGCAGGGTCTTCGAAAACTTGCTGATTCTTGGCTCGGCTACCGGCGAGGAGTATGAGTCGCCTCCGGGCGATCTGCGCGCCTTCGATATCCTGACCGGCAAGGTGGCCTGGAGCTTCCATACAGTGCCGCATCCGGGCGAGATGGGCTATGAGACGTGGCCGAAGGATGCGTGGAAGTACGTGGGCGGCACCAATACGTGGGGCGAGATCACGATCGACGAGAAGACCGGCATCGCCTACTTCCCTATCGGTGCTCCTACGTATGACTTTTATGGCGCGGACAGGTTGGGAGCGAATCTGTTCTCCGACTGCCTGCTGGCGCTCGATGCGCGCACAGGCAAGTACCTGTGGCACTTCCAGACGACGCATCACGATCTGTGGGACTACGATCTGATGACCGCGCCGAAGCTGATGACCATCAAGCACAACGGCAAGATGGTGGACGTGGTGGCACAGGCTGGGAAGAACGGATTTGTGTATGTCTTCGATCGCGCGACGGGTAAGCCGGTCTTTCCGATTGAGGAGAGGCCTGTACCGCAGTCGGATATGCCGGGGGAGAAGTCGTGGCCGACGCAGCCGATTCCGTCGCTGCCGCCGTTTGCGAGGCAGAAGTTCAGCGCGGAGGATGTCGATCCGTATATCTCCAATCCGGCTGAGCGCGAGAAGATCAAGGCCGCGGTGCTGGCAGCGCGGAACGAGGGTATCTACACGCCGCCCACGCTGGGCACGACGATGGAGACGCCCGGCAATAACGGCGGAGCCAACTGGGGCACGGCTGCGATTGATCCCGCGACCGCGACGTTTTATGTGGCGTCGAAGGATGCGCCCTCGCTGCTGAAGCTGGAGACGAAGCCGCCGCGCAGGCAGATGACGGGGCCAGCGGAGTCGCAGGGGCACCTGGTCTATATTCAGAACTGCCAGTCGTGCCATACGGAGTCGCGTGCGGGACAGCCGCCTGCGATTCCCTCACTCGTCAATATCATTCAGCGCGCCGGCGCGGAACGGGTGGCGACTGCGGTGCAGAATGGTTTGCCGCCGATGCCTGCCTTTCCGGACCTCGATAGCGATGACGTCAAGAACCTGATCGCTTATCTGAAGGCTCCGGAGCTGGGCGCGATTCCCGGCGACATCATGGCTCGCATGATGGCTCCGGCCCCCAAAGCCCAGGTGAAGCTGGGGCCGGGCGGACAGCGATATTGGACCGGATATGGTTACATGAACTCCAGCGAGGGTCTTCCGGCCATCGGGCCGCCGTGGTCGAGCCTGACCGCGTATGACATGAACAAGGGCACGATCAAGTGGCAGATCCCGCTGGGCGAAGTGGAGGAGCTGGTTGCCAAGGGCATCCGCAATACGGGCAGCTACTGGCCGCGTGGCGGGCCTGTGGTGACGGCGGGTGGGCTTATCATCGCGCCCACGATCTCGGACAACACGCTGCACTTCTACGACAAAGACACCGGCAAGCAGGTGTGGTCGCTGCATCTGCCCGCGGGGCCGGAGGGGATTCCCGCTGTCTACGAGGTCGCTGGGCGCGAGTACATCGCGATCAGCGCGCGGCCGCGGCTGGAGACGGTACGGCAACCGGACGGCAAGGCAACACCGGCTGCCGCAACCCCCTACGACAACACGAAGCAGGGATACTATGTCTTCGCGCTGCCTGAGAGGTCCGGCAAGTAAATCTGTTTACAACGCAAACAAGAACCGCCGGTGGATGACTCCACCGGCGGTTCTTGTTTTGCCTTGCGAAAAAGCTGTGCTTATTTGCCCACCCAACCGCCATCTACGTACAGGGACTGGCCGGTGACATAGCTGGCCTCGTCGGACGCGAGGAAGGCCGCTGCGTTGCCGATATCGCGCGGCTGGCCGGGCCTGCCCAGCGAGATCTGCGCGACGACCTGCGGCAGAATCTCCGGGCTTTCGAGCACCCAGCGAATCATCGGCGTATCGATCAGGCCGGGGTGGATGCAGTTGACGCGGATGCCGTGCGGCCCCAGTTCGGCGGAGATGTTGCGGGTCATGGCTTCGACGGCGAGCTTGCTGGGGGCGTAGTGGGTGCGGCCGGGCAGAACACGCGCGGCCTGGATGGAGCCGAGGTTGACGATGGCTCCCTTGCGGCCCTCAGCTACGGCGCGCTTGGCGAAGGCCTGCGAGCACATCCAGCCGCTCTTGAGGTTGACGTTGGTGACATCCTCCCACTGCTGGTCGGTCAGTTCGAGGAAGGGCACGATGGTCTCGATGCCCGCGTTGTTGACGAGGATGTCGACCGGGCCGAGCTGCTGGGCCTCTGCGAAGATGCGGTCGACATCGGCGCGCAGGGAGACGTCTCCCTGGACGACGAGAGCCCTGCGGCCCTGCTTGCGAACGGCCTCGGCTACCTGCTCGGTGCGCTCCCCAACGTGCAGGTCGTTGATGACCACGTCCGCGCCGTTCTCCGCGAAGACCTCGGCGATCCCTCTTCCAATACCCTGCCCCGCACCCGTCACCAGGGCGATCTTGCCTGTCAACTTCATATTGTCTTTCTCCTGTCTGCTAGTGGATCGTCCAACCGCCATCGACCATCAAGGTATGTCCCACCACCATGTCGGAAAAGGGGCTGGCAAGAAACAGCACCGCTCCGACAAGATCTTCCGGCTGGTTCCAGCGTCCGCGAGGAATCATCTGCTGGGTCGCCCACTCCTTGTATCCGGGCCGCTCGAGGATGTTCTTGCGCGATTCGGTCTCGGTGATGCAGGGGGCGACGACGTTGACCAGCACGTTGTCGTGGGCCCACTCGAGCGAGAGCGCCTTGGCGAGATGGTGAACGGCGGCCTTGACCGCGGCGTAGACCGCCCGCTTCTTGAAGGCGATGACGCCGAAGTTGGAGCCGATCTGGATGATGCGGCCTCCACCCTGAGGAATCATGACGCGGGCCGCGGCCTGCGAGGCGAAGAAGACGCTCTTCAAGGAGGACGATACGGTCTTGTCGAACTCCTCCTCGGTTACGTCGAGGGCGTCGTTGGTGCCGGTCCAACCGGCGTTGTTGACGAGGATGTCGATGCGGCCGAACTCGGCGACAGTACGGGCCATGAGAGCCTCAACGTCGGCCACCACAGCCACATCAGTCAGGACGATGATGGCCCGGACGCCGAGGGACTCGATCTCGGCTTTGACTGCCTCAACCTCTGCCATATTGCCGCCGGGGTGCTTGGCGAGCACGAGGTGCGCGCCCGCCTGCGCCAGTCCCAGCGCGATGGCGCGCCCAATGCCCTGGGAGGCTCCGGTGACGATGGCGATCTTGTCCTTCAACTGGAAGCTCGAGTAATCCATGCAAGCCCTTTCGTATCGCTAAGCTTCAAATAGTGCAGAAACAGCCTGTTATTTTGCCCCACAACCGGTGCGAACGACGGTGTACCGGCCACGCCTCTTCTTGCGAAACACGATATTCAAATTGCGTATAGTGCAAGCAACGCAAATCTTACCGTTGGGGTGCGGGATCGTCAAGCAGCAAGAAAGTACGATCCTCGAAGATTACTTTTGCGGTAACCAGCTATTGCAACGGAGGGTGAACGACTGCATTTTTTGCAGCCTGTACGTGAGGATTTGCTTGACACTGCCAGGATGAGAGGAGCACAGTGGTTGCGTCTTGCGCAAGTATAAATGCGCAGAGCGCAATTTATTTGCGACACCAGATCGGCTCGAATGGCCTGAGAATGAGGATGGAGTGAATACCCCGATGACGATGTCCCTTACCCGATCCACGACTCGCCGCACTTTTGTAACCCGCACCCTTCTCGGCGCCGCCACGGCGGCCGCCATGCCCGCGAGCCTTCTGGCTAAGACCTGGAATATTCCCATTGGCTATACCGGGATTACGTGGCCGAACGCGCAGGTAGCCGACGCCATTGGGACCTGCGGCAAGCTGGGGTTTTATGGCTTTGAGACCTTCGGCGACGTACTGGTGGACTGGGAGAGCAAGGGTGGGCTGACGCCGGTGCTCAAGGCGAATCACATTCCGCTAATCTCCGGCTACTGCACCCTGAACCTTGTCGACTCCACGCGCCGCCAGGAGACGATGGACAAGGCCGTGAGATGGGCCAAGCTCATCAAGGCCACGGGCGGGCGGATCTTCGTGCTGGGGCCGAATCCTGTGCCACGCGATAGCTACAACTTTGCGGAGCACAAGGCCAATATTGTTGCCACGCTGAACGAAGCATCGAAGAGGATCGTCGATCAGGGGCTGACGCCAGTGCTGCACCAGCACACGGGGACGTGCGTGGAGACGCGCGATGAGACCTACGCCACGCTCGACGCCATCGACCACACGACGCTGAAGTTTGGGCCGGACGTGGGCCAGCTTACCAAGGGCGGGGCGGACGCGGTGCAGGTGGTCAAGGACTACCTGCCGCTGGTGCAGCACATGCACCTGAAGGATTATGACGGCAAGGACCCGCACCTGGTGTACTATTGCCCCCTGGGTCGCGGAAAGGTAAACGTCCCCGCGATTCTGGACCTGATGGCCGGCCGAAAGATTAGTGGTATGGTGATGGTAGAACTCGACAATGATCCCAATAGCCTTTCGCCGATCCCTCCATCCGAACTTGCGGGTGAGAGTCAGGCTTACCTGAAGAAGATCGGCGTCAAGCTGAGGGCCTGAGCAGCAGGTCTATGCCCATAAAAAAACCAACCGCAGTACCCTTTATTCAGAGCCTCGATCGGGGCTTGGTGATTTTGCAATCCGTGGCCCGTTCGAAGCAGCCCATCTCGCTGGGCGAGCTGGCCGATCTGCTGCAGATCGACCGCAGCAGCGCCTTTCGCCTGGCCCAGACGCTGCGGCGACGCGGCTTTCTGGCCTGTCCGGCCGGGCGCAAGGACTATATCCTTGGCCCGGCCATGTGGACGCTCTCGCACCAGTACGACTGGAGCAACATGCTGGTCCGAGTGGCGCATGAGCAGTTGAAGCTGATTGCCAATGAGCTGAACGAGACGGCCCACCTGGCGGTGCGCGAGGGGAAGAACGCCCTGTTCATCGACTCCGCTAATGCCAACCATGTGATCTCGGTCGCGGGGCAGACGGGCGAGCTAGTGCCGCTCTACTGCACCGCTCACGGCAAGGCGCTGCTGGCCGATGCCGATGAGAAGGAGCTGAAGTCGCAGTTTGGCATCGGCCCGCTGACGAAGCATACGCCCAGCACCATCAGCACTGTGAAGGCACTGACCGTCGAGTGCAAGGAGATTCATGCGCGCGGCTATGCTACCGACGAAGCCGAGTACAACCCGGGGATGCGCTGCGTCGCTGCGCCGATCCGGCTGGAGGATGGCTCTATCGTCGGCTCGATTGGAATCTCCGCGCCCGAGGCTCGGTTTCCCAAGGAGCACTATGCCAAGTATGCGAAGAAGATCAGCATGGCTGCGCGGGAGATCGGGCTGCAACTGAGCATGGCGGAGCCAAAGGAGTAGCCGCGTTTCATACTGCCGTAAACGAGAGGCGCTTCCCTTTGGGGTAGCGCTTTTTCTTTGTTGCAACAACGGAATGAGGCGGCGGATTTCGCACTCGTGCATCGTCTTGCGGCTGTGGTACTCTTGCAAACGTCATTGCGCAGGACACAATGACTGTTGCATAGTTTCTCTTTCATTCCCAACCGCAATGGCGCAAGGAGGCACGTCGCCGGCTATGAGCAATCCCATTCTCGACTTTGGAATCGACCCTTCTACCCTGAACTATGTTGGCAGCGGACTACAACGTCCGGAGTGCATTCTGGCTGAGAAAGACGGCACGTTGTGGAGTGCGGATTCGCGCGGGGGAGTGGTGCGGCTCGAACCGAATGGCACGCAGGAGATTGTGACGCAGAAGATCTCCGGCTACTTTGAGGCTGCCGCGAGCGAGGCTTCGCGCTACCTGACGGGCACGCTGCCGAATGGACTCGCGTTTGCGCGCAACGGTGATATCCTCATCTCCAACTTTGGCACCGACCGGCTGGAGATCATGACGCGGAGCGGCGAGTCCAAGGTGCTGGCCGACAGCATCGACGGAGAGGCCATCGGCAAGGTGAACTTCGTGCTGCGCGACTCGAAGGACCGCATCTGGATTACGATCTCGACGCGCATCAAGAACTGGATGCACGCGCTGAAGCCCGATCTCGACGACGGCTACATTGCTCGGTACATCGACGGCAAGTTTCACATCGTAGCCTCGGGCTTCCACTTTACGAACGAGATTCGTATGGACGCGAAGGAGGAGTACATGTACGTCGCGGAGACGACCGGAGGCTGCATCAGCCGTATGCGCGTGAATGAGGACGGCACGCTGGGCGAGCGCGAGATCTTTGGGCCTTCGAGCCTGGGCAAGGGCGCTTGGCCCGATGGCATCGCATTCGACAGCGCGGGCAACCTGTGGGGTACATGCGTGTACTCGGATAAGCTTTGGGCCATTACGCCGCAGGGCGATCTGCGTGTGTTTCTCGATGAGGGCGACCCGGCTAAGGTCGAGGCGCTGGAGAAGCAGTTTTTCGCCGGTGCGGTGACTGAGGATGTTTTATTCGCGACCGGCCGCGGCGTTGCACCGTGGATGGCGAGCGTCACCTTCGGTGGACCGGACTTGCAGACCCTATACATCGGTTCACTCAAGGGGCAGCGGATTCCCTACTTCAAGGCCCCAGTGGCCGGGCTGCCCATGGTGCACTGGAACGATCCTCGTTCGTAGCACCCAAACTCATCTGTACAAAAGATTTTCTTTACCGGAGGATTGAAATGGCAACGGGAACAGCAACGCTACAGGCGAACTACATCAACGGCGAGTGGCTGGCGGGAAGCTCGTCGAACGTCATTGACATCATCAATCCTGCGACGCAGGAGAGCATCGCTCAGATCGCTCTGGCCGAAGAGGCCGACACAAACGCAGCCGTGGCCGCAGCTTCGGCAGCCTTCCCCGGCTGGCGCACCACGCCGCCGCAGGATCGCATCCAGTATATGTTCGCCTTTCGCGAGCTGCTGCTAAAGCACGCCGATGAGATCGCTGCCATCACCACCAAAGAGAACGGCAAGACCTTCGCCGAGTCGCGTGCGGAGCTGGCACGCGGCATCGAGAACGTCGAGGTCTCGTGCGGTATCCCAACACTGATGCAGGGGTACAACCTCGAAGACGTGGCACGCGGCATCGACGAGATGATGATTCGGCAGCCGCTCGGCGTGACTGCTGCAATTACTCCCTTCAACTTTCCGGCGATGATTCCGCTGTGGTTTATGCCCTATGCGATTGCGACGGGCAACACCTTCATCCTGAAGCCGTCGGAGCGCGTGCCTTTGACGGCGAAGCTGATCTTCGAGCTGCTGCAACAGACCGGGTTGCCCAAGGGCGTGGCCAACCTCGTCGTGGGAGCTAAGCCTGCTGTGGATACGCTGCTGCATCACCCGGATGTGCGGGCGATCAGCTTCGTCGGCTCGACGCCGGTGGCGAAGTACATCTACTCCGAAGGCTCGGCCCACGGCAAGCGGGTGCAGTGCCAGGGCGGAGCCAAGAACTACGTCGTCGTGATGCCGGACGCCGATATGGATATGACCGCGAAGATCATCAGCGACAGCGCCTTCGGCTGCGCGGGACAGCGCTGCCTCGCGATCTCCGTCGCCGTGACCGTTGCGGACTCGGCGAAGAAGTTCAACGAGGCGCTGCTGAAGATCGCGTCGAATATCAAGACCGGCAACGGGCTTGAGAAGGAAACGACCATGGGGCCGGTGATTACGGCTGAGAGTAAGTCGCGGATCCTGCACCTGATCGAGAAGGGCGTGGACGCGGGCGGCAAAGTGCTGCTCGACGGACGCGAAGGCCTGGGCAATAACGGCAACTTCATTACGCCTACAGTGCTGAGCGGGATCGACGAGTCCAATCCGCTGACGACGACCGAGATCTTCGGACCGGTGCTCACGGTCAACGAAACCCACACGCTGGATGATGCGATCGAGACGCTTTCGAAGAGCAAATTCGGCAACTCGGCTGCGATCTTTACCAGCAGTGGCGCGGCCGCGCGAAAGTTCCGCTACGAGGTGCCGACGGGCAACATCGGCATAAACATCGGTGTCGCCGCACCGATGGCCTACTTCCCCTTCAGCGGCTGGCGCGACAGCTTTATGGGTGTACTGCACGGCCAGGGGAAGGACGCCATCGAGTTCTACACGGACAAGAAGGTCGTGATCGAGCGCTGGCCGAAGGAGTGGTCACGCCAGTTCTAGGGCACTCCGTGCCGTTCTCGGGGATGCATGGGTCAGTGGAGTGTATGGGTCCTCCCGTTGGTCGGAAACGAGCGATGTTTGTTTCTGACCAGCGGGAGGAGTTCTCCGAGAACCGTACAAAGTACCGTTGACGATGGCGACGCACGAGGCATATACTTCGTCGCTGTATACGCAACACAAAATGCGTAATGCGCAACAGAATCAACCTTCAAATATCTGCTTCAAGGACCCGACGGATGACGAAGATGAGCTCCACACTTAGCTCGAGCGCTGCCCCCGCAGCCTTCCTGCAGCAGTACCCTCTTCTGCGCGCGGGTATCCTTAAACTGCTTGCGATCAAGGATTCGGATATCCGCATCCTCACGCTGGGACAGAGCCGCGATGCGGTCGATAACGGGCTGCACTCGGGTGGCGCGTTCTCTGCGACGATCCCGCTGGTGGCGCTCTTTTATGGTGGATTCCTCAAGCTCGATATAGAAGACCCGACGCGTCGCGGGCAAGATATCTTCACGCTCAGCAAAGGCCATGCCGTAGCGGCGATGGCCTCCATCTATGCGGAGCTGGGTTACTTCGACCAGAAGCTGCTGCGCCACTCCCGCTCGCACGAGAGCCTGTTGAACGGCCACCCGGGGCCTGTGCTTCCCGGGGTGCACATTGCGACGGGCCCTATGGGACAGGGCATCGGTGTAGCGCAGGGATTTGCCATCGCCGGACGGACCTCTCCGCGCTTCGACTCTTATGTGATGGTGGGAGACGGCGAGCTACAGGAAGGCTCCTGCTGGGAGACAGTGATGTACGCCGGTCAGAGCCACCTCGACAACCTCTGCGTACTGGTGGACCGCAACAACGGGCAGCTCGATGTGCATAACCGAACGCTCTTCCCCATGCCCGAACTGGACAAAGTATTCCGCTCCTACGGCTGGGAGGCGCACAGCGTAGACGCGACCCAGTACGACGGCGTGTTGACGGCCCTCGAGCAGTTCCGCTTCGGCCCTCGCAATGGAAAACCAACGGCGATCGTATGCAACACAACCAAGGGCTACGGCGCGTTCTCGGACTTCATGAATAAGCACAAGGTGACCACGTCTGAGTCGCTAATCGTGCAGGAGCTTGCCTTGCAGGAAGAACGCCGCAGCGCACGGGTTGCGGAGTTTCTTGAGCATCTGTCTGAACTTGAAGGCAGCGCCGATGGTGAGCTACGGGCAACGATGCTGCGTGAGGCGGCGCGTTCCATGCACCTCGATGTAGAGCGCATTGCAGCCCTTCCTCCAGTAGTAGGTCCGGTGCTGACGAAGCGCGTTCCCGTGCGCGACAAGCAGATTCGCTACGATGCCACAGCTTTGCCGAAACTCGATCCGAAAAAACAGTACAGTGCCGCGGAGATCGTGACTGGAGCTATGAAGGTCTTCGCCCGGGATAGCCGCGTGGCCTCCATCGACTCCGACCTGGCATCGACAAGTGGGCTGGAGGCAGGCGTGGCTGCCGTGGACCAGCATCGCGCGTTAAACGTGGGTGTGGCCGAGGCAAACATGATGCTGATCGGCGAGGCCTTTGCCGCGCTGGGTTGTAATACCTGGACGAGCACCTTCTGCCCCTTCTTTAACTGGCAGGTTTTGCGTCGCATCGCGGTCGGACAGCAGGAGCGGCTCGAGGCCATTGCCGCACCGGATGGCTGGCTAAGTGAGGGCCACGGTCTCGATCTTACTTTTCTAGCCACGGCAGCGAACTTCGAGACCCGCACCAACGGCGCGACCCATATGGGCAACGACGATATCACTACCTTCGATGCCGTGGGTCAATTGCAGATCATCGACGTGTCGTGTCCGCAGCAGATGCTCTCCATCATGACGTGGATCATGGCGGGCAATCGCGGGCTGGTCTACGTGCGGGTAATGCGTACCGGGTCGGCCGTGCTCTATGGGCAGCAGTACGAGTTCGAGTTCGGCAAGGGGCAGGTGCTACTTGAGGGCGAGAACGACACAGTGGCCCTCATCAGCAGCGGACGTGGAGTACACGAGGCGCTTGAGGCTGCTAAATTATCCGCGACAGCCGGAGTTGGAGTAACCGTCGTCGACATGCCATCTATCGACGACGAGTTACTGCTCAAGCTCTATCACTCTGGAAAAATTCTGCTCTTCGCGGAACAGAATAATGGATACATCTGGCAGAACTTTTTGAAGGTGCTCTATCGTAATCGAGCAACGGTATCTGGCTCACTCGAGCGTGTGTTGACCGTTAATACCTTGACGGCTGAGGGGAAGCCGCAGTTCATTCACTCCGCCACTTATGAGGAGTTAGTCGAGGCTTTCAAACTTGCTCCAGTGCATATTGCCAAAACAATCATGGACGCTGTCGCCGCCAGCAAGCGATAGCACCTTTGAAATTGAAGGAGGAATTCGATTATGGCGCTACCGATTGTGGACGAAACCAGCATCGAGGCTCTTGACCTGCCTGGTAGGATGTTGCGCTGGGTTGTCACTGCCGAGACTACGAATGCACAGCACTGCAGCATGTGCGTCATCGAGGTGCAGCCCGGCCAAACGGTCAAGCCCGCGCACTCTCACCCCAACGGCGAGGAGGTCATCTATCTGCTTTCGGGCAGCGGAAGGGTGTGGATCGAAGGCGAGATCGGCTCGGTCAAACAAGGCTGCGCCATCCTATTTCCACAGGGCAAGATCCACATGCTCCAGAACACCGGCAACGAAGTAATGAAAGTAGCGTGTTTCTTTGCCCCGGCGACGAACCTGGCGAACTACAGGTTTTTTGAAGACATTGAATTTCCAGAGTAACAACAAACCGGGAACAAGTGGTTCCATGGCATACTCGAAATTATGCGCGTCGTAGTCATCGGTGGTACTGGACATATTGGCAGCTCTCTGACTCCCATGTTGGTGAAGTCCGGGCATGATGTAACTTGCGTCAGCCGAGGATTGAAACAGCCCTACACAGATGGCCCGGCATGGCAACAGGTCAAGCATGTAGTACTGGATCGTTCTGCCGAGGAAGAGGCCGGAAGGTTCGGGGAGCACATCGCTGCACTGAGTGCAGAGGCTGTCGTCGATCTGACCTGCTACACGCCCGAGAGTTCAGCCCAACTGGTTGAAGCTCTACGCGGCCGTATTGATCACCTGCTGCACTGCGGCACCATCTGGGTCCACGGGCATAGTGTCGAGGTTCCTACGACGGAAACTGCGGTGCGCGAACCCTTTGGCGACTATGGCAAACGTAAAGCCGCGATCGAACGATCACTACTGGATGCCGCTGCCAACGATGGCCTGCCCGTGACCGTGCTGCATCCGGGGCACCTCGTAGGTGCGGGTTGGAATCCAATCAACCCACAAGGCAACTTCAACCCTGACGTATTTTCATCCATCCTGCACGGCAATGAAATCACCTTGCCGAACATCGGAATGGAGACTGTGCACCACGTTCACGTCGAAGACGTGGCACAAGCCTTTGTACGAGCTATTGAATGTCGCTCGGCAGCTATTGGCGAGAGCTTTCACGTAGTCTCCGCAGCAGCACTGACCTTGCGCGGCTACGCCGAAAGAACGTTCAACTATTTCGGTCAACCAGCAAGAATCCGCTTCATGCCTTTCGATGAATGGCGCGAAACAGTGACAGAAAAAGACGCCCGCTCAACATGGGATCACATCGCGCACTCGCCAAACTGTAGCATCGCAAAGGCCTGCGAACGGCTGGGATACGCACCGCGATATAGCTCGCTTGAGGCGGTGCAGGAATCTGTTGCCTGGTTACGACAAGCTGGAACAGTAAAATAAACGCGGAATATAAATTGCCATACAATTTATCCAAAACAAAATGGCCCGGAGTTCAACCACTGAACTCCAGGCCATTTTATTTCTTGTCTTTACGAGTTAGAAATCAATCCGGAGAGCAGCCTGTCCGGTGCGATTTCCCGCATTCTCTGCCGTTTGCGCGCCGATCAATGCACCGAAGGTAGAAGGACTATCTACTACCGTTGCCGGCGGAGCGAAGTTTATGTGGTTCAGTACATTAGTAAAGGTCGATTCAAAGCGAGCATGAACCTTTTCGGTAATATGAAATGATTTTGCCACGCCAAGACTGACCGTCGCCGTTCCAGGGCCCTGCAAGATACCAACCCCAGCATTGCCGAAACGACCGGCTCCAACTGGTGTCGGCGCAAAGGCCGTGATATTGAAGAACTGCGCTCTCGATTGTCCCCCATACAAGTTATTCGCGACAACGTCGGGGCGCAAAACTGCGCTGCGGTTCGCAACGTTTGTATTGGATTGATCATTGGTCTGCGCTTGCCCAGTCGCCCCTACGGGGCAGGAACCATCAGCGTTTGTGGTGACCTGACATCCGCCCGCGCTGATGCTCGGCGTCAACCATGGGCCTGTTTCAAGCAGAGTTACAGTTGTAAGATCCCAGCCACCGAGGATGGCGTCCTTCACACCGCCAACGTTCATGAACTTACGGCCTCTGCCCACAGGAAGCTGATATACCCCAGTCAGCAGCATACGGTGACGGCGTGTACCTTCCACATTGCCAAGATCTTGCTTAATGTTGAAGCGGTTAGCAATCGGACCACCGTAGTTCACCTCGCCTGCAAATGAACTCGGTGCATCTCCCTGGTTATCCGCCTGATTGTTAGCGAAGGTATAGTTCGCATTGAAGTAGAGCCCGCGCTGCATTCTGTGCGAGGCCTCCAACTCAAAAGCGCGATAGTTTGCCTCACCTGCGTTGAACGTGCTGAAGATTTGTGCCCAGTTTAAGTAAGGAGTCCGAGCATCTGCCCATGGCGCTGCCACGGTCGGCGTATAGGTAGTGCTGCTAGCCGGAATCTGGTTCAGGTCTTCCGTAATGCTCAGCCTATAGGTATGCATCCCTACATAGCTCGCACGAATGGACGTATTGTTCGAAATCTCACGCTCCACTGTCACGTTCCACTGGTTCGATTGAGGATCACGGTAGTTCGGGTCTACACCTTGATCCAAACCGCCTCCCCCAATTTGCGCAGATACGCTGGGAGGCGCAGTATTGGGAAACCGGATCTGGGGAGTATTTGGCCCCGCCGTATTGACATTCGAGTAAGTGTGAAGGGCTGAGGTTGGATTACCACTGTTATTGAACGACAGGGGGCCAAGGTTGGTCATTGTATAGATACCGAAGCCCGCACGGATAACTGTCTTGGTGTCATTGAAGGGCCGGTAGGCTATGGAGATACGTGGCTGGAAGTTCCCCTTATAAGTATTGCGCAGGCTCTGCGGCAATCCATCCTGGCTGGCCGTCACATATTTCGTACATGGAAGCCCATTGAAGTTCAAATTACATGCATTGAACGACTGCTGAAAACCAACATTTGAAGCAGTAATATTTTGGCTTGTGAGATATGCCGCAAGATTATCCGGAACTACGATTGAATTATTCCTCTGATCAAAGTTAGCCAGGTTACCGCCATCTTCCTGAAATCCGGGAAGTACCTGCCAGCGCATGCCGTAGCTCAGAGTAAGTCGGCTGTTAAGCTGATACTCGTCCTGCACAAACAGGCTGTACTGAGTGGCTGTTCCACCTACGTCTGGGCTGGATACTGCGAAGTTCAGAGTAGTTGGCGCGCCTTCCAGAAAATCGCCGAAGGCATTTCCGGTGAAGGTTGGCTGGAAAGTGAAGCTACCGAAGTCATCCGAGGCGTATGACGGGGCAAAGCTCTCCAGGTCGAAGTAGCGAAGCCGACGAATATCAATTCCGGCCTTTAGCGTGTGCTTGCCAAGAGTGTATGTAACGTTATCGCTGAACTGCATGGTATGGGACTGAGTAACACCCGCCTTATCCCTGCCAATCGGCGTAAGTCCGGTGCCGGAGCTGAAGTTAAAGGTTGGGAATGCGTGCGTCGTCTGATGCTGACTGATATTTACGCCAGTCAGATCGAGCTGGGTCAACGCGTCCGATCCCTGGATTGGGAAGTTCACGTTTGTTGTGACGTTCGTAAATCCGAAGCGAAACTCGTTCAGCAGCTTTGGCGTAATCGCGTAGGTATGGGAAAACAGGAAGCTCCGATTATGGATGGAATCGACGTCGTTCGGCAAGAATGGATTTGCCAAGTCGGAAGTAATATTCTTACGGCTGAAGCGGGCGTACGCGGACTGCTTGGAGGATATGGCTTGATCCAGGCGAATATCGGCGCCGTCGGTTCGGGCTGGAGTCGATTGAAAGTTCTCGTAGTTGAATCCAGACTGCCCTCCTACGTTCGGCAGGGGAATGTAAGTTAGGAGAGCCTTTGCTGTCGCACTGATATTGCCGGCAAGAATTGGCGCCAGAGCAGGCTGGCCAGGCTGATTGAATCCACTGAGATCGCCGTTCCGCTCGGCTAGCGTAGGAACTTCAAACTGCTGGGCTACCGCGGTTGTTCGCCTGTTTCCCTCGTAGTCGACAAAGAAGAACGTCTTATTGTGTCCGTCATACAAGCGGGGAATCATAATCGGGCCGCTGAGTGAAAATCCAAAGGTATTAAACTTTTTTGGTGACTTACTGCTAAACCCGAATGGGATAGCATCCAGCGCCTGATTTTGCAGATATTCAAAGACGCTTCCATGAATATTGTTCGTTCCGTTCTTGGTGGTAAAGGTGACATCACCAATCTGCGAGAACTCGGCGCTGTTGTTGAACGATGTTACTTTGACTGCGGCGATTCCCTCCTGCGACGGGTAGGCATCCTGCAGCGCACCGTTCTGTCTTACGTTTGCGGTCGAGATACCATCGACGGAAAAGTTGACCATCGACGAACTGGCTCCACCGAGCGCAATATTACCCGAGCTATCTGTCTGAACGTTGGGGGAGAGGCCAAGAGCGCCGAGTGGGCTGGTCGTCGTAGCACGGTTATTCAGAGGAAGCTGCGTCATCTGCAGGTTATCCTTTGAGTCGCTGAGCGTTCCGTTCTCGGTGTTGATCTGGTCGGCTGCGGAGGTAACTTCGACGGTCGTAGTCTGGGCCGCTACCGACAGCGTGACCGTCAGGCGGAGATCCTGGCGAGCCTCGACTGCAATGCCGGTCAGGGTCGTGTCGGCGAAGCCATCATGGTGAGCAAGCAGTCTGTAGTGGCCTGCCTTAACGTTTTCGAATATAAAACCGCCCGAGGCATCAGCATTTGCAGGACGCTCTGTATTCTCGTCCGTGCTGTGAAGCACAACATGGCTATTGGAGATTGCCGCACTGGTGTTGTCCTGAACGGTACCTCTTATGCTTCCGAAGGTCGACTGCGCGAAGGCTGGAGCTACAGAACTCAGAATAAGAACAAGGGTGAAGAGTAGAAGCGATCCCGCACAGGGGATGTGCATGAGATTGCTCTCTTTTTTGTTACTTATTGCGGCCTTATTCCCTTCATAACTTGTCAGAAGTCCAGCAACAAAATTTGCACCAGACTGAGAAAGGCCTCGAATGTATTTCATTTGCATCACCTCGTGAAACCGGCTATCTGCCGGCCACACTCAGTGAAACGTGAAACCCATAAGGCACGCATAAGTGAGCTACTTATGTATTCCTTATGGGTTCGGAGTTACTTCTTACTTTTTATTTCTTACTTTGACTTACTTATGCAGCCGTCCGTCCCCGCCGCACCGCGATAAACGAGCGCACGCAAAGTGCCACGAAGACCAGACAAAGCGTACCCATGATGGCCTGCACCTTCGCCGCATCGGGCCGTGCCACCTCATGTCCCGCTGCCATCTGAATGATGCCGATGATCCCCGGAATCGTTCCCAGAAAGCCCAACAGACCGACCGTTACCGCGATGTGCATGAACAACATGCGGCGCTTCGCGTTGGGCGTCTGCGCCAGCGCGCCGAAGACCACCAGCAGCAGGCCGAACGCGGCCGGAATCAGCGTATGCGGATGGTGCCCCAGGCTTACGAACGCGCCCGCACCCAGGATCAGCAGCAGCACTCCAAAGACAACCGTTATCTTCGCCATAATAGAACTCCCTTTCCCTCAGGATACCTCTTCGGCATCCCTGGTCATCTCTTCGGCATTCT
This sequence comes from Granulicella sp. WH15, assembly GCF_009914315.1. Lineage (NCBI taxonomy): Bacteria > Pseudomonadati > Acidobacteriota > Terriglobia > Terriglobales > Acidobacteriaceae > Granulicella > Granulicella sp. WH15. The sequence goes on from NZ_CP042596.1 coordinate 3,189,031, forward strand.
TAGTCATCTTCAGGATCGGCAGCCGCTCGCCGTTCGGCAGCGGCACCTCGATCAACTCTCCTGGCTGGTATCCCTTGAGTGTGTACAAGGCCACGCCCGTCAGCGTCGATCCCATCTCAAAGCGTCGAAACCCGGCGGCGTGTGCGGCGTTCTCGACCGTCGCCAGCACAAGGCTGCCCAGCCCCTGCCGCGCCCAGTCCGGATGCACGAAGATCGCTCGGATCTTTGCCGCATCTACAGCGGGGTCGATGCGGTCGTCTTCTCTCACCGCAGCGCCGTCGCTGCCGAAGAGCGTGCGCCGGTCGCTCCATCCGCCGCTGGCTACCAGAGTGCCGTCGGCGGTCTCAGCTACGAAGTAGTGGCGGTCGTCGATCAGCTGCGTGTCCAGCCCCAGCGCCGTGCCCAGCGCGCCGTCGATCTGCGCCTGCGTGTAATCCCCAAGCTGCAGACGGCGCACGGAGTCTGCGATCAACGCACGCAGCGCCGGTGCATCCTCCGGCTCTGCCAGCCGCACGCTGAAGCGCGGCTCACTCAATGCTTCAGCTCCGCCACCAGTTTCTTCCAGTCACGCTCGCTCTGATTCGCATAGGCCACGGCAAAGCGCAGGATCGCCTCGTCGAAGCGCTCCGAGTTGCCCAAATAGCCCGCGATCATCGCGCAGTCCCCCGCCCGTGCATGTCCGCGTGCGAGCAGTTCGCCGCAGAGCCCCGCATATTCGGGAAGGGTCGCCGACTTGAGCGTCGTAATGTCGATGGCGGCCTTGTGATCGTTCAACTGACGCACCAGATAGTCGCGCCCATCGAGCGTGGTCCAGCCCAGAAATGGGTCCGACTGAAACTGCATCGCCCTCTCCGCCTCGGCCACGCGCTGGCCCTGATGAGCAGGTGATGCGCCGCCCAGATACGGGGCGTAAGCCGACGCAACCTCCTCCTTCACTTGCAGAAAGAGTGGGTCGTCCTCGCCATTGCCTTCGAGGTACACCACATAATCGCGCAACCCGACAGAGCCTGTTCCCACCACCTTGAACGCAACATCCAGCACTCGATACCGGTCCAGCAGACGACGCCGCTCCGGCAGCAACGAGTCGCGGTAGGTAGTCAGCGAGTCCCTGACCTGCTGGGCAACGAGGCCCGTCAGCCGCTCCAGAGTTGGCGGCTTCGTCCTGAAGATGCGCTCCCCGCCCTTCGTCTCCTCAGTCAGCGTGTCGAGCGAGTGTAGCGGCGTGGATCGCTCAGCGATCTCCAGCACCTGCTCAATGGAGGGCAGATCGCCGAGCCGCTTAACCTGGTGCCGCTCCGCGCTCAGCACCGTCATCTTCGTCAGCCCGATGATGCCCTCGCGATAACTCGCCAGCATCATCTCCACGGCCTCGCGGCAGCGCGCCTCTTTCACTCCGGCCTCGCGCCCCGCCAGCAAGATACTGGTGGCCATGCGCTTCACATCCCATTCGAACGGCCCCACCATCGACTCGTCGAAGTCGTTGATGTCGAAGACCAGCCGCCCGTCCGCCCCTTCGTATGCGCCCAGGTTGCTGACGTGCGCGTCGCCGCAGATCTGGTTCAGGATGCCCGAGTTCGGCCCCAGCGAGAGGTCGTACGCCATCACCGTGGCCGCGCCGCGAAAGTATGCAAACGCCGAGGCCGCCATGCGCTCGTACTTCAGCTTCACCAGCTTGGGGATACGGCCCTTATCGCTTCGCTTCAACAGCGTCTTCGGCTCCTCATCTCGCGCGCTCGCATTCCAGCCCGCGTGATCGGCCCGGCGCATGTGCTTGCGCTGCCGCTGCCCGGCCTCCAGACGCTCGGTGTAGGTTAGCCTCTCGCTCACAGTGCGGCCTCCTTCAGCTTCGCCAACACGTCCTCAACCTGCCAGTCGTTGCTCGGGTAGAACGCGACTACCTTGCCATCCTTGCCGATCAGGGCGGTCGCCATCGAGTGGTTCAGCGTGCGGTCGTCGCCCGGCGTCACGCCGACGTCAAAGTAGTGCTCAACATCTGTGAGGTCTGCCGCCGAAGGAGCCGCGAAGTCCCAGTGCTTGAAGGTCTCGTTCGTAAACTGTCCCGTGTGCGCGCCGCCGTAGCTACGCAGCACGGCGGGCGTATCGTACGCGGGGTCGAAGCTGATGCTGAGCAGATGCGTGCTGCCGTAGAGCTTCGGCTCGGCCGCCAGCGCCTTGTCGATCTGCGCGAAGTTCGTGCTCATGCGCGGGCAGTAGTCGGCCAGCGGGCAGCGCGTGTAGATGAAGGTGAGCAGCACCGCCTTGCCCTTGAAGCCGCCCAGGTGGATCGTCTTGCCACTCTGGTTCAGCAGCTTGAAGTCCGGCACCGACTCGCCCGGCTCCGGGACATGATACTGCGACTGCGGCTTGTAGTCGGGGCGCGTCTGGCCGACGATGACGACGTGGTCCAGCCGAGGGTTGAGATAGCCGTCCGAGTCCTTATCCACCAGCAACTGCGCCGTGATGGTGTCGCCGGGGTGCAACTCCGAGAGGATCTCCGGCTGCACCAGCTTGTAGGGCATCGTCATCGCTCCCATAAAGCCGGGGATAGCCTGATGAGCCACCGTCACCTCGCCGTGAGCGGCGTTGGTCGAGACGATCCGGCCGCGCAGCGTGAAGGTCTTCGCGGGCTGGCCCGCCGCCACCGTTGGAGCAGGCGCGCTCTTGCGGCAGCCCGCAACCGACAGCACGAGACTCAAACCCAGAACAGCCGTAAACCGCTTCATGGAAACTCCCATCGCACACACCACCCCAGTGGCGATCATAATAGTTTCATGCCACCGACGCAGAGGATGAGCGATCACCGCACTGTACCGACGGTCCCTGTCCCGACTCTTCCAGTCCCGACGCTTCTATGGATGTACGCCACCTTCATCCTCACCGGCCTCGGCACCTTCCTGCTCGGGCCGATTCTGCCTATGCTCAGCCGCCAGTGGCATCTGGCCGACGCGCAGGCGGGCCTGCTGCTGATGGCGCAGTTCTGCGGCTCGTTCTGTGGAGGCATCAGCACCTCGGGACGGCTGCGCCGCAGCGTCGCCGTCGGAGTCGCCGCTTCCACGCTGGGCCTGGCGATCTTCGCCCTGGCTCCGGGGCTGGCCGTGGCCTGCACGGGCCTCGTCATCGGAGGCTTCGGCGTGGGCCGCACCCTCACCGCCATCCACATCATCGCGGGACGCCGCTTCACCGCCAACCGCGGCGTCTCCGTCACCCGGCTCAACCTCTCCTGGAGCTTCGGCGCGATGCTCTCGCCGCTGCTGGCCGCGTGGCTGACGCCGCACTTCGCCCTGCGCAATCTGCTTCTGACGCTGGCTGGCTTCTTCCTCATTTCGATCATCGCCCTCGTCTTCCAGATGCGGGGAGCCGAACCCGAGCCGCCCGCCCGCGCCGAGGCCGACACCATCCCCGGACTCCGCCCGCACGTCTTCCTCTACTTTCTCGGCATCCTCTTCGTCTACGGCGGACTTGAGACCTGCCTCAGCGGCTGGCTCACCACCTTCGCCCTGCGCTACGGCACCTCGTCGCTGGCGCTCAGCGAGTACACGCTGGTCCTGCTGCTGCTCGGCCTCACCGTGGGCCGTGCCATAGCCTCCGCGCTTCTGCACCGCGTCGCCGAGACCACCCTCATCCGCGTCGCTCTGGGGCTCTCGGCAATCCTCTCCGCCGCGCTGGCCACGGCCCACACCGCCGCCTCCATCGCCGCCTTCGCGGTCCTGCTCGGCCTCAGCCTGGCCGCGGTCTTCCCCGTCTCGTTCTCGATCCTTCTGGGCTACCACCCCCGCGCACGTCAGGCTGGAGCGGTCATCGCGGTCTCGGGACTGGGCGCGGCATCTCTTCCGTGGCTGATGGGCGTCCTCTCCACCCGGACCGGCTCGTTGCAGCTCGCGCTCGGCATCCCCGTGGCCGCCGCGCTGGTTCTGCTGGTGATGATCCTCTTCCCACCGAAGCTGGATGCTTTCACTCCTTAAGGCAACAGCAAAAGCGCCCTAACGCCGGGCGGGCGGCACTTCGTGCAGTTCTGGACGCTTCGCGTAAATACCAGAGACCTTTTTCCGGCGATGAGAGATTGATTTCAAACGACATACAACTCATAAACCTACAATCGTCTTTTGGTTTATAAGCAAGAGAGATGCCCCTGCCACCCGAGATCGCACAAGCCCTGGCCGACGGCGGCGAGATCGTCACCTCCAACCAGCGCGCCGCCCGCACCCTCCGCCGCGACTTCAACGCAGCGATGCAGGCCGAGGGCCGCACCCGCTGGCACAGTCCCTCCATCTTCGCCTTCGACACCTGGGCCACCGGCCTCTGGCACCAGATTCTGCTCGCAGGCAAGACCGACCGGGTGCTCCTGAACCCCGCCCAGGAGCACGCCATCTGGCGAGCAGTCCTTGCAGCGGAAAGCTCCTCAGAGACGACGCGCTCGCTCGACTCGCTGGCCCAGATGGCCGCCGAGGCTTGGTCGCGACTGCACCTCTACAACGGCCGCTCCCGCCTCCGCACCCTCAGCACCAGCACCGACACCCGCGCCTTCCAGCGCTGGGCCGTGGCCTTCGAGCGTCGCCTGCAACGCGAGTCCTGGCTCACCCGCGCCGAACTTCCCGCCGCCCTTGGAGCGGCTGGCCTCGCCATAAACGGCCTGCTGCTAGTCGGCTTCGACACCCCGCCGCCCGCCTATACGTCCCTCTTCGCCTCCCTAACCCCCGTTACCCACTACCAACCTGCAACCGAAGCCCACGACCGTCAACTGGCCGCCTGCGCCGACGATCTATCCGAGATCCGCGCCGCCGCCCACTGGGCACGGAGCGTCCTCACAGCCGCCCCTGCCGCCCGCATCGGCGTCATCGTCCCCGGCCTCGAAGACCGCAAGCCCTTGATCGCCCGCGTCTTCCGCGAGATCCTGGCCCCCGAGCTGGAGGACATCGCCTCCACAGCCGCCGCTCCCTACGAGTTCTCCCTCGGCACCCCGCTGGCCAGCACCGCGCTGGTCGCCACAGCGCTCGACCTCCTCCGCTGGACCCAGCAGCCGCTCCCGCTCGACACGATCAGCGCCCTGCTGCTCTCGCCGTACTTCGGCGCAGCCTTGGGAGATGAGGCCGCCGCCGCCGCCGCCGAGTTCGACGCCTTCGAGCTGCGCCAGTCCCGTATGCTCCGCCCCGAGCTAACGCTCGACCAGGCCATCGCCTCCGTGGCCACCGCCAAGCGCAGCGAGCAGCTAACCGACCTGCTCCTCCGCCTCCGTGCCCTACGCCGCAGCGCAGCCGACACCACCGAGCGCCCGTACGCCGAGCACGCCGACGCCTTCCGCGCCGCCCTCGAAGCTACCCGCTGGTCCGTCCGAGCGGGCGAGGACTCCACCACCTTCCAGGCCCTGCGGCGGTGGGAGTCCGCGCTCGATGAGCTGGCCACGCTCGACTTCGACGGCTCCCGCGCCACCCCCACGATGGCCCTCCGGGCACTCACCCGCATCGCCACCCAGGCCATCTTCGCCCCCGAGTCGCACGACGCGCCCATCCAGATCCTAGGCCCGCTCGAAGCCTCCGGCTCCCGCTTCGACGCCGCCTGGGTCCTCGGCGCGGGCGAGCTGAGCTGGCCCCCGCAGCCCTCCACCACGCCCTTTCTGCCCTGGCACATCCAGCAGGAGCTGGCCATGCCCGGAGCCGACGCCGCCCGTGACCGCGGGGCCGCCCAGCGCCTGACTGCCCGGCTGGCCAGCGCCGCCCCCACCGTCGTCTTCAGCTACTCGGCCACGCTCGCCGACGGCCACCAGCACCCGTCGCCTCTACTCGAGCCTCTCGGTCTCACCCCCTACGACCCCATCCCCGAGCCCACCCGCACCGCGCTCCCGCTCGAGTCCGTGCCCGACCAGCCGCCACCACCCTACCCGCCCGACCACCCCAGCCGGGGCGGCTCCCAGCTCCTGCAACACCAGGCCGCCTGCGCCTTCCGCGCTTTCGCCGAACATCGCCTCGGCTCCTCCGCCATCGACGCCCGCGACCCCGGCATGAACGCGCTCGAGCGCGGCGTCGACGTCCATAAGATCATGGAGACCTTCTGGGACGAGGTCCGCGACCAGGAGACCCTGAAGTCCCTGACCGAAAACCAGCGCCACGCCACGCTCGACCGCTGCATCGACGCGGCCCTCGGGCGCTCTCGCCGCCTTACCCAGACCACCTGGGATGAGGCTTACCTGTCCCTCCAACGCGAGCGCCTGCGCCAGCTCCTGCGCCCGTGGCTCGACTTCGAGCTGACCCGCCCGCCCTTCCTCGTCCGCCAGCAGGAGGAGAAACTCGAAGCCCACATCGGCCCCCTGCACCTGCAACTCCGCGCCGACCGCATCGACGAGACCAGCGGCGGCGACCTCATCCTCGACTACAAGACCGGCCACGCCTCTCCCGCCGAGTGGCTCTCCGACCGCCCCGACGCCCCCCAGCTTCCGCTCTACGCCATCCAGCCCGCGTGGCCGCGCCCGGACGGAACCCCGCTCGGCGGCGTGGCCTTCGCCCTGCTCCGCGCCGGGGACGACCTGGCCCTGACCGGCTTCGCCTCCACACCCGAGGTCTTCGCCTCCACTGCCAAGAACCAGCTCCCACTCGAATCCCAGCTCGAGGAGTGGCGGCGCGTCCTCACCGCTCTGGCCGAGGAGTTCGCCGCCGGAGACGCCCGCGTCGATCCCAAACGCTACCCCAACACCTGCCAGCACTGCGGCCAGCGCCTCCTCTGCCGCCTCAATCTGGCCACCTTCTCCGAAGAAGAGTCCGAGGAAAGCGAGCTGGCCCATGAATAACCCCAGTCCTAACCTCCTCCTCTTCCCCACCCCGCCCGCCATCTCCGACGCCGCGGCGCGAGAGGAAGCCCTCGACATCCAACGGTCGTTTCTGATCGAAGCGCCAGCCGGTTCCGGCAAGACCGGCCTCCTCATCCGCCGCTACCTCAAGCTCCTCACCGACCCCGCCGTCACCGATCCCGCGCAGGTTCTCGCCATCACCTTCACCCTGAAGGCCACGGCCGAGATGCGCGAGCGCGTCCTCGGCCAGCTCACCGACGCCCGCGACGCCATCCCCCCGAAGAACGCCTTCGACCGCGACACCCGGCCGCTCGCCGAGGCCGTCGTGGCCCGCGACCGCGAGGCCGGGTGGAACCTGATCGAGTCGCCGCAACGCTTCAACATCCGCACCATCGACGCCGTCTGCGCGCAGATCGCCCGCTCGCTCCCCATCCTCTCGGGCAGCGCCGGTTCGGCCACGCCGGTCGAGCCCGCCACCGGCCTCTACCAGCAGGCCGCCCGCCGGACGCTGATGCAGCTCGGCGGCCCCGACGCCGCGCTGAACGCCGCGCTCGAAACCCTGCTGCTGCACCGCGACGGCAACCTGTCCAACTGCGAGCAGTTGCTGGCCAACATGCTCTCCTGGCGCGACCAGTGGGGCGAGCTGGTCCCGCTCACCCGGCGCGACCTCGACGAACAGTACCTCGACACCGTCGTCCTGCCCAAGCTCGAACGCGCCCTCGAACAGGTCGTCTGCCGCACCCTCACCCGGATCGCGCAGGTCATCCCGCAAGATCTGCTGGCCGAACTAACCCTGCTGGCCAGCCGACTGGCCTGGGCCGAGGGCTACAAGGGAGCCGAATCCCCCATCACGATCTGCCGCGAGCTGACCTCCGCCCCCGGACAGGCCGCCGCAGACCTCGCCCACTGGCGCTCGCTGGTCCACCTCGTCATTACGCCGTCCCAGCAGAACTGGCGCGGCGGCTTCAACAAGAACCAGATCCTCTTCGAGACCACCCCCAAGGACCGGGCCGACCTCAAAGAGCTGGTCGCCCGTTTCAGCAATACTCCCGGCCTCGTCGAAATTCTCTGCTCCCTGCTCGCTCTGCCGCCGCTCCAGTACCCCGCCGACCAGTGGCGCATCACCAAGGCCCTCTTCCAGATCCTCTCCCGCGCATTGGTCGAGCTGCAGCTCGTCTTCGCTGAGCGCAACGAGTGCGATTTCACCGAGATATCGCTGCTGGCCAAGTCCGCACTGCGCCGCGAAGACGCCCAGGACGACCTCTCCACCGCGCTGGGCATGAGGCTCCAGCACCTGCTCGTCGACGAGATGCAGGACACCTCCACCGGCCAGTACGAGCTGATCCAGCTCCTCACCCAGAACTGGGACGGCCGCAGCCAGACCGTCTTCCTCGTCGGCGACCCCAAGCAGTCCATCTACCTCTTCCGCCAGGCCCGCGTGGAGCGCTTCGTCCACACGCTGCTCGAGCGCCGTCTCGGCGACATCCCCCTGACGCCGCTCCAGCTCACGGCCAACTTCCGCTCGCAGCGCACGCTGGTCACCGCCTTCAACGAGACCTTCGCCCGTCTCTTCCCCCTGAAGCCCGACCCGACCCAGCCCGAGCAGGTGCCCTACGTCGCCGCCTCCGCCGTCCGCGAGGCCACCGGCGACGCCGCCTTCGCGTGGCACGCCAGCCTGACTGACGACTCAACCCAACCCGGCCAGAATGCCAGCGAGATCGCCAGCATCGCCGCCGCGTGGCGCAGCCGCAACCCCGGCACCAGCATCGCCGTCCTCGTCCGCAACAAGCGCCACCTGCACGAGATCATCGACGCCCTCAAGCTCGCCCGCCTGCCCTTCCGCGCCGTCGAGATCGAGCCGCTCGCCGACCGCCAGGAGATCCTCGACCTGACCGCGCTCACCCGCGCCCTGCTCCACCCCGCCGACCGCACCGCCTGGTTCGCCCTGCTGCGCTCGCCCGCCTGCGGCCTCACGCTGGCCGACCTGCACCAGCTCGCCGGGGCCGACGACCACGCCTTCGCCGAGGAGACCGTCTTCCACCTCATCGAGATACGCGGCGAGGAGCTATCCGAGGACGGCATCGAGCGCATCTCCCGCGTCTACCCGATCTTGCGCGCCGCCCTCGCCCGGCGAGGCCGCCTGCCCCTCGCCGAGCTGATCGAGCGGACCTGGCACTCGCTGGGCATGGCCGACTGCTCGGACGAGGAGGCCAGCCGCAACGCCAACCGCTTCTTTTCGCTCCTCGACCAACTCGAAGAGCCCGGCGGCCGACTCGAGCTGACCACGCTCACCGACCGCCTCGCCCGCCTCTTCGCCGAGCCGTCCGTCCACCCCGGAGCCATCGACCTGATGACCATTCACAAGGCCAAGGGCCTGGAGTGGGACGTCGTCTTTGTCCCCGCGCTCGAAAAGATAGGCCGCAGCTCCACGGGCCGTCTGCTGAGCTGGCTGGAGATAGAGTCCACGGACGACTCCGAAGAGGAAGACCAAGCCCCCGGCATCCTGGCCCCCATCCCCGGCAAGGGCCGCCAGACCGACGGCCTCACCACCTGGATTCAGGGCGTGGAGAAATCCCGCGAAGCCGCCGAGCGCAAGCGCCTCTTCTACGTGGCCTGCACCCGCGCCCGCGAAGAGCTGCACCTCTTCGCCTCCCCCAAGGCCAAGAAAGACGGAGCCGCCTCAGTCCCCTCCACAAGCCTCCTCGGAGCCGCCTGGCCCGCCGCCGAGCCGCACTTCCTCAACGCCGCCGCCCCAGCCGAGCCAGACGTAGTCTTCAAAATAGCCGCCGAGGCGGAGCCAGAATCCTCCCCAAAGCTCTCCCGCGCCCTACCGCTCCAGCGAGTCCCGGCCAACTATCTCCCTCAGCAACCCGCGCCGCTCTTCACGCCCGCCCGGCCGCAGAGGCTCGCCCCCATCTTCACCCGCTCCGAAGGCTCCTTCGCCGCCCGGACCTACGGCAACGCCGTCCACGCCCTGCTCGAGCAGATCACCGCCCAGCTCGCCTCGGGCACAACCTCGGCCGACCTGCTAGCCGAGCTTCCCCGCTGGACTCCGCGTGCCGCCGCCATCCTCCGGGCCTCCGGCCTGCCCCCGGCTCTCGTCGAGAGCCACTCCGCCCGCGCCATCGACGCACTAACCGCCGCACTGCGCGACCCCGAAGGGCTATGGCTCCTCGGCCCTCACCCCGCAGCCGCCACCGAACACGAGCAGGTCTCCCTCCGCGACGGTGCCCCGCACACACTCCGCGCCGACCGCGTCTTCCTCGCCGGTCCCACGCCCTTATCCGAGGGAGAAAGCCACCTCTGGATCGTCGACTACAAGACCGCCAACGTCGAAGATCTCGAAGTAGAACGCCAGAGGCACGCTCAGCAACTGGAGGGCTACGCCGATGAGCTGGCCGCTCCCGGCCAACCCCTCCGGCTGGCCCTCTACTTCCCCAGCTTGCCGCAGCTTATCTGGTGGGAGGCTCCTGTCCTGCCGGACGGGCCCGCTGCGCGCGGGGCGGTCACTTCGTGACTTTCATCCTTGTCTGGGTGATTTGAAAGCAAAGGTCCTCCCGTTGGTCGGAAACAAAAATGCTCTGACCAACGGGAGGATCACACTGTATGAAACGTTTAGGCCGGTGTCGTATTGTGGCGAACGTCCGCGCCGCGAACCCAGAAGATCACATCCTCCGCGATATTCGTCGCATGATCCCCCACCCGCTCCAGGTTCCGCGCAATAATCAACGCGTTCAGCGACTGCGGAGTCAGCTCTGGCTTCTCGCCGATCAGCGTGCTCAACGCATAAAACGCTGCGTCGTTCATGTCATCCACCTGGTCGTCGAGCGCCAGCACCGCCTGCGCTAGCTCCGCATCGGCCTCGATAAACGCCTGCAACGCCTTGCGCACCATCGCGGCCGATAACGACGCCAGCTTCGGAATATCCACCGGCAGATCGTAGTTGGCAAACGCGCCCATCTCGCGCACGCGCACCGCGATATTCACCGCCTGGTCGCCCACCCGCTCGAGGTCCGCGTTGATCCGGATGACCGAAAGAATGAAGCGCAGGTCGATGGCCATCGGCTGCTCCATCGCCAGCAGGTCCAGCGCCATCTGGTCGATCTCGCGCTCCAGCCGGTTGATCGCGGGCTCGGACCGGAAGACCAACTCGCAGATCGACATATCCCGCGTCCGGTAGGCTTCGATCGAACGCTGAATGGCCTGCTCGGCCATCCCCGCCATCACCAGAAGCTTTTCTTTCAGATCGTCGAGGCTCTGCTGAAATTTGATCCGCGTCATCCGAACCTCCCGGTGATGTAGTCCTCCGTCCTCTTATCACTGGGCCGCGTAAAGATCTTGTGCGTCGAATCGAACTCCACCAGCTTGCCGTTCAGGAAGAAGCCCGTGTTCTCGGCCACGCGCGCCGCCTGCTGCATGTTGTGCGTCACGATCACAATGGTGTACTGGCTCTTGAGCTGGAAGATCAGGTCCTCGATCTTCGAGGTCGAGACCGGGTCCAGCGCCGAGGCCGGCTCGTCCATCAGCAGCACCTCGGGATCGACCGCCAGCGCGCGCGCGATGCACATTCTCTGCTGCTGTCCGCCCGAGAGGCTCGCGCCCGACTTCTTCTTCAGGTCGTCCTTGACCTCTTCCCACAGCGCCGCCTGCTTCAGCGAGCGCTCCACCGTCTCGTCCAGAATGGCGCGGTTGCGAAAGCCGTTCAGCTTCAGCCCGCTGGCCACGTTGTCGTAGATCGACATGGTGGGAAACGGATTGGGCCGCTGGAACACCATGCCCACGCGCCGCCGTATCTCCACCGGCGAGGCGTCGCTGTAGATGTCCACATCGCCCATCTTCACCGTGCCCGTCGCCCGCGCAATCGGGTTGGTCTCGTGCATCCGGTTCAGGCAGCGCACAAACGTCGATTTGCCGCAGCCCGAAGGCCCGATCAGCGCCGTCGCATGGTTGGCCGGGATGTGCAGATTGATGTCCTGCAACGTATGCGTCGTGCCATACCATGCGTTCAAATGTTCGACTTGAATCCCAACTCCCATTAGCTTGAACCCTTCAGCGCACCGCGGTTTGCAAACACCCGCACTAGCGTCACAGAAACCATAATCATCACAATCAGCACCAGCGCCCCGGCCCACGCCAGCCTGTGCCACTCATCGTAGGGAGAGATGGCATACACGTAAATCTGTAGCGGCAGCGCGCCGATCGGCTCGTTCAGCTTGAGGCTCCAGAACTGGTTGCCGAAGGCGGTGAACAGCAGCGGAGCCGTCTCGCCCGCCACGCGCGCGAACGCCAGCATACAGCCGGTGATGATGCCCGGCGAAGCCGTCCGCAGGCTGACCGAAACCACCGTGCGCCACTTGGGCACGCCCAGCCCCAGCGCCGCCTCGCGGATCGCATGAGGCACCGTCGAGAGCATCTCCTCGGTGGTGCGAGTGATCGTCGGCACCATCATAATGGCCAGCGCCACGCCACCCGCAAAGGCCGAAAAGTGTTTCTGCTGCATCACGATCAGCGAATAGATCGCAATGCCCATCACGATGGAGGGTACGCCGTTCAGCACGTCGGCCGTAAACCGCACCGCGTTCGCCAGCATCTTGCCCTGGCCGAACTCCGCGAGATAGACGCCCGCCGCGATGCCCACCGGAATCCCCATCACGCTCGACAGCGCCAGCACAATTGCCGAACCCACGATGGAGTTCGCCATGCCGCCGCCCGGCTCGCCCACCGGCGCGGGGATCTTGGTGAAGAAGTCGAGGTTCAGTGAGCTTGCGCCCTTGTACAGCAGGTACACCAGGATCGCCACCAGCGGCGCGATCACCAGGATCGTGCTCAGAATCGCAAGGCCGCTGACAAAATAGTTCGTAAACGTACGCCGCGCCGTGTTCAGACGCATGGCTCGCGTCGAGAAATCCATCGGCGCCCTGGGCTTCGGGTCCATTGCCATCGGCTGTGTGCTCATCGCTTAGGCCACCCTCGCCGGTGCGCCGCGAGTTACGGCCCAGACCAGAAGCCGCGCAATCGCGTTCACCACAATCGTTACCAGGAACAGAGCCAGTCCGATCTCGATCAGGGCGCTCAGGTACAGGTCGCCCGTGGCCTCGGAGAACTCATTGGCGATGACGCTGGCCAGCGTGTAGCCCGGCGCAAACAGACTCTTCGAGATGACCGGGTGATTTCCGATCACCATCGTCACGGCCATCGTCTCGCCCAGCGCACGGCCCAGACCGAGGATCACCGCGCCGACGATGCCGATGCGCGCATTGCGCAGCACGCCGATGCGGATCATCTCCCAGCGCGTGGCCCCCAGCGCCAGCACCGCCTCACGCTGGTTGTTCGGCACCGCCATCATAATGTCGCGGGTGATCGAAGAGATGATCGGCAGAATCATGATAGCGAGGATGATGCTCGCGGTCAGCAGGCCAACGCCGAAGTTCGCGCCCTCGAAGAAGCCCGTCCAGCCGAGGTACGTCGAGAGGAGCGGGCCGACCTGGTCGCGCATCAGCGGCACCAGCACGAAGACAGCCCAGAGGCCGTAGACCACGCTCGGAATCGCGGCCAGAAGCTCAGTCAAAAATGAGATCGGAGCCCGCAGCGCCTTGGGGCAAAGCTCGGTGATGAACACCGCGACGCCCAGCGCCAGCGGCACCGCCATCAGCAGCGCCAGCAGCGACGTGGCCAGCGTGCCGTAGATGAACGGCAGAGCGCCGAAGGATCCGCTTACCGGGTCCCACTCCTGGCTGGAGAAGAACTTGAGTCCGAACGCCGCCAGCGAGAGCTTCGAGCGAACGACCAAAATGCTCGCGATAAAGACCACAATCGCGAAGATGCTGCACGCGCAGATCAACATCAGCGCGAAGAAGATCCCATCCGGAACGCTGCCGCTGCCACGCTTGCTCAAGAACAGGCGGATCGGCGACGGTGGCCCTGGGTCGGCAACAGGCGGGGCAGGCGCTACAAAGTTCGTTACGGATGGCGCCTGTGCGATTGCGCCGGGCTTCGAGAATGCGGGATCAACGGTCATGCGGTCGGGAGTCGCGTCCTGAGTGGAGTTCAACATTGGGGCTGGCGGCTCGACGCCGAAAACTGAAAACCTGCCAGAAAAAAGAACTGCGGTGAAGGTAACACAACGACCGGCGTCAGGATGCTCCACCCTGACGCCGGCTACGTTCTAGTGTACCGTCGCGATCGTCTGCTTCACGCGGTCGGCGACCGCCTTCGGCAGCGGAGCGTAGCTCATCGGCGCAGCCTCGGCCTCGCCGGTCGAGAGCATCCACTGGAGGAAGCCCTGGAGCGCCTTGCCCTTGGCCGGATCAGCCGACTTGGTGGGGATCAGCAGCCAGGTGAAGCTCGAGATCGGGTAGGAATCCCCGCCCGCGGCGTTCGTGATCGACACCCGGTAGTCCGCAGGCATGTTCTTCGCAGCCGCGGCCGCCGCAGCCGTCACGCCCTCGGTCGAAGCCTTCACGAACTTGCCCGCAGCGTTGCGGACCGAACCGTACTGCATCTTGTTCGTCACCGCGTAGATCAGCTCGACGTAGCCGAACGAGTAGGGCGACTGGCGCACCATTCCGGCGATGCCCTCGTTGCCCTTCTGCCCGATGCCGACCGGCCACTTGACGCTGGTCGCCTTGCCCACGCGGGTGTTCCACTCCGGGCTGACCTTCGAGAGCCAGTCGGTGAAGATGTAGGTCGTGCCCGACCCGTCCGAACGGTAGACCGGCAGGATCGCCTTCGCGGGCAGGTTCACGCCCGGGTTGTCCTTGGCGATGACGGGATCGTTCCACTTGGTGATCTTACCCAGGTAGATGCCCGCGATCGCATCCTGCGAGAACTTCAGGTCCGCGGTCACGCCCGGCAGGTTGTAGGTCGGAACCACCGCTCCCAGAACCGTCGGGATGTGTATTACCTTCACCTTCGAGGCGCTCAGCTGCTCGTCGGTCATCGGACCGTCGGTCGCGCCGAAGTCCACCGTACCTTCGGAGACCTGGCGGATACCGCCGCCCGAGCCGATGGACTGGTAGTTGATCTTTACTTCCGGGTGCACATGGCTATACTCAGTGAACCAGCGCGAGTAGATCGGATAGGGGAAGGTCGCTCCCGCGCCGTTGATGTTCTGGGCCAGCGCCGTCGGCACCGCGCTCATTGCCGTAAAGGACAGGACACATGCTGCAATCAGGTTCAGTTTCAAAGTCTCCCCCTCAAATAGGTCACGCGAACAGTCAGCGCACCTGCATCTAGTGTCGTCAAGCTGTGTTACTGTACGGTTACATCGCCATAAAAACGAAAAGAATCAATGCTTTCGGACATCTGCAAACAGTTGCACGGTCCCCTGTCCGGCTTCTTTCCGGCCCTGCCTCCGACCAGCGGCGGAGAGACCGTATCTCCCCTTACTGCACCGGATACAAGGCTTTGGGCAGGGTAAACAGGAAGTTGCTCCCGGCTCCCAGCTCACTCTCGGCCCGGATGCTGCCGCCTTGCGCGTGGACCATGTGCCGCGCGATGGCCAGCCCAGCCGGTGCCGCCCGACTCCCGCGACCGCGTCTTATCCACTCGGTAGAAACGCTCGAAGATCCGGGTCAGGTGCTCGGAGGCGATTCCCGGCCCGAAGTCCCGCACGCTGAACTCCACGGCGTCAAAAGGCTCGGAGACCTCACGCGCGCTCACCACCACGCGGGCACGGTCCTCTTCGCTGCGGGTCCGGCCCTCGCCCTTGCCGTGCCCATACTTCAGCGCGTTCTCAATGAGGTTGCCCAGCACCTGCATCACCGAGTCCGCATCGGCAAAGACCTGGCACTTGGTCGTCGGCCCAATCTCGAGTACCGCCCCGTTCTCCTGCACCAGCCCGCTCATGGACGCCACCGCGTCCCGCACCAGTTGCGCCGCCGAGACCGGGGCCGGGTTCAGTTCCTGCTTCGGCCCCTCGACACGGGCCATTACCAGCAGATCCTCGGTCAGCCGGTTCATCCGCGTCGCGTTCTTCAGGATCGTGCGCAGAAAGTCCCGCGCCACGGGGCTCAGGGATGCCTCGTGGTCGAGCAGCGTCTCCACGTAGCCGGTGATCGAGGTCAGCGGCGTGCGCAGCTCGTGCGATACGTTGGCTACGAAGTCGCGTTGGGTCCGCTCCACCTCTTCGATGCGGGTGATGTCGTGCATCACCGCCACCGCGCCGCCCCCCGGCGTGGGCGAGGCGTTGATCTCGAAGATCCGCCCCGGCACCAGCGACGTGGACTTGCGCTCGTTGACCACGCGCTCCTCAATCGCCGTGCGCACGCAGGCCAGCACCTCCGGGTCTCGGATCGTCTGCACCAGCGCGTGGCCGATCTTGACCGCGCCCGAGACCGAGGCGCTCGGGATCATCCCCTGCAGATTCCGATTGGTCCACTGGATGCGCCCGGCGCTATCGACCCCGACCACTGCGTCCTGCATACTGTCGAGCAGCGACTCCAGCTCGCGCCTGCTCTCCACTGCCCGCTCCAGCGCTCGCTGCACCTGGCCCGAGGCCGCGGCCAGCGAGAGCGCCAGCCCGTCAAAGTCGCGGTAGCGCGTCGCCAGCGGCCCCTGGCGGCCCTCCACCAGCAGCGCTGCCGCCTCCTGCAACGGACGCAGAATTCGCCGCAGCGACTGCGCCGTCCACAGCGAGACCAGCGCGGCCCACGCCAGCAGCAGCAGCACATCTCCAAAGATGGAGAACGCAGGGTCTACCCGGTGGATCGACCAGTCCAGCGCCGTCACCACCCCGACCGCCAGCACCAGCCGCACCAGCAGATTGAGGAACAGACTCCGACTCACCCCTGAACCCCCGCGTCTTTGCAAACGCCTTGTCTTGCGCCACCGTTACCTGTCGTAATCGTCCCCGATCCTGCCCAGCCCTGGCCTCGATCCGGACAAAGCCCGGCCACAGGAGAGACAGTCGAGTACAGAGACAGGAACCCCACCTCTTCGCCGATTGCTGCTTCGTCGCCGCAACCGCCCTGTGGCGGCTGCCTACCCCTACCGCCACCGCGCAGCCTACGAGGCCTGCGCAGTCACCTTGGGAATCTCGAACCGGTATCCGGCTCCGCGCATCGTCTTCAGATAGCGCGGCGTCTCCGCATCTTCTTCGATCTTCTCGCGAATACGCC
Organism: Granulicella sp. WH15; assembly: GCF_009914315.1. Classification (NCBI taxonomy): domain Bacteria; kingdom Pseudomonadati; phylum Acidobacteriota; class Terriglobia; order Terriglobales; family Acidobacteriaceae; genus Granulicella; species Granulicella sp. WH15. Next base: position 3,205,927 of record NZ_CP042596.1, read on the forward strand.
GGACATACACATCCACCGACCGCGGCGTTACGAACCGCGCATCGCCCCACACCGCATCCAGCAGGTGATCGCGGCTGAAGACCCGCCCCGGATGCCGGGCCAGGTAGTCCAGCAGACGGAACTCGGTCGCCGTCGTCGTCACCAGCTCACCCTTGACGCGCAGTTGCATCGCGCTGGCGTCGATCTCGACGTCCTCGAAGCTGATGACCGAGGGCGCGGTTGGCCGCTCGAACCGGCGCAGAACCGCTTTGACCCGGGCTACCAGCTCGCGCGTCGCAAACGGCTTCGTAATATAGTCGTCGGCACCCAGCTCCAGCCCGTGAACCCGGTCGTTCTCGGCGGCGCGCGCCGTCAGAAAGATGATGGGTACGATGCTCAGCTTGGGGTTCTGCCGCAGCCTGCGGCAGAGATCCATGCCGTCTCCGCCCGGGACCATGATGTCCAGAAGAAATAGAGCAGGTGGCTGCTTCTCGGCATCGGCTACGATCGACCCGATCGCCAGGTAAGGACGAACCGTGTATCCAGCACCCTCCAGGTGGTACTGCACCAGGCGGGAGATGTCTGCCTCATCTTCCAGCAGGAATATCGTCTGACTCAATGTAAAAATCCTCGTTCCAGCCCTAAGCCCTATCGCAGTCAAGGTTATCGCAATGAAACAGTCCGATTGCAAACATACGATGAATCCGCTCGATTTTCCCGGCCTGTCTCGATATAAGTCCTTTTGTATCCTTACGGGGGTCCATTATTACTCTTTTCTCGATTCCGACAAAGCGTTTCCGTAACATTACTCGCGTCAGCTATGCTGGTATGGTCAGGAGCCCTGGGTCTTAACATGTCGAGAACACCCCCCCTAATTCTGTGCGTGGACGATGAGACTGTAGGGCTCCAGGTGCGTCGTATGCTCCTCGAGCGCGCCGGTTATCGCGTCCTCACCGCGCTCGACGGGGTGCTCGGCCTCGAGATCTTCGCCCGCGAGCCGATCCAGGCCGTGGTACTGGACTACTCGATGCCCGGCATGAGCGGCGCCGAGGTGGCCATGCGGATGCGCCACACCAAGCCCGAGGTCCCCATCCTGCTGCTCTCCGCCTACGTTGACCTGCCCGCCGACGTCAAAGAGGTTGTGAACGTCTGCATGACCAAGGGCGAGGGTGCCCCCGTGCTGCTGGAGAAGCTGAGCCGTCTGGTTCTCAATCCTGCCGACACCATACAGTCGGAATCCCTATAGTTTGCGTCCAAGTAGTCTGTATTCAAATAAATAGGGAGCCAGGCGATGAGCTTCGGGCCGGATACGCGGGGAAATGAATTGAATCTCAGGCAGTTCCACCACATCCTCCGGCTCGTCCTGATCGTTCCCGTCGTCTCCCTGATCTTTATGGCTGCGGTTATCTTCTGGCAGATGAAGATCGCCCACGATACGGTCGCGCTCATCCAGGCCTCCAGCGCCGAGATCGCCCAGACCATCTTCATCGAGCGGCTCATCGTCGATGAGGAGTCCGGCCTGCGCGGCTACCAGATCACCGGCGACCCGGCCTTTCTACAGTCTTATCTGGACGCGCAGCCGCAGATCGAGCACAACCTCGAGCTTCTCGAAAAGAGCGCCAAGACCGAGGCCCGCCCCAAGCCGCGGGAGGAGCAGTTGCAGCGGATCGAAGCCGTCCGCGTCGCCCAGGCCACCTGGGAGCACGGCTTTGCCGAGCCCCTGATCGCCACCGTGAAGGCCGGGGGGCACACCGACGACGTCGAGCTGAACCTGCTGGGCCGCAAGGAGATGAACGACCTCCGCGCCGCGCTGGCCGGCATCGTCCACGCCGCGCAGCAGAGCCGCATCACCCGGACCGAGAGCTGGCACACCCAGGCACGCCGCACCTTTCTCGCTCTCGGCGTACTCACGCTGCTGGCCGGACTGCTCATCGGCATCTTCATGCGGCAGTTGCTGCACCGCGTCACCGATGCCTACAGCCAGACCCTCAGCGTGCTGCAGACGCGCATCGAGGAGACCTTCCGCTCCGAGGAGAAGCTGCGCACCACGCTGGCCTCCATCGGCGACGGCGTCATCACCTGCGACCTCGACGCCCGCATCGAGTCCATGAACGCGATGGCCGAGCAGTTGACCGGATGGACCCAGGAGGAGGCCCACCTCCAGTCGCTCGAAACCGTCTTCCGCATCCTCTCCGAGACCACGCGCGAGCCGCTCGAAGACCCGCTGGAGCTGATGCGCAGGAGCCATGACGTGGTGCGGCTGCCCGGCAACACCATCCTCATCCGCAAGGACGGTACCGAGATCATGATCGACGACTCGGGCGCGCCGATCCGCGACCGTGGCGGCCGCCTGATCGGGTTTGTGCTGGTCTTCCGCGACGTCACCATGGCCCGCAAGTCGCAGGCCGCGCTCATTGCCAACGAAAAGCTGGCCGTCTCGGGGCGGCTCGCGGCCACCATCGCGCACGAGATCCACAACCCGCTGGACTCGGTCTCGAACCTGCTCTTCCTCATGGACGGGGTAGCCAGCCCGGAGGAGTCGGCGCAGTTTCTGCTGCTGGCCAAGCAGGAGATCGCCCGCGTCACCCAGATCAGCCGCGCCATGCTCAGCCTCTACCGCGAGTCGCGCACGCCGGTCGCCATCGACCTGCGCGAGATGCTGGAGTCCATCCTGCTGCTGATGGAGCGCCGCTTCACCGACCTCGGGGTCGTAGTCGCACTCGATGTGCCGAAGGAGACCATCATCCACGGCTTCCCCGCCGAGCTGCGCCAGGTCTTCACCAACCTGCTGGCCAACGCCGCCGAGGCAGCCGGGCAGCAGCAGGACCAAGCCGGGAGCGTGCAGGTGACGGCCACGCCCAGCCCGGCCGGTACGAAGCCGCTCAGCACGCGTCTGCCGGGCTTTATCGTTACGGTGGCGGATAACGGCTCGGGCATCCCCGAGGAGGTTCGCCGCCACCTCTTCCAGCCCTTCTTCACGACCAAGGGCGAACGCGGCACCGGCCTCGGGCTGTGGGTCAGCCAGGGCATCGTCACACGGCATGGAGGGGAGATCGAGATTGAGAGCGATATCGCTCCCGACAGCCACGGCACCGCGGTCCACGTCTTCCTGGCCAGCGATCCGGAGATTCAGCCCGTACCGACGGAGATGGAGTCGGATTAGCACTTCGTGCCGTTCTCGGGGCGATAAGGGGAAGTTAGCTTCTGAGGGCCTTCCGTTGGTCGGCAGCGAATATCGCTTTGCCGACCAACGGGAGGCCTACAGGCAGGAGACCATCTACCGATACAGCCCCAAGCCGGCACGAAGTGCTAAACAGCCGCTGGAACCAGCGCCCCCAGAGCCTGCTTCACCATCTCAGCTGCCGCCGCGCAGTCCTCGCGCGAGACATCGTAGTGGGTCACAAACCTCACCGAGTGCGGCCCGATCGCGCTGGCCAGAACGCCGCGCTCCTTCAGCCCAGCCACAAAGGCCGGAGCATCGCCCTTATCCTTCAACTGGAAGATGACGATATTAGTCTGCACGGCTTCAAGGTCGATCTCCGCGCTCTCCTGACCGGCAACCGCCTCGGCCAACAGCCGGGCGTTCTCGTGGTCCTCATGCAGCCGCTTCGGCATCTCCTCGAGCGCGATCAGCCCCGCCGCCGCCAGGATTCCTGCCTGCCTCATTCCGCCGCCCAGCGCCTTGCGATGTATGCGAGCCTCGGCGATCTGATCCTTCGTCCCCACCAGCATCGACCCCACCGGAGCACCCAGGCCCTTCGAGAGGCAGAACATCACCGTGTCGAAACCGCTGGTCAGCTCTTCCACCGAAACACCTGCGGCAGCGGCAGCGTTAAAGACGCGAGCGCCGTCGAGATGAACGGGCAGTCCAGCGGCCTTCGCCCCGGCCCATATCTCCTTCAGGTTCGCCAGCGGAGTGACCGTGCCTCCGGCCATGTTGTGCGTGTTCTCGAGGCAGATCAGCGCCGTCTGCGCTTTGTAGTAGATGACCGGCGCGATGGCTGCCTTGATCTTCTCCCACGTCAGAATCCCGCGCTCGCCCGCGACGGTGCGGCACTGGCAGCCCGCGAAGGCCGCGACCATCGCCATCTCCCAGTCGAGGATGTGCGAGCGCGCCTCGCAAATGACCTCTTTGCCGTGCTGCGTGTGCAGCCGCACGCCGATCTGGTTGCCCATAGTCCCGGTGGGGACGAAGATGGCGGCCTCGCGACCCATGATCTCAGCGGCGCGGGCTTCGAGCCGGTTGATGGTCGGGTCTTCGCTGTAGACGTCGTCGCCCACCTCGGCGGTGGCCATGGCGTGGCGCATGGCGGGTGTGGGCTTGGTTACGGTGTCGCTGCGCAGGTCAATCAAGTGTGCCATCGTTTCCATCTCCTATAAGTGAGGTCGCAGCTATGCGGCGGGTCTCTGTGAACCGGGGTATTTCTCTATCCTAAAAGAAGAAAACACGCGAAGCGTCCAAAACCGCACGAAGTGCCGCCCGCCCGGCGCGAGGGCGTTGTTGCTGTTGCCTTTGAAACTAAGCGACAGGCTCCAGCAATAGCCGCCCAAAGACCTCATTCGAGACCATGCGCCCCGCCGAAGTAAGCCTCAAACAGCCGTCCTCCTGCGTGAGCAACCCAGCCTCCTGCACCTCAGCCAGAGACGGACTAATCTCATCGACCAGCGCCCCGAAGTCAGCCCGCAGCCGCTCCAGTTCTACCCCGGAGTTCATCCGCAGCCCAAGAAAGAGCGTCTCCTCAAAAGCTTCTCGACGACCGATGCGGTCCACAATCACCCCCGGAAGGGCACGAGCAGCCAGCCCATCGCCAAGCCCAAGATAACCCTCCATCTCGTCCGGGTTCGCCCACCGCACCGCGCCCATCGGGTCTGTGGCCGAGCGCAGCATCGAGTGCGCATCCAATCCGAAGCCGATGTACGGCTTCCGCTGCCAGTACTTGATATTGTGGCGCGACCGGCAACCCGTCCGGGCGAAGTTCGATATCTCGTACTGCGCGACGCCACCATCACCCAGCCACCCGACGGCCTCGGCGTACCAATCGGCGCAGGAGTCCTCGTCCGGCACCGCTCCGGCCCGGTAGCGGTCGCCCGAGGCCAGCAGCTCCCGCCCCAGGCGCGAGTCCTCATCCACCTCCAGCATATAGACGCTGACGTGCTCCGCGCCGCTGGCCAGCGCCTCGTCCACCGAGTACCGCCAACTGGCCACCGTCTGGTGCGGCAGGCCGACGATCAGGTCGAGGCTGCGCTGTCCGACCCCGGCTCTCCGCATCCGCTCCATCTCCGCCAGGCACTCGACCCCTGTGTGCAGACGCCCCACGGAGGCGCTCTCGCGGTCGATAAAGCTCTGCACCCCAAAGCTCACGCGGTTCATCCCCTCGCGCTGATACTGCTCGAGCGTAGCCTCCTCAAGCTGCCCCGGAGCGCACTCCACCGTGATCTCAGCGTCGGCGGCAACCGTAAACTCGCCACGCAGCGCGGCAAAGATCCGCTCGACCACCCGAGGCTCCAGCAGGCTGGGGGTTCCGCCGCCGAAGTAGACCGTATCCACGTGCTCCGGCAGCTCCGCGCCCAGCCGCGCAGCCGAGGCACGCGCCCCGGCAATCTCCGCGCAGAGCCGATCCACATAGCCCGCGATCCGGTCCGCCGCGAAGACGCCCGAGGCGAAGTTGCAGAAGCTGCACTTGGCCTTGCAGAACGGGATCGAGATATAGACGCCGGTGGACTCGCGCATAGTTACGATTCTTTCATGTGTTTTCAGGAGCAACAGCAACAACGTCCTAACGCCGGACGGGCGCCACTTCGTGGGGTTTTGGACGCTTCGCGTGTTTTCTTTTTCAACTGCCTGTGAACAACAGATAAACCGCACCCTTCCCCCGTCCCAAGCATCTAGAATGAAGCAGAGCATGAGCAAAGAAACCGCGAACACCAAGCAGGCAGAAGAGAAGAAAAAGACCACCCCACCCGACGACGACGTCGTCGGCAAGGTCTACGATTCGCGGCTGATGCGCCGCCTGCTAACCTATCTGCGCCCCTACAAGCTGCAAACCGCCATCTCCGCCCTGGCCATCGTCATCAAGGCCGCCAGCGACGTCGCCGGACCGTTCCTGGTCAAGGTCGCGGTCGACACCTACATGACCCCGAACCGCCCAGCCCACATGAGCTGGCTGGCCCGGCACCTGAACCCCGTCCCCTTCGTCGGCATCACCCAGCTCGCCGCGCTCTATCTGGGCGCGCTCATGCTCACCTTCGGCCTCGAGTTCCTGCAGACCTACCTGATGCAGTGGACCGGGCAGAAGATCATGTTCGACCTGCGCAGCCAGATCTTCCGCCACCTCCAGACGCAGGACGTCGCCTTCTTCGACCGCAATCCCGTCGGGCGGCTGGTCACGCGCGTCACCTCCGACGTAGACGCGCTGAACGAGATGTTCACCTCGGGCGTGCTGGCCATCTTCGAGGATGTCTTTATCCTCGTCTTCATCGTGGCCATCATGTTGCAGATGAACTGGGCGCTGGCGCTGCTGGCCCTCTCGGTCATCCCCGCGATCCTGTATGTAACCGGCGTCTTCCGGCGGCACGTCCGCGAGAGCTACCGCCGCCAGCGCGCGGCTACCGCGCAGATCAACTCCTTTACCCAGGAGTACGTCTCCGGCATGAGCGTCGTGCAGCTCTTCAACCGCGAACCACGGGCGTTTTCGGACTTCTCCGCTGTCAACCAGCGCAATAAGCAGGCGTGGACCGACGCCATCTTCGCCTACGCGCTTTACTACCCCATCGTCGAGCTGCTCAGCTCGATCGCCATCGCGCTGGTGCTCTGGCGCGGCGGCATTGGCGTGCTGCACAGTCTCGGCATACACGCTGCCCAGACGCGCATCGGCGGCCCGCTGACCATCGGCATCCTGATCGCCTTCATCCAGTACGCGCAGCGGTTCTTCCGGCCCATCCAGGACCTGAGCGACAAGTACAACATTCTGCAAGCAGCCATGGCCGCGGCCGAGCGCGTCTTCAAGCTGCTCGACGCCGCCCCCGCCATCGTCTCGCCCGCCGAGTGCGTGGCCGTCGATCCGGCCAGCCCGGAGTTCGGCAGGATCGAGTTCCGCAACGTCTGGTTTACGTATCAGAAACTCGATCAAGATACAGACGGGCGCAACGATCCCTCAGTCGAGTGGATTCTGCGCGACGTCTCCTTCGCAATTCATCCCAACGAGACCGCCGCCATCGTCGGCCACACCGGCGCAGGCAAGACCACCATCACCGCGCTGATGATGCGCTTCTACGACATCCAGCACGGCGAGATCCTGGTCGATGGCGTGGACATTCGATGTCGCAACCTGCATGAGTTGCGGCGGCGCTTCGGCGTCGTATTGCAGGACCCGTTCCTCTTCTCCGGCACCGTGGCCGACAACATCCGGCTCGGGTCGAGCTGGATCACCGACCAGCAGTTGCAGCAGGCAGCCGACGAGGTCAACGTCGGCGACTTCATCCGCACGCTTCCGCTCCAGTTCGCCGAGCCTGTACGCGAGCGCGGAGCCGGCCTGAGCACCGGCCAGAAGCAGCTTATCTCCTTCGCCCGCGCCCTCGCGCACGCCCCCGGCATCCTCATCCTGGACGAAGCGACCAGCTCGGTAGACACCGAGACGGAACACCGCGTTCGGCTGGCGCTCTCGCGCATGATTACGGGGCGTACGTCGGTCCTGATCGCGCACCGGCTCTCGACGATCCAGTCGGCGGACACGATCCTGGTGATGCACAAGGGCACGCTGCGCGAGCAGGGCACGCACCAGGAGCTGCTGGCCGAGCGCGGACTCTACTACAAGCTGTACCAGTTGCAGTATCAGGATCAGGAGCCAGCCGCCGCGCCCAGCGAAGCACGGACGCTTACGCCAACCACGTAACGACTGAGTAAAACCCATATCTCAGAATTGAGAGATGGGGGCCCTGGATTCTTCCGCTGCGTGCGAAGCCTCCTCGCTTGAGCATCTTCGTCGTTGCCTGTTTTCTTGTTGTCATTCAGGAGCGAAGCGGAGGAATCTGTTTTTGCCTTGGTCTTTGCTTCTGCTGTTGCCGCTGCTTCTGAGGTAGGTCCGGGCTTTAGCCCGGACATCAAAACCCACCACGGATGCGGGCTTTAGCCCCCGAGGTATGCTTTCTTTCCATTACCCCATTAACAATAGGGCGGGCCTTCAGCCCTCACACCTTGGCGGCTCATCCCCTGGGACGTTGCCCCAGGCTGGTATAGCGCCGTTGGCGCTTACTGCCAAGGCGGTCGCTCCTTTGTCCGTACTAGCCCTTGACCGAAGCCCCGTGCTTCTCCGCCTCGTCCATCATCTTGCCGATGCGCTTGGTCCGCGACTCCGGGCTTAGGTAATGAAAGACCGCCATCAGCTCTGCCCGTCGCTTCGTCTGGCTCATCCGTTCCCAACCAGCCTTGGCCTTAGGTCGAAGCCGAAAGGCAATCGCGATCTCCGGCGGCAACTCCACCTCTGCCTCCATCGTGGCCAGCAGGCGCTCGGCTGTCTGCTCGGCTCGACGTATCCGGGCCTCGTCGCTCTTCACCGCCAGCACCCACTTGCCCATCTCGCGCCGCATGTACTCGGAGAGGCCGTCGTACCACTCCCGCAGCCCCGGCTCGTCTTCGAGCAGCGCCGCCAGTTCGTCCGGCAGCTCCGCTGGACGAGCCTCAAGGTCCGGCTCCAGCGTAAACTCGGCTTTCTCTCCGCGATGCACGCCAGCCCCGGCCTGCATCGCCCGGCTCACCAGCACATAGAAGCCGCCGCGAGCGTCAGGAAAGAGCGAGCTACGGAAGGCGAAGCCGTTGACCTCTCCCCGCACCCTCAGCCAGATCATCTCCTTCCACGCCGCGGCGGGGTCAAAGGGCACCCGCGCAATCGTCCAGCCCAGCATCCGGTTGTCCGGCTCTAGCACCGCCTCGAAGTTCTTCACGCGCCCCATGGCCCCCATCGTAAACCCAGAGCGGATAAACTAGCCCCATCGCCATGAAGCCCAATCCGCGAATCTTTCTCTCGGCCGGTGAGGCCTCGGGCGACCACTACGGCGCGCAGCTCATCGCCGCCCTGCGCCTCGCGCTCCCTGCCTCCACCTACACCGGCCTCGGCGGCCTCGAGATGCAGTCGCAGGGCCAGCAGCGCGTGGTGCGGGCCGAGGACGTGGCCCACATGGGCATCACCGAGGTCGTCCGGCACGCGCCTTATATCTATAGCCAGTACAAAAAACTCGTCCGCAGTATCGAGCAGCAGCGCCCCGACCTGGCCGTCCTGATCGACTTTCCCGACGTCAACTTCCGCCTCGCCCGCGAGCTGAAGAAGCGCGGCGTGCCGGTCGTCTGGTTCGTCTCGCCGCAGCTTTGGGCGTGGAAGCGCCGCCGCCTGCGCTGGGTGCAGGAGCGGGTCTCGCGGATGCTGGTCATCTTTCCCTTCGAGGCCGAGTTCTACCGCAACCGCGGCGTCGATGCCGAGTTCGTCGGGCACCCACTGGCCGAGCTGCCGCTGCCCTCGGTCTCGCGCGAGGCCTACGCGGCCCACTATCAACTCGACCCGGCGAAGCCGTGGATCGCCCTGCTACCGGGCAGCCGCTGGCGCGAGGTTGAGGCCAACCTGCCCGCGATGGTCGAGATGGCCTGCCAGTACCCCCGCGACGTCGAGTACATCCTGCCCGTGGCCTCGACCATCGACCTGAAGCGTCTGAAGGACTTCGTGGCGGGCTGGATCTCGCATCCTCCCGGCGTGGCGGCGGGGCCGCTGCCGTACATCCACCTGGTGGACGACGCCCGCGAGGCCCTGCACCACGCCCGCGCCTCCATCGTCGCCAGCGGCACGGCCACGGTGCAGGCCGCGCTCATCGGCAACCCGTTCGTGGTCGTCTACCGGGTCTCCCGGCTCACCTACGCGCTGGCCAAGTACCTCGTCCAGTATCCGCCCGAGATATGGGCACAGGACAACCTCGACTCTGCCGGAAACCTGCCCATCGCCATGCCCAACCTGATCGCCGGACGGCGCATCGTGCCCGAGCTGTTGCAGGAGCGGTTCAACCCGAAGACGCTCTCCGAGGAGTTGAAACCGCTGCTCGAAGACACTCCCCGGAGAACCCGTATGCTCGCCGATCTGGCCGAGCTTCGGGCTATGCTCACCCCAGCGGCAACTGCCACCGCCATCGAGCGAGTTCGAGATGCTGCCCTGACGCTGCTCGACGACCAGAACGAGACCGATCCTAAATTAATCTAGTACCGTCTAATACACTGACGAAGCACGCCCTAAAGGACCTCCGCCCATGTTCTCCCTAAGGCACCTGGCCGCCGCTCTCGCCCTCATCGCCGCTGCCCTTCCGGCCTTGGCCGCGCCCACGCGCCCGCAGCTTCGCGTCACGTCCTATACCATCTCCGCCGACATCGACCCCGCGTCCACCAAACTGACCGCCACCGCCCAGGTCACCTTCACCGCGCTCGACGACCTGACCAACCCGGTCTTCGAGCTGAACAACGGGCTGGCCCTCAGCAAGGTCACCGACGCCACCGGTGCGGCCCTCACCTCCGAGCGCCTGACCGCCAACTCCACCGTCCGCTTCACCCTCCAGAACCCCATCCCCAAGGGCACCACCACCACCTGGAGCTTCGAGTATGCGGGCACCCTCACCGGCTCCGACACCAGCCCGGTCGAAGGCATCAAGCTGGCCGCCATCGCCGCCCCCATCTCGATCCTGCTCTATCCCGGCCGCTGGTTCCCCATGTCGCCGACCGGTCTCTACACCGACCGCTTCACCGCGCAGATGAAGATCCGCGTGCCCTCGGACGAGCGCGTAGTGGGCAGCGGAGCCGTCGGGACGCCGGTCTCGGTCGAAGGCAGCAAGACCGAGTACAGCTTCAACTGGACCAAGCCGGGCTTCCCCGGCACCATCGTCGCGGGCAAGTTCCTCGCGCCCATCAGCGCGCCGGGCCTGCGCAACATCCACCTCTACATCACCGACACGCGCAAGTCCGGCGGGCTGGACTTCGTCAATCTAGCCAGCCGCGAGTTCGAGTTCATGTCCAACACCTTCGGCCAGCCGGAGTCGGGCACGATCAACATCGTCGAGCTGCCCGAGGACTCGATCTCCGCCGCCTGGGGGCCGGAGGTGATCGCCATCGCGGGCAACCGCATCGTCGATCATAACTCGCAGCGCCTGCTGGCCAACACGCTGGCGCACCAGTGGTTCGGCTCCGAGATATCGCCCGCCACGCTGAACGACGCGTGGATCACCAACGGCATGAGCCGCTACGCCGAGCTGATGTACACCGAGGACGCCTCCGGCAAGACAGCCTTCCAGAACGCGGTCGGCGACATCTCCGCCGGTGCGCTGGCCTACGACACCGCGCCCCTGACCACGGTGGGACGGCTCGATCCCTTCTCGCCGCAGTTCCAGTCCATGACGCTCGAGAAGGGCGCGATGGTCTTCCACATGCTGCGCTGGGAGCTGGGCGACGATGCCTTCATCAAGTTCCTGCGCGGGCTGCTCTCGCAATATACGGACAAGTCCGTGCGCGGCCGGGACGTGGAGGCCGTGGTCGAGGCCCAGAACAAAGACCTGAACATGACGCCGTTCTTCGCGCAGTGGCTCGACGGCACCGGCGCACCGCAGTTCACCAACCACTACACCGTCTACCGGCTGGGCAGCAACAAGGGCTTCCGCACCATCGGCACCATCGCGCAGGATCTCGACCTCTTCCGTATGCCGGTGGAGCTGCGCATCGAGACCGACGGAAAGACCGAGACGCGCCGAGTGGACGTGAGCGGCACCGACTCGACGTACTCGGTGGAGACCTTCGGACGGCCCCGGCGGATTACGCTGGACCCACAGAACTGGCTGCTGAAGTCGACCCCGGATCTGGCCGTGAAGGTGGCCGTGCTGCGTGGGCAGCAGTTAGTCGCTCAAGGTGACCTGACCGGCGCGCTGGTCGAGTACCAGAAGGCGCTCGACTCCAATAAAAACAGCTCGCTGGCGGCTTATCGGATCGGAGAGATCTTCTTCCAGCAGCGGAACTATCAGTCCGCCGCGAACAGCTTCCGCGACGCGCTGCGCGGGGACGGCGAGCCGAAGTGGGTGGAGGTCTGGAGCCACGTCGAGCTGGGGCGGATCTTCGATATCACCGGGCAGAGAGAGCGCGCCGTCAACGAGTACCGGTTGGCCGTGCAGACAAACGACAATACGCAGGGAGCGATCAACGAGGCTCGTGCGGATATGGCCAAGCCCTACAAGCGCGAGCGGACGGAGAACTAGCACTTCGTGCGGTCTTGGGGGCTGTAAGGTAAGTGATCTGCATGGGGCCTTCCGCTGGTCGGCAGCGAAGATCTTTTACTTCCGACCAACGGGAGGACCACGCGAAGCAGTAAAAAGGCGTGTGAACGCCCGCTGCGCGTGATTCTTACTTAATTACTCTGCGTCGTCTTCTTCCTCATCAGCCTCGATCTCCATCTCCGCCAATTGCACTTCCCCCGACGCCCCCTCCACCAGCACCTGAATCTTCCCCTCCGCCTTCTCCAGCTCCAGCTTGCACGCGTTCGAGAGCTGCACCCCCTGCTCAAAGAGCCGCACCGACTCCTCCAGCGACAACTCCCCCCGCTCCAGCCGCTCCACCACCGCCTCGAGCGCCGTCAACCTGTCCTCAAATCCAGCCATAATGATCCCCTTCCCGTCGCCTAAACGACGCCCAGCACCTGGGCCGCTGCCTTGTACTTGCCAAAGGGCGCGCTGACCTGCACACCCTGCACCATCGTCCGCGCCGCCGTCAGCATCTCCTGCGCGATGGCGATACCCGTAGCCCGAGCCGCCTCGGGCGAGCCAGCCGCCGCCATCCGGCGCATGATCTCGTCCGGCATACTCACCTTCAGATCGTTCTTCATAAACTCGGCGTTCTTCACGCTGGTCAGCGGCCAGATGCCCGCGACGATTGGAATCCTGAAACCCTCGATACGCTTCAAAAACTGCTCCAGCAGCCGCATATCGAAGACCGGTTGCGTAATGCCGAACTCCGCGCCCGCCTCGACCTTAGCGGCAAACCGCCGCACCTCGTTATCGATATCGGGCACGCCCGGATTGGCCGCCACCGAGATGGTAAAGCCGGTCGAAGCGCCGATGGCGTTGCCGCCGATATCCAGCCCGTGGTTCAACCCCTCGACGATCTTCACCAGCCCAATCGCATCCACGTCGAAGACCGCCGTGGCATCGGGATAAGTACCCATCTTCGGCGGATCGCCGGTCAGACAAAGAACGTTCTTCAGCCCAATCGACGAGGCCCCGATCAGGTCGCTCTGGATGCTCAGCAGGTTGCGGTCGCGGCAGGTGTAGTGCAGGATCGTCTCGATCCCCACCCGCTGCTGAATCTGCACGCAGAGGCTCTGCGCGCTCATGCGGGCACTGGCACGCGGCGAGTCCGGCACGTTAATCGCGTCGACGCCGAGGCGGTGCAGCTCCTCCGCGCCCTCCAGCTCATGGGTAGTGTCGATGCCCTTCGGCGGCACAATCTCCACCATCGTCACAAAGGCCCCGGTGGCGATCTTCGCGCCGACCCTGGACCGCTCGGCCAACGGCGGCGGCTCGACTTTGCTCGCGACGACACGGGCGGCAGCCCCCGACTCCACCGCCTGCACCCCGGTCGCCTGCGCCTCCAGAGCACGCAGCGCCCCGCGCATCGCCCGCGTGTGCTGGGGCGTGGTGCCGCAGCATCCGCCCACAAACGTAGCCCCGGCCTGCACGAATCGCCGCGCAAAGCTGGCCATGTACTCGGGCGAGGTCAGGTAGAGGCTGCGCCCGTCGATCGCCCGCGGCTGTCCCGCGTTAGGCATCGCCGCCAGCGGCAGCGTCGTCATCGGCCTCATGCGCTCGATGACGCTCAGCACCGTCGCCGGGCCGTCGCTACAGTTGCAGCCGATGGCGTCGGCTCCCCACTCGGTCATCCGCCGCGCGGCTTCCTCCGGCGAAGTCCCGTCCAGGCAGTCGCCGCTCTCGCTGACAGTCACCATCACGATCAGCGGCAGCGCCGGAGCCTCGGCCTTAGCCGCACGAATAGCCTGCTCGGCCTCGAGCATCCCCGGCAGCGTCTCGACGATCAGCAGGTCCGCGCCCACGCCGGGACCGCCCTGCGCCAACGCCCGCACCTGCTCGGAGAACGCCGCAAAGGCCTCCTCAGCCGAGACCGTCAGGTCGCCCAGCGACCCCATCGCCCCGGCGACGAACGCCTCGCTCCCCTGCTTCTCCCGCATCTGATCGACGCACTCACGCGCCAGCCGCACCCCGGCCAGATTGATCTCGGCGACCCGTGCCTCCAGCCCGAAACGCTTCAGCCGGATGCTGTTGGCCCCGTAGGTATTGGTTTCAATCACTTCCGCGCCGGCCTGAAGGTACTCCAGGTGGACGCCGCGCACCACGTCCGGCTGCGAGAGGTTCAGCTCGTCGTAGCAGCGGTTGATGAAGACCCCCCGGCCGTACAGCATGGACCCCATCGCTCCATCGCACAGCACGACCTTCCGCTCCGACCCGCCCCCGAATAAACTCTCCGCTACCTTGCCTGTTTTCATTGCTCGAAACTCTCTTCCCGGCTCTAACACGATCCCGCTCATCCTATCCACGCAGGCCATTCAGCTCAATCCATCCATCCTAAGCTATTGACAGGCCATGTATGGGCGATGGACGCGCGATGAAACCGCGTTCCTCGTCGGGGCGGTTCGTCTTCCTTTGGTATACTTCAAGGAATCCGCAGCCGCATTCGTCTACGCCGCAGCGATCAGGTTTGGAGCCGTTCACGTTGAAATTGAAGCCCCGTAGTCTTCTTGTTCTGTCCGCACAGGGCCTTCTGCTGGCCTTCGTAAGTCTTGCGCTTACCTCCTGCCGCAACCTGTACCCTCACCCCGAGAACCAGTTCGCCGGTCGGCCCATCCCTCCCAGCCAACTGCTTGAGCGCGTTCTCGTCGCCGTGACCTCCGACGGCTCGAGCACGGGCAGCCTGTTGATGCTCGACGGCAAGCTCGACCTGCGCAACAACATCCAGAACACGATCTCCAGCTTCCCCATCAGCGGCTTCAGCGGCGGCTATCCGAGCCTCATCATCAACTACCCCGAGCAGCAGCGCGGCTACGTCTACTCGCAGAACAACGGCTCGGTCGCGACCATCAACTACTCGACCGAGGCCAGCCTCGGCGCGTTCGGGCCAACCCTGCCCGGCCTTTCGAGCTCGCTGGCTATTCCTCCGCTGGCCGCGCATGAGTACTCGGCTGAGGAGTCCGTCGGCCTGCTCACCGTCGTCGACCTGACCACCGGCAAGGGCTACCCGCTCAACCTGCCCAACGTCTACCGCGTCTTCTCGAACACCGGAGACACGGTCGCGCTGGCCATGGTGCGCAACTCGGATACGCTCTATCGCGTCATCAAGCTGACGCCGAACACCATCTACAACGCGGGCGGCACCAACCCGCTCTTCCCCCCGGGCGCGATTGACTGCCAGCCCTACCAACTGCCGGTCTACTGCGTGGTGCCGGTCAATGGCAGCTTCGACCGCCCCACTTACGCCTACTACTCGATCGACGGCAACTCGGTCTACGTGGTGAACGCGGGCCAGGAGCTGGGCGGCGGCAGCAACGGTGGCTCCAGCGTCAGCATTATCCCCATCGGCGGCCTGACCAACAACGTCATCCCCACCTCGACCACCTACCCGGTGCAGACGACCAGCACCATTCCCGTCCCCGGCGGCGCGACCGACGTCATCTCCGATGGCACCAACCTCTACGTAGCGGGCCAGGCGCTACAGCCCGACGGCCTCTTCGCCGGGAATCTGACCACGATCAACCTGACCACCCTCGCGGTCTCGGCCCCGATCGCCATCTCGGACGGCACCCACACCAAGATGCTCTTCGCCGACGACAATACGCTCTGGGTCGGATCGCAGCTCTGCGCCACCGGCGAGCGCGCGGCCAAGGGCCTGAACTACAACTGCCTGACCCGCTACGACCTGGGAGCCCACACGGCCAGCATCGTGCCCGCCATCACCCCGGCGACCGCGACCACCCCGGCCACGGTTCCCTATCCGAACGGCGACAACAACCTGCTCTACTATGGCTCTCTGACCGGCATCTGCTGGGTGCAGGACTTCCACAAGGTCTACACCGCGTACGGCGGTCAGGTTCACGCCTTCAACACGGCCGACGGCTCGGAGATCAACAACTTCTTCATCACCGTCCAGGGCACGGCGCTCGACGTAGCCTACATGGACGCGCTGACCAACGCCGCCAACTAATCCGCTCATGCCGACCTCTGCTCCCGTCGATATTCTTGCCATCGCAGCCCATCGCGACGACGTGGAGCAGACCTGCGGCGGCACCCTGATGGCCATGCAGGCCCTCGGCTGGCGCACCGGCATCCTCGACCTGACACAGGGCGAGTCGGGCACGCGAGGCACCGCTGCCGAGCGGCTCGCCGAGGCTACTGAGGCCGCCCGAATCCTCAAGGTCTCGGTGCGTGAGGCGCTCGATCTTCCCGATGGTAACGTCCAGAACACGCTTGAAAACCGGCTGAAGCTGGCCGCCGTGCTGCGCCGTCTGCGTCCGCGCGTAGTCATCCTTCCCTACTGGCAGGGTCGTCACCCAGACCACTACACCAGCGCCACCCTGGGCTACGAGGCCTGCTTCGTCGCGGGACTGGCCAAGGTGGTGACGCCGGATGCTCCCGACGCCCGGCCGCACCGCCCCTTCAAGATCCTCTACGCCTCGCTCTACGCCGATGTCCGGCCCACCTTCGTGGTGGATATCACGCCGCACGTCGAGCCACGCCTCCAGTCGCTGCTGGCCTACCGCTCTCAGTACGCAAACCAGCCCCAGGGCGGCGGCCTCTTCGTCCCCGAGGAGGAGATCCGTGAGCGCACCCTGGCCCACGCCCGTCACTACGGCCTGCTCGCGGGCGTCCGCTACGCTGAACCCTTCGTCCAGAAGGAGATCAGCCTGGTCGACGACCTGATGATGCTCGGCGTCCCTTCCATCTAGTCTCAAGCTGCTGATCCGGGGCCTCATGTTCAGAGGTAAATCCGATAGATCGGGCCTTCAGCCCTCAGCTTCCAGAGCGTCCGGGTACCTAGGGCTTTGCCCTAGGCTGGTATGGAACGCGCCTTCAGCGCTCTTCGAGGTGTGTCCTGGGATGTTTCATTCGGAACCATTTCGTCCTAAAGTGTTTCACCGGAAAGCACGCTGCACTACGGGCATGAGCGCCAACGGCGCGCCCTATACCAGCCTAGGGCAAAGCCCTAGGTAACAATGTCTGTGTGCGAATGAGGGCTGAAGGCCCGATTTATCCCCACCACACTCATCTTCCCCCGGACGAACTCCACCAGGTCCTCCCCGCAGTACTGCGGCGGGTGCATTACAAACCGCCGGGCATGGGCCACCAGCTTCAGAGAGATCCCCTCCCACGCAGCCTGCCCCATCTCCCCCGCCGGAGTCACAATGGCATCGGCACGGTCCAGATACCTCCGCGCCGACTCCTTGAAGTCCGCCGTCTCCGGGTCGAGCACGCTGATATAAACCTCCGGCCTCAGAAACCGGAGGACGCTGTTCGATTCAAGAATCACGTTCTCCGCCGCCGCCATCTCGCGCCGGATACGTGGCATCGCCTCGGCAAGCTGACCCTGCCGCGTCCTGACCCACAACGACCGCACCGCCCCCGCAGCCAGGTGGCGCGAGCTATCCGTGCCACTCGAACGGTCGCGCTCCTCGCTAATGGCAATGGTATGTTCGGCAGTCTCGCAGTCGCACGGCTCGCCATTGGCCGAGCAGACGCCGTGGCCGAACTGCGTGATCTTGAACGCGGTCCAGTGCATCTCCGGTAGTGCCGCGATCAGCCCCGCGACGACGCTGGTCTTGCCGATGTTCCTGGTGTGTCCGCCGACCACGACTATCGCCACGTTACCGCCTCCCTAGCGCCGCCTGAGCCGCGCCAGATCCCGCAGATACTCCCTGACGGGCTGCGCCGGAGTGCCCCAGTAGACGGTTCCGTCGCCTTCGATCTTCTTGCCCGGCAGCACGCCTCCCTGGCCACCCAGAATGACTCCCCGGCCAATCGTAACCCGCTCGCCCAGCCCTACCTGCCCGCCCAGCATCGCCCGATCTTCAACGATGATCGACCCCGCCAGCCCCACCTGCGCGGCAATCAGGACATCCTCACCAATGATGCAGTTATGCGCAATGTGAACCAGATTGTCGATCTTCGTGCCGCGCCCGATGCGGGTCTCACCCAGTGCACCACGGTCGATGGTCGTATTGGCCCCGATCTCCACATCATCGCCGATCCACAGCGTCCCCTGCTGGGGAAAGCGGAGGTGATGGCCATCCGGCCCCGGTACGTAGCCGAAGCCCACCGAGCCGAGCACCGCGCCCGCCTGCGCTACCACCCGATCGCCCAGTGTGGCACAGCCGAAGATCGTGACATTGCTGCCGATGACGCAGCCTCTGCCCAGCCGCGCCCCAGCCGCGATGACCGCTCCAGCGCCGACAGAGGTACCCGGACCGACCGACGCCTCCGGGTCGATCACCGCCGAGGGGTGTACCGACGGCTCCCGGAAGGAGTCAAACCAGCGCCCGCAGAGAGCGAAGACGTACTTCGGATTCCTGACCGGAAACAGTCGCGGATCTATGAGGTTGTCGCCACTCACACGCGCCAGGATCAGCCCCGCTGCGGACCGAAGCGCCTGTGCAAGCGATGCCTCATCCTGCGCGAAGACGATGGCGTCCGGCCCCGCGTCGGCGAAGCCCGAGAGCCGCGCGAAGGA
Organism: Granulicella sp. WH15; assembly: GCF_009914315.1. Taxonomy (NCBI): domain Bacteria; kingdom Pseudomonadati; phylum Acidobacteriota; class Terriglobia; order Terriglobales; family Acidobacteriaceae; genus Granulicella; species Granulicella sp. WH15. Next base: position 3,224,702 of record NZ_CP042596.1, read on the forward strand.
GCGCGTGTCCCCGCTGGGCTGGCGATCCAGCAGCTCTTCGATGATCCCGACCGTGATCTTCTCGGCCATCAATAAACTCCCGGCTCGCCCGCAGGCCTTGTCTTCCAGCGGCGATGCATCCACAGCCACTGCTCTGGATACTGTCGCACAGAACGCTCGATCTCTGCGGTGAAGAGCGCGGTGTTGGCCACGATATCGGCCTCCGCGTCGGCGCTGCGCTGTAGCTCGAGGGCCGGGCTGAAGCGCAGGACGTAGCGACCGCCCTCCTCAGCAAACAGAAAGCCTGGTACGACAGCCGCATCGGTCTTCAGCGCGATCCGCGCCAGCCCCGAGGCCGTACACGCCGGAACTCCGAAGAACGGCACAAAGACCCCCTGCGGCGGCGTCATGTTGGTGTCCATCAGGATGCCCACCGTCTCGCCCGCTCGCATAGAGGCGATGAGGCCACGCGCGAAGTCGTCCTTGTGGATGACGCGATTGCCGTGCAGGCAGCGGATGCGGTTGACGAACTCATCCACCAGCGGGTTGTCCAACCGCCGGATGACCATGCCCATCGGATAACCCGCCAGCGAGTGGTAGAAGCTCGATAGCTCCCACGCCCCCAGGTGCCCGGTCAGGACCAGCACGCCCTTGCCCCGCTGCCGTGCGGCAAGATAGTGCTCAAGACCGTCGTAGCGGATGAACCGGCCAGCCTCCTCGGCGGTGTACCCGCTCATCAGGCAGAACTCAGCCAGCAGCAGCCCAAGCTGGCAGTAGACCCTCCGCAGAGTACACTCGCGGCGCAGGTCGTCCCACTCCGGGTAGGCGAGCCGTAGATTACGCATCCCTACCGAGCGCAGACGGCCGAGCGTGCGGAAGGCAAACAATCCAATGCCCTCGCCGATGCCGCGTGCCCAGCTTCGCGGCAGAGCGCCGAGGCCGCGCACCAGCAGCCATACCAGCGCAAATTCGAGCCGCTCGCGCATGCTGGGTCTTCGTTGTCCGAGAGTACGAGATAGCGTCAAGCCTATAGTTTACCCGGCCCGCGCTCTATAACCGAACGCAGCAAAAGGGGAGCAGCCCCCGGCCGCTCCCCCTTGCTTCTTCACAATTCAGTTCGGTGCTACTGAGCAGCGCGTGCCGCCACGAAGTAGCGGGCCACGGTGCGCACAAAGGGCCGCGCCTCGACCGGAGTCGGGGTTCCGCCGCTCAGAATCGTCTTGAAGGGGATATCCGTGCCGTACTGGGTACGGGTGTCGTCCGCGTTCTGCGAAAGCACGGTTCCATCCAGGTTGATACCGGCAAAGAGGCCCTTCGAGCGCGAGTAGGAGAGGAACTCGGCGTTCAGCTTCCAGTCCGTTCCCGCCTGCGCGTTGCGTCCGACCGGACCGGCCGAAGCCGCCGCGTCAGCACCGATCTTGAACTTGTTCTTCAGCATGTCCTGCAGGCCGTTCTGGTTCATCGCGACCAGGACGAGGTCGGTAGACTGACCGCCGATCTGGAATCCGAAGCTACCGCCTGCCAGTTGCACGAAGACCGGCGCGCTCCAGCCCCGGCCCGTCCGGCAGGTTGCGACGCCCTGGCCGTACTGGCCGCCGACGACGAACGCGCCCTTCTTGAAGCTGGGGATGACGACTACGCAGGAGGCCGAGGACAGGATGCTCTGGGGGATACCCTTGTCCGGCGTCGCCATAATCTCTTTGAGAACCGCGGAGGCGTTGTTGAGGCGCTCCGTCAGCTTCGCTTTATCTGCCTCGGCAAATGCGGGGGCTGTTGCTACACCTACCATCAGGGTCAACGTGCTCAGTGCTGCCACAATACGTTTCATCGCGATCAATCCTCCAAAACCAGTGCGCCAAAATCTTAGTGCCAAATCAAATGATGTTGCGCACATTCTCTGCGCAATCGACGGGACTTGTAGTGTGATGGATGGAGCGAATGGAAAGTTGTACACAACAAATGTCTTTCGCTCCCACTTCGCAAGAGGGCAACGGAAAGGCGCTAAAAAGCCCAGTTTAAAAAAATGGGGGCTGGCATCAGGAAGGGCATCTCGCCCTCCGCCGGTCCAGCCCCACTCTCCCAGGTCTGTGTTGCTTGCTTACTCTGCACTTTCCCTTGCGGCCTCACAACATTACGGAGGTCTACAGACTTAGGTAACAAGGTAATTTACTAATAAGTAAACAGTCCACACAAGACCCGAAGTAGATAAAAACCAGTCAGGAAGCGGCTAAATCGTATCGGAGACATTTGCAGATGCTGGAACTCTAAGAAAGTTAAGCCACCTGCTTTTCGTCGAAGCTGCAAAATCCGAGTGCCCATGTCTTGATTGAGACATAAGTTTCAATTGAGGCGCGATTCCCTCGCGTAGCCGATGCAGGCACCGGCAAGTACGCCCTTACGCCGGACAGGCGGCACGTCGATAAGCCTATGGCTTGGTCTGGGTGGGGATCTTCGTCAGGGTCTGCATCGTCAGCGCCGTGCGGTTGGTGACGCCCGTCTTCCGCATCAGCCGCCCCAGATGCGCCTTCACCGTGCCCTCATCAATTGCCAGTTCGAGGGCAATCTCTCGGTTGGAGTACCCCTGCACCAACAGCTCCAACACCTGGCTCTCGCGAGCCGTCAGCTTGACCTGCGCCCCGGACACCGTCGGACGCGAGCCCGTGACCAGCCTCGCCATCACCTTGCGCGGAGCCCACACCGATCCGTCCGAAACCGTATCGATCGCCATGCGCAGCTCGTCCTCGCTGGCCGAGTGGCGCAGATAGCCCTTCGCACCCGCGCCGATGACGCCCTCGATATGGGCCGGGTCCATCGAGCTACCCAGCACGATGACGTTCAGCTCCGGCCGAGCGCGCCGGAACGTCGACAGCAGCTCCAGCAGGAACGGCGTCGAGTCGGAGTCGATAAGCACGATAGTGAGCCCCACCGTCTCCAGCGCGCGCGGCGCCGAGAGCGGCATGATCTCCGTGGGCACGTGCTTGCCCTCTCGCTGCCGGTCGAGCAGGGTCCGCAGGCCGATCACCCGCAGCGGGTCCATTGCCACGATTCCGATCCGCCTCGACCTGGTCTCTGGGTGGGATAACATCCTTCAAGCCCTCGCGCTCTGGTTTTGCCTGCACGCTCTTCAGGCCCGCTCACACATCGCCACGACGCTGCTGCTTACAGCTTCGGAAGCACGATTCCCTGCTGGTTCTGGTACTTGCCCTGGCGGTCGGCGTAGCTCACCTCGCAGACCTCGTCGGACTGGAAGAAGAGGATCTGGCACAGTCCCTCATTGGCATAGATACGCGCCGGAAGAGGCGTCGTGTTCGAGATCTCGAGCGTGACAAAGCCCTCCCACTCCGGCTCGAAGGGGGTGACGTTGACGATGATGCCGCAGCGCGCGTAGGTCGATTTGCCGACGCAGATTGTCAGTACGTCGCGAGGAATCTTGAAGTACTCGACCGAGCGGGCCAGCGCGAACGAGTTCGGCGGCACGATGATGCTGTCGGCCTGCACGGTCACGAAGGAGCGCTCGTCGAACGCCTTCGGGTCGATGATTGCGCTGTTGACGTTGGTGAAGATCTTGAACTCGTCTGAAACTCTCAGATCGTACCCGTAGGAAGAGAGGCCGTAGGAGATGACTCCCTCGCGGACCTGCTTCTCGCTGAACGGTGCGATCATCCCCTGTGTTAATGCCTGCTCCCGAATCCAACGGTCGCTTTTGATCGCCATGCCTTAGCTTACCTTTCCTTTTTCAGTTCTCGATAGCGTATTTCGCTAAATCTTTCAGGGGCGCATCCGCATCTAACGTCGCTGCATCTAATGCCCTGGGAAGCATGCAAGTCCCTGTAAATGCTGATTTTACGGTAGCGTTGTTCCGTTGACAATCTACGGTTGACTTTCTACCATCAAACCAGCGTCGGGCCGTTCAGAGCAGTTGTGGCTACGCTCTCACTACTGGCAGTAGGACTGGGGTCATCATGATCAAGCAGGATCTGATTCAACGGGTGGTCGATCGCACCGGCCTCGTACGTACCAAGGCGGAAGCTGCTGTGGACGCCATCTTCGAAAGCATGAAGCAGAGCCTGATCGGCGGAGACCGCATCGAGTTGCGCGGCTTCGGGGTCTTCACAGTAAAGCCACGCAAGACCGGAGTCGGCCGCAACCCGCGCACCGGGGCCGAGGTCAGCATCGCGCCCGGTAAGGCGGTTCGCTTCAAGCCCGGTAAAGAGCTTCAGCTCATCGACTAGGCTTTTTAAAAACAACGACAAATGCGCCCTCACGCCGGGCGGGCGGCACTTCGTGCTGTACTCGGCTTCGCATGGTCCTCCCGCCGGTCGGAGTTGAGATGGGGTGGCACATGAGGGCCAATGCTCCCTACGCCACAGAAAGCGCTGAAGGCGCGCTTTATACCAGCCTGGGGCAACGCCCCAGGTAACCGATTGCGAAGAGGGAGATGAGGGCTGAAGGCCCGATCTATCTCTCTCTTACATCAGGTGAACCGCGTCCACATCCACCACCAGATTGCGACGCGGAATCTCGTTCGCCTCGGCAAACTGCAACATGGCGCGCAACGCATCTCCCAGCACCTGTCGCCGCTCGGCCTTCACCACAAAGTGGAAGCGATAGATGCGCTTCAGCCGCATGATGGGCGCAGCAGCAGGCCCCAGCACCCGCAGCCCGACGACTCCCTGCTGCTCGAACCATCTCCCCAGCTTGGCCGACCAGCCCGCCGCCTCCTCCATCGCGGGGCTCTCCACCACCACATTCGCCAGCACGGCAAAGGGCGGATAGTGCATCCAGCGGCGGTACTGCATCTCCTTGGCGACGAAGCCCGGATAGTCGTGCTCGGCCGCGAACTTCACCGCGTAGTGGTCTGGATGATAGCTCTGCACCAGCACCTTCCCCGGCAGCTCGCCGCGCCCGGCCCGGCCCGAAACCTGCGTCAGAAGCTGGAAGACGCGCTCGGCGGCGCGGAAGTCGGGCAGCCCCAGCGCGTGGTCCGCTCCCACCACACCCACCAGCGTCACGCCATGAATATCGTGCCCCTTGGCGATCATCTGCGTGCCCACCAGCAGGTTGATCTCGCCCGCATGCAGCCGATGTAGCAGCCGCTCCATATCGCCGCGCCCGCGTACTGTGTCCCGGTCCATGCGCCCGATGCGAGCGCCGGGAAAGATCTCCTGCAACCGCTCTTCTCCCTGCTGCGAGCCTGCTCCGAGAAAGTAGAGGTGCTCGCTCTGGCACTTGGGACAGGTCTTGGGCACGCCGCGCCGGAAGCCGCAGTAGTGGCACTCCAGCCGCTGTCCGGGCTGCGCGATGCCGTCGCCCGAGTCGGGCACAGGCTTGTGGTAGGTCATCGAGATGGCGCAGTTTTCGCACTCGATCTTGTCGCCGCAGCTTCGGCACATGACCACGAACGAGTACCCCCGCCGGTTGAGCAGGATGATGACCTGCTCGCCCCGATCCAGCGTCGCCTGGGTCTCGTCGATCAGCTTGCGGCTGAAGATATCCTCGCGGCCTGTCTCCTGAAACTCCTGCCGCATATCCACCAACTCCACCGCGGGCATCGGCCGGTTGGCGACGCGGCTGCGCATCTCGATCAGCCCGTAGCGCCCGCGCTCGGCGTTGGCCCAGCTCTCCAGCGACGGCGTCGCCGACCCCAGCACCACCACTGCCTCGTTCAGCTTGGCCCGCATCACCGCCACGTCGCGACCGTGGTAGCGCGGCGTCTCCTCCTGCTTGTAGCTGGAGTCGTGCTCCTCATCGACGATAATCAGCCCCAGCCGCACCATCGGCGCGAAGATGGCCGAGCGCGTACCCACGACAATTCGCGCCTCGCCCCGCCGTATGCGATGCCACTGCTCGGCGCGCTCATCGGGCGTAAGCTGCGAGTGCAGCAGCGCCACCTCGCTGCCGAAGGCCGCGTGCATCTGCCCGGCCATCGCGGGCGTCAGGCCGATCTCCGGCACCAGCAGCAGCGCGCTGCGGCCTGCGTCGAGCGCCCGCTGCATGGCGGCGAAGTACACCGTCGTCTTGCCCGATCCGGTGATGCCGTAGAGCAGGTGCGGGCGGAACCCGCCCTTCTCCATCGCCGCCGCGATGGTGCCGACGGCCTCCATCTGCTCCTCGTTGAGCGCGTGCTCGTGCGCATGCTTCTTGCCCGCCTGCCCCACGCCGCCCAGGTGAAACTGCTCGGGGGCCTCCTCAATCGCCACCAGCCCGCGCTTGACCAGCGTCGTCAGCGAACTCTCCGGCACGGCCTTGCGGCTGAGCACCTCGCGCAGGTCGCGCACGGCCATCCGTCCGCCCACCGCGGCCAGTTCGGCCAGCACGGCGAGCTGGTTCTCGTTCAACTTCGGCAGCCTCGCGCCGGGCTGTCCCTGCTGCTCGGCCCCGGTAAGCACGGCCACCTTGTACGTTCGCCGAGCGTCGCGCTCCTCGGCCAACGCCTCGCGCACCAGCCACTTCTTCCGCACCATGCCTTCAAGCAGCGCCTTATTCGCCTGCGTCGCCGAGCGCAGCGCGGAGATCTTCGCCGACTCGCCGCTCTCGAGGTAGTTCAGCACGGCATACTCGCGGTTCTGCTCCTCTGGCGTCAGCTTCGAGCGCCGCGACGAGCCCTTGGCCGCGCCCTCGTACAGCACGCGCCGCCCCGCCTCGCCGATCCGGTAGACCCACTGCCGCCGCACCTCGGCCGAGAGCGGCAGCATCCCGCGCAGCACCTCGCCCAGCGGCGCGCAGTAGTACTGGGCGACCCACGACCCCAGCCGCATCAGCTCATCGGACAGGATGGCCTGATGGTCCATCACCTGCTGGAGCGGCTTGGCCTCGACGCCCTCGGGCAGCGGCTGGTCGTGCACCCGCACCACGACGCCCATCAGGCGCTGTCCGCTGAAGGGAACCAACACCCGCGCGCCGACGACAGGCACCCGGTCGTTCACCGCATAGGTAAACGTCCGATCGAGCGGAACCGGCAGAGCCACATCGCAGAAGGAAGCCACACTCCCCAGTGTATCGAGTCCGGCGCAATGCCCGAAACGCTACTTGCCTATCAGAACGCGACGCACGACACCGCGCATCGGCTCCTCGTAGTAAAGAAACAGAAAACAGCAGAACACGATGAGCACCACGGGCGTAACCGCGGCATCAAGCCCCGGGTGGAAGTGCGCAAAGAGTACATGCATCAGGTTGCGTATTGGAGCCTGCAGGATGTAGATCGAGAAACTGGCCCCACCCAGCAACAACATCGGAGGACTGGAGAGAAGGTTCGTCAGCCAGCCCTTGCCTACCGCAAGACGGAAGATAGCCCACGCAAAAGAAAAGAGAGCGGCAGCAATCAGGTAACGATCCTCGACTCTAAGGGAGATCACAATGCCGCCTGGAATCAGGCCCGCCAGCGTCAACCAATCATTGGTGCGCCAATCCGGCGAGGCACTCTGCCGCTCCATAAAGAGAGCACCAAGCGACATCCCCAGGATGAACTCCGGCAGGCGCAGAACCGGCAGCAGGATGTGACGATTGACCCATGAGTCGAAGACTCCGGGAGCAAGGTTGGGAGCATGAAACGCGATTCCGATTGCGACCATCAGCCCCGCTATCGACCACAACACCGCTGGAGACCGGCGACGGCGAAAGAACAATAACAGCAAGGGAAAGCAGAGGTAGAAAAAAAGCTCCACCGAGAGGGTCCAGGCCTGCCCGATGACCGCCATCCCCGTCTTCGAGGTAACTGGAAACCAGGCTTGCAGGAGTGGAATCACAAGCCACTCCCGCCCCTGCGGAAGCGTTCGCGAGAGACAGGTGGCGATGACGAGAGCGAGAAGGTAGACCGGATAGACGCGCGCCAGACGAGCGACGAAGTATTTATAAAGATCGCGGCCCGTCTTCAGGTTGTCCTGATACGTGTAGTACAGGATGAAACCCGAGAGCATGAAGAAGAGGCAAACACCGAATCCGCCGTGTCGCAGAAAAGCAATGAAGGGGGAGGGCATGTGCATGTGGTCGAAGAAGCCCGCCCCAAAGTGAAACAACAGAACCCAGAAAGCCGCAAAAAAACGAATACCCGTAAGAGCATGAAGACCAGGACGGCGGATCCGCTTGCCTGGAGTCGGAACCAGGCCCTCATGAAGCAATTCTTCCGTGGACATTGCAAAATTGTAGCCTATGCAGATTAGCCCGAAGTTCAGGCAGAGAGCCCCTGAAGTAGACGGGTAGGGAGCATATCTCATACGCCTTTCACCTCGCTGCGTTATTCTGTCGGTCGAAGATTCCGTAACGTCTCCGGAACCAGGAAGCCTCCGCTTGAAAGCACTCCTCCCGATCGCCCTCCTCCTCGCCTCCTCCGGCTCTCCCGCCCGGGCCGCCGCTCAGGCCGTCTCCGCCCAGCCGTCTGCCGCCGCGACGCTGAACGACGAGCCCATCACCCCGCCCTCGGTGGTCTATCCCGAGGAGGCCAAGAAGGCGCGCATCCAGGGCGTCGTCGTGCTCGAGATCAACGTCTCGGCCAAGGGCGAGGTGATCGGCGTGCGCGCCGTCTCCGGTCCCGAGCCGCTGCGCCAGGCCGCCGTAGATGCCTACCGGCACGCCGCCTACCGTCCCCTGCTCACCGACGGCAAGCCAACCCCGGCCATCATCACCACCAGCGTCAATTTCAACCTGAAAGAGCTGCCGCCGGATACCGACCAGAAGATCGACGCGGCCTTCGAGCCGCTGCACGCCCGCTGCCAGACGCTCTCGGCCCAGAACTCCGCTGACGCCGTGGCCGCGTGCCAAGAGGCGCTCGCTATGGCGAACCGTTTCTCCCCGCGCTTCGAGACAGGCGTCCATGCTACGGCGTACAACGACCTCGTCCTGGCGCTGATCGCCGCCAAGCGCAAGCCCGAGGCCAGCCAGCTCGGCGAAGAGGCCGTCTCCCGCTTCGTCGACCTGAACCCCGACGTGATGCACCACTCGCCCGCCGCCGCCACCGCCTTCATCACCCGCGCCGAGATCCGCTCGCTGACGAACAACCTGCGGGGCGCGGAGAAGGACTGCCTTGCGGCCGAAGAGATCATCCGCAGCCTGCTACAGAATGAGGCCGAAGTGGATAAGTCCGCGAACTACCGGCAGCAGCTACGCGAGACCATGCTGCTGCGCGCCGCCGTCCTTGATGAGCAGCACAAGACATCGCAGGCGAAGAAGCTGCGGGAGCAGGCCCGGTACATCTAGAAACAACGACAAAAGCGCCCTAACGCCGGGCGGCGGCACTTCGTGCGGTTCTCGGCGCTTCGCGTGTTTTTTGCCTAAGCCTTCTTCGGCCCCTTGAGCCCCATCTCCGCCATCACCATCTGCAGGTCCTTCCACGCCTCGCCCTTCTGGCGCGGATCGCGCAGCAGGAACGCCGGGTGATAGGTCACCAGCACCCTGGCCCCGCGACTCTGACGCCACGTACCCCGCAGCGAGGTCAGCGACTGCCGTACCCCCAGCAGGTAGGTCGCCGCCGTGGCCCCCAGAGCCACGATGAACTCCGGCTGCACCACGTCGATCTGCCGTGCGAGAAACGGCCTGCAAGTCTCGGCCTCGACCGGCTCGGGGTTGCGATTGCCCGGCGGGCGGCATTTGACGATGTTCGCGATGTAAACCTCTTCGCGCTTGAGGCCCATCGCCGTAATCATGTTGTTCAGCAACTGTCCGGCCTTGCCCACGAAGGGGATGCCGCTGGCATCTTCATCCGCGCCCGGCCCCTCGCCCACAAACATGAGCCGCGCGTTGGGATCGCCGTCGGCGAAGACAATCTTCCGACGTCCCGCATAGGCCAGCGGACAGCGTGTGCAGTCGCCGATATCCTCTTGGATGGCACGCAGGGCAGCAGCACGGTCGGCGGGCGCGATCCGCGTCGTGGGCAGGCGGATGAGGCTGTGAAGCGGAACTGGTTTGGCCATGGAATCACTAAACGCAGAGGGAACAGGCGCGGGTGGCGGTGCCGGAGGACGCACGGCAGGCGCACGTAGAACAGAGGCAGGTGGAGCGGGAGCCTGCAACGCAGGATCAGGCAAAACAGGTGTGCGCACTACGGGAGCCGCCGCAACGCGTTCCCTGACCACAGGCATCGGTGGCTCGGGTAGAGCCTCAGGTTGAGCAGAAAGCACCTGCTCCAGCTCGACCGGCTCACCGTTCCGATAGAAGTCATGCACGCCCATATCCCGGAAGTACTCGAGATACGCACGCACCGCATCGTTCTGCTTTTCGACCGCCATCTTGCCAGCCTACAGCAATCGGCCTGAGGAAACCGAGCCAAGTAAAAGCAGATGCTCGCTGCCGACCAGCAGAAGGCCCTCAGCAGATTACTCGCCCATATCGCCCCCAGAACGGCACGAAGTGCTAGATAAGAGTGTCGACTGCCGGAGCCACGATGCGCTCGTTCAGCACGAACGTCACCTGCCCGGCGCGAATCTCATCCTGCGCCACACGGCACGCCTTCATCGACTTTGAAGCCGTCAGCGGAGGAGCGCCTGACTGTAGCTGCCGCGCACGGCGAGCAGCACCCTTGACCAAGCTGTACTTGTTGAACAGAGCATTGTCTGTCGTCATAGATTTACCTCGGTGACTTCGACTCTACCCCTAAACATCGGCCGCTACCACAAAAAACGATAGTGGATAACGAGTCCCTAACTCTTTTAGTCCCGCTTTAGCTCCGGGCAAAGCTCGCAAGCGCCGCCTGAAGACGGCTCGAAGCGGCATCGGTACGGCAGCTCGCGGCCATCGCCTGCACCCCGTCCCCCTGCCCACGCTCGGTGAGCACGATCGCCTTCATCTCCGTCACAGCTTGGTCCAGAACATCGTTCACCAGCGCGTACTTGTACTCGCGCAGCCGGTTTAGCTCCTTGCGCGCCTCGCTCAGACGCCGCCCGATGACCTCCTCGGAGGTCATGTTCTCGGCCTCGCTGCGGTTGCGCAGACGCATCTCCAGCACCTCGGGGCTAGGTGGCAAAATAAAAATCGAGACCGCCGACGGCAGCTTCTGCATGATCTGCACCGCGCCCTGCACGTCGATATCGAGCAGCAGGTCCTTGCCCGCAATCCGCGCATGATCGAGCGCCGAAAGCGCCGTGCCGTAGTAGTTGCCGAAGACCTCGGCGTACTCCAAAAACTCGCCCGCGGCGATCATCCGCTCGAAGTTCTCGCGGGTGGTGAAGTGGTACTCGCGCCCGTTCTCTTCCGAGCCACGCGGCGCGCGCGTCGTGTAGGAGACCGAAAAGTCCAGCCCCTCGACCAGTGTCCGCAACTGCGTCACCAGCGTTGATTTCCCCGAGCCCGACGGGGCCGAGATGATGAAAAGAATGCCTGCCATGTTGTTGTCAGTGTAGCTGCTTAGCCGGAAAACTACTCCAGATTCTGCACCTGTTCCCTGGCCCGTTCCAGTTCAACCTTCACCTGTAAACCCAAATCGGTAATGCGCAGCCCGGCCTCCCCGGCGGCTCCCCCCGTCTTCGAGAGCAGAGTGTTGGCCTCGCGGTTCAGCTCCTGCAACAGGAAATCGAGCTGCCGCCCCAGCTCGCCGCCCGCCTCCAGCAACTCCACGAACCGGCCCACGTGCGTCCTGAGCCGCACCAACTCCTCCTCCACGTCGCCGCGTTCGGCCAGCATCGACGCCTCGATCAGGATGCGCTCCTCAGCCACCTGAACCCCGGCTCCTTCGAGCAACTCCGCCAGCCGCGTGCGCAGCCGACCCACCTGCGTCTCGGCGATGCTCCCGCGCAGCCGCGTCACCTCGTCCACCACGGCCTCGATGCGCCCCATTCCAGCCAGCAGCTCCAGCCGCAGCGCCTCGCCCTCAGCGGCGCGCACCGCGTCGAAGCGGTCCACCAGCTCCGGCACGGCAGCCAGCACCGCCGCAGCCATCTCGGCATCCTCCGCCCTCACTGCCTCAGCCGCGATCACGCCAGGCATCCGCAGCAGCTCGTGTACTTCCGGATCACCACTCAATCCCAACAGACCCGAGGCACGCCGGTAGACCTCCGCATACGAGGCCAGCAGAGCCTCGTTCAACTCCAGACGCCCGCCAGCCGTGGCCTTCTCAAGCTGAAGCCCAAACTCCACATGCCCGCGCCGCAGCCGCTCCTTCAGCGTCTTGCGCAGAGCCGCTTCCAGCCCCTCCAGACCGTTCGGCACCCGCACCAGCAGGTCCAGATGACGATGGTTCACGCTCTTCAACGTCAACGCGAAACCCACCTCCCCGGACGCTCCACGCGCCGTAGCAAAGCCCGTCATCGACCGAACCGGATTTGCAGAACTCATGCCACACCCTCCACATCACTATCGTCCTGGAACTGAAGATCGTGCAGCCGCCGATACGTCCCCATCCGCGCCAGCAACTGCTCGTGCGTCCCCATCTCGGTGATGCGCCCGTGCTCCAGCACCACGATCCGCGTGGCCCGCCGCACGGTCGAGAGCCGGTGCGCGATCACGAACACCGTGCGCCCCTGCATCAGGTTCGCCAGCGCCGCCTGCACAAACTTCTCACTCTCCGCGTCGAGCGCGCTGGTCGCCTCGTCCAAGATCAGCACCGGCGCGTTCTTCAGGATGGCCCGCGCAATCGCCAGCCGCTGCCGCTCGCCGCCGCTCAGCCGCACGCCCTTCTCGCCGATCTTCGTGTCGTACCCCTCCGGCATCCGCAGGATGAAATCGTGCGCCAGCGCCATCTTCGCGGCTGACTCTACATCCTTCAGAGGCACATCCGGCTGGCCGTAAGCAATGTTATTCCGCACGGTGTCGTTGAAGAGCACCGTCTCCTGCGTCACCTTGCCGATCTGCTCGCGCAGTGACGCAATCGTCACATCGCGCAGGTCATGCCCGTCGATCAGGATGCGCCCCGAGGCCACATCGAAGAAGCGCGGAATCAGATTCACCAGAGACGACTTGCCCGCGCCGCTCGGCCCCACCAGCGCAATCACCTCGCCGCGCTGCACCGCCAGGTCGATGCCGTGCAGCACCGGCTTCATCTCGCCGTTGTCCTCGTAGGCAAAGCCCACGTTCTCAAAACGAATCTCCTCGTGGAAGCCCTTCAGCTCAGGCGCTTTGCGCTTCTCGCGCACGTCGTCCTGCGCGTCCATGAACTCGAAGATGGCCTCGCTCGCGCCCAGCGCCTGCTGGAAGCTGTTGTAGAAGAGCGCGAACTTGCGCACCGGATCGTAGAGCGTGAACGTCGCAATCAGAAACGCGATGAACGAGCCTTCGGTCATCTGGTGTAGCTTGATGCGATCGCGGCCCAGCAGCAGCAACAGCGCGATGCCGATGGAGCCGATAGCATCCATCAGGGGCGAGCTGATGGCCTGCACGCTGATCGCCTTGAGGTTCGCGGTGAAGAGCCGCCGCGCCGCCCGGCGAAACCGCTTCATCTCCCAGATCTCCATGCCGAACGCCTTCACGATGCTGTTGCCTGTGATGGTTTCGTGCAGGATGTTCTGGATCTCGGCCAGCTTGTCCTGGCCCTTACGCGTGGTGGAGCGCACGCTGCGCCCGATGCGCCGCGCCGACGAGATAACTACCGGCACAAACAGCAGCAGCACCCAGGCCAGCTTGCCGCCGTTGATGACCACCACCGCGGCCATAAAAAGAAAAGTGAAAAACTGCTGCAAGAAATCGCCCAGCACGGCGGACATCGCCGTCTGCACGCGCTCGATATCGTTGATGAGCGTCGAGAGCAGCGTGCCCGTGGTGTGCTTCTGGAAGAACGCCATCGACCGCCGCAGCACCGCGTCGTAGAGGTCGTTGCGCAGGTCGGTAATCATGCCGAAGCCCGCGTAGTTCACCAGGTAGGTGCCCGCGTAGTCGCAAACCGACTTCACGATGGCCGACGCGATCAGCGCATAGGCCACCACCGTCCAGGCGTTATGCAGTTGGCTAGGCACCAGAAAGTGCAGGTCGATCTGCCGCTGCACATGCGGAATCGAGAACCGCAGCAGGTCATCCGGCGGAGCATCGGGCTGCAACACCTTATCGAAAATAGGCTTGACCAACAGCACACGAAACGCCGCCATCAGCCCCACCATAGCCATCAGCAGCACGGAGCCCAGCGAGTAGAGCGCGTAGGGGACTCCGTACAGCAGCAGCCGCCAGACCCGCTTCAAATCTGCACTCCGTCGATATCTAAGCCGATCCGCACCAGATTATTCTACGCATGAGTAATCCACTCATAAAAACCGCGCATCTCCAAAAGCCGCTGTGCTATGCTCACCTTGCGAAGCCGCGTCGATAGAGAATGTTCGTGCGAACTACATATCAATCCCCCAAACACTAATTGGCAAAACTCAAAAGCGCCAGTTTACTCAACCGGGAGAGATCGGAAGGAATGCGACTGCAAAAACAAGCTACGCAGGCGCGGCCACTCACGCCGGCAGGTTCCATTGCGCTGGATGTCATTCGGTTTGGAGCAGCAGTTGCAGTCGTTGTCGGCCACTTATCCAACTACCCTTTCTCCCTGCACTGGCCTTATCTCCTGAAACTTGCGCTGAGTGCAGTGGCAGTCTTCTTTGTTCTCTCCGGCTTTGTGATTCGCCTGATCACAAAGGTCCGCCCGATTGAGGCTCGAGATTACGCAATTGATCGCTTCTCACGCCTGTACTCGGTGACCGTACCTGCCGTTTTATTTACTCTCCTGGCGGCTTTCGTGCTGCACCTGTTCCCTTCCACACGGTTAGGAAGTATCGTCGAATTCGACCTGAGAAAAATTGCTCCGCAAACTTTGGCAAATCTCACCTTTACCGCAGAGATATGGGGCTTTGACTTTCCGGTCAGCTTCAACTCTGTGTTCTGGTCTCTGTGCTATGAATTCTCCTACTATTGCTTTTACGGTCTGGCGTTCTTCGGCAGAGGCTGGGTGCGATGGGTTTCGCTTGTCGCCCTGGCACTCTTCGTCGGACCTCCCATTCTCTTTCTCCTTCCTCTGTGGCTCTTTGGCTGCTTGATTCACGATCTCTATCAAAAACTGCGCACCCAGCGAAACTCGCTCTCCTATCTTACCGGCATCTTCGCCACCGGGCTCATTGCGGTTGTGCTTTTGCGCCCCGTCCTGCGTAGCTTGGGCCATCGAGTTGCTGCGACGATGCCGCACTCAAGCCTCACAGGTCTACTTCATTGGAGCAAGGATCATGGCTTGCACCTTCTACAACGTGCAAGCTTTCACGCCTATGTGGTGGGAGTTCCAACCGGCCTTCTCTTGCTCTACCTACTTCTTCTGCTGGAACGATCGAAGCTGAGAAAAGACCATGCCGTCATTCCGATAATTCGCAGGATTGCCGATGGGACATTTTCCCTTTATCTCTTTCATCTGCCTTTGCTGATGCTGTTCGTGGCTTATATTCCCTATGACCGAACCAGCAATATCCAGAAAATCGCCCTCCTTCTTGTCACCATCGCATTATCCGTCCTGATAGAAATCCCTCTGAATCATTTCAAGCGTTTTCTCAGGAAGAAACTTTCGATCTCCAGTGCAGCATCTCGTTCGGTGGTCAGCACACGGTAGCTCATTGCCGCGTCCCGGCAGCCTGGCCTGCATCTTCACCGCGGCATATCCCGGTGCGAGCTTTTGACCCTATAACCACTGCCTTCGAGCCGCCGCTTCATCTCCTCGGCGATGAAGACCGAACGGTGCTGCCCGCCCGTGCACCCGAAGGCCACCGTCAGGTAGCTCTTGCCCTCCTTGATGTAGTGCGGCAGCAGGAAGTCGAGCATCTCGGTGGTCTTGTCGAGAAACTCCTTCGTCTGCGGAAAGCTCATCACGTACTTCGCCACCTGGGCGTCCCTGCCGGTCAGCGGGCGGAACTCGGGGATGAAGTGCGGATTGGGCAGAAACCGCACGTCGAAAACGAGATCCGCATCCGTCGGCACGCCGTTCTTGAAGCCGAAGCTCATCGACTGGATCGTCAGGTTGCGGTCGCTCTCGCCCTTGTCCTCGAACTGCGCGTGGATGTGCGCACGCAGCTCGTGCACGTTGAACTTCGTCGTATCGAGCAGGATATCGGCGACGTTGCGGATCGGGTCCAGCCGCTTGCGCTCCGAGCGGATCGACTCGAGCACCGTCTCGGTCACCTCTTTGCCGTGGTCGCGCGCGCGCTTGGCCAGCCCCATCGGATGCGGTCTGCGCGTCTCCGAAAACCGCCGCACCAGCGCGTCTTCGCTGGCTTCGAGGAAGACCACCTTCGTCGGCAGCACCTTGCGCACCTGCTTCAGGATCGCGGGAAACTTATCCAGCCGCATCCCCTCGCGCACGTCCACCACCAGCGCCGCGCGGGTAATCTCATTGGACTGGCGCACCAGATCGGCGAAGCGCGGAATCAACTCCAGCGGCAGGTTGTCCACCGAGTAGTAACCCAGATCCTCAAACGCCTTCAGCGCCGAGAGCTTGCCCGAGCCGGACATACCGGTCAGGATCACCAACTCGCCGTGGGCCTCGAGATAGCCCTCAGCCGCAGTTTTTTTCGCAATCTTTTTGGAGGAACTTTTGGCAGTCTTCTTCAGGGCAGTCTTGCTCGCTGCCTTTACAGTCTTCGCGGCTGGCTTGCGGCTCATGCAGAGATCGTAGCAGGTACTTCGTACCGTTCTCGGGGCGGCACGGGGGAGTTATCTTCTGAGGGCCTTCCATTGGTCGGCAGCTAACGATATCCGCTGCCGACCAACGGAAATCCCCCATACCACTTACTTATCTACACCGCAGCACCTAAGAGGCCGCCGCCTGATCCATCTCCACCACCAGGCTGGGCACTGACTTCGGATGTCGCTTCAGGGTCGTTCGGCGCTGCTGACTGCGAATCGCCTGCTGCTCCAGGCACCGCAGCGCGTCATGCAGGGCCACCGCCATCTCTGTCCCCTCACACAACGCAACCAGGCTCTGATCCCCGGTCTTCATCGTTACTTCCGCGATCTGCCGGTACTTTTCCCCGGTCAGAATCACATGGACACTCACCATCCTGCCCACGATTCGCTCAATCCTCAACAACCCCGCTTCCGCCTGCTTCTTCAACTTCGACGTAACGGTCGTGCATCGTCCGGTGTACTCAACGTTCATCAGTTCACCTCACTGCAACACAATCTATACCCTCCGATGCCGTCGATGCACTCCGTTGTTGTTCAAAACTCCTTGCCTCCGGAGATAAAGTCATCCAAAAAAAACACGGAAAATCCCGGATAAGACGGACAAGAACAAGCCAATCCCCACCTGTTCCTGATCCGTGGAAATCTTTCCAGACAGCAATTTATCGAACGCGACGCTGGTGAGTGCTTGGAATCTGCTGGTCTTCCCTGTACTTCGCCACCGTCCGCCGAGTCACATTGATCCCCTCGGACTTGAGTTGCGCGGCCAACTGGTCGTCGGTCAGCGGCTTGCGCGGGTCTTCCTCTTCGATCAGCTTCTTCACCTTTCGCTTCAGCAGCACCAACGGCAGGTCGCCGCCCTCAGGGCCGTTCACGCCCTCCGAGAAGAAGAACCGCAGCTCATACACCCCCTGCGACGTGTGCACATACTTGTTCGCCACCGCGCGGCTCACCGTCGAAGGGTGCACTCCGATCTCCTCGGCCACTTCCTTAATCATCATCGGCTTCAGCGACTGCTCCCCATGCTCCAGGAACTCCTGCTGCCGCCTGACGATCACCTCGCAGGTCCGCACAATCGTGTTCTTCCGCTGCTCGATGTTTCTGAGAAGCTGGATCGCCGACTTGTACCGCTCCTTCACATACTCGCGGACGTCCTTGTCCGTCTGTTTCTGCCGCAGCATCTTCCGATAGCCCTGGTTCAGTCGCAGCGTGGGCATGTCCTCCTCGTTCATCAGCACGACGTACTGGTCGTCGCGCTTCACGAACGCCACATCCGGCTCGATCAGCCGCGTATCGTTCTGCGCGTACCGCTGCCCCGGCCTGGGGTCCAGCGTGCGGATGTACTCCACCGCGGCCTGCACCTCCTCGGCCGTGCGCCCGCAGCTCTTGGTCAGCTCACGCATGTCCTTCTTCAGCAGCAGCGGCAGGCAGTTCGTCACAATATGCGCCGCCGTCTCGAAGACGTCGAAGCGGCTCTGCGGCGGAGCCACCTCATCCGTAAGCTCCTCCAGACCCTCTTCCGCCTCTGCCGACGCCAGCTCCCTGCGCCGCGCCGCCACCGTCTCGGCCTCGCGCCGCTGCGCCGCAATCTGCACCAGCAGGCACTCGCGCAGGTCGCGCGCGCCGACCCCCAGGGGATCAAGCTGGTTCACCAGCTCCCGCGCGCGGACGATAATGACCAGCTCCGCATCCAGAGACTTCGGCTTAGGAGCAGCGGCTGCCACCGAGTCGAGCACCTCTTCCTCCTCAGCCAGTTCCGGCTTAGCCCGCGCCCCACGCTCAAACGGAATCGGGTCCAGCCGGATCGGACCATGCACCTCGGCCGCCAGGGCCTCGGCCAGCTCCTCGTCGCTCGCCGTCAGGTAGCCGTTCCCGTCCAGGTTGCCGATCACCAGCTCCACCGCCGCACGCAGCACCGGCGACAGCGTCTGCGCCCCGATCTGCCACAGCAGATGGTCGCTCAGCGTGCTGGGCTGGGCCAGAAAGTGTTCAAACGAGGGCTTGTCATACTCCTCGAAGTTCGAGGTCGTCTTGAAGCCGGGGTCCAGAAACTCCTGAAAGTAGCTGCCGAAGTCGATCTCGTCGAAGGGGTCCTTCTCCACCCGTTCGGTCTCCGCCGCCACCTCGGCGACGGAGCGGTCGCGGTCACCCTCGCGCCCATCCATCTCCTCCATGGTGGGTCCGAACTCCTCCAGCTCCTCGAGCACGGGGTTCTCCACCATCTCGGAGTTGATCATCTCCTTCAGGTCCAGCTTGTTCAGCGCCAGCACACTGACCATCTGCACAAGGCCGGGCGTCAGCACCTGGCGTTGCGAGACCTTCAGATTCAGTCTGGGTTGCATGAACAATGTCTCTACCTCTCCTCGTCCACCAGCATTGCAGATCTAGAAAATTCCTTCGACAATCTGAGATCGACGTCACCCGATCGCCGTCAGAGGAATGTCTCCGTTGGTTTGCTCCGCCACAGTCTACACTTGCCGGACATTGCTGATAGGGGCCGCACATGGCCGTTTCCCACATTGGAATCAAGAGTGGGAAGCCGCCGCTCTGTGAAAATAGATGCATAAATATTGCACATCCAGGGTCGAATGCAACCTAATCCATGGAAAATTTTTCCCCGAGATAGATCCTTTTTACCTCCGGATCACGTCCCAGCATACCCGGCGTGCCCGTTCGGAAGATCTTCCCCTCGTTGATGATGTAGGCCCGGTCGGTCACCGAGAGCGTCTCGCGCACGTTATGGTCGGTAATCAGAACCCCAATTCCGCTCGCCTTCAGGGCAAAGATAATTTCCTGCAAATCCAGCACGGCGATGGGGTCGATTCCCGAAAAGGGCTCGTCCAACAGGATAAACGAGGGGTCGATGCAAAGACATCGCGCGATCTCCACCCGGCGGCGTTCGCCTCCGCTCAGAGCGTAGCCGCGGGTCTTGCGCACGTGGCCCAGGTTTAACTGCTCGATCAGCCGCTCGGTCCGGGTCTTGCGCCGCTCCCAGGGCAGCTGCTGCGCCTCCAGCACCGCCAGAATGTTCTCCTCGACCGTCAGCTTGCGGAAGATCGAGGGCTCCTGCGGCAGGTAGCTGATCTTGTGCTTGCGCGCCCGCAGGTACATGGGCAGGCGGCTGATGTCCACGTCGTCCACCATCACCCGGCCCGCGTCCGGCCGCACCAGCCCCACGATCATGTAGAAGCTGGTGGTCTTACCCGCGCCGTTCGGCCCCAACAGCCCCACCACCTCGCCCTGCGCGATCTGGAGCGAGACCCCCCGCACCACCGCGCGTCCGGCGTAGGACTTGCCGATATCCTCGGTCGACAGTACCCTGCCCGCTGTTCCTGACTCCCCGCTCACTGCCCTGACCCCGTCTTCACCGCGTAAACCTCTTCCATCACTTTACTTTTTAACCCGCGTCTCGGTCTTCACCCGCTGCGCTCCGCCCTGCCCGTCGCCGCCCGAGATCAGGACGCTGTCGTCCCCACTGCGAAACCGCAACGAGGTGCCGACGATCGTACCCGGCGATTCGTTGTCCCGCCCCTCGCTCACGATCCGGGGCGGCGCGGCTTTGGTTCCCGTCATCAAAAAGGTCTTGTCCTCCGCCGTATAGACCAACTGCTGCCCCTCAGCCAGCCGCCCCGGCTGCTCGACGCGCACCGCACCGGTAGCGACCACGCGCTCGACCTGACCTCCGAGAAAAGCATCGGCTGGAGGCTTATTTGACGCTGCGGAGCCTCTGTTCGTTGCAGAAGGAGCCTGAGAAGGAGACAGATAAACCGTCGCGTGGTCCGAAACCATCACCCCGTCGGCGTCCTCCACCCGCACCCGGCCCTTCAGCTCCACCTGCCGCAGTTGGTCGGAGTAGACCAGCTCCCGGCTGGCCACATGCACCACCTGGTTCCCTCTAGCTTGAGTCTTATCCCCGGCGGGCTTGGCGGAAGACCCCAGCAGTACCCCATGCACTACCGCTGCATCGCCTGCACCTTCGCCGTAAGCCTTCAGCCGCTTGTCGGCCTGCACGAACTCCAGCACCGGGGCCTCCACCTGAGACCCGCCCTGCCACAGCCGCGCCGGACGCGCCGCACCATAAAAGTAAGCCGTCCCCAGCCCATGCTTGAAGCTGGCATGATCGGCCAGCACATGAGTCGGCTCGTTCTTCTGCGCGCCGCTGGTGCTGGTTTGCAGATAAGTCGTCCGCACCCCGCCCTCGGCGGTCGCATCGCCGCTCACGCGCTCCATCGTCACCGTCTCGGCATACACCGCGCCGGACGGGTCTTCCACCTGCGCCCGCCCGCGCAGCGTCACCCGATCCGAATCTCCGTCGTAGGTCTCCTCATCGCCCGCCGCCCGCTGCACTTCAGCCGCCGCACCCGCCTTGGCCGGAAGCCGACGCACCACCTTCACTCCACCCCGCTGCACCGCCCGCTGCACTTCAACCGGCTGAGCACCGCCGGTCTGGAGTCCCGTCTTAGCTTTTGCGGACTTACCCGCAGCCACCGGGCGGAACAACATCTCCAGCGTATCGCCTGAGCTGATCTCATCCGTCCCATCTCGAGCCACCTGATGCAGCGCCGTATGCCCCGCCCCATGCACAGTCGAGATGCGCGACTCCCCGTTCACCGCGTCGAAGTGCGCCGTCAAGGTATCGCCTGCCATGTCAGTAGTCGCACTGCCCTTGCCGACAGCCTGAGCCACCTCCCGCACCTTCGCCGCACCGGTAGCCACCGCATCCCGCAGCACACTGCGCGTCCCCTGCGGCTCCAGTTCCAGCACCAGATGCTGCGCGCTCATCGTCCGCGTCGCCGCCGACCCGCGCTCCTCACCCGTCACCCCGCCGGTCAGGTCCACATGCCGCGCACGACCCTCGCCGTCGAAGCCGACCCGCGCATCCGCCGCGCTACCCTGCGCGTCCCGCCCGTCGGACGTATCCGCGTACCGCACCCCGCCGTACAAGTGGCTCGACTCCAGCTTGCCCTTCGCGTTCAGCACCACGTCCATCCGGTCCGACATTACTGCGCCGCGATCCTGCCCGGTCACACGCACGTGGCCCTGCGTCTCCATCGCCTGCGGAGTGCCGTCCTTGGCCGTATGCACCACCGCGTGGTCGGCCTCCAGCCCCTGCCCCGGCGAGACATACTTCGCCCCCGTAAACACCGCCGTATTGGCCTTCTGATCCATCTCCGCGTGCGACGCCGTCAGCACCCCAGACCGATCCTTCATCAGGCCGCTCACGTGTACGGCCGAGTCCAGCACGATCACCCCGGTCTGGGAGTTGTACTGCGCGCCAAGCGCATGGCCCGTCATACCACCCGAGGTAAAGTCGATCTGCTCGGGCGTCGTCGCGAAGCCCTCCTTCTGGTGGAAGACCAGCCCGCGCGTCCGCACATGCACCACGCGAGCGTCTTTGTCATCCTTGCCGTCGGCAGCCTCGCCCGTCTCGTGTACCCCGCCGTCGGGCTTGCCGTGGAAGGCCGCCGCCGGAGCCTGCAGGTCGATTCTGACCTCACCGCTGGCCGTCGCCACGCCCAGCTTCTGGTCGTACTCGAACTCGTCTCCGTATATATGGTCGGCGCGGTTGCCCTCGCGTCCGTAGAGGACGATCCCTACGTCCCGCAGCGTCACCTTGCTGTCGTTGTGCTGGATGGCCTTGGCCGCGTGGATGGTGAAGACGGTCTTGCCCTTGAGCGACTGCGAGTAGGTGAAGTTGTCCGTGGTCTGCTTGATGTCGATGCCCAACCGCCCCGGCAGCCCTTTGACGAAGCGTGCCGCAACGAAGTGCGCGTAGCCGATGAATCCAAGCACAATTGCTACCAGCAGGCCAGCGCCCACCAGCAACCCCACCCGAACTTTCCCAATCGACAAACCCATCTGGAAGCCTGATCTATCTTCTCATCCTCAAGCCACGCGCAGCGTCGAGAACCGCACGAAGTGCCGCCCGCCCGGCGCAAGGGCGTTGTTGCTTGTTCTTTTGTTGTCATTCAGGAGCGAAGCGGAGGAATCTGCTTCTGTCTTTGTTGTTGCCTTTGGGGTAGGTCCGGGCTTTAGCCCGGACATTAAAACCCGCCACCAATGTGGGCTTTAGCCCCCGAAGTATGCTTTCTGCAAAAACTGCAAAGACGTCCTGCCGGACGGGCCTCCTGCGCGGAGGGCGGGCGTTCGCACGCCTTTTTACTGCTTCGCGTGCTGGTCGGAAACAAACTCCTATAGCTGTAAACTAAAACCTATGGCCGATCAGCTTTACCTGAGCCTCTGGTTCCCCAACTTCCGCTTCGAAGCCCTGCCCGCCGCTCTCATCGCAGTCCTGCGCCAGTTCTCGCTCATCAGCAAGAGCAAGCGCGTCTCCGCCGCGGCGGCCTACCCCATCAGCTTCCACGAAGCCCCCACCTACCAGCGCCTCTACGTCCTCGACGACCGCTCCCAAGCCTCCGAGAGCGAAGAGTCCATCATCGAAAACGCCGTGGCTGAGGCCACCGAGCTACTCCACGAAGACACCGCCTATGAGTTCGAGATGAAGTGGAGCCTCTGGGCCCCCGAAGGCGTCACCGCCGAAGAGACCGGCGGCCTCGACCCCATCTGGCGGCAGACCCCCACCACCGTAAAGTTCCTCGGCTTCGGCCCCGACTTCGACGACTCCACCTTCGAGCAGAACGGCCACATCCGCATCGACTTCGGCCTCGACACCCCGTGGCTCTTCGACGACGAGGCCGAGATCGAACCCGGCAACGAGTATGCGGCCCTCACCGCCAAGCACATCAAGCAGAACATCGAGATGCTGCTGGCCTTCACGCTCTCGGTCGAGAAGCACTGCGGCATCTCCAGCCGCCTGCTCTGGACCGAATCCGGCGAGCCACTAGCCGAGAAGCTCGTAGCCCGCCTTCAGCGGTTGAATTAAGACAACAACAAGTGCGCCCTAACGCCGGGGCACTTCGTGCTGTACTCGAAAGACCGGCACTTCGTGCGGTTCTCGACGCTTTGCGTAAAGGCAACTACAGCGCCGGATAATCCGTATACCCCTCCGGCCCATGCGCATAAAACGTCTCCGGATTCGGCGTATTCAACGGCGCACCCTCGGCAAACCGCCGCACCAGATCCGGATTGGCGATCCACATCTTCCCAAACGCCACCGCATCCGCCTCCCCGGCCTCGATCACCTGCTCCGCCTGCGCCTGGTCGAACTTCTCATTCGCGATATACACCCCGCCGAACGCCTGCTTCAGGCTAGGCCCCAGCCAATCGTTGTCGAGGAACTCCCGCGCACACAGAAACGCCAGCCCGCGCTTGCCCAGCTCCGTGGCGACGTACGTAAACGTCTCCCGCGGGTTCGCGTCCGAGATCCCATGCGCGTCCGAGCGCGGAGCCAGGTGCATCCCCACCCGATCGGCCCCAAACACCGAAGCCGCCGCATCCGCCACCTCCAGCATCAGCCGCGCACGGTTCTCCACCGAACCGCCGTACTCATCCGTCCGCACATTGGTGCCCGACTGCAAAAACTGGTCCAGCAGATAGCCGTTGGCCCCATGAATCTCCACTCCATCAAACCCCGCCGCCTGCGCATTCGCCGCTCCCTTGCGGAACTCCTCGATGACGCCCTTGACCTCGTCCAACTCCAGCGCACGCGGCGTCACAAACTCCTTCAGCGGCCTGACCAGCGAGACGTGCCCGCTCGGCTTAATCGCACTCGCCGAGACCGGCTGCCGCCCGTCGAGAAACATCGGATCGGACATACGCCCCACATGCCATATCTGCGCGAGTATCCTGCCTCCCGCCTCGTGTACGGCTGCGGTCACCGGCTTCCACCGCTCTACCTGTTCCTGCGACCAGATGCCCGGCACCTGCGCATATCCCACACCCATCGGCGAGACCGGCGTTCCCTCGGAGATAATCAGCCCGGCCGAGGCTCGCTGCCGATAGTACTCGGCCATGATCGGCGTCGGCAGATGATCGACGGTTCCACGCACCCGCGTCAGCGGTGCCATGACGACACGATTCGGCAGAGTCCATGCGCCGACTTTCAGCGGCTCCAGTAGCTTCGACAAGCAAACACCTCAAGGGAAGATATCCCAACCAATCTTCCCATACGATGTTTGTCGCAACACAAAGTTGCGGCCTAGCTTCCGGCCAGCGCCTGCATATCCTTGATCTCCAGCACCTGCTTCGGATACCCCTTCAGCACGCTCTCGATCATGGCCAGCCCCACTTGCTGCATAGTCAGCACCTGGCTCGGCAGCAGCACGCGCAGCACCGGGTACAGACGGCTGATCGCCCGATAAAACGGCGGAACATTGCGCTGCCCGTCGGTCGGCTTCATAAAGCCGGGACGGAAGTTATAGACCCGCCGAAAGCCCAACCGCATCATCGCGTTCTCGGCTCGTCCCTTGACCCTCGCCCACATCACCCGGCCCTTCTCGGAGCTGTCGGCGTGGCCGCCCGACATGTGGCAGAAGATCATCTGCGGGTTCAGCCGCAGCAGCGTCTCGGCGAAGTGCAGGGGCACATCGTAGGTCACATGGCTGTACGCAGCCTCAGTCATGCCCCGCGAGCTAATGCCCGCGCAGTAGAAGCAGGCATCGTAGCCGCTCAACTGGTTGGCGACCGCATCCAGCTCCATAAAATCAGGAACGAGACACTCGGTCAGCTTGGGATGCTGCCTCCCGCAGGACTTTCGGCTCACGCTCAACACCTGCATCACCGCCGGATGCTCCAGGCACTCCAGAAGCACGCCCTCACCCACCAACCCGGTGGCTCCGGTAAGAATCAGCTTGAATCTCATCCGTCATCGACCATGCCGGGATTCTACTATACCGACCGAACGCTCGTTCTAGCCGGACACTCGCACCCGCTAACCGTTATCCTGATTGCAGAGCCACCATGCCCCTACTCGCCCCCGACACCTTCCCGCAGAACTGGTCCGCCGAGATCCTGCGCACGTCTCCCCTGATCGCGCCCGCGCGCCAGTTCACCTACCCCATGCAGATCGCGGGCGAAGAGGACTCGCTGGCCCGTGGCGCGTTGCAGTTGCTCGTACGCCCCGCTGCGGGAGGCTCTTACCTGGTCACCTGTGCCCTTGGCTTCACCGATCCTTCGATGCCCACGGGCCTTTACGCCTGCCCCAACCCCGGCCAGCTCTGCGCCGTCGCCGGAGGCTACGCCTACCTGGCCGACACCACCGCCCCGTCCGCCTGCACCCTGCTACCGCTCAAGCCCGTCACCGCCGTCCACCCGCTCCCCAGCCACAACCTGCTGCTCTTCATGGGCTTCCACCAGTTGCTCGCATGGGGAGCAGACGGCATGGCATGGCAATCCAGCCGCCTGAGTTGGGAAGGCATTACCCTCAGCCACATCGAAGGAGACCAGCTTCACGGCTTCGGCTGGAACATGCTCACTGATAAGGAGGTTCCGTTCACGCTCGACCTGCGCACCGGCACCCATACCGGCGGCGGCTACCAGATCCGCTAAGGGCACTTGCCATTGCCAGTTCTTTTGGTTGTCATTCAGGAGCGAAGCGGAGGAATCTGCTTTTGCTGTTGCCTTTGGGACAAGAGGCAACAGCAAAAGCGCCCTCATGCCGGGCGGGCACCACTTCGTGGGGTACTAGACGCTTCGCGTGTTTTTTACTCGGCCGCAACCGCGTAAAAACTCACCGAAGCCTCTCCCTGCCGATACTCCCGCGTCCTCACCAACCCGCCATACCGCTCGGCCAGCTTGAACTTCCCCTTCGAGGCGTGTTCGGCCAACACCACCGCGCCCTCGGCCAGCATCCCCCGCCCGGCGTCACTGCCCAGAAATCGCAGCGTCCCCTCGTACTCCGCCTCGGCCTCATACGGCGGGTCCAGAAACACAATATCGATCTGCCCCTTCAGCTTCGCCACCTTCTGCAACAGAGCCCCGGTCCCCCGGTCGTCCACCGAGTAACCCTGCGCGATCTTCAACGCAGCCAGGTTCCCTCGCAGCGACTTCAACGCAGGCTCGGCCTTCTCGGCGAACCACACAAACGCCGCGCCCCGGCTGATGGCCTCGATCCCCACCGCTCCGGTCCCCGCATACAGGTCCACAAACTTACAGCCCTCCAGCCGTGGAGCCAGAATATTGAACAGCGTCTCCCGCAGCCGATCGCTCGTCGGCCTGGTCGAAATCCCCGGCGGCGAGGCCAGCAGCCGCGACCGGTACGTCCCTGCAATCACCCTCATCCTCCCATCCTAACCGCCCCGCCCTCATCGCCCGCAGCATACAATCAAGTCATGCGCGGATGGTCCTTCCCGATCGGCAGAGTTCTCGGCGTGGATCTCCGCATCCACACCTTCTTCGTATTGCTCTGCGCGTTTTCCATCAGCTACGCCACCTTCGTCGGCGTGGGCACCCACCGTGGCGTGGCCCTGTGGCTGCTGCTGCTGCTCGCCGTGGCCGTGCGCGAGATCGCCCGCGCCGTCGCAGCCACCTGGTTCTCGCTGGAGCTGCGCGGCATCCTGCTGCTGCCCACTGGCGGCCTGCTCACCTTCTCGCCCGAAGCCAGCGTCCGCGCCCAGAGCCCCGCCATCCAGCGCCGCATGGCCATGGTCGGCCCCATCGCCAACTTCTCCTTCGGCCTCATCATGGCGGCCGTCATCCTGACCTTCGCCCCCTCGACCGACCTGCTCTCGCTGCGCTGGGTCTCCCCCGCGCACCTGCTCCGCGCCCTGGTCTGGGTCAACATTTTGCTCGGAGCCATCAACCTGCTGCCCGCCTGGCCGCTCGACGGCGCGCGCGTCTTCCGTAGCGAGCTGCTGCCCGCCGGTGCAGGAGCCACCTCCCGCAGCTCGCGCCTGCTGGCCATCCTCGGCCCCGCCATCGCGCTCATCCTCATCGCGGGCGGCATGATCGTCGTCAATATGTGGATGATTATCATGGGCATCACCATCCTGCTCGGCGCCCAGATGGAGTCGCTGCCCCTCCTCCAGCCCGTCACCGCCACCGACGATCCCAGCCAGCCGTCCGTTCCCACCGGGGCCGAGGCTGTCACCATGCGCGACGTCATGCTGACCGACTTCACCACCCTCTCGGCCTCGGCCACGCTGGAGGACGCCATGCTGCACGCCGGGCACACCCTGCAGGACGTCTATCCCGTCGTCCGCGGCAACAATCTGGTCGGAGCGGTCTCGCGCCAGAACATCCTTGAGGCGCTGGAGTCGAACGGCAACAGCTACGTGCAGGGCGTGATGACGCGCAGCTTCCAGACGGCCTCGCCGAACGACTCGCTGGTGGCCACGCTGCGGCGCA
The DNA here is from genome assembly GCF_009914315.1 of Granulicella sp. WH15. NCBI lineage: Bacteria > Pseudomonadati > Acidobacteriota > Terriglobia > Terriglobales > Acidobacteriaceae > Granulicella > Granulicella sp. WH15. The sequence goes on from NZ_CP042596.1 coordinate 3,252,479, forward strand.
TCATGGGCACGCTGGCGGGCCAGGGTGCGCAGTTAGTGCCAATCGTCGAGGGCGAGCGCATCGTCGGCATCATCACTCCGCAGAACCTGCAACGGTCGATGACCACCCTCAACCAGACCCGCCGCCTGAAGCAAGCCACCCTCGCATCAAAACAGAACGACCGCTGAATCTAAGCGCCCCAAGAGACCACCTCCGCCGTTGCCTATTCTTTCGCCGTTGCCTGTTCTTTTGGTTGTCATTCAGGAGCGAAGCGGAGGAATCTGCTTCTGCTTTTGCCGTTGCCTCTAACAACCCCAACTACCCCATGACTGACACACTCAAGCCTGAAACCCTCAAAACCTCCGACAAGCCCATCCCCCCCGGCCTCTACCTGGTCGCCACCCCCATCGGCAACCTCGAGGACATCACCCTCCGCGCCCTCCGCGTCCTGCGTCTGGCAGACCGCATCGCCTGCGAGGACACCCGCCAGACCCAGAAGCTCCTGAACCACTTCGGCATCCACACTCCCACCGTCAGCTACCACCTCTTCAACGAGGGCGAGCGCGCCGCCGAGCTGGTCACCGAGCTGAAGGCCGGAGCCCGCATCGCCATCGTCTCCGACGCCGGAACCCCCGGCATCGCCGACCCCGGCTCCCAGCTCGCCGCCCAGGCCATCGCCGCCGGAGTCCCGGTCTACCCCATTCCCGGAGCCAACGCCGCCATCAGCGCCCTGATCGCCAGCGGCCTGCCGTCCGAGAGCTTCACCTTCCACGGCTTCCTGCCGTCCAAACCCGGCCAGCGCCGTTCGGCCCTCGAAGCCCTGCCCAAAGGCCCCACCACCCACATCCTCTACGAGTCGCCCCACCGCCTGCTCGAGACCCTCGCCGACCTCGAGCTGACCTTCGGCCCCGCCCAGCACCTCGTCGTGGCCCGCGAGCTGACCAAGCTGCACGAAGAGTTCCTGCGCGGCCCGGTCGCGGAGATAGCCCAGACCTTCGCCGCGCGAGGCGTCGTCAAAGGCGAGATCGTTCTGCTGCTCACCCTGGCCGAGTCACAGGTCACCTCCCGCCGCACCATCCTTCAGGATGTAACCGCCCTGATGGCCTCGGATTCCCTCTCCGAGATGGACGCCCTGAAGCGCGTAGCCCGCGAACGCGGCATCGGCAAGAGCGAGGCCTACCGCGAGTACCAGCGCGAACAGTCAAGAAAAACCAAACGCGGATAAAGAAGGATCAAGAAAGATAAAAGCACTCAGGCATCAACACCCGAGCATTCAAATCCGCCTTGATCCGTCCTTATCCGCGCTAGACTCTTCGCCCGAACCGGCAATCGTTACCCGGCGTCCGGACGCCCCTTCACCCGGTCGTACATATAGCGGTCGCTGGTCGTTCCCAGAGCCTCGTTGTAGAGGTTCATCTCCCCAGCCGCCAGGTTCAGCTCCTGCGAGAACTCATGGATCGCCCGCAGCGCGTCGGCAGTCGCCGGAACGCTCACCTTCGGGGTCACCAGGAACTTCTGGTAGCCCTTGTCCACCAGGCGGCTGATCTCGCCGCCCAGCACCCAGCCCGGCCGCGCCAGCATCTGCACCGACCCGTCCGAACCCGCGCCGATCTCCGCCGCACACCCGTACTTCCGCACCTGGAACGCCCCGCCGCCCCGCTTTGCACCCTCGGAGGCCGGCGCGACATCAAACTTCTGGCTGCCGAGAATGGAAAGGACGTCGTTGAAGCTGCGCTGCTCTGTTTTCTTAGCCATGAGTTACATGTTCCTTATTCTTGGTTCCCGGTTTGCCTGTCAGAACCAGTAATTTACACTCGACATAAATAACTGTCGCACATCGGCAGCGCAACTCCCAATAGAAACCATGCCTACTCAAACCGAGACCGCAACGAAAACACTCGGGACCAGCCTTCTGGACCGTATTGGCAACACCCCCCTCGTCCGCCTGGACGAGCTGACAGGCGACCTTCCCGGCATTCAGATCCTCGGCAAGGCCGAGTGGGCCAACCCCGGCGGTTCCGTCAAGGACCGCGCCGCGTCGGCCATCGTGCTGGACGCCCAGAGCAAAGGGCTTCTCTCGCCCACCAAGGGTCTGCTCGACGCCACCAGCGGCAACACCGGCATCGCCTACGCCATGCTGGGCGCGGCCATGGGCTTCCCGGTCACGCTCTGTATGCCGTCGAACGTCTCGCCCGAGCGCAAGCAGTACCTCGCCGCCTACGGAGCCACCATCGTCTGGACCGACCCCGCCGACGGCTCCGACGGAGCCATCCGCAAGGCCCGCGAGCTGACCGCCGCCGAGCCCGACCGCTACTTCTACGCCGACCAGTACTCCAACGACAACAACTGGCTGAGCCACTACCGGACGACAGCCAACGAAATCTGGCGGCAGACAGAGGGCCAGGTCACCCACTTCGTCGCGGGCCTCGGCACCTCCGGCACCTTCATGGGCACCACCCGCCGCCTGCGCGAGTTGAACCCCAACATCCGCTGCATCTCCATGCAGCCCGACTCGCCCTTCAACGGCCTCGAGGGCCTGAAGCACATGGCCACGGCCATCGTCCCCAAGATCTACGACCCCACCCTCGCCGACGAGAACATCGACCTCGAGACCGAGCGCGCCTACGCGATGTGCCTGCGTCTGGCCCGCAAATCCGGCCTGCTGGTCGGCGTCTCGGCGGGCGGAGCGGTCGCCGCATCGCTCCAGATCGCCCAGCGCGAGCACGCCGCCGGACGCGAAGCCGTCATCGTCACCATCCTCTGCGACTCCGCAGAAAAGTACATGTCCGAGCGCTTCTGGAAGGAGTCCTAATGCTCAAAATTTCCTACACTGAATACGAGACCCTGCGCGCCCACGGCGTCGAGACCTACCCCTACGAGTGCTGCGGTGTCCTGCTCGGCCACTCCACCGAGGCGGGCAACGAGGTCGTCGAGACCGTCCGCGCGGGCAACACCCGCACCGACTCGGCCCACAACCGCTACCACATCGCGCCCGAGGAGCTGGTCAAGATCCAGCGCCACGCCCGCAAACTGGGCCTCGACATCGTCGGCTTCTACCACTCGCACCCCGACCACCCCGCCATGTGGTCCTCCACCGACTTCGCCGAGGCCCACTGGCTCGGCTGCTCCTACCTCATCACCCGCGTGGCCGGAGACAAGACCGCAGGCGTCTCCGAGGACACCAACTCCTTCCTCCTCACCGGCACCAGCGAGGAAGACAAACGCTTCGAACCCGAGCCCATCGAGATTTTGATCAACGAAACGGTTTAGAATCAAATCAGCATGACATTGCACTATCCAACTCGCTGTCGTTGTTGTTGCCTCGGCTCCTGCCCTGGCCGCCGCAGCTGTTGTTGTTGTCGTTGCCTCTAGCCCCGGCTTAGAACCCCGCCCACTCGCGGCGCGCCCGGCAAAGTCCCTCTTCACTCTCATCCACATTTCCAAGCTTTCAGGAGCCTCATGACCATCCACATCCCCACCCCTCTTCGCGCCTACACCGACCGCCAGGAGGCCGTTACCGTCACCGGCACCACCGTAGCCGCCGCACTCGAAGCCCTCGTCACCCAGTTCCCCGACCTGCGCAACAACCTCTACAGCGCCGACGGCAAGCTGCGCTCGTTCGTCAACATCTACCTGAACGACGACGACATCCGCTACCTCCCCGCCAAGGAAGAGACCGCCGTCGCCGAGTCCGACGAGCTGACCATCATCCCCTCCATCGCCGGCGGCCGCTGAATCCGCAGCCCAGAACCCCGCATCTGTAAATAAGAGGCACATTATGTCCACCGCAACGCTCGATCCGCAAGCCGTCACCGCCGAGCTTCCCAAGCTCACCAACGAGGAGATCGCCCGCTACTCCCGCCACCTCATCCTGCCCGAGGTCGGCTACGAGGGCCAGCAGAAGCTGAAGGCCGCGAAGGTCCTCTGCGTCGGCACCGGCGGCCTGGGCGCGCCGCTCGCGCTCTACCTCGCCGCAGCCGGAGTGGGCACGCTCGGCCTAGTCGACTTCGACACGGTCGACGCCTCGAACCTCCAGCGTCAGGTTATCCATTCGACCGCGACCGTCGGCAAGCTGAAGGTCGACTCCGCCGAGATCATGCTCAAGGGGTTGAACCCGAACCTGAACGTGGTCAAGTACAACACCATGCTCACCAGCGCCAACGCGCTCGAGATCTTCAAGGACTTCGACGTCATCGCCGACGGCACCGACAACTTCCAGACCCGGTACCTCGTCAACGACGCCTGCGTCCTGACCGGCAAGCCCAACGCCTACGGCTCGATCTTCCGCTTCGAGGGCCAGGCCAGCGTATTCGGGGCCAAGGACGGCCCGTGCTACCGCTGCCTCTACCCCGATCCGCCGCCGCCGGGCCTCGTGCCCTCGTGCGCGGAGGGCGGCGTCCTCGGCATCCTGCCCGGCCTCGTCGGCATCATCCAGGCTACTGAGGTCATCAAGCTCATTCTCGGCATCGGCGAGCCGCTGGTCGGCCGTCTTCTGCTGGTTGACGCGCTGGGCATGAACTTCCGCACGCTCAAGCTGCGCAAGAACCCCGAGTGCCCGGTCTGCGGCCCCAACCCGACCGTCACCGAGCTGATCGACTACGACCAGTTCTGCGGCATCGCGCCTCCGGCCTCGACCACCGGTCCGCTTGAGGTCGCGCAGAACAAAGACGTCTCCGGCTCCATCGTCGATGGCATCCCGCAGATCACCGTCAATGACCTGAAGCGCAGGCGCGACGCCAACGAGAACTTCTTCCTGCTCGACGTCCGCGAGCCGCACGAGGTTCCCATCGCGAATCTCGGCGCGCCGTTGATCCCGGTCGGCGATCTTGAGAAGCGCATCTCTGAGATTCCCGTGGCTAAGGACGCGGAGATCGTCGTCCACTGCCGTTCGGGAGCCCGCAGCCAGAAGGCCGCGGTGATCCTGAAGAACGCCGGGTTCACCCACGTGGAGAACCTTGCGGGCGGCATCCTCGATTGGGCCGATAAGATCGACCCGACGATGGCGAAGTACTAAAAATCGCAGCAACAAAAAGAGCGGCACCTCACAATCGAGGTGCCACTTTCTATTCTCTAAAAACAAAAAACACGCGAAGCGTCCAAAACCGCACGAAGTGCCGCCCGCCCGGCGCGAGGGCGCTGTTGCCGTTGCTCCTGGAGCCTTCTCTTACGCCTGATAGACCGTAGCCCCACCCACCACGGTCTTCACAATCTGAATATCCTTGATCTTCCCCGGCTCCACGGTATGAGGATCATTCGCCAGCACCACAAAATCCGCCAGCTTCCCTGGAGTGATCGAGCCTTTAATCCCCTCCTCGAGCGAGTTATAAGCCCCATTGAGCGTATTCACCCGCAGCGCCTCATCCACGCTGATCCGCTGGTTCGCGCCCCACGTCTCCCCATTCCATCCGGTGCGCGTCACCATCGCCTGCACCGCCATCAACGGCGAGAACGGCCCCGGGCTAAAATCCGAACCACCCGAGGCCACAATCCCGGCATCAAGCAGCGACCGCATGGCAGTCATGTTCTTCATCAGCTCTTCGCCGTAAAAATGAAACTTATCGGAGTTGTAATACGGGTAGGTGCTGAACTCGGCAGGCACCACGTTCAGAGCTTTCATTCGCCGCACCAGATCAGCGTTGACCAGGCTGCAATGAGAAATTTTAGGCCGCACATCGGGCCGTGGATACAACTTCAAAGCCCGCTCGTAAGCCGTTAGCGTGCGGTCGATCGCGACGTCTCCATTGGCGTGGCAGTTCAGCCGGATACCGGCGCGATGCACCCGCTCAGCCCAAGCGTTCAGGTCCTCCTGGCTCTGGATGAGGTTGCCATAGTACGGTGGCGAGATGCCCACGAAGGGACGGCTCATCGCCATCGTGCGCTCGGAGAGCGAGCCATCGACGAGGTGTTCCGAGGTAGCGCCCAAGCGAATCCACTCATCGCCAAAGCCACTCTCGATGCCCGCGTCGATCATCTGGTCGGTCAGTTTATCGCCAGGCTCATAGTTGACGCGGTGCAGCAGTCCACCACGCACGCGCTGCTCCTGCATGGCCATCAGCACGCCCACCTCGTCGTGATGCACGCTGGTCAGCCCGTACTCGACGAACTTCTTCGACATAAAAGCCACGCCGTCGAGGACGCGCTTCTCCTTGACAGCCGGAGTAAAGCTCTCAAAGCTGCCGACCTTATCGAGCACCACCCTGGCCCGGTCGGTGACGCGCCCGTTTAGCTCGCCCTGCTCGTTCTTGTCGAAGGTACCTCCGGGCGGATTGGGCGTATCCTTCGTGATACCCGCCATCTGGAAGGCCTTGCTGTTGTAAAAGTTGGTGTGCCCGCCGCGATGCCGCACCACCACCGGGTGTTCCGTCGAAACTTTGTCGAGATCCTGCGCGTTCAGCGGGCGGCTATCCTTCAGCTTGGTATCGTCGAAGAAGAAGCCCTCTACCCACGTCCCCGTGGGCAGAGTCCGCGCACGAGCCTGCAACTTGTCGATGACGCTCTGGATCGTCACGAACTCCACATCGTACGGGTTGCCGACGAGCGCGTGGTACATCAGCCCCTCGCCACCGCCGTGGTTGTGCGTGTCGATGAACCCCGGCACCACCGTCATCCCGTGGGCATCGTAGCTCTGGGTCTTCCTGCCGATGAGCCCTTTGATCTCCGCATTGCTGCCTACCGCGACGAACCGGCCCCCCTTGACGGCGAACGCCTCCGCCTTCGGCAGCCGGTCATCGACCGTATAGACCTTCGCATTGAAGACCACGAGGTCCGGCTCCTGCGCCTTGAAGCCGGCTTCCTGCGCACGAGCACGCAAAGCAATACCGGCCACACTGGCCCCACCCAGGTTGAGAAAATCCCTGCGATCCATCGTCGTCCCCCGAGTACTTCGTACCGTTCTCGACGCTTCGCGTGAAAAACCTTATGCCCGGCCGGTAAACTCCCGCGTCTCAGTCGAGACCCTGACCCTCTCGCCTTCCTTGATGAACAACGGCACCCGAATCTCCAGCCCCGTCTCCAACCGCGCCATCTTGGTCCCGCTGCCGCTCGACGAGTCGCCCTTGCCGCCCGTCTCCGCGTACTCCACGTTCAACTCCACAAAGACCGGCAGCACCACGCCAATCGGCCCGCCGTTGTACATGTACAGTTGCAGCAGTGCGCCCTCGATCAACAGGTCCAGCGCATCACCGACCGTCTCCGCGTTCAGCGTCAGCGTCTCAAAGTTATCTTGATTGAGAAAGTGCGAACCATCGCCATCGCTATACAGGTACGAGACAGGCACATACTCCAGGTCCGGCTCCTTGAACTTGTCGCCCGCCTTGAAGCTCTTCTCAAAGACCGCGCCGTTCAGCAGGTTGCGCATCTTCAGCCGCACCAGCGTCTGCCCTCCGCGCGCCGTCGGAGTGCTGATATCCGAGTCCAGGCACGCATACGGCACATCGTCCATCTCAAACGTCATCTTCCGCTTGATATTGATTGCATCCAGCAACACCGCCATTAAGCCGTCTCCTCATTCATCGCCATTAGGCGGTCTCTTCGTCTTTATCATCTACCACGAGTATCTGTAAGCACAGCGGCCGCTCCAACATGCAGTCCAGCTTCGCAATCGACTCCACCGCCCGCTCGATCACCGAGGTCAAGCTCGGCTCGGTCGTCACCACAAACGCCAGCCGGTGCTTGGGATATCCTGGCCGTTGCAGCAGCGAGTCGATGTTCGCCCCTACCTCCGCCAGCGCGCCCGCAATCGCCGAGACGATCCCCGGCTTGTCGTCCACGATGAACCGCAGATAGTGCGGCGCCACCAGGTCGCCGTTCACCTTCTTCGGCGTCACCGGCAGCTTCACGTTGGTGCAGCCCTGCGAGACCGCCAACAGATCGCTGATTACGGCCACCGCCGTCGCATCTCCGCCCGCGCCGTGGCCCGAGAAGACCACATCGCCGTTGAACCGGCCCTTCACGACCACCATATTCTGAGTCCCATGCGACCACGCCAGCGGCGAGATCCTCGGCACCAGCATCGGCCCCACTCGCGCATGAACGCCGTTGCCGTCCACCTCCACCCGCGATACCTGGCGGATAGTGCAGTTCAGCTCCTTCGCATAAGCAAAGTCCACCGCATCGACAGAGGCAATCGTCTGGGTCGAGACCTCATCCGGGTTCAGCTCCGCGTGCATCCCGATCCGCGCCAGAATGCACAGCTTCGCCCGCGCGTCATAGCCGTCCACATCGGCACTCGGATCGACCTCGGCATACCCCAGCGCCTGCGCGTCGGCCAGCACACCCGCGTAGCCGTCGCCCGCCTCCATCCGGCTCAGGATGTAGTTGCACGTCCCGTTCAGGATGCCGCTGATCCGCGTCACCTCGTCGCCGCCCAGCCCCTGCAGCATCCCCGGAATGACGGGCACGCCGCCCGCCACCGCAGCCCCATGCAATAGCTGCACCCCACGCTCCGCAGCCAGTGCCAGCAGCTCCGTGCCGCGATAGGCGATCAACTGCTTATTGGCCGTCACGACAGATTTTCCCGAAGCGAGCGCCCGCGTAATCCAATCACCCGCAGGCTCCAGCCCTCCGATCAGCTCGACCACAATCTCGGCATCGGAGTTCAACACATCCTCGATGTCCTCGGTCCAGACCACGCCCGTGGGCACAAACCGCGCCTCGAGCGAGGCCTTCTTGCGCGCGATCCGGCGGTTATACACATGCGTCAGCTCCAACCCCGGTAGCTGCAACGCCTGCAAAACCTTCGCCACCGAGCTACCAACCGTCCCAAACCCAACCAAAGCAACCTTCATCGTTATTCCTGTCTTGAAGTTCCTGAACCTGAAATTGTCGAAAGGGATACGGCCCTAACCACCCAAAGCCGCCAAGCCTTCAATACTCGATCTTTCCCGCCTGCTCCCGCCAGCGGTCGAAGCTCACCCGAGCCTCATCGCGCAGCAGGCACGCACACGGCAGCACCCGATCCTTCGGCTCCAGCCGCACCTGCTCATAAAAGTACGAGTCATCGAACCCGCCCTCGGCCGCGTCGCCGGCCGTGCTGCCGTAGAAGAGCGCGTCGCACCGCGCCCACAGGATCGCCGCCAGGCACATCGGGCAGGGCTCGCAGCTCGAGTAGATCGTGCATCCGCTCAGCTCGAACGTCCCCAGCGCCGCGCAGGCATTGCGGATCGCTGTCACCTCCGCATGAGCCGTGGGGTCGTTGGTCGCGGTCACCCGGTTCACCCCGGTCGCGATCACTTTGCCGTCGCGCACGATCACCGCGCCAAACGGCCCGCCCGCACCCGACGTCACATTCGTCGTGGCCAGGTCAATCGCCTGCCTCATGTATTCCTTATGAGCGTCCACCCCACCATGTTACCGGATTCCGTGCCCCGGCAGGCATCCCCCGCGAAGCAACGACCGCCCGGCAAATATCAGGCATCGGATAAAAGAGAGGTAAACTTTTGCCAGGTTGGGGAAGGACAAGCTGGGAGGACAGGATGACTCAGCGCCGCGCATCTCTCTCGCAACTTCGCCGGTTGTTGCTCGGCGCAGCGATTCTGGCAGCCTGTGCTGTCTTGAGCCGCGCACAGACTGCACAAGACGAACCACCCCCGCTGGCCACCTTGCACGTCTATGAGGGTCTCGTTCAGGTGCCCACTCTGGTGCTGAGCGACAACCGCCTTCCGCTAAAACCGATTCCCCAGGATCGCTTCTCCATGAGCCTGGACTCCGGACCGAAGTTCCAGCCGACGCACGTTCGGCTGGAGGGAGACGACCCCATCGCGCTGGCGATCGTGCTGGACGTAACCGGCGCCGAAGACCACCTGCTGCCGACGATGGATGCGGCCATCGCCCAACTGGCTCCGCGGTGGCTTCACCCGCAAGACAGCATCACGATCTATACGCTGGGCTGCACGCTCAAGCGAACCTTTCTCAACGCACCCGCCGACGCCGACACGATGAAGCGCGGAGTCGACCATGTGCTCCAAATCGCGCGGCTCGAGCAAAAAGAAAAGGGGGCCGAATGTGAGCACACGCCGCGTACGTGGAGCGCGCTGGGATACGTGATACGCGAGCTGCACGGGACACCGGGACGCCGCGTAATTCTGGCAGTGACCGATGGCCACGACAAGGGGAGCGACCGTCCATGGAGAGAGCTGAAGAGTCTCGCGCAGCAGGAAGGAGTTGCCATCTTTGGGATGACCGAGCGGGTCATAATAAGGGAACCTTACGGGGGAGTGCGGGTAACGGCGGGCGGCAGAACATCGGAAGACCCGTTTCTGAACGTGTGCGAGTTGAGCGGCGGGATGATCCTGTCGACGACCGGCGCCCAGCTTCCCTTCGACCTGAAGCAGTTTGTCGATCTGCTGCGCGGGCGCTATATCGTGGAGTTTCCGCTGGCCCAGCATACCGCACCGGGCGAACACGGAATCATGGTGTGGGTCGCGCACACCGATGCGTTCATCCGGCCTGCGGGAGTCTCCGTTAGGATGCCAGACCCGAAGCTTCTTGCCGATCCTTTAAGCCTGCCGAATGACCCTCAAAAGGAGCCGCCAATGGGAACGCGCCGGGTGCTGAAGCCTTCGCAGTAACCGCAATAACCTTTCAGCAGCGATACTAGGTGCAACGACCACTCAAACCGCATGAGCCAGCAAATCTAAGACCTCCGGTCCGCCGTTCCCCAAGAAAACCTACCTATGCCCGAAGCCTTCCTCTCCGACCGCATCGTCACCCCACAAGGCACCCGCCCCGGCGCGCTGCTGATCGAAGGCGAGCGCATCCGCGCCATCTGCAACACCGCCGAGATCCCCCCCGACGCCACCATTCATGACCACAAGACCCGAGCCATCCTCCCCGGTCTGGTCGACACCCACGTCCACATCAACGAGCCCGGCCGCACCGAGTGGGAGGGCTTCCGCACGGCCACCCGCGCCGCCGCCGCAGGCGGCTACACGCTGCTCGTGGACATGCCCCTCAACTGCCTGCCCGAGACCACCACCGTCCCCCACCTCGAGGCCAAACGCGCCGCCGCTACCGGTCAGTGCCTCATCGACTGGGCCGCCTGGGGCGGAGCCGTCGCCGACAACCAGCTCGATCTCGAGCCGCTCGCCCAGGCCGGAGTTCCCGGCTTCAAGTGCTTCCTCATCTACCCCGGCTGCGACGGCTTCACCATGATCGACCGCCGCCAGCTCGAAGCCGCGCTCCCCCACATCGCCCGCACTGGCCTGCCGCTTCTCGTCCACGCCGAGCTGGCCGGGCCAATCGAAGCCGTCGCCCCCACGCTCATCGACCGCGACTGGACCCAATACTCCACCTACCTCGCCAGCCGCCCCGCCGCCGCCGAGCTGGAGGCCATCGACCTCCTCCTCCGCCTCTGCCGCCAGTACGGCTTCCGCCTGCACATCGTCCACCTCTCGACGGCCCTCGCGCTCCCCCTGCTCGCCGCCGCCAAAACCGAGGGCCTGCCCGTCACGGTCGAGACCTGCCCCCACTACCTCCACTTCGCCGCCGAAACCATCCCCGACGGAGCCACCCTGCACAAGTGCGCCCCGCCAATCCGCAGCGCGACCAACCGCGAGCAGCTCTGGCAGGGCCTCGCCGACGGCACCATCGACCTGATCGCCACCGACCACTCCCCCTGTCCGCCTGAGATGAAGCGTCTCGATACAGGCCGCTGGGACATGGCCTGGGGCGGCATCGCCAGCCTCTCGGTGGCCCTGCCGATCATCCATACCGAAGCCCGCAGACGCGGCTTCACACTCGACCACATCGCCCGCTGGCTCTCTGCCGCACCGGCCCGGCTGGCGGGTTTTGAAACCGAAGTAGGCTCCCTGCTCCCCGGCCGCGAGGCCAGCTTCACCCTCTTCGACCCCGACACCACCCACACCATCACACCCGAAGACCTGCACTTCCGCCACCCCGTCTCCCCCTACGTCGGCGAGACCGTCACCGGCAAGGTCCACGCCACCTACCTACGCGGCCAGCCTGTCTTCACAAACAACAGCTTCTCCTCCAGCATCAATGGACGGGAGAAGAAAGCACACCTCGGGGGCTAAAGCCCGCATTTGTGACAGGTCTTGAATGTCCGGGCTAAAGCCCGGACCTACCTCAGATACAACAGCAATGACAAAAGCGCCCTAACGCCGGGCGGGCGGTACTTCGTACGGTTTTGGACGCTTCGCGTTTTCTTTCCCCAACCCGTCACTGCACCTCTGCAAGACCTGCGATATCCTCACAACACCGTGCAAACAGAATCCAACCCGAGCGTTCTCGCCCGCTGGAACTCCCTCCCCCCAGCCGAAGCCGCCGAGTCCATCCTGCCCTGCTGCGGCTCGCACGCCTGGGCCGAAGCCCTCACCACCCACCGCCCCATCCCCGACCCCGTCCAACTCCTCCACCTCTCCGACCAGATCTGGCAATCCCTCCCACCCGAGGCCTGGCAGCAGGCCTTCGACAGCCACCCTCGCCTCGGCGAGCGCCACGCCAAAGCCGCCACCGCAACATCACTCACCTGGTCCAGCCAAGAGCAGTCCAAAGCCGAACCCACCGAAGCCCTCCGAGCCGCCAACGCCCGCTACGAGGCCCGCTACGGCCGCATCTTCCTCCTCTGCGCCAACGGCCGCACCGCCCCCGAGATCCTCTCCGCCCTCGAGTCCCGCATCCACAACGATCCCGAGACCGAGTGGCGCGAGTCCGGCGAACAGCAGCGCCAGATCACCCAGCTCCGCCTCAAACGCTGGCTAGGAGGCACCTAAAACATGGGCATCTCGACCCACATCCTCGACACCGCCACCGGCCGCCCCGCCGCCGGAGTCGCCCTCTCGCTCGCCCGCCGCGATAACGCCGTCTGGACCCCGCTCGCCCACGTCCACACCGACGTCGACGGCCGCGCCCGCCACCTGCTGCCCGACGACCCCGCCCCCACCCCGGCCATCTTCCGCCTGCGCTTCGAGACCGCCCCTTACTTCGCCGCACAAAACCTGCGCGGCCTCTATCCCTACATCGACATCGTCTTCGAGCTGGCCGACCCTGCCCAGCACTACCACATCCCCCTGCTCCTGACCCCCAACGGCTACACCACCTACCGAGGAAGCTGAGGAAGCCCATGATCGAGCTGATCGACAATCGCTACGGCAAACACCGCGTCCGCCTGATGAAGGTCACCCGCCACCCCGAAGGCAACCGCGTCTTCGAGTGGACCGTCGAGGTCCTCCTCCGCGGCGACTTCGAGACAGCCCACACGCTCGGCGACAACTCGAAGATCCTCGCCACCGACACTATGAAGAACACGGTCTACTCCGTCGCCCGCAGCTCCCAGGCCACGACGATGGAGGAGTACGCCCGCGAGCTGATCGACTTCCTGCTGAGCCGCAACCCACAGGTCTCCTCCGCGCACGTCCGCATCCAGGGCCACCCCTGGCAGCGCCTCGAGTTCGAAGGCCAGCCCCACCCGGATTCTTTTATGCGCGGCTCCAATGAGGTCCAGACCACCAGCGTCGAGCGCCACCGCGACCAGCTCTTCGTCATCCACTCCGGCCTCTCCGGCCTGAACCTCCTCAAGACCGCCAACTCGGCCTTCTCCGGCTTCCTCCGCGACTCCCTGACCACCCTGCCCGAGACCGAAGACCGCGTCTTCGGCACCATCGTCGAGGCCGACTGGCACTACACCGACACCACTGACTACGACCTGACCCGCGAGACCATCCGCACCCTCCTGCTCCGCACCTTCGCCGACCACAAGAGCAAGTCGGTCCAGCAGACCCTCTACGCCATGGCCGAAGACGCCCTCAACGCCGTCCCCGCCATCGACGAGATCCACATCACCATGCCCAACAAGCACTGCCTGCTGGTCGATCTCTCCCGCTTCGGCCAGGACAACCCCAACGAGATCTTCGTCCCCACCGACGAGCCTCACGGCTACATCGAAGCCCGCCTGCGCCGCTCTTAATATGACCCATGAGAACAAACTCGCCTTCGCAGCCCAGGCCGAGCAGATCATCGCCCGCTGCCGCGAGCTTGCGCGCATCACCGACGTCCCCGGCCAGACCAACCGCCAGTTCCTGACGCCCGCCACCCGCGAGGCCCACGCGCTGGTGCGGCGGTGGATGCTCGAGGCCGGGCTGCACGTCACCATCGACGCCGTGGGCAACCTGCACGCCATCCACCCCGGCACCGAGCACAAGCCGCGCCTCATCGTCGGCTCGCACCTCGACACCGTCGTCGACGCCGGAGCCTTCGACGGCCCGCTCGGCATCCTGATGGGCCTCTCGCTGATCGAGTCCGTCGACCCCGCCGAGCTCCCCTTCGCCATCGAGCTGATCGCCTTCTCGGAAGAAGAGGGCGTCCGCTTCCGCCACCCCTTCCTCGGCTCCCTCGCCCTCATCGGCGAGCCCGCCCCGCACACCCTCACCGACGCCGACGGCATCACGCTCGACGCCGCCATCGCCATCTTCGGCCACCAGCCCACCGCACCCGCCGCGCTCGCTCCCAGCGCCTTCGCCTACCTCGAGTTTCACATCGAGCAGGGCCCGGTCCTCGAAGCCGAGTCGCGCCCCCTCGCAGCCGTCAGCACCATCGCGGGCCAGAGCCGCCTGAGCCTTACCTTCCACGGCCGCGCCAACCACGCCGGAGCCACGCCCATGCGCCTGCGCCACGACGCCCTGGCCGCCACCGCCCACTGGATCACGCTGGTAGAGGCCCACGCCCTCGCGCAGCCGGGGCTGGTCGCCACCGTCGGTTCCATCGAAGCCAAGCCCGGCCTAGGCAACGTCATCCCCGGCCAGGTCACAGCGTCACTCGACCTGCGCCACGCCGACGACGCCGTGCGCCACGCCACGCTCGCAGTGCTCCTCGAAGCCGCCCAGCACGCAGCCACCCGGCGCGGCGTCACCTGCACCGTGCAGCCGCTGGTCGATCAACCCGCTGTCCCCATGCACCCGCACCTCATCCACCTGCTGGTCGAGGCCGCCCGCATCAGCGGCTTCGACGCCTCCCCCATCCCCAGCGGCGCGGGCCACGACGCCATGATCCTCGCCCGCCGCATCCCCGCAGCGATGCTCTTTCTCCGCACCCCCGGCGGCCTCAGCCACCATCCCGACGAGGCCGTCCACGCCGCCGATGTTGAAGCCGCCCTCATCACCGGAGTAGCCTTCCTGAATAGTCTTTCTCCCACTGAGGTCGCACATGCATAAGCTCGGCCACACCCGCAGCGTCAACTCACGCGACCACCTGCTGCACACGCCGGATACCTTCATCCGCATCCCGCTGCCGTCGCTCGAAGGCGGCGTCGCCATCGTCCACACCTCGCCCGCCGGGGGCGCGGGGTTCACCCAGTACACCGTCGAGATGGAGGCCGGAAGCCGTCTCGGGCCGACCTCCAACCAGCGATTCGTCTACCTGCTCGATGGCTCGGCGAAGATTGTGCTGCATCAGGTTACAAATGTCGAAGAGCCGGGATTCCAGGTAACTAAAAACGTTACACATGCTCTGACGCCCGGCAGCTACGCCTATCTGCCCGAAGATCTCGACGCCAGCCTGACCGCGCTCGAGCCTTCGCGCATCGCCATCCTCGAGAAGAGCTACGAGCCGCACCCCACCCTGCCTCCACCACCAGCCTTCTTCGGTCACGAGGCCGAAGCCCCCGCCTCAGCCCTGAACGGCGACCCCGACCTCGAGGTCCGCACCCTCCTGCCCGACTCGCCCGCACACGACTTCGCCGTCAACACCATGACCTACCAGCCCGGCGCGGCGCTCCCCATGGTCGAGGTCCACATCATGGAGCACGGCCTGCTGATGCTCGCGGGCGGCGGCATCTACCGGCTCGGCGACCAGTGGTATCCGGTCACGGCGGGCGACTTCATCTGGATGGCCCCCTACTGCCCGCAGTGGTTCGGAGCCATCGGCAAGCAGCCCGCGAAGTACCTCATCTACAAAGACTTCAACCGCCATCCGCTAAGCTGGTAGCGCCACGGAGCACCTATGCCTGACCTGCACATCGACGCCGCCCGCCTCCAATCCGAGCTGGACCACCTGGCGACCTTCACCCACGCCGAGCCGTCGCCGCTGGGCACCGCCGTCACCCGCGTCGTCTTCACGCCGGACGACCTCGCCGCCCGTGCCTGGCTCAAACGACTGGCCACCGAGGCGGGCCTGAGCATCCGCGAAGACGCCATCGGCAACACGTTTTTCCGCCTCGAAGGCACCGACCCCGCGCTGGCCCCGGTCGCCACCGGCTCTCACATCGACGCCATACCCCACGCAGGCATGTACGACGGCACCGTCGGCGTCCTCGGCGGACTGGCCGCGCTACGCGCCATCGCCGCCAGCGGCCACCGGCCCCGGCGTTCCATCGAGACCATCCTCTTGACCTCCGAGGAGCCGACGCGCTTCGGCATCGGTTGCCTGGGCAGCCGCGTCCTCTCGGGCGTCCTGCCGCCCGAGCAGGCCGACGCCCTCCTCGACGCCAGCGACCTGCCCCTGCACCAGGTCCGCACCGCCGCAGGCTTTCATGGTCCGCTCGAAACCGTCCGCATAGCCCCGCACCACTACTACTCCTTCCTCGAGCTGCACATCGAGCAGGGGGCCTTGCTCGAGCGCCACGCCGAACAGATCGGCATCGTCACCAGCATCGCCGCGCCCGCCGGATACCGCTTCGTCATCGAAGGCTTCGGCGGTCACGCGGGCGCGCTCCTGATGCCCGATCGCCACGACGCTCTCTGCGCCGCCGCCGAGCTGGTCTTATCCATTGAACGCCACGCACTGGCGACAGGCTCCATCGACACCGTGGCCACCGTGGGCACCTGCGACGTCCACCCCGGCGCGGTCAACTCCGTGCCCAGCCGCGTCGCGCTCCAGCTCGACATCCGCGACACCGACCCCGCCCGCCGCGAGTCGGTGATGCACGGCATCCGCGCCGATATCGCCTCCCTCCAAGACCGTCGCCGCGTCGAGATCACCGAGTCCCTGGTCAACGCGGACGAGCCCGCCACCTGCGCCCCCGACATCGTCTCCCTGCTCACCGATATTTGCTCCGAGCACGCCATCCCCGCGCGCAAGATGGTCAGCCGCGCCTACCACGACACGCTCTTCATGGCCCGGATCGCGCCCGTCGCCATGATCTTCATTCCCTGCCGAGCAGGCGTCAGCCACAAGCCGGACGAGTTCGCCACCACGGCGGATATCGCCCGGGGAACGCTGGTGCTGGCCGAAGCGCTGGCCCGATTGGCAGCGTAGCCGACAAGCCCTTACACTCAACACGACGAGACTCCACACCAGAAAAGTTGGTTTCGCGACATGGCCATCGCCTCCATCAATCCCGCCACCGGCAACTCTCTACGCACCTTCGAGCCACTCGGCGAAGAGGCGATCCGCGGCAAGATCGCCCTCGCCGCGCAGTCCTTCAAGAGCTACGGCGATATCTCGCTCGAACATCGCGCCCTGTGGATGCGGCGGCTGGCCGCGATCATGGAGGCCGAGGTCGAAGAGTTGGCCGCGCTGATTACCACCGAGATGGGCAAACCCCTGGCAACCGCGCGGCAGGAGATCCAGAAGTGCGCCTCCTGCTGCCGCTACTTCGCCGAGAACGCCTCGGAGATGCTGGCCGAGGAGCCCATCGAGATCGAGTCCGGCGACAGCTACCTGCGCTGGGACCCGCTCGGAGTGATCCTGGCCGTGATGCCGTGGAACTTCCCCTTCTGGCAGGTCTTCCGCTTCCTAGCGCCCGCCCTGATGGCCGGGAACGTGGGCCTGCTGAAGCACTCGTCCAATGTGCCGCAGTGTGCCCTGGCGATTGAGGCGCTGGTGCGGCGGGCCGGGTTTCCGCGCGGCACCTTCCAGACGCTGCTGATCGAATCCAAACAGGTCGAGATGGTGCTGGCCGACGAGCGCGTCGCCGCCGTCACCCTAACCGGCAGCGAGCCTGCGGGCCGCGCCGTCGCGGCCCAGGCCGGACAGCTTATCAAAAAGTCGGTGCTGGAACTGGGCGGCTCCGATCCGTTCATCGTAATGCCCTCGACGAACCTCGACCAGGCCGTCGCCACAGCGGTGAAGGCGCGTACGATCAACAACGGCCAGTCCTGCATCGCGGCCAAGCGCTTCATCGTTCACGAGGAGATCTACGACGAGTTCGAGAGGCGCTTTGTAGCAGGCATGGAGGCGCTGAAGATCGGCGACCCCATGCTCGAAGACACCCAGATCGGGCCGCTGGCGACGCCCTCCCTGGTTGACGAGTTGGAGAAGCAGGTGGAGGCAGCCGTGCTCGCCGGAGGCCGGATTCTAACCGGCGGCAAGCGGATAACGGGGGTGGGAAATTTCTTCGGGCCTACCGTGATCGCCGACGTACCGCGCTCGGCTTCCGTCTATCGCGATGAGTTCTTCGGGCCGGTGGCCATGCTCTTTCGCGCCAAAGACGTCTCCGAGGCCATCGAGATCGCCAACGATACACCCTTTGGACTGGCGGCTTCGGTGTGGACGAGGGATTACCTGGAGCAGCAGCACTTCGTCCGGACGCTTGAGTGCGGCGGCGTCTTCCTGAACGCGATGGTCTCCTCCGATCCCCGGCTTCCCTTCGGCGGCATCAAGCGCTCCGGCTACGGACGCGAGCTTGCGGCGATGGGGATGAAGGAGTTTCTGAACGCCAAGACCGTAATGATCGCGAAGCCGGAGCCGTTCGACCGCAGCGAGTTCAGCCGCGCGCTGGACGAGGCGCTGATACTTCCTCCGCCAACCCGGCAGTAAAACAAAAGCTCCCTCGAAGCAATCTTCGAGGGAGCTTTTTTACGTAGTTCGCTAGAACGTAAAGGAGGCCTGCAGCAGGACGCGGCGTACCGCCGAGTTCGTGGTGAAGATGTTGCCCGCAAGCTGGTTGGCCACGCCGAACTTGGGCGACGTGAAGGCTCCCACCGACGAGCCTCGATCGACAACGTTGAAGATGTTCGATCCCTGTGCCCCGATGGTCAGGTTGTAGCGTCGTCCGGTGTTGGTTCCACCGCCGCCGCCGGGGCCGCCCGGACCACGTCCGCCGCCGCCACGGGGACCGCCCTGCATCATCCCGGCACGGCGTCCGCCGCCGCCACCGCCACTCCCTTGCGGAGGACCGGTGCGAGGGCCGAAGCCGAAGGTCTTGGTCAGACGCAGATTCATGGTGAAGTTGGCCGGGCCGGAGCAGAGGTTGGGACCGACCTCGGTATAGTTCGTGCCGGTCGGCGCGATGAAAGTGCCGCAGCCGGGGATCGTCTTCGAGCCGGGGGTTCCGGCAGCGGCAAAAGCCACTCGGTCGTTGATGACGCTGTCGAGGTTGTTATCGGTGCCGGTCGTCAGGTTGAAGGGCGTTCCCGAGTTCGCCACCATGAAGGGTGACGCCGCGATACCGTATTTGAACGCAAGGTTTCCGGCCACGAAGAGACGGTTGCGCACATCGTAAGCGGCGCGTCCGTAATCGGCTCCCAGGTCGCCGGGGTGCGTGGCGAAGGAGGAGATGCCGCCCGTGTTGGCGTTGGCGAAGCTGAGGCTATAGAAGCCAAAGAGCGAGAAGTTCCGGTTGGGCCGGTAGTTCACATTCACGATCAACTGGTTCTGGCGGAAGGCACCCTCGGACTGGTACTGGTACTGGATGGGACCGGTAAGAGTAGGCCCGCCGTTCTGGACGAAGGTCGTGTTCTCGCTGTTGAACTGATGAACGCCGCGCGCGTTTAGGTAGTTGACCGAGACCGTCGCCCCCCCCATGATCTGCTGATCGACGCCGATAGCGGTCTGCATGGTGTACGGCGCATGCATGCTCTTCGATAGCTGATAGCTGGTGGTCTGGCCGCCAATAGGACAGGCCACTGGATTGGCCGGGGTACAGGCCGAGGTCAGCACATCCCCCTGGATTACGTATTGCGTGATCGTAGGCTGGCGGATGAGAGACGCCTGGTTGGAAATCATAAAACGGTCATAGAAGATGCCGAAGCCGCCGCGCAGGACCGTCTTGGGCGAAGTACCCTTGCCCAGGCCATAGGCGAAGGAGACGCGCGGAGCGAAGTCCTTGTGGTCGGGGATGTAATTCTGGGTTTCGTAGCGGATGCCGTAGCTGATGGTGAGATTCGGCTTGAGCTTCCAGTCGTCCTCGGCGTAGAGGCCCAGATCTGTCGTGCGTAGCTGGATGGTCGGCGTGGTGATCTGGGTGACTGTGTACTGGTTGGGCGTGTTTTTTGTATAGGCGTCAATACTCGCGTAGGAGAACGTTCCGTTTACGCCAGAGGTAGAGGTATTGGTCTCACCGGTGGTGCGCAAACGTCCGCCGAAACGGATGAAGTTCTTCTTAAGCTGGATGGAGGTGTAGTTCTGTACCTCGATGTGCTGGTCCAGAACGCTGGAGAGGCCGGTGGTCGCGCCGCCGCCCTCGAACGCACCCGCCACATTGAGGCTGGGGTCTGTGCTGAACGGGGTCTGCGTGGAAGGGGTGCGCTGGTACTCGAAGCGGGTCTCGTTGATGATGCGCTGACTGACGATCTGGGTATCGCTCATCTGCAGCGTTACCTCGGAGCTGTCGCTGGTGGTAGCGACGGAGGCGAGGTCGCCCGAGCCGGGGCCCTGGTTGGGGATGTGGTTCGAGGTGTACTGGAAGCGCGTGGTCAGGGTGTTCTTCTCGCCGAGCGCCAGGTCGATGCGGGGCGTAATATCCCAACGAAGTTGAGGTACAAGCAGCGCCTGGGTAAAGCTGTTGGTGATGGCGCAGTTCGCGGAGGGGTCTGTGGGCAGGCAGACCGTGCCGGGGCTGGCGATCTGCGAGTAGAGCGCCGTCGGGTTGATGACGGTGTTGTCCTGGATGGTGCGGCGCGAGCCGCCCAGCGTGAACGAGGCCCAGTGGTTCAGCGGGCCGGTCACGTTTCCGAAGAAGAAGAGCGTGTGATACGGCGGAATGACCGCGTCAGGCCCCAGCAGCGGGTTGCCGGTGTTGAAGTTGTTGTCGTAGCCGTTCAACTGGAAGTTGCCGTGGAACTTGTCCGTTCCCGGCTTGGTGAAGACCTCGACGCGGCCGTAGCCCAGGCGGTCGTACTGCGCGGAGAAGGGGTTCTGATTGATGCGGATCTCGCGGATGGACGACTTGGGCGGAAGCTGGCCGCCGGTGAAGCCGTCAATGTAGATCTGGCCGCCGTTCGGTCCCACGGCGGGCCCGGCGAGCGCCGAAAGCTCGCTCGAAAGCTCGTCAGGGTCGTCCGAGAGGGCTTCCAGGTCGTCGCCCTTGAGCACCGTGGCGCTGGCGTTCGAATCGGCATCGACGCTGACGGTGTTGTCGCTGGCGGTCACCTGGACCTGCTGGACTTCGTTCTCGAGCGCCATCTTGGCGTTGAGGGTCAGGGCCTGTCCGGCGGTGAGCTTGACGGCCTGCCGTATAAAGGGCGAGAAGCCCTGCATGACGACGGTGAACGAGTAGGTACCCGGCGCGACCTTGGTGCTGTAGGTGCCGTCGCTGCCCGACTTGACCACGGCCGCCGGCTTGCCGCCGGGCAGGCTGAGGGTGATGGTGGCTCCGGGGACGAGGTCGCTATCCGGGTCGACGACGGTGCCGCTGACGGTGGCGGAGGCTCCCTGGGCCAATACGAGGCTAGGGTTCAGAAGCAGCAGGCAGAATAAGCCTAAAAACAACACTTTGGTCATGCGAAGAAGCATCATTACTCTGAATCTCCAAAAAAAATCTGCAATGAAAACAATCAGGCCCGTCGTCGGGGCAGGTAAGGCGCACTACAGGCGTAGCTCTCGGAAACCCGGAGCACGCTCCTGAAGCTACAGTGAAGATCTACATCAAACTTACAGACCGCCGCCCTCGGGGCTGCCACCGCCAACGCTCCACGGAGAGAGCGTCATGGGTGCGGCTCCGCTGGGGGTTGCAGAGAGGATGGGTTCGACGCCGCTGAGCAGGGTGACCGCGGTAAAAGTTCCGGTCTGGCTGGCAGAGGCGACGATCATGACCGCGTCGCCGGACTTGAGGCCGGCGAGGGTCTGGGCTGGGAGGCGGGCAAGCATCTGAGAGAGGTCTCCACCGGCAGAGCGGCGGGGACCGGGAGCATCGGAGCCTGAAGCAGAGGCCGGGGCAGCCGCAGCAGGCGTCTCGCCCTTGGCCCGGGCGGCAAACCTCGCGGCAACCTCGGCAGGCAGCGCGCGAAGATCGGAGTTGGTAGTCACCGAGACCTTAACGGTCTGCTTGGTGGCCAGGTCCTTCAGGGTGATGGAGCCGGAACCGGCATCAATGGCGGTGATGATTCCGGAGAGGTTGCGGAAGGAGCCGCTGACGATCTCGATAGCGCTCAGCGAGGTGCCGTCCTCCGATTTAGGACCGCGCACCGAGAGCTGGTCGCCGACGTGGATCTGGTCGAGCGTGCTGGGCCTCGCATCGTTGAACTTGACCGAGTCACCGGCGTAGCGGCGGAAGGTGGTCGTAGAGGTAGCCTGGACGATGACCTTGCGAGGTCCAGCCGTGACCGTAATAGCCGCGCCGCCGCTGTCAGGCGCGATGGCGCTGACGATGCCGCTCATCCCCTGCCGCTTCCACTCGTCCTGCTCGCTGGCGTGCTTCTCGGCGATGGCGGTGGACTTCATCAGGACGACGCGGGTGGCGGTCAGGGTGTCGCTGGTGTCGCCGGGCTTACCGGCGGCCAGGACGCGGTCGCCCACCGCGATATCGGTCAGCACGACGGGCGTGGCCGTCTTCAGGTCGGTGCTGCCGGGGGCGAGCTGCAGCACCTTGGCTCCATCCGCGACGGTAACGGTCATAGTCTTGCCGGTGTCAGTCGAAAGGGTCAGAACGGACCCGGCGATCGCGGTCACGGTTCCAAGCTGGCGCGCGGAGGCAGCAGCGGCTGCCGGTGCCGCGGGAGCCTGGGCTAAACCGTAGGGCACAACCGATACACAGGAAACGACAATGGCAAACGCGGCCATAGCCAGAAAGCCTGCTCCCTGAACCCCCACTCTGGGCTGGCATACAGGCTGGCCTGTCATCTTCCGGTTTGTCATCAAACTAAACATTTTTCTCTCAAATGATCCGTAAAAATAGATCCGCAGTCCGGGTCCAACTGCATCTTCCACAACACAGATCGGCGACTTTGGCTCAACAGCCTTTGCTATCGGCTCAAAGCTATGAAGGGTCTGTAAAGAATACGGTCGATATTGGAAAAAGTTTCCCTTTCAATAGAAGTATTTACTGGATTCGTGTTGGCAAATACTCTTAACCTTCCCTTAAGCTTCCTCCGCCGAAAGAAGCACGAAGCCGGAGGGCGGAACCGTGACGCTGCCCCCCACAAACTCCGTCGCTTCTTTCGACGTGAGTAGGAGCCGGAATGTCTCGCCGCACGGCAAGAGAATCGCTTCGTCGCCTAGATTACAGATGGCCGTGACCAACCCTCGATCCATCCGGAGCCAGCGTTTTTTCTCGTCGAAGGTGACGTGGAGATGGCCTCGGTCGCCGTCGTTCAGAGAGGGTGAAGACCGGCGGATATGGACCAACATGCGGAACCACTCCAGCATCTGCCGGTGCTCGCCCTGCCCTACCTCGTTCCAGTTGAGCTTGGAGTCGGTGAAGGTAGCGGGCTTCTCCGGGTCGGGGATCTGGTCCTCGTCCCAGCCGAAGGCGGCGAACTCGCGCTTGCGCCCCGCCGAGACCAGACGAGCCATCTCGGGGTCGTCATGGTCGGCAAAGTAGAGGAAGGGGGTGGAGGCGGCGAACTCCTCGCCCATGAAGATCATGGGAACGAAGGGCGCGGTGAGGACCAGACCCGCCGCCGCCATCGCCCGTTCCAGGCCGACGATGTGGCCAAGCCGGTCGCCGGTGGCGCGGTTGCCCACCTGATCGTGATTCTGGATGTAACCGAGGAACCGATGCGCGGAGAGTCCGTCCACGGGACGGCCGTGCCTGCGCCCGCGATAGCCCGAGTAGATGCCGTCGTAGACGAAGACCTCCTTCAGGCTCTTGGCCAGGTGCTCGACCGCGCCGAAGTCGTCGTAGTAGCCCTGTCCCTTGGTGTTCACGTGCAACAGACTGAAGAGCGCGTGGTGAAAGTCGTCACTCCACTGCGCGTCCATGCCGTAGCCACCGGCCTCGCGCGGACGGACGATCCGGGGATCGTTCAGGTCGCTCTCGGCAATGAGAATCAGGTGTCGGCCCAGCGTGGTGGAGAGCGCTTCGACCTCGGCCGAGAGCTGCTCCATGAAGTGAACCGCGCTGCGGTCCACGAACTCGTGCACGGCATCCAGCCGCAGGCCGTCGATGTGGAAGTCACGCAGCCACATCAGCGCGTTGTCGATGAAGAAGCGCCGCACCTCGTCCGAGCCTGTGTCCTCGAAGTTGATGGCATCTCCCCACGGAGTGTGGTGCCTGCCGGTGGTGTAATGGCCGAACTTGCCGGTGTAGTTTCCGACCGGGCCGAAGTGGTTGTAGACCACGTCGAGGATGACGCCGAGGTCGCGATCGTGGCAGGCATCCACAAATCGCTTAAGACCATCAGGCCCGCCATAAGCCTCGTGAACCGCGAAGATCGCAACGCCGTCGTAGCCCCAGCCGCGATCGCCCGCGAAGGAGGCCACAGGCATGATCTCGACGTGCGTGATACCGAGATCGCGGAGATAATCGAGCTTTCCTATAGCCGCGTCGAAGGTGCCTTCGGACGTGAAGGTGCCGAGGTGCAGCTCATAGAGAACGGAACTGCCGAGCGGCGGTCCCTGCCAATTGGGATGCTTCCACGGGTATGCGCCTTGGTCATAGAGCATCGATGGGCCATGCACACCGCGGCGCTGGCGTAGGCTGCGCGGATCAGGATAAGGCGTCGGGTCGTCATCGACGAGAAAGGCATAGCCGCTGCCGGGACCGGCCTTCGCTGTGGCTCTCCACCAACCCCGCTCATCCGGGCCAATCATGACAACCGCATCTTCGCCGAGCTTGACCGCAAGCTTCTTCACTCGCGGAGCCCAGACCGTAAACTCGTGCATGACTATGCTCCCTCCCGCGTGAGAAGAGCCACGGGAAACTCCTTCAATAGATCTTCGACCGGAACCACGCCGCCGTGAAAGACCGCTTCAGTCAACCGATTTCTCCATTTGCCCTTGGGTATAGAGACAGCAGTCTTCTCCCACTTGCCCGCAAGCGTAGTGGTCAGCCGCGGAGCAACCGTGAGGACGGCATCGGCGCGAAGATAGGCAATGACATGAGGCTGTTTTGAACCTGTAACCGTTACAGGCACATATTCAGCACCTTCGCCGAACCACTCCGGATGCTGCCTGCGCAGCCACAGCGCATGGTGAATCACGAACATCTTCGGCATCCCCTCATCCATCCGGGTCAGCACCTCGGCGGGCTTCAGATGCTTCAACTCCGCAAGCACACGGCGGCGTTCCTCGTAGTCCACAGGACGGCGATTGTCCGGATCTACCAGCGAGAGATCCCACAGCTCCGCGCCTTGGTAGAGATCGGGCACTCCGGGCGCTGTGTGCTTGAGCAGCGTCTGCGTCAGCGAGTTGATGCGGCCCGCCACAAGGATGCGCTGCACGAAACGCTCCACCTCTGCGCAGAACTTCTCATCGGCGAGCGTCTGCTCGATGAAGCTGTTCAGCGCATCCTCGTAGGCCTTGTTGTTCGCAACCCACGATGTCTGCTGCTTGGCCTCGCGCATGGCCTTCATCATGTAAGCCTTAGCTCGCTCCGCGTCCAGCGGCCACGCGCCGATCAGCGTCTGGTAGTAGAAGTACTCGGTGTTGCGGTCGAGCACATCGCCGCTACGATAGCCCGCGTTGCGCCCCGCCCAGCGCACGACAGCCTCACCAAACTCGGCGGGGATCTCGGTGAGCACAGCCAGCCGCGCACGCACATCGTCGCTGCGCTTGGTGTCATGCGTGGAGAGCGTCGTCATCGTGCGCGGATGCGTCTCCTGCATCTTCTGCTGGAAGGCGTGAAACTCCTCCACGCTAAGACCGCCGCGCGCCGGATCGCCGCCGACTTCGCACACCGACGTCAGCCGGTTGAAGCAGTAGAAAGCCGTGTCCTCAACCCCCTTCGCCATCACCGGCGAGGTGAACTGCTGGAAGCGCAGCACGAACTCGCTCTCCAGACGGCCACGCACTTGCAGCGTCAGCACATCGTGCATGAAGTCGAAGAGGCCGTCATCAATATCGGTGCGGCGTTCCTTGGCGCAGTCGATGGCCTGTGTGATGTAACAGCGATCCTCATCGGTAATCTCTTCGCGCTGCGGCACCACGTACGTGCGGTAGATGGAGAAGCAGGCCCCAATCTCGCGAATGGCGCGGCGCATCTCGGCACGCGTGTAATCGCGCTGATTGCGGTTGCTCTCGCATATCTCGACGAAGAGCGAGGTCAGGCGATTGACGTCGCTGCCCAGCGCCTCCTGCTCCACGTTGATCTTCTTCTCGCGGGCTATTGCATGGAAGTCGGTTGGCTGGCCGGTGAACTCGGCGTAGATGCGCGTCAGCTCTTCAAGTCCCGTCTGGTGCAGCAGCAAGCCACCCACGACGTTGAGGAAGTCGTAGCCAGTGGTGCCTTCGATGGGCCACTCCTGCCGCATGAACTCGCCAGGCTCAAGGATCTTCTCGCCGATGATCCAGGCCTCGGGTGCGGCCTCGCGCAGACGCTTGAAGTACTCGAGCGGATCGCGCAGGCCATCGGGATGATCGACGCGCACGCCATCGAGCACGCCACGCCGAAGCCAATCGAGCACAAGAGCATGAGTCTCTTCAAAGACGTGCTCGCGCTCCATGCGCAGACCGATGAGATTGTTGACGTCGAAGAAGCGGCGATAGCCAAGCTGCTGATCGGCGGTCTTCCAATATGCAAGCCGATAGTTCTGCTGATTCAGAAAATCGTCGAGCGCGTCAAGATTCTTGTTCAGCTCGCGCAGCGCATGGTCGATGGCCTTGCAGACGCTTACCTCCTCAGAGCAGAGCCGCTCAAGCAGCTTGAGCAGAACACCCTTATCGCGATGCCGCACCAGCACGGCGCGGCGATCACCGTAGTCAGGCACCGGCAGACGACTGAAAGATGCGGAAAGAAAACTGAGCGTGTCCGAACGCGAGTAGTCAGCAGCGCGATTCAAAAAAACAGGAAATGACGAAGGATTGATGGGCAGCGTCTGCCCCGCGCACTCGACCAGAAACGCGCCGCCGGAGCGCGCGGCCTTGATGCCTCCCTGCTCCAGCACGCGGCCGTACTGATCGGCCAGCACCGGCACCAGCACCTTGTTGCGCAGACGCTCCTCCTGCGGCTGCCAGTCGATGTCGAAGAAAGACGCATAGCGGCTGGAGCTGCCGTTCTCGAGCACGTCCCACCAGTAGCGGTTCTCGCGGCCCAGCGCCATGTGGTTGGGCACGATATCGAGCACCTGCCCCATCCCCCTTTCGCTGAAGGCCTGCACAAAACGCTGATGCGCGATCTCGCCGCCCAGCTCTGCGTTCACGCGCTGATGATCCACGACATCATAGCCGTGCATACTGCCCGGCGCTGCTTGCAGATAGGGCGAGCTATAGACATGCGAGACCCCGAGGTCCCACAGGTACTCCGCCACCGCCGCCGCATCGTCGAAGGTGAAGTCGCGATGCAACTGCAGGCGATAGGTCGAGCTGGGCACACGAATCATAAGGTCCAATCGACACACGAGGTGCAAGGCACAAGGGGCCGGGCGCGAACCCGGGGACAGAGTAGCTCAGTCCCTGTTTAGTTGCGCGGGCAACGGGTGAGGTTGCACCTCGGCACGGCCCGCAGAGGCCGCACGAGATAAGTCCATTCCTTGCCGTCCGCCTGCTGTTATCTATCCTCCGTGTTCGGGCCGGGCTTCCATACTCCAGCGATGGTAAGCGCCGCATAGACCATTGTGAGGTGCGATAGGGCCTGGGGAAAGTTGCCAACCATGCGCTTACCTGGAACGTCGTACTCCTCGCTGAGCAGGCCCACATCGTTGCGCAGCGCCAGCAGCTTTTCAAAGAGCCGCGTCGCGTCCTCCTTGCGGCCTATCAGCCAGAGGCAGGTCACCATCCAGAAGCTGCACGCCAGAAAAACTCCCTCGCCCGGCGGCAGTCCATCCTTCGAGGTGTGCGTGTTGTAGCGCAGCACAAAGCCGTCGCGCATCAGGTGCTTCTCAATGGCCTCGATGGTGCCGACGATGCGCGGATCGTCCATCGGCAGAAAGCCCACCAGCCCGATCCGCAGACAAGAAGCGTCAAGCTCCTTCGAGCCATAGCTTTGCGTGAAGCTGTTGAGCTTCTTATTGAAGCCCTTCTCAAGAATCTGCTTATGCAGCATGTCGCGATTCTTGCGCCAGCGTTTGATATCGCCGCCGCCATCGTAGCGCTCATAGTTTTTGATGGCGCGGTCGAGTGCGACCCAGGCCATCACCTTGGAGTGGACGAAGTGCTTGCGGCCTCCGCGCGTCTCCCAGATGCCCTCGTCCGGCTCCACCCAAACCCTGCAAAGATGGTCGATGATATTAGCTTGCAGAGCAGTAGAAGAAACTCGTATACCATCCTCAGCAAGCGGCATCTGCTCCAGCGCCGAGGCGACCTCCCCGAAAACATCGAGCTGAAACTGGTTGGCAGCGGCGTTGCCGATACGCACCGGCCGCGAGCCTTCATAGCCCGGCAGCCAGTCGGCCTCCCACTCCACCAGTTGGCGCTCGCCGTTGATGCCGTAGATGGTCTGCATCTGGTCCGGCGCTCCGGCCACCGTGCGCAGCAGCCAGCGCCGCCAGGCCGCAGCTTCTTCCTGGTAGCCGGCGCGTAGCAGCGTCATCAGCGTAAAGGCTGTATCGCGCGGCCAGCAGTAGCGATAGTCCCAGTTGCGCGCGCCGCCGATCTTCTCCGGCAGGCCCGCCGTGACCGCCGCGACGATGCCGCCCGAGGGCCGATAGGTCATGGCCTTCAGCATCATCAGCGAACGCGCGACGTCCTCCTCATAAGGCCCGCGATAGGTATTGCGGCCGCGCCACTCCTGCCAGAAGAGCGTGGTGTCGGCCAGCGCGTCCTTAGCCTTGAAGATCTCGGGCATGGGCGAGTCGTGGCCTTGATTGTCCTGCGAGGACGCATAGGTCAGGATGAAGGACTCGGAGTGGCCGGGCTTCACGGTGAACTCGCTCACCGTGGTCATGCCCTCGCCCTTGATCCGCGTGCCGCAGCGCAGCACCACCATGTCCGGTCCGGCGATGGCGCGCACTCCGCCTTCGATGCTCGTCACCCAGGGGATTGTGCGCCCGTAGTCGAAGCGGATGGCGAGGTCCATGCGCATCTTCACGCGGCCGCGTATGCCTTCAACGATGCGCACGATGCTCGAGCACTTGCTCCGCGGCGGCATAAAGTCGGTGATGCGGACCTCGCCGCCCGCGGTAACGAAGGTGCTCTCAAGGATCAGGGTCTGGCCTGCATACTGGCGGCGACACTCGCGTACCTTGCCCTCGGGGGCGATCTTCCAGAAACCATGATCGGCGGTGCCGAGCAGCGCAGTAAAGCAGGCTCCGCTCGAGAACGACGGCCAGCAGAGCCAGTCGATGGAGCCGTTGCGCGAGACCAAAGCTGCCGTCTCGCAGTCGCCGATCAACGCGTAGTCCTCGATGCGCGATCCATGCAGCGGGAGCTTCTTTTCCTTCGCCGTATCCTTCTCGGGCTTCTTCTCTACCTTCTTCACCGGCTTCTTCTCAGGCACGCAATCCTCCGTCTCAGTTCTGATGCTTCCTGTTCTCGTTCCGTTCACAAACCCAGAATTAGTTAGACTCATCGAAGGGCGCTGTCGGCCCTTTTGCTGCTGCAAGTAACCCCGGCTGCGATTCTCTGCATCTCTCTCACTATGGCGCTCACCCCTCTGCCCCGAGTCTCCACCCAAGCGAAGTTTGCAACTGAAAGATGGATGTCATGAAGCCTTCTCATGGTCGTAATCGCGTTGTCATCGAAGAGATCACACCCCAGGTAGATGGCGGCCGCTACCCCGCCTGCCGCATCGTCGGCGACCAGGTCGTCGTCACCGCAGCCATCTTCGCCGATGGCCACGATCACGTGGCTGCGCGGCTCGAGTATCGCCGCAGCTCCGAGAAGAAGTGGCGCACGGTGCCTATGACCGCACTAGGCAACGATCTGTGGACGGCATCGTTCCCCGTGGACCAGCCGGGGATGTGGACGTTTACCGTGCAGGGCTGGATCGATCACTTCGACACCTGGGCCAGCGACCTGAAGAAGCGTCTGGCCGCGCAGCCCGATCCGCAGCACCCCGATCCCAACGCCGTGCCGCAGGATATCCCGCTGGCGCTACGCTCGGGCGCGATCCTGGTGAAGGAAGCAGCCGGACGCGCACGCAGTGCCGATGCCAAACAGCTTCAGAAACTGGCGGACACACTCACCGCGCTGGCCGACAAGAACGCCGCGTTCTATGAATATCCGTTGAGCGACAGCCAGCACGCCCTGATGGCGCGTTATCCGGACCTGAGCAACGCCACTCGCTACGAGCCGGAGTTGACGCTCTGGGTCAACCGCGAGCGCGCCCGCTTCTCCGCGTGGTACGAGCTGTTTCCGCGCTCCATGTCTCCGGTTCCGGGCCAGCATGGCACGTTTGCCGACGTGGAGAAACAACTCCCCGAGATCGCCGCGATGGGCTTCGACATCCTGTACATGCCACCGATTCATCCCATCGGCAACGCCTTCCGCAAGGGTCCGAACAACTCCACCACCGCCCAACCCGGAGACCTCGGCAGCCCGTGGGCTATCGGAGACAAGTCCGTCGCCACCAAGCAGAAGGACGATAACGGCGGCCACAAATCCATCCATCCGGCGCTCGGCACCCTCGCCGACTTCGACCATCTGGTGGCCGCAGCTACGTCTCACCATCTTGAATTGGCGCTCGACATCGCCTTCCAGTGCTCGCCCGACCACCCCTGGGTCACCGAGCATCCGAGCTGGTTCATCACGCGGCCCGACGGCAGCATCCAGTACGCCGAGAATCCGCCGAAGAAGTACCAGGACATCTACCCGCTGAACTTCGAGTCACCCGACTGGCGCGGCCTGTGGGACGAGCTGTACTCGGTCTTCGAGTTCTGGATCAAGCGCGGCGTACACGTCTTCCGAGTCGATAACCCGCACACCAAGGCGCTGCCCTTCTGGGAGTGGTGCCTCGGCGCGCTGCGCGAGAAGTACCCCGACACCATCTTCCTGGCCGAAGCCTTCACGCGCCCGCATGTCATGTACTCACTGGCCAAGGGCGGCTTCACCCAGTCCTACACCTACTTCACCTGGCGCACGAGCAGGCCGGAACTGGAGAGCTACCTCGAAGAGATCACGCGCCCTCCGGTGAGCAACTTCTTCCAGCCGAACTTCTGGCCCAACACGCCGGACATCCTGCACAAGTCGCTACAGGACGGAGGCCGCCCCGCCTTCATGCAGCGCCTCATCCTAGCTGCGACCCTGACGGCCAACTTCGGCATCTATGGCCCGGCCTACGAACTGGGCGAGAACATCCCGGCCAAGCCCGCACCCGGCAGAACCGAGTCCGAAGAGTATATGGACAGCGAGAAGTACCAGATCCGCCAGCGCGACCGCAACGTCCCCGGCTCGCTGGTGCCGCTCATCACCACGCTCAACCGCATCCGCCGCGCCAACCCGGCGCTGCAATCGAACGGCTCCCTGCACTTCCATCCGGCCGATAACCCCAACCTGCTCTGCTACTCGAAGACGACGCCGGGGTTCGAGAACACGATCCTCGTCGCGGTCAACCTCGACCCCTTCAACGAGCAGGCCGGCTGGATCGACCTCGACCTGCGGCAGCTCGGAATCCCCTACAACCAGAACTTCATCGTCGAAGACCTGCTGACCGGCACCAGCTACACCTGGCACGACCGCAGCAACTTCGTAGCCCTGCGCCCCGAAGCCCAACCCGCCCACGTCTTCCTCATCCACCGGCTCACCTGATACAAATTGCGCATCACAATAGGCTCGGAGACAAAACGAGTGAAGAAGCCCGCAAGCGCCACCGATCCACTTTGGTACAAAGACGCGATCATCTACGAGCTGCACGTCCGGGCCTTCGCCGACTCCAACAACGACGGCATCGGTGACTTCCCCGGCCTGCTCTCGCGGCTCGACTACCTGCAAGACCTCGGCGTCACCTGCATCTGGCTCCTCCCCTTCTTCCCCTCGCCCCTGCGTGACGACGGCTACGACATCGCCAACTACGTCGACGTCAACCCGTCCTACGGCACCCTGGCCGACTTCAAGACCTTCCTCGACGCCGCCCACCAGCGCAACATGCAGGTGATGATCGAGCTGGTCATCAACCACACTTCGGACCAGCACCCCTGGTTCAAGGCCGCCCGTCTCGCCCCACCCGGATCGCCCGAGCGCGAGATGTACGTCTGGAGCGACACCGACCGCCTCTACGACGGCGTCCGCATCATCTTCACCGACACCGAAAAGTCCAACTGGACCTGGGATGAGGTGGCCAAGCAGTATTACTGGCACCGCTTCTTCTCCCACCAGCCCGACCTCAACTTCGACCACCCCCGCGTCATGGAAGAGGTGCTCAACGCCATGCGCTTCTGGATGGACCTCGGCGTTGACGGCCTCCGCCTCGACGCCATCCCCTACCTGATCGAGCGCGACGGCACCAGCTGCGAGAACGTTCCCGAGACCCACGCCAAGATCAAAGAGATCCGCGCCGTCATCGACGCCGAGTACCAGAACCGCCTCGTTCTGGCCGAAGCCAACATGTGGCCCGCCGACGTGCGCCCCTACTTCGGCGACGGCGACGAGTGCCACATGGCCTTCCACTTCCCCCTCATGCCGCGCCTCTACATGGCGCTCCGGCAAGAGGACCGCCTCCCCATCACCGACATCATGGCCCAGACCCCGGCCATCCCCGACACCTGCCAGTGGGGCCTCTTCCTCCGCAACCACGACGAGCTGACCCTCGAGATGGTCACCGACGACGAGCGCGACTACATGTACCTCGCCTACTCGGCCGACCCGCGCATGCGCATCAACGTAGGCATCCGCCGCCGCCTCGCCCCTCTGGTCGACAACAACCGCCGCCGCATCGAGCTGCTCAACTCCGTCCTCCTCAGCTTCCCCGGCACGCCCATCCTCTACTACGGCGACGAGATCGGCATGGGCGACAACATCTACCTCGGCGACCGCAACGGCGTCCGCACGCCCATGCAGTGGAACTCCGACCGCAACGCCGGTTTCTCCAAGTGCGACCCCGCCCGCCTCTACTTCCCCGTCGTCATGGACCCCATCTACGGCTACCAGGTCGTCAACGTCGAGGCCCAGCTCTCCGACCAGTCCAGCCTCCTGCAGTGGACCCGCAACATGATCGCCCTGCGCAAGCTCTTCCAGGTCTTCGGGCGCGGTACCCTCACCTTCCTGAACCCGGCCAACCGGAAGATCCTCGCCTACCTGCGCGACCTCGACCGCGGCGACGGCTCCCACGAGACCGTCCTCTGCGTCGCCAACCTGAGCCGCTTCGCCCAGCCGGTCTCGCTCGACCTGAGCAACTACAAGGGCTTCGAGCCGGTGGAGATGCTCGGCTACGTCTCCTTCCCGATCATCGAGGACGCCCCTTACTCCCTTTCGCTGGCCCCCTACTCCTTCCTCTGGCTGGAGCTGCAACCCGCCAGCGTCCGGCCACCCGAGGCCGCAATCTCCCCCGTCCTCGCAACCATGGAGGCCGAAGCCGCCGTCGGCGAAAATCAGGAGGCAGCACTCGACCTGCTAACCAAGGGCTGGTCCGGCCTCCTGGCCGGTCACGGACTGGCTCTCCTCCAGACCACCCTCCCCACCTGGCTGCCGAAACAACGCTGGTTCGGAGCCAAGAGCCGGACGATCCACTCCGCGCGCGTGCTCGAGTGGGCCGAGCTACCCGAGATGGTCGCGGCCAACACCGCCATCCTCCCCACCAACTCGATCCCCGCCGCCAGCACCATCCCCCCGGCTCTCTTCTATATAGAGATCGGCTACGCGGACTCGGCCACCGACACCTACCAAATCCCACTGGCCTTCTCCACCGGACCAGACGCCGCTGCCCTCATCGCCGAGCACCCACTGACGGTTCTGGCGACGCTCACCACCCCCACCGGCCAAGCCGTACTCCACGACGCAACGACGCGAGAGGACCTGCGCCAAAGTCTGCTGACCTTGATCGAGCGCAACGCCCGGCTGACTCTCGGAACACCCCAAACTGCGGCTTTAGAAGTAGCGGCGACACTCACCGCAGCCGCCAGCGGCCACACCGCAAATCAGGCTCTGGCAACCGGAGAAGCAGCCGACCTGCTGCATCACCCCGAGCGCTCCGGGAGCGTCTCCCTGCGCCCGCACGAGCTATTCCCTGCCGCCGAAACCTCTCATCCATCACTTGAGGTTCCCTCCGCAACCGCCGAAGAAACAATCTCTGTTCCGCTGTCCACCACCTCGACCGGCGTACCAGTTACCCCGGCTCCAATCACAGCCCAGCCGGGAGAAGCAGCAGCCCCGCCACACTCTCCCGAACAGAACTCCGAGCCTCTTCCCCACGAGGCGCCAGTCCCCACCGGCACAATTGAGGCCCGTTTTTCCACAGCCTTTGCCTCAGCTCGGGGAGAACATCCTCTGCCATCTCGCACCGGCTCGGCAGAACAATCCAACACGTCCATTCTGTACGGCAAGCAACTGATTTTGAAGCTCTTCCGCCGCTTGCAGCCCGGAGAGAATCCCGACGTGGAGATAAGCCGCTTCCTCACCGAGACCGCCCACTTCCCGCGCATCGCCCCCTTCCTGGGCGAGATCACCCTTACCCCGCAAGCCACTGAAAAGACAACAGTTGCAATGCTCCAGGGACTGGTCGAAAACGAAGGAGACGGCTGGCAGTGGTTTCTCGACCGGCTCGGCGAGTACTTTACCGCAATCTCCGGCCTGCCCGCACCGCCCAACATGCCCCCAGCCAGCTTCCTGAGCGATAGCACGCCGATCCGCGAGGTTCTCGAACATGCAGGCCCGTCACTCGAAGCCGCCGCCCTGCTCGGCCGCCGCACCGCCGAGATGCACCTGGCGCTGGCCACTCCCACCGACGACCCCGCCTTCGCAGCCGAACCCATCACTCAGGAGTATCTGGACGCCGACTCCCTCCGCATCGACAGCCAGATCACCTCGGCCTTCGACCTTCTGAGAACGAAGCTCGCCGCCCTACAGGAGCACATCGCCGACGACGACGCCCTGCTGCTCTCCCGCCGCATCGACCTGCTCTCCCGCGCCCACGCCATCGCCGCAGCAGCACTCTCCGGCCAGCGCATCCGCATCCACGGCGACTACCACCTGGGCCAGATTCTGCGGGCGCAGGACGACTTCGTCCTGCTCGACTTCGAGGGCGAACCCGCCCGTTCGCTGGCCGAGCGCCGCCAGAAGCAGTCTCCTTTGAAGGACGTCGCCGGAATGCTCCGGTCATTCTCCTACGCGGCCCACTCCGGACTCGATCAATACATCAGGGATAACGATCTATCTCCCACAAACCAAAAGGAGATAACGATATGGACCAAGCTCTGGCAGAACTCCATTGCCGCCGAGTTCCTGAGAGGATACCGAGCGGCCATCGCCGCCGACCCGGCACTGCTGCCGCCGCCCCAACAGGCGCAAACCATGCTGAACGCCTACCTGCTCGAAAAGGCGCTCTACGAGCTGCTCTACGAGCTGAATAACCGGCCCACGTGGCTGCACATCCCGCTCTCCGGCATCCTGGCTCTTTAGCAACGCACTGGCCGTTTCTCGATAGCAGTACACTGATCGCTCTGGTAAACAGGTTCTTGAGAAAGTAACAAATGGCGACAGCAGATTCGATCCCCAACCTTACGCCCTCCGCCGCCCGCGCCGCCACCGGCCTGCTGGTGGTGCTCACGGCCATGCCCTCCGAGCCGGTAGAGACGCTGCTCAGCAACCTGGCCGCGACCTTTCCCGCCGACCAGATGACCATCGCCACGCCCGACCCGCTGCTCGCCGAGCAGCACCCGGAGCTGCGCTTCCTGACCGTAAACCCGACCAACTCCACCTGGACCCTGACGGCGGCCGACTTCATCAACGCCCACCAACTGGCCCAGAAGAGCGAGGCCCGCGCCGTCCTGATCCTCGGCCCGGCAGCCGACACCCTCGCCCCAGCCGCCCTCCAAGCCCTCGCCGCCGCCGTCGATTCAGCCGACCTGGCCATCCCCTGCTACGACCAGCCGCCCCGCGCCGGACTGGTCAACGCGGCGATCCTCTATCCCCTCACCCGGGCGCTCTTCGCCACCCGCGCCCGCTTCCCGCTGGCGCTCGACCTCGGCCTCTCCCTGCGGATGGCCGAGCGTTTAGCCGCTGCCGGACAGCGCTTCTCCACCCTCAGCCAAAGTGACGCCCTGCTCTGGCCCATCGACGAGGCCGCCGCCGCAGGCTTCACCATCCAGGAGATTGACGCCGGGCCGCGTACTCTGCCCCAGCCCACCGAGGCCGACCTGAACGCCGTCCTCGCGCTGGTGACCAGCTCGCTCTTCGCCGACATCGACGCCAAAGCCGCCTTCTGGCAGCGCGCCCGCCCCTGCCCCCTGCCCGTCACCCCATCCCGCAGGCTCCCGACAACGACGCCCCCGCCGACATAGCCCCCATGATCGAGGCCTTCCGCCTCGCCTACACCAACTTGCAGGAGATCTGGTCGCTGGTGCTGCCGCCAAACTCGCTCCTCGGCCTCAAGCGGCTCGCCGCCACCGACGGCCCCGCCTTCCGGATGCCCGAGAGCCTCTGGGCCCGCATCGTCTTCGACTTCCTCCTGGCCTACCGGCTGCGCACCATCAACCGAGGCCACCTGCTGGGCGCGCTCACTCCGCTCTACCTCGCCTGGGTGGCGAGCCACATCAACATCACCACCACAGGCGTAAGCTCCGAAAACCACATCGAAGCCATCGCCAACGCCTTCGAAATGGACAAACCCTACCTGGTCTCCCGATGGCGCTGGCCAGACCGGTTTAACCCATAGAAACATAGAGATACGGAAATTATCGCAACCGCTGCATCCATAACACCGCTGCTGCCCGATTCAAGGAGTTTCCCCATGCGAAACACGCTCGCTACCATGCTCCAGCCCGACCCATACCAGGCCGTATCCCAGCCGATCTACGTGGACAATACCTCGATCTGGCACCATATGTCCGACGCGCTGCACGACTCGCTCTACCGGGTTCTCTCGCTGCTGGTCGCGATTTTGCCCGGTATTCTGGCGTTTTTCGTGGCGCTCGCGGTTCTGACGGCCATCGGCATGGGTATCTCGGCGCTGCTGCGGCGCGGGCTGACAGCGGCCAAGTTCGACGAGCGGCTGGCGCGTAACCGCACCGCCGGAGTCACCGACTGGACCCCCTCCACCGCACCCACCGAGATCGTCGCCCGCGGCGCGTTCTGGCTCTGCGTGCTGCTGGGACTGGTGATCGGGGTCTCCTCGTTCGACGCCTCGTTG
This sequence comes from Granulicella sp. WH15, assembly GCF_009914315.1. Lineage (NCBI taxonomy): Bacteria > Pseudomonadati > Acidobacteriota > Terriglobia > Terriglobales > Acidobacteriaceae > Granulicella > Granulicella sp. WH15. The sequence goes on from NZ_CP042596.1 coordinate 3,289,884, forward strand.
GCGACCGGCTCTACGCTGCCCTTCTCGCTGCTGCCCTACCTTACCCACTCGGTTGGAGCTATCCTGCTGCTCTTTGCCGGGAATATTATTGCTCGTTTTCTGGCTCGGTCGGTGTTGATCGGGGCGGTCAATGCACAGTTGCAGTATGCCCGGTTCCTGTCGCTGGGGGTGAAGTGGCTGGTGCTGGTTTTGACCGCTGCCATGATTCTTGACCATCTTCAGATTGGTGGGACTGTGGTGGAGTTGGCTTTTGGGATCTTGTTTGGGGGGATTGTGTTGACCTTGTCGCTGGCTGTTGGGCTTGGATCGCGTGAGCTGGTGAGCCGGTCGCTCGAGAGCCGGGTGGATCGGACGGCGGAACGGACGGTTGTGCCGCCTCCGGGAGCGCAGGGACATGCTCCCAGTGAGAGCATTCGGCATTTTTAAGTAAGTGCCTTCCAGAAGTAAGGACCTTCCAAGCGGAATGGGTTAGGCCGGGAAAAGAAAGCATACCTCGGGGGCTAAAGCCCGCTTCTGTGGTGGCTTTGAATGTCCGGGCGACATTCCCCAGAAGCGAAGACAACAGTAGATGCAAAAACAAAAACAACGACAAGAACAAAAACAGAAGCAGATTCCTCCGCTTCGCTCCTGAATGACAACAAAAGAACAAGCAACGGCAAGAACAAAAAACAAGCAACGGCAAGAACGAAAAAACAGGCGGCCGGGAGAACAATGGCAACGGTGTTCTAACGTCGGTTCCGGTTTGCTGGAAATTTCGTTACTGCACCAGTTACAACTGCATCTGAGTGGCGCTACAATCTGCGGCAAGGATTGCGGGAGGCACTGCCATGCACCCAAACCTCGGACGCGATATTCCCCTTGTACTCGGCATCATTGCGCTCTCCATCGGCGTCTTCCGCGCGGCCACGGACCGCTGCACCAATACGCTCGACGGAGAGAATCCGCAGTGGTTCTGCCGGGCGATGTTCTACTTCATCGGCACGGTACTGATCTGCTTTGGGATACTTGGCCATTACAGTCCCTACTAAAGAGCCATGTGTTATCGCTCGTATCCCCACTCGTTAATCATGTGAAAGCCGCGCGTCAACAATGGGTAAGACGCTGGGGTCGGCACGCGGTGGAAGGTCAGCACCTTGCCGCCCGTGTTCAGCACCAGCACATCCGTCGCGGGCGTCTGCCACGTGTACTTCACCGCTCCGCCGCCACCGCGGCTGACCATCCCCAGCGTGTGGGCGCTCTCGTTGTAGGTCAGGTACATCCGCCAGAGCATTCCGTCGGTCGAACGAGCCATGCCGCGCGTCAGGCTGTCGATGGAGATCTCGTGCCAGGGAACGCCGCCTACGGTCTTCGGCATCTCCGAGCTGGCGTCGAGTGTCCACAGCCCGATAATCGGTGAGGGCCGCACTGAATCCGTATAGGCTCGGTAGCGGTCGCCGTCGTACTTGATGTAGCCCGCGATGGCGAAGACGAAGAAGGCGATCTCGATGGCCGCTGTCGCTACCTTGAAGCTGTGGCGCGAGGCGGGAGGCACCCAGACGCCGACCGGGTTCGACGGCTGGTGCAGGACGAAGAAGCTCCACAGCGGCTTGATGTCGGGCAGCATGACGAAGAGCGACATCAGCAGCAGGTGGATGGCGTAGAGCTTTACCGGCACGTCGAAGAAGAGGTTGTAGAGCACCACGTTTGTCATGACGAAGGCGCTGATGATAGCCCCGGCCAAGGCTGTGCGGCGGAAGAGGATGAGCAGGCCGCCGATGATCTCCGCCGCGCCGCAGACGCGCTCGTACATGGGCACCAGACCCAGCATCGTCCACAGCAGGGTCATCGGAGAGGTCTGTCCCAGAGGCTCGTTCAGCACGGCCATGTTCGGCGGCTGCATCTGGATGGGGTAGAGCTTGTAGAAGCCGTACTGCAACATGCCCATGCCGATATTGAGCCGGACCAGGAAGCGCAGCCACGCGTAGAGCGTCTGATAGTGCGGACGCCGCCAGTCGAGCACCGACCAGATGGCCGTGCCGACGACAGCGGTGCCGAGGAAGCTGGCGCTGAGCAGGTAGTTCAGCATGGTGTCGCCGCTGCCGTCCTTGTGCCAGACGGCGGCGATACCGGTGAGGTGAAACGCCCGGACGCCCCACCACTGCGTGAAGATGAGGAACGGAGTGTCCAGCACCCCGTGAATCCAGCGGTCGAGCGACGGGAAGGGCTGCAGGATCGTGAAGATCGTCACGTTGGTGTTGCAGAACATGTACAACACCAAGTAGATGAAGGCCAGGCGGAAGCCGATCTTCGCGGGCAGGGACCAGCGGTGCGTCTCGTCTGCACTGGAGACTGGGCTGGCGTCGGCGGACGGCGACTCGGCGTAGGGAACGGCGGGGGCGGTCGAACTGCTCATGCAAGATTACCTCTACAGGAGTGGGCTGCTGCCTTGTCTGCAATCTCTCTTCAGAACTGCCTGCGAATCATTTATTCAATTTTTGATGGGACGGGAGTGTGCCGGTAGTGTATCGCGACCCAGGTCTTCTGCGGCCTGAATCTTGTTTCAGAAACCGGGGTTTGGTTACCGCAGAAGGAATTCCCACACTGGGAATATGGGCCGGAAGCAACCTTTATTTTCCAAATCCATCCAATCTAACTGCGTTAGTCTGTCCGAAGCCTGCCCTCAGCGAGGAAACGGTACACCGCAGTATCGAGTACAACCAGTGGAAGACACTGCAATAGATCGAGAGGGTTTTAAATGCGTGGATTGAAGGTTTTACTCAGCGGCGCAGCGTTGCTCGCCTCCCTGGCCTACGCGCCATCGGCCAATGCGCAGATCGCCATCAGCATCGGTGGACCGCCGCCGGTATGCCCCTATGGGTACTATGACTATGCTCCCTACTCCTGCGCGCCGATGGGCTTCTACGGGCCGGGATACTTCTATAACGGCATCTTCCTCGGCGTCGGCCCCTGGTCCAACTGGGGCTACGGCCATGGCTGGGGCGGGCATCGCTTCGGCGGCCCGGGCGGCGGACGCTACTTCCCCCGTGGCGGGCGTGGATACGCGGGACGCCCCGGAGGCGCCTATCGTGGCGGCGGACGCGTCGGCGGTGGACGGCCGGTAGCTCGTGGCGGCTTTGGTGGCGGACGTCCCGGCGGCGGAGCCCATGTCGGCGGCGGACACCCCGGTGGCGGCGGGCACGCGGCTGGTGGCCACGGCGGCGGACACCGCTAGACTGGTCGATTCGGATGCAGGCGAGTTGAGCGGAGCTACATTGGCTCCGCTCAACTCGGTCTGCTTGGGTGCGAGACGCTCAGCCAACCGGCACAGAATCGCGCTGCCACAGATCGACGATGGGCCGGTGCATTATGGGGCCTATTCTTGTTGAAATCGGTCTGGGGAGGAGATCTCGAGGCCATGCACGCAAACGTCACAATCTCTGATATTCTTAGTGAGTCGGTAAGCCAGCCATCGCGCCGTATCCCGTGGCGTTGAAAATCATGGCCAGCACCCTTCCACCGGCATCCACTCACCAATCGGTTCGGGGCGTAGCGCAGTCTGGTAGCGCACCTGGTTCGGGACCAGGGGGTCGGAGGTTCGAATCCTCTCGCCCCGACCATTTCTAAAATCAATGACTTATGTGGGTTTCCATCCTGGCCTGGATGCTAAGCCAGGGTACACGGCGGTAGGTATAACGCCGTACTGGCAGGCAAGCTGAATGATCGCCTGCGTGAGCGTATCTTCGTCGTCCAGAGAACATCAAGGAGACGCATTACATCTGCTGCACAATCAATGTGCGGTTCCAGGAAGACGATGACAGGCTACTACGTCGAAGTTATTAAGAGACGAAGCCATCGTGTTTACGCGCAGTAAGATCTCAAACTGGGTCTTGGGATCGTGAACATCGACACCATGCTCCTGAAGCACGCGAGAGATTGAATCCATATCCGTGACCAGCCTGTAAGCCGCCCCCGTGGCTGCGGAGTTGGAGCCGGCCAGGATCAGAACGTGCCCTGTTTGATTCGGATTCGTGAGCAATCCAATAATCGCAAACGCCTGTCCTGTGCCCCACCCTGGGGTCGTGGGGACATAAACGGATGTTTCTCCGTGTTCGGCGTGTCGGTTATTAATAATTTCCTCGTGTCGCGCTGGGTCATACGTGAAGTAAAAATCGAGCCGGTCCTGAAAGAGGGCGACCCAGGGATCCGACACTGGGCTGCCGAGTAGTATGAAGTTATCTTCCGTTTTGAAATCCTGGGATTGAAGGGCTCTGGCGCGATATGTGTTAATCGGTCCCGACGGGAGCAAACTCCTGACACTGAGGGCAAAGTCGGCGTCAATAATAGGAACGTTATACCCCTTGAAAAGCCGTGCTACAACGCTGGAAGGATGATCCAGTAGCTGTTGAGAGGGTACGTAATGATGATCTGCGTAGTCCGTGAGTGAAATCTCATTTCCCGTGATCCCTTGAAGAACAACGATATCGGGATCGCTAAACACAATCTTCAATTGCTTTCGACGCGGCAGCATAGCCGACCATGGCAGACGGTCAGCCTTGGCTGACTGTATTCGATAGTGGTACACACTCATCAAAAGTCCCAACACCGCTAAAGCCAACGCTATCGGGAAGAGATGACGCCAGATGGATGGCCGTGTGACTGGTGGGTGAAGGATCTCCGTCGGCTCGGATGGCTGCGGAGGATAGGTCACTTCTGGTGAGGCAGCCTGCTCAATTAGCCCAATGACGTATGCTCCGGGAGGCAGGTCAAGACGGATGTTTGTTTCTACATCGTCATAGAAACGCTTCAGCCGCCTTCTGACGTCTGTCGCAGTGACACGCACGATCGCATCCTCACCTGTATCGTAGGCAGGGTCACGACCGAACAACTGCATCCCGATCATGCGTTCCTTCAGCTCATCATGCTGGCCGGCCAGCGTCTTATCAAGGAGATGTTGTAGAAACTCACAACTTCTGCGACTTCTGCTGAACGCTTGACTTGTTACGATCTGATCAACATGATGCCGTACCTCGTTCGCGCGAGAAACGATCAAATCGGTCCGGAGCGTGAACGAATCTTGATTCCATGGTTCCGACTTTATCGGCTTCACACAGTGAACATATCAAACCCGCAATTCATGACTGTTAAAATCCCCGTTACGCAATAAATCGCTTATTTACAGAAACATGCCGAACCGTTAGGAATCCGGTCTTAACTACCGGCTTGATGTCTGACGTGTGTACATAAAGGAGGAACGCTGATTTCACTGGCAGTCGGGAGATGAAAGTGAAGCTAAGTCGTCAAGGATTCCGAAATATCGTTTGGGCACTGGCTTGTTTGATGGGCCTCCACATATGTATGTATGGGCAATCGGATACCAGTACGATTGCAGGTTTCGTCAAGGACCCGTCGGGAGCCCTGGTTCGCAAGGCACAAATCACCGTGACCTCCGAGGCAACCCAGGAAAGCCATACGATCGCCACCGATGGAAGTGGTTACTACTCGATCTCGAGCCTTCCCGCCGGCTTTTATACCGTTGCTGTCCGGATGCAGGGATTCAAACTCTTTGAAAGTATCCATAATAAGCTGGACGCATCGTCGACATTATCGATCAACGCTGCACTGACCGTTGGGGCATCGGATGAGTCTGTAGAAGTGACCGCGAGTGCCAGTCTGATTCAGACTGATTCCGGCGCGGTTCAGCACCAAATCACCGAAGAGCAGATTCAGCATCAGGAACTCAATGGCCGTAATCCCGTCTACATGGCTGAGTTGTTGCCCGGCGTGATAACGGGAGCCACGCTGGGTGATTTCAATTTCAGCGTAAGCAAGCCCGGCTATGCAATCAACGGAGCGGAGCAGACAGATACAACGGTGACGATTGACGGCGCCCCTGCTGTGCGCACTCGTGCAAACACATACGTAATTGGTACGCCGAACGTTGATTCAACCGAAGAGATGCAGGTACTCACCTCGGCGTACGCAGCCGAATACGGCGGAGCTGGAGGCGGTCAGGTCCGTATGGTCAGCAAAAGCGGAACTACCGATTTCCACGGAACGGCGTATGAATATCTACGGAATTCGGCGCTGAATGCGAATACCTGGTCGCGTAACCAGAGTCCAACAACAGCCTTCGCATCGCCCTTTCGATATAACGACTTCGGCTTTGCCGTGGGAGGGCCAGTCTGGGCTCCGGGCCTGCCATCAATACTGCGGAGAAAGCTCTTCTGGTTCGTCGCTGAAGATTGGATTCGTTACCGGTATACCGATACGCAGTTTGAAACCGTACCGACAGCCCTGATGCGCCAAGGTAATTTCAGCGAGTTGCTCGGCTCCAACCCGTTTTACAGCACTCCCAGGATCATCTCTAATCCAAATAACTGCACAACAACCAATGGAAAGAAGACTTGTGTACCCTTCCCTGGGAACATCATCCCCAAAAATCTGTGGAGTTCCAACGGCATGGCTCTCTTGAATGCCTATCCCGCGCCAACTCCAGGCTTGCTGGTTAATGGAGATCAGAACTGGGAAGCCACGGCTCCTCACCCTATCAATCAGCGCAAGGGCTCCTATAACTTCGATTTCGTTTGGAACGACAAGCACCGCATCTCGTTCCGAAGAACAGATCTTTCTTATAACGAGTATTCTGCTCTGGACCAGGGATCGGGGCTGACGGGCAAGTATAAATTGTGGCCGAACCAGACGAATACCCTTGCCTGGGTTTGGACTATCACCCCAACCATCATCAATGAAGCGAATGGAAGTCTTAGCATCGACCGCGTATCAAATCCAGTCAATGCGTCTTTGCCGGGATTCAATCGATCTGAGTTGGGAATTAACTACAACTATATAGTTCCCGGGGGTAAGGATCTCGACAAGATTCCAAGTCTTAGCCTTCCGAGTCCTTTCTATAGCTTGAGCGGCGGACCATATCCGTCGCACTCCGGTGGTCCAATCTATACATTCAGCGACAGCCTGTCGTTAGCAACCCGGAATCACATGTTAAAGTTCGGGTTTCGATATGACTATCGGGGTGAGGATGACGACGATCAGATCAACATCACTACTGTCCCCGGAGGCAGCAACAATCAGAACGGGACCTTTACCCTCAGTGACTCCTACACGAATGGTAGCGGTTTGGGGCTAGCTAACCTGGCATTGGGATTGGCTGATAGCTATACCGAAATCGGACCACGGGCGGACACCACATGGCGTGGCGCCATGTATGAACTGTTTGCACAGGATTCCTGGAAGATCACTCCCAGGTTGCATATCGACTACGGCGTTCGCGATACGCTCGTTTTCCCATTCCATGCGCTCTGGGGGAACGCCGCTTTCTTTGACCCTGCTTTGTATAACCCGACACAGGCAGTCAGCATCAACCCGAGCACAGGTCTGGTCAACCTGGGCAGCGGCAACCAATATAACGGCATGGTCATTCCGGGCCTCTCCGGTTTCCCCAACGGTGCGGTGCAGCATGGAGTCTATCAAGCCAACTTTCCGACAATGTATGCTCCTCTGTTCAATAACAGATTGCCTCGCGGTTTGCTCGATCATCAAAATGCCCTTCAGCCACGCGTGGGTGTTGCATATCAATTCACCGATAAGACAGTGGTCCGTGCTGGCGGCGGCCGGTTTCTTACGCGAATGGGATTGGTGGACAACATCTTCCCCGGCGGAAACTCTCCATTCCAGCCTTTTGTTACCGTAACCGGCATTTCGATCGACAACCCGGGAGCCAAGTTAACGTCTGTTGCGACTCCCACGCTGACAGTAACAACTCTGGATCGCAATATGAAACAGCCGGAAGGATGGAACTGGAACGTCACGGTAGAAAGAGAGCTTCCCGGTCATTCAGTGCTGTCTGTCGCATACGTCGGTCGCCGAGGACTTCATAATTGGTACTCCGAGGATGCAAACCAGCTCCCCGCCGGAACCACATATGCGAACCCCGGTATCAACAAAGCGGCCCTGGCACCGTATAGAGGCTACTCTTCCATCCTGACGGAGGTGAGTCGTGGTAGCTCTCGATACAATTCGTTGCAGGTTTTCTGGAATCGCAGGTTCACCCACAGCCTGGGCTTCTCTGCTGCATACACCTTGTCCAAAAGCATGGACAATAGCTCAAGCTATAGCGACATCGTACCGGATACGTACAACACGAGTAATCTTTGGGGACCTTCAACCTTCGACGTTCGCCATGCCTTTGTTAGCACCTTCACCTATGACTTGCCGTTCCTGAGGAACCAGCAACATCTTGCCGGCAAGGTGCTCGGCGGTTGGCAGCTTAGTGGCACTGCTCAATTTTTGGCTGGAGCTCCGGGAAGCGTCTACAGCACCAACACCGATTACGCAGGCATCGCTGACCCTGGCCTGCCTCAGTTTTGGGTGCTGAACGGAAAGCCGACGTATCCGCGGCAATTTTCAAAGAGCACATCGGCCTCAGCCACTTACTTCAATACGACTACCTCCTCCGGACAACCGTTGTTTACCGCACCCGCGCAAGGAACCTTCAACCTGCAGCATGGGATTCGAGATGTCATCTATGGTCCGGGCTTCCAGGATTGGAATGCTGGGTTGTTCAAGAAGTTTGCCATCAATGAACGAAACGCCTTTGAGTTCCGCTCCGAGGCCTACGATGTGTTCAACCACCCCAACTGGTCAGGCCCCAACCTCACACCCGGCAATTCCACCTTCGGCAAGGTCACCAGCAAAACCGGCCTTTCACGACAGCTTCAATTGTCAGTTCGATACTCGTTCTAAGAAGAGGGAGACGGATATCTCTTCCGTCTCCCTCTTCTTCTTTACGCCTACTCCGGAGGAGTGCAAATCTTGCTTCGATTCTTTTCAAACCGTCCCGTGTTCCTATTGTCCTTAGCATCTTCCCTGAGCCTGATATCGGTTGCCCAGGTGACGCCCCACAAGTCACCGTTATTGCCTTTGTCTGAATCGATCTTAATGCGCATCCCGGCCGACTATCGTGCCGAGGCGCAGGCGAAGATCAAGCAGACCGAAGAGATTCAGCAACAAGCCGAGAAGATGCCAGACAACGAACTCGTCGCAACCATACTGCACGTTCTCGGAGACATGCCGTCGGAATCCACTTTTTTACTCGACCGGCTTGAAAAAGAACCCTCTGCGGCGCTTCGCATCGACGTCATTCGGGGGCTTGAGAAACATTGGCAAGGCGGTCAGGACATATCGGCCCTCGAGCATCATGCCTCGTCCGATCCTGACGTAACTGTTTCCATCGCCGCGGCCGAGATGCTCAAGGAGGCGCGGATAGACTCTTTGAATCGACTGCTCAACGCGAGGCTCGGATCTGCGGTGGCCGCCGGCGATATTCATAGCGCTGGACTGGTGCTGGACGAGCAGAAGCTGCTGCAGCAGACGCGCTACGGTATTGGTTTTCCTTCGTTCATGCGTATGCCGCCGCCGCTGTTCTCCGTAGCACCGGCAGACAAGCCGATTCGCGTGCTGGCGTTTGGCGACTTTGGAACCGGTTCAGCGGCGCAGAAGCAGACCGCTGCGGCGATGGTGGCGTATCACAAGACCCATCCGTTCGATTTCGGTTTGACGCTTGGCGACAACTTCTACGCGCGCGGCATGAACAGTCCCGACGATCCGCGTTGGCAGACGCAGTGGGAACAGCTTTACAGCCCGATGCACATCCCTTTCTACGCCGTGCTCGGCAATCATGACTGGAGCGGCGCCGACAGTCCAGCGGCAGAGGTTCTCTATTCGGCCAAAAGCCAGAGCTGGCACATGCCCGCGCCGTATTACACGTTCACCGCTGGCTCCGTGCAGTTTTTTGCCTTCGATACTCCGGCGGTCGATGAAGCGGAGCTGAAGTGGCTCGATGAGGAACTTGGCAAAAGCACCGCGCAGTGGAAGATAGTCTACGGCCACTACCACATCTACTCGGCGACGCGCGGCGACAATAAAGAGCTTATCGCGCGGCTTCTGCCGATTCTTAAAAAGCACAACGTCGATGTGTATTTGAACGGCCACGACCACAATTTGCAGGAGCTGAAGCCGGAGGGGAGTGTTCACTTCTTTGTCAGCGGTGGGGGCGGCGCGGGCCTCTATGAGATGAATCCGTACGACCGCTCCGTATTTCGGCAGAAGGTCAACGGCTTCACGGTTCTCGAAGCCGATAGCAAGACCCTTGCAATTTGTTTTATAGGTACGGATGGAAGTGAGCTATATCGTCGAACTCTCACCAAGTAATGGGCTACAGAACGATGGGCGAGTAACTCGCCGCGGCTTTCTCACAGGAGCCGCGGCGGCCGCCGCTGGGCTTGCTGCAAGCCCAGCATGGGCAGCTCTGCAGAAACACGACACTCCGGCCGACGTGACACTGCGCATTGGCCCAGTGACAACCGACGTTGCTCCCGGAAAGACGATCCACACCACGGGATATAACGGCAGCGTGCCAGCGCCGCTGATTCGTCTGCGCGAAGGCGTTCCTGTCACCGTGGACCTCTTCAACGACACCGATATTCCGGAGTATGTTCACTGGCATGGCTTTCCTTTGAGCGCAGCTATGGATGGCACGCAGGAGGAGAATAGTTTGTCTGTGCCGCCGCATGGGCATCTTCGCTATCGCATGACGCCGCAGGCGGCCGGTTCGCGATGGGTGCATTCGCATGTGATGACGATGGACGATCTCACTGTGGGCCTGTACAGCGGCCAGTTTGGGTTCGTCTATGTTGAGCCGAAGAAGAACTCCGGCCGCTACGACCAGGAGATCTTTCTCTCCACGCATGAGTGGGAGCCTTTCTTCCTCGATATGGATGACGACGACAATCCCTCTGCCGTGGAGGAGTTCGGTGAAACCGATTGGGGCTCCAGCATGGTTGAGGTCGGCTATCGCATCGGCTCGATCAATGGCAAAGCGCTTGGTCATGGAGAACCGGTTCGCGTCAAAGAAGGACAGCGCGTTCTGTTCCATATCCTCAATGCCAGCGCGACCGAAAATATTCAGCTTGCTCTTCCTGGTCACGAGTTTCTTGTTATTGCACTGGATGGAAATCCAGTGCCACGGCCCTGTAAAGTTCCTTCGCTTGATCTGGGTGCTGCCGAACGGGTCGACGCCATCGTCGAGATGAACTGTCCCGGCGTCTGGGTTCTGGGATCGACCGATGACGACGTACGCGGCGCGGGCCTGGGAGTTTTGATCGAATATGCGGGCCACAGTGGCATTGCGATGAATGCGCGTGCTACTGCTGCGCCGTGGGATTACACGCAGTTCGGTCTGCCGCGTCCGCAGCCGCCTGTCGACGTAACGCTGCCGATGGTTATTGCACGTGTTCCTCCCGGCGAGAACGGCATGGAACGATGGACGATCAACGGTAACAGCTATCGCTCATCGAATCCGCCCGTGGTTTTGCGCAAAGGCGTGCGTCACCGGTTTGCATTCCACAACACCAGCTCCGATGCGCATCCGCTGCATCTGCATCGCAGCTCATTTGAGTTGACTCGCATTGACGGAAGGGTCACCGGCGGCTTGTTGAAGGATGTTGTTCTCATCGGCGCGCATCAGCGGATGGAAGTCGATTGGACGCCCGAGGGAGAGGGCCCTGTGCTCTTTCATTGTCATAACCAGTTCCACATAGATCGAGGTTTTCAGATGTTGTTTGACGTGAGGTAGGTTGCAGACGTTCTGCCGACACGAGTTAAGGTTTTTTGCTTACACAAGCTATTTGGGGAGAAATTCAGCATGGTCGTTGTTTTCTATACCGTTTGCGCTGCTGCCCGGCGCCCTTTGCGATCCGTTGCCGCCACAGCAGCGATGCTTGCCTTCGTCACTGCCGCCGACGGTCAGACTATGACCACACCGGACATTACAAAGACCCCTACACTCTTCGTCGTTCCCTATGCTCATCTGGACACACAGTGGAGATGGGAGTTTCCGCAAACCATCAGCGAGTTTCTGCCCAAAACGATGCGGCTGAATTTCGACTACATGGATAAGTACCCACACTATGTCTTCAACTGGACCGGCTCGAATCGCTATCGTCTGATGAAGGAGTATTTTCCTGGCGACTATGCGCGAATCAAGGGGTACGTGGCGCGTGGACAGTGGTTCCCCGCAGGTTCTTCGGTGGAAGAAGGCGACGTAAACCTGCCCAGCGCCGAAGGAATCTTCCGCCAGATTTTGTATGGCAATACTTATTTTCGTCACGAGTTCGGCAAGGCAAGTAACGAATTTATGCTGCCGGACTGTTTCGGATTCCCTTCCTCGCTGCCTACGATTCTTGCCCATGCCGGACTCGCGGGATTCTCGACTCAAAAGATCGGTGGGCGCTGGCCCGCCGGGCCAGAGGTGGGTGGGCCCGATTCGCCCGAGCAGACACCGGACGGCGTACCCTTCAACGTCGGGGTGTGGGTGGGGCCAGACGGTAGGAGCGTGGTTGCGGCGTTGCATCCTGGCGCATACGGTAGCAGCATCTATACCGACCTGAGCGAGGCGCCCACAGCGTCTATGGAACAGACTCTATTGAGCAATGCGCAAAAGCCGCCGCTCAACGGGGAACAGTCCAACGCGCTTCGCCGTCTTTCTGCTGCCGATACGGACTGGGTGAAGCGCATCGATCTCAATGGAAAAGTGTCGGGCGTCTTCGCCGATTACCGCTACGTGGGCACAGGAGATACGGGAGGAGCGCCGCAGGAGGCTACCGTCAAACTGCTTGAAGCCATCGCGACGAAGAGCGACACCATACTGCCGTCCCTGCCAAAGCTGAATGGTGTGCCGTCCTTCCCCGCGCATTCGGTGACGGTGCGCGTGGGAGAAGGCCCGGTGCGTGTGATTGAGTCCTCCTCCGATCAGATGTTCAACGCCATTACGCCGGATATGGCCGCACGCATGCCGCACTACGAGGGTGACCTGGAGCTGACCGACCACTCCGCCGGTTCGCTCACATCGCAGGCTTATCACAAGCGCTGGATCATCAAGGATGAAAATCTCGCTGACGCAGCGGAGAAGGCTTCGATCGCCGCGCAATGGCTTGGTGCTCGCACCTATCCGCAGCAGCAGTTGAATGATGCGTGGGTGCTCGCGCTCGCCGGGCATTTTCACGATACGGGTGCAGGAACATCGACACCACGCGCCTATCAGTATGCATGGAACGATGACGTGATCGCAGCCAATCGGTTTGCCGCAGTGCTTACCAGTGCAAGCGCTGCTGTTTCCTCCGGTCTCGATACGCGCACGCAGGGTGTGCCTGTGGTGGTCTACAACCCGCTCAACATCGCTCGCAAGGATCTGGTCGAGGCCGCGGTTGTCTTTCCTGGCCACGCTCCCAAAGCCGTGCGCGTCTATGGTCCCGACGGACAGGAGACTCCTGCACAGTGGAAAGACGGCAAGGTAGTCTTTCTGGCGTCTGTGCCCTCTGTCGGCTATGCCGTCTTCGACGTACGCCCAGACGCGCAGCCAGTAACGAATAACGCGCTGCACGCGTCCGATCATTCGCTCGAAAACCAGCGTTATCGAGTGACGCTTAACGAGAGTGGCGACGTGTCGAGCATCTATGACAAGAAGCTCGGCAAGGATTTGCTCTCCGCGCCACTCAGGCTGGCGATCTCCACCGATATTCCTCGTAATTATCCGGCATGGAACATGGACTTCGCGCAGGAACAGGCTGCTCCGCGCACGTTTGTCAGCGGACCTGCGGAGATTCGCATCAGCGAGAATGGCCCTGCTCGCGTCTCGCTCGAAGTGACGCGGCAGACCGAAGGCTCCCGGTTTGTGCAGACCGTTAGTCTTGCCGCGGGCGATGCCGGCAATCGCGTCGATCTCCACTATGCAATCGACTGGAAGACTGCGGGCTCAAACCTTAGGGCAGCGTTCTCGCTGAGCGCTTCGAATCCGAAGGCGACCTATAGCTGGGATATCGGCACTATCGAGCGGGGCAATGCGAAACAGCGGCAGTATGAGGTGGGCTCGCATCGCTGGATCGACCTGACCGACAAAAGTGGAAGCTATGGCGTGACTCTGCTGACCGATGTGAAGAATGGCTCTGACAAGCGTGACGATCAGACGATTCGCGTGACACTGCTGCGCTCTCCTGGGGCGAAGCCCACAGCCGACGGCCATCCAGGCAACTACAGCGACCAGACGACTCAGGACTGGGGACATCACGAGATCGCACTCGGCGTCGTGGGCCATGCCGGCGACTGGCGCCAGGAGCAGACGGCGTGGGAGGCATACCGCGTCAACGATCCGCTGATCTCGTTTACAACGGAGAAGCATTCGGGCACGTTTGGCAAGAGCTTCTCTCTGGTGCGTGTCAGCGATCCTGCGATCCGCGTGCTTGCGTTCAAGAAAGCCGAGGACAGTGACGAGCTCGTTCTCCGCATGGTGGAACTGAACGGTAAGCCTGCGCCGAATATGCATGTGTCCTTTGCTGCACCGATTACGTCGGCGCACGAAGTCAACGCGCAGGAGGAACCAATTGGGCCAGCCGAAGTGAGCCACGGCGATCTGATTGCATCCTTCACTCCGTATCAGCCGCGCACCTTTGCGCTGCGTCTTGCACCGCCGCAGGTTCCGATTGCGCGACCGCATACGCAGTCGGTCGCGCTGCACTACGATCGTGCCATCGCCAGCAACGATGATACGAAGATCGAAGATGGCGGTATCGACGGCAAAGGAAACGCGATGCCTGCTGAGATGCTTTCGTCTGAGATTGATTATGGCCCGGTCAGGTTTGAGCTTGCCTCAGCTAAAACCGGCGTGCCGAACGCTGTCACGGCCAGGGGCCAGACGCTTGCACTGCCCGCCGGCCGATTTAATCGCATCTATCTGCTTGCCGCGGCATCTTCTGCAGACGATCAGAAAGCACTCTTCCGTGTGGGCAATCGCGCCGCCGAGTTGAACATTCAATCGTGGACCGGCTGGATTGGCCAGTGGGACACGCGCATCTGGACAAACACTCCGGACCGTGACTGGGCCGTCTCCGCCAATCATGTCTCATCTTCCCTCCGTTCGCCGAACGAATCCAAACCGCCCGCATGGCGCTACCCCGATGACTACGTTGGATTGAAGCCCGGTTACATCAAGCAGGCTGCACTGGGCTGGTACGCGTCTCACCATCACACCGCAGAGGGACTCAACGAGCCGTACCAGTATTCCTATCTCTTCGTGTACTCGCTGGATCTACCCGTGGGCGCTCGCACGCTTACGCTTCCGAACAACGACAAGATTCGCATTCTGTCGGTCTCGGTTGTCGGCGACAGTCCATCCCTGATCCCGGCGTCGCCGCTATTCGACACGCTGGGTAGTTCAAACCCCTAAAGCAATTCATACGGAAAACAACCCTCTCATTTAGCTGGATATGCATTGACTAATAAGACCAGTCATATGCACTTGTGGGAAGTGATCGGCAGAAGTCCGATCACTTCCCACAAAATGACACATAACGATGGTCGCCTCTCCCAGCTATTCG
The DNA here is from genome assembly GCF_009914315.1 of Granulicella sp. WH15. Classification (NCBI taxonomy): domain Bacteria; kingdom Pseudomonadati; phylum Acidobacteriota; class Terriglobia; order Terriglobales; family Acidobacteriaceae; genus Granulicella; species Granulicella sp. WH15. The sequence goes on from NZ_CP042596.1 coordinate 3,305,309, forward strand.
AGCGTAATCATATGGCGCTCGTTACACTAACTCATCCAACAGCACAAAGATCGGGACAGGCCAGTGATGCGGTCGCCAATGTTGCTCTGCGCGGGAGATATAGCACCGGCTCTCCTTGTTCGGATGTGACCGGCCTACTGCAGAGTTGTAGCTGCCTTGCAGTCACGGGCTTGAGGCTTGCAGCGACGTATGTATACGTAACTAAGGAGCAGCAACTTGCTCCTTAGGGAGCGCGCGCATCGTCTCTGCAGAGCTAAGTAGTGGGCCGAAATAGAGACCTTGCCCAGTCAAGCAACCGAAACCTCGCAACATATCGTATTGACACTCGTTTTCAATCCCCTTGGCGATGACATCAAGCGATAAGCTGGAAGCCAACATTCCGATAGCTTGAACGATTGCATCGATCGCCTTCTCAGAGTGCATCCGTTGAACGAAGGTGCGATCAATCGTTAGGGCGTCCACTGGATAATCTCCCAATTGCGCAAGACTCGAACAACCTGTACCAAAGTTGTCCAGGACAATGCGTATTCCGTATTCTCGTAATTTTCGTAACGCGCGGACGATGAACTCTGACCCTCGCGCAAAAAGCGCAAGTTCGGTAATTTCAATCTCGATCAATGAAGGCTCAATGTGGAATTTGTCGAGGTCTCTCAGAAGGCGTTCCGCGAAATCATCTCGCAGAAACTCGGCCGGGGCAGCATTCATTGAAATTGGAAGCAGAGCAGTCCCCGTCTTCTTCCAGGCCGCCATGTCGCTAAAAACTCTCTTTCGCAAGTGGCAGCTAAGCTGCGTCGCGAGTTCGTAGTCCCTGTAGGTCTCTGCGAGAGTGCTAGCCGGTTGCAGGCCGGATTCAGGGTCGCGCCAACTCAGCAGAGCCTCGAACCCGATTACGGAAAAATCGGGGAGGTTTATTTTGGGTTGATACCGCGGCTCGATCACCCTGTTGTGCAGGATCTGCGCGGCAAGATTGAATTGAGCTACCGCGCGCTCAATCGTTTCCATCATTCGGGCATCGAAGATGCGAAACCCACCGCGACCGTTAGCCTTCAGCTCTTTCAGCGCGGCATCTCCACAGCGAGATAATGTCTCGATATCCTGTGCATCTCGCGGAAAAAGAGCGCAGCCTATGCTCATTCCCCCATTGATCTGATTGCCGTTATAGGTAATGGGAGATGTCATTTGCGAAAGAGCTCGTCCGGCCGCGTTGCGTACATCTTCCTCATCTCTGATATTGCGAATGATGATCGCAAATTCGTCGCCGCCAAGCCTAGCCACAATTCCTGAATCTGAAAAAGATGTCTTGAGGCGCCTGGAGATGGCTTGCAGGAGATGATCCCCGGCTGGATGTCCCAAGGTATCGTTGACTTGTTTGAAGTGATCGAGATCAATCAGAAGGAAACCAAATTGTTCGCCCGTCCGACGGGCGTTTTTAATCAAATGCCTTAGTTTAATTCGGAGTGACCTGCGATTTAGCAATCCAGTCAAGCTATCAATTTCGCTCGCGATTCGAAGCCGCCTCTCGGCCTCGCGCTGTAGCGTCACTTCTCTGGAGACACAAAAAATCGCAGTCGTCCGGCCGTGCTCATCTACCAGCGGGGTGAGGATATTATCCCAATACTGAGGCTTTTGACCTGGTAGTTGGCTAAGTCCAGGGAAGCGCGCATTCTTCCCCTGCCGGGCCATAGCCAAGGCTCTTCCTCCACGATTGTGTACTTCCTTGGGGAGGAGATTGAGCCATCGCATGCCAAAGCCGGAGTCCTCCGAAACACCGAGGGCGACACAACCTGATTTATTCATCGCGGCAAGCGAGCCGTCAGGATTAATGACCTTGATGCAATCGACACTGATATCCAGCATGTCGCGCTGGAGCCTTGTGTTTTCTTCAAGGGCCTGCTGGCGAGCACGCAGCTCTTGAATATCGGTGCAGCTACCTAGCCATCGAATTACCTCACGGTACTCGTTGTGCTGTGCCCGAGCCTGAACCAGAAACCACCGATGATCTCCGGATCGATGGCGGAGGCGACATTCACAGACGAAAGGGGAATCTGTTTCATTCGATTGTGTCCAGCGACTCAGGACTTCGCAATAGTCATCCGGATGCACCCAGTTTAGCCAGTTCCCTAAGCCTGGTTCGCCCGCCTTGGACCCGGTATAGTCGTTCCATCTCCGATTGAAATATTCACTTGAGCCATCCGGGCGCATCGTCCAGATCATCTCTGAAAGGAGGTCCAACACCACTTCGGCATGACCTGATAGTTCTGCCGGGGTTGTATGTGCTGTGGGATGGTTTTGACTAAGGCAATACGATAGAGCGGACTGGAAAGCAGCTCCTTCACTGTCTGAATCCTGGATAAAGAACGTCGGCATCTGTAGGACCCTCCCAGCGAATTGGATGCGTTGTAGCTCGCAACACAACCGGATTTATTAGCCGCATTACTCGACAGGCTTTACGCGAAACGTGCCACGTCGAGCCATATTGGAAATCAAGTATCGTCCTGAACGCTTGGTTCTACAAGCATTTTGTGTGGATCCGCCATGCGGCATCGACAGCGTTCCTCTGAGCCAGTCTCGATATCCAGAGATTCGGGCCGCAGAGGATAGCTCTGCAACTTGATGCGATTTCCGGTTGAGGTGATGGCTTCGCAGCCCACAAGAACTATGTCTATCGCGTCGGCATAACCTGCCACTTTCCGCTCATCACGGCTGACAAAGTTTTTGCCTGTGGCCCGGCGAGTAGCTTCTCCACTTCCGCATTACAGATGCCCGGCATCCTCGATGCGGGTGTTGCGATCGTTGATATGAGGCAGATAGCTCCTACAGTCGCTACAATGCTTGGGGCCGCACTTCCAACGGCTCACATGCCAGCTATAGGCTATAAGTCCTATGGCCTGATATGGAACCTGAACCCTCGGATGCACATTGCATCTTCTGCAACCACCACCAGACTCTACCGAAACGAGACTCGACCACATGACGACACTCGACCGCAGATCCTTTCTCAAATCTGCCATGATTGCAGCCGCAGGCGCTACGAACCTCCACATGCTTGCCGCTCAGACGGCTCCGCTGATTGCTCCTAAATCCCCCAATGACAATATCCACCTGGCCCTTATCGGCGCAGGCATCCAGGGTCAGGGAGACACCAAGACCGCTCTCCAGGTTCCCGGCGTCAAGCTCGTCGCCGTCGCCGACTGCTACGACGGACGTCTCGCTCACGCTAAAGAGCTTTGGGGAGCCGACGTCTTCACCACGCGAGACTATCGCGAGATCCTCGCTCGTCCAGACGTGGATGCCGTCCTGATCGCCACGCCCGACCACTGGCACAAACAGGCCGCTGTCGATGCCATGAAGGCGGGCAAAGATGTCTATCTCGAAAAGCCCATGATCCATCTCTACTCCGATGGGCCGGAGATTATCGACACGGCTCGATCGACCGACCGCATCCTGCAGGTGGGGAGCCAGCGTGTGAGCAACGTCGCCTACTCGAAAGCCAAGGAGCTTCTTGCCGCTGGAGCTATCGGCAAGCTCAATACTGTCAATGCGCGTTGGGATCGAAACTCCTCTATGGGCGCGTGGAACTATACCGTTCCCCTCGATGCCTCGCCTGAGACCTGTGACTGGCCTCGCTTTCTCGGCACTGCCCCTAAGATCGCCTGGAACCCTGAGCACTTCTTCCAGTGGCGTAAGTGGAAGGCTTATGGGTCCGGCGTCGCTGGCGACCTCTTCGTCCACCTCTTCAGCGGAACTCACTTCATCACCGGCTCTCACGGCCCCACTCGCGCCATGGGCACCGGGTCCGTACGCTACTGGAAGGACGGCCGCGACGCCGATGATGTGATGCTCGCCCTCTTCGACTATCCCGAAGGATTTAACCTCTCGCTCCGCGTCAACTTCGTCAATGGAGGCGAAGAGAGCGAAGGCTTCCTTTTTACCGGCGACGAAGGCACCATGGAGATCGCAGGCAACAGCGTCATCGTCACGCGTGTTCCGCATGAGAGAGACCCCGGCATGACCATCGGCACCTTTACGAATGACATGCAGCGGCAGCTCACCGCAGAGCACGGCAGGAAGTACCCCGTCGAACATCCCGCTGGCTCTACCTATGCCGCAGTTGAAAATTACTCCGCGCCCCGCGGCTACTCCGACAGCTACGACCACTTCCACAACTTCTTTAACTCTGTTCGCACTCGCAGGCAGCCGGTGGAAGACGCAACCTTCGGCTTCCGCGCCGCCGGTGCCGCGCTGCTCTCGAACCTCAGCATTGAGAAGGACGCCATCGTTCACTGGGATCCCGAAACCATGAAGCTGGCGTGATGACGCCGGCATGATTGCCATGCGGATACGAGATATCTTCTCCTGAATCTATTCGGGACCATTCACATATAAAGGATCTCCATGAGATATTGCACGCTTCACCTCGCTTTGATCGCGACACTCTGTGCTGGCACTGCCGTTGCTCAGGAAAATGGAAAAGGCACCGAAGTCCGCCTCCAAAAGCCGGGCAACGATCCCGACGGCACGCCCCGCATCGCCTTCCTGTCACACCGCCTTGGAAGCGATCATGCTGAAGGAATCTCCGCCCTCGACATAAACGGCGATGGCTTCAACGACCTGCTTAGCGGAGCCTACTGGTATGAGAATCCCGGCGCTCATGGCGGTGACTGGAAGCAGCACCAGTTCCGCGCCGTCGGCACGCATGAGGAGTTTGTCTCCGACTGCGGCGAGTGGATCGTCGATGTGGACCATGATGGGCTGCCGGATCTCGTTACTGCCGGTTGGATCGCTAACGGTCTCTGGTGGTACAAAAACCCTGGTGCATCCGCTGCGCCCGGCACCCTCTGGCAACGCGAGAAGATCACCGATAGCTACGACACCGAGGGCGGCGCTTTCGCTGATATCAATGGCGACGGTAAACCCGATGTGGCTCTGGCCCACTATGACAAGGGCGGCATCCTCTGGGTAGACTTCAGCGGTCCCAGGCCGAAGGTGCATCACGTCGACAAAGACCAGCATGACGGCCACGGCATTGGCGTTGCCGACGTCGATGGAGATGGCAAGGCCGATCTCCTCACCCCTTATGGCTGGTATAAAAACATCGACGCAAACAGCGATCAGTGGGAGTGGCATGGCGACTGGCGACTCGGCGATGCCGGTTTCCCCATCCTTGGCTACGATGTCAATCACGACGGCAAGATGGATCTCATCTATGGTCAGGGGCACGGCTACGGGCTCTTCTGGCTGGAGCAGAGCGGCTCCGGCGCAGGCCGCAGGTGGACTCAACACCTCATTGATGAGTCCTTCTCGCAGTCGCACGCTCTTCGGCTCGCGGACATCGACGGCGATGGACAGCCCGAGCTTATCACCGGCAAGCGTTATCGTGGCCACTCCGGCAACGATGCCGGATCGTACGATCCCGTCGTTCTCTATGCTTATCGCATTGGAAAGACCGGCACGTTCACGAGGTTCACGCTCTCTTACAACGGCACCGCCAGCGCAGGCACGCAGATCCTGGCGGAGGACTTCGACCACGATGGCGATCTCGATATAGCCACTGCCGGGAAGTTAGGGGTTCACTTTCTTGAGAACCTCAAGGTTGCTGACAACGTCCCCAAAACCACTCGCGAGGCCCAGCAGCCCATCGAGCGAAAATGGCCCTTCCCCGGTGAAGGGCAAGAGGTTCCCCAGGAGGAAAACCCCAGTAAGAAGCAGTAACGGCGAGCTTGTAAATTTGCCCAGGGCCGACGGCGTTTCGCTGTTGGGCCTGGGGCAAGTTTATGGCGGCCGCCTAATGTCTTGGCAGGGCAGCCAGAGAGGAGTTGCGCCAAATCTTGATGTCGCTCCCGACGTGATCGATCATGGCGTATAAGAGCCATTTCCCGTCGGGAGAGATGACCAGGCGCGGCGTTCCTAAAGCCAGAGATTGCGGAAGTTCGACAAGCTCCTCGATCTGCCGGGTGCGGAAAGCGTAGGTGAAGAACTTTGCCAATGATTGTCCCCCAATGGCAAAGTAGATGCCTTCCTTCGGCTCGCGGAACTCGCGATCAGTGCAGAGGCTCGCCACCAGGGTTGAGATCGCGTCCGATTTTCTGAAGGAGTGTGGCTCGACGAAGCAGCTGACAGGTCTGGTAGATCCAGGGCCGGTTTCTTCGCAGGCAGCTCAGTGAACTCCGCCAGATAGCCGCCTTTGGGGATGATGATTCGTACCGTCTCATCCGGGTTTCCGCTGGCAGCATATGCCTCCAGATTTGCCCTGAGCCGCCTCGCTTCGCTACGGACAATATTGTCCAGCTTCGGGTCCCAGTCCCGAGGCCGGTCGAAGACCTCGATGCAGATCTGCCTCTCTTTCAGGGCCTCTACATTTTCCTCGAGGGACTGTTCGAGAACGAATCTGAGGAAGCGCGCCGTTCGGTCAGCGCGTGCGAACTCAGCGCTGACGACAAGGCGTTCGAGCTGCGCTCGTATCTTTTCGTGCCGCGCCTCCATCGCAGAAAGGTTCACCAAATCCCACGTCATCTTCACATTGAGCCGTGCACAACGATGGCCGCAACGCGATTGAAACGGGAGTGAGCCCTGCGGCGACTAAGCTCCTTGCCCAGATTTCACATGCGAATCTTCCGGGGACTTCCAGCAACTACTCGATGGCGGGTACCGGAGCAGGGTCTAACGCCAGCAAGACACAGTTCGGACCACGCCTGGGACTCGCGTATCGCTGGAAGGATAAGGCTTCCAAACAGCAGCCAGATGTCCGTGAACTCATTCCCGCACTTACCGATAAGTTTCATCTCATTGCTCCTGATTACATCGGCTTTGGTCACTTCGAGGCTCCATCGCGGTATGAGTTCCAATATACGTTCGACAATCTTGCAGCACACTTGCGTGGTTTGCTCGACCAACTTGGTCTTACGTCATACGCCCTTTATATGCAAAACTACGGCCGCCCAGTTGGGTTCCGTCTCTTCGCGGAAAAGTCGGAACAGGTAAAGGGCTTCATTATCCAGAACGCTAATGCGTACATAGAGGGCGTTGGTGAGTTGCCGAAGCAGGTTCTCAGCCCACTGTGGGAGAATCGCAATGCAAAGACGGAGGAACCGGCAAAGGAGTTCCTGAGTGCGGCCTCGACCATGTTCAACTAAATTGTCGGAGCGCGCTAAAGAGAACATCAACCCCGACAACTGGTTTTAGATCAGGCATTTCTAGACCGTCCCGGCACGCAGGCGTATCAGATTGACCTGCTGGAGAACTACAAGACGAACGAGGCATCGTATGACAGTTGGCAGGTGGCCTTCCGTACTCACCAGCCGAAGACGCTCATCCTGTGGGGCACGAAGGATTCATTCTTTGTGCCACCGGGAGCCGAAGCTTGCCTGCGTGATTTGCCAAAGGCAAAGCTCGTTTGGCTGGACTCGGGCCACTTTGTGCTCGATGAGAATCTGCACACCGTTGCGGAAGAGATTAAGGCTGCTTTTGCTGGCTAGATATCCATGCTCCAGAATAAAAATATAAGTGAGAACCGCTGACTGCGTGATGGTGATAATAGCCAGCACGCAACGGTATCTCAGAATTAAAGCTAACGATAATCTCTGAGTGTGAGCTTCATTCTCATGGCAAGGTTTACCGCAAAAAGTCCGCAATGAGTTGAATCACAGATGATGGCCCCAGCGGAAGTGGAGATACTCCTCGAGTCCAATCAGGAAAAGAGTTGCGACGGACAGAAGGAGTTGCATCCGCTCCATGCGCAGCTTCTTTTTTGTGGGAGGAGTCTGACGCCACTGGGATGCAGGGCGTCGGCGAAGCCGACGAACCTGCGCCAGAACCAGCAGGTTCAGCGATGTCGCAAGCAAGGCAAACAGAATCATTGGCACGCGAATCCAGTCGGCATGAAATCGATCCAGAATATTTCCTACAGAGGCGCTCACGAGAAGTGAGCTAATCCCAAGCGTCAATCGGATGCCATCAACAGCGGCGAAGAAGGTGCAGATGCTCTGCAACACCGCGAAGAAGAGACTGGACCAAGCAATAGCAACTGGAATCGCACTATTTCTGACAGATGACTCCTGTCCGGCGGAAATATCTGTACTTACCGTCTTCGATTGCGAAATTTGCATAGGATTCGGTTTCGTCTCAATTTTAGATTGTGCAGAGTGAGACGGACAGGTTGCCTGTAATTAAGATCCAGAATCTTCTCTAAATGCCTTAACGTCTGACGAGAGGAAGTTACGGGCACAGTTGTGTCTACCGTATCAACTCAGATGGAACTCCCACCAGCCTTGGCAAGATTGAAGGGCTGCCCGAGACCGTTGGTTTCAACGGCATCGCCGCACTCTAATACCAGACAAACCAACGCCGCGACGGATTCGTCGCGGCGTTGGCTCTGAGTTCCCGCAATCGACACAACTGGGCGAGGACAAATGGAGAGAGGGCTATTTATGGTTTGCAGAACCAGCCAAGCTCCGCCGCATGAGCGAAGTATTCCTGAACCTTCTCGGCTAGCTGCTGTTCCTTCAAGCGAGTGTCCGCAAACGCTATGCTGAGTGCTTCCATGATCGACAACCCATTGCGTAGGCCGGAAAGTAGCTGAAATGCTTCGCGGTCGATGCGCCGGTAATAGACCAGATCATCGAAGCGATGGACGGCCAGAAAAACCCGGCCACGGCGCATTATGGGAAGCGATGTTCTTTTCCGCAGCCTGTTTCCTGTCGACGCATTGCTGACGATGTCTGTGTCCGGTGTGTCCTTGTGCACGGCCATCACCAACTCGTCGACGGGATACATCAGCTCGAGCAGTTGGATATGCGGCTGGAGAGCGACGCGCGTTTCAGCGCCCAATATCTGGATATCCTCGGCTAAGAGTGGAGCAACGCACCTGCGGTCGAAGGCTTCGACATACGCCCACTCGAGTCTGGCGATATCGACTGCCAGTCTATGCTGCCTCCCAGCGAACTCGCGGTGATTAGCCAGCCAATCCGGCAGCTTGCCGCCAAGGTCACGCAACGTCCACGAAGTCGATGGATTTTCGCGGACGTAGGCTAATACCATGGCGTTGAAGCGCTTTGCGCCAAGGGCTGCATTCAGCGCGGGGAAATCGTCGGATACCGCTTCGATCAAGCGGAACCAGTACTGACGGTTATAAATCTCCAGGCGCTCGAAGGAGGTCAGGTGAGCATTCGGAGTGATGTAACTTGCAGCCAGGTCATTGGTGGAGCTGCCGTCTTCCGTTTCCTGCTGCATCTCGAAGTTCGGCGTCAGCGGGCGGCGCACGTCCTCCGCCATGCGTCGTTGCAGTTCCAGAAGGTTCATACGCTGGCCTCTTCCAGAATTCCAACCGATTGCCTCGTCTGTGTCGCGGCTGCTTTCAAGTAGCGGTTCGCCTTCAGGGCTTCATTGTGAACTTCCTCGAACGAAGGAATATTGTCGTCCCACTCCAGCAATGTTGCCGTCGGGCCGATCCTCTCGATCGCACGCGCATACATCTTCCACACGGGATCGAGCACCGGATGATCGTGCGTGTCGAGCGTATACTTCTCGAACCTGGAATGCCCGGCAATGTGAATCTGGGCGACTCGCTCCACGGGGATGCTATCGACGTATACCATCGGATCGAACCCGTGATTCTGCGATGAGACGTAGATGTTATTTACATCGAGAAGAATTCCGCAGTCGGCCGCATGAACGACTTCGTTCAGGAACTCCCACTCAGTCATCTGCGACTCGTGGAACTCTGCGTAGCTGCTGACATTCTCGACCGCAACGGGAATCTCAAGGTAATCCTGAACCTGCCGGATGCGCTCTGCGGTCGTTCGAACCGCTTCGAAGGTGTACGGCAATGGGAGCAGATCGTGCGTGTAGCAGCCATCGACGCTTCCCCAGCAAAGATGGTCAGAGAGCCAAGGAGTCTTGGTACGTTTCGTCAGCTCCTTGAGCTTCCGAAGATGGTCCCGATTCAGGGACTGCGCGGAGCCGAAGTACATCGAGACTCCGTGCTGGACAACGCGGTATCTCTCCAGGATCTGGTCGAGCATCTTCAGAGGGCGCCCGCCATCGACCATGTAGTTCTCGGAGATGATCTCAAACCAATCGACGACCGGCTTCTCCGAAAAGATGTGGTCATAGTGGGGGATTCGCAGTCCGATCCCAACGCCGTATTCGGTAAATCCATTAAAGCGGTTGGCCGGCATGATTGCTCCTTTACGCAAGACAGGCAAAATTGGAGGCCTGAACCATCTCAGACCTCCAACAGAGAACCAAACTATGCCTTGGACTTGGAACCGTCGGTCGCACAGTCGCCCTTGCCCTTGCAGGAGTTCTTGCCGGGGTGCTTGCCGCCGCCCTGCCCCTTACAGTCGTTCTGTCCTTTGCAGGCATGCTTCGGCAGTGGGGCCTTATCGTCGCTGACGAGCAAGACGCCGAGCCCAGCGGAGGCGCTGGTGGCAGCACCGGTGTTGGGCGAAACCGGCTGGGCGTTGAGGCGGGCAGCGGTACCGCCAAGCAGGCCTGCGAATGCCGCAGCCAGAGCCAGAGAGCTTACTGAAGTCGTCTTCATAGAAAGTTCCTTTCTTGGTTAAGGCCAGGCCTTGCGCACTGGACGTTGCGGTCGCGGACACGGGGAGACGGAGCGAGAGTAGCAGGCTGCATTGATCTGGGAAGCCCTCTCGCCATCTCTTGTACCGCGTATTGGAGAGTTGAGGCGGCAAATGGTTACAGCCTGTGCTGAATTTTAGCTCCCGGCAGTATCCTCTCATCCTGAGAAGAGATTTGGACAGACCGTGATCAGCCATTGCGAAGAACTATCACCGCAATTCCAACAATTTGCATTTCCGTCGTAACCAAATTTTATCTATTCGCTCTAATGAGCGATGAGAAGAGCCGCCGATCCGGAATACCGCCCGGGCTCTATCGCAACGAGGTTATTCATGAGTAAGCTGGTTCGCGTGTATTATCGCTTTTCGACGGCTTTATCTATGCTGCGCTCTCCCATGCTGCTGGCCGTGCGCCTCTATTGGGGCTTTCAATTTGCCCAGACCGGCTGGGGGAAGCTGCACCACCTGGAAAAGATCACAGGGTTCTTTGCGAGCCTTAATATTCCTTTTCCCGCGTTCAACGCCCATTTCGTCTCGGGCCTGGAGTTCGTCGGGGGTATCTTGCTCATGCTCGGCCTGGGTTCTCGCATCATCAGCCTGTTTCTCGCCGGTAACATGTTCGTAGCCTACTGGACAGCGGATCACGAGGCACTCACCTCGTTCTTCTCCGATCCCGGTAAGTTTTATGTCGCTGATCCCTATACGTTCCTGTTTGCGTCGCTGATGGTGTTGATATTTGGCCCCGGCCTCTTGGCGGTCGATGCACTGATTGCCAAGAGGGTGAAGGAAACTGCATAGCGAATGACGAACCGGATCGAAAACGAAGTCGAGGCAGCGATGATCGCCTCGATCCTGGCCGGAAATACCCAGATGTATCACGACCTGATTCGCCCCTACGAGCGAAGCGTCTACATGATGGCGCTCTCCTTCGTGAAGAACGAGGCCGATGCAGAGGATATCGCTCAGGAATCCTTCCTGAAGGCTTTTCGCAACCTGTCCAGGTTTCGCGCAGAATCAAGCTTCGGTACCTGGCTCATCAGTATCACTCTCAATGAGGCAAGAAGCCGACTCCGGCGACAGGCAATCGTTCGCATGGAATCACTCGATACCCCTCCCGACGAGGAGGGATCGGTCTCTCCGGCTTTGCTCCGGGATTGGCATGAGATCCCCTCAGAGGCTCTGGAACGGCAGGAGATCCGGCTAATGCTTCAAGAAGCAGTCACCGGTCTTCCCGAGATTTATCGCCAGGTTTTCCTGCTGCGGGATATCGAAGAGCTGAACGTCAATGAAACCGCAGAGGCTCTCAGCATCAGTGTTCCGTCGGTGAAGGTGCGGCTTCACCGAGCGCGCATGATGCTGCAAAAACAACTCATCCCGCATTTGAAGAACGTCCGTCCAGGCCCAAAGAGGAGGTGGCTCCCATGGTTATAGAATGCAAACACGTTTGGGACCACATCTCCGGATATATCGATGACACACTGTCCGAGGAAATCCGGAGAGATGTTCAGAAACATCTCGATCACTGCGAGATTTGCTCGGCCATTTTGGACTCGACTCGCAATATCATCATCCTTACAGCGGATGAGCGCGTGTTCGAATTGCCGGTAGGCTTTAGTGAGCGCCTGCATGCGCGCCTTGACCTCGAACTCAGAACGGCAGGCGGCGGCTAAACGGATGTCAGTGAGTGGAGATCAGTAAGAACCGTGCAAAATGTGGTGCGCGAGACTCTCCGCCACAACCAGCAGAAGAGTCACAACCGACAGTGCAATCTGCACAGTCTCCGAACGGCGCTGCCTGGCGGAGATCGGCTGCATCCTCCACTGCGCTGCGGGGCGGGCGCGAAGAGAACGTATTCGCCACACGACATAAAGGTTGAGGACAGAGCCGAGGATCGCAAAGACAATCATCGGAACTCGAACGATACCGGTATGGAGAGTAAAGGCGAATCCTGGGATGAATGAGGCAGCCGCCAGCGAACTCAACCCGATCAGGAATCGAAGACCACTGATGGTTATGACGGCAGTGCATACACTCTGCAAAAGAATGAGCAGGAAACTCGTCAGACTAAGGAGCCAGCCCCGATTCTGTTGGGCTACAGGAGCCCCAGTGTGATCTGTCACCTTCGCTTTACCTCCTTATGAAACGTTAAAACGCCTCACAGTAGACGCTTGAGTACAACGAAGGTTACAAGCTGGAGTGCTCCGGCCATCGCGAGTTGAATCCATCATGTCTTCTCATTTTCGTAAGACGGGATGAAGTCGCCACTCACGATAGTCGGCCCAAGCTAAGGGCGATATCGCTGTCTCCCCCATAATCCTCATGTCGGCTGTAACTTTTTTCTTTCCGGAAGATCAAACGGATAGTCTTCTATCTTGCAGGTCAAGCGTGGTTAGAGATTGAAGACGGAACAGGCAATGGAACCCAAATTGGATCGGAGATTTCTCTGCTCCACCTCTAAACCAGACAATGAAATTGGGAGAAGACATGGATCGTTTTGCGATATCAGCGACGCTGAAGGCTCGACCGGGGAAAGAGAATGAAGTTGAGCAATTTCTAAGATCCGCCCTGCCTCTGGTAGCTCAGGAAGCTGGCACCAGAGCCTGGTTTGCCTTTCGCATCGCTCCGGCAACGTTCGGGATCTTTGACACGTTCGCCAATGAAGAAGACAGGCAAGCTCACCTGACTGGAGAGATAGCAAAAGCCCTCTTTGCCAAGGCCGAAGAGTTGTTTGCCGAACCGCCGCAGATCCAGCAGCTAGACATCATCGCAGCCAAGCCTCTCGTATAACGGTCAAGCGCCATCGCGAAACTCAGCCTTCTCGATGGCGCTTAAAGCGATAACCCTACAATTGGGATGCAGATCGGTGTGGAATACTGAACGCCGCCGTCTTTGGTCTCTAACCTCAGATCATCATCGTCTCTCAATTTCAATGAGAGACGATGATGATCGTCCACTGGTGTCCATGTTTGCCCAAGAGGGCGGACTTTCAGAAGCGGCGTAAAGCAGTCCGTAAACGGACAACCTATTGGGGCAACGGCTTTAGCATTACGGTGCGTCCGGTAGCGGCGGACGTACGGGCGGCGTCGAGAATCTGCATCACCACCATGTTAGTGTCGAGCGCTGAGAGATCGCCCGTGTCCTTCAGCTCGCCACGCAGCACGGCTGCCAGCAGCCCGAGAGAACTCGCAACGTTGGCCGGAAGCGCAGGCGCTTCGCTTGTCTGCTCCAGCTTTTCTCCATGGAATCGCGTGCGCAGGTTCGATGGACCGACCGTAATAGCCATGCCCCCCGTGCCGTAAAGTTCCATGTCCTTGCGGGCAAAGCTCCAGTTCCACGACGGCATCAATACACTCTGGAGCTTGGGGTAATGAAGGATGATGGTGGCATCGTCCTCAACGTGCGGATAGATCTGAGGCTTGTCAGTTTGAGAGACGGCGGTAACGCTGATCGGGGCCTGCCCGTGCATCAGCACCGTCGTGAGGTCGGCTCCATAGCAGCCGAAGTCGAAGAGGGCGCCAGCGCCGTTGCGCATGGGGTCCGTGAGCCAGGGCAACCACTCCGGCCCAACACCAATCTCGGCCGGGCCTTCGTGGCCGTCATGCACGACGACTTTGCGGACGTCGCCCAGCTTATTGTCTTCAGCCAGCCTCAGAGCCTCGGCGTTGGAGGCATACCAGGTGGTCTCGTAGTTCACGAGCACATGCACCTTGTACTTGCGGGACGCGGCGCGAATAGCCAGAGCATCTTCCATCGTTGTGGACAGCGGTTTTTCGACCATCGACGAGACACCATGCCTGGCGGCAACCTCGATGACGCGGCGATGATCGAGGATAGTCGTGTAGACGAGTACGGCATCGGGATGAGTTGCGACGATGGTCTCGTCGAGATCGGTGTGAAAGAGTGAGTGGTCAAGCGAATACTGCTTCTCATATTTCTCGGCAAGGGCTTTGTCCGGCTCAACGATGGCAACAAGCGTTGCATCCTTGCTCTTGGGCAAGTCGCGCAGGAAACCCTGTACATGGCCGTGGACCAGGCCCACGATCACAACGCGAAGAGGCTTTGACTCCGCATGTAATTGAATCGAGGCCGCGGCCACGATCAGAAGCAGCATAAATTGACGCATATATCGCAAAGTAATTCCTTTCAGTTTGAATCATAGCCCAATGGTTTGCAGGAGTCAGGGAGGTACCGATTGATCGACGCAAGCGTGTTTATGAGGATTCAAACGTATATCGGCTCGCGTGCGCTTGATCTGGATCGCCACTATTGGATTGACGATAGATTCCGAGCGCGACTTGTAATCGCGCACAGTCGTCCGCATCGAAGATGAAAACTTCAAAGTGTTTGACACTCGCCAACATCCAAAGCGCTCGAAGCCGCAACAAGCATCAGATACCATGCGAGCGACTCTGCGTGGTCACATATTTGCCTCGAAACCGCATTTCTCCCCAGCCAGCTTCGCTACCGAGCAGACCACCTTTGGGGTGAAACCATCGCCCCAAAGGTGGTCTGGTTTTCCAATCGCTCGGAAGATCTTGCCGCTGCAAAGGTCGGCTTGCGCAATCCAGGCCATGATCTCGCGCTCGACGAATTCTCTCCCTCAACAAGCTATTTCGGAAGGGGGATCGACACGGCCTTACCGGCTCCACGCTCGGCGATCCAAAGCGTATCTCCCGCAGGTTCGACTCCGGTCGGTGTCTTAAGTCCTTCCTTGAGCACGGTGACGCTTGCCCTGTCGCCGTTGATGGTGAGGGCAGAGATCTTACCGCTGCCATTTTCGGCGACGAAGATCTTTCCATTCGCCGCACGCATCCCGTCGGGACCTTTTACCGGCTGGTCCATCCAGATATCGACAGGCTGCCCCGGCTTGCCGGAGGCGTCCACCGGGATGCGATAGAGCTTGTTGAAGATTACGTTGTTCACGTAGAGCGTACCGTTCAGGAAGGTAATGCCATCGACGCCCTGAAGCACGCGATGCTCCAGGTAAAGCTCCGCGCTGGAGGCCCCGGCCGCCAGCCTGTAGATTCTACCGGTGGCGGTGTCCGTAATGTAGAGCGCCTTGTCGGGGCCGATCGCGAAATCGTTGCACGTCGTATTGTCGCCGGGCAGGTTCCAGCGGACCTTCGGCGCGCCGGTAGTGAGATCAAAGCCTCGCAGTGCGGTGTGTCGCTGCACCGGAGTGATGTTCGGCACCGGGGTTAGCTGGCAGGTCCACAGCGTATTGTTGGCGGCATCGGCCAGCATACCGAAGAAAAACGTTCCCGGACCTTCGGCGCTGGCGTCGATGAACTTCTCGGCGGTGGATGCGCCCGAGCGCACCTTGTAGACGAATGGCGAACTGGCGCTGCCAACGATCAGCATGCCGCCAGGTGCCACGGTCAAACTTTCCGGCTGCGATTTCGCGTCGGCGATCAAAATGTCAGCGGCGGACGCGGCTTGCGAAAGGCTTGCCACAAGAGCAGAGCAGATGGCGAGGCGTCGAACGTTCGAGATAAACATCGTGAAATCTCCTCAGGGTTGATCTTTCATGTCACCGATAAATCCTTGAACAGGCCAGGATTCGAAGGAAGTAACGCAAGCCATGTTTGATCGGCCAGCCCAGTATACGGAATCATCTTGATTACAAGTCGTTTGCCGGTGTTCTCGGGCTAGGGTATTTCGGCTCTGGCCGCTTATCGGTAGCAAAATTATATGATTTGAATTGAGATAGGCGCGCATGATTCTTCGGCATCTGGAATTTCTTACAGCCTTGGCACGTGAAAAGCACTTTGCGCGCGCGGCAGCTTGTTGTCGTGTGACGCAGTCGACACTCTCTGCTGGGATTAAACAGATGGAGGAGAGTCTCGGTGTTCTGCTGGTCGAGCGCGGACAGCGCTTTGTGGGGCTTACTCCTGAAGGAGAGAAAGCCCTTGAATGGGCCAAGCATGTGATCGCAGACTATGAAGGTCTGCAACAGGGCTTGTCTGAGATGCGGCGGGGACTGACGGGATATCTGAAGGTTGGGGCGATCCCGGTTACGCTGCCAATCATCTCGCTGCTCACTACGCCATTCGCCAAGCATCATCCGCAGACCCATACAGTCATCCGCAGCCTGACCTCGATTGAAATCCAGAGAGGCATTGATGAGCTGACGCTCGATATAGGAATGACGTATCTCGACAACGAGCCGCTTGCGAGGGTGCGCCGGCTCCAGCTCTACACCGAGCATTACGTCTTCCTGACTCGGGTGAGTCCGAGCATGCAAGGACGTAAGACGATTCCGTGGCTGGAGGCGGCGAGTTATCCCCTTTGCCTGCTGACCTCCGATATGCAGAACCGCAGGATTATCGACACACACTTCCGAGAGGCAGGAGCAGAGGTCCATGCAGCTATCGAGACGAACTCACTCATCACGTTGTGGTCGCACTTGAAGTTCGGTCAGTGGTCCACCGTTGTGCCGAACTCCTTTCTGTCCTTGATTGGAGAGGTTGATGGGCTTACTTCGCTCGCACTTGTCGAACCGGAGGCTTCTCATGTGGTTGGCCTCGTTGCCTCGGATCGAGACCCCTTACCTCCTATTGCCCGGGCTTTTCTGGATGCGGCAAAACTGATCGACCTTCGTAAAGAGGTGGACAAGCAGATGAACCGTTCAACGACGTGAGTTATCGGACTGTAACGATGATCGAAATCTTCGATTGGCCCATTGAAGTCCTTTGTTTGACCATCGTGATTGCGGTTTGAGAGCGTTGTTTCCGTAAGTAATTGGAGGAAGCAATGGCAAAGATACTTTGTGTGCTTTACGACGATCCCGTTACCGGTTATCCCAAGAGCTACGCTCGCAACGACATTCCCAAGATCGACCACTATCCGGGTGGGCAGACGGCTCCTACTCCGGAGGCGATTGACTTCACCCCCGGCGAATTACTCGGCAGTGTCTCCGGCGAGCTTGGTTTGCGCAAGTACCTCGAAGGTCTTGGCCACACCCTTGTCGTCACGTCGGATAAGGAAGGCGCAGACTCGGTCTTCGACCGTGAGTTGCCCGACGCGGACATTGTCATCTCGCAGCCATTCTGGCCCGCCTACCTGACACCGGAGCGCATCGAGAAGGCAAAGAAGCTGAAGCTGGCGATTACGGCCGGCATCGGATCCGACCATGTCAATCTTGAAGCCGCCATCAAGCACGGCATCACCGTTGCCGAGGTGACGTACTCCAACAGCATCAGCGTCTCCGAGCATGTGGTGATGATGATCCTCTCTCTGGTGCGCAACTACCTTCCGTCGTACGAATGGGTTCTCAAGAGCGGCTGGAATATTGCGGACTGCGTCGAACGTTCTTACGATCTCGAAGGGATGCACGTGGGCACGGTTGCCGCGGGCCGCATTGGACTCGCGGTGCTGAAGCGCCTGAAGGCCTTCGACGTGAAGCTGCACTACTTCGATCAGTATCGGCTTCCGGAGAGCGTCGAGAAGGAGCTTGGCCTGACTCATCACACGAGCGTTGAAGACATGGTCAAGGTCTGCGATGTGGTGACGATCAATGCGCCGTTGCACCCGGGCACGCTCGACCTGTTCAACGATGAGTTGATCGGCAAGATGAAGCGCGGCGCTTACCTTGTGAACACCGCGCGTGGCCTGATCTGCAATCGTGATGCGGTTGTTCGCGCGTTGGAGAGCGGACAGCTGGCCGGATATGCCGGTGATGTCTGGTATCCGCAGCCCGCTCCGCAGGATCATCCCTGGAGGACGATGCCGCATCATGGGATGACCCCGCACATCTCGGGCACATCGCTCTCCGCTCAAACCCGCTATGCGGCAGGCACGCGCGAGATACTGGAGTGCTTCTTCGAAGGGCGTCCCATCCGAGATGAGTACCTGATCGTGGATGGCGGCAAGCTCGCTGGTGCTGGAGCGCACTCCTATACCGTGAAGAAGTAATGTATCGTCTAACGCAAACTAAGACGGGCGAAGGCGACTTCGCCCGTCAACCTTTTAGGAGCAAGAGATGACACGAGAAGAACTCACCGCGAAGGTACTGGATGCCAAGCGAAAGCAGGGCCTTTCGTGGAAGCAGATTGCAGAAGCCATCGGAGGGATCGCCGATCTTGTATACGGCTGCGCTGCTCGGCCAGATGACGCTGACAAAGGACGAAGCTGGCAAGCTTGCGAAGCTGCTGGACCTGGAGGAATCGGAAGCAATCCAGCTTACTGAACCGCCCTATAGAGGTTCGCTATCGACAGTCCCTCCGACAGATCCGTTGATCTATCGCTTCTATGAACTGATACAAACCTACGGCACTACCTGGAAGGCACTTATCGAGGAAGAGTTCGGGGACGGCAT
The DNA here is from genome assembly GCF_009914315.1 of Granulicella sp. WH15. Taxonomy (NCBI): domain Bacteria; kingdom Pseudomonadati; phylum Acidobacteriota; class Terriglobia; order Terriglobales; family Acidobacteriaceae; genus Granulicella; species Granulicella sp. WH15. Next base: position 3,324,203 of record NZ_CP042596.1, read on the forward strand.
CATGAGCGCGATCGACTTCGGTATGGCAATCGAACGTGAGGAGAACCCGAAGGGTGACCGCGTGCGCATCACTATGTCCGGCAAGTTTCTCTCTTATAGACGCTACTAAATGATTCCTGCATTGTGTTCTGATAGGCATGTGAAGCTGCTAAAACCAGATGTCCGAGGAGTGGAAGTGGATGCGGAGACCCGATGCGTCCATTACCACTCTCCGCTCGACATCATTGCTATCAAGATGGCTTGCTGCGGCATCTACTATGCCTGCAAAGACTGCCACGAAACTCTAGCTGGCCATGCCATTGAAGTCTGGCCGCATGCAGAGTGGAATGTTCGAGCGGTTCTTTGTGGTGCGTGCGGGTGCGAGTTGACGATCCACGAATACATGGACAGCGGATACTCGTGCCCGCACTGCAAGGCTGGCTTTAACCCCGGCTGCAGGAACCATTACCGCTTCTACTTTGCACCCGAAGATAGAGCTTGAGTGCGTTTCATAAAGCTGCCCACGATAGCCGCGCACTCTTCGAGGAACTCCTTGTCTCGCGGTGAGAAGGCAGCGAGGTCGTGACTGTCGATGTCAATTTCACCGACCACAGCATCATTGACTCGAATGGGAACGACGATCTCGGATCTGGTCTCCAGCGAGCAGGCGAGATAGCGTGGATCTGAGTTGACATCGTCCACGATAACCGTATCGTTTTGCGCCACAGCAGCTCCACAGATTCCTTGATTCACGGGAATACGCACATGCTCAGTTGGCGCTCCACGAAACGGTCCCAGGACCAGCGTCTCTGGATCGTCGGGATCGAGCATATAGAAGCCCGTCCAGTTGTAATAAGACAGGCGCTGCGGAATGATCTCAACGATGAAGTTCTGCAAAGACGCAAGATCGTTTGCGGACTTCGCACACGTGTTCACTTCGGAAAGAATCTGAGCGAAGGTATTCTCGGACATACTTCTATTCTGCACCTTGTGGGCTAGGTAAACTTCACAAACTTAAGTGCCACTGAATTCATGCAATAACGCAGGCCCGTCGGCTTTGGTCCATCATCGAAGACATGTCCGATATGGGCGTCGCAGCGTTTGCACGAAACCGCGATGCGCCCCATTCCCAGGGACATGTCGATACTTTCACGAACATTTTCTTTGGCGATGGGCTGCCAAAAGCTGGGCCAGCCCGTATCCGATTCAAATTTTGTATCGGAGCTGAAAAGCGCGGTATCGCAGCAGATGCAGCGATAGAGCCCTTTGTCGTGGAGATTCCAATACTGACCGGAGTAAGGCCGTTCGGTGCCCGCCCGCCGCGTGATTCCGTATGCGTCAGACGATAGCTGCTGTTTCCATTCGGCATTGGTCTTGACAATCACCGGAACACTGACCGTCTCTTTCCGCTGCCCTGAGTCGGAGAACTCAACGATATTGACTGCTTTAGGGCTTCCAGCCATCGCTTCGACAGAGTTGATTCCATATCGCAGTTTTAAGGCAAGCGCAGTCACAGCACCACCTCCGGCGACAAGGAACACTCTCCGACTCATGCTGCCATCTCGCTTCTGAATCATGATGCTCTCCTGTTGGCTCTCATCCGAAGGTGAAGGAGAAAGCCTGCACGCCCGGTTCCTGAAACTCGATCACGAAGGTGTGGTCTGTAATCGTACCCTTCTCTCTGACCAACTGATATAGGCGGTGTTCTGTCACGACGCCGTTGCCCTCCGCGTCCGTGTCTACTCCATGATTCGCTCCTGGAGCCTGCCCGTCGATGGTCACTCGAAAGTGAACTGGTCTTCCATCGGCTGTCGGACCAAGTACAAGATGCAGGTCGCGGGCGTGGAAACGAAAGGCGATCTTTCCCCCCGCAGATCCGAGCACAGCGACCTGCTGGTGATCGGTCCATTTGCCTGCAAGTCCCCACTCGTTTAATTTAGGACGATTCGGCTCAGAATAAAGCTGCTCGGCATCTCGCTTGATGCCGCCCGGCGACGCAAAATGTTCGGCACGGTCATAGCCAATATAGGTCTCAGGAGAGCGCACATCGCTCATGTCGGCAACCGCCTGAACCCCTTGCCCATGAACGCTAACAGTGCTGGCCGACATCGGCTTCGCGCCGGCCTCTTTCAGCAGCTCCTGTATCCAACGCTCCGATTGCTCGTATTCGCCCTCGCCGAAGTGCTCGTAGCGCACCTTTCCTTTAGCGTCGATAAAATAATGGGCGGGCCAGTATTGATTGTGGAACGCGCTCCAGATCGCATAGTTGTTGTCGAGGGGAACGGGATACGTGATTCCAAACTTATTGACTGCCTTCTGGACGTTTGGCATCTGTTTCTCGATGTCAAACTCCGGCGTATGGACGCCGATCACGACGAGGCCGCTGTCTTTATACTTCTCCGCCCAGGCACGAACATACGGAATGGCGCGGATACAGTTGATGCAGGAATAGTCCCAGAAGTCGACGAGGACGACCTTCCCCTTGAGCTGCTTTGCCGTCAAAGGCGTGGAATTGATCCAGCCGGTCGCGCCGGTCAGTCCGTATAACGGAGAGCTTCCAACGATGCTTAGCGGCTCCTGTGCCTGCGCCAAGGGGGAGCTGGCAACCGTAAAGCTCAGGACGGTCGCAATTGCAGCCACGATAGACAGGTTCATCTTTCTCCAACGAAAAACGGCAGTCATCTGGTTTTAGGCCCCTCCATCGGGCACTATAAATATAGTGAGGAACAGCCCCCCGTGCCAGACGAGATCGGTTCATTAGACATATCGGAAGAGAAAAAGGTTACAGAACTCCGCATTGCCCAGAACAAGGCGGAACGGCTCTTTCATGAGGTAGAAACGCGAGGGCTGGTCCGTGACGGTATCACTGAGAGCCAGCTCAACCAGGAGATCTATGACCTGGCGAAGGAGATGTACGGGATCTCAACGTACTGGCACAAGCGAATCGTTCGCGCGGGAGCCAATACACTGCTGCCTTACGCTGACAATCCGCCAGACCATACGCTTGGTGCAGATGAGATTCTTTTCCTCGATCTCGGTCCGGTGTTTGAAGAGTATGAAGCAGATTTCGGGCGCACCTTCGTTATCGGATCAGATTCTGTGAAGCTCAAGATGCGTGATGATGTGGCAAAAGCATTCGCCGATGGGAAACACTACTTCAAAGAGAATCCAGATATTACCGCAGATCAACTTTATGCCTATGCCGTTTCTCTTGCGGCGAAGTACGGCTGGGAGTTTGGCGGACCGATCGCGGGGCATCTGATCGGTCAGTTTCCGCATGAGAGGATCACTGAGGATAAGATAACTCTCTATATTCATCCGAAGAGCAGCCTGCCTATGCGCTCAACGGATGAGAAGGGCCAGATGCGCCATTGGATTTTGGAAATTCATTTCGTCGATAGAGCGCGCCAGATCGGCGGCTTCTTCGAAGAATTACTAACTGTAGGATAAACATCTCTCAGTCAATAGTCTGGAAACCTAAAGGATCTTCCGGCCCTGGAAATCACGAATCATCTGCTATGGTCGGCGATTGTGAGCACTCGCTGGTCTTGAATCAATAGTGCATTGCGTAAGATTGTGGAAACTGGCCCGTGGGAATCTCTGCCTTATTTTCAGTTTATATTCGATTGCCTCAGCCGATCTTTGCCCGCACGTGCACATGTTCTCCCGGAGCGAGATCTACCTCGACCTGCAGAGACGTTCGCCCCCAGCACTCCAAAGTGGAGAGGGCCTTAATAGAGACTCCCGAGGCCTGAAGGTCTTTGAGTGAAATACCCTTCCCCGGCGTCAGCACGATGGTAGCCGCATAACGATGGCAGTTGCGGTTTCGCACGAATGCGGATATCTCGCCTGGGGTTTTGGTCAGCTCGAGGTCAAAACTGGTCGCGCCGATCCGTGCACGATTCCAGGAAAAACTGTCCCATGGAATAAAAGGGGCAAAGTGTATGGAACGAGAACGGGCATCTACTGAAACACCGATGAAATTGTTGATCAGGCAGCAGAGATACACTGCCGCGCCCCATCCGCACTTTCTCGCGACGTCGCCTCGAAGCGGCATAGAAGGGTCTTTACTGCCGTAAGTATAGGGCCACCACCATGGGGAGCCATCCAGGTCCGTGAGAGAGCGAATGCGGTTGAGCCGATGCAGTATCTGGGGTTCGTCCGCGGCACCGGCAAGAGCGGTCGTCCAGCCCGGAAAGGTTGCGGAACTCCAGTTTGCGTTGTACCACCAGATGGCATCGAGCTCCGGCGAGTAGAGCGGGTTCTCCTTGGTCATGGCCAGAGATGCATGATGCAGGAGCCTGGGGTCGTCGGCCTTGCAGAATCCGTAGAAGGGCAGAAGGGTCGTCTCGCTCTCCTCCCCGTCATGGCCTTGTACGAAGCTGCCATCCTTATTGACCCCTTCGAAGAAGCGATCTCCATCAGGTCCTTTGCCAACGCAGTACGTGCTGATGGCGTCGTGGATGCTTTGCGCGACACTTGACCACTCATGCGCCAACGTATCGTCACCGTAGGCTTCGGCTGCAACCTGCGCCATTCCCATGAACGCGAACCAGGCAGCAACATTCGAGCCTGTGTGGTACTCCCCGCGAGCCTCTCCGTCGGAGAAGTAAAGAGAAGGAAAGAGCATGGGCGTGCCGCGACGGCTTGCGAGTACTTCATCGAAAATGCGGCGTGCCTGCTCCAATATCTCGGGGCGAGCGATGAAAAAGCTGCGGTCTCCCGTGGAGCGATAGTAAGCGCCTGCGAGTGACAGGCCGGAGACGGAGTTGCTGAGGGACTGGCTGATGCTCCCGGCTCCAGGGAACCGCGAGCGAGCGGGACCAGTTGTCTCCGTGGGGCATCCCCACTTGAGAAAGTAGGGGATGGAATCGGCACAGAGCGCAGGATCGAAGAGGCTCATCGCCAGCATAGAGTAGTAAGCATCGCGAGCCCAATTCACCTGGGTTATGCCGACGTCGCTGCCGAGGAAGCCTCCGCAGAATCTGCCGTCACGGGATCGCAGGGCAGACTGACGAGAAAGCTCCGCGAAGCGGATCACCGATTCGGCCACGAAGCTGTCCCGCGGAATCGACAACGTGCCATAGCCGATTCGGCGCACGTCAAGCGTATCTTCGAGCCATCGTGCGAGGCTTAAGGCGTTCAGCCGCGCGAGCGTTGCATCTGTTTCCTGCTCGTCTTCGCCCAGTATCCATGCGGTCGCCAGCACAGTGGAAGCGTGAGGGGCAATAGTCAGGGAGACTCCGTCAAAGTCGAATTGACCACTGTGGCCGAGATGATCGAAGAGCGCACAACGGGCGAGAGCACGGCTCTTCTTCTCGCCGGTAGCTTGTTCGTTCTGACTAAGAGACGAGTCAATTGAATGTGGATCGCCGGATCTCGGGGTATTGATCAGGCTCGCGCTGATGGGGGCCAGGCTCACTTGCCGCGTAATAGTTCCATCGTTGGTAAGAAGAGTGAGATTCAGAAGCGCTCGGGGGGAGCGGGCCGAGTCACTACGATCTACAGGAGCAAAGACAAGCTGGTGGATGCTCACATCGCCCTGACGGGATGTGAACAGTGGCAGGAGGTTTTCGAGCAGTGCAACTTTGACATGGCTGCTGGAGATCCCTCCCGATTCCACATGAGCCTGCATCGACCACGGCCCTCCGTAGAGGAGGAGTTTTCTGCTGTAGACGCCACCTTTGATCTGCTCTAGAGGAAGAGCTTCAACCCCGCAGCAGATACACGCTCGATGCACCTCACCGCGTGCCGTCAGTGAAGCCGCGATCTGATTGTTGGAGACATCGAAGCTCAATTCTGAGGCATCTTGTGTCAAGTCGCGGTAGAGGCTGCCGGTGGTGAGTGGAGCACCATCGGCTGCGAGGCCGAAGTTGATGCTTCGTGGAAGATGAAGAATATCCTTTACACGGAACGGCTTTGCGTGTCGGGTGTCCGGGGAAGCATCGCCCCTAGAGGTAGCGGCAATAGCAGCCAGCGCTTGAATGAATGTGCGTCGTGAAATCGTAGGAATCGTCAACGGTCTTCTTTTCCTGATTTTTCTGAGGGATGAATCCTGGGTAATTCAACTCCCCCTCTGTCGCTGCTCGTGATTGCAGCAGCGACAGAGGGGGAGTCAATACACAGTCAGTCCAGAGAGATTTAGAAGTGGAATCTCACAGCAAACTGGAGCACCCTAGGCGCAGTACCGGTACGCAAGGTCGTGATCTGACCGAAATTCGTATCGTTGATGTTGCTGTCGGGGATGCCAAAGGTAGTGCTGTTGAACAGGTTGAAAGCTTCCACCCGAAGGTTGAGGGCCATCTGGTCGTGAAGCAGTATCTCCTTGGCGAGCGCCGCGTCAAGATTGACATATGCCTGCGAACGCGTGGAGGGAAGGTTCCGCGGCGCGTTGCCGTAGGTGAACGCCGGGATGTTGGCGAACGCGGCCTTGTTCAGCCAGTTGGTAACGGTGGGGTGCGAGAGTGTTGGATTGCCCACGATGTTCGGCCGCGAGCCTCCGTATGCAGGAGCGTTCGCGGTCACGCTGATGACGTTGCCACTCTCCGCAGTGAGGATGCCGTTGAGCTGCCATCCACCGATCAGTTCTTTATAAATGTGGCTGCCGGTCTTGCCGAAAGGCAGGATGTAATTGCCTGAGACGACCAGGTGTTGTGGCAGGTTCGAGGTTGACACAGCCTTCTCGGCACCAAGGTCATCCCAGTTCTGGACGGTGTTGCTGCCGGTGTCGGCATAGATGTTTTCTCCGTTGCCAAGGTTGTTATCCAGCAGCTTGGAGAATGTATAGGAGGCGAGCAGGTAGAACTGATTGACCCACTGACGCCGCACCGTGGCCGTAGCAGCCTGATAGTTAGATCCCGCCCAGTTCGTCATCGCGGTGACTCCGGTGAACTGCGGGTAGCTCATCTCGAGCTGTCCGCGCTGCACCTGGGCAGCAGAGAGCGAGCCATTGGTGATGATACCAGCGTAGGGATTATCGACAAGTTGCTGTAGGGCAGTGCCCTGACCGAGATCGCCCTGGGGCAGATGATGGAAAGCGAAGTCCGCGGGGAGATGGAGCCCGTGTGTTCCGATGTAGCCGAACTCGATAGCCCAGTCTCCGACCTGCTGCTGCAGGTTGGCGCTCCACTGCTGCGCACTGCCGGTAGTGAGGTTGCGGACATTAGCAGTGATGCTTGAGCCAAGCCCCGTCAGCGGGCCGAGGGAGGCCCCCGTGAGAGGAACGATTCCCTGCGGAAAGGGATTGCTTAGCGTACCGCTGGGCTGGTTGCCATCGATCGAAGCGACGTAAGAGGTCTGACTGGTAAAGCCAGTCGATCCGAGCCGAACATAGCCGCCCGTCGTCGGTAGAAAGAAGAGACCGAAGCCGGTACGGAAGACGGTCTTCGGAGTAAAGCTATAGGCAACTCCTATGCGGGGGGCGAAGTTGTCCCACGTTGCATCGCGGTTGCCGCGGCCGACTCCATTGACTCCGACAAACTCGAGTCCTCCGGTAAGATTCAAACCGCTGGCGCTGTAGGCAAGGTTCGGATCGAAGTTGCTGATGCCGTTGTGACGGTCTGTCGTCCCGGCTTCGTGGTCGAAGCGCAGCCCGTAGTCCACGACGAGTTTGTGGGTCAGCTTCCAGTTATCCTGCGCGTAGAGAGACCAGTAATAGGTGGAGTAGGCGTAGTTCTGATGGCGATAAAGAGTGCCGCTGGCTGGACGTCCGAGCAGGAACGACGCCAGGTCGTATCCATTGGTAGCGGCTGCGGTGGGGCTTGGGCCTTTGGTGAAGTTGGCATCGAAGTTGAACTGCAATACGCCGCTGCCTTGGATTGCGTTCCACTGGTAGTCGCGCAGCTCAGCGCCGGTCTTGAAGGTATGAGTGCCTTTGACCCAGGTAACGTCGCCGCCGAAGGTGTAAGCGTTGTTCTCCTGCGTCGATGGGTCTGCCTGGTTGCTGCCGATGGATGAGGTGGTCGACATGGCAAAGAGAGGAAACTCGAGCAACTGCATCTCCGCGGCCAGCGAGGACGGGAACCCCAGTGTGCCGGGATCGAAGCCCTGGCTGATCGGGTTGCGAACCAGTCCGAAGCGGTTGAACCCGGCGTGAGCCTCGATCAACAGGCTTGAGGTGAGGGCGTTGGTGTAGAGAAACGCCAGACTGTTTCTGGGGTAGATCGTTGGGCCATAACCAGGGTCGGCGATGTTGTTGCTGCCGAAGTATCGCGGCGAGATCAGAGTTGCCTTATCCCAGGTGTAGCGTCCCGAAAGCCTTTGTGTAGGCGTTAGATATTCGTCCAGGCGAACCCCGAATGCATTGCGCGTGGTTGTCTGAACCCCATTGGCAAAGTAGTTGTTCACGTTGGTATACGGGTTCCCGGTAACGTTCGGCTCGGGATAGTAAGAGAGAATCTTGAGCGCAATCGGGTTCAGAAGCCCCTGCGGGATGACGTTGTCCTGGAACTGCATACGAGGAGCCTGGGTGGAGCCGGTGATGGGGTTGTAGATCGAAATGAGGCTGCCGGATGAGTTGAAGGTCTCGGAGAAGTCTCCGGCCCTCTGGCGATCGGTGGGGACGGTGTAGAAAGCGTTCGATCCGATCGTCTGGCGCGAGCCCTCGTAGTTGACGAAGAAGAACAACTTGTCAGGAAGGATGTGGCCGCCCAAGGCTCCGCCATACTGATTGAACTGCAGAGGAGGAATCGGCTTTTTCTGGTTTTTGCTGAAGTAATCGTTTGCATCGAAGACATTGTTCTCGGCGAACTCCCAGGCGGAGCCGTGGAACTGGTTAGTCCCGCTGCGCGAGATGTAGTTCACCGCTCCACCGGCGGTGCGTCCGTACTCCGCCGGTGCGTTGTGGGTGATGATGATGATCTCCTGAGTCGCATCCGGTGACAGAGGCACCATCGGGCCACCGCCAGTGGGAAGCTCGTTTGCATCTCCATCGAGAAGGAATGTGTTGAAGGATGGAGGCGCGCCGGCGATGGAGATCCGGCCATCGGTATTGGCCGACTGCGTATAGCTGCCGAAAGAGCCGATGGCCCGCACCGCTGGGGACAGAGCTACCAGCTCGGTGATATTACGGCCGTTCATCGGAAGATTCTGAATAGCCTCCTGATCAAGCGAGGTGCTGACCGCGGTCGTCTCCTGCTGCAGAGCCGGGGCCAGTGTGTTGACCTGCACGGAGGCTTGTTGCGAGCCAATGGCGACAGCCAGGTCCAGGCGGAGATCCTGGTTCTCGCCGAGAGCGACGCCGGTTCGGGTCATCTCGGAGAAGCCCCTGGCGTCGACCTGAACGGAATAGCTGCCGGGGGTAAGCGCCGAGATCGTATAGTACCCCTTGGCGTTGGTCTGGGCGACCCGATTGATATTCGTATTCAGGTTTCGCGCCTGCACCTGCGCGTTGGCAACGGCAGCTCCGCTCGGGTCGGAGATGAGGCCGGTCATGCTGCTCTGCCCCCACGCGTGGGAACTGGCCATCACGAGCAGGAGAACGAAGATTGTTCGACGGAGAAAGCCACAGGTCTCGCGGGAGAATCGCATCAGTGCCTCACAGATCATTGCGGGAATTTGTTCAGGGAGTGGAGAAAGAAGGCTCCAATCCCGAGGCTGAACGTAATTCACCGTGGCATCGGCGAAAGAGTGATTTGGGGGGATGCCCCCTCTGCAACCCCACGAATGACGCGGCATCTGCGACGTTTTATTGTGACAGAGCCACGGTGCAAGGATGGCCTGAAGGACGAGGCGTGGAGGCGCTCAAAGCTCGATTCATCGAACTGTAAGAATGTGGCACTAAGATGAAAGACACTCAAGCAGGCTGAGCTTTATGGCACTAGAGATTGCCACCGAACGAGATACTCAGGGCGATCCCCTCTCGCCCCAGCTTCCTCCCCTCGACGTCGATCCTTTCCTCGTTCGCGAGCAGTTGACTCGCATTCTGGGATGTGTCCACTTCAAGGGATCGGCCAGGATCTCGCGCTTTCTCCAATTTGTAACAGAAACGGTTCTAGAAGGTCGCGCCGATGAGATCAAGGAGACCTCGATCGGGGTCTCGGTCTATGATCGCGTGCCGACCTACGATCCGAAGGTCGATACCGTCGTGCGCAGCGAGGCGAGGCGGCTGCGCCGGAAGCTGGATCAATACTTCGAGGAGCAGGGCCATCTCGATAGGGTTCGGATCTCACTTCCGAAGGGCGGCTACGTCCCTGTCTTCACGCGAATCAGCGTCCAGCCAAGCGCAATTGAGGTATTGCAACCGAGTCCGGCGCTGCCGCAATCCTTGGTCGCACCCCAATCCGAACCAGTTCATCCCGAGCCGGTTCCTCGCAAAACCACCGCAGTAGATCCGCCACATCGAAGGACACTTCTAGTCCTGGCGTCGCTGTGCCTCGCCATCCTCCTGACCGGCCTCGTAGCACTTTTTCTCTGGCACAGAAGACATTCTGAGACTTTGAGTGGCACGGCCCATATCAGCCCGCTCACCTCGTTCCCTGGGGAGTCGTACCAGCCGTCTATCTCTCCGGATGGCCGGTCGGTTGCATTCATCTGGAATAATGGCGGTCCCAACTTCAATGTCTACGTGATGCAGCCGGGTGGAAGACCGCTTCGGGTCACCACAAGCTCCAGCTCTGACCTTCACCCGGTCTGGTCTCGGGATGGCAGCTCTTTGGCCTTCCTCCGCGTCTCCTCCTCGGGTTCTCAGGTAATGCTGATTCCATTTCCCGGAGGATCGGAGAAGGTGCTCTTTACCCTGAAGAGCGGCCGTCCATGGAGCGAAGATCTGTTAGGCACTCGCAACGACACCGGGCCAAGCTGGTCTGCGGACGGCAAGAAGCTGATTGTCTCCGATATAGCCCCTTCGGGTTTCGGGCTGGGGCTCTATGAGTACAGCCTTGGCAGCCATGAGTTGCGTCCGCTCACCGATCCCCTTTCCAATGGACGCGACCTAAACCCCGTGTACTCACCGGACGGAAGATGGGTTGCTTACGTCCGCTTCTCCAGCTACGACTCAGGTGACATCTTCCTGACCTCGCTCTCCGACCGGCGAGAGCACCAGCTTACTGCGGAGCACATGGACATCCAGGGTCTTGCCTGGTCTGACGACAGCCACTCCATACTCTTCTCCTCAAACCGGGATGGCGCTTATGCTCTCTGGAAGATCAGACGGGACGGAGGGCCGCCCGCTCCGATGGAGACGACAGGCGAATCCGCGATTCAGCCGGCAGTCTCCTCTAATGGAAGCTTTATCGTCTACGCGGACTGGGCCCAGCGCTCCAATATTCTGAAGGTTGCTCTGCAACATCCGGCCTCATCCGTGAGCATCGCACCTTCGACGCGCCGCAGCCACAGCGCCCAGTTCTCTCCGGACGGATCGAAGATCGCTTTCGTTTCCGACCGGAGCGGCAAGTGGGAGCTGTGGGTCGCCAATGCAGACGGCAAGGAGGCCAGCCAACTCACCCGGTTCGAGGCAGCTACCGTGGGGAGCCCACGCTGGTCGCCCGATGGAAGATCCATTGCCTTCGACGCACGGCCCAAGGGCCATTCGGCGGTCTACGTCGTCTCGGCAGATGGGCAGCTGCTGCGCAATCTCAGCTCTGACAACTTTGAAGAGAAGCAGCCTGCCTGGTCGCAAGATGGGAAGTGGCTGTACTTTGACTCCAATCGCGCCGGTCCGATGCAGTTATGGAAGATGCGAGTCGCCGGGACGGACGCGACGCCTATTTCCTCAATTGCCCTCACCGACGTCCACGTCTCGCCCGACTCCCAGGTGCTATTCTTCACCAACTCGGGAGAAGGCCTTTGGAAGATGCCCGCCAACGGTGGAGCACCAGTTCTTGTGGAGGGACTTGAGAGGTGCCGTTTTGGCAGATTATGGACAGTGACCGATCGGGGTATCTACTTTGTCGACATTGGGACGGATCGCTCGAAGTTGCAGTTCTACGATTTCCGCACCCAGTCGAGTCGCGCTGTGCTTATGCTGCCCAACGACGTCCTGATTGGTTTTCCGAGCCTGTCCTACTCTGCGACGGAGAATGCCATCCTCTTCTCCGCAAAAGAAGACCAGCACAGCGACCTGATGACCTTGTGGGAGAAAAACCAGAAGTAAAGTAAAGCTGGATGGACCGTTCTCAATCCCCTCGATAGTAAAATCGGTCAGCGTATTTCTGGATCTGTCACATCCCCAGAGAACTCCCTCAAGTCACCTTGGAGATGATTCAACGATCAAAGCGGACACTCGGAGCCATCAAATACGCGCCAAATCAGCGAATCGAAAATCGTCCACTAGATCCCATGATCTCCACTTTCTTACGGCTCTGTACCGTCGCCTTACCATTCACTACTCCTGCATCCACCTGTTCCGGCGCATGACACATCATCTCTATCCTCAGTTTCTTTATCTCCAGTCTCTATGATTTCAACTGGCACAAATCAAGCTGGGCAGACCATCTGGATATAAGGGTGCTTGATGCCGATCAGAACAATCTGCTCACGGTGCTCGACGGGGATCTTCGCCGTAATGGTCAGCGAAATGTCGGCTATTTCCACCTCTTCGGGAACCACTTCCGACCGATGTAATCATCGGCTCCGCGGACAGGAAGTAAGCTATGTCTCCAGGCAAAGTGGCTCATCTTTTGATTTGTCTCCTCTGATGAGGAGATTATAGCCGTATTCTGTAGATCAAATAGGCTCTTGTACTTCAGATTGCAGACACCCCCGCCAGATCTATCGTGTGCAGCGTCAGATGCTTGATCATTCCAATCATGTTCGAACCTACTCCACGCTAGCGCGGCAGACATGCCTCATAAGGAAAGAGAGGAAACCACAGATTCTTTACGTAAGCAGAGCCAAAATATTTTTAAGGTATCTGGAGGAATCAGAGGTAACATTTCTGCGAAAAAGCAGCATGAGGATATCTCAGCACCTCGAACGCGGCAATTGCCCCTCTTTGAGAACCGAGGGCTGGATGGCCTTGCTTGCCAGCGCGAAACCGGTACAATTTCTTGAATGAAATATTCATGGTACTGGTCGATCATCGCCGCCATCGAAGCACTGTCAGCAAAGTGGTTGACCTCGCCACACAAGCTTCGTTTTTTGGCCTTTCGAGCAAGCTAATTGATCCAGAGAGAATCTTCCCTTGTATAGATGGGCAGAACAGCAGGAAAGGTAATTCATGATCGACCAAGCCACACATGTCGCCCCCTTGACACGGGAGAATCGCTCCAATGAAGATCGGTTGCAGCCCTCCGTAGATCAAGCGTCCCAAGTTAACATCTTAGATTTGCTGGACGCTCTCAAGCAGGGAAGAAAAACAATTTTGCTCATTGCTGCGGGCATCTTCCTTGCATCTGTAGTTACAGCATTTTCTCTTCCTGCAAAGTATTCGTCTGTTGCTGCTTTCGTCCCACCTACCAACAGCAGTAGCTCGAGCGCCTCGGCCCTTGCCGGCCAACTTTCCGCACTTGGTCCTGCTAGTTTATTAGCCGGAGTGAAGACGTCTGGTGATCTTTATGCCGGAATCCTTAAGAGCCGCTCCATTGCAGAAAAGTTGATCCGACGGTTCAACCTGAAACAAATCTATAGGGTGAAGCATGATAGCGACGCAATTAAACGTCTCGCCTCAAACACTAACATTGAGGTAGGAGTAAAAGACACGATTATCAGAATTACCGTGCAAGATAAAAGCCCGGAACGCGCCAGAGATCTCGTCAATGCCTATCTCGATGCTCTACGGGAGACAAACGGCCGCCTTGCCCTCACAGAGTCATCGCAACGCCGTATGTTCTTCGACAATCAGCTCGCAAAAGAAAAGAATGACTTGGCAGATGCTGAGGTTGAGCTGAAGAAGAGCCAGGAACAGTATGGTCTAATCTCTCCTACGGGCCAAACAGCGTTACAGCTCGAAACGATCGCGAAGACAAGGGCGCAGATCGCGGCTCACCAGATCGAACTAGCCGACCTTCAACAGTCCTCCACTCCACAAAACCCAATGGTAATGCGACTGCAAAGTGTAATAGCAGGCCTGGAGGAGCAACTTGCCCGGCTTCAAAACGGCGGCGCAAATAACGATGCTGGCAACATCCCCATGGCCAAAGTCCCAGCCGCTCAACTAGCCTATATTCGCCAAGCACGTGAGGTGAAGTACCACGAAGCGTTGTTTGAAATGATTGCAAAACAAGACGAAGCGGCACGCATGGACGAAGCGCATGATGCCCCGCTTCTACAAATCTTGGACTTTGCATCATACCCCGATCAGCGATCTGGACCGCCTCGGGCACTGATTAGTCTGGGTGGTTTGCTACTCGGAACTCTGATGGGCAGCCTTTGGGTGCTAGTACGTAAACGTGTACTAAGTACGCGTTCCACCTTTGCCCCAATGAAAGATTTATCCTCAACAGACGCGGTTCAGTAAGTGTAGCGCCAGAACAAGCGACACTTCAAAATACATCGCCCCATACAACCGCAGCTACTCCTCCCTCAGATAGGGAGGAGTAGCTCAAACCGTTTCTTACGGTGCGGTTTTGTGTTCGGGGTGTATTGTGAGCTGGAATGTGGCAACAGTATTGGTCTGCTCTCCAGGCTTATACACCGGTGCCTTCCACCACTCGTGCTGGACGTCAGCGGACAACTCCAGATGATCGTGCAAACGTTTGACCACGCGAAAGTCGAAGCTATTCTGAGTGGTTCCCGAGGGAATAAAGTCCTTGGCATTCTTTGAGTGCCGGAACTCGAATTGGACTAATTCACGTGGCGATATGTGGTAGGTCAGCCATCCTTGCCCCCCCTTTCCTTCTCGACCAAGAGAGTCTCCCATAATGAAACTTTTGTTCGTATATCCCTGCACCTGAACAGCCTCCACATAGAGGTAGTCTCCGTCAATACTGCGACCTGTCGGAGGATCAGTGCTCATGCCCTCGACCCGAAGATCGAATTTCGGAGCTCCAGGAATGCGGGACAAAAAGAGGCCAGGACGCACACCAGCATGACGTGGAGCAGATACCGGACTCACATCGTCGTGGACGAGCGAATCCGTATACAAGGTAAGCCTGTGGGACAGAAATGGAAGTCGCCAGCTGAAATCGAACGTGCCAAATCTGGCCCCCGGATCATCTCTCGAGTTCTTCTGCGTAACAGGCACATTCTGGAAGCTAAAGAAACTCTTAAGGAAGGAGTGGATCGTGATGGGCGCGTGGCCTTTGCCTCCCCAAATCGTAGAACGCGCAAACCCTATCTCGACATTGGCAGTAGGCTTGAAGCTAATTTTTTCGGTGTGCAACCAAGGATCATTAGGGGCGGAATGGCCTTTGAGGCTACCGACAAAAAACTCATAGCGGAATGGTCCGGTCAGGCGTGAAAGCAAGGGCACAGAAAGAGGTTCAGTACGGTCGATCTGAAACGCATAGATATTTTCCGCATTATTGCTGTAGAGAAAACTTCCACCCTTGGTCGGAGCCAGCCAGTGATCACTCTTGCCGAATGATATTTCGTGATCCAGCAAGCGGTAGGAAATATTCGCCTCCATGATGCGGAATACATTGGTAGAGGCAATGGGACCCGCGGGAATCGTAGGATGCACAGAGGTGCTAGTTATAGGAGTGCCGTTAATGTAGGACAGGATAGAGACGAGAGCAGGATCATAGCCCGCGGCACTAGGCGCATGTTGATACTCTCCTCGCACGTACAAACTGAAGCGGCCATACTCTGCGCTTCCGCTTACTCCATCGACCGTATTAAAGCCGGTCTGATATGGGCGACCGTAATCATTGTTAAGTGTTTGCCCGAGACCGAAACTGTCTCGCAGGGTTAGACCGGTAATGCCCTGCAAGCGCGTATAAACGCCTTCGCACCCCAAGGAAAGCTTCTCCGACTCGTCTTCCTCACCAAATTCACGCTGAAGAGCAGTAAGTATTTCGAACGCCTGAAAATCGTTTCGTATATCTTGTGCGTTTGAGCTTGCATCGAGCATTCGCTGGACACTACGTCTCGTCCAGGGACGAAGACCAAGGAATGCTGTGTCCAAATATCCTAGCCCATGCAAACGATCAAGTGCCGGGTAAACCCAGCTATCTATGGGAACATATACATCAGTCGGCCGCGTGCCACCGTAGCCCGTAGTGCATTGAGGAAACTTTCCTACGGTCTGCGCTATAGTTTTCCCGCAAGCTAGAGCGAAAAACACAGGTAATATCCAAATTGCTAGCGAAAATATTTGCTGCTTTCGAAAGCGCGCTGCTACCATAAATAAACTTCCTTAGCAAATCGTTCATTGTCCCGAGTACACGGACGATCTCAGGCAACCTTTGCTCCGAGATAAACTCTAAATTTCAGAATCCAATTATCTCTGTCTTATACTAAATAGCTCTTATGCCTCATACCCTCTGCACGGCTCATCCAAACCTGCTGCCAAGTCGCACATCATCTCACGGGCCGCATGGACAGGATGAGCCCTTCGGAGGTACAAATAGGCATGACTTTTCCACCGGCGCCGGGATATCCATATCTGAATAATTCTGCGACTCTGAAAGTACAAGCTCTGATTGTAAATGAAGACTCGTGACGCCATATTTTGAGTCATCCCATTACTTGGAGGGATGTCGTTCCTGATCTGGAGCCATCTCAAGTGAGTGGCTCACTTGCCCCTCGCGGAATATCTAGGCTTTGTCCCTGCTCCCGGCATACACGCAATCGAATTCCTGATTGATACCAATGGATTTTGGATCACGATGAAATCTGCAACCAACGCAGCCTGGAAATATACTCGCGCTTGGGCCCTCGGTATTATGAGCCTTGCAACATGATGCATGCCCCTCACACTTCGTTCTGCCGCACGGGTATCGGCGATTCTAGGCCTCGCAACACATTAAGATACCGAAACCCAAGTCTGGGTAGAGTGATCGAAGGTACGGATAACCTTAGCCGGAACTCCAGCGAGCATAGAGTGAGCTGGGAAAGATCGTGTGACAACGGCGTTTATACCAACTACGCACCCCTCACCAAGCGTCACGCCCGGCAGAACTGCCGCGCGATATCCTAGAAAGCAGTTGCGACCGATTCGAATAGGCCCCTTGCTCTCGAGTGCTTGCTTCATGATAGGGCCCGCCGACGGATGAAGACCATGCGCAGCATCGTTAATGTAAACGTAGTCGCTGAGCACACAACCATCCCCTATTCTTATTTCACCTATTGCAGCAAGAAATATATACCGACCAATATATACGTCATTCCCGATGCCAATCTTGGGTTGGTATCGTATCCCAGCATGTTCTCTAATCGTCAGAATGGTAGAGCCAACATGGATCTTTGTATTTATCCCAATTTCGATCCCTATACCGCTTGGTATTGAAAACGGCGCTCGGATTAAGGTGCCTTTGCCAGTCTTAATGCCGCTAGGCAATCTCAGCCGACGTAACGCCAGACTCAATACTTGCAACTGTTTATGGAGCAATATCTGACCTCCGACAAAACACGGATAAACTTATATTGAAATCAGCCATATTCATCTTGATAGAAGAGACTTGCATTTTAGTAAACAGCGCGCAATCCAAGCGACCTGGAGCTCCCTAGACCTCCTCATGTATCAGAATTCACTGGAAGGGGAGCCATATCTGTAAGCCTGCGCACTCTCCGCACGACAGCCGGTATACCGGTTGCAATGTGGAAATCTGGAACGTCGCGTGTCACCACTGCATTGGCGCCAACCACTGCTCCGCGGCCAATCCGGACACCCGGGAGAATGCGGGCTCCCATTCCAATGAAGGCTCCATCACAAATCTCAACCGGAGCCTCTATTCGATCAATGTGACTCCCCATCTTGTCATCTACCCCCAGGCCATCGACTGGGTGACTTGTATCAACGATAGAACAGAAGCCAGTTATGGATACGTCAGACCCGATGCTAATACGGTGACGGCAAATAATATGTACATACTGTTCTATATTGACATTGTTACCGATTGTTATATGGGGTACCGGAGAGAGCGCATCTCTGATGATTTCCATCCGCAGTCCATGGCGGATAATGGTCCCGCTCCCTATGCTTATACAACTTGGGTGCACCAAAAGCAGGGGTGGATACAGAATGGATCCTTTGCCGAATGAGCCGAAGACTCTACGATAAAAAAAAACTCCCTTAACGCGGTATAGCCTTTTGATAAGAAATGTCAATATGTCATAAACCTCCATAGAGACCAGCAGACTCCATCGACTTTGCTTTAAATCGTTCATAGGTCCGAGTGTTAGCTAAGAAGCATATAAAAGGCGGCATCAAAATAGCAAATCACGATACTGAAACCCGTGACCTTCTACAAGCGTCAAAGAGTATGCAACGGTCTCAACGCCTGAGCAAGAGGAATTCCCTGAAGCCGAACATCACTATTCTTACTAATGATGCATATGCCAAGACGATTGCCCCATAGTGACCTGAGGATTGCATCGCCTAGGCTAGGTACAGACTACAGCCACGATACAATCCTGGCATTTACCGAGCAGCCAAAGTAGCAGTGGACCATTGTCTTTGTGTCAGTTTGAACACAAAAAAGCCAATTACGATCGACACCAACCAACCCACAATAGGGAGCAACCGGAATTGATGTAGACGGATAACGAGAATGGCACAGGCAAATGCGGGCAAAACGGGCAACATGCCTACGAGGATTCCCCTAAACCCTAGATCGAATCTGCTGATGTTAAGCCCTTCCTTGATGCCTACACAAAAAACAAAGAGTGCAGGAATAGCAACAACCGCACCAATGAACGAGCCATAGGCAACTCCGAGCGCGCCGCGCCGTTGTACCAAGTATAAGCTCATGACAAGGTTGACAACAGCCTCTATCAAAACAGGAAAAATCCCACTGTTTTGATAGCCGGTGGCGATAAGAGCAATGGAATAACCGCTCGCGAAAAGCCGAAGTGTCTGTGTAGCCATGAGGACGACCAAGACCGGGTAAGCTTGCTTAGCGTAAATCTCCCCCACCCAAAGTCCCAATAACATTTTACCGTAGGCGATCACGATCGCCGTGACTGCAACATTCATGAAAGTATTGATGCGAGTTGCGTGGATAACGATCACGCGCATCTGATCGAGTCTTCCTCTTGCCTGCATTGCAGCAAACGGTGCCAAGAGGGCACTCAGTATTGAACTGTTGGCGCTTGCGAAGATAGACGTGAGTGTTGCAGCAACAGCATAGTAACCAGCAGATTCAAACTGATAATGTCCGACGATGGTGATATCCAGGCCAGAAACCAATAACATGCCGAATGCCCATACAGTGAGGCCCGCGCAGTAGTGAAGAAAGCCCACCGCCGCATTCCGATCGATAGCGAGCCGCTCAAGACGCGCACTAGCAAGCCGTTGCCCCACGATGTACATCTGTAGCAGCCCACCCAATAGATTGGGAACGGCCACACACAGAGCAATTGTGATAAGCGACCGAGTGTAGTGTGAAGCTATGATTGCAATCGTCGCACCTATCAGTCGGCTCCCACCCACGGCGTAGGCTGTGAACTCATTTTGATGCATTCCAATGAGCACGCCGGTAAAAGTGGACAAGGGAAGCAGCAGAACTGCTCCAAGTGCCATGATGAGTGCTGCAACCTGAAACTCGTGGAGAATCGACGAAGGAACGCCATAAAAGAAGATCCCTGCATGAAAGACAATAAGCAGGAGGAGCGCCAATGATATTAACGCAGCTATCGAAAGCATTGCAAAGGCCGTTTCAATGAGCTTTCGCACGTGTTCGTGCTTTCCCAACTCCAACGCCTGTGCTACAAAGCGGGCAATCGCTGTTTGTAAGCCGAAATCAAGGAATGAAGCATACGCGGCGATCTGAAGGATGAGCGACCATGCGGCAAACCGGTCGCGGTCAAGACTATGAACAAGAAAATGAGGTAGGGCGACTGCAACAATGGCCGTAGCTCCACCCCTCACAATATTGGATAAAGCATTCTTAGCAACTGTCCAGCGCAGGCTTCTCATCGAATCCTCGGCACGAACCGCAAAGTGGACTGACTACCTCGAAAGATCATGGTCATCACACATGTCATCCTCAGCGGATACCAAGCCCTTCAGTCCAGCCTGCCTGACGGCGCTCAAAGGCTGCGAAGTTGTCTTTCCCGATGAGTAATCTATAGCAGTAGATGGCTCGATAGATAAGTGTCATCCTCATGACGGTCCACCAGCCAAAGTGCTTCCTGATGAAGAGTGCCCGGTTGCGAGAAAGGTATCGCTGGGCAAAAGGAGAATCTGTCCCCGTAAGGCTGTTCACCTTGTGCCACAGCTTTACATGGGGCAAATAGAACGTCTTGAAACCAGCCTTAAATGCCCGGTACATGAAGTCGTTGTCATCCACATAGACGAAGTAACGCTCGTCCATAAGGCCAATCACGTCGAAAACCTCGCGTTTTATTAGAGTGCAACATGTAGGCGAGTATTCAATGAGCCGAGATTGCTCGAATTGTCCGCGATCAAACTCATCTTCCCCATAGTGGATACCGCGGGCGGCATACCTGGCCTGAAATGTACCACCAGCACACCAGATCTTCTTTGGTGGATCATAGTAATAGATCAGAGGAACCGCCATATTACATGCGTAGTCGCTAAGGCCCGCGATAAGTAGCCGGATCAGGTCCAATCCGAACACGACATCGTTATTCAAGAGCAGAATCGAGTCGCATCCATCTGCAAGGGCAGCAGTGATGCCCTGATTATTGCCACCCGCTACGCCAGCATTGAAATCGTTAGCAACTATCGTCAGTTGCGGCATCTGCCACGACTTGAGTATGGAAATCGTATCGTCGCTGGACGCATTGTCGATTGCATAAAGATGGAAGCTTGGATGATCTTGCCCTTCCAGAGACTTCAAGAAGTCTGGTAGCACATTCGCGCTATTAAAAGTTACCGTTACAATGCCAACTTTGTGCAAGTGTCAATCCGCATCCGACGGTGCAATCCGTCTAAGAAGGTCTGGCGCGACTCGTCTCTGGCATTACTCCGATCCAATTTCGTGGATGCAGAGTTCGAGCTGAAGCAATGTTATTTTAGCATGTGATCCTAGAGACAAATGAGAACTCGAAACGCCTACAACCAACTGAAAAACGAAAATACTGCTCTCCGCATCGCCTTCCCAAGCCAGACTCTATCGCAACCGATACCGTGTCATTTCTGGCATGGGCCATCTTCGCTTTTTCCATAAACAGTTCGAATGTAGAGCGCGATGCAGTTTGACCAGAAATCCATATAAAAGAAGCGGCTGCGGATGATCAAATCGATGCTGCTATCTATGCCAGTTTTACATCTTTCAACTGACACAAGGGGGCGGTATCCCCTCCGTAGCTCAGATCGATCCATCGGCACCACAATGAGAAGAACAAGGAGGGAGAATCGCAACACTAGGCAGAATTGCTTTTGCGAAGTGAGGATAAGACTCCCCACAATTTCCCCGAATCACGGTATTGACAGCAAACAACAGGTACGTCGCGGCAATGGAATCAAAGGACGCTGAACTTTCTCCACCCAATCCTCGATCAGCACCCCTGGCTGTGCATTTGAGCGATCCAAGTGACCTTTTGTAGAGTTACAATCGCTATTTGTCGACACCACCCTGTATCAGGATCAGTCCGCCTGGTGCATTAATCCCTTTTGCTTCAACTCGGCAAGTGAACGTTCGTATCCGGAGAGTTCTGGTTCGCTCTGTTCAGCCCAGGCCAGAAACTCCCGGACACCGACAGCGAATGGGGTTTTAGGCTCATACCCTAGCAGTGAGCGAGCGAGCGTGAGATCTGCCGAACCATGGCGAATATCTCCTTCTCGAAAAGCACCATTAACCTGAACTTTGGATTTCCCGCCGAAGTAGTCATTTACAGCTTGCGCCACCTGCATCACGGTTACATGCTCATTGGAACCTACGTTCACGGCATGGGAGGTAGTCTCGGAACTATCTATGCAAGCCATGGTTGCGCTTACGACATCGTCGATGTAAACAAAATCGCGACTCTCTTCGCCATCTTCGAAGACATTGATGTCCGATCCGACGCGAGCCAAGTTCGAAAATATAGCTAGAATTCCAGTGTATGGATTCTTCAATGACTGGCCTGGTCCATACACATTTTGATAGCGGAGCGCAAAAGATGGAATCCCGAGGACTTCCCCAAACAGCAGGGTCATCTGCTCCTGAACCTGCTTCGTGAGCCCGTAAAATGAAGCTGGCTGGAATGGTGCGCTTTCCGGTGTGGGAACAGATCGGCACTTCGATCCACATACAGGACATAAGGGATCGAAGTGGCCAAGCTTCTTCTCCGCAGAAGAACGTGGCCTTGGGTATATTAATCCATGCTCGGAGCACCTATAGGCACCTTCACCATAGATTGCCCGTGAAGAGGCACCAATGATACGCAGAACTCCATGATTCGAATTTCGCGCAAGCAAATCGTAGAGCAGTGCCGTACCAGCCAGATTAACTTGTTCGTACTTCATAACCTCGTACATGGACTGACCGGTTCCGGTCTCAGCAGCCAGATTCACAATGACTTGGTGTCCTGGAACAACCGCTTCCCAAACAGAAGCATCACGGACGTCGCCACGTACGAGGCGAACCCTGCCTTGAAGATCAGCGTGTATTTCTGCCTTTTCGCCATGGATTTGAGGGCTGAAGTTATCGAGAAGGGTCACGGTATGACCTTGCTTCAGAAGCGTCTTAGCAAGGTGTGTTCCGATAAATCCCGCGCCGCCCGTAATCAATATATTTTGAGTCAAGTTAATAAGATCCTAAAATAAACTGGAACACGCATTCCGATAAAGATTAGATCATCATAGCACCAGCAAAAGGAGCCGCTGCACGTTTTGGAAACTCGACGTAGCGATATTGACTTGCCGTTTTAAATGGGACAATCGATCGCCATGTCTTCCTCCTGCTCATCTTGCCTGGGCCAATGCAGCCACGAGTGGTGCAATACTTTCACTGTCACAGGTGTTAAACAGCTGGCCATTTCTCCGGAGATATCACCAAAGCGGGAGGCATTCGATCTCATTCGTGAAGGAGCTCAGAAGACCGTTGACCTCTCATACTGAGAAATCAACAAAACCTTGAGTACTTTAAGACATATGCCACCGACATAAGGCGCGCCCCGCGCCGGCGGCAAGTTGCAGCACGAAACTAAGCCAAGAGGAATATCAACTCCTGACACACTCATCGAGTGCCTTTGTCATTTTGGACTTGGTCCTGCTGAACTGTCGGAAAAGACTTCACTGCCGAAGTAGAAGTAAGAATGTGTTGAGTGATTCAATGTAACTGGCACGCCGCCTGTATCCACACGATGATGATCTCCACCGTAAATGACAATATGTGGACCTACGGATAACCAAAAAGGTTGCTCCAAAACCATCCCCGTGGAAGCGTGGGAGCCAATGATCCAATCTCCGTTAGCCGCTGATGTTGAAGCATAGAGTGGTTCCACCGTTCGAATTCGCTGACCAAACTGAATGTATTGGTTAATGTTTGAGTTCCATTCCCAATGGCAGTTTTCATATATGTTATTCGATGGCTGTATCCCTGTTGTGGGGACCCCAGGAGCGGGTTCTCCCACCTCATCATCCGTATCGGCCGTCTCCAAGCTACCTCCCGCTCTGTTCGACTGGAATGTACAGTTATGGCACGAGATGCCGAATCCGTCTTGGTCTCGATACCCCCAACCTTGATTAGCCATGAAGTAGACGTTGTTGAGTTCCCATGTGTTGTTCTGAATAACTCCCCTACCATCTTTCAAGATTCCTATGGAGAAATTGAGTCCATGGGCACCATTTGCCGCAAAAGTAGTATCCGAGATATGTCCATACTGGGATGCGGAAGCTCTCATCCCGTCCCGGCCAAAACCGGAGACAATGAGATCTTTGAGAAAAAACTCTGATGCATCCACAATATGGATTCCATTGCTCGAAACCGCTGTCCCGGTCAGGCCTAAGCTGCTCAATGTTAGATGGACATACAGATGCTGCTTGACGCTCACAACCTGTGGACCCACAAAGATTGCATCGCCTTTGCCGACATAGTGGATAATAGAAGTCTTTGAACTATCACCGCGGATTGTTATTGGGACGGGCAATGAAAAAACAAGAGTTGCTGAGGTCACATAGAGACCTGCAGGCACCAGGAGTGTTCCGCCCCCAGCAGCGCTCAATGCTTTCATCGCCTTTTGAAAGGCTAGGGCATTATCTGTCTTGCCATCGCCAACGCCTCCAAAATCAAGAATGGATCGTCCAAGCGATAGTCGGGCCATGTCTTGTTGCGGTTGACCCTTCCTCTTCGATGTAGCCCCTAGAACAACGCTCGAATTCCAACAAGCCAACGACAGCACTATAAAGCAGAGTACTTGGAGGAATGACTGAGTTACACGAGTTAGCGAACAAGAGAACATGTTCATGGTGGGGAGCACCTCACATCTTTTCGCCAGTAACTGTGGATGACATGCTAAGGATCTATTGTCAAAATCTTCAGAAGCCTGGTGATGCATTCTTTGCGTTGCGCAATAGTAGACAATAGCCCTATCTCAAATCGCCGCCTGGCTTCAAGCGAAAAGGCTAACAGGCCTCCCGGGTCGGCAAGCAGCATCTGCAAACGCAACAATATTTCGGGAATGGTGGCATCCAAAGACATAAGGTTTCCGACAAATGCCCCATCCATGTAGCACCGAGGACCTCCAGAATCGCGACAGAGCGGAACACACCCGGACCCCATCGACTCCAGCGGAGGCAATCCAAATCCCTCAGTATCGCTCAACAGCAGGAATATTTTTGATCTCCCATAAAGTTGTTTTATTTCTTCGTCGGTCGGACGAAGGAAGCAAGAACCAGCAAGCCCAGCCACACTAGCTCGAATCTCGGAGTCAGGAGTCACGACAGCAGAGGAGATACCGACTCTGTTTAGTTGCGCCAGAATCTCTAAATAGAGATCCAAGCGTTTCATATGACCTCGCCGCAGTAGCATTACCACATCAATATCGCGTTCGCCACTCACTGCATGAGACAGCCATGACTTTGGAGGCCAAATGGAGGCCTGCCCTAACGGTTGGATTCCTTCTTGTAGATAGAGACTCGAGATGTAAGCGTTGGTCGTAATCACGCTTGCACGCCGGCTTGTTGCAAGAATGAGTTTGCGTAGCAACGTCCGTTTTGGCCCGTCCGCAACGAACATCCATTCCACATCCTGATTGAAACAATACCAAGCTAGATGCGGCGCCAACCATGCCAGCGGGAACGTCGAGAAATGCGTGAGGATCAACGCATTCTTGCAACCTTCAGAAGATCGAGTCAGTGCGAGAACATAAAAAAGAAAGCGCAAGAGCAGAATCGGATACTGCACTCTCGCATTGAAGCGGTCTGCAAGATACGAAGACAGATGAACTATGGGCACATTGGACGATGTCAGTTCGTGCTGGCTCCTCCACAGAGTTACGATCCTTATGTCCACCCCCCCTAACTGCAACTCTTCGGCCAGGCGCAATGCTTCCTTGTTTCCTCCCGACATCCGGAGGGACGGGATAGGCATCAAGAGTGTTTTCACGGGCACTGAGTTCATTTGCGCCCCATCAATCCCAGTGCAGGTCGACGAACTTCATTGTGGCTACCTAATACAAGAGAGGCCCCCAGCATGATAGGAGGATAGCAATAGGGCTCCTGTGTGAGTAGAAAGCCCAGGCTTACTGAGATAAGCAAGATGCCCAAAAGACTACCTGACCTTTGATCTTCCCTTGCCATCCTGAACTGCGATTGAAGAAATGCAAAAAATAGCAGTAGTCCGCATACTCCAGTCTCTATCAAGTATCGCGTGAAAATATTGAAGGTCGACGCACGATGCTCAGCGGCGGAGGACATTTGGTCAACCGCTTCCTGAGAGAAGAGCAGAAAAGTAGGCATAAACCGTTCGAGGAACATAAAGTGAAACTGACCGAAACCAACACCCAAGATGCCATAGCCCGCGAAGGCCGCGTTCAAGGACGTAGCGGTCGATCCAAATCTCATGGCAGTACTCAGATTGTCCTGAACATTCAACGCCGCATTCTGCACCACAACGATGGCCGATATTGTTGCAACGACGAGGAGCACAATAATATTCCTGAGAGTAAGGATACGTGCTCGGCTATACCACATGAAACCTAGAAAACCGCAAATGGTTACCGGAACAACTGTCTTCCCGCCGCCATAGAGCGACATGGCGAACAACAAAAAAGCCAAAAGTATATAGCGTCGTTTGCGCCCAGTAGGGTAAGCCAACAGTAATGGAATGCCATAGAGCGCGGCCATCGTTCCGAAATAAGAAGGCTCGCTCAGCAAACCAGCTACCCGACTGTTGAACTCCTCCGTCCCATTGCGAAACAGTTCAAGTGGCATACGATCAGGCTGAAGCAGACCAATAACTTGAAAAACCGCAGCGGCCAAGTGCACCAACGCAGCCCAAGGAATAACATTCATCACAAATGCAGACCAGCGTCGTCCGGCAAACAGGTCAGCATGGGCAACAATGATGAAGGGCGTCACGAGAAATAGCATGGCTTGGGTGACAAATTGGGTGACAGGATCTTTTGTCGCCCCGAACCGAGACCATCCAAATACAAGGTTCAGCACAAAAGCCCCTGTCCCACATACAAATATTCCACCAAAGACATAGAGCACACGCAGGCTCGAACTCGGCAGCGCGTAGATAAACTGTCTCCAGCGCGCACCGATAATAACGATGGACCCCAGGATCATCAAAGGAATCGCCGGCTTGGCCCCCCCCTCCCGAAACAGCAAACCTGTGGGCTGAAACCAATCCATCGGTATAACAAAAACAAGAAGGAATAGATAGAATTTGGTAGCCCATGCCCATTCCGAAGGCCTTCGGCCAGATCCTGCTACCTTCAATTCCATCGGCCCTGCCTTAACAGAAACTTCGCTACGGTTCCAACATTCCTCAATCTGAGTTCCAGCCCAACCCCGACGTCTCTGTCAGGCAGACCACTAGAACATGTTTTCAGGCTATCTCCCCACCTCAGCGCGATACGACATGGCCAACCTAGCTCTTGCCGGATGCGCCGGGGAGTTCGTTCGTCTCCTCATCCTTCAGATAGACGTGAGAATTTTCAACAACTCCCTTTTTGAATATCTTACGGATACTCTGCCTAAGAGCGATGTCGGTTTGCAAAATGACGTCGCGTACCGGTTGCTCCGGTCGACCCCGAAACGACGTGACATGAAAATACTCGTGCTCTTCTAGCGGCTTCTCAGAAAAATAATAATTTGATACGCAGCAGCGAGAGCGATCCACCTTTACTTCGCTTACAGAATGCCAGGATGTCTTATGGGTTGCCATCAAAGCGAGACGATTAAAGTGACTGGTAATTTCTCGCTGCGGTTTTTTGGGGCCATCATCCCAAAGTTCGAGATTGCCTCCATTCTCTGTACTCCAATCCGGAGTTACATAAAAAAGAAGGTTCAATACGCGGTAGAGTTTTCGATCCTTATCGTGAGAATTATCCAAGTGGGGATTTAAGAAGTTATTTTTAGCCATCAGACTGATACCTCCAGCATACAAATGCGTATCTGGAAGCATCTCTTGGATCCCGGTGATTTCCTCTACGGCCTTGACCACTCTCGGGTCTTGGAACGCATAAATAATCTCCTCCAAAATCGGGTTGTATTTATCCATTTGCGCTGCTACATACTTGTTTTCCCGAAGACTCTTCTTGAGCATCATCGTATCTTTGTCGGGAAAAGCCGCGTTGATCTTCTTGACCTCATCTTCCGGCAGTAAGTTGTCGATGTAGCAACTCTGAACAGTGTGCTCACCAAACTCCCTGCTCAGCCGGTCGCTCTCTTCGCGCAACCGAGACTCAATAATCGCGGCATATTCTCTACGGTTCATAAATACTCCGATCATTATGGCAAGACTGCAATCACCCGCTATACAGCACATTCTATCCCACATAGAGATTAGAGCGGTGATATCGACACAAGCAGTACTAGCAATTTCGAAACGAGGAATCCGTAAGAGCAAGATCATTCCAGGGATAAATCATCATTGGGCGAAGTATCCGCAAGACTCCGAACAGCGCTACACTCAATACGATTATGAATAGGGCCGGGCATCGTGCCTGAGCAATAAGCTTTCGAAGGAATTAAAGACCAGTCCGGAAAACGCCACTATCTGATATTTGCAGCAAAACCCTTCTTCCGCAGAGATTGTCTCGATACCACATGCGAGCATTGGATTTGCGATCCCTTGACATTTTTAATTCCTCCATCTTCAATTCTCAAAGGGGCCTTCCAAGTATCCTGCTAATAGAGGCAGGCCGCCTACCGCTCGAAATCACCTAGGATGCCCACATTCCCCCATCAACGCCGGAGCCCCTTTCTCCACTCCGCAGTTTCACGTTTTGATTAGGCTGTTGACGACTGCTCAATTCGGCGCAGTCGGGTCTCGGCCACATTGCGCTCCTGCGCCAGCCTCCTGGCCGGTAGGGCTAGACGAATATGGTCCAACTACATCCATCTTCTACAGCTAATGAACTCGTTCACACGATAGATTCACGAAGCCGCCTGCGCCATCACCGGAAATTATCCAGATAATGCTGAAGGTCGTCGGCCAGAAAGCCACCGAGGCATACTGCTTCATGATAAACGCAATTCGCCTGAGTCACGACAGACATGAAGAAACACGTCCCCTCACTGGAAAACCGGATCAAAAAAAAACCTGCAGCCAAATCTAAACATCCTCTACTGGAAAGCTCCTCATAACTGGAAATCCTTCCCCCGAGAAGAGAGAGAAGGAGCGCCGATATCCGTCTAGGGCTACAGTCGCGCGAGTGATGAAAAGCAGAGCCGCGACGCTTCGATAAAAGACACCTGCGAACCCTTCACCTTTCAGGCACATCAATATACGCTATAAATGCGTCTCACATAAAGGAGTAAGCCAATCGAGTGCTCGCCAACCTGGCTCCCACCGAAGCCTAAAAAGCACAGAAATGGTCTTCAATATTACTTGAATTGCGAGCCTGCCCTTGCGAAAGGAAGCGATAAGATTTGGGCCGTTGGACTGAGTAAATCGCTCCGTTTTCAAGAGCAAGTTCCGTTCCCCTCCCCCAACGGGCACGACAGAGAGACTAACGATCAGCTGGCAGATTGAGAGCCAAGGGTACACCATTCCCCTGATCCTCGGAATGCCAGAAGTTAGGCTGTCCGGAAACCCTCTTTTTGACCCAAAGCGGAAGGTGTCTCTCATGAGACCCAAGTTTGTAGGCACACCATTTGCTGGCACTCCGGACTACGGCAAGCGGAATAAGAGAGGCCTTATTCTTCGCGAGAAACCGCATCTCCGAAGCCACAAACTTGAGTCCCTCGCCACCGGCTCCGCCAAATTGTTCGATCAGCCAGCTCTCCCGTCCATGATGTACCCCGATATCGAAGTAACGCGAAAACTCCTTGCGTACCGTCAGTGGATGGGAGTGAATCACGGTGGCTTCGGCCTGGTAGGCCAGCTTCCACCCGGCGATCAACATCCGAGCCGCCACTGTAACCTCTTCGGAAACGATGGTATTGGTGGGAAATCCGCCGACCTCCTCAAGAGCCGAGCGACGATAAGCTGCGAAGCTATTGGAAAAGAAGGCCGCCCTGAAGCCGAGTTGCTCACGGGAGGCAAAGTTGCGAACATCCGAAGCCGGAGGATAATTGAACAGACGAGCGTGTGCCTCGATCTCATCTGCCTCTGGACGAGGTAACTGCCGACCATAAGCCGCACCCACCTCCGCATCATCGAAGGCCCGGAGCAGCGTCTGAATTGAATTCTTACCGGGAATTGCATCCTGCGTGAGATATACCAGGGTCTCTGCCCAAGGCAGTTGCGCCAGGGCCAACTGGCGCGTCGCACCGTGCTGAAACTGCTCAAGAGGAATAACCTTCAGCAAGTAGCCTGCACGCTTGGCCAGAGCCGCTGTATTGTCCGAAGAAGAGGAGTCAAGGATAAGAATTTGTTCTTTGGCAATCCCCTGGCGGTCCAACGCTGCTTGCAGTTGCTTCCAATGTGGACTCGCATTATAGGTAGGAATGATAATCCCGGTCTGCTGAAGGCGGGTACGAAGCCGGAGAGTTGAAGGGGGGGGGGCCGGAATTGCGACAGAACTCATATTTGAAGACTCCTACCTCAGTTTGAATCCAGCAATGAAAGGGCAGGCCTCGTGATGATTCGCAATCGTCCTAAACGAGTGCAAAAAAATAACAGTGCTACAGTGATGAGCAATTCTATCAGGCCCGTTCTGACTTCGGTAGCCTACCACGCGGGCCTATCAAACACTACTCGCCAAGTTAGATCCATGAGCATAAACAGTACTGAGCCCTCCTGCAAACCTGAATCCAGGAAAAAGAGTTGCACGATTTCCCTACGAGGTACATGAACCATAAGATGTACTTTTTAAGCGAAAATGATGGATACTCCATATCCCCTTCTGCACCGCAGCCGATAAATATCGTAGCCGGCAAGAACTTTATGCAAGGGAAATAATCACATACGCAAAAGCTCAAAGTCTGTAGCAAGCTCTTGAGACATTCAGAATGCTACCGGAACTATTGCAGCACCCCTGATGCCCCATATATCCCTCCTGCTTTTTCTTATTCCCAAAGCCGGAACAAGCCGACTTATTCGACCCATTTTGGAGAGTGGCCGGATCGCGTGAGATCCTCGATGTTGGCAGCCTATACCAGAAATCACGATCCATCATAAGCCGCAGTGAAGGGTACCAGACAGAACATCATGCCCGAAAGGATTGACTATCTGACTACCAGGGGACGAACTCCCTGTCTGTGAAAATGGAGCCAGAAGATGCCCCAAAATGCTGCTATTCGCAGCAAAACTCGAATGTCCGGAGGCAGCACATCTGGCCCCGGTTAAATCTCAATCCGGGCTTTCATTCGCAATGACATTCCGCGGCAGCTTCGGGCAAGATTATTTCGCGCCTTGAAATCCCCAAATTCTACTAGCAGCGACGGGAACAGCGTGCCCGAGCAACCAGCCGGGGCAACGGAAGGATTGCTATCCATGGATGGACTGAGATACCCTTTGGAGATCTTCACGCAGAGATGCCATCTCGAGATAGAGAGCAGGACATAGCCTGCAAGATCTCGATGCATCCCACTCCGGTCCGGATCCCCTGCTTCCCTAATTCTGCCGTGCCCACAACGTATAAAAAAGCACATGATTTCCGCTATGCTTGGAGTGCTCCAGTCTATCAAAGGGTTGCAATATCGACATGCTCCCAAGATCAGGCCTCTGCCCCCAATCGTTTGCTGCCGTATGGTCTTGGAATTTCCCTTAGCGGCTAGGGGGCACTGGATCAATCCGCAATGCAGGCTTCATCGAATTGAAGTTGCTTATTTTGGGAAGTGAAAGAGAATGATGTTGATGAAACAACGTTTATTGGGTACAGCACTCCTTTGGATCATTCTCCTGTTCTCCTCGCCGGTCATCGCGCTTGCAACTGGCTTTCAGGGACAAGGCAGCCCTTTTTCACCTCTGCAACAGTCCGCCGACCAATCCTCCAGCCAAGCCACCTCCGCGCAGCAGAGGAGCGACCAGATTGATGGCAGCTCCGTCCTGGATCAGAACCAGCCTCTGCTCAGCTCCCCCGTTTTGACGCCCCAGCAGCAATCTGCCGATCAAACCCGCCTGCAGGACGAGGAGCAGACCACACAGCGCACGGATCGCGCTGCCACCCGCAACCAGTCGGTCCCTCCGGTGGAATTGAGCGAATTTCAGCGAATGGTCGCCGCATCCGTCGGTAAGGTACTGCCAATCTACGGTGCCAACCTATTTCGGAATGTTCCCACCACCTTTGCTCCGGTAAACCGAATCCCCGTGACGCCGGATTACGTAATCGGCCCCGGAGATGAACTACTCATTCGTATCTGGGGACAAGTGATCCTTGACGGACACTTCACCGTAGACCGTTCCGGTGCTGTCTACATCCCGCGGGTCGGCACCATCCAGGTATCCGGAATCCCTATCTCGAAGCTGACCGACTACCTACGCGCTCAGGTGGGCCGCAACTTCAAGAACTTCGATCTGAACGTGAATATGGGGCAACTGCGCTCCATCGACATCTTTATCGTCGGCGAGGCCAGGCGCCCTGGCAGCTATACCGTCAGCTCACTTAGCTCGCTGGTCAATGCCCTCTTCGCCAGTGGGGGACCGAGCCCTATGGGCAGTATGCGCAATATCCAGGTTCGGCGCGGTAAAGAGACCATCGCGACCTTCGACCTCTACGATCTGCTCCTCCGAGGAGACAAATCGAAGGACGTGCCCCTGCTCTCTGGCGACGTGGTCTATATTCCGCCGGTCGGCCCCATGGTCGCCCTGGCTGGAAGCATCGATAATCCGGCGCTATATGAGCTGAAATCCGAGAGCAACGTCAAGGAGGTGCTGGCGCTGGCAGGGGGTCTCACCACACTGGCACGGCACAAGGAAGTACGCCTCGAGCGAGTCAGGCGTCATGATGACTCCCGCTCAGTAATGGATATCAACCTGGATACGAGCGGCCTAGCGACAGAATTGTCCGACGGCGATATTTTAGAGATCTCACCCATCATCGATCGTTTCAAGGAGGTGGTCACGCTGCGCGGCAATGTCGCGGACCCGCGGCGCTTCACCTGGGTACCGGGAATGCGTGTTCGCGACCTAATCCCCGACAAGGAAGCTCTGCTGACGCGCGACTACTGGCAGCAGCGCAATCAGCTAGGACTGCCGATCCTGGAGTCCAACCCGGATGTGCGGCGCTATGCTCCCGATGAGCCCGTCGCGCAGGTCAATGGAGTTGGCATCGGCCCCGCTCGATCTGCACAGTCCCTATCCGCACCTAATGCCCGGGACAGCGATGGCAATATCTACGGGAACAACCTGTCCAACCCGGCTCAAGGTCATGGAGCATCACACGATGCATCCCGTGATGCATCGCATGATTCCAATCCCGATAGCTCCACCTCAGCCGACAGTACAGCCGATAGCGCTGCCGCAAATACTAGTGGCACCAATGGGACTCGAACCTCGCGCAATGGCAACGCGACCTCAAGCAGCGTTCTGGCCTCCCAGGACAACTCCGCAAGCAGTTCCTCCGGAACCTCCATCAGCTCAGCGGTTACCGCCACGGCCCAGCGCTTTCCCATAAAAAACTCCGTCGTGCTGCCCGCACCCGAGATCGATTGGGCCTACGCCGTCATCCAGCGCCTGAACAAGAAAGACCTCACTACCCAGCTGCTACCGTTCAACCTGGGGCGCGCCGTGATCGACGGCGATCAGACACAGAACCTGGAGCTCGAACCAGGCGATGTCATTACGGTCTTCTCCAAAGCGGATATCCGCGTGCCTCAGTCGCAACAGACCAAGTTTGTCCGACTGCAGGGGGAATTTGTCGCCTCCGGCATCTATAGTGTGACTCCCGGCGAGACGCTGCGGCAGCTCGTGGCACGCGCCGGAGGTATAACCAAAGAGGCCTACCTCTACGGCTCGCAGTTCACTCGCGAGTCCACCAAGGTCGTTCAGCAGCGGCGCCTGCTGGAATACGCTGACGATCTCGACCGCCGCATCAAGCTCGTCGAGGCCAACAGCGCCAATACCACGATGAACCCTCAGGATCAGCTGGCCGATATCGCTGCGCTGCAGAACTCACGCACTGTTGCCGGACGCCTGCGCCAACTGAGCGCCAATGGAAGAATTGTCCTGAACATGACGCCCGACAGCTCCACTCTAAACGATATTCCCGACTTACCCCTCGAAGATGGAGATACGTTTGTCATTCCGCAACGGCCGCTCAGTGTAGATGTGTACGGTGCGGTCTACACCCAGAGTTCATTCCTGTACGATCCTCACAAACGCGCACAGGACTACATTCGCCAGGCTGGTGGAGGCACTCGTACTGCGGATACCAGACGCAGCTACATCTTCCACGCGAACGGTAGCATCGTGAGTCGCCAGTTCTCGTCGACAGCGCTCTTTGCGAGCACCTTCGAGGCGCAGCACCTTCATCCCGGAGATGCAGTGGTTGTGCCAGAGCAGGTAGACAAGCGTCCTCTGCTGAGAAATCTGGTTGACGTCGCAACGATTGTTGGCCAGTTTGGCCTGGGCATTGCCGCCATCAACGTACTGAGGTAGAAACCGAACAGGAAAGGCCGTCTCGAATCACGTGACGGTCTTTCCTGTCTGGGAGATATTACGTTAGCTGCAGCACGTCACATGCAGCTTGGAATTTCAGGTAATCATTAGCCATCCTTTGGCGTTATTCTGCGAGCCGGGCATCAACGGCAGAACCAGAAACCGCTCGTGACGATGCAAAACCAGGTTCGGTCGCTAGTTCCACACTCGCCCGAACAGCAGCAAGGAAACAGTAGCGAGGGCACAGAGACGAAGAGTATGGCGCTTGGGAATGTCCGTCAGGACACTGCTTTGATCTTTTTAAAAAGCCGCGACAAAAGCGCCCTAACGCCGGGCGGGCAGCACTTCAAGCTGTACTGGATGCTTCGCGGAAACAGCCTCTAGTCGCCTGCCACCTGCAATGCACCATCCGCCTCGCGATTCTTCAGCAGCCGGTCGCGCACATATTCGATATGCTCCTTCATCGCCTCCTGCGCGCCCGGGCGGTCGTCCTGCTTCAGAGCGCGGTAAATACGCTTATGCGCCAAGGGCGAGGTCGTCGCCGACAACTCATAGGACGCATACCGGCACAGCAGCGTTTTCTGTTGCACGTTCTCAAAGAGTCGGCACAGCTCCTCGTTATCGGTCGCCTCGGCGATCATCCGATGAAAGCGCAGATCCTCCTCGATGTGCTTCACCCGGTCGCCCTCGGCCAGTATCTGCGTGGTCCTCGCGATGCTGGCAGCCAGTTCGGCCAGCAGCTCCGGAGTCAGGGCCGCCATCTGAATCGAGTGGACCTCCAGCACCACACGCAGGTCGTACAGATCCCGAATCTCCTTGGCGGAAAACTCCCGCACAGAGGCTCCGCGGCGCGGCTCAATGCGCACAAGCCCCTCCGCCTCCAGCCGGTTCAGCGCCTCGCGCACGGGAGACTTGCTGATGCCCAACTGCGTCGCCAGGTACTCCTCCGTCAAGCGAAACGACCGGTTCACCACCCCGGTCAGAATGCTCTGCTTGATGCTCCGGTAGGTCATCTCCGTCAGGTTGGGGGGGTGCGTAAGTTTCTTCATCGCCGCCGCAATTCTAGCGGATTAGTTGGAGCGCGCTCCAACTATTTGCTGCAACCACTCTACTAAACACGTGCCGACCCGAACTGCGACTCACCCTCGAAGGCCTCTCTCCGGAGCTCGCAAAGGCTCGCAAATCATTACTGATATCTGATATACCAATGCCATGCCCGTCATCTCCCACCTCGAATGTTCTCTCTGCGGCATCACCGTCTCTGCCGAGATACCGCAGACGGTCTGCCCCGCCTGCACTGCTACGCTCTACGTCCGCTACGACCTCAGCCATCTCGTCGGAACCGATCCCCGCAGCGTAGTTGCCAACCCCGAGTTCATGCCCGCTGGCCGCACCTGGACCGGCATGTGGCGCTACGGAGCCGTCCTGCCCTCGATCGCCCCGGTTACGCTCGGCGAGGGCTGGACCCCGGCGCTCAAGAGCGTCCGCTACCCACAGGTCATCCTGAAAGAAGAGGGAGCCAACCCCACCGGCACCTTCAAAGCCCGCGGCCTCGCGATGGCCGTCACCATGGCCGGCCACTACGGCCTGCGCAAGCTCGCCGTGCCCTCGGCCGGTAACGCCGGTGGAGCCCTGGCCGCCTACGCCGCCGCCGCCGGCATCGAGTGCCACATCTTCATGCCCAAGGACGTCCCCATGGCCAACCAGGTCGAAGGCGCGGCCTACGGAGCCAAGGTCACCCTCGTCGACGGCCTCATCTCCGACTGCGCCCGCATCGTCAGCGAGCGCAAGCAGGCCGAGGGTTGGTTCGACATCTCCACCCTCAAGGAGCCCTTCCGCGTCGAGGGCAAGAAGACCATGGGCTACGAGCTGGTCGAGCAGAACGGCTGGAAGTACCCCGACGCGGTCTTCTACCCCACCGGCGGTGGCGTCGGCATGATCGGCATGTGGAAGGCGTTCGACGAGATGGAGAAGCTCGGCTGGGTCTCGGGCAAGAGGCCCAAGATGATCGCCGTGCAAGCCGCGGGCTGCGCGCCCGTCGCTCGTGCCTTCGATCAGGGCGACGAGGTCAGCTCGTTCTTCGAGAACGCGGCCACCTTCGCCTCCGGCCTGCGCGTGCCCAAGCCATACGGCGACCGCATCATCCTCGACATCGTGCGTGAGTCGGGCGGCGTCGCCCTCGCGCTC
This sequence comes from Granulicella sp. WH15, assembly GCF_009914315.1. NCBI lineage: Bacteria > Pseudomonadati > Acidobacteriota > Terriglobia > Terriglobales > Acidobacteriaceae > Granulicella > Granulicella sp. WH15. Next base: position 3,360,514 of record NZ_CP042596.1, read on the forward strand.
ACCGACGAGCAGATCTTCACCTCGCTCAAAGACTGGGCGCAGCATGAAGGCATCCTGATGTCGCCCGAGGGAGCAGCCGCAACCGCCGGCTACGACCACCTGATTCGCACGGGCTTCCTGCAACCGAGTGACCACGTGGTCCTCTTCAACACTGGATCGGGGAATAAATATACGGACACGCTCGCCGAATCGTTCGGCTTGCTTCAGCAGCAGCAGACGACCGCATAGCTTTATTTTGAACACGATAGGGTGCTCCTAACTCGTTAGTTGAGGAGCACCCGCCACGACTCCGCGCCGCCCTAGCGTCGGAGCCATTTGTGTTGGAGCGATGTTTTCCGATAAGCTGTGCCTATGCCGTTCTGCTCCTATCGCGAAACTACCTGTTGTTGTTGTCGCTGATTAGTCGAGCAGAATCGCGCACCAAACCCCTGAATATCTTGGTCTGTCTTGTGAATCGTAGTAGCTTGCGTCCGGTAGGGACGTCACTGCTGCAGCCTTGTGGGCCCGATGCGCGAATCAATTCTCGGCAAATCAGTTAAGTTCTGAAAAAACTAATCGCCCTGTGCGTGATACGTGATATCTTGAGCGCACTCGCACACAACTAGTTGGCAACCAGCACTCCGCACTTGCTTCCGCAGCCTCAGCAGCCGCTTTCGCTACGCAGATACGTGCCGCACCCTTGTCTCTTTTTTACACAGAAAGGTTGAGTCTTTCATGAGAAGCCCCGCCCCCCTGTTCGTTCGACTCTCACTCCTAGCCGTACTATCTGCACCGATGCTCTCGGCGCAGATCACCTCCCCGGAACAGGCGTTTGGCTTCAAGCCAGGCACGGATCGCAAACTCGCCGATTGGAAGGACCTTACCTCCTACTACCAGACGCTCGCCAAGCAGTCGGACCGTCTGCGCTACCAGGAGATCGGCAAGACCATGGAGGGCCGTCCCTTCGTCCTGCTCACCGTCTCCGCGCCGGAAAATCTCGCTCACCTGGCCGAGTACAAGGAGATCAACACCAAGCTCTCGGACCCGCGCACGACCTCGCCCGAAGAGGCCAAGTCCCTCATCGCCAAGGGTAAGACGGTGATGATTATCACCTTCAACATCCACTCCACCGAGATCGCCAGCTCGCAGACCGCCGCCGAGTTCGCCTATCGCATGGCCAGCTCCAACGATCCCGACGTCCTGACGACCCTCAAGAACGTCATCCTGCTGCTGGTGCCCTCGCAGAACCCCGACGGCGAACAGCTCGTCGTGGATTGGTACAAGAAGACCCTGGGCACCCCGTCTGAAGGCTCGAACCCGCCCGTCCTCTACGCCAAGTACGTCGGCCACGACGACAACCGCGACTGGGTCGGCCTGACCCAGAACGAGACCATGCACACCGCCCGGGTCATCAACGAGTGGCACCCGGAGATCCTCTACGACCTCCACCAGCAGGGCGCCGACGCGCCGCGTCTCTTTCTGCCTCCCTGGGTCGACCCCATCGACCCGAACGTCGATCCGCTCCTGGTCTATTCCATGAACGCGCTGGGTATGCGCACCGCGCACGACGTCGCCGCCACCGGCAAGACCGGCGTCCTCACCCACGGCGTCTACGACTTCTGGTCGCCGCTGCGTGATTACATCTCCCTGCACAACGGCCTACGCATTCTCACCGAGTCGGCCAGCGCCAACCTGGCCACGCCCATCGAGGTTCCTTTCGAGAAGCTCGGCACCGGCATCGGCTACGACGCCAAGGTCGCGGCCTGGAACTACCCCGACCCGTGGAAGGGCGGCACCTGGCGCCTCGGCGACATCGTCGCCTACCAGATGGACGCCCTCGAGTCTCTGACCAAGAGCGCGGCGATCGACCGCGAATCCTTCCTCAAGGACTTCTACAAGGTGAGCGACAACGCGGTTCACCCCGCCGCCGGTCCCTACGCCTACGTCATCTCGTCCGAGCAGACCGACCCGGCAATGGCCGTCAAGCTGGCCAAGACCCTGCACGATGCAGGCGTCGAAGTCCAGCAGGCCACCTCGTCCTTCGAGGCAGGCGGCAAGAGCTACCCGGCAGGCAGCTACATCGTCTCGCTCAGCCAGCCCTACCGCAACTTTGCCAAGACCGTCCTCGAGCGCCAGAAGTACCCTGATATCCGCGAGTACCCCGGCGGGCCGCCGCAGCGTCCGTATGACGTGACCGGAACCACCGTACCCCTCTTCTACGGCGTTGAAGTCGCCGCAGTCGAGGAGAAGTTCACCGCTCCGGCCAAGCAGCTCGACACCATCGCCCCCATCGTTGGCCACGTAGAGTCAGGTGCTGCCAAGAGCGGCTACCTGCTCGAGAACACCAGCAACAGCAGCCTCTACGCCCTCTTCGCGCTGACCGGCGAAGGCGTCAAGGCCTACCGCCTCACCGGCACCGGCTACACTCCCGGCACCATCTTCATCCCCAACCAGCCCGGCGTCTCGGCCAAGCTTGAAGCAGCCGCGAAGAAGTTCGCAGTCACCTTCAAGCCCGCCAAGGGAGCCGTCACCGGAACCGCACTCGAAGTGAAGGCTCCGCGCGTCGGCCTCTACAAGAGCTGGGTTGCAGCGCTCGATGAGGGCTGGACCCGCTTCATCTTCGACAGCAACGGCGTTCCCTACAAGACCATCGTCAACGCCGATATCAAGAAGGGCAACCTGAACGCCCAGTTCGACGCGATCATCCTGCCGGACAACCCTCCCGGAGCCATCCTGACGGGCCGGGCCGGTGGTGGACGCGGCGGTCCGGACCGCCTCACCTATCCCCCGCTTCCCTCCGAGTACCTCGGCGGCCTCGGCCCCGACGGAGCTGCGGCTCTGAAGGCATTCGTCGAGAACGGTGGAACCATCATCACCAACAATAAGGCGGCCGGGGTCTACGCCCGCAAGGATAACCCGACCTTCACCAACGCGCTCGAAGGCGTACCGCCGAAGGAGTTCTACTGCCCCGGTTCTCAGCTTGAGGTCACCGTGGACACCACGAACCCCATCGCCTTCGGCTCCACCCCCACCGTGCCGATCTTCTTCGAGACCGGTCCCACCTTCAAGGTCTCAGGCGATGCCAAATCGGTGGCCCACTATGCCAGCGACAAGCCCCTGCTCAGCGGATGGATACTGGGCGGCAAGTACCTCGACGGAACCTCGGCCATCGCCGAAGTCCCCACAGGCAAGGGCCGCGTCATCGCCTTCGGCTTCATCCCCATGTACCGCGGCCTGAGCGAGGCGACCTACAAGTTCCTCCTCAACGCCATGCTGTACTCCAGCTCTCAACCCACCACTCTGCCCTCATCCAAGGGCAGCGGTAACTAGTCTCTTGCAACAAACCAGTGGGTGGAAGATCCGCAGCAGTGCACGGACAGATCTTCCACCCATTGCTGCATCTTCAAGCCTGCACCCAGGGCAGGATTTAGCCGCACCTATCAGGCGTTTTTTGAATATCTCGGAGGTCAAGTAACCATGAAGCACTCATCCCGACCCGCATCCCGAATCGCCCTTGCGATTCTCGCGGTCACCATAGGCTCCCCTGCCCTCTCCCTGGCCCAGGGCGTACTTGCAGAGATCCACGGTATCGTCACCGACAGCACCGGCTCGGCCATCCCCAGCGCGACCATCGTCCTCACCGACGTGACCAAAGGCTGGACCCGCACCATTAAGAGCAACGCCCAGGGCGAGTACACCCTGCCCGAGCTCGAGACCGACCGCTTCGCCCTCACCGTGGACGCACCCGGCTTCCGTAAGAGCATCCGCCAGGGCATCCAGCTCCAGACCGGCCAGCAGGCCCGCGTCGACTTCAGCCTGCTCAACGGCGAAGCCTCCGACAGCGTCACCGTCGAAGCCGACGCCTCGCTCGTCCAGTCCTCCGACGCCACGCTCGGCGATGTCGTCGACCAGCGCAAGATCGTCGAGCTGCCCCTGAACGGCCGCCAGTTCTTCCAGCTCGCGCAGCTCGTGCCCAACGTCCTGCCGCCCATCCCCGGCTCGTCTCTCGCCTTCCGCGGCGGCTTCAACGTCTCCGGCCAGCCCGAGGTCAACAACAACTACCTGCTCGACGGTATCGACAACGCCGACGAGGCTACCATGCAGCCCACCGTCTCGCCCTCGGTCGAAGGCATCCAGGAGTTCAAGCTCCTCACCGGCGTCTACACGGCAGAGTACGGACGCTTCTCCGGCGGCCAGATCCTCATCACCACGCGCTCGGGCGGCAACGCCATCCACGGCTCGGCCTACGAGTTCTACCGCAACAGCTTCCTCGACGCCAAGCAATACTTCGCCCCCGGCAGCGTGCCTTCGTTCACCCGCAACCAGTACGGCGTGGCCATCGGCGGCCCCATCGTCAAAGACCACACCTTCTACTTCGGCACCTATGAAGGTCTGCGCCTGAACCAGCCGGTCAACCTGGCCGCAACTGTCCCCACCAACCTCGAGAGGCGAGGCATCTTCACCGAGCTTTCCACCCCGATCAAAAATCCCCAGACCGGTGTGGCCTACACGAATAACACGCTTCCCACCATCGACCCCGTCTCACTCCAACTGCTTCAGTACTTCCCCACCCCCACCGCCGGAGGCGTTAGCAATAACTACTCCTTCAGCGAGATCCGCACCCAGCGGCAGGATCAGTTCTCGATCCGCGTGGACCAGACCCTATGGGCCAAGAACACCATCTTCGCCGCCTACCAGTATCAGAACCTGAACGCCTTCGAGCCCTCTAACTCCCTCTGCGGCACGGCCCAGATTCCCAACTTCGGCTGCAACACGCCGGAGCTTGACCAGGCCATCGCGATTCACGATACGCAGATCGTCGGCTCCAACATGGTGAATGAGTTCCGCATCGGCTACAACCGCATCCGTACCAACCGCGCCCTTGAGGATGCCAAGTACGGCAACGTCCTCGCCCAGCTCGGCATCCCCACCACCGGGGCCAACGGCGTGGGTGATCAGACCGGCCTCAACATGGGCGTGCCTCGCGTAACGATCTCCGGCTATGCCGCACTCGGAGGTGCCACCAATCTCCCCCAGGGCCGCCGCGACAACACCTACAATCTCATCGACAGCTTTAGCTGGGTCAAGGGTAAGCACGCCTTCAAGTTCGGCGCGGACTACAAGCACTTCATCTATAACTTGCAGTACTACCAGGATGGCCGCGGCATCTTCAACTTCAATGGCCAGTACACCGGCCAGGCCCTCGCCGACTTCCTGCTCGGAGATCTCCAGGCCACCACGCGCGATCCCGGCGACCCCGGCGTTCACAGCTTCACCACCTCGTCGGATTTCTTCGTGCTCGACCAGTACCAGGTCAGCAAGAAGCTAACCCTCACCTACGGCATCCGCTACGAGCTGGACTTTCCCGAGGGCGAAAAGAACAACCGCATCGCCTCCTACGACCCCACCACAGGCAGTATGCCTGTCGCCGACGGCCGCCTGCTCAACTTCAACACCACCACCGGCCAGCTCGTCAGCGTCGGCAGCAACCCGCTCATCGGCAAGGTCTGGAACACGCGCTACACCAACGTGGCTCCGCGCATCAGCCTCTCCTACCAACCGCTCGGACCGAAGACCACCATCCGCGCCGGTTACGGGCTCTTCTACAACCAGGTCACCGCCGGTAACGGCATCTCTCAGCTCTGGCGCGGTCTGCCCTTCCGCACTCTCCAGACCGTCACCAACCCCAACGGCACCACATATCCCAAACCAAATCCGATCGCAACATGGACCGCACCGTTCCCTGCCGCAGGAGCCAGCGCAGGCAGCTACTCACCGAACGGCATCAACGTGAACTATCACACTGCCTACGTCCAGCAGTGGAACCTTGCCATCGACCGCGAGCTGTCGAAGGACCTTGCGCTCGAGATCAGCTACCTCGGCTCGCACGGCTCACACCTGCAGGAGAGCTTCAACGTCAACCAGCCCACACCGGCTGCTGGAACGGTACAGTCTCGCCGTCCCTTCAGCCAGTGGGGTCCCATCACCTACGTCGACTCCACCGGCGGCTCCAGCTATAACAGCCTCTCGGCCCAGGTCACCCGCCGCTACTCGGCCGGCATGACGCTGCTCGCCTCTTACACCTATTCCCATTCTCTGGATGATGCCCCCTACAGCGGCTCCCTTCAGAACTTCCGCAATCTGGCCTCGCAATGGGCATCGTCCGACTACGACATCCGTCAGCGAGCTGTCGCCAGCTTCACCTACGAGCTGCCCTTCGGCACCAAGAAGCCGATCGGCGCAACCCTGGGCGCACTGCCTCGCGCAGCCATCTCCGGCTGGCAGGTCAACGGTATCCTCTCCTTCAACTCCGGCCTGCCCTTCACCGTCACCACCACCAAGGACCCCGGCAACGTCGGCCTCACCTCCGGCTCCGGCGGCTACGCCAACCTGGTTCCCAACCAGCCGTTCTACCCCGCGAATAAAACGCCGCTGAACTGGTTCAACACCGCAGCCTTCACCGGTGCATCCATCACTCCGGCTGGCACCTACGCCCTGGGCAACTCGGGCCGCAACATGCTGACCGGCGGCGGCTACGAAGACCTGGACTTCGGTGTCTACCGCAACATCCCTATCCATAATCAGATCCACGTCGAGTTGCGCGCCGAGATCTTCAACGCGCTCAATCACCCGTCCTTCGGCACTCCCACCAGCTCCATCGACTCCAGCAGCGCCGGAGCCTTCTCCAACACCACCTCCACCGCACGCCAGACACAGTTCGCAGCCAAGGTCCTCTTCTAAACCCATCGCTAACCAGCAGCAGCCACCGCGTGCGACAAGGCTTTCTTGCTTGTCACACGCGGTTTTCATTTAAAACAAAGACTATGCTGGCCAACGAGGAAGTATAAACTCGCACCTATGCCACGCCGCTCCAAGACGCATCACCCCGGCGAGAAGCACTCCGTCCGGATGAAGGCTTACCTCCTCATCCAGAAGAAGATAGCCTCCGGCGAGCTACGCGCCGGAACCCTCATCTCCGAGCTGGCGCTCTCCCGCGAGCTGGGCTCGAGCCGCACCCCCATCCGCGAGGCCGCAGGCCAGCTCCTCGCCGAGGGCCTGCTCGAGCTAAGCCCCGGTGGCGGCATCGTCGTCACCCGGCTCACCCGCCAGAGCATCATCGAGCTATACGAGCTGCGCGAGGCCCTCGAGGTCTTCGCCGTAGGCCGCGCCGCCCAGAACCCCATGCAAGCCGCCGACCGCGAGCGTCTCGAAAGCCTCATCGAAGAGACGCAGGTGCTCCTCGAAGAGCTGAAAACCTCCGGCCAGTGGGAGCTGGACGCCGCGCAGATGCGCCGCTTCACCGTCTCCGACCTCGGCTTCCACGCGCTGCTCCTGCGCCTGGCCGCCAACACCCGCATCTCCAAGGTCATCGCCGACACCCGGCTGATGATCCTCATCTTCGGCATCCAGCGCAGCGGCCACCGGCGCGACGAGCTGGAGCGCATCTACCGCCACCATCGCGAGATCCTCGAAGCAGTCCTCGAGCAGGACGCCAAGCGCGCCCGCCGCCTGCTCGCCGAGCACATCCAGGCCAGTGCTCAGGAGCGCCTAGCGGAGTTTGACCACTGGGAGCGCGAATCCTCCCTCGCCAACCTCGACCTGGCCAACTCCCTCAGCCTCGAAGACTGATTCGCCCCCACAAAACCCCCATTTTGCAGGGTCCGTAAATTAACGCAATCGATTGTCGACAATCAGTACTCATACGTATTACTTTGAACGCCATGACTCCGCTTCTTCACGGCACCTACGCCGCCGTCCTCACCCCGCGCGACGCAGACGGCAGCATCAATGAAGCCCTGTTCCGCTCCTGGCTCAACTTCCTCATCTCCCGCGGCGTCGACGGATTCGCCATCAACGGAGCCACCGGCGAGTTCTGCCTGGTCACCGAGCCCGAGTTCGACCGCCTCATGCAGATCGTCGCCGAGACCATCCAGGACCACCCCTCCATCCGCTTCGTCGCCGGAGTCGGAGCCGCCGGTTCCGCCGCCGCCATCCGCCTGGGCAACCTCGCCGCCCGCGCCGGAGCCACCGGCCTGCTCCTCCCGATGCCCTACTTCTTCCCCTACTCCCAGGCCGACGTAAAGTCCTTCAGCCGCACGGTCGCGGCCAGCGTCCAGGCCCCGATCCTGCTCTACAACCTGCCGCAGTTCACCTCTCCGCTCGCCCCCGCCACCTCGCTCGAGCTGATCCGAGACACGGACAACATCGTCGGCATCAAGGACAGCAGCGGCTCGCTCGACACCCTGCGCCTGCTCACCTCCGAGGGCATCCCCGCCACCCGCATCGTCGGCAACGACGGCGCGCTCGCCCAAGCCCTCGTCGAGCGCGTCACCGACGGCGTCATCTCCGGCGTCGCCTGCGCCCTGCCCGAGCTGATGACCCAGCTCTACCGCATGGGCTGCATCGATCCACTCGCCACCAGCTTCGAGCATCTGGTAGCCTCGCTCAAGCTCTTCATCGCCCAGCTCGATCCCTTCCCAACGCCCTGGGGGCTGAAGATCATCGCCGAGGCCCGCAACCTGGCCCCGGCCACATTTCCGTTCCCACTCGCTCCCGAGCGCGTGCTCCAGACGGCCCAATTCACCGCCTGGTTCGCCGAGCATCGCAGCGAATTGCAGGTGCAGTAGCAACACACAGGAGAGCTGATCCCGATGGCGAATTGTATCTACCTCGTAACCAGCGGCGACCTTCGCCCGGCGGCAAACCGCAACTGCTGGCCCGCGCAAGCCGAGCTGGAAGCCCAGCTCCAACAGTGCATCTCCGCCCGCGGCTACACGCTCCAACGCGCCTTCCCCTACGCCCCCGTCGCCCAGCACGGCTTCATCTCCAGCCAGCGCATGGGCATGGACATCTTCGCCGAGATCCCCACTGGCGCGCCGCTCATCTTCGCCACCGCCGCCTGGCAGTACACCCACCACGTCCTCGCCGGACTGCGCCGCCACCGTGGCCCCATCCTCACCATCGCCAACTGGTCCGGACAGTGGCCGGGCCTGGTAGGCCTGCTCAACCTGAACGGCTCGCTGGTCAAGGCCGGGGTACGCTTCTCCACCCTCTGGAGCAAAGACTTCGACGATAGCTTCTTCCTCGACGGCCTAGCCCAGTGGCTGGCCAGCGGCCACGTCGATCACGACCTCACCCACGTCCGCCCCTTCGTCTCCGCCCCCGCGCCAATCGCCCCCATCGCCCAGGAGATCGCCACCGCCCTTCAGACCCGCAGCGCCATCCTCGGCGTCTTCGATGAGGGCTGCATGGGCATGTACAACGCCATCCTCGACGACGAGCTGCTGAACCCCATGGGCATCTACAAGGAGCGCCTCAGCCAGTCCGCGCTGGTAGCGCGCATGAGCACTGTCTCTACCGCCGACGCGCAAGCCATCCGCACCTGGCTTGACACACGCGGCCTCACCTTCAAGACCGGCACCGACGAGGCCACCGAGCTGACCGACGCCCAGATCCTCGACCAGTGCCGCATGTACGTCGCCGCCGTGCGCATCGCGAAGGAGTTCGGCTGCGATGCCATCGGCATCCAGTACCAGCAGGGCCTCAAGGACATGGCCCCGGCCTCCGACCTCGTAGAGGGCCTCCTGAACAACCCCGACCGCCCACCCGTCTTCGACGAGTCCGGCAACGAACTCTACCCCAACGCGGCCCTCCCCCACTTCAACGAGGTGGACGAAGGAGCCGCCGTAGACGCCCTCATCACCAACCGCTGCTGGATGCGCCTCGACCTCGATCCCTCCACCACCCTGCACGACCTGCGCTGGGGCGAGCACTACAAGGACGAGGTGATCGACGCCTTCGTCTGGGTCCTGCAAATCTCCGGAGCCGCACCCGCCTCGCACTTCGTCGGAGGCTACGCAGGCTCCAGCAGCGAGCGCCAACCGCCCATGTACTTCCCGCTCGGCGGAGGCACGCTCAAGGGTGTCGGCAGACCCGGCCAGATCGTCTGGAGCCGCGTCTTTCAAGAGAACGGCAAGCTCCACGCCGATATCGGCCGCGGCTCGGTCGTGCTTCTGCCCGAGTCCGAGACCAACCGCCGCTGGTCCCAGACCACACCACAGTGGCCGTTGGTCTCGGCCATCTTCCACGGCATCTCGCGCGACTCCTTCATGGCCCGGCACCGCGCCAACCACGTCAGCATCGCCTACGCCACCGACGGCCCCGAGGCCGACCGCGCCCTGGCTCTCAAGGCCGAAACCCTCCGCCTGCTCGGGGTCGAGGTCCATCTCTGCGGAACGGTGCAGCTCTAACCTGACCTTATGCCGACGACGCTCGATGACCGCCCGCAGTACCGCTGGGCCGTCGTCGGCATGTTATGGTGCGTCTGCTTCTTCAACTACGCCGACCGCCAGGCGATCTTCTCGGTCTTCCCCCTGCTGGCCTCGGAGTTCCGCCTCTCAGACATACAACTAGGCGTCGTCGCTGCGTCCTTCATGTGGGTCTACGCGGGCTTCGGCCCGATAGCGGGCTGGATCAGCGACCGCGTCTCGCGCAAGACTGTTATCCTGGGCGCGCTGGCCTTCTGGTCGCTGGCCACAGCGGCCACAGCGCTCTCGACCGGATACAGCTCGCTGGTCTGGCTACGCGCTCTGGGCGGTCTGGGCGAGGCGTTCTACTTCCCCGCCGCCATGTCCATGCTGGGCGACTACCACGGCCAGACCACGCGCTCCCGCGCCATGTCCATCCACCAGTCGAGCGTCTACGCGGGCAGCATCGCGGGCGGCACACTCTCGGCGCTCGTGGCCGAACACCACGGCTGGCGTTCGAGCTTCCTGTTCTTCGGCGCAGCAGGGCTACTGCTGAACATCATGCTACTTCTATCGTTACGTGAGCCTACACGGGGAGCCACAGAAGAAAAACTAGCCACACACGAGAAGCAAAGCATCCTCACCGGCATCCGCGATGTACTCACTAACCCCAATGCCCTGGCCCTCATCGCCATCTTCATCGGCGCGAACTTCGTGGCAGTCGTCTTCCTCACATGGATGCCGACGTTCCTCTTCCGCAAGTTCCACATGACGGTCGCGATGGCAGGCTTCAGCGCCACAGCCTACATTCAGGCCGCATCCGTGTGCGGCGTGCTGCTGGGCGGAATGCTGGCCGACCGGGCAGCCCGACAAAGCCGCTCCGGCCGCATCCAGACACAGGCCCTCGGCCTCCTGCTCGGCGTGCCCTTCCTCTTCTTCGCCGGATGGACCACATCCACCAAGGTATTACTCGTAGCCTTCCTCGGCTTCGGTCTCTCCAAGGGACTCTACGACGCGAACATCTGGGCATCGCTCTACGACGTAACTCCGACAAATCGGCGTGGCGTCGCGGCTGGCGTAATGAACTCGCTGGGCTGGCTAGGCGGTGGCACCGCGCCAGTCCTGATCGCGGCAGCAGCGACCCACGTAAGCCTCAGCGTATGCGTCTCCGCCACTGCATTGATCTATCTCGTGCTGGGACTGGCAGCATTGGCCTTGAGACGGCGAGTCGATCACATCTGAACACAAACAAATCGGCCATCTACCCGAGAGTAGATGGCCGACCCAATTGAAACAATTTTAGTTACTTATAACTAGTTATTGTTTTAGTTACATTTCAGCCGAGACTTCCACCGGCTTCAGCTTCTTCGCCTTCAGTGTCTCGTTCAGCTTGCCGAGCTCCACGCTGACGGTCTGATCGAAGGCCCTCTGCTGCTCATCGAGACGTCCGTTCAGCTCCTTATCCACCTCGTACGCCTGCGCCGTGGGAGCCGCATCGCCCATCATCACGCTCTTATCCAGCGTGGCGATGTAGTTGTTCAGGCGAATCTGGAAGTTGAGCGGGTCCTGATTGCTGCGGTTCTTGGTCTGGTAGACAATCTCCTCGATCGTCTTCTGCTTGGCCAGCAGTTCCTCAGCCTGACTCTTCAGCGCGGCGTCAGGACTCTCCTTCAGCCGCTCGTTCACCTGCTTGCGAATCCCGCGAATCTTGCCGACGATCAGGTTCGCCTGCTCGAACTCGTTGCGGATCTTCCAGGCCAGGTCGAACTGCCTCTGCAAGTCTTCCTGCGTAGCATCGACACGCGGATCCTTAAGTACCTCGAGATCACGCGTCTGCGTCACACCGCCTGCAGTCAGCTTCACATGGTACATACCCGGCACCGCCATCGGTCCGTTCTTCGGAGCCGCACCCCACACCACCATGCCGGGAAAGCCATAGGCAGCCGGATAGCGCAGGTTCCACTGGAAGCGGTTCATGCCTTCCTTGTTGGTCGGCGGCTTCTGCGAAGGACGGCGACCCTCGCCATCATCCTCATCCTCAGCGGCCTTCTTACCCGGAGCAAGGCTGACAAACGTACCAATCACCTTGTTCGAGCTATCGAGCACCTCGACCTTCACCTCATCGACCGGCTTGGCCAGGAAGTAGTCGATAGCGGCATCGCCCAGGTTGCGCGTCGCCGGATGCGGCTGGAAGAGATGCACCTTCGCGTTCAACGTCTCAGGAGTCGTCTGGCGCAGCCAGTCGATGTCATCGAGGATGTAGAACGAGCGACCATGCGTGGCGATGACGAGGTCATACTTCTCCACGACGATATCGGCGATCTGCGTATCGGGAAGGTTATAGGCAAGCGACTTCCAGTGCGCACCGTCATCATACGAGACATAGATGGAGTGCTCCGTACCCGCATACAGCAAGCCCGGACGCACACGATCCTCCCGAATGACGCGGACAAAATCATTGGCAGGAATACCGTCGGTGATCTTCGTCCAGTGCTGCCCGTAGTCGCTGGTCTTGTAGATGTAAGGCGCGAAGTCGTCCATCTGATAACGGTTCGCGGCCAGATAAGCCGTGCCCGGCTTGTGCCACGAAGCATCGATCATGCCGATGCGGCTGTAGTGCGGCAGCCCCTCGGGAGTGATCTTCGCCCAGTTCGCACCGCCATCCTTGGTGATGAAGGCGAGCCCATCATCCGAGCCAGTCCAGATGGTTCCCTTCTCCAGCCGCGAAGGCGCGATGCTGAAGATGGTCGCATAGATCTCCGGCCCGTTCTGGTCCTTGGTGATAGGACCGCCCGAATCCCCCAGCGTCTTGGGATCGGCCAGCGTCAGGTCCGGGCTGATAATCGTCCAGCTCTTGCCCGCGTTGGTGGTCTTGAAGAGGTGCTGCGAAGACGCATACATCGTGTTCGGATCGAGAGGATCGAAGACGATGGGGAAGGTCCACTGCCAACGCTCCTTCAGACTCGCAGCCGACTGGCCGGAGAAGAAAAACGGATAAGGCTGAATATCCTGGCTCTGGCCATCGCGGCGATCGTACTTGGTCAGCATCGCGCCCTGGCTGCCCGCGAAGAAGATGTTCGGGTTCTTCGGATCGGGAGCGATGTAGCCGCTCTCGCCGCCGCCCACCGGATACATCCACAGCCCCTGCTTCTCCACCGGGTTGTGGAAGTTCGAGCCGCCCTTGCTGGCCACGCAGATGGTCGTGTTGTCCTGCTGCGCGCCGCACACCTGGTAAGGAATATCGGTGGTGGTGGCCACATGGTAGAGCTGCGCCGTGGGATAGGTCTCAGGCGTCCACGTCTCGGCGTGATCCACCGAGACCGTGCCGCCGCCGTCGTTGGACTCGATCATGCGGTTCGGGTTCTGCGGATCAATCCAAAGATCGTGGTTATCGCCGTGCGGCTGCTGCAACCGGTGAATGGTCTTACCGCCATCGAACGAGCGGTAGAAGTTCACGTTCGTAAAGTAGAGCGTGTTCTTGTCCTTAGGGTCTGCGGTCAGGCGCGTGTAGTAAAAAGCGCGCTGCCGAATGTTGCGATCCTCGCTCACCTTGGTCCACGTATCACCCGCATTGTCCGAGCGATAGAGGCCGCCATTCTCGTTCTCGACCAGCGTGTAGATGGTGTTAGAGTCAGCCGAGATGGCAATACCGATCTTGCCGTCAGTACCCTCAGGCAAGCCGGGGTTGCGCGTAATGTCCTTCCACGTATCGCCGCCATCGACCGACTTGTACAGCTTGCTGGCCGGGCCGCCGCTCGATAGCGACCAGGGTGTGCGCTGCACATCCCAGATGGTGGCAAACATCACCTTGGGGTTGCGTGGATCAATCGCAAGATCCTCGGCACCTGCGTGGTCGTTCTCATACAGAATCTTCTTCCAGCTCTTGCCGCCGTCGGTCGAGCGAAAGACACCACGCTCCGCACTGGGGCCGTAAGGATGTCCAAGCACCGCGGCATAAACGAGGTCCGGGTTATGGGCATCCACACGAATGCGCGAGATGGCCTGCGTGTCGTTGAGGCCCACGTTGGCCCACGTCTTGCCGCCGTCGGTCGTCTTGTACACGCCGTCGCCCTGCATCACGTTGCCGCGCAGCTCCGACTCTCCCATGCCGACGTAAACGATATCTGGGTTCGACTGCGCAATCGCCATCGCGCCCACCGAAGAGCTATGAATCTTCTGATCGGTAATGGGCTTCCACGTCGCTCCACCATCCACCGTCTTCCAAAGCCCGCCGCCAACCGCGCCGAAGTAGTACTCGTTCGGACGCAGCGAGCTGCCCGCCGAGGTGAGCGAGCGGCCTCCGCGATCCGGCCCGATGTTGCGCCAGACCTGCGGCCCCGCCGGTGCTGCCTGTGCCATCGCCGTGCCCGCCTGTAGAGCCAGCGCCACAACCGAAACCGCGATACAACCCAATGACTTCTTCATCTCTCGCCTTCCAATCTCGTTCAAATTGCACAAGACAACAGCGGCCCTCCACAGGGGAGGGCCGCTAGCCGTTTACTCGGACTTCTTCAGATTGACCGCCGGAATCTTCTGATCCTCGACCAGCTTGTTGAAGCTGGACACATCGGTCGTCACGATCTGGTTCAGGTGATCGGTCTCCACCTTGAGCTTCGCCGACAGGTCGTCGAAGACCTCGTAGCTCTGCGCCGTCGGTGCGATATCGTTCGCCTGTACCACGCCCAACAGAGAGCCGATCTTGTTGTTCAGCTTGATGGGGAAGTTCAGCGCGTCTTCATTGGCCTGCAGCTTCGTCTGGTAGATGTTGTTCTCCACCACGCTCAACTGCTCGATGATCGACTTGGCCTTGGCGCGAACGTCCGCACCACCGGCTGTCGTGTAGGGCTGCAACTGCTTCTTCGCCGCGCGGATAGAAATAACGCTCTGGTTCGCCTCAGTCAGCTTCGCTTCGACCTTCAGAGCAAGATCGAGTTGCTTAGCCATATCCTCCGGCGTACCCGGCGAGCGTGGGTCCTTGATGATCTCGAACGGCTCGGTCTGCGCCTTGCCGTCGACGACCAGCTCCACCTTGTAAGTACCCGGCACCGCCAGCGGACCACGCAGCGAAGCCGCCCACATCAGCAGCCCCGGGAAGCCCGTCGCGTCCTCATAGCGCATGTTCCACACGAAGCGGTTCATGCCCTCGCGCGCCGGAGCCAGCGGCTTCGCAGGAATCCCCGACTCCTCCTCATCCATTCCTGGCACCGTCTCCACCGGCTCGGCCTTGCTCGAGAACTCGTTAATGACCTTGCCGCTGTTATCGAGGAAGCGCAGCTTCACCTCCGCGGGCTTGCTCTTCAAGTAGTAGTTCACCACCACGCCGCTGGGCGGATTCTGCCCACCACCCGCCGGAGCGATTCCCGGCTGACGACCCGGCGCGGAGTAGCGCACAGTCTTCTTCGGCGCAAACAGCTTCACCGTCGCCGACGACGCATTGAAGCTGGCTGGATCGAGCGCCCTCACCAGCGGCAGATCGCCCAGCACATAGAACGCGCGCCCCTGCGTAGCGACGACCAAATCGTCATCCCGCTTCTGGAAGGTAAGGTCGGTGATCGGCACCTCGGGCAGGTTCAACTGGAACCGCTGCCACGACTCGCCATCGTTGTACGAGATGTAGAGGTGCGACTCCGTGCCCGCGAAGAGCAAGCCCTTCTTCTTCGGATCGGGCCGAATGGTGCGGGTAAAGTCATCAGCCGGAATCCCGCTGACGATCTTCTGCCAAGTCTTGCCGAAGTCCGTCGTCCTGTAGAGGAAGGGGTGGTAGTCGTCCGAGAGATACATCGTCGCGGCAATGTAGGCCGTGCCCGCATCGAACGGCGAGGCCGCGATACAGTTGATGCGAATCCAGTCGGGCATCCCCTTCGGCGTAACATCCGCCCAGTTCTTGCCGCCGTCGCGGGTCAGGTGGACGAGCCCGTCATCAGCCCCAGCCCAGATCGTCCCCGCCGCCACCGGCGATTCGTCGATCGTATAGATCGTGTCGTAGTACTCGACCGCCGTGTTGTCCTTGGTGATCGGCCCGCCAACCGGCCCCTGCTTCGACTTATCATTGCGGGTCAGATCGGGGCTGATCGCCTTCCAGTGCTGGCCCTCGTCCGTCGTCTCGAAGAGAACGTTGCCGCCCGCGTAGAGCTTCTTCGGATCGTTGGGCGAGAACATCATCGGAAAGCTCCACTGGAAGCGATACTTCATCGCCTCCGCACCCGAGCCCATCGGGTTATCCGGCCACACGTTGATCTGCCGTAGCGAAGCCGTCTTGCGGTCGTAGCGAGTCAGCAGCCCGTCGTAAGAACCGGCATACACAAAGTCCGAGTTCTTCGGGTCCGGCGCGATCCAGCCGCTCTCGCCGCCGCCAACCGAGTGCCAGTTGGTCTGGTTGATGACGCCCTCGTTGGCGTAGCTATCAATCGCCACAGTAGTCGAGTCCTGCTGCGCGCCGTAGATGTGATACGGAAAGTCGTTGTCCGTGACCACGCGGTAGAATTGCGCCGTGGGCTGGTTCTGCTCCGTGCTCCAGCTCTTGCCGCCGTCGTAGGAGATCTGCGCTCCGCCGTCCGACGACTCGATGAAGCGGTTCGGGTCTTCCGGCGCGATCCACATGTCATGGTTATCGCCATGCTCGTTCGGAATCTGGTCGAAGGTCTTGCCGCCGTCGGTCGAGCGGAAGAACCCGGTGTTCAGCGCATAGATCTCATTGGCGTCCTTGGGGTCGGCAAAGATCTGCGAGTAGTACCAAGCCCGCTGGCGCAGAATGCGCTGATCGTTAACCTTCTTCCACGTAGCGCCCGCGTCCTCAGAGCGGAAGATGCCGCCGTCCTCAGCCTCCACCAGCGCCCAGATGCGATCCGGGTTTACCGGCGAGACGGTAACGCCAATACGACCCAGCACACCCTTCGGCAGACCGGGGTTACGGGTCAGTTCCTTCCAGGTATCGCCGCCGTCCATCGACTTCCAGATTCCGCCATCCGGTCCACCGCTCTCAAATCCCCACGGCTCGCGATTGAACTGCCAGATAGTGGCATAGAGAATATTCGAGTTGCTGGGGTCGATGATGAGGTCCGACGCGCCAGCCTTGTTGCTCTTGAAGAGAACCTTCTTCCAGCTCTTACCGCCGTCATTCGAGCGGAAAACTCCACGCTCTTCATTAGGACCAGTCATGTGTCCCACCGCAGCCACATAAACCAGGTTCGGGTCCTTCGGATCAACGCAGATACGCCCAATCTGCTGCGTATCTTCAAGGCCGATGTGCTTCCACGTCTTGCCCGCGTCAGTGGACTTGTACACACCGTCGCCGTGCGAGGCATTGCCGCGCATCGGAGCCTCACCCGTGCCGATGTAGATTACGTTCGGGTCCGACGGAGCCACGGCAATCGCGCCAATAGAGCCGAAGTTGATCTGCCCATCCGTAATCGGCTTCCAGCTATGCCCGCCGTCCACCGTCTTGAACACACCGCCGCCCGTGCCGCCGAAGTAGAACACCAGCGGCTGGTTCCGCACGCCACTCACCGCGACCACGCGGCCTCCACGGAAGGGTCCGACCTGACGGAAAGAAAGCCCCTTCAGCGGGTCAGGAGCGCCTTGAGCAGTCCCTTGGGCCAGCACCGAGCTGCCCAGCAGCAGAGCAGCACAGGAGATGGAGAAACAGGCTTTCAGCGAGAAAGGCGCAAACGAGCGGAGCAGGCGGACGGGGGTATTGCGATCTGACACAGAAGCCCTCACAGGAAGCAGTTGGCACTACTTTTCAGGCTGGCGGCAGAGTCCACTCACCAGCCCGACATGGCAGGGAACGGAAGACGTCCCCCGGTGACGAAAGCGGCGATGCTTGTATCTACTTCTGGAAATTCTGGAAATCCGATTTCTGACCACTGCACGGCAAAGCACGCCAAGCACGGGAGACCCTGCTGGATTCACAACTACTATGCCGGTAGTAATCCTATGCTGATAGTAGATGCGTTTCGTGTCAATGAAATTCTGAAGAACACTTCCCCACCCGCGCCCGCGTCATGGGATAAGATAGCGATCAAACCCGAAACCAACGCACTTCCAGCAGAGATCCGGTTCTTTATGATGCGTACGCTCTCCGAACTCCTATCCGGCCGTTCCCTCAATCGCGGCCCCTCGCTCGGCCGGCTTGAGGCCGAGGTACTGCGCATCCTCTGGGCGCGCGGCGAGAGCTCCGTGCGCGACGTGCTCGGCCATCTGAGCCGCCCGCTCGCATACACCACCGTCATGACCACGCTTGACCGCCTCTTCAAGAAGGGCCTGCTCGACCGCCACATGGCCGACCGCACCTTCCGCTACATCCCCTGCGTCCCCCGGCGTACGGAGAGCGAGGAGCCAGCCACCGACGTGCCGCTCTTCCACTCGCAGGAGGCCCGCGAGCTGCTCGTCTCGCACCTGGTCGACACCGTCTGCGAGTACGACGAGACCCTGCTCGCCGAGCTGGAAAAAAACATCGCCGAACGCCGCCGCCAGTACGAACTCAAGGCCAGCCATGAAGAACCAGCCACGAAGTAAAGGAGCGTATCGCCCATGAGCTACACGCTGCGTCTCGCCTGCGCCTGCCTCGCCTCCTTCTTCCTCGTCCACGTCGCGGCGAGCCTGCTGATCCTCGCACTCTCCTCGGTCGCCACGCGGCTCGCAGTGCGAATGCGCGCCTCCTCGGGCGCCCTGCTGCTCTTCGGCCTGCGCCTGCTGCCGCTCACCCTCTCCACCCTGACCGTCCTGCTCTTCTGCATCCCCAGCTACCTGCGCTTCGAGCAGGACGCCAGCGAGAGCATCGGCTACCCCTGCCTGGCCTTCGCGGCTGCCGGAGCCGCCCTCATCGCGGCAGCGGCGATGCGCTTCGTCTGGGCACTCTTCGCCTCGCACCGCATCGCGCAGGATGAGGCCTCGCCCCGCATCGGCATACGTTCTCCCTTTACCCTGGTGGGCTTCCTGCACCCCCGCCTGATCGTCTCGCACCGCGCCCGCCAGGCCCTCTCGCAGAGCCAGATGGAGGCTGCCCTGCTCCACGAGGAGGCGCACCGCCAGTCCTACGACAACCTGAAGCGTCTTGCGATGGTCTCCGCCCCCGGCGTGCTGCCGCTGCACCCCACCTTCCGCTCGCTGGAGCAGCAGTGGGCGCGCATGGCCGAGTGGGCCGCCGACGATGCCGCTGTGGCCTCCGAGCCCATGCGCGCCATCGCCCTGGCCGAAGCCCTAGTCCGCGTCGCCCGCCTCTCCACCCGCAGCGAGCAGATCCCCGTCGTCAGTTCGCTGGTAGCCTGCAAGGACGACCTCGGCGAGCGCGTCCAGCGCCTTCTCGGCCCCACCGCACAGGCCACGCCGACCACCGGGCACTCTCGTCTCCGCACGGCAGCCGTCGCCACAGCCGCAGCCATCATCACCCTGCTGGCCACCCATCAGCGCGAGGTCCTCTCCCTGGTCCACAGCGCGATGGAGTTCCTGGTCCACTAGCCCGCTCCAACAAAGAGCAAGGCGAAACGGGGATAAAAAAGGATAAAAGGGGATAAGAGCGGAGCCTGAAGATCCTTGCCTCACACGAGGCATCCCTTCCTGTCGAACTTTCCAGTCCAGCAAATGTACTCCGGCGCGAGAGCGCTTTTGCTGCTGCCTGTTTTCTTGGTTGTCATTCAGGAGCGAAGCGGAGGAATCTGCTGTTGTCGTTGCTTCTGGGGTAGGTCCGGGCCTTAGCCCGGACATTAAAACTCGCCACAGAAACGGGCTTTAGCCCCCGAGGTATGCTTTCTCCATCCCAACCCAGACCCTTAAGGGCACGGCTTCAGCCGTGCCATCCCAGCCTGCCGACAAACCGGCTTTAGCCGCTGAGGAACGCTTTCTTACAACGAGCAAAGCCCTCCTGCCGGACGCCCCACCTACGCGGAAGCCCCAAATCCCCATTGCCCAAAACAAAAAATCCTCGCTGCCAACCCAACGGAAGGCCCCATGCCGATAATCCTGCCCATACCGCCCCGAGAACGGTACGAAGTACCTACTACGGCTGGTAGTACGACTTGGGCACTACTATCGTGATCGTTAATCCCGTTTATTGCAGTTCCATAAAAATATTCTCCGTCTGCACCAAAATCTTTGGAGGCACATGCTCAGAGCACGAAATCTCTTCGTCTCATCCCTCGTCGTCGGCGCCACGACGCTCCTTTCGGCCCAGACCCCCGACACTGCCACTCTCTACGGCACGGTCTCCGACCCCACCAGCGCCCGCATCGCCGGAGCCGAGATCGTCGCGACCGACACCCAGACCGGCGTCACCCGCACGGTCCACGCCGACGCCTCCGGCCAGTTCGCCCTCGTCGGCCTCCCCACCGCCGACAGCTACGACATCACCGCGACCAAGGACGGCTTCGCCACCTCCACTCTCAGCCACGTCACCTTCGTCGGCGGTAGCTCTGCGCACCTCGACCTGCGCCTAGCCGTCTCGGGCGGCACCGCCGCCATCACCGTCACCGGAGCCGCCGGTCAGGCCCGCATCGACCAGCCCCAGCTCGGCGACACCCTCAGCCGCGAGCAGATCGAAGAGACCCCGCTCTACGGCCGCAAGATCACCTATCTCGCCCTGCTCAACGCCGCCAACCGCCCCGCCATCAACCAGGGCGACGTCTTCATGAACCAGCCTCTCTTCACCACCAACGGAGCAGGCCGACGCCAGCAGTACTTCGAGATCGACGGCGTCAGCGGCAACGACTCCTGGGGCCGCCAAACCATCTTCACCGCCATCCCGCAGGACGCCGTGCAGGAGATGTCGGTCCTGACCAACAGCTTCTCGGCCGAGTACGGAGCCAGCACCGGCGCTGTCGTCAACATCATCACCAAGAGCGGCAGCAACCGCTTCCACGGCGACCTGCTCGAGCTGTGGCGGCCCTCCCGGCCCGAGGCCGCGCTCTCCGGCTTCACCCCCGGCAACGCCGCCAGCGGCAACGACATCACCAACGACTCCCTCGGCCAGACCGCCGCCAGCCTCTCCGGCCCGCTGGCCAAGAAGACCTTCTTCCTCACCGGAGCCGAGTTCAGCCGCCAGGACCGCGCCTCACCGGTCATCTCGCCGCTCGCCCCCGGCAACTACGTCGGCCACTACCGCCAGTGGCTCGGCTACCTGCGCCTCGACCACGAGCTGAACGCGACCACGCACCTCTTCTACCGCGGCGACATCGACGCCTTCTCCGACACCAACCCCAACGGCATCGTCGGCGGCAATGCACTACCCACCGTGGCCCGCGTCTTCCACAAGCGCACCTACGCCAACGAGCTGGGCGCGACCACCGTGCTCAGCCCCGCACTGGTCAACAACGCCCGTGCGCAGTTCCAGCTCGCCTCTCCCATCACCGAGTTCGACCCGGTCGTCTTCGGCACCCAGTTCGTCGTGCCCATCGTGAACGGCGGCAGCACTACCACCTTCACCAACGGCACCTCGCAGTCCGCCCTGCTGATGAACCGGCAGTACCAGTTCAACGACACCATCAGCTTCACCAAGGGCCGCAACCAGCTCTCCATCGGCGGCGACGTCCTCTACGCGCACACCGGCGGCAACAGCAAAGAGTTCGGCGGCCCGGTCTACCTCGGCTCCTTCACCTTCAAGCCCTGCACCATCAGCGCCACCCAGAGCCTCACCTACTGCGAGACCACCTGGGCACAGAACATCGGCAACGCTCTCTCCTACACCCAGAGCTACGGCAACGCCGCCTACACCGTGGACGACGTACTCTGGGCTGGGTTCGTACAGGATGACCTGCGCCTGAAGAACCTGACCCTCAACTTCGGCCTCCGCTACGAGCGCCAGACCTTCACCGACTCGACCCTGCTCTTCGCTCCGCGCGTCGGCTTCGTCTACAACCCGCTCAGCAACGGCCAGATCGTCATTCGCGGCGGCTTCGGCATCTATGACTCGCAGATCGTCGACAACTCTCAGGCCAACTACTCGCTCGTCGGTCCCACCGGTGTCTTCAACTACACGGCCCAGGCCGGACAGGTGGGCTTCCCCACCTCCATCGCGGCGGCTCCGCTTCCGGCCTTTCCCGCGGGAGCGCCAGTACCTCTGCGCAGCCTCTACATCCGTCCCGGCGGCGGCGCGTTCCTCAACTCGTTCTTCCCCACCAACACCCTGGTCAACTACCCGGATAAGCTGGTCAATCCCTACTCCGAGCAGTACAACCTCGGCATCGAGCACCAGTTCGCTCCCGGCTGGACCCTGGCCGTCGATTACGTAGGCACCCACACCCTACGCATCACCCGTCCCCTGGACGTCGATGCCCCGGCCTCGGTCGCCCGCACCATCGTCCCCGGAACCCCCGCAACCCCGACCACACCTGCGACTGCTCCGACGCAGTCGATCCGCACCGCCCAGGCCGCCAACTGCACCCGCCCCTACTGGATCTCCTGGTATCAGTCGCACGGCGGCACCTGCGACCCCAATAAAAACGCGGGCGCAACGCCACCCTATAGCGTCATCCAGACCGACTCCGACAACGGCGTCCTCTACTACAACGCACTCGACGTCAACATCAACCACACCTTCGCGCACGGCTTCTCCATGCTGGCCAGCTACACCTGGTCGCACACCATCGACAACGTCGATCCCGACACCACCAGCCAGAACCCCAACGATCCTCTCCTCACCGGCAAGCAGGAGATCGGCAACGCCATCTTCGATCAGCGTCACCGCCTCGTGCTCTCCGGCATCTACGTCGCGCCGTTCAAGATCCACGTCGGCGGCGTAGCCACTCTGGCCGGTGGCCTGCCCTACAACATCGTCACCGGCACCACCAACAGCGGCGACACCGGCGCAACCACCGACCGACCGCTTGTCAACGGAGCCATCCTGGGCCGCGACACCGGCCGTGGCCGCCCGATCTACGAGCTGGCTCCCTTCGTCAGCCGTTCCTTCGGCTTCTTCCACGACCGCGTCCACGCTGAAGGTCGCGCCGAGGCTTTCAACGTCCTCAACCACGCCAACTTCATCGGCTACAACGGCACCTACGGTAACGGCGTAACGCCTTCTCCGACCCTCGGTGCACCGCTCGCAGGCATCACGAACCAGCTTCCGGCCCGCTCGCTCCAGTTCTCGGCCAAGGTAAGCTTCTAACAACCCCATGCCCCGGTCATCACAGATGGCCGGGGTCCACTTAACATCCATCCATAAGCCAACAGGAGACCCCGTTCCATGAGCGTCCGCAGGTATGCCACCACGATTGCCTTAGCCTGCTGCACGCTCGCTCCTCTTCATGCCCAGACCAGCACCGCCACCATCGCGGGCCGCATCCTCGACCCGCAGGGCCGCCCCGTCGCCGGAGCCACGGTCACCGTCCGCAACACCGATCTCTCCAGCACCCGCACCGCCACCACCGACGCCAGCGGCAACTTCCGCGTAGCCTCGCTCACCTCCGGCGCCTTCACCGTCGAGGCCAAATCCGAGAGCCTCGCCACCCGCCATCCCGTCCGCCTCACCCTAAGTTTAGGCAGCACCGTCCACGTCGACGTCCCCCTTGCCCTTCCCGCAGTCAAGCAGTCCGCCACCGTGCACGCACGCAGCGGCCTCGTAGAAGGCAACACCGTCGCCCCCGAGGTCAACAAAGAGGACTCCTCCGTCGGCATCTTCCTCGCCGGGCTAACCGTCACCTACCTGCCCAACCGCGACCGCGACTTCAACCAGTTCACCACGCTCTCGCCCGGTGCCGACGAGGACGCCAGCGGCAACGGCGTCATCATGGCGGGCCAGCGCGCTTCTTCCCTCATCACGCAGGTGGACGGCACCAGCTTCAACGACCCGCTCCACGGCGGCATTCGCGGCGCGGGCGACCGCGCCTTCTTCCTCCCCCAGACCGTCGTGCGCGAGTTCCAGATCATCCACTCCGGCGTCACCGCCGAGGTCGGCGGCACCAACTCCGGCCTCATCAACGTGGTCACCAAGCAGGGCTCGGGGCGCACCCACGGCGAGCTCTTCTACACCGGACGCCCCAGCGGCCTGACCGCCGCCGATGCCTTCGGCAACTCGCTCGACAACACCCAGAACACCTTCGGCGGCTCCACCGGCGGCCCGCTCAAGCTGCCCTTCCTGCGCAAGCGTTCCTTCTACTACGTCGGCTTCGAGCAGGACTTCCTCCACGTCCCCTACTGGTCGGCCTTCGCCCCGCAAGCTCCGGGCGTCGTGATCCCCACCGCACTCGCCGCCCAGCAGGGCGAGACCGTGCAGAAGTCCTCACCCACAGCCTTCTTCGGTCGCGTCGATCTACTTCCTTCCCCGAAGGACACACTAGCCCTTGAGCTGGGCCTCAACCGCGTCTCCGCCTCGAACGTCCCCGACGCCCTGAACACCGGAGCCTCCACGCGCTCGCTCGCCACCGCCGCAAACGCAGCCTCGCTCGGCGGCCACAGCGCCACGGCCATCGTCCAGTGGATGCACCTGCTCACTCCACGGCTTGTAAACCAAGCCACGGTGGCGTGGTCCGGCGACCACCGCAGCCTCACCCCCAACTCCACCGCGCCCGAGCAGGTCATCAACGGCTTCGGCATCCTCGGCGGCAACAGCTTCGGCTCGCAGCTCTTCACCTCGCAGCAGACCCAGCTCAAGGAAGACGTCTCCCTCACGCGCGGCAACACCCTGCTCACCTTCGGCGGAGCCTTCGCCTACGACCCCGCCTACCAGCAGCAGGAGGCCAATCTCAACGGCCGCTTCGACTACGACTCGCTGGCCGACTACCTCGCCGCCAACCCGCGCCGCTTCCAGCAGACCTTCGCCCTCGGAGACACACGCTATCGTGGCTCAGTCCGCGAGTTCAGCCTCTACGGCAACGGCCGCTTCACCCTCACCCGCAAGCTGACCCTCACCGCCGGTCTCCGCTGGGCCTCCCAGTTCAACCCCCAGCCCCAGAACCCCAACCCGGCCATCCCCGTCACCGCTCACATCCCCAGCGACCTCTCTCTCTGGCAGCCTCGCCTCGGCCTCGCCTGGAACCCGGCCACGAAGACCGTCGTACGCCTCTCCTCGGGCCTCTTCTCGGCCAATACTCCTGCCGATATCTTCCACCGCGTCGCCATCGACAACGGCCAGCAGGTCGCCATCGCCGACAGCTACTTCGACCCCATGCTGCTCACGCTCGCACAGCCGCTGCCCCGAGTCCCGGCCCTGACCACACCGGCAGCCCTCGTCATCGGCATCGACCCGAACTTCCGCAACCCCACCTCCGCGCAGTTCGCCGCCACCCTTGAGCAGGAGCTTCACCCCAAACTCGACGTCACCGTCGGCTACCTGCACAACAGCACCTGGCACCTCCAGCGCCGCATCGACGAGAACCTCGACGCTCCCACCATCGACGCCTCCGGCAACCCGGTCTTCCCCGCCCTGCGCCCCAGCTCCGCCTACGGCCGCCTGCTGGTCAACCAGTCGAACGCCCATTCCAATTACGACGGCCTCCTGGTCACGGCCATCTCGCAGATCTCCCGACGCACGCAGGTCACGGCCAACTACACCTTCGCCCGCACCCGCGACGACGACTCCAACGATGGCCCGTTCAGCATCGACTCGGCCCTGAACCCCTATAACCTCAAGGCCGAGGCCGCACCCTCCACGCAGGACGTCCGCCACAACCTCAACATCGCGGCCATCCTGAATCTCCCTGTCGGCTTCAAGTTCAATCCCATCTTCATCACCCGCTCGGGCCTGCCCTACACGCCGCTGGTCGGCTTCGACACCCAGCACGACGCCAACGACTACAACGACCGCGCCGTCATCAGCGGCCAGGTAGCTGCCCGCAACAGCCTGCGCCAGCCTGCCTTCAACGACCTCGATCTGCGCATCGTCAAGGACTTCACCCTGCCCGGCGAGGGCCACCACCTCGACCTCTTTATGGACGTCTTCAACGTCGCGGGCTCCGGCAACCGCAGCTTCGGCCCGTCCAGCTCCAGCCTCTTCGGCAACGCGTCTTCGCCCGTCTTCTCCGCAGGCCAAGCCCTCTTCGCGCCCGACACCACCCGCCTCGGCGGCCCACGCGAGGTCCAGTTCACCGCCCGACTCGTCGGCTTCTAACCTGCCAAGCCGTTGCCTGTTTTCTTGGTTGTCATTCAGGAGCGAAGCGGAGGAATCTGCTTCTGTCTTTGTTGTTGCTTTTGCTTCCGGGGTAGGTCCGGGCTTTGGCCCGGACATCAAAACCCACCACAGAAGCGGGCTTTAGCCCCCGAGGTATGCTTTCTTCAAAAGAGCAAAGACGTCCTGCCGGACGGGCCTCCTGCGCGGAGAGCGGTCACTTCGTGACTTGTATACCTTATCTCGATGACTCAGGAGGCAACGGTCCTCCCGCTGGTCGGCACGGTCCGCTTGCGCCGCGACCGTTCGCCCGTCCCCGCCAGATGCGTCGACGCGTGATACCCCGAGTGCCGCTGCAATACCACCGCCGCCGCCCCACGCAGCCGCGAAAGCTCGCCGTCATTCGTAATCCCCAACGTAGGAACCACCCCAGCCAGCATCGAGCCAGCCAACTCCTTCTGGATGATCGGCCCAAACCGCGCCCATGAAGTCGTCAGATCGCCGGTAATCAAAATCACCTCCGGCGACAGCGTAGCCGTAATCAACCGCAGCCCCCGCCCCAGGTGCGTCGCCTGCTTCGTCACCGCCGCCACCGCCGCCGGATCGCCCTCCTCCGACAGCCGCAGCAGGTCGTGAATCGTGCCGACCTTCCCATCCTTCGCGGACTCGCGGTAGTACCGCAACGCCGCCGAGGACGAGGCAAAGACCTCCCAGCACCCATTCTGCCCGCACCCGCACTGCGGCCCGTTCGGGTCGATGGGGCAGTGCCCGAACTCGCCCGCCAACCCGCTACGGCTGGCGATGATCTGCCCATTCGCCAATATCGCCGCGCCGATGCCCTCAGACACCGTCACCAGCACCGCATTGCGAATCCCATCCAGCCGCCCCGACCACAGCTCCGCCAGCAGACACGCATTGGCCGCGTTGGCCAGCTCCACCTGCAACTGCATCTTCTTCTCGATAGCGCCCTTGATGTCGAACTCGCCCCACTTCAGGTTCGGCGCGAGGATCAGCCGCTGCGTATCCGGATCGACCCGCCCCGGCAGGCTCACGCCGACGCCCTCGAACGAGCGGTCCCGATGCGCCTCCCGCATCGCCTGCATACACTGCACAATCTTCTCGACCGAACGTTCGGGTTCCGAGACCAGCGGCACAACTTCACGAGCGAGAAATCGCCCATTCAAATCCACCAGCGCCACAATGGACTGGTTCGGCCGCACATCCGCCACCAGGATCACCATCGCATCGTTCAGCGAGAGCAGTGTCGAAGGACGTCCACGCGGCCGTCGCGCCATCGCGCCTTCAGCCACCCACTTTTCTTGAATCAACTGCTCGACGATGGACGAGATCGTGCTCGGCTGCAACCCGGAGAATCGCGCCAGATCGGCCCGCGCCACGGGCTGCTGCGAGCGGATGATCTCCAGCACGATATCGCGGTTGATATCGCGCGCATTCTCGCTGGATGCAAGCTCCACATACGCCAGATCAATGCGCTTGATACCGCGCGTCGTGCTCTTCGATCCCGAGTTCGATCTCATAGTTGCTGATTGACTCCGCTCGCTGGAAACCACTGCCTACAAAAGAAGTAACCGATTCAATCTATGCACCTCGATCAGCAGCGGAGTACTCAGAGCCAGCCGGAACGCGCGCAGAGTTCAGCATATCGCGGTTGCCCCGGGCGGCAAAGACGCCCCACGCAAACACCCGCCTGCACACGCTGCAAGGCCGAATCTCACTCCCGCACCGCAATTCGAAGTACTGCTCGAAGCAATACCGTACCGCAGCTTCGCCCAACCCGGCCCCCACTGCATAAGCCATGCCCTGCTCCGCACTTAGACACGCGTTGCCACATGGAAATTTACGTGCTGCGAAGCCTACACGAACCCCGCCTCCACTGTCACATTCTTTTCGATACAAAGAAACCGGCAAGCCTATCCTGCAATCACCCTGATACACTTCCGTTGCCCAGCTTCCGGAGCTTCATCTACGGTTGAAGCAGATCCGCACCAGCCATCCCATCGGAGATCCATCAGTGACCGGCATTCAGACCATCTCGGCGTTCGTTCTTCTCTCCCTGCTGCCCTCCGGTGTCCTCACGGAGGCCAAGCCATCCAGCCAGAGTGCCACCGGCAACACCGTTCCGCTCCAACTCGACCGCCTCGATCCCGCCATCGACGCCATCGTCCCCAAGGACGCCAAGCTCGAGCGCGTCGCCACCGGCTTCACCTGGGTCGAAGGCCCCGTATGGATGCCCGGCGGCTATCTCTTCTTCGCCGAGATCACCAGCAACAGCATCCGCAAGCTCACGCCCTCGGGCGACGTCAGCATCTTCCTCCAGCCCAGCGGCTATCAGGGCACCACGCCCTACCCGCACAAGGAACCCGGCACCAACGGCATGACGCTCGACCGCCGGGGGCGTCTCACCATCGCCGGCCACGCCCAGCGTGACGTCTTCCGCATCGAGTCGCTCGTCCCCGGCGCGCCCCACACCATCCTGGCCGACACCTACCAGGGCAAGCGCCTCAACAGCCCCAACGACCTCGTCTACAAGTCCGACGGCTCGCTCTACTTCACCGATCCGCCCTACGGCCTACCCGAGCAGCCCAATAAGGCGTACCCGCAGGAGCAGGCCTTCAGCGGCGTCTATCGCATCCCCAACGCGCTCAGCCAGAAACCCGGAGCAGCACCGGCTCGGGAGAAGCTGCAACTGCTCGTCTCCGACCTGCCCAAGCCGAACGGCATCGCCTTCTCGCCTGACGAAAAGTTTCTCTACGTCAGCAACTCCGGCCCCAAGAAGCTCTGGATGCGCTACACCGTCAAGCCCGACGGCACCCTCACCGACGCCAAGGTCTTCTACGACGCCTCCGCCGACCAGCGCCCCGGCGTACCCGACGGCATGAAGGTCGACCGCCAGGGCAATATCTACAGCTCCGGCCCCGGCGGCATCTGGATCATCTCGCCCGCGGGCAAGCCCCTGGCCGTGCTGCACACACCGCTCAACGCCTCCAACGTGGCCTGGGCCGGAGCCGACCGCAAGACCCTCTACATCACCGCGACCGACAGCATCTATCGCATCCACCTCAACATCCCCGGCGCGTAGCACCACGCCCAGCAGCACGAGAGGAACCACCGTTGACCTTCTCACCTGCATCTCCTACCTCTCCCGAGGTCAAGAAGGACCAGCGCAAACGCTGGTTCCTCCTGATGCCCGCCATCTTCATCACCTACTCGCTGGCCTACCTCGACCGCGCCAACTACGGCTTCGGCGCGGCCGCCGGGCTGGCCAAAACCCTGAACATCAGCGGCTCCCAGACCGCCATCCTCGGCTCGCTCTTCTTCCTCGGGTACTTCATCTTCCAGATCCCCGGAGCCATGTACGCCCGCCGCCACAGCGCCGCCCGCCTCATCTTCATCGCGCTCGTCGCCTGGGGCTCTCTGGCCGCGCTTACCGGCGTCATCCGCAACTTCTGGCTGCTCGTGCTCGACCGCTTCGTCCTCGGCATCGCCGAGAGCCTCATCATGCCCGCCGCACTGCTCCTGCTCACCAACTGGTTCACCCGCCAGGAGCGTTCGCGCGCCAACACCTTCCTCATCCTCGGCAACCCCGTCACCGTCCTCTGGATGTCGGCCATCACCGGCTACCTCATCCACTCCTTCGGCTGGCAGAAGACCTTCATCATCGAGGGCATCCCCTCGGTCCTCTGGGCCTTCGTATGGCTCGTGCTGGTACGCGACCACCCCCACCAGGCCAAGTGGCTCTCTGCCGAGGCCAGCGCCGACCTCGCCCACCAGCTCGCACTCGAGCAGCGCAGCCTGCCCCCCATCGCCAATCTCGGCCTCGCGCTCCGCCGCCCCGATGTCCTCATCTTCTGCGCCATGTACTTCTGCTGGAGCATCGGCATGTACGCCTTCGTGCTCTGGCTCCCCACCATCATCCAGCAGGGGCTTTCAAAGGGCATCGAGGCCACCGGCCTGCTCTCGGCCGCGCCCTACGTCCTCGGTGTCATCGCCATGATCGTCACCTCGCAGATCTCGGATCGGACCCAGCGCCGCGGTTCTCTCGTCTGGCCCTCCATGCTCTTCGCGGGCTTCGCGCTTCTCATCTCCTCCTTCCTGGCCGCACACAGCTTCTGGCTGGCCTACATTGGCCTCA
The DNA here is from genome assembly GCF_009914315.1 of Granulicella sp. WH15. Taxonomy (NCBI): domain Bacteria; kingdom Pseudomonadati; phylum Acidobacteriota; class Terriglobia; order Terriglobales; family Acidobacteriaceae; genus Granulicella; species Granulicella sp. WH15. Next base: position 3,390,929 of record NZ_CP042596.1, read on the forward strand.
TCCTCACCGCGGGCGGCCTCTACGCTCCCTACGGCCCCTTCTTCGCCATGATCCCCGAGATCATCCCCGCCAACGTCGCCGCCGGAGTCATCGCCGCAGTCAACAGCGCCGGGGCACTCGGCGGCTTCTTCGGCACCTGGCTGGTGGGCGAGCTACAAGCCCGCACCGGCGGCTCGAAGGCGGGCCTGCTCTTCATGTCCTTCTCGACCATCCTCTCCGGCCTGCTCATGCTCTGCATCAAGCGCACCTCGCCCAACTCGAGCGAGTCTGCCGGACCGTATGATCTAAGCCAAGCCGAACCTACTTAGTCCTGCCGGACAGGCCTCCTGCGCGGAGGGCGGTCACTTCGTGACTTTCATACTTGTCTCGGCAGAATCAACAGCATCGGTCCTCCTGCTGGTCAGAGATAAAGATTCTCGATCCCGACCAGCCGGAGGGCCAAAGAAGATCATTTACCCACACCACCCCGAGAACCGTACGAAGTACATGACAATTTCTGCACTTGATATCACCTCCATCCTCGAGACCTCCGGCTTCGACCACGCAGCCGTAAAGACCCACGCCCCCGGCCCCGAGGGCGCGCTGCCCATCACGCCCGAGATGCTGCTCACCGCGCCCTCGGGCAATCTCTTCGGCCTCTCGCAGAGCGCGGGCATGGGCTGGGACCCCGCCCGCCTGCTCGACCCCGAGTTCCTCATCCTGAGCACCCACGGCGGCCTGCGCGCAGCCGACGGCACCCCCATCGCCCTCGGCTTCCACACCGGCCACTGGGAGGTCGGCCTGCTCGTCGCCGAGGCCGCCCGCGAGCTGCGCAACCTGCACGCCGTCCCCTTCGCCGGGGCCGTCACCGACCCCTGCGACGGCCGCACCCAGGGCACCGAGGGCATGTTCGACTCGCTGCCCTTCCGCAACGACGCGGCCATCGTGCTGCGCCGCCTGATGCGCTCGCTGCCCACGCGCAAGGGCGTGCTCGGCATCGCCACCTGCGACAAGGGCCTGCCCGCTATGATGCTCGCGCTGGCATCCAGTGGCACCTACCCCAGCATCCTGGTTCCTGGAGGGACAACGCTGCTTCCAGACGGCGGCGAAGACGCAGGCAAGGTCCAGACCATCGGAGCCCGCTACGCCCAGCACCAGATCACCCTCGAGTACGCCGCCGAGATGGGCTGCCGCGCCTGCGCCTCGCCCGGCGGCGGCTGCCAGTTCCTCGGCACCGCAGCCACCAGCCAGGTCGTAGCCGAAGCCCTCGGCCTCTCACTGCCGCACACGGCGCTCGCCCCCTCCGGCCAGCCCATCTGGCTCGACGCCGCCGCCCGCTCCGCCCGCGCGCTGCTGCGCATGTTCCAGCTCGGCACCGGCACCCGCGACATCCTCACCGACGCCGCCATCCGCAACGCGATGGTCGTCCACGCGGCCTTCGGCGGCTCCACCAACCTGCTACTCCACGTCCCCGCCATCGCCCACGCGGCGGGCCTCACCCGCCCCACCGCCGAGGACTGGGCGCACGTCAACCGCCAGATCCCGCGCCTCGTGGACGCGCTGCCCAACGGCCCCAACGGCTTCGCCACGGTCCAGGTCTTCCTCGCCGGAGCCGTCCCCGAGGTCATGCTGCACCTGCGCGACGCGGGCCTGCTCGACACCTCCGTCCAAACCGTCAGCGGCTCCACGCTCGACGAGAACCTCAACTGGTGGCAACAGTCTGACCGCCGCCGCGAGCTAAAGGCCAAGCTCCAAACCCTCGACGGCATCGACCCCGGCCTGGTCATCATGTCGCCCGACACCGCCCGCTCTCGCGGCCTCACCGCCACGGTCTGCTTCCCCATCGGCAACCTCGCGCCCGAGGGCTGCGTCATCAAGAGCACCTCCATCGACCCCACCCTCATCGACGCCAACGAGACCTACCGCCACCGCGGCCCGGCCCGCGTCTTCCTCACCGAGCACGCGGCCATCGAGGCCATCAAAACCCACGCGCTCGGCGAAGGCGACGTCATGGTCCTCATCTGCGGCGGCCCCGCGGGCGCGGGGATGCAGGAGGTCTACCAGGTCACCTCGGCGCTCAAACAGCTCTCCTACTGCAAGCACATCGCCGTCCTCACCGACGCGCGCTTCAGCGGCGTCTCCACCGGAGCCTGCCTCGGCCACATCTCACCCGAGGCGCTGGCCGGAGGCCCCATCGGCAAGGTCCTCGACGGCGATCAAATTGAAATTGTCATCGACCGCGCTGCGCTGCACGGCACAGTCGACCTAGTAGGCGACGCCACCGGCCGCACCTTCACGCCGGAGGAAGGCCGCGCCATCCTAGCCGCCCGCCCATCGCGCCCCGACCTCGCCCCGCACCCGGCCTTGCCCGAAGACACCCGCCTCTGGGCCGCGCTCATCCAGGCCAGCGGCGGCATCTGGGGCGGCTGCGTCTACGACACCGACATGATCCTCGCCCGCCTGAACCAGCACAACCCCGTCCCTTAAGGGCACGGCTTCAGCCGTGCCGTCACCCCCGTTGGCCCCAAACATAAAATCTCATCACAAGCCCCAATTCCCCATCCAAGCATTGATAATCAGACCACTGAGTCCCACGAAAGGCCGCCAACCTTGAAACTCTTCCGCACACGCTCCGGCAACTTCCTCGAAGCAAACGGCAACTACTTCAAGCTCGAAGCCACCTGGGACAGCCTCATCGCCCACGACGATCTCTACGGCCACGCCGCGGCCATCGCCGCCAGCGCCCCGCGCTCCACCGAGTTCCATGAATCCGAGATCCTGGCCCCCGTCGTCAGCCAGGAGATCTGGGCCTCGGGCGTCACCTACTACCGCAGCCGCAACGCCCGCATGGAGGAGTCCAAGGACGCCGGTGGCGGCACCTTCTACGACCGCGTCTACACGGCCGAGCGCCCCGAACTCTTCTTCAAATCGACCGGCCCCAAAGCCGTCGGTACCGGCGCTCCGGTCCGCATCCGCAAGGACGCCACCTGGTCCGTCCCCGAGCCGGAGATGACCCTCGTCCTCAGCCCGCGCGGCAAGATCATCGGCTTCACCATCGGCAACGACATGAGCTCGCGCGACATCGAGGGCGAGAACCCGCTCTACCTCCCGCAGGCCAAGGTCTACAACGGAGCCTGCGCCGTCGGCCCCTGCATCTTCCTCTCGAACGGCCTGCTCCCCACCTCGACCACTATCTCCATCGAGATCCTGCGCGACGGCCAGCCCGCCTTCACCGGCGCCACCGCCCTCACCGAGTTGAAGCGCGATCCGCACACGCTCGCCGAGTACCTCTTCCGCGAGATGGACTTCGAGCACGGAGCCCTGCTGATGACCGGCACCGGCGTCGTCCCGCCCGACAACTTCACGCTGGCCTCGGGCGACGAGATCATCATCACCATCGACCACATCGGCACGCTGAAGAACACCGTCGCTTAAAAGCAAAACGGCCTGAGCCAAAGCCCAGGCCGTTTGCGTCTGCCCCCACCCTACTTCTTCGCCGCCAACTCCTTGTTCGGGCTCCAGTTGATAACGTGATACGTAGCCGGAGTCTTCCCGATATTGCGGAAGCCATGCAGGCTGTTCGAGGCATTGAAGACCACATCCCCCGGCCCCACCTTGATCCACTTTCCATCCGACAACGTCTCGCACTCGCCCTTGTCGATGATGATCAGCTCCTCGTTCACATGCCTGTGCGGAGGATGCGACAACAGCCCCGGATTCAGCGTGGTCACGTGCATCTCCAGCTCATCCACCGTGGCCGTGGGCTGCTTCACCAGCGAGCGCACCTCGCCGGTCGGCGTCTTGGTCACCTTCATCTCATCCCACTTGAAGACCGTCGGCCCCAGGATCGGCTTGGCTTCAACCGCAGCCCCAGCCACTCCCAGCGCACTCGCCGCCCCTAACAAACCCACCAGTACATCCCTTTTGGTAATCATCTCTTCCCTTTCGTAAAAGCTTATAAAGACTTGTCCTGCCGACCAGCGGGAGGCCCCATGCTCACGACCTCTCCCATGCCGCCCCGAGAACGGTACGAAGTACTACACCAGCACCTTCGGCAAAACATACGGAGCACGCTGCTTCCGCCACAGCATGTTATTCGCCTCGTCGTCGTTCTTGAACTTCTCGGAGACCGGGTCCCAGTACAGCTTGCGCTTCAGCACCATCGCCATATCGTGCAGCAGGCAGGTCGAGCACGCCCGATGCCCCAGCTCCACCGGCGAGATCGGCTCCTTGCGGCTGATGATGCACTCCAGCCAGTTGCCATGCTGCTCCTTGCTGTCGTACAGGTGAATCTCATCCGGCCCGATCACCGACTTGATGATCGCCGGATCGCTCGAAGCCAGCGCCGTATTGTCGTTCAGCTTAGCCACCGGATCGCTCTTGGTTACAGCTTCATTACCGCGCGAGACAAAGATCCAACCCTTCGTCCCGTAGAACTTGATCCCGTTCGGATACTCCCCGCTGATACTCATCCGGATGCCGTTCGCATACAGTGCCTCGGTCTTGAATGCGCCATGCACATCCCACAGCCCATGCGTCGGAAACTCCGCCGTGCCCCATATCTCGACCGGCCCGGAGTACTCCGTGTTCATGCCCCAGTGGGCGCTATCGACATGGTGCGCGCCCCAGCCGGTAATCATACCCGCGCCGAACTGCCGCATCCGCAGCCAGCCCGGTCGGTCATAGCCCTTCACGGGATGCACCCGATCCACCGTGTAGTACACATCCGGCGTCTCGCCCAGCCACATCTCGTAGTTGAACCCCGCAGGCACCGGCATCGGCGTCTTCTCGCCACCGGCCGGATCGCCGGGCAGTCCGATCTCCACCCGCTGCACCTCACCGATGCGTCCGTTCCGCACCAGCTCCGCCGCGTACCGGAACTGTGGCGTCGACCGCTGCTGACTGCCGATCTGGAGAATCCTCCCCGAAGCCTGCACCGCATTGCTCAGCGCGCGCCCCTCGCCAATCGTCAGCGACGCGGGCTTCTGCAGGTACACGTCCTTGCCCGCGCGCACCGCGTCCACGCCGATCAGCGAGTGCCAGTGATCCGGCGTGCTCACCACCACCGCGTCGATGTCCTTATTCGCCAGCAGCTCGTGGTAGTTCGCATACCCCACCGTGCCGTCGTAGGGCTTGCTCGACTTCTTCGCATAGAAGTCGTTCACAAACGCCTTGCCCTCGACCACGCGATGCGCATCGAGGTCGCACACCGCGATCACCCGCGCATTGTCGTACTGCATGATCCCCGGCAGATCATGCACGCGCGAGATGCGCCCCACTCCGATAGCGCCCACGTTGATCCGCTTGCTCGGAGCATACTGCCCAAACACCGACGCCGGAACGATCGTCGGAAACCCTACCGCCGCCGCCGCACCCAGCCCTGTCTTCAAAAAGCTGCGCCGCGAGACTCCATTCTCCGCTGCTTTCATCGCCATTCTCCTAGTCCTTCAACACCACATGCGTAGCGTTCTTCTGCGCCTTGATCGACAGCTCCGCCGCCAGCAGGCACTGTTCCTGATCCTGCGCCGTGTGCGTGCGGTTCACGATATCGGCCACAAACTGAGGCCCAAACGGCAGCGGCATATTGTTGCAGTCGATGTACCGCGCCTCCTTGCCATCGACGAGAAAGAGGTTATTGCCCTGCTTCTTCACCGCCACGTCCGTATACTTGCGGATCTCGATGTATCCCTCGGTCCCCAGAATGAAGAGCCGCCCATCGCCCCACGTCCCCAGACCGAACGGCGTAAACCAGTCCAGCCGCACATAGCCCAACCCCTTATCGCCGCGCAGCATCATGTCGCCGAAGTCCTGAAAGTGCGGGAACTTCGGATGCCGCACGTTCGTCACCTGCGAGGCCACCACCTCGGCCTGCTTCGAGCCCGTATAGAACAGGAACTGGTCCAACTGGTGCGACCCGATATCGCACAGGATGCCGCCGAACTGCACGTCATTCCAGAACCACGCCGGACGGCTGCCCATGCCGCCGCCCCAGTCTCCCGGCCGCTGGTTGATCTGGTGCGGCGCGATATTGATCGTCTGGATAACCTTGCCGATCGCGCCCTTCTGCACCAGCTCGCCCGCGTACACGGCGGCCTTCACCTCCAGCCGCTCGCTGTACATGATCGCGTAGATCCGCTTGGTCTCGGCAATTGTCTTGCGCACCTCGGCCAACTGTTCGAGCGTCGTAATCCCCGGCTTGTCGGAGAGAAAGTCCTTGCCCGCCCGCATCGCCCGCACGCCGATGCCCGCGCGCTCGTTCGCCTTCTCCGAGCTGAGCACCAACTGGATCGAGCCGTCGTGCAGAATCTCATCCTGTGTCTTGGCCATCTTCACGCCGGGATACCGCTTGGCGAACGCCGCCAGCTTGTCCTCCTCGTCGCCCCACGCGGCCACCAGCTCGCCGCCGCCCCGCTGTATGGCTCCGATCATGCCGTAGACGTGGTCGTGGCTCATGCCGCACACCGCAAACCGTATGTGGTGCTTCGGAGCCTCCTCAGCCTGTATCAGCACCGCATCCTCGACGACCCGGCCACTCGACGCCACATCCCCCAGCGCCATCGCGCCCTGCGGCATCGCTGCCATCATCGCGGCCGACCCCATCCAGCCTGCCTGCTTCAAGAAATCCCGCCGCCCCGTTGCTCGCTTCATCATCCCTCCGCATAGCCTCACCCGTGCGGAAAGAACTCGAGCCGTACGGCTACACCCGACGGCTCGATCTCAAAGGCACAATTACTATGCGACGCGAATTTATTCCCCTGACCGCATCGCTGTCAAGATACTTCCCACGGTTCGAAGCCAAAACGGGACGAGAGAGCCAATGGCGCGCCCTATACCAGCCTGGGACAAAGCCCCAGGTAAGCATCCTCACACGTGGACGAGGGCCGGAGGCCCGATCTATCGGTTCCCGCCGAGACCCTAGCCCTTACCCAGCGCCCCATCCTTCAACCGCCACAGCCCCAGCGGATTCGCATCCTGAAGCTCCGGAGCCAGCAGATCCTCGGGAATATCCTGATAGCAAACCGGCCGCAGATAGCGATCAATCGCCGTGGCCCCAACCGAGGTCGTCCGGCTGTCCGAGGTCGAGGGGAACGGCCCGCCGTGCACCATCGCGTAGCAGACCTCCACCCCGGTCGGATACCCATTCGCCAGGATGCGTCCGGCCTTGCGCTCGAGCACCGTCAGCAGCCGCTTGGCGACGGCCTTGTCTCCGCCGTCCATCTGCAACGTCGCCGTCAACTGCCCTTCCAGCCCTGCAGCGATGGACACCATCTCCTCCACGCTCGAACACAGCACGATCACCGACGAAGGCCCAAACAGCTCCTCGGCCAGGTGCGGATTCTTCACGAACTCCGCCGCCTCGGTCACAAACAGCGCCGGACGCCCCCGAAGCCCCGCATCCTCGGAAGGCTGCCCCTCGGCAATCTTCCTCAGCTTGCTATCCGCCGCCAGAGCTGCCGCGCCCTTCGCATACGCGCTGCAAATTCCCGCGTTGAGCATCGGAGTCGCGGGCTTAGCCGCCAGCCTCTCGCCCGCAGCCTTCACAAACGACTGCATCGCCGCACAGTCCACGCCAAAGACCAGCCCCGGCTGCGTGCAGAACTGCCCCGTGCCCAGCGTCGCCGAGTCCACAAAGCCCTGCGCAATCGCCTCCGCACGGGCTTCAAGCGCCTCCGGCAGCAGGAAGACCGGGTTCACGCTGCTCATCTCCGCATACACCGGAATCGGCACCGGCCGCTTGGCCGCAGCCTCCACCAGCGCCAGCCCGCCGCGCCGCGAGCCGGTAAAGCCCACCGCCGTAATCGCCGGATGCTTCACCAGAGCCTGTCCCACATCCATCGCGCTGCCGTGCACCAGCGAGAAGACGCCCTCCGGCAGCCCACTCTTCGCCACTGCACGCTGCAATGCCTTGCCGATCAGCTCCGACGTGCCCGGATGCGACGGATGCGACTTCACCACCACCGGGCATCCTGCCGCCAGCGCCGACGCCGTATCCCCGCCCGCGACCGAGAACGCCAGCGGAAAGTTGCTCGCGCCGAAGACAGCCACCGGTCCCAGCGGAATCTTCCGCAGCCGCAGGTCTTGTCTGGGAAGCGGTTTACGATCCGGCAGAGCCGAGTCCAGCGTCGCCGTCAGAAACCTCCCGTCGCGCACCACCGTCGCGAAGAGCCGCAGTTGCCCCACCGTGCGCCCGCGCTCGCCCTCAAGCCGTGGCCGCGGCAACCCGCTCTCGGCCATCACCCGCTCGATCAGCTCATCGCCCAGCGCCAGAATCTCCTCGGCCATCGCCTCCAGCAGCGCCGCCCGCTGCGCCAGCGGAGCCTCCCGATACACATCGAACGCCGTCGCCGCCAGCTCGCACGCCTCGTTCACCTGCTCCACCGAGCTATCCGGAAACACCGGCTCCATCGACTCGTTCGTCAACGGATTCAGCGCCATCACGGTTGAGCCCGTCCCCACCACCCCACGCGATCCGATCAGTGTCTCTCCGGTCAACTGCATGTCATCTTCTCCGTCTTCCACAAGATTTCGTCCCTACTGTCATATACCCCGCCGCCTACGCCTGCCAAGTTGGTCAGACCAGAGACGCCCTGCGGCCCTCAGGAATCAATAAGTTCGAGCCATGCACAAAATACCTTCACCCAATCATGGCATCATAAGCCGAAGGAGCAGCAGCCATGATGAATCGACGCAGATTCAACACTCTTCTGGCGGGCGCGGGGATCAGCGCAGCCAATCCCATCCCTGCGACCGCAGCCATCACCGCTCCGCAGCTTCTCCCTCTGGCCCGCAACGGCTGGATGCCGAACAACCCCGATCTCCCCGTACTGCTCTACCGCAGCGCCTTCGCCGCCGACCACCCCGACCTGGCCTCGGCCATGGAGACCACCTTCACCCGCAACGGCTGGCCCCCGCAGTGGCGCAACGGAGTCTATAGCTTCCACCACTTCCACTCCACCGCGCACGAGGTCCTCGGCTTCGCCGGAGGGTGGGGCCGCCTGGTCCTCGGCGGCGAGGGCGGCCACGAGCTGACCGTCCACGCGGGCGACGTTGCCGTGCTGCCCGCCGGAACCGGCCACTGCCGCCTCGACGCCAGCGCCGACTTCCTCGTCATCGGAGCCTACCCGCCCGGCGAGAGCTGGGACATCTGCCGTCAGGCCCCGGACGCCGCCACGCTCGCCCGCATGAAGCAGGTCCGCTTCCCGGCCTCCGATCCCGTCACCGGCGCGACAGGCCCGTTAGTCCAGCACTGGATCACCGGACGCCGCCCAGATTAAAGCCTCCCGTCAGCCGATAGAACCTCTCTGCCGACCAACGGGAGGCTCCATGCTATTCACTCGCCCATACCGCCCCGTGAACGGCACAAAGTGCTACTTCGAGCGCACCGCGATCACTTCGATCTCCACCAGCCCCCACGGCACCACCAGCGCCGCCACCTGCATCGCGCTGCGTGCGGGTTTATTGGGCTGCTCCTTCGTCCCGAAGAACTGGGTGTAGGCCGCCTGAAGACCGGCGAAGTCGAGCTGGTTGCCCTTGGCCGGATCGGCCGCAAGGAAGACCGTCATCTTCACCACGTCCTTCATATCGAGCCCCTGGCTCTTCAGCAGCGCCTTGATCTTCGTCAACGCCGAAAACGCCTGCGTCTTCGTATCGCCATAGACCGCCGGAGTTCCCTTGGCCGCATCAGCCGGAGTCACCGGATCGGCCAACTGGCCGCTGCAATAGAGCGTATCCCCCGCCCACACCGCGTCGGCGATCACCTTGCCCTCGGGCTGAATATGCTTCACCGTCACGCCCTGCGCCCGCGTCGCCAGCGGCATTGCCAACATCGCCGCCGCCATCACTGCCATGCCCAGCTTCTTCATCGCACTCTCCCTTGTAAGCTCTAAGCCGAAACCACCGACGAAGCCGCCACAGCCACCTTCGCCGACTTCACGCGCTCGCCCATCATCTTGATCGCGCGCAATGAGCTCTCCGCCGCGCCCTCCTGCCAGCCCACCCAGTGGCTCACATGATCGCCCACAAAATAGATCGGCCCATCCGGCTGCAAGAGCACGTCATAGCCGGGATTATCCCCCTTCGGCGTCATCTTCGGCTTCGGCTGTCCCGGCACCGCCAGCGCCCCCGGCGCGCGATCCTGCCCCGGCCCGTACGACTGAATCCACGATCCCTCGTTGTAAGGAATCTTGCCCCAGCCCACGTAGATCGGCTTCTCCAGCTCCTTGCCGTGCCCCGGATGCAGCTTCTCAATCGAGCCGCGCGAGGCGTCGAACTTCTCCGCCACCGTCAGCTTGCCGAAGTCGGACCGCCGCTCATCCGTATAGCCCGCCACCAGCACCCCGCGCTCGGAGAACATCCTGGCCGACGGAAACCAGATCGGGCTCGGCCCCTCGCTCACAAACTCGAGCCCGCCGTAGATGTTGTAGTCCTGCTCCCAGAACCGCCGCGACTCCCACGCCACCTTGTACGCGTGCGCATAGACGCACTCGTCGATGACCTTCTTGTACGGAGCCGAAAAATCATTCGGAATCTTCTTCAGGATCGACAGCGGCATCGCGCAGAAGCAGAACTCCGCCTCAATCGTCTTCGCCGCGCCGCCCTGCGTATAGCCGACGCGCACGCCCTTGGCCGTCTTGCGAATCTCCGTCACCGGCGAGTCGAACTTCACAATGCTCCCCAGTGACTTCGCAAACGCATACGGAATCCGGTCCATGCCGCCCACCGGCTGGAACATCGTCGCCTGCATGTCGAACGCCTCTTCGAACAGCAGCCCATCCCAGAACGAGGCATCGAGCAGCGTGTGCATATTCATCGGCAGGCGCAGCGTTCCCGCCTCCGAGCCCGCAGCCGGTTCCACCGCATACCCGGCGCGATCCGACCCGACATACTTGCCCGTCTCATCCAGCGGCCCATACTTGGCCAGAAACTCCAGCATCCGCTGGTGATCTTCCTTGCTCAGCTCCGCGTCCAGAGCGCCCGCGTTGATGCTCTTGGTCAGCAACTCGGCCACATGGCCGCGCGTGTCGTTGATCGCCTGCCGCTGCTCCACGGGCTTGCCGCCGTTGGCCTTGTCGTTCTCGAGCAGCGTGCTGCGCGAGGTATTCACCTCGATCTCAAGCTGAACGCCCAGCTCTTTGCAGTAGTTCAAGATATGCCGGTGCACTGACGGCAGCCGCGCCGGACCGACGTTCTGGTAGTTCCCCTCGTTGAAGGTACAGGTCTGAACCGTCCCATCGGTAAACGTAATCTTATCCCCACCGCGCACCGTCCAGTTGCGTCCGCCGGGACGCGACCGCGCCTCCAGCACCGTACATTCGTAGCCCAGCTTGCGCATCTCATACGCGGCCACCAGCCCCGCGATGCCGCCGCCCAGGATCACCACCTTCACGCCCTTGCCCGAACCCGGCGCGGCCTCGATCGGCGCCACCATCTCCGCCTTTGCGGGCAACATGCCCAGCGTCTGCATCGTCAGAAAGGCGGCGCTGAATCCGCCCGCCTGTCCTACCCTGGTGATAAACTCCCGCCGCGATACGGCCATAGTGACAGATCTCCCTCAACAAAAAGTACAAGATAAGAAACAGGTGCCGGTTGCCAATGCTGCATCGCGTGGAAGCAGATGGGTGAAGTTTGGGATTGATGAGATTTACTCTAACGTAAACAGGCGGCCAATAACCGCTAAATCGCTTCTGCATGAGCGAGGCCCCGAGGTTGTACCCTCGAAGCATGACCAAGCCACCCGGCGAGCTTGACCTTATCCGCCAGATTCAGTCCGGGACACGGCCCTCCGTGCGCGTGCCCCTGGGGATCGGCGACGACTGCGCGATTCTGCGCCCGCCACCGAGGCACGACGTGCTGGTCACGACGGACTTTACCCTCGAGGGACGACACTTCCGCCGCGACACGCACTCTCCGGAATCCGCCGGGCACCGCACTTTGGCACGCGGACTCTCCGACCTGGCCGCGATGGGCGCGACCCCGCTGGCAGCCTTCCTGTCGCTCGCTCTGCCCCGAGAGCTGCTCTCCACCGCCTCTGGCCGCACATGGTTCGCACGCTATTTAGCGGGTCTGCAGACGCTCGCCGCAACACACGGAGTCACACTGGCCGGAGGCGATACGTCCCAGTCACCCTCGCCCCACATCCTTGCCGATATCGTGCTCACCGGCACCGCGCCGCGCGGACGGGCGCTGCGGCGATCCACCGCGCAGGCGGGCGACAACCTCTATGTCACCGGCTCATTGGGCGGCGCGGCAGCCGAACTGGAGCGCCTCTTCGCCCATCCACCACAGCGCAAACCCACCTCGGGTGATCACCCGCAACTCTTTCCCGCGCCTCGGCTGGCCATGGGGCAGGCGTTGCTGCGGCGTCGGCTAGCGACCGCGTGCATGGACCTCTCCGACGGTCTCTCCACCGACCTGACGCATCTTTGCGAGGCCTCCGGCATCCGCGCCGAGATTCTCGCAACGGCGCTCCCCATGCATCCACAAGCAACGATAGAGCAGGCCCTCAACGGCGGCGAAGACTACGAGCTACTCTTCACAGCCTCTTCAACGACGCGTGTTCCCAGAAAGATCGCAGGCATCTCGATAACGCGGATCGGCAGAGTGTTACCTGTTCTCGCAAACACCCCACGCATCACACTGATTGATCAAACAGGAAAGCCGACCGCGGTGGCCGCAGCAGGCTGGCAGCACCTGGCCGAGATTCCTCCCCAGGCAAAGAGCAAGACGTAACGGAGATAAAAGGGAAGCCTTAGGTCGAGTTGCCCCATCCGTAACACCAAGTACCCCCACGAAGCCTGGCTCTGGCACGCAACCCAAAACACCCGACACAAAAGAACTTTTGCCGTTGCCTGTTCTTTTGGTTGTCATTCAGGAGCGAAGCGGAGGAATCTGCTTCTGTCTTTGTTGTTGCTTTTGCTTCTGGGGTAGGTCCGGGCTTTGGCCCGGACATCAAAACCAGCCACAGAAGCGGGCTTTAGCCCCCGAGGTATGCTTTCTTCTCCTACCCCAGAGCGCCCGAGTAAACCCCATGCCTCAAACTCGAGGCATGGGGCACCCGCATCCAGATCAACCGGCGACAACGATCTCCGAGAAGTCAGCAATGCCCGAAAAATCCCCCAGCACCTTGCTGAGCAGCGCCAGACGGTTGGCCCGCACCGACTCATCCGGAGCCATCACCATAACTGCGTCGAAGAAGGCGTCAACCTGTGGCCGCAGCGTGGCGATGGCCTCAAGCGCCGTGATGTACTTCCCTTCACTCCGCAGCGTGGAGACCTGCGCCGCCAGCGCCTCAGAGCGAGTGGACAGCTCACGCTCCGAAGGCTCGACCAGCAGCTCCGCCGAGACCGAAGCCCCCGCAGCAACGCCCTTCTCCGAAGCCTGAGCAAGGATATTCTTCATCCGCTTGAACGCCGCCGAGACCGCCGTAAAGTCGTCCGAGCCACGCACCGCCGTAACGGCCTCGGCACGAGCCACGGCGTCACGCACATCGTCCCCACCGACGGCGAGCACAGCCTTCACCACATCGTAAGACTGCCCCTTGGCCTCGCGCAGATAGAACTCCAGCCGCTCGCCAAAGAAGCTCAGCATCTTGCCGTCAGCCGCTCCCGCAGCCTCGGCAATCTCGCTCAACGATAGCGGAACCGCACTCTCTGCCAGCGTCTTCACGATGCCGTTCGCAGCGCGACGCAGCGCAAAAGGGTCTTTCGATCCAGTAGGCTCAAGCCCCAGGCCGAACATGCCCGCGATGGTGTCAGCCTTGTCCGCGATGGCCAGCAACTGGCCCTCAGCAGTACGGGCGATGGAATCGTCCATCGACTCTGGCTTGTATTGATCGTAGATCGCATCGGCGGCCTTCGCTTGTTTCAAGCCCTGGGCACGCGCGTAAAGACCACCAATAATCCCCTGAAGCTCAGTAAATTCCTTTACTAGCTCAGTGGTTAGATCAGTTTTCGCCAATCTGGCAGCGTCATATAACGCGTTATGATCTACTTCAAATCCATCATTAGCGGCACGATCAGCCAAGCGTCTGCAAAGCTCGAACACGCGTTCGCTCTTCTTCGCATAGCTGCCGAGATCCTTCTGGAAGGTGACGTTCTCAAGCAGCGCCACCCGCTCCACCAGCGGCACGCGCTGGTCGAACTCCCAGAAGAACCGGGCATCGTTGAACCGCGCCCGCAGCACGCGCTCGTTGCCGTGCCGGATCACCGCCGTCCCGGCCTCATCGGCCACCGTGTTGAGCACCGCCAGGAAGTACGGCGCCAGCTTGCCCGACGCATCATCCACCGCAAAGTAGTTCTGGTGATCGCGCATCACGGTCACCAGCACCTCCTCGGGCAGCGCCAGGAACTCCGGGTCGAAGCTGCCCAGCAGCACCGACGGCCACTCCGTCAGGTGGGTCATCTTGTCCACCAGCGCGTGGTCCTCGCGCCACCGCATACCGTCCACCGTCCGGCAAACTTTGTCCAGTGCCTTGCGGATCGTCTGCCGCCGCTTCTCCACGTCCACCGCCACCGACGCGCCTTCAAGCACTCCCTCATACGAGTCCGCCGAGGTAAGCTTGATGGCCTCATCGCCGAAGAGCACGCGATGCCCAAAGGTCACATCCGCAGCCTCGTAGCCCGCGAAGGAGACCGGCACGACCTCATCGCCCAGCAACGCCACCATCCAGCGCACGGGCCGCACAAACCGCTCCGGCTTGCCCAGCCGCCAGTACATATTCTTGGCCCAGTAGATGCCGAGCAGCTCCTTCGGCAGCTCCGCCATGATGACCGCGCGGGCGTCCTGACCGGGCTTCACCGCGGTCGCCGCCAGGTACTCGCCCTTGGGCGTGGTCACGGTCTTCAGCTCCTCGACCGCAACGCCAGCCTTCTTCGCAAAGGCCACCGCAGCGGGCGTAGGCACGCCGTCCTTGTAGGCGATCTTCACCGCCGGTCCCGTCAACTCCTCGGCCAGCTCCGGCTGCTGCAAGAGCACGCCGCGCACGCGCACAGCCAGCCGCCGTGGCGTGGAGAAGCTCTCACCAGCCGCACCCGGCGCAACCAGCCGCTCCCGCTCCAGCATCGCGACCACGCGCCGCTCCAGCTCCGCCTGGGCCGCAGCGATCATCCGCGCAGGCACTTCTTCGAGTCCGATCTCAAACAGAAAATCCGCCATACACCTCATCCAATCTCAAAAACCGTAAGCCTGTTAGCCGACCAGCTCCATCGGAGCCGGGCTTACCAGCGCACCCTGCGCCGCGTAGACCTTCGCCACTCCAACGATCAGCGCCCGAATCCGCGCCATCACGCCCACGCGCTCGGTCACCGAGATCGCGCCGCGCGCATCGAGCAGGTTGAAGAGCTGCGAGCACTTGAGCGCCAGCTCATACGCGCCCAGCGTGGGGAAGCGCTTCAACGTCAGCGCGTCCATCTCCTCGAACCCCTTGGCCCGTTCGAGCAACCCCAGGCACTCGGCCTCGTACAGCTCAAAGTGCTTCCACAGCGAGCTGACATCGGCGTAGTCGAACCCGAAGGCGGAGAACTGCTCCTCCTCGGCCAGACGCATCTCGCCGTAGGTCACCTCACGGCCAGTGTCCGGCTCGACGGCCCACACGATGTCGTAGATCGAGTCCACATCCTGCAAGAAGCCCGCGATGCGCTCGAGGCCGTAGGTAATCTCGCCCGAGATCGGGTCGAGGTCCATGCCGCCGCACTGCTGGAAGTAGGTGAACTGCGTGATCTCGAGTCCGTCGAGCATCACCTGCCAGCCGACGCCCCAGGCGCCGCCAACGGGCCACTCCCAATTGTCCTCTTCGAACTTGATGTCGTGCTCTTTGAGGTCGATCCCGATGGCCTCGAGCGACTCGAGGTACATCTCCTGGATACGCACCGGTGGCGGCTTCAGGATGACCTGAAACTGGGTGTGGCGGAAGAGCCGGTTGGGGTTCTCGCCATAGCGCCCGTCGGCCGGGCGGCGCGAGGGCTGCGCATAGGCGATGCGGACCGGCTTCGGCCCGAGCACGCGCAGGAACGTGTCCGGCGACATGGTGCCGGCCCCGACCTCGACGTCATACGGCTGCTGCAAAACACATCCGCGCTCGGCCCAGAACCGCTGCAGGGTAAACAACAGTTCCTGAAAAGTGAGCGCCTTCTTTCCTGCCTTGGAGACCATCAGAAGATTCTAAACGGCTCTAGACTTCAACGCTCGCCCCATTAAGGGCATGGCTGAAGCCGTGCCCTTAATCCGGTCTCCCTTACAGCGCCCGAGCACACACCAGACGTCGCTCCAGATGTCGCTCCAGCATGGCCACGGCGAAGCGTCGCAGCTCCCCCACACGCGGCCAGCTCTCAGTAGCCAGCTCCTTCACCGTGCCGCGAAAGATCCTGCGCGCGTCGTCCACCGCCCCGGCCGAAAGCCCCACCGCTCCGTTGCGGCGGTCGTCCGCGCAGGTCACCCCGTCGCTCGTGGGCGAGTAAAAGACCGTGCCGCCGCGCAGGTCCAGCCCGCAGAGACTACAGTGGCCCAGCTCCGGCATCCAGCCCATCAGCCGGATCATCCACAGGCAGAAGTAGGTTACCGGCAACGCCACCGAGCCAACACGAATCTCCTCCAGAACCGCCAGAGCGAGCCGGAAGACGGCATCCTCGGCGGCCTGCTCGGGCAGAGCCTCCTCGATCACCTCGGCCACCAGTTGCAAGCCAGCCGTGCGGTAGTAGTCGATGGCTCCCGTCAGCGGCGAACTCAGAATCTCGAAGGAGTCCAGCCGCATCAGCTCCTGCTTCGGCTTTTCGACGTAGTGGGCGCGGACGTACGTCATAGGCTCGAGCGCCCCACCAAAGCGCCTGCGGCTGCGCATGGCATGGCGCGCCACGCCCTTCACCCGCCCCTGCTCGCGCGTAAACAGGCTCACCAGCAGGTCGGCCTCGTGGAAGGGCCAACTCCGCAGTACGATCGCCTCGCCGGTGTGCTGAATCATCGTATCCCGATCATCTTTTTTGTCCCAAAGCAAAGCGCGCGGCCGATGAGGGCCGCGCGCTGCTGAATCTCGAAGGACTAACGGCCGAAGTGCGCCGCGTTCTTCTCCTGGAAGGCAGCCCACTTCTCGGGCAGATCGTCAGCGGCATAGATTGCCGAAACCGGGCAAACCGGCACGCACGCGCCACAGTCGATGCACTCGACCGGATCGATGAACAACTGGTCCGCATCGCCGTGGGCACCCTCATCCTTCTTGGGGTGGATGCAGTCCACCGGGCAGGCATCCACGCAAGCCGTATCCTTGGTCCCGATGCAGGGTTCCGCAATCACATAAGCCATTTCCAAACTCTCCTTAAAATTCGCCGACTTAAGCCGTCAGAAAAATTCGCTGACTTTCTGTCGTTAGATCCTGATTCTACCAGCACAGGACGGCCTTACCGCAAATGGAACCCAGCCACGAAATACGACTATTTCGGGCCTATTTCGCGGCTTCGCGCCTCGCCTTGAACTCCGCGGCGCTCGGAATCGCGCTCATCGAGCGGCCCGCGAACATATCCGCGAACAACTCCTTCAGCTCCTCGTGGATCAGCCCGTTCGTCGCCAGGATCTCGCGGCTGTCCAGCGTGAACTTGCCTCCATCGAAGTGCGTGATCGTGCCCCCTGCCTCTTCCACCAGCAGGTATCCGGCCGAGGTGTCCCACGGGTTCAGCCCGAACTCCCAGTATCCGTCTAGCCGCCCACAGGCTACGTAGGCCAGGTCCAGTGCGGCCGATCCTGCCCGGCGCACACCGTGCGAGCGTAGCGTGATCTCCTGGTAGAAGTGGATATTCGGGCTCTCGTGCCGCTTCTTCGAGGGGAACCCGGTGGCCGTCAGCGCCTCTTGCAGCATCCTCGTCTTCGAGACGGCGATGCGGCGGCCGTTCAGCCACGCGCCCTTGCCCCGCTCGGCCTGGAACATCTCGTCCCGCAGAGGATCGTAGATGACCCCCGCGGCCATCTCGCCGTCCTCATCCGGCTTCGTACCGGCGGGCCGCTGCTCCAGCCCCAGCACCACGCAGAAGGCCGGGAAACCGTGGGCAAAGTTCGTCGTGCCGTCCAGCGGGTCCACGTACCAGCGAAACTCTCCGTCGAGCCGCTCGCGAGTGCCCTCTTCGCCGTAGATGCCGTGCCCCGGAAACGCCGCCGCCAGCCGCTCCATGATGAGCTTCTCGCTGGTACGGTCGGCCACCGTCACCAGATCGACATCGCCCTTATACTCGGTCTCGACGCCCTTCTCGTAGAACCCGCGCAACAGCGCCCCAGCCTCGCGCGCGATCTCCGCCGCCACCCCTGCGTACTCGAAGTTCTCCACTTGTCCCCCTGGTGCTTCTAAATCACTTCCCATTCGCATAGTATCCGGTTCGATATCGCAAGCCGTACTTGGCGGCCAGTCCGGGGTCCTTCATCCGGATCGAGATGCTGCGAAACGACGTGTCTCGGCCCCGCTGCGGCGCGTAGTAGCCCAGCACGTACTGCGTCCTCAGATCGTCGGAGACCTTGGCCAGCGCGGGCGCCAGATCCTTGGCATCGTTCACGTAGTAGTACTTGCCGCCGGTGTCCATGCCGAACTGCATCAGCGCGTGCTCGCCGCCCGTATTGCGGCCCGCGTCCGCCTCGATGGGCACGATAATCAGCGAGTAAACCAGCACCCCCGCCCGCTGCGCCTGCTCGAGCGCCTGCGTGTAGCGCACACCCTTCACGGTGTCGCCGCCGTCGGTGACCAGCACCAGCACCCGCCGCCGGTTGTTCGCCGCAGAGGTCTCGGCCAGCCGCTGCGAGGCCAGATACACCGCGTTATACAGGGCCGTGGCGTCACCGTGCTCGATCGACCCCAGCCCGGCCTCGATGCGGCTCTTGTCGTTGGTAAACGAGACCACCTCGCGCACTGTGTCCGAGAAAGTCATCACGTCCATCTCGTCCTGATCGCGCAGCAGAGCCTTGACGAACTTCTTCGCGGCCTCCTTCTCCAGATGCTCGTTGCGCAGGATGCTCTCGCTGCCGTCGAGCGCCAGCACCACAGAGAGCGGCGACGTGGACTCCCGCTCGAAGATTGCGATCTTCTGCGGCTTGCCGTCTTCGAAGATCTCGAAGTCGTCCTTGCCCAGTCCACCCACCGGAGCGCCCGTCGCGTCAGCCACGTTCAACGCCACGTTTACCAGCCGCGTCTCCACGTGCAGCGTCTGGAGCGGCAGGTCCTGGTTCGGCTGCTGGCTAGGCGCTCGCCGCTCAATCGGAGCCTGCCCCCAAGCGATCCCAGCCGCCAACATCATCCCCGCAATCGCGAAAACCCTCACTCCTCTACCCCAGCCACCAGCGCCTCGGGGAACGGCTCGCCATCCGCCCAAACAGCGCCATCCTCAAACGTCTCTTTCTTCCAGATTGGCACCTGCTTCTTCAGCGTATCGATCAGCCAGCGGCAGGCGTCAAACGCCACGCCCCGATGCGCCGACGCCACCACAATCAGCACGCTCGACTCACCAATCTTCAGCCG
This sequence comes from Granulicella sp. WH15, assembly GCF_009914315.1. Taxonomy (NCBI): domain Bacteria; kingdom Pseudomonadati; phylum Acidobacteriota; class Terriglobia; order Terriglobales; family Acidobacteriaceae; genus Granulicella; species Granulicella sp. WH15. The sequence continues at coordinate 3,410,391 of NZ_CP042596.1, forward strand.
CCCTAGCCGATGCAGCATCGCCACATCGCGCACTCCGAACCGCTCCACCGCCTCCGTCGCAAGCTGTTGCATCTGCGCCAGCGCCATCTCGCGGTAAGCCTCGTAGTCCAGGTACAGCGTCTTCCGCCCGCGCGTGTTGTCGCGCACGATGCCGTCAAAGACGCACACCGCGCCATCGGCTCCGGCCTTGATCTCGTCCATTACCGCGGTCGTGGGCAGCACGGTATCCAGAATCTCAACGCGCATTGCACTCCAATCCCCCGCTCACCGGTGGCAGCAGAGCCACCTCGTCGCCGTCGCGCAACACCGTCGCCTGCCCGGCGTACTCGCGGTTGACGGCCACGGCCAGCGCGGTCCACAGCTTCGTCTCGTTAGACGACCGGCTGCGCAAAAGGCTCAGCAGGGCCGCTACATCGGCCCCCTCGGCCAGCTCGACCGTCTCCCCCGCGCCGCCGAAGAACTCCTTCAACACCCCGAAATAAAGCACCGCGATCCGCACCCACCTATCCTACCAACCCCGCCCCGGCGGCCTGTTCTGAATGACGATCACGATTCGCAGGAATCCGCACATGCCCCTGCTACAATTCGCGCAAATTGCCCCAGCCCGCGGAGGAAACGATGGCTAAGAAGACCACCAGCAAGGCCCGTTCGAGCAAGAAGACCCTCACCGTCAAGGCCTATCGCGGCGACAACAAGACGCTGCTCGCCTTCGATCTCGCCGACGCGGCCAACGCCACCAATCTGGCCGGATTCACCATCGCCTGCCAGCCGCCGGGCAAGCCCAGCTACTACCTCTTCAACGAGCTACAGTTCGAGACTCCCGGCGACCACGCCCAGGTCGCCACCGAGCCGCCCAACTCCAGCGTCAACGCTCCTATCCACAAGTTCCGCTGGGTCCACTTTCCCGGCTACAACCACCAGGGCACCCAGCCCGCGACGGGCCTGTACACCTACACCGTCACGCCGCGCTACTTCGACGAAAACCAGTCCATGCAGCCGATGGACCCCACGCTCAGCGTCAGCGTCAAGTCCGTGGTGGACTTCTTCCAGAAGGGCAGCCTCAGCCTCGGCTTCACCCGCGGCTACATGCAGTCCGAGGCCTTCGTCCACCACTTCGGCCTCAAGGCCACCATCAAGCCCAAGGACGGCCCATTGCTCTTCAAGACCAACCAGGTGGCTGGGACCGACGCCGAGGGCAACACCCATACCTTCGCCGAGGAGTACGCCTGGATGGGCTCGTCCGCACAGGTCAAGATCTTCGACCTGCTCAACGAAGTGCTCGCCGACAAGACCCTGCAGCTGGATATGTTTGCTTACGACCTCGACGAGCCGGACCTGATGACGATCCTGCTCGCACTGGCCAAACAGGCTCGCATCCGCATCATCCTCGACGATGCCTCGCTGCACACCAACAAGGCAGGCACCACGCCCGAGGACCAGTTCACCGCGCTCTTCACGAAGGCTCTGCCGAAGTCTGCCGACCCCGCGCAGGCAGGCATCGTGCGCGGCAAGTTCAGCCGCTACTCGCACGATAAGGTCCTGATCGTCTCGAAGAATGGCACGCCAATCAAGGTGCTCACCGGCTCCACCAACTTCTCGGTCACCGGCCTCTACGTCAACGCCAACCACGTACTGCTCTACGACGACGCCACCGTCGCCGCCAAGTACGAAGAGGTCTTTGCGCTGAGCTGGACGAGCAAGACCTCCACCAAGCAGTTCGAGGCCTCGCCGCTCTCCTCGGCTACGCCCTTCGTCTTCAAGTCCAAAACTGTGCCCGAGACCCACATCACCTTCTCGCCCCACAGCACGTCCGATGAGGAGACGGTTCTAAACAACCTCACCGCCCGGATCGAGCAGGAGGCAGCAAAGAAGTCCGGCGGCAGCGTGCTCTTCGCGGTGATGCAGCTTGTCGGCGGCGGGCCGGTCTACACGACGCTCAACAACATCCACACGCAGCAGAACATCTTCAGCTACGGCATCTCGGACGACGCCTCCGGCACCACGCTGTACGCACCCGACAGCACGACGGGCGTGCTCGTCACCGGCAAGCCCGGCAAGACGGAGCTGCCTCCGCCCTTCGACCAGGTGCCCATTCCGCCGGGGCACGAGATCCACGACAAGTTCGTCGTCTGCGGCTTCAACGGCGATGCCCCGGTCATCTACTGCGGCTCGTCGAACCTGGCCGCCGGAGGAGAGCAGGAAAACGGCGACAACCTGCTGGCCGTCTACGACGCCGACGTCGCCACAGCCTTTGCCATCGAGGCGCTGGCGCTGGTGGACCACTACAGCTTTCTCGATCGCTATGCGACTCCCAAGACGTCCAAGAAAAAGTCGGCTACAACGGCCCTCGTGCAGAAGCAGCCGCGATCCAAACAGCAAGCGGCGGTGCAGGCAAAGATGTTTCTCTCGACGGACGACGGATGGACGAAGTCGTACTACGACCCCAACGACCTGCACTGCATGGAGCGAGAACTTTTCGCGTAGCACTTCGTGCGGTTCTCGGGGCGGTACGGAGAAGTTAGCTTTTAAGAGCCTTCCGCTGCTCGGCAGCGAGTTTTTCTTTCCGACCAGCGGGAGGACCACGCGAAGCAGTAAAAAGGCGTGCAAACGCCCGCCCTCCGCGTAGGAGGCTCGTCCGGCAGGACAATGCTTTTGTCTTGCGATATAACTGGACCCATCCGCGATGACGACAAAGCGTGTTCTGAAGAAGAACCAGAAACCGGCTCCAGCACAGACCTTCCCTCTTCCGCTCGCCTCATGGCGCACGCTTCTGGCTGCGCTGGCGCTCTGCGTGCTGGTCGTTGTCGCATACGGCAACAGCATCGGCAACGGCTTCGTCTGGGACGATCACGAGCAGATCGTGATGAACCCGTACATGAAGCCGGACGCGCCGCTGGCCCCTCTCTTCACACAGGACGTCCGTTTCACCCGGCAGGATCAGTCCGGCCACACGCAGGTCTATCGCCCGCTGCAACTGCTCACGTACCGCATCGTGAACGACTGGTCCGGCGGCTCACCCGCAGCCTTCCACGGATGCAGCATTCTCTTCGCGGTCGCCGGGGCGCTGGCGGCCTTCGCCGTCTTCCAACTGCTAACGCACAGGCTAGGCGTAGCCTGTGCAGCCGCCGCGCTCTTCGCCGTACACCCCGTCCATACCGAGGCAGTCGACTGGATCGCCGCGCTCCCCGACCTCGGATTCGGACTCTTCATCCTGCTAGCCTTCGCGCTCTTTCTGCGTGCCCGAACGAAGCCTCTCCTGCAAGTGCTCTCGCTGGTGGCCTTTGCCATCGCGCTGCTGTGGAAAGAGACGGCAGTCGTCTTTCCGATTGGCGTAGCGGCTTACGTATGGCTCACCGAGTCAACCACCCGAACTCGGCGCGCACTCATCGCCAGCGTGCCTTACTGGATCGTGCTCGCCGCATACATGGCGCTGCGCGTCAGCGTGCTGGGCAGCCTGAGCACCGGCCCGCGTGACTGGGCGCTGACACCCGTACAGTCTCTGCTGACGATGCTGCACCTGATGATCTCCTATTGGGCTAAGCTGGCGCTGCCCCTCGACCTGAACGCCTACCACCTCTTCCACCCCATCCGCTCCGTCACCGACCTGCGTGGCTGGGCGGCGATCTTGCTCCTGCTCTGCGCCGCAGCGGGCATCGCCGCGCTCGTGCGCCGCGCACCGCTCTGCGCCTTCGCCGCACTCGGGGTCTTCCTCTTCCTCGTTCCTGCGATGAACTTCAACGGCCTGGGCCGTAATCCCTTCGCCGAACGCTATCTCTACCTGCCCTCCGCGGGCTTCTGCCTGCTGGCTGTATTGGCGGCAGCATGGCTCATCGACCGCCTGCCGGAGAAGGCACGCACCCCTGTAGCCGGTGCCGTGCTGGCTATCGTGCTCGTCGGTTACATCGCTGAGACGATCCTCCGCAATCCCGACTGGAAGGATGACACGACACTCTTCACCGCGACGCTTCCGCAGTCGCCCGACGCGCCGTTCGTCCGCTACATGGTCGCCACCGCGCAGAGTGCCGACTCGACCACATCGCCGCTGGCCGAGCAGAACTACCAGAAGACCATCGCGCTCGCCCAGGAGCAGCTTCCGCCCGACCGGCTCTTTCTCCTGAAGGGCTACGAGGGCTTAGCCTCGCTCTACGCGGATCGCTCACAGTTCGAGCAGGCGCTGGCGATGCTTGCCAAGGCCCGCGCACTCGCTCCCGGCGATCCAGACGTCGCAGGAGAAGAGGGCATGATCCTCGCCCGCGCAGGGCACGGCAGCGGCTCCGAGGAGTCGCTGAACCGCGCACTGGCTGCGCAGCCGAACAACGAGAACGTACTCGCCGCGCTCGGCCTGATCGCGCGCGAAGAGCACCACGACCTGAAGCGAGCCGCAGAACTGTTCACGAAAGCACTCGCCGCTCACCCGCAGGAGGACGACTTCAGCGCCTCGCAGCACAACAATCTCGCGGGGGTCTACGCCGATCAGGACAACTTCACAGCCGCCATCACGGAGCTTCGGCACGCGATCCGCATACTACCTCAAGACCCGGAGTTCCACGTCAACCTCGCGAGCGCACTTGCGGCGACTGGTGACTTCCCTGCCGCACGTACAGAAGCAGAGACAGCCCTGCGGATCTCCCCGGATGACGGCAATGCGCGTGAAGTGCTGAGACGGTTGAATGAGATGACGTAAAAGGCATCCTGCCGGACGGGCCTCCTACGCGGAGGGCGGTCACTTCGTGACTTTCATACTTGTCTGGGCGATTTAAAAAGCAAAGATCCTCCCGCTGGTCGGAAACGAAATCGACCAACGGGAGGACCGCAGGCTATAGTGCATTAGACAGTGGCGCTGAGAACCTCTTCGCGCACCACCTCGTCCTGCACCTCTTCCACGACCGTCTTCGGCAGCGCCACCGCGAGCACCTCCTCGATCCGCCGCGCGTAGTGGATCGTGATCCCCTCGGTCTGCTCCGGCGTCAGGTCCTCATCGACCTGCTGCTTGCAATCGACCGGCAGGATCACATCCCGCACGCCAGCCCGCTTCGCCGCAAGGAACTTCTCCTTGATCCCGCCGACCGGCAGCACATCGCCGCTCAGCGTGATCTCGCCCGTCATGGCCAGCAACGGCCGCACCGGCTTATCGGTGAAGAGCGAGACGATCGCCGTCGCCATCGTCACGCCCGCACTCGGCCCGTCCTTCGGGATCGCTCCCGCAGGCACGTGGATGTGCAGGTCCGTGTCCTTGGTGAAGTCCTCGTCCAGCCCCAGCGACACGGCGTTCGAGCGTACCCACGTCAGCGCAGCCTGCATGGACTCCTTCATCACATCGCCAATCTGACCGGTGATGGTGAAGCCGCCCTTGCCCTTCATCTTGTTGGCCTCGATGAAGAGGATGTCGCCGCCGGCAGGCGTCCACGCCAGCCCGACAACCACACCCGCCCGCCTGGTCCGCTCGGCGATCTCCGTATCCACGCGGACCTTGATGCCGCCCAGGAACTCGTGGATGATCTCCGGCGTGATGACCAGCTTCTCCGTACGTCCCTCGGCGATCTTGCGCGCCAGCTTGCGGCAGACAGTACCTACCTGCTGCTCGAGCTTGCGAACGCCTGCCTCACGCGTGTAGTGCCGCGCGATCAGTGCCACGCTCTCGCTGGGGAACTCGATCAGCGAGGCGTCGATGCCGTTCTCCTTGATCTGCCGCGGGATCAGGTACTTCTCCGCGATCGCGACCTTCTCCTCCTCGGTGTAGCCGGTCAGTTCGATGATCTCCATACGGTCGAGCAGCGGGCCGGGGATGGTGTCGAGCTGGTTCGCCGTGCAGATGAAGAGCACCTTCGAGAGGTCGAACGGCTGGTCGAGGTAGTTGTCCCGGAAGGTGTTGTTCTGCTCCGGGTCAAGGGTTTCCAGCAAGGCACTTGCTGGATCTCCTCTAAAGTCGCGGCCCAGCTTGTCGATCTCGTCGAGCATGAAGACAGGGTCCTTCACCTCAACCCTCTTGAGGTGCTGAATGATCTGTCCCGGCAGCGCGCCGATGTAGGTGCGGCGATGCCCGCGGATCTCGGCCTCGTCGTGCATTCCTCCCAGCGAGATGCGCGAGAACTTGCGTCCGAGCGCACGAGCGATAGAGCGGCCCAGCGAGGTCTTACCCACGCCCGGAGGCCCGACGAAGCAGAGGATCGGCCCCTTCATGTCCGGCTTCAAACGGCGCACGGAGAGGTAGTCGAGGATGCGCTCCTTCACCTTGCCCAGGCCGTAGTGATCCTCATCGAGGAACTCCTTGGCCTTCAAAATATCGACCTCGCCCGAGCTGGTCTTCGCCCATGGCAGCACGGCCAGCCACTCCACGTAGTTGCGCGTCAGCGAGTAGTCGGCAGCGGCTGGGTTCATCCGCGAGAGGCGGCCAAGCTCCTTGAGAGCGTCCTTCTTGGTCTCCTCGGGCATGCCCGCGTTCTCGATCTTCTCTTTTAGATCGGCGATATCCTTCTGGGTATCGTCGATGTCGCCCAGCTCCTTCTGGATGGCCTTCAACTGCTCGCGCAGGTAGTAGTCGCGCTGCGACTGCTGCACCGAATCCTGCACCTCGGTCTGGATCTTGTTGCGAAGCTGCTGGACCTCCAGCTCCTTGGCCAGATGATTGTTGATCCGCTCCAAGCGCGCCGCGATATTGGGCGTCTCGAGCAGCTCCTGCTTGTCGTTGGTGGTCAAAAACGGCAGGCTGGAGGCGATGAAGTCCGCCAGACGGCCCGGCTCGTCGATGTTGATCGCAATCGTCTGCAGGTCGTCCGAGAGTGTGGGCGACGCGGTGACGATCTGCTGGAACTGGCTGACGACATTGCGCTGCAACGCCTCCAACTCCGGCGTCTTTTCAGGCTGAATCTCCTCGAGGATCGTGTACTCGGCGGTCATGAAGGGCGTCGACTGCGCAAACTCGCCCAGACGCACGCGCTCGTTGCCCTCCGTGAAGACGAAGAGGCTCTGGTTCGGCATCTTGACGACCTTGTGCACGGTCGCACGAGTGCCAATGGCGTGCAAATCGGCCGATTCGGGCACGTCCATGCGGGCGTCACGCTGCGCCACCACGAGGATGGTCTTCTCTTCGCCGAGCGACTGGATGAGCTGGATGGAGCTCTCGCGGCCGACAGTCAAGGGAAGGACGGCATGGGGAAAGAGAACGGTATCGCGGACCGGCAGAACCGGAACCGCAAGGCTTCCGCCCTCAATCTTGCTGACGACTTCTCCGGACTTTGCGGCGGTGGGCTTGATGACGCTTACGAAATCATTTTGCATGGTTGAGTGTCCTTCCATCAAATTATCAGCTATTCGATGTATCAAGTCCAGAAAAAGTCGCAGACAAACTCCAGCCTCCTATTCCACTCCAAACCTATCGACCGCAGGCCCAATGGCATGAATAGTTTGCGACGCATGCAGCCGCTTCTCAGCCCGTCCCTGCACAACCTGTTCTTACATAGGATGTGAGGACGGCCCGGTCTGTGGCATTAGACTGTAGGTTTAGTTTTCTGGACTCAGGCAGCGGGGTATCGGCCCAGCTCTTTGACCATCTGGCAGTGGCGGCTGAGTCCGGCCATCGCCTCGTCCATCTGCTGGCCGCGCTCGAAGCGGACGTCGACGTAAAAGATGTACTCCCACGGACGCCCCGGCACCGGGCGCGATTCGATGCGGGTCAGGTTGAGACCGGCGCGGCGGAACTCCTCGAGCGCCAGCATCAGCGTGCCGGGCCGGTGCTCGACGCTGAAAGCCACGCTAAGCTTGTTCGGCCCAGCCGCGCCTACGCTGGAGCGATGCTCCGGCAGCGCCAGTGTGTAAAAACGGGTGTAGTTCTCGGCATGGTCTTCCATGCCCTCGACCAAAATCTCGGCCCCGTACTGTCGGGCGGCGAGCGCGGGCGCGATGGCGGCGGTGTCGCGCAGGCCGAGCTGCATGATGTGCTTCACGCTGCCCGCCGTGTCGTAAAAGGGCACCGCCTCGATCTGCGAATTTGCCGCCAGCCACTTGCGGCACTGCGAGAGCGCCACCGGGTGCGAGAGCACCCGGCGAACCTCCTCCAGCCGCACTCCCGGCGCGACGGTAACGTTGTGCCGCACACGCAGCAGGCTCTCCGCCGCGATGGTCACCGGCCGTTCGAGCAGCAGATCGTAGTGCTCGGCGACCGAGCCGTGGAGACTGTTCTCGATGGGCAGCACGGCGGCTTCCACTTGGCCCGACTGGATGCGGTCGAAGACATCGACCGACAACATGCAGGGAACGATCTCGATGCCTGCTGCCTGTGCCTCGAATGCGGCCAAAGCGGCCATGTGACTGTTGGACCCGAGCTCTCCCTGAATCGCGACTCTCACTTGCTTCCTTCCGCGCCTGCGCGCCGACTGCATCCTGGGCCGTGCAAGACCCGCGTAAAGTTCCTAAAAGTCAGTTCCTGATTATAGATCTGGAAATTACTGGCAACCCGCCTACGTTACCCCGCAACTTACCACATGGGCCAAGGACTGCCCCGGCACTCCATGGTAGCCCACGGCCGACACCAGGGCCGCGGGCCAAGGAAGGAAGGATCACCCCATGCTTTGGACCATCACGATTCTCTTAGTAGTTCTCTGGATCCTCGGTCTCGTCAGCAGCTACACCCTCGGCGGATGGATTCATATCCTGCTGGTGCTGGCCGTCATCGTTCTGATCTTCAACCTGCTGTCCGGCCGCCGCGCGCTTTAGGCACGCGGTTCCTGCACGCCGACCGACTCAGCCGTACACGGAAATGGGAAGGCTAACCATGAATAACGATCAAGCAGCGGGCATTCTGGATCAAGCAAAAGGCAAGCTCAAGGAAGTCGTTGGAAATGTGACCGGCAATGAGAAGCTGGCTAACTCCGGGGCCGCCGATCAGGTAAAGGGCCATGCCAGGGAGACCTGGGGCAACGTAAAGGATACGGCGGCTCACCTCACCAGTTCGGCACGCGCCGCCAGCGACGAGCAGGAGGCGGAGCTTCGTACCGACGCGAACGATTCGAGCGTCAGTCTTCGGGATGAAGCGATCGAAGGAGCTGCGAACCTGAAGAATTCCATCAAGCGGGGGCTCAATCACCTTGAGCAGGACGTAGACCGCCGCCGCTAACTCCGGTTTCCGACAAAGGACAAAACGCACAGCCCGTCGCCATTCAGGCGGGCTGTGCGTTTGTGCTTAGTGGCGGATCAGGATGTCGGCGGCCACGCAGACGAAGAAGACCACCGAGATAATTCCGTTCAGCAGAAAGAATGCCGCGTTCATCCGCCGCAGGTCGCGGGGAGAGATGATGCTGTGCTCATAGGCCAGCAGCGCGGCCACGAGGATCGTTCCGACCGCGCCCATCAGCCCCAGGCTGAAGAGCCGGTCGAGCCAGACCAGCAGCGCGATCATCCCCAGGTGCATGACGCGGGCGATCCAGAACGCGCCCTCCAGCCCGAAGGCCTGGGGCACGCTGTTGAGGCCGACGCGGCGGTCGTGCTCGAAGTCCTGGCAGGCATAGAGCACGTCGAAGCCGCCAACCCACAGCACGACGATCGCTGTAAGTACGATGATGCGCGGGTCGAAGGTGCCGCGCACCGCGATCCACGCCGCCGAAGGCGCGATGCCGAGCGCCAGCCCCAGCACCAGGTGCGACCAGCGCGTCACTCGCTTCATGTAGCTGTAGAGCAGCACCACCGCGAGAGCCACCGGGGCCAGTTCGAGTGTCAGCCTGTTGAGCATCGCGGAGGCAAAGAAGAAGATGCCCGAGCAGACGAGGACGAAGCCCGCGACGAAGGTCGTCGTCAGGGCTCCTGCCGGGATGGCGCGCATCGCGGTGCGGGGGTTGTCGGCGTCGAGCCGGGCGTCGACCAGGCGGTTGAACGCCATGGCCGCCGAACGTGCCGAGACCATGCACACGATGATCCAGCCGAGAACGGGCAACGTGGGCAGTCCGCCGGCGGCGAGCATGGCGCCCGTCAAGGCAAACGGGAGCGCGAAGATGGAGTGCTCCCACTTGATCATCTCGAGCGTAATGAGGGTGCTCTGTCGCAATGAAGCCATAGTGCTTATGGTACTCCGAGCAGTTGGTTATACGCGAAGCGTCCAATACCCTACGAAGTGGCGCCCGCCCGGCGTTAGGGCGCTGTTGCTTCTAAAAAACCTACTTCTCCCGTCCAACCACCTGAATATTATTGACGACCTTGAACACACCCGCGACCGAGTTGGCTTGCAGAAATGCAATGTCCTTATCCGCCTGCGTATCGACCACGCCCGAGAGCGTCGCGTTGCCGTTGATGACGGTGATCCGTATGGGCTTGCCCGGGTCCATCGCATAGCGGTTCAACTGCGGCGCACCATAGACCGCACGGCGGAGAGCCACGCGGAGGCGGTCGTCGTTGGGCGAGAGCGGCGCGACCTCGATGTTGTCGACCACGTCCTTGACGCCGGGATAGGTTTCGACCAGATCCAGCGCCGACGACTTATCGACCGGCCCGTAGACGACTCCGCCCAGCGTAACCACGCCGTTCTTCACGCCGATGGTCAGGGCATTGAACATGGTGGTGCCATAGCCCACACGGTCGTAGACCAGTTTGTTCCCAAGCTTGTCGCGGAGCGTCTCATCTTCCACCACCGGCCCTGCCACGACGATCTCGTTATGCACCTGCTCAAGCCCCTGCGCATGGCGAATCCGGTGCTCAGCATCCTTCTTGTCGAAGTACAGGGCGACGGAGCCGGTCAGCGTCACGACGCCATCCTGCACGGTGCTCTTCACATCCTTGAAGCGCTTATTGCTGAGCGACTTGTTGATATCGACCTGCGTCTTCTGGTCCTGTACCGCAGCCCCTTGAGCCGGCGCTGTATGACCGCCGACCAGCAACACGCATCCCAACACCAGGCTCTTGAACATCGCAGCGTTCTTCATTGCCATCTCATCCTCCTCAGGCTACGGCCTAACGATAGCGCCGCCGAATCTTATACACAATGCTGAACACGTCGCTCTCATCACGAGTTGCGACGATGGAGACGTTAGGTGTCAGATCATACTGCACCGAGATCAACTGCTCGGCTGAAGAGTTGACGTTGGTCGCATAGGTCAGCGTCAGTTGACGCGAGAGCTGCTGCTGCACCGTGATGCGCGCCGATGAGTTGCCCAGCGTGCCAACGAACGCAGGGTCGATCTTGACGCTGCCGCCGCCGAAGAGCTTCGACACACGGCTGCTGACGGTGGCATTGAGCGCACCGCCCAACAGGCTGCTCGCTGCCGGATCGGTTCCTGCCTGCACCTGCTGCTCCTGGTAGATTTGCGCCTCCTCCTGCGTGCGGCCGAGCGCCAGTAGCGCGAAGACGTCGGCCTCGCTAAGCGGCGGCTCGGAGCGGTAGGTCGGCTTCAGGTTAGAAGCCGTGCCGTGCAGCCCGACCGTGATGTCGTAGGTCTCCACGCGGGCCGTGGCGTCGAGGTCGATGGTCGGGTCGATGCGCACCGGGTTGGTGAAGAAGATATCGCCTCGCTGCAACTGGTACTTAGTTCCGGCGAAGGTCGCGTTGCCGTCGGTGATCTGAATCTTACCCAGCACTGTAGGCTCGGCGAGCGTGCCGCGCAGCGTCAGGTCCACGTTGCCCGCCAGCTTCGCATAGCTGTTCTGGAAGTCGAGCTGCGGCGAGCTGGTCACCTTCACATCCAGGCGAATCTTGTTCATGACGGCGCTCGGGTTCGGCGGCGCGCTCACACCTCCAGCAGAGGCAAACGCGGCGAAGTCCACGTCCGCTCCGATGCCGAAGCGCGTCAGCAGCACCGTGCCGCTCAGTATGGCGTTCTGCTCCCCCCCCTGTAAGCGCAGGGTGGAGTTGGCCGTGCCGCTGATGCCGTTGTAGCGAATACGCACCGTGTTGGCAGTAGCGGTCAAGTCGGCGTAGAGGCCGTTCTTGTAGGTGAGGAACCCGCCGATCTTCACCTGCCCGCCGCCGGTGGTCGCGGTCAGGGTCTGCACCGTCAGCCGGTCTTCGTTGAAGACGAGCGTTCCGTTGATGTTGCTGAGGCCGTTCGCAATGCCATCGAGAGCCATGTTGACCTTCTCGAACTGCAGCTTGCCCGTAAGCCCCGGGTTCTTCACCGTGCCGCCCACACCGACCGCGAAGGTCACCTTGCCGCTGGCGATCAGGTCCGGATCAAGCGTATGAGCGATGGCGATGCTGACATTGCCGACCGACTGGATATCCACCTTGCCGCCGTTCGGGTCGGGCTGGCCCGTCTTCGCATTCACCGCTCCGAAGAGCTGCGCCGTCCCCTTGGCGCGCAGGTCAGTATCCGGGCCAGTGATGTGAACCTCATCAAGGCTCGCGATCCCGTTCTTCAACCCGATCCGCAGCGGCTCAGCGGCCTTCAGGGTAATACCGTTCGAGGTGACCTCGACGTGATCGAAGGCGACGCCACCGCTCAACTCGGTCGGCGTCTTCGCCGGGCCGCTCACCGTCACCACGCCGGAGATGTTCGAGGTCGCCTTCATACCATCGGGCTGAAACAGCCCCAGCGGAACACCGACGTCCAGATGCGCCAGTGTGATCTGCGCCTTGGTCTGCATGTCGCCCGTCAGCTCCGTCTGGCCATTGGCATCCAGCTCCGCGCCCACCAGCGTGGACTTCGCCGTATACATCACCACTTTGCCCTGGCTGTGCGCGTCCACCGCGACGCTGCCCATCGGCTTGCCCTCCACCGCGAGGTTCGCGAGGGCCACATGAGCGGTCAGCCCCGGCTCCTCCAGCGTGCCGTTCGCATCCGCCCTCAGGCTGACAGTTCCATCAGCGGGCATCTTCGCCTCTTGCACGGCCTTGAACTTCGACAACACCAGGTTGTCTCCCTGCACATGTCCATGTAGCCTGCGGGTGTCGATGTTATAACCGCCGTTGCCGTCGATCTCCATGCCATGCAGCCGCAACGCAATCTGCGTAGCTTCGATCTGGCGGCCCATCATGCTCGCCGTCACGTTGACCGACTCGAATGGCTCCCCATAGGCCACGCCATCGACCAGCGACGCCGTGCCCCCTCCGCTCAGGCTATGCAGAGGGCCAGAGGCACTTACGTTCAGCGCAATCGTCCCGCTGACAGGCACGTTCTGTTGCTGCCCGGCAATTTGTAACAAATCCGGTACATCGGCGTGGGCCAACTGAACTTTCAGGTCAGCAGTGGTGTCCTGATCCCACACATATGTCTCCGTCTTGCGGACCATCTGCGTGCGCGGTTTGAACGAACCCTCCACATTCAATACCGCCGAACGCCGCGTAATCGTTGAGCTTGCAATCGCAAGCCCCCCCGGCGTGTACTCCGCATCGGCGACCAGCGAGTCGACCAGCACGTCCAGAATCGGCGCAGGCGGAGGAGCTGGTGGGACAGGCTTCGCGCCCATCACCGCGCTCAGCAGGCTCTTGCGAGCTGGTACTGGCGGAGCCGGAGGAGGAGCGGATTCGATCTTGACCTCAACATTGGTCGCATCCAGATGCCCCTTCACATCGAGCTTTGCCAACTCTCCTCTCGCCGTGCCATGAAAGTCCGCGGAGCCATGCAGCACAGCGGGGATCGCAGCCGCTCCCTTTCTGCCATTGCCTTCGAGACCAAGCGTCTTCAGTAGCTGGTCGTACTCGCTCAGGTCGCGCACGGCAAGATCCACCCGCAGGTCCGTAAGTCGATCGCCAAGATCAACCCCCAGAACTCCATTGGCAACGAGGGTGGACTGCGGCGTGTTGAAGTTAAGCTGCTTGATGAGCACCGACTCGCTCTTGCCGTCGTAGTGCCCAAGCACACGGCCCGAGACAGGGATATTCGATAGCCCTCTGCGCACGCCCGTCGGCGCGAGTTGCAGGTCCGCATCGACCAGCACCGAGTCGGCAACATCCTTCACCGGCCCGCCCCACTCCACCTCGACAGGCCCGTTGATCGCGGTGTCGAAGCCGAGATCGCCAAAGCCCTTCGGCGCGGTCGTATCCATGATGGTGCGCAGGGGAATCTTCGCCGCTGTAGCAGTCAGATAAGCATGTGCGCCCGCGTTCAACTCGATCTTCAACTGCCCCGTAGCGCCGCCGCCGCCGGGCAGATAGCCGGACAACTCCGTCAGCAGCACCTCAGCGGGCGTGACGTGCAACGTCGCGCCGCCGTTGATGTCGCGGAAGCGCACATACTCATCCGCGTAGCCGACGTTATGCATCTTCGTCGTGCCCACCAGCAGATATCCCGACTGGCAGTCAGGGTCGGTCTGCGGAACCTTGGCATTGGGCTGCGGAGTCTTCTGCGGGTGCAGCCGCTCCCAGAAGCGTGGGCGCTTCTGCACCGCAACCGGTGGCGTATTGCAGCTATGTCCGGCGAGATCGAGGTCAACCGTACCGCCCGTAAGCCCGTCGATGCCAGCCATCAGGGAGAGCTGCTTCAGGTCCACCGTGCCATCGACCTTCGTCTGCCAGCTCGGCTTGGCGAAGTGGCTCAGCGAGGCCGTGGCCGCGAGATGCGAAGCCTCTCCCGTATGCAGCGTGAAGTTGGTAAGCGCGGCGATATCGCGGCCCACCTCGGCCTCGATGTGTAGCTGCGACTGCTCCTCAGGCAGCTTCTTCAACTGCGTGCGCAGATCGTTCAGATCAATCGTCGCGCCGTAGCGATCGCTCGTGGGAAGGTACTTTATCTGCGCATTCAGATCTCGCGCCGCAAGATTGAACGGAATGGACTTCTCGTTTAGCAGGGCCACACCGTTGACCAGCTCAACCTCATGCGCCTTCAGGTCCAGCAGCGTGTCGAGCACAGGCTTATTGCTTTGCGTCGGATGCTTCGGAACAGGCTGATTGGTCTTGCCGTCTTTGTCGACGATCAGGTGAAAGCGCGGCTGCTCCACTCGCAGCAGGTTCAGGCCGATGTGCGAGGCCGGTCCGCCCGCAGTGCGATGCAGCAGGCTCACCAGCTTCAGCCGCACCAGGATGCGGTCCACGGCCAGATACGGAGCCTCACCGGGGCCCTCCAGACCGTGAATGACAAGACCATCGGCCTCAATCGCGAGCTGCCTCAGGCTGACGTCGATCTTCGCCAGCTCGACGCGGCCTCCGGTAGCATCTTCGAGCACCTTGACGACTTCACGGTTGACTCTGCGCTGAAAGTCCGGCGTGGTGGAGTACCAGGCCACAGCCGCCGCAAACGCCACGATCAACAACACCAGAGAGCCGATGAGCCACACGCACCAGCGTGCGATGCGTACGTGGAGGCCACGCTTGGTTGCAGCGTTGACAGGCGTCTCAGGCTGCTCTGGATGCTGTTCCGGATCAGGCCCGTTGAGGTGCAGCAGACTCATGGAGTGACCTCATCCGGCCTGATGATCCGCACCGTTCCCTGTGCGCGCAGCGTCTTCAGCCAGTCCTCGAGCAGGCTCGTCACCTGCTGCTCCAGCAACACCTCCTGGATTCGGTCCGAGACCGATTCGAGCGTCGGTGGCGTGTCCTGCTGCCTGCTGTACGCGGGCACAAACGTCTTGTCGTAGTAGCTCTTGATCTCCTCCGGCGAGATGCGTATGCCCATGCGGAAGCGCACCTCCACGAACTTCAACGTCTGCATCCGCTGCTGCCAGCGGCGCTCCACCTCGGCAACGGTAAAGCCCTGGTCGGCGACGAACTTCGCCCATCCGGCGTCGGTCTCGCAGTGATACTGCTTGCACGCGGGGATGTCTCGACGCAGCGACTGCAACTGCTCCTTCACCGCGGCTGACGTCACGCCTTCCTCCGGTTGCAGCCTGGTCTGCTGCAGAATCAGGGTCCGGTCGATCAGGCGTTCGACCGCTCTGTCCCGTGAGAACTGTGCCCGGTCTCCATAAGGCTCGAACGCGGCAAACCGTCGCTCCTCGTCCACGTCGCTCTCAAGAATCAAGTCGCCGTTGACCACGGCCACCACGCGGTCGATCACCGTTCCTTCCTTAGCCGGTGCTGGTGTGGACTGGGCAGGCAACCGCATCGACAGCATCAGCATGGCCACGCAGGCGAGCCTCATCCACCTGGCTACGCGATCGAGTTTGGAGACACCATTCATGCAGGAACCGTTGCCCTCGCCTAGAAGCTCTGTCCGATGCTGAAGAAGAAGTTGAAGTGTGCAGCTTGCCCCACGTAAGGCCCGCCGTTGAGATACTGCCCGGTCGCCGAGTCGATCTGCGGAATAACGGGATAACGCGGCGGATTCAGGTTATAGCTGAAGTCCACGCGGATCGGCCCCACCGGCGTTGCATAGCGTGCGCCGATGCCGAGGTCGTGCGAGTAGTAGTTGAAGTCGCAGGTGCCCACCGGATTGGTGAGAACCTCGCAGGTCTTCTCGTTGGGCTGGCGGAAGTGCCGGATACTGGGGAAGACATCGCCCACATGCTGGAAGACGTTGCCCATATCGTGAAAGAGCACGAAGCTGACGCTGGTGCCCACGTAAGGCAGTACCGGCGCGGGCAGGCGCAGTTCGGTGATGTTCACGAACGCACCCGAGCCGCCCACCGGGTAGCCGGTCTGCAGGTCTCGCGGACCCGCGCCGTTGATGGGGAATCCACGGAACGAGCTACCGCCGCCAGCGTATAGACGCTCGGGCAGAGGCACGGGATTGCAGCTCGCGTTGGTGTTCAGCAGCACGCCCACGCAGCTCGCATTGCCTGCGTTGGGATTGTCACCGGGCGAGACGATGAAGCCGAAGCGCGTGCTCCGCGCCAGCACGTACTTATGCCTGCCGAAGCTGTAGTAGGTCGCGTTGGTAACATCCGTGCGGCTGAATCCAACCTGAGAACCCAGCTTCGTGGTGGCAAGAAACTGCTGCACCGAGGTGTAAGAACCCTTCTGCGCGTCGAGCGGACTGGGCGAACGCGTGTCGTGATACCACGTGATGCCGGGGCCTCCCACGCGCACCGGCTCCGACAGCAGCGGGATCAGGTTCGGCGCGATGGCCAGGCTGTTGGGGTTCACCTCCACGCGGCGATACTGGAAGTCGTAGATGAAGGTGTCCTTGCGCCCGACCTTCTGTGTCGCCCGAACATCGCCCTGCAGCGTCGAGGCCTGGAACGTCGTGATGTTCTGCACGTTCGAATAGCCGCCCGAGGTCTGGAACATGAGATTTTTATTCCCGAAGATGTGCGGGGCCTGATAGGTCAACGTCGCCACCTCTTCGAGCAGGCCGTACGTCGTATGCAGCGTCAACGACTGATCGGTTCCGCGCAGGTTGATGCGCGACACATCCAGCGAGACACGCGGGCTGACCCCGGCCTTTCCCTCCTGCGCCTTGGTCGTGCCCTGCGCCGTCTGGTATTGGCCCAGGCTGGGCGTGCCGGTCTGCGCCTCGAAGCCGAAGCCGTAGGTCACGTCCCAACGCTTAGCCTCGGTCAGCTGCACCAGCGCGTTCTTCTGCTCGGCCTCGCCCGCCGGGTTCTGCACCACGGCCACCACCTCGTTGAAGAGCGCAAGGTTGTACAGATTCCTCTGCGTCTCAAGCAGCGCGCTCTGGTCGAGCGGATCGCCATCGTGGATCTTCATCTGGTCCTTTACCAACCGCGGATGCGTATGGTGAATCCCCGAGACCAGCACCTTGCCGATAAAGACCTGCGGCCCCTCTGTAACGTTCAGTGTTACGTTTGTCTTGCTCTTGTCCGCCTCCTCGACCTTCTGCGCGACCTCCACCCTGGCCTCGTCAAAGCCGTTGCTCAGGTAATACGCCAGCACCGCATCGCGATCGCCCGAGAGCGTCACCAGCGAGAAGGGCTGGCCCGCCCGCGAGTTCAGCAGTCCGTTGATAACCTGCTGCCGGCTCGCATCCACACCGCCCAGGTTCACCGTGCCGAAGACCTGCTGCGTCCCCTCTTCCACGTTGTAGATCACCTGAATATCGGAGACCTTCAGCTTCTTGCCTTTCACCTCGTCGACATCCTTGACCGTGGACGTCACCTTGGCATTACTGAAGCCGTTGGCGCGATAGAGGTCCTGAATCGAGCTTTCATCGCTGGCCACCAGCGACTGGCTGTAGCGCCCGCTGCGCTGGTAGTTATCGGCCTTCTGCACCTTCAGCCGATCCTTCAGCAGCTCCTCACTGAAGTACTTGTTGCCCTTTACCGAGACCGCGCGCACCTTATGCTTGACGCCCTTGTCCACCGTATACAGCACCGTCTCGTTCGTTGTGTCTTCGCCCACCACGCGCACCGCCACGGTGGCGTCGAAGTAGCCCTGCTGCTGCAGATAGTCCTTGATGTTGTGTGTTCCCTCGTTCAAAAGATCGAGGTCGACCGCGCCCTCCTCATAGACAGGAACCAGCAGGTGCAGCCTGCTCCGCGAGAACTTCGCACCCTCCACCTGCACCTTCACCATCGGCCCCTGATCGGCATGGAAGTCATAGTTCAGCGTGTTCTTCGCCGGGTCGTAGGTCGACTTCTGCAACGTCGCCACCGCCTCCAGCCGATCCTTCTTCTGATACTGCTTGCGGATATTGTTCAGCGCCGTGCTGGTCGTATCCCGCGTCACCTTGCCGCCCCGCTTGAGCTTGCCCTTCTTGCGAAACTCATCCGCGGTGAATCCGGGGTCCTTGCCCTCGAGGGAGACCTCACCCACGCGTGCCTGCGGCCCCACGGCGACGGTGTAGGTCACGTCCACCTGCTGTCCGGCGTCGTCGCGCCGCGTCGTCGTGGTGACTACCGGCTGGTGATAGCCGTTCTGCTCCAGCACCTGCTTCACCGCATCGGCTCCAGCCGTCACCTGCGACCGGGCAAACGGCGTCCCCGGCCCCAGCTTCGATCCATACTCCAGCAGCGAAGACAGCCGATCATCCTTCACGCCGTGGATCTCGACCCGCCCCACGAAGTAGCGCGGCACACCGGCAAAGATCAGCGTCACCTCGTTGCCCTGGCGCTCTCCGTGCACCGCGATGTTGATATAGCGCCCGGTCGCGAAGAGCCGCCGCGTGGTCTGGCGCACCTTATCCACATCGAGCGGCTGCCCGGCCTTCTGGGCCAGTTCGGAGAGCAGCCGGTCGTTCTCGGTAAACTCGACCCCGGCGAACCTGATGGCCACCACCTTCAGCCCGCGCCAGTCGCCCAGATTGGTCTCGAGCGGAGGCAGCACAGGCTGCGGCGCATCATCCACCCCCAGCTCCGGTGGAGGAGGAACAGCCTGGGTAGCCGGAGCAGCTTGCGTCTCGGGGCTTTGCGCGAACGCCTCTCCGCCGCCTAGCGCCGTCAGCGGCAACAGAGCCGCAAGCACGGGCACAAGCCCCCGCAGCGCCACACGCCGCAGGGGCCACCGTCCATCCTCCCGCCGAGCAGCCAGGCCCCAGGGCCCCCGCGGCGCGGCAAGAGATTCGACTGCCCGAAGCTCACTCAAGATCCCAAACACCTTTCGGCCCTCATCTTCAACACCCGAAGGCCCGATACACGGTCCCCGACCGGCCCGTCCCCAAACGAGCGACCTGACCCATCATTTCGCACAGGCGCTCCGAAGCGCTCCCCAATTTTAGTGTTCGATGCGAAAACCTGCCGCAAAGGCAGTCGAACCCGAATCTCTTGTCACCTCATCACACTCTCTATACTACGAAGGAAGCCCGTATCCGGATTTAAGATCCTCACCCGCGCTTCGAATTGAGATCTCACCATGCCCGAAGTCACCCTCGACGCTGCCACCGACCTGACACAAGACCGCTACTCGCGCCAGATCCTCTTCGACGGAATCGGTCTCGAGGGCCAGCAGCGGCTGGGCCTAGCCCACGTAGCCATCGTCGGCGTGGGAGCCACCGGAGCCGCCTCCGCCTCGCTGCTGGCGCGGGCGGGCGTCGGCACCCTCACCCTCATCGACCGCGACTTCGTCGAGCCCTCCAACCTCCAGCGCCAGATCCTCTTCGACGAGGCCGACGCCCGCGACGTGCTGCCCAAGGCCGAGGCCGCCCGCCGCCATATCGGACTCTTCAACGCCGAAGTGAAGGTCTACCCGCACATCGCCGACCTGGTCCCGGCCAACATCCACGAGCTGCTCGGCCCCGCCCACCTGATTCTCGACGCGACCGACAACTTCGAGACCCGCTACCTGCTCAACGACTACGCCGTCCAGCAGGGCAAGCCCTGGATCTACGCCGCTGCCGTAGGGGCCTACGCCGCGACCATGAACATCCTGCCCGTCGGCTCGCCCGAGGCTGCGGCGTCCAGCCCGACGGCCTGTCTGGCCTGCATCTTCCCCGCCCCGCCCACCGGCCCGGTCGAGACCTGCGACACCGCAGGCATCCTCTCCACCGCCGTCAATCTGGCCGCGTCGCTCCAGGCCACCGAGGCGTTGAAGCTGCTCACCGGCCAGCCCGAGCTGCTGCGGCGCACGCTCTACTCGCACAACCTCTGGACCGGCGAGCGCTCCGAGATCTCCACCGCCCGCCCCAACCCTGCGTGCCCCGCCTGCGGACGCCGCGAGTTCCCCCACCTCTCCGGCGTGAACCGCCCCCACATCACCCTCTGCGGCCGCAACTCGGTCCAGATCCACGAGCATCACCGGCCCGTCTCGCTCACGGCCATGCACGCCCGCCTCTCCGCGCACAGCGACCTCGAAGACCTCCGCGTCAACCCGCTGTTGCTGCGCTTCCGCCGCGGCCCGCACACGGTCACGCTCTTCCCCGATGGCCGCGCCCTCATCCAGGGCACTACCGACATCGTCGTCGCCCGCA
Source organism: Granulicella sp. WH15 (assembly GCF_009914315.1). Classification (NCBI taxonomy): domain Bacteria; kingdom Pseudomonadati; phylum Acidobacteriota; class Terriglobia; order Terriglobales; family Acidobacteriaceae; genus Granulicella; species Granulicella sp. WH15. The sequence continues at coordinate 3,431,048 of NZ_CP042596.1, forward strand.
CGCTCTACGCCCGCTTCATCGGCTCCTAAAAACGCCCTAACGCCGGACAGGCGGCACTTCGTGCTGTTCTGGACGCTTCGCGTAAAAACTCCAACCGGCCATGGGCTTCCCCACAAACAACCTTTCCCTTCGCAATCGTCTCAAAACAAGCAAAGATCGGTATGCCTCTCAAATCTTCGCGTTTGCGGTAACCTTGCAGCAGGCGAGACAACGGAAACCAACCGGCGGCCCAACTAACCGTCCAAGAATGCCGGGAGTCGAACCCATATGAACCTCCAAGGCCCCCAGATGAGCGAAGCAAAACCCAATCCAGGTCTGTTCAAACGCAATCCTCCCATCGCAGGCGAAGCCGAGGCGATCGAAGCTGCCAAGAACGGCGATCCGGACGCATTCTCGAAGCTGTACGCGCTGCACAAACGGCGCGTCTACACCCTGTGCCTGCGTATGCTTGGCAACGTCTCCGAAGCTGAAGACATGACGCAGGAGGCTTTCCTGCACCTCTTCCGCAAGCTCGGCAGCTTCCGCGGCGAGTCGGCGTTCTCCACCTGGCTGCACCGCCTGACCGTGAATCTGGTGCTGATGCACCTGCGCAAGAAGGGCCTGAATCTGGTCTCGCTCGAAGAGACCATCAACCCATCGGAAGAGGATGCTCCCAAGCGCGACTTCGGCTCGCGCGACACCATGCTCTCGGGCTCGGTGGACCGCGTGGCCCTCGAACGCGCGGTCTCCTCGTTACCCCCGGGTTACCGCATGGTCTTTGTTCTGCACGACGTGGAAGGTTTCGAACATAATGAGATCGCGGTCATGCTCGAGTGCTCGACCGGCAACAGCAAATCCCAACTGCACAAAGCACGTTTGAAGCTGCGCGAGCTGCTTAGAGAACAGACGGCCCAAGCCGCCCAGCTACCCCAGACAAAGGAGGCCATCGCATGACGAACGCCGAAGATTCGCACGACACGAACCCTGCCCTTGGAACCGAAATGAAATCTCCCTCTGCGCTGGCCTCCACCAGTCAGCCGGACGATCTGCACGACCTCTTCGCCGCGCCCGCGGACGATGCCGAAGACCCTCTCGCCGGGCTCCGCAACGACCCCAACTACGCCGCACTCATTCGCGACCTCGAGTACATCGCCCGCGAGGCCCGCGAGCTCTTCAATATGGCCGAAGAGCCCAGCGACTCCGTGTGGGCCAACATCCAGAAAGAGCTGGAGAAGGGCGAGGCGGAGTAGCCTCTCAAATCAGAAGGCCGCTGCGAGCAATCGCAGCGGCCTTTTTACTTCCTGACGGAATCTTAAACCCGTACTACCGTGTGGCCTACGCACATCAGGCCAGCCTCTTCCACCAGACGGTCCACCAGGCCCTCGCCGCAGCGCGACAGAAACCATACCCCGCCCAGCACTCGCTCCTGCGGATGCCCGTCCGGAAATAGTTGCAGCACCAGGGCGTCAGCGTGCTTGCGCAGACTAGCCTCCTTCTGAACCTCGAAGGTCGCCGCCATCCTCCGCAGCCGGTTCATCTGGTAGCGCATCTTGTTGCCGGAGATCGTGGCCGACCGTCCCAAACTCGCGTCCATCGCCCCCAGGTACTCGGTCAGCGCAGTCAGCTCCGCATCCATCGCATTGCCCACCGCCGCCAGCTTGCGCTTGCCTTCGATCGGCATAGCCCGAGCGCCCAGCCGCTGCGCCAGCGCCTCCGCCGTCTTCGCGGTAAAGAGATCGCTCAGAGTTATCTCGTGCCGGTCCATCACGGCGGCAATCGCAGGCTCGATCAGGGTAGCCGAGAAGCGCGGCAGAACCGGCGTCACCCTCCCCAGGATCGCCCGGTAAACCACCTCGCTCTGCGCGAAGTAGGCGATCTCCGCCGGGCCGCCGATATATGCGGCCACCGGCAGAATCGTGTCCTGAAAGACCGGCCGCAGCAGCGCATTGGGGCTTACCCGGTCGGGCGTCTTCTCCAAAATTTCAAGCAACTCGGCCGTCGTGTAAGCCCGCCCACCGGCCTTCCACCCGCCGTCCGCCGTCCGCCGCAGCGCCTGCCGCTCACGCGTCTCCTCGTGCAGCAGGAACAGCAGCGAGTGCCCCGCCGCCACCAGCACCTGCGCGTGATACCCGTCCGCTTCCAGCTCCTTCGTCCGCGCCAGCAAAGCCTGTTCCAACTCCGCCGCCTGCTCGATGGCAAAACGCAGCGTGGACTGGCCCAACCCGTGAAACTCCGCCCCGGCAGCGTCCATTACGATCAACCCGTGCTCGGCGAAGAGTGTCGCCATGAACCGCGCAAACGCCCCGCCCAGCGTACTCTCCGGCGTATAACAGGCCCGCAGCAGCTCGCTGACGGGAGCCCAGCCCAACAGCTCGCTCGCCTGGTCCAGAGCCTGCTCCAGATTGGCCCCGCCCAGCGACAACCCACCCACCGGCACCGGAGCAGAGCTCAGCCCTAGCCGTATCGTCTCTAAAGTGTTCTTTCCCGGCAGCGAGACCTGATCGACCTCTTCGAGATCGTGGTCCTCGGTCGCCAGCCAGAAGACCGGCACATGCTCCACTCCGGTTCGCGCCGAAGCTTCCTTAGCCCGCGCCACGGCGGTAGCAGCCTTCAGCAGAGTCAGCAGCGGCCCGCCAAAGAGCCCCACCTGCTGGCCCGTGACCACCGCCCGCGCCCCTCCGCGCAGCTTCTCAATATTTTCGAGCGCCCTGGCTCCGGCGCCGAACTCCCGGCTCTGCCGCGCCAACGCATCGGCCACCGCGTCGGGGTCCTTCACCGCCACCGGCCGCCCCATCCATCCGCCCGTCATCGGCTCCGATCCAAACCATAGCCGTACGCTCGCGTCGGCCGGGGCATTCGCCATCGCCAGATAATCCGCATAGAGCCTGGAGATATGCGGAAGTACGGTCATCGGGTAACACTGTTCGCTCATCAATCCAATCCTGATTCCCCGCCAGCTGGCACATGGGAATGCTGCGCTTTCTATCCTACGGGACAAACCTCTGGGGAGTCCTGACAGTGGTTGGATGCGGTACTCCCCACCGCCGACGCAGAATGATACCGTAGCCCCATGCCCAAGCTGATAAAGAAGCCCACAAAGCAGCCTGCCCAGAAACGCGGCAGGAAGCCCGCCGCCACCCCAACCGCCGTCGCCCCGGTCAAAAAAACCAGCCGCACCAAGGCCGTTGTCCTCTCCTCGAAGGTCTCCTTCCGGGGCAATGTTTTCAACGTCACCACCGACACGGTCACCGAGCCCGGCGGCGTCACCAGCACCCGCGACGTCATCCGCCACAACGGCTCGGTCGTCATCCTGGCCGTGGACGCCAGCGTCAATCCCAAAGACCCGACTATCCTCATCGAGCGCCAGTACCGCCACGCCGCAGGCCAGTTCCTCTACGAGCTGCCCGCAGGCCGCATCGAGCCCAACGAGACCCCACTTGCCGCCGCCAAGCGCGAGCTGATCGAAGAGACCGGCTTCCGCGCCAGGAAGTGGTCGAAGCTGGTCCGCTACTACGCCAGCCCCGGTTTTCTGGCCGAGACCATGCAGGTCTTTCTGGCCGAGAATATCCGCCCCGGCGTAGCCCAGCCCGAAGAGGACGAGAAGATCACGCTCCACCACATCCCTCTCTCGGAGCTGCTGTCCCAGATCCAGTCCGGCAAGATCCTCGACGGCAAAACGATCCTCTCAGTGCAGCTCTTTGCTACGCAATATTTTGCATAATGGACTAAAGTTGGCGCCCCGGCGATTGGCCTGACGGCAACCTACCTCCCCGCTGGCATCGCATGGCGCTTTAAGCGAGAAATACAGCCTATTTCACGCATAATTGATCCACGATCCCCACCATAAATTTATTTGGGAATGACCTCCTTCCGTCGCCTATGTGACGGAAGGAAGAGTCGTTTCTTGGTGAAATAAGTTTCCGGGGTTTACGTAAAAACCTTTTTCTCCATTTTGACGTCACAAGTCTTTAATTCTGCATTCGTAGCTAGAGCAACAGAAGGATGGAAAGGGGCCGAACGTGGCACAATACAAGGGTCAGGTAAAGTGGTTCAACAATGCAAAGGGATACGGATTTCTGGGGCGCGAAGATGGCCCGGATGTATTCGTTCACTACAGTTCCATTCAGCTCGACGGCTACAAGAGCCTGAAAGAAGGCGATGAGGTTGAGTTCGATGTCATTCAGGGAACGAAGGGGCCGCAGGCAGACCAAGTCACTCGCCTGAAAGAAGCACTTTGATCCCAAGCACCTTTCGGTGCTGGAGCAGGGAGAGCCTTGACTGACTGCCTGAAGCAACTCCTCTAAACTGCGTCAGTTCTCTCAGCCTTCATTGAGATAATTTTCGATCCATAAGACGAGCGGCCCGGTTCTGCCACCGGCCGCTCGTTTGCATCTTCCGGCAAGCCGTATCCTGATAGGCATGGACAACATCACGCTGGCGCGCCTGCTCGACGAAACCGCCGCCCTTCTTGAGATCGACGGAGCCGATCCCTTCCGTATCCGCTCCTACCGGCGCGCCGCCGAGGCGGTCGAGCAGCAAACCACGCAGCTCGCCACGCTGGCCGCTCCCGACTCCGACCCCAAGCTGCTGCTCGCCATCCCCGGCATCGGCAAGGGCATGGCCGCCAACATCCGCGATCTGGTGGCCACGGGCACGATGCCCCTGCGCGAAGAGCTGCTGACCAAGTACAAGCCCACCATGCTGGAGCTGCTGCGCCTGCCCGGCATGGGTCCGAAGACGGTCGCGCTGGTCTGGTCCGCGCTCGGCGTCGCCGACATCGACGCGCTCGAGGCCGCCGCGAAGGACGGCCACCTGAACACGCTGCCGCGCATGGGCGAGAAGTTCACCACCAAGCTCCTCAAGGGTATCGAGGACTACCGCAAGAACTCCTCTCGCTTCCGCATCGACCACGCCAAAGAGTTCGCCGACCGCATCATCAAGCTCATCCTCGAGTTCCCCGGCATCGAGACCGTGACTCCCGCCGGAAGCCTGCGCCGTGGCCGCGAGACCGTCGGCGACCTCGACCTGCTGGCCACGGGACTGGCCTGCGAGCCGAACGTTGTAGCCGCCGCAGTCGAGCATGTGGCCACGCTGCCGCTCATCGACAAGCTGATGGCACGCGGGCAGAACAAGGTCACCTTCACGCTACGCAACAACTTGCAAGTAGATGTGCGCCTGCTCCCCCGCGTCAGCTACGGAGCCGCGTTGCAGTACTTCACCGGCTCGAAGATGCACAACGTCGCCCTGCGCCAGCGGGCGATCAAGCGCGGCCTCACGCTCAGCGAGTACGCCCTGCTGCGTCTCGAAGACAACAAGATCATCGCCTCCGAAACAGAAGAGGCGATCTACAACGCGCTCGACCTCGACTACATCGCACCGGAGCTGCGCGAGAATAGCGGCGAGATCGAAGCCGCAGCCGCGCACACGCTGCCCAAGCTCATCACGCTGGCCGACATCCGCGGCGATCTGCACATGCATACCAACGAGACCGACGGCACCGCGACTATCCGCGAGATGGCCGAGGCCGCACTGGCGCGGGGGCTGCGCTACATCGCCATCACCGACCACTCCAAGAACCTGGCCATGACCAACGGCATGGACGACACCCGCGCTCTGGCCCATGCGCTGCGCGTGCGTCAGGTAAACGAGGAGATGGAGGGCAAGATCCATCTCTTCAGCGGCATCGAGGTCGATATCCTCGGCGAGGGCGAGCTTGATCTCGAAGACGAAACGCTGGCGCAGCTCGACATCGTCGTCGCCAGCGTCCACAGCAAGTTCGATCAGCCTGCCGACATAATGACAGCCCGTATCCTGCGAGCTTTGGAGAACCCCTACGTGCGCATCCTCGGCCATCCTACGGGCCGCAAGGTGCTCCAGCGCGATGCCTACGCCCTCGATATCGACGCAGTCCTGAAGCGTGCCGCAGAGCTTGGCGTTGCAGTGGAGCACAACGCCGCACCCGCGCGCGCCGACCTCAAGGACAATCACCTGCGTCTGGCCAAAGAGCTGGGCTGCAAGATCGTCGTCGATACCGACGCCCACTCCATCGGCGATCTCGACAACATGGGCTTCGGCATCACGCAGCTTCGCCGCGCCTGGCTGAGCGCGGCTGACGTGCTCAACACCCTGCCCACGGCGAAGGAGTTTCTCGCCGCGCTACGTCCACGAGACTAAGCGGAGCTACACTTTCCTCATGCTCGCTCGTTGCTTCGTGTTGTTTGCCCTCGGCTCCATCGGGTTCGCCCAGACCACAACGCTTCCCAAGACACCCGGAGCAACAACCTCCACCACCAACCCATCGGCACAGGCACAAAACACAGCAGCCGTGCCACCCGCGACGCCCACACGCGCCGAGATACTGCGCGGTGCGTACGGGCCGTTCCGCGCCAACAACGATCTACTTTATTACCACTTAGACGTGCGCGTCGATCCGGTAGCCAAGACCATTGCGGGCAAGAACTCTGTGCGCTTCAAGATGCTCTCGAATGCCACGCGTATCCAGATCGACCTGACCGAGACCCTCACCGTCGATAAGATCGTGATGGGCACAACCGAGCTGCACTACACACGCGATGCTGGCGCGGTCTTCATCGACTTTCCCGAGACCCTGCACACAGGCCAGACCTACACCATCGACTTCTTCTACTCCGGCAAACCCGTCGCCAAGGGACGCTTCGGCGGCATGGTCTTCGACCACGACAGCACCGGTAGGCCGTGGATCAACACCGCCTGCGAGGACGACGGCTCGAGCATCTGGTGGCCCTCCAAGGACCAGTGGCGCGACGAGCCGCAGGAGGGCATGGATATCTCGGTCGCGGTGCCCAACGGCCTCACCGACGTCTCGAACGGCCGCTTCCTCAGCAAGCAGGATCTCGGCGACGGCTACACGCAGTGGAACTGGCGCGTCCACTACCCCATCAACAGCTACGACGTCGCGCTGAACATCGGAGCCTACGAGCACTTCTCCGACACCTACAAAGCAAACACCCCGCTAACACTGGACTTCTACGCTCTGCCCGAAGACCTCGACAAGGCCAAGACGCAGTTCGCGCAGGCCAAGGGGATGCTGGACGCCTTCACACACTACTTCGGTCCATACCCGTTTTACCAAGATGGTTACAAATTGATCGAAGTCCCCTACGCGGGCATGGAGCACCAGTCCGCCGTGGCCTACGGGAACCACTTCGCCAACGGCTACCTGAACCGCGACTGGACGGGAGTGGGCATCTCGCCGCGCTTCGACTTCATCATCATCCACGAGAGCGGCCACGAGTGGTTCGGCAACGCGGTCACGGCGGCGGACCGCGCGGATATGTGGATACACGAGGGCTGGACGACGTACCTCGAAAGCCTCTACGTGGAGTTCCACTACGGCAAGCCGGACGCGCTGAAGTACCTCGGCGGGCTGGTGCCGAAGGTGCGTAACCGCACCCCCATCATCACCGAGCCGGGCACGAACCAGGAGCCTCCGCAGGACCAGTACTTCAAGGCCGCGCTGATGATCGCCACCCTGCGCAGCGTCGTGGACAACGACCCACGCTGGTTTACCCTGATCCACGACTTCTACCAGCACTTCAAGTACCAGACCACCACAACCGAAGCCGTCGTCGCATGGTGGAACGCCTCGCTTAAGCAGGACATGACACCCTTCTTCAACCAGTACCTGCGCCGCACCACGATCCCGACGCTGGAGCTAAACTTCGACGAAGCCCAAGGGATCGTGATGTATAAGTGGCAGGCCGAGGAGCCAGGGTTTGCGATGCCGGTAAAAGTTGGATCGGAGGGCCACTGGCAGACGATCCACCCCACGCGGGAGTGGCAGTGGATGAAGACGGGCCTCTCGAAAGAGCAGTTTAGCGTGGCGACGGAGCTGTTCTTCGTCAACGTGAGCAAGACCTAGCCGGAGGCTGCGCTAAACTAAGGTGTGTCCTTGTCCGCAGCAACAACGACCGCAGCTTCAAACCCGGCTGGCGTCTCCGCTTCCGCGGCCGCCCCGTCGCTGCTGTCGGACTACGCCACCCTGTTCAAGTTCCGCGTCTCGACGATGGTGCTCATCACCGCCGCCGCCGGTCTGTACCTGGGCGACCTGCAATCGGGCATCAGCCCCTTCCACGCCGGGTCGCTGTCAGCGCTCATCGGAATCGCAATCGTCACCTGCGGCTCCTCCGCGCTGAACCAGGTGCTGGAGCGCCGCTCGGACGCGCGCATGGTGCGCACCGCCGGCCGCCCCATGGTGACGGGCCGGATCGGCCTGGCGCACGGACTGCTGCTGGGCTTCGCGGCGGTCTTTCTCGGCTCGCTCTGGCTGGCCTACGACACCAACCTGCTGACCGGCACCCTGACCCTGCTGACCGCGACCAGCTACGTCGCCATCTACACGCCGCTGAAGCGCATCTCCACCCTGAACACCTTCATCGGGGCGTTTCCCGGCGCGCTGCCGCCGCTCATCGGCTGGACGGCAGCTCGGGGAATGATCGAGTGGCCCGGCGTGGCGCTCTTCGCGGTGCTCTTCGTCTGGCAGTTCCCCCACTTCATGGCCATCGGCTGGATGTACCGGGACGATTATCGGCACGGCGGCATCCGCCTGGCGGCGACACAGCAGCCGCTCTCCTGGGCAGCCCGGTCGACCGTCTTTCAGGCTCTGTTTTACGCGGTTCTGATGCTGCCGGTCTCGCTGTGGACGACGTGGCTGGGCGTCACCGGAATCCCCTACGCCATCGCGGCCACGGTGCTGGGACTGGTCTATCTGGCCTATACCGTGCGATTCGCCCGCATCCTGCGCGATCCCAGCGATCCCGGCACCAGGACGGATGCTCGCAATCTGCTGAAGGCCTCGGTGATCTACCTGCCGCTTCTGCTGGCGGCAATGATCCTGAACGCACGCGGACGCGTCTGGTTCTGAAAGCACTTCACGCGAAGCGTCGAGTACCGCACGAAGTGCTTCGGCAAGAGACCCGGAAATCTGCGAAACTAGAGTTGCAACCGTTCATGCCAAGCGAACCCTCCATCTCGTACCGAACCCCGCTCAGCGCCGTCGCCGGAATCATCGCCGTGAGCGCCGCCGCATCCGCCTTCCTCTTCTGGCTGGTCTACTTCCACCAGCCCGCAGACGTATCCGGCACTCATCTGCTCTTTCTGCCCGCTCTGAACGCCGTTCTGAACACCCTCTGCACCATCGCGCTGCTGGTCGGCCTGCGCCACATCCGTCAGCACGCTATCACCAAGCACCGCAACGCAATGTTCGCGGCCTTCTTCTTCTCCTCCCTCTTTCTGGTCTCGTACATCGCCAACCACGCCCTGCACGGCGACGCCCACTTCCACGGCCAGGGCATCATCCGCCCGTTCTACTTCGCGCTGCTGATCTCGCATATCTTCCTCTCGGTCGTCGCCCTGCCGATGATCCTGATTACTTTTTTCCTCTCTCTGACAGGCCGGATTCCGCTCCATCGGAAGATCGCTCGTTACACCTTTCCGATCTGGCTCTACGTCTCGGTCACCGGCGTGATCGTGTACGCGATGCTGGCGGCTTACCGGTAAATCTGCACGCGAAGGAACCTGTTGTCTTTTTCTATGCGCCCCGATACTCGCAAACTGTTGACGACCGGTCTGGGCATCTTCTCGACCGGAGCGATCGCCGCCGCGCTGATGCTGACCGTGTTCGGTGGCGTCTCGCGCCAGGGGCCGCATACCAACTCCGGCTGGCTGGCCCTGATGGTGGCCATGGGCTGCCTGCCGACGGGCGTGCTGACGCTGGCCCTGGCTCTGGCCAAAGTGATAGGCGACCTGCGACGCTAGGCTGGCGCTAAACCGGCTCCCACAGCCTCGATTCTGCTATTCTCAAGTTTTCAAACGGAGCAAACGTCATGGCAAAAGGCATCAACAAAGTTCTCCTCCTCGGCAACGTCGGCAAAGATCCCGAGATCCGCTCCACCGCCGGCGGCATGACGGTGGCCTCGTTCTCTCTCGCCACCGCCGAGCGTGCGCGCGACGCCCAGGGCAACTGGTCCGACAAGACCGAGTGGCACAACATCGTCTGCTTCCAGCGGACGGCCGAGGTCGTACGCGACTACGTGAAGAAGGGGACGCAGCTCTTCATCGAGGGCAAGATCCAGACGCGCTCGTGGGATGACAAGACCAGCGGCGAGAAGAAGTACAAGACCGAGATCCTGTGCAATGAGCTGACGTTGCTGGGCGGTCGTGGCGCCGAGGGCGGCAGCACCAGCACGGGCTCCTACTCCGGTGCCTCCACTCGCAGCAGCGCCTCCAGCTCGACGAGCTACGACCAGCGCCAGCCCGCCACCACTCCCGACTACGGCGACTCCGGCATAACCGACGACGACATCCCCTTTTAGTTCTCACCCTTGCTAACTAACGAACCGCCTCCTCATGGGGCGGTTCGTTTTTATGTCTCTGGAAATTCCCCACTCGAGCCAAACTCCCCAACCAACCCGCCCCCGGCTAAACTAGAAGCATGATTGACGAAGCCGAGTTCCGCCGCGAGTCCGACCGAGCCCTTGAGTCGTTGAAGCAGTCCCTGATCGAAGCCGAAGAGGACGGCGGTTTCGAGGCCGAAGATAATAACGGCGTGTTAAATGTTGTATTTGAGGACGGCTCCACCAAGTTCGTCTTTACCCCGAACACACCCGTCCGTCAGGTCTGGATCTCTGCCCGCACCTCCAGCTTCAAGCTGGAATGGAACGCCGAGGCCGCGGCTTTTACGCTGCCTAAGACGGGCGAGACCCTGAAAGCCCTGACCCAGCGTCTGCTGCAGGAACACCTGGGCGACAGCTCGATCATCCTCTCCTAAGCCCGTAGCGGCCACGTCGACAGAGAAAAGTTTCGGGCAAAAGTGCGTCTTCGCCCTTAGAATGATGGCAATCGCTCCCTCTTCCGCGCGGGCGCACGCTTGCCGCGCACCAATCGCCACTCCGGAACCGACGTACCCTCTGGACCGACAAGGCTGCCCCCGCCACCTCGGACCGGGCAAAGGACTGTCTAAGATGACCATGCTCTCTGTCGCGATCATCACCCTGAACGAGGAACACAATCTGGCGCGCACCCTGGCCAGCGTGAGCTTCGCCGATGAGATCGTAATCGTCGATTCGAACTCGACGGATCGCACGGTCGAGATCGCCGAATCGTTCGGGGCCAAAGTCTTTCAACAGCCGTGGATGGGCTTCGCCGCGCAGAAGAACTTCGCTATCGAGAAGTGTTCGGGTACCTGGGTACTCTCGCTCGACGCCGACGAGGAGCTTTCGCCCGAGCTGCAGCGGCAGATCCGCACGCTGCTGCCCAGCAACCCACCGGCGGACGCCTACTTCATCAATCGCCGCAACCTCTTCCTCAACCGCTGGATCAAGCACGGCGGCTACTACCCCGACCCCAAGCTGCGGCTCTTCCGCCGCTCCGCCGCCAACTTCGAGCCGCGTTTCGCGCCGCGCCCCGTCCACGAGACGATGGTCTTCGACGGCGAATCGGCCTCGCTGGACTACGACCTGATCCACCACGCCTACCCCACGCTCGAGAGCTACCTGGAGCACATGGACCGCTACTCGACGCTGGGCGCACAACTGCTCGTCAACGAGAAGAAGACCAGCGGCCCGGTGCTCGCGTTCTACTGGTACATCATGATCGTTCCTCACCTCACGTTTTTCTGGAACTACCTTGTGAGGCTGGGTTTTCTGGACGGGCGCGAGGGTCTGCTGCTGCACCTGTACCACTCGGCCTACGTAAGCTGGAAGTACGCGAAGGCGTGGGCCACCACGCACAAGACCGGCCAGACGGCCTCGTCCCCTGAGCCAAACGCATAATAACTCTGTCCTGCCGGACGGGTCTCCTACGCGGAAGGCGGGCGTTTATAAGCCTTTTTAGAGCTTCGCGTGGTCCTCCCGTTGGTCGGAAATAAGCAATGTTCGCAGCCGACCAACGGGAGGCCCTCAAAAGATCCCTCACCCATACCGCCCCGAGAACCGCACGAGTGCTGTGCTACAACAAAATATGCGCGTATCTCTGCTTCCCTTCCTTCTCGCTGCCTCCGCGGCCCTGCCCGCACAGACCCCGAAGCCCGACGCCGCCCTCCCAACCATCTCCGCCAAGACCGCCACGATGAAGCACATGCCCGGCCTGCTGCCGCTCGACTGGGACGCCCGCTCCGGCAAGCTCTACCTCGAAATCCCCCATCTCGACGCCTCCGGCCGCTCCGAGGAGCTCCTCTACACCAACTCCCTGCCCAGCGGCACCGGCTCCAACGACCTCGGCCTCGACCGCGGCCAGACCTCTCCCGGCCGCATCGTGCGCTTCGAGCGCACCGGCCCCAAGGTCCTTCTGGTCGAGCCGAACGAGATGTTCCGCACCTCGTCCACCGACCCCGCCGAGGTCCTCTCCGTCACCCAGTCCTTCCCTGAATCGGTGCTGGCAGGCTTCAAGGTCGAAGCCGAAGACCCCACCGGAGCCGTACTGGTCGACGCCACCGACCTCTTCCTCCGCGACGTCCACAACGTAGCCGAGTCCCTGACCCAGAACCAGCAGGGAGCCTACAAGGTCGATCCCGCCCGCTCCACCATCTCGCTCGAGAGCACCAAAGCCTTCCCCAAAAACACCGAGGTCGAAGCCGTCCTGACCTTCGCCACCGACGGCCTCGCCCGTGGCCGCTACGTCCGCGACGTCACCCCCGACCCGCACGCCATGACCGTGCATGAGCACCAGAGCTTCCTCGAGCTGCCCGGCCCCGGCTTCACGCCGCGCCGCTTCGATCCCCGCGCCGGGTACTTCGCCTCCAACTACCGCGACTACTCCGCCCCGCTCAGCGGCGACCTGAACCAGCAGTTCATCGTCCGCCACCGCCTCATCAAAAAAGACCCCGCCTGCCGCACCGCCTGCGAGGCCGAGGCCCCCATCCAGTACTACGTCGATCGCGGCGCGCCCGAGCCGATCCGCACCGCGCTGGTCGAGGGCGCACGCTGGTGGGACCAGGCCTTCCAGGCCGCCGGCTGGGCACCCGGTACCTTCCGCGTCGATCCCCTCCCCGCCGACGCCGACCCCATGGACATCCGCTACAACATGATCCAGTGGGTCCACCGCTACACCCGCGGCTGGAGCTACGGAGCCGCCGTCTCCGACCCGCGCACCGGCGAGATCATCAAGGGCAACGTGACCCTGGGCAGCCTGCGCGGACGCCAGGACTACCTCATCGCCGAGTCGCTGCTCTCCCCCTACGGCACCGGCAAGACGATCACGCCCGAGAACGACCCCATGCTGTCGATGGTGCTGCAACGCATCCGCCAACTGGCCGCGCATGAGACCGGCCACACCCTCGGCCTCGCGCACAACTTCGCCGCCAGCTCCTTCCCCCACACGCCCGCCGAGTCGGTCTCGGTCATGGACTACCCGCACCCGTGGATCACGCTCGACAAGAACGGCGTGCCCGACCTCTCGCACGCCTACGCGGTCAACATCGGCCAGTGGGACAAGGTCGCCATCGACTACGGCTACCGCCAGTTCCCCGCCCGTGTCGACGAAAAGGCCGAGCTGAACAAGATCCTCACCGACTCAGCCAAAACCGGCATCATCTTCATCACCGACGAGGACTCCCGCCCCTTCGGCGGCGCTCACCCGCACTCGCACCTGTGGGACAACGGAGCGGACCCCGCCGAGGAGCTGACGCGCATCGAGGGCATCCGCGCGGCGGCGCTGGCCCGCTTCGGCGAGAACGCCATCAAGCCCGGCAAGCCCCTGGCGCAGCTTGAGGACACGCTGGTCCCCCTCTACCTGCTGCACCGCTACCAGGCCGAGGCCGCCACTAAGGAGATCGGCGGCCTCGACTACCGCTACAGCGTGCGCGGCGACGGCCAGAAGCTACCCGAGATCGTAAGCCCGGCCGACCAGAAGAAGGCTCTGGCCGCTGTCCTGACGACACTCCAACCCAGCTTCCTGACCCTGCCCGAGCCGCTGCTGAAGATGCTGCCTCCCCGCCCACCGGGCCTGCGCAAGACGCAGGAGTCCTTCCCCTCCGAGACCGACCTGACCTTCGATCCCATCGCCGCAGCCGAGTCCGCAGCCGACCTCACCCTGACCGTGTTGCTCGATCCCGCACGCGCCTCGCGGCTGGTCCAGTACCACGCCCGCGAGCCGGAGCAGCCCACGCTCTCGGGCGTTCTCGAGTCCATCTCAAAGACCGTCTCCGAGCGGCCCGACGGCCTCGCCTCCGAGGTCGAGCGCGCCGTCGAGTTCCGCGCACTCGAAGCGATGCTTTCTCTCGCCGTCAACCCGGCAACCTCCAGCCAGGCCCGCGCCGTCACCCGCGCCTACATCGCGACGCTCTATGAAACCTACTCAAAGAGCGCACCGGACAGCGCCGAAGCAGCCCACCGCGCAGCCATGGCCAACCGGATCGAGCAGTTCCGGCAGGACCCGGCGAAGTTCGTCCCGGCCAAGCCCATCGAGGCCCCACCCGGAATGCCCATCGGCGACGACGAAGTGATGTAATCGCAACCATCCCTCCCCCGCGGCATCTACGCTGTAGGGGAGGGATTTTTTATGCCCGACAACAAGCAATCCGCCGTCTTCGACATCCACGCCATCGCCGACAACTTTCCGGCCACCGCCGAGACGATGCTGATCGACACCCGCCTGACCGACGAGGCCGAGGCCAGCTCCCGTGTCTTCCGCATCTACCACCCCACCCCGGCGCACTACCACGCCACCTGCGACGAGTACCTCTTCGTCGTCTCGGGCCGGGCGACGTTCTTCCTCGGTGACAGCGACCCTTTCGAACTCGGTCCCGGCCAGCTCATCTTCTTCAAGAAGGGCACCATCCACGGCACCCCGCAGATCCTAGAAGAGCCCTTCGTAGTCTTCTCGGTGGACACCCCGCGCCGCGACCCCGGAGACATCATCTTCGTCAACCCAGCCGACGGCACTCCCGCATCCTTCATCCAGAGCAAGGTTCTTTACTAGGCTGAGATGCGGCTTTGACCGCTGAGAAACTCTTTCTTACTAATCAGCGATTGTCTCTGCTGTTGCCTGTTTTCTTGGTTGTCATTCAGGAGCTAAGCGGAGGAATCTGCTTCTGTCGTTGTCGTTGTTCTTGCCTATGCCGTTGTTGTTGCATCTGGGGTAGGTCCGGGCTTTAGCCCGGACATCAAAAACATGCACCAATGCGGGCTTTAGCCCCCGAGGTATGCTTTCTTCAAAAGAGCAAGACGTCCTGCCGGACGGGCCTCCTACGCGGAGGGCGGTCACTTCGTGACTTTCACACTTGTCTCGGCTGATTAAAAGCAATAGTCCTCCCGCTGGTCGGAAACAAAATGCTCGCTTCCGACCAACGGGAGGGCCTCAGAAGATCATTCCCCTATACCACCCCGAGAACAGTACGAAGTACCTACCAGGGAGCGTTTCGCCCAGGTGGAAGTACCCGCCCGTAGGCCCATCCTCAGGCAGCGTCGCCAGAGTCACCTCGGTCTTCGCGCCATCCACCACATCCATCGGCGCGGCGTCCGTACCCAGATCCGTCTTCACCCAGCCCGGATGCGCCGAGTTGACCTTGATCTTCGTGTCCTTGAGCGCGTGTGCCAGGTGTACGGTGTACGCATTCAGCGCGGTCTTCGACGAGTCATAAGCAAACATCTTCGCGTCATAGATCGGCGAACCCGGCAGCGCGTGCAGCGTCAGCGAGGCCAGAATGCTCGAAACATTCACGATACGCCCGGCCTCGCTCTTCTCGAGCAGCGGCAGAAACGCATTCGTGACGTTGATGACCGCGAAGAAGTTCGTTTCGAACGTCTTCCGCAGGTCGTCTTCCGAGACGGTGGTGGTGCTGTTCCCGCCCAGAGACTCCGTGCTCATGCCCGCGTTGTTGACGAGGATATCGAGCACGCCATACTCCGCTTCGATCTTGTCCACCGCAGCCTGAATATCGGCGGCATCGACCACATCGAACTTCACGGCGACGGCATCGACACCATCCTTCTTCAGCTCCGCAACCGCAGCCTCGCCCCTGCCCAGGTCACGCGCTCCCAGAATCACGGTAACGCCCAGCTTGCCCAACTGGCGCGCCGTCTCCAGCCCAATCCCTTTGTTTGCACCGGAGATCAGCGCAATCTTCTTCTTCGCTTCAGCCATTGCAGTCACCTCGTTTTTCAGAAACACCTATGAGATGAGCCTCGCACGGAAACGTTACAGAATCGTGCCTAAGCAGCCGGAGTTCCGGCCAACCCCAGCAAGTCCGCCGAGGCCTGCATCGCCGCCAGGCAGTTCCCGACGTGCTCCTCCACGCTCAGCCCCAATAACTCAGCCCCGTTGGTGATGTCCTCCCGCTTGACCGCGCGGGCAAACCCCTTGTCCTTCATCTTCTTCTTCACACCCGCGACCTCCACGTCGAAGATCGACTTGGTCGGCTTCACCAGTGCACACGCGGTCAGAAAGCCCGACAGCTCGTCACAGGCAAAGAGCGCCTTATCCAGATGCGTCTCGGGCTTCACGCCGGAGTAGTCCGCATGGGCCAGAATCGCGTGCAGCAGCGTCTCCGGCCACTCCCTCTCGCGCAGGTACGCCACCCCGACAAACGGATGCTCCTCCGGCGTCGGATGCCGCTCATAGTCGAAGTCGTGCAGCAAGCCGGTGGCAGCATAAAGATCGGTCATAAATGCCGTGGCCGCAGCATCGAGTCCCAGCCGCTGCGCCTCCTTCAGCCCATAAGCCTCGGTGCAGCAGGCCACCGACAGCCCATGCTTCCGCAGAGACTCGCCCGCCGTCCACTCCTCCATCAACGCCAGCGCCCGCTCGCGCAGCAGACCATCCATGCCACTTCCTCCGTAACAAATCCTTCCAACGTTGTATATCACCTCTTCCGCTGTTAACCACTGTGGTTCAACTTCCGGCGTTCTCCGGTTTTCTCCGGCAATCACCCGATATTCCCCCTTGACTCCCTTGATACCCGGTGTCACTCTAGGCACATCACATGCTTCCGTTATCGGACGTGTGCTGCGGACCTTGCTCTGGCCTCCGCCCGCTACACACAACTTATGGCAACCATGATGGCGTCGGTTGAACAACGCGAAGTCCTGCGCTGTGACCATTGCAGCCTCGTGCAGTTCCGCACAGCGACGGCGATATGCCGCCGCTGCAAGAAGGGCCTCGAGGTCGAGAAGCCCGAGCCGGTCGCGGCAGCGATCGCGCTCGTTCCCGCCCAGGCAGCTCTTGACTCCGGCCCGCAGGTAGCCGCGGCCGTCCGCGACCTGCGGCACGTTCGCAACCTGAGCCAGCGTCAGCTCGCGGCTCGCATGAACGTCCCCCGCACCTACATCAGCAAGATCGAGAACGGCAAGGCCATGCCTACGCTGTCCTCGCTCGACCGTCTGGCCAAGGCCCTGCAGGTGGATATCTCCGCCCTGCTGCGCGACGCCAACACCCGCCACTCCAACGAGACCGCCATGCTCATGACGGACCCGTTCCTGGCCGAGATCGCGGCGTACACCTCGCAGCTCGACTCGCTGCAGCGGTCCATCTTCCTGAACCACGTTCGGGAGCTGGCCGCCGGTCGCAAGCGCACGGCCTGAGCCTGTAAGCTGTAGTCAGTACGACCTCCAAGGCCGCATCCCGCGGGGTGCGGCCCCTCTCCTGCCTGCTGTTCTGCTGCTCTCCTCCCTGCCTTCGGTTGCCCATTCATCCCCAATTCTCACGCCCTGCATTATGCTAGTGTGTGTACCGCGAGAGGCACCCCGTTGCGCCCAGTCCCCCGCCGCCTGCATGAGCTTTCTGCTGAAGAAGCCTGCATCTACGGCCAGCTCGATCCCGAAAAGATCCCCGAACACGTCGCCATCATCATGGACGGCAATGGCCGCTGGGCCGGAAAGCGCGCGCTCAAGCGCTTCCTCGGCCACCAGCAGGGTGCAGAGAGCGTCCAGTTCGTCGTCGAGACCGCCAGCCGCATCGACCTGCCCTGGCTGACGCTCTACGCCTTCTCGCTCGAGAACAACCTCCGCCGCCCCAAGGCCGAGGTTACGTTCCTGATGAAGCTGCTCAAGTCCTACCTGGTCGGCAACGTGCGCCGCATGAACGACAACAACGTCCGCATGGCGTACATCGGCCGCACGGCGGGCCTGCCCAGCGAGATCCAGGACACCATGCAGTGGGCCTCCGAAGCCACCGCCCAGAACACCGGAACCACCCTGACCCTGGCGCTCAACTACGGCTCCCGCGCCGAGATCGTGGACGCGGCCCGCAGCCTGCTCTCGAACCTGATCGCCGAAGCCAACCAGCGCGGCTGTTCGCTCGAAGACCTTCTGGCCGTCGATGGCCTCGACGAGCGTCTCAATGAGGCCCAGCTCTCGCAGCACCTCTACACCGCCCACATGCCCGACCCCGACCTCGTCATCCGCACCTCGGGCGAGCAGCGCATCTCCAACTTCCTGCTCTGGCAGATCGCCTACTCGGAGATCTTCGTCACCGACCGCCTGTGGCCCGACTTCCGCGGCCTCCACCTGCTCGAGGCCATCGCGGCCTACCAGCAGCGGGAGCGCCGCTTCGGCGGCCTGGGCGAGGGCACCGACGAGCATCTCGAAGGCCGGGACGACGCGCTCGAAACACCGGAGAGCATCGCGGCCGAACTAGCCCAGCGCTAACCGCTTCCTTCCCTCCTATCTTCTTCCGGCACAACCTGCTGTAACCTGTATCCTCATCCATTACGCATGAAACGCATCCTTACAGCCATTGTCCTGATCGCCGCCGTCGTCGCCCTGGTCTTCTTCGGCCCGCTCTGGTCGCTGACGGTCGCCTCCGCGCTCGTAGCGGCCCTGGCCTCCATCGAGTACCGCGGGCTGGTCCACAAATCGGGCGCGCAGATCCCCCTACCCTGGCTGCTGGCCGCTACCGCCACCGTCTTCGGCGTCACCATGTACCTGACCGATGCCGAGCTGCCGATCCTCTCGCTGCTGGCCTTTGCCCTTTTCGCCTGGGCAGGCTTCCGCGCGCCGCTCGACCGTGTGCTGCCCGACACGGCCTACGGCCTCTTCGCGCTGATCTACATTGCCTACCCGCTCACTCTGATCCCGCTCATCAAGGCGCACGAGGACGGCATCGGCCTGTTGGTCTTCCTCTTCGTCTGCGTCTGGTCGGGCGATATCGCCGCGCTCTACATCGGTCGGCTCTTCGGCAAACGCAAGCTGGCTCCCCGTCTCTCTCCAGGCAAGACCTGGGCTGGCTCGGTCGCCTCAATCGTGGCCTCAATGGGCTTCGGGACGGGCATCTATTACCTCGGCCAGTATCTGGCAATCCATCGCGACTTCACCGCATTGCACATCGCGATGCCGGTCTGGCAGATCGTCTTACTAGCCGCTTTCCTGAACATCGCCGCGCAGCTTGGCGACCTGCTGGAATCAGCGATCAAGCGCGGCGCAGGCGTCAAGGACTCGGGCACGATGCTGCCCGGCCACGGCGGCATCCTCGACCGGATCGACGCTCTGCTGCTGGCCGCCCCGGCCCTCTGGTACGTGCTGATGCTCCGCGACTGGCAGACCCTGTTCCGCTAAAGCAAGAAACACACGAAGCGTCCAAGACCGCACGAAGTGCCGCCCGCCCGGCGCAAGGGCGCTGTTGCCGTTGCCTGTTTTCTTGGTTGTCATTCAGGAGCGAAGCGGAGGAATCTGCTTCTGTGAATACAGAAGTTAAATGACAGTGCGGGATACGGCGGGCGAAGGCGGGAAATGACGGGATAGCGCAATAGCGGCGCGGGTTTTGTAGCGAAAACGGC
The DNA here is from genome assembly GCF_009914315.1 of Granulicella sp. WH15. Taxonomy (NCBI): domain Bacteria; kingdom Pseudomonadati; phylum Acidobacteriota; class Terriglobia; order Terriglobales; family Acidobacteriaceae; genus Granulicella; species Granulicella sp. WH15. The sequence goes on from NZ_CP042596.1 coordinate 3,450,774, forward strand.
ATCGAAACTGCGAGGCGGAAATACAGGAATTATTTGACAGTAAACGGGTGCTGTCGCTTGGATGGGAGGGCTAAGTTGCTGATTCTGCGTAAAAATCCTAGCGACAGCTCCCAATCCTAGCGACAGGCTACATTTGGGTGCGGCTCAGAATGTCAAAGATCGCATGAAATGCGCAATTGGCGCGGGTTTTAGTGCGGTGAAATCCTAGCGACAGCTCCCAAAATGGTCGATTTGAGCAAAAATCCTAGCGACAGGCAGTTTCGCTTTCTTGTCGCCAGAAATTCCGCGGTTGGTCTCCGAAACTACGGCAAAAACTGACTGATGAACTTGGCCAGTTCCGGCCCATACCGATTCGTGAAAGCGGCATTGCTCCAATGAATCTCATCGCTCTGTGTCATCGCTGCGAGGTTGGTTGCGTTGATCCCCGACGTTAGCAACAAGCTGAGGTAGGGTATCCCCGCAGCGTTGCACTCCTGCTGCATTGCGGTGTCCACCGTGACGGCTTGAGCATACGTCCCGTGCGCCGTATAGCTGGGGCCGACCATAATCAATCGCGCAGTGGGATTTGCGGTCAGAATTTTGGTGATGGCATTGTTGATGTAGCCGTGAAGCGACGAGGCTGCATAAGTATCTCCGAGCGAGCCGATAGTCTCGCTTTCCACGTCGTTCGTGCCTAGCTCGATCACGATCACACTTGCCGTTGATAGGGCCTGCGTTAGTGTTTGACCCACTACACAGCCCGCAAGCTCCCAGGTACCTGTGGGTGCGCAAGTGGTAGTCGTTCCGGTTCCGTCGCCGCCAAACTGGGAAAATACGTTATTCCAAGGACGCCCTGAATTGGCGTCCTGATAGACCAAAGTACCTCCGAGGCTGCGAATCAAGTTGGGAACCCACAGATTTCCATAGGTTCCCTGGTAGCTGTCACCAAACAGCGCGACGGTCGGAGGCGTTGCAGCGGCGAACATTGAGGTGGGAGTTTGCAGGAACGGGATATATGTGGCTGAACCGCTGGCACCAGGCAAGAACATCTGGGTAGGCAACAGTGAAGTATCCATGCTGATCCGCACTTGTGTGACCCCTGTCGGAATCGTCACTGTGTAGTTTGCTCCGATGGATGCGACGAGAGCTGCCCCCGACGACATGTAGGTGCCGGTGGGGCCGAAATAAGCAATGGCGCTATAGCTGGCGTTGCTGGTAAGAGGAGCCAGCGCCAAGGTCCATTGCTGCCCTGGTCGTACTTGGATGAACGCTGATACGAAGAACCCCGTCACCGAGCCTATGCTTCCATTGGCCATTATCGCGGAGTTTGGCGTGATCGTTGCTTGGTTGAACGCGTTCCGCTTGGCCGGGAGATAACTCTCCACCAACTGCTGAATCCCCTCCGCATCGGTCGCATTAGCAAGCGGAAAGGTCTTCGCATCAATTACGTTGGTTGGATACGTCCCGAATGCCTGATAACCACCAGGTGGGAGAGTAGGCCCATTGACGACCATCAAAGCCGGGGTGACGGTGTCGGGGCTACCGACGTCTTTTGTTGTTACCCGCTCAAGGACCGCCCCTATAGGGATCGTAAAGGGAACATTCGCCGCATAGCCGGTACTGTCTCCAGAGAGAAAGTGTTGCGACCCATCGTAATATGCAATTCCGGCGGCTGATCCGGTGTTGCCGTACAGCGCTTCGTTGGCAGTCATCTGGCCTCCAGCATTCGCGGCCATAAAGCCGCTGGAATGGTAGCCAGGGATGGAAGTCTGAATTGTGCCGTCCGCAGTGCTTACATATCCCGGAACACTAGTATTCACGTTATACAGATTGGCAGTCGTTGGGAGCGCAGCAGCAAATGCAGCAGTGGCGCTCGGGAGGACTGACAACTTTGAGTCAATGATGTTGGTTGGATACGTCCCGAATGCCTGATAACCACCAGGCGGGAGAGTAGGACCATTGACGACCATCGTAGTTGCAACAGCAGTCGTGTTTACAGTGACGCGGATGAAGGCCGCAGTGGACGGAACCGTAAACGTGCCACCGCTCGTAAATCCAAACGGAATCGCAGATATATAGGTTTGGTTCTGATCGAAAAAAGATCCTCCGGCTAAGGCTCCGTTACTCTCAAACATGGCCGTTACGGTCATCGAGCCGCCGGAATTGGCCGGGATGAAATCGCTAGCCGAAGTCCCAGCGTTGGTGCCAATCACTCCCGTAGCCGTGCTGATGTATGAAGCAGCCGTGACAGTAGCCGGATTGAACAGATTGGAGGTGAGCTGCCCTCGGGTTCTGATCGCGGAGAGCGCGGGAAGGGATGCCACACCAGCCGGTCCCGGAGCACCAGCAGCAGCGACCAACCCCCAATTGGTCGAATTGGTCGCAGGGTTGTTCGCCAGATTATTGGGCAGTAAAGAGATATATGAAGCACCGCCATTCTGGACGATCGCGCCTACCCCATACGATGTAGCAGCGGAGTATGAACCTTGATAGTTCAGCGGCGATAAAGGCGAGTAGGAGCCGTTCAGGCATGTATAAGCAACGGGAGAAATATTCGATAGAAAAATCGAAGGCCCGGTGCATTTACCAGGGACGCCAGCGCCTTGACTCAGCGCGGATGATGGCGCGACAGATGCAGAAGCGGCTGGCGCATAGCTGTCCAGCGGATAGGTAGTGCCACTTACATTGGGGACTGCCTTGAAAATAATCGGCGGTCCTTGGGGAATATTCGTGGAACTAAGTACCTGGATGGCAAAGTTATAAAAGATCGGACTTGTTGCGTTCGTATGATTTGCGTCAGGGATGGAAAGCGGAGCAAGTAGACCCGCTGTGACCGTCGAGCACATTGGCCGACTTGGGATAATCAGGCCCCAGTTCGGAGCGGAGACTGAGACGGGATTGCCATAAACGTCGGCGGCAGTCGCGCAGATCGTCGCATTGGGAACAACGCCGCCGCCAGATAGCAATTTGGCAAGCGTGACGGAGGTAGTGTAATTAGGTGTCTGGGCGTAGGCCGGGGAGATCAGTAGGCTCGCAAGGATCAGCAGACGTGAGAGGAATCGCATACTGCCATGCTGCTGCGATTCAACCAGTTATTACTTTACGGATGTACTGCCCTGCGAGCTTGTTCCTCGGGCCATCTGGTGCAGCGATGCAACGTAGCGTTCGAATGACGGGCGATAGATTCGCCAGGGAGATCCGGGCTGATTTATGAGGATCTGATAAGCGACCAGTGTGCCCGACTCGATCAATGCGCTCACAGTGGGGCTTGAGCAGTCCAGCACCTTCATCACCAGGCCGACACCGACCGTCTGCTCTTTCGGGAAAGGCAACAGCTCCTCATCGCGGCGACGCTTGCGCCCTGGACCGAGAGGCGAGCGCGGGATCGAGATTGCATAGTGGACGCGCAGCCTGTCGCAGTAGTCGACAACGGAATCGTATTCAATTCTCCAGCACGTCGGACGGTCCATGAGGTAATACGCACGGAACAACTCTTTTTCGAGCATCCGCCGCATCGTGATCCGTGAGACGTCGAGAATCTTGCTTGCGCGGTCGACGTCGATCGTCGCCGAAGCCTGGAACGGTAGAGCAAGTTTGGGTTTGAATTCAGCAGTCTCTTGGGGAAGATCGAAGAGATCGAGTTGAGGCGCAGTCATGGTTAGCTCGCAGTTCTCTCCTTGTTGGCAGGGTTAGGGTTGAGTCGCTTGAGCGCCCAGTGGATGCGGTTCGCATCGCCGAGCGTAAGGATGGTTGTGCGTCCCTTGTTAGGACCGCGTGGTGAGGCCAGAAACGCCTCCAGGCGCGTCCGATCCCAGCCGAGGCGGTCAAGGTCGCGCTGGATCATACGAAGCTCACCTTGGCCGACCAGCGTATTTTCTGCATGGATCTGGTCGCGGCGTCCTTCTGTGCCAGCCTTCTCGCCATCGCGCCGCGTCTGAGGACGGCGCTTGGTCTTTGAAGGCACCTTCACGCCGAGGGTGCCCTGAAGAATGTCGATAAGACGCTTCGCTTCCTCCAGGGTCAGGTCATTGAAGCTGGCGACCTCGCGGCGAATCATCTTGCTGGCCCAGCTCATCCGCGCCTCGCGTGACGCGCCGGGGCAATCGAGAGAATGACGCTCGAACTGGGCGTAAAGGATCTGGAGGCGCTGACGCTGAGCTGGGGTAATGGACTGAGGAATCATTACCGCGACCTCAAATAGTAGAGATGGAACTTCCGTCCCGCCTTGGTCAGTGTGATGATGTCCCCGTCTAAATATGCAAATCCGGTTGCAAGGAAGTACGCCACTTGGCCTTCGACAGCGCTGCCGGGATAGCGATACAAGTACTTGCATAAATAATCGAGGTTGAATCCGGGCGTTCCTATCGAAAGCGCATGGAGAACTTCCCACTCGATCTCGTCAGGATTTACGTGGCCTTCCTCGCTTTGGCTTGCATCCGCCGTTGCAGTTGGCGCAGTTGCAGCCGTCCGCAGCGGCGACGAGTCTACGAGCTGCTGCCAGGTCGCGGAGACGGCTCGCCCGCTTTCGTTCGTTGTAGTCGGCTGCTTTGTGCTTGGCCCCGCAGAATCGTGAGGTGCCTTTGACGAGTTCGCTGCAACCGGGCCGCTGGCATTGTCTTGCCATCTATCTCTCTTCTCCTGGTGAAGCTTTGCTCCGAGCAATCCGTAACCGGCGATATCCTTGAAGGGTGACTCGCCAAAGGCATCCTCGTCCGTCGCAATCCGCACCTGCTTATCGAAGATCCGAACCAACAGCAGCGCGACGTCCATGCGCTCAGGAGGCACACCGTTGGGATAGAGAAGGCGCATGAACTCGCCGCACTTCTCAAAGCTCGATCCATAGGCCGTGTTCTTTTCGTCTACGAGCTCCCCGATCTGGGTGCCGAGCTCACGATAAGTGGTCATGCTAGTTCCTTTCGTATTGCAAGTGTGGGGGGAGTCTCCAATCTGTGGTCTTGCACTATCCGCACTCTCAGCCGGAGCTGCAACATGACTCGCATCTCATCCGGCCCACAGTAGAAGCCGTCGGTTGCTTTGCCTTCGAACCATCCTTCAAACTCCTGTGCCTCGAGTCCATTTGCCAATACACGTAATGCTGCGGGTAAGTCAGCTTTCAGCATTTTGGCCATCATCTCTGTATCGAAGAACGCACGCTCGCGGTTCATCGTCCTCCGCCTTTCAGTGCTCGTGCTTCTTTCTTGCGTCGCCGCGCGCCCTTCTTGGCCGCTTTGGACCGTCTCATCGCGCCTTCGATAAACTTGTCGGGATCATTTATTAGCAGTTGCATCCTTGCCTGTGCATCAAGCGCACTCCCCATCCTTTTTGCATTTCTCACGAGTTCAAGTAATAAGTCCTCGCGGTGCAGCCAACTAAATCGAGCTAGAGACTTCGCGAGATGGATGAGACCGCTCTTCGAAACTTTTTCCAGCTCCGTCTCAAGTTCGGTTTTAGGACCGTACATGCCCGTCTCCTTTGCTCTCCGGAAGTTTGATCCGAGTGACGCGAATGCTATCCAAGCACTTCGTCCAGTTTTCTACGCCAATATCGCTGCCTCCATTGCGGCAGACCTCTCTGAGTTCGAGATATCGGGCGCGTGTCCGCATGAATACCTTGTGAGCCTCTTCTCTTGTGGCGAAGCCCGTACCGTATGAACTGTGCCAGGCAAGTCCATCCTTATAAAGGCGCAGAGTAGACGCCCCCTCCATAATCATCCAGACCCAAGCGGTAGCCATCAGCTTTGCCCCTCCTGGCTGAGATCGAGCCGGAGCTGGTGCAGGAGGTTGTCGATGACCTCTCGGCCTCCGCGCATCGCGGCTACGACGCGCAGCATGGAGGTGGCCTGGTGGAGCATCTGCGCGGTGGACTCGATACTCTCCTCTTCGGTTGCGACCAGGTAGTAGCCGCCCGCCTCCGAATCACGCGACGCGCCGAGCTGCACGCCAAAGTTCAACCGGAGATCCTGCACGATGTCCTTGAGTTCTCGCGGCGTGAAGTTCATCGTTCGTGCGAGCGATTCCAGGGAGACTGCCCGGCTTTTCCCCTGGTGAGAGCGCAGCAGTTGCAGGAGGCGAATATGTCCATGCCGGGGAGTCCACTTGCACCTACGGCTTTCGATTACCTCGTCAACGCGGCGAAGGACTTTGTCGGCGAAGGTCGTGAAGAGATCATCCTCAACCGGAACGGTGCGAGCGGTCTGGTGCAGAGTGCGCTCGAAGTCGAGATCAATAGCCATCGTGTTCCTCCTGGTTGGTGCGTTTTTTGTGGGTTCCAGCACGCGGATCGCGAAGTAGGTCCACGCATAGGTCGTAAAGCCAAAGACCCGGTGTTCTGTCTCTCCCGGCAGCGCCCTGCATCCAGCGATGCGCTATGCCGGGGAACCGACGATCAATACGCTCGAGCCGCTTCCAGCAGTCCGCGCAAAATACATAAGCCTCCCGCTTTGTCACACCGCACGCGCAGGTGTCCGATATCGCGTTTGCATACAGCGCGGCGCTCACATCGGCCAGCTCCGGATTGAGGCAGAATTCATTCATCGCGCAGCCAGATATATGACAATGAGCGAGGTAAGATACCCGACCTGTTTGCGCAGATCGGCAATCGTGTTGTGGGTAGAGATGTCGATCTTTCGGGCGAGATGCACCAGTTCGTGCATCAGCCCGTCATCGGCAACATGGAGAATTGCGAGATATTGATCGTCAGCGAGGTAAATGGCCAGCATGCAACCGTGGAGGCATCCAAGATAGTCGCCGCGGTCGAAGCATTCGAGAGGAGAGTCTCCGGCCTTCCAGCCATCAAAGCTGAAGACCGAGCCTTTGGGAGTCCGGTAATAATTAGTCTTCCCGTCTCCTCCCAGATATTTGGAGATCGAACGCGGCGATTCGATGGATGCAGTTACGACAGCAGGATTGATTGTTGCCACCGGACGCCACAACATTGGATTCAGGCGAATATTCTCCTGCGAACCCCAAGAGGCGACAGTGCCGTCAGTCCAGCCCTCGCCATCAGAATCTAAGTGTTCGTGGAAATAGCCGTAATTGAGGAAGAACGTTCCATCGGCACCTTTGCAGACCATCTCGATTGTGATTCCCGTCGACGGTGCGGTCTCCATCGTGCGCCAGAGAACGGTGTGATGATTGGCTGCTGCGCGAATCGCATCCTCGCGAGTCTCGCCGATGCCTAGGGAGACGTCCACACTCCAAAAATCCGGGGCCATCAGTCCGGCGACGTGATGCGTGAACATCTCCGGCCATGCGCCTCGGATGATTTTCTCGATGTCCTCAATCTTCGGACCTTGCTCTGGCATCGCTATCTCCTTGAGTGCCTCATTTTCCGGTTCGTCATCGCTTTCGCATTCCTTGATCCACCAGTCGCATAGAGGCTCGTTCGGACAACTGATGTAACGCCCATAGCCTCCATAAGCCAATCCGAGGCCGTGGTCCTCATCGGTCAGTAGCGTGCCGCACTTTGGGCAGTGCTCGCTATAGTCGTCATGAATGACCTGGACGGGGCCACCGCGAATCTCACTGGGCATCGTCAGGCTCCTTTCACGACGCGAAGCATGAAGCCTTCGCACTCGGCCTTGCACTGCGACCAGCAACCGGCGCAGAAGTGGAAGAGCAGCTTTCCGAGAACGCGGCTGCTTCCCCTGCCTGCTACGCCACTGCAGTATGAGCATTGAACGTTTCTCATATCTCCTCGCCTTCGTCGCGGAACGAGATCCATTTCGGATTTTCAGGGTGATGGTTGAGAAGCCCACGCAACTCCAGATATTCGACCTCGTCATCGATACTGCCGATCTCAGAATCGAAAGTATCCAGGTCGAACCATTCATTTGGATCGCCGATCTCTGCCTTGCCCTGGAAGCAGCTACTCTCGATCAGGCTGCAGGCCGACTCGTATGCGATTGTCTTTTCCAGAAATACGAGGCGGGGGTTCACCCCGGCGCGGCGAGCGATCAGCTCGTCGATCGCTGTGCAGACGGCGTTCGCTGTGGCCTTGATGGCATCCCCTGCGCCCAGGAAGTCAACAAGGCGACGATGCCTCGAAGCCAACTCGCGCAGTTCATTGTCAGTGAGGTTACAGAGCTGCATCAAGCACCTCCGGCGATGACATGGGCAGCGTGTAATCCTTGCCATTCAATGGAGAGGCGAGCGGTTTAGTGGCCAGATCACGGCGGGATTGCAGGACCGCATCCGGCTGTTGTAGGGACTTCCGGATCAGGCGCTGAAAGTCGGCCAACATGGAGACGGCCTGCCGCAAGATGCCTGCTGGTATCGGCTCTTCTTCCGCCGCCGCCCGGATCTCATCCATCGAACCGCGCAGCAAGGGGATCGGACCGAGGTCATTCGCTAGTTCGCGGAGGTGATCGGCTATGCAATCATCGTTGCTGCATACCGTGTGCGCAACATCGACCCACTCGCAACCATCCGGACACGCGCTTTCATCTGTGCAACCACAATGGCGACAGACCCCGAGCGTGGTTCCAAATGCCTGGACGGTCGTGTCACTTTCGAGATCAGCCTCATAGATGGCCGCCTTCTGTTCGGGAGTCTGGTTGGCCCACCAGGCGTCCAGTTGCGATTCGTTGAGGCAATGGACATTGTGTTCGTCCATCACGACGCAGAGGATGCTGTCCGGCCCGATGACGCCGCCGCGCTCCCGTATCTGAGTAGCTGTGTTCATGGGATATAAGTTCCGTTCTGGCGACGATCGCGCCGGTGGTCGATGAGCTTGCAGAGCCGCCGCATCTCGCGGAGTTGTGTGCGCAGGGTGGTCAGGCCCTGCTCGGCGGCGGTGAGTAGTTTGCGGTTTGTATCAAGCGAGCGCACACCGTCAACTTGAGTGGCTGCATAGCCAATACGGCTGACCGTCGCTCCCATGTTCTGGGTGACTTCCTTCAGCTCCTCGATCTCGCGCTTTCCAGCCGCGATGGAGGCATCGATATAAGCCTTAGTTATCGCCATCCCGTGATCCCCTTTATCTTTTCGCCGGAACATGTCGGGCATTCAGTGCCTTGGGTTGTCGTGCGGCCACCGCGAGGGCGTGCCCATCCGACACGGCGAAGCGCAGCGATTACTTCGGCTTTCGTAAAGATGGCTCCGTCGAAGTACTCGGATCGCGTCCGGCACCTGTCGCAGACCAAGCTGTATTCGGTCTCAAAGGCCATCAGGCACCGCCTTTAGGTCATCTGCCATGGAACGGATCATGGCCTCTCGAACATCTCGGCGGCGTGAGATCGCAGCTTTGATTACAGGGACCATCTGCAATATGGATGGATCGTTGCGCGCGATTTTTGCGAAAGCTTCGAAGGCGCGCCCATCGGCGGCGATAAGCTCAAAGAACTTTGTGAGATGGTGGGCGACATCGTATGTCGCTGCATACCAGTCGTTCAACAATGGGTCGATAGCGAGTAGTTGCTCTGGTGACAGATCTGGCATTAGGCACTCGCCTTTCCGACCTTCTTTGCTAGCCGCTTCTCTTCCTGCTTGGCCTTCTTTTCTTCCTGCTTGGCTTTCTTCTCGGCCTCCTTGGCCTCGCGCTTTTCCTTCTCGGCCTCGAAGTCCACAAAGGTCAGTGAGGGCGACTTAGGCTTCGGCACGAAGCACAGCGCATAGAGGGTATGAAACGCCTCTTTGAACTTGGCCGAAGGCTTCGCATCCTCAATCGCTTTGTCCGCGCCAGGTGTGAGCGTGTAGTAGACGTTGCGGGTGAAGATCGCCGGGAAGAGAGCAGCAATGCGGCCCCTGCGGCAGATCCTCTGGAACTGCTCAACACGCGAGTCATTGATCTCGATTGAGGTGGGCCGCGTCACGCTCGCCTGGTACTTCCGGGTCTGGCAGCGGATGGTCTTCTCGGCGTCTTCGGGCACGTAGCCGTACTTGTCGACGAAGACCTGAAGCGCATCTCGCGACCGCTCGGCCAGCTCCTTGGACGATTCGAGAACGATCTTATCGAGAGCGAACTGATAGCAGAGCTTCTCGAACTCCTTTTCATCGAAGGTCGAGGTCTTCTCTTCGTGGATCATGTCGGTAACGACCGTGACGGCTACCTCGGTCGGCGTAGGTGGGGCGAGTAGTTCGGTGGTCATCGTATATCTCCTAAAAAGAAGTAAGCAGCCATGCGTTCTGCAACGCTTTCGTCAGCGGTAAGTGGTTCGTTGATGGATTCGGGAGCATGATCGAAGGTTCCCGAGTGGAGGTAGCGCTCGACAATGCAGAGCGCCGCGCCCTGGCCGCAGGCGAAGACTGTGCCAGGGCGTTCGAAATCGATATCGCCGTCACGCTCCGGGCGAGACATCAGCAGGTCGCCGTCTGAGTCGATCCAGAGGGCACGCCAGTTGGCATCGATAGGTTGCGTCGCCATGCAGCCGGAGCAATAGGCTTGGTGGGCCATTAGAGGCATCCTCCTGCGCGAAGCACATCAAGGAGCATCCCTGACCACACCGCAACGGCAAAGGTCAGCAGGAACCAATCGATAGCGCGGAGGCTATGCATCAGCGCACCGCCCGAGCGAACGCGCCGCTGATCCAGGCGAAGACGATGGAGTAGATCATCAGTGTGCAGGCGACGAGGAAGAACACGTTGCCGACAGTGAGGATGAAGCGATCGATCTGCGAGCCGCTGAGTCCTCGGAACCAATCCTGCAGGGATTCCAGGAGCACGATCGGGAACAGCAGCAGCAGCGCGATTGTCTGGCGAATGGGGCGACGTTCGTGAAGTGAGTCCAACGTGGAGGTCTTCATGCGGCACTCTCTTTCTGTGTGGTGTTTGGGGCGATGAAAAGCGGGTGGGCCTTGATCTTTTTGATCTGGCGAAAAATTCGGTGGGCAGACAGATACTGCTGCTTTTTGCGGCTAAAGCCGTCCGTAACTCTGGAGTGATCGAGCAGCATCTTCAGCTTCTCGGCGGGCTGCACGCCGAGTTCAGCCTCGACAATGGCTGTTGCCTCGGGGGCAGCGATACCCGGAAGCTCAATGGCATTGCTGAGCCGTGCATTCCATTGTTCAAGCTCAGCCGCACGCTCATGGAAGAGGCGCATCAGGCTGTGGCTTCCGGCCAAAAGAACACCACAGCGGGGAGCACAATCGTTCAACTCGCGCACAATCTCCAACGTCGGGATGCCAAGATGTTGAGCCTCATCAAGCACGAAGATCGATTTGCGGCTGGCGAGGTGGTGGCTCAGTGCATTGATGATCCCGGCGATTGACTGCGTAGCGGGGATCGCTGCGGCCTTCGCCATCTTCTTCAGCAGCTCGCGGGGCGTGATGTTCTGCGAGCAGTACACGTAATAAGCGCGTGAGCCGTGGCCATTCTTCGATAGTTCGCGCCGGTTGTGCTCCGCAATCAAATGGCTGAATACGAATGTCTTCTGTGATCCCGGCGGTCCATAGATGACTGCCATCTCGCGACCGTCGCGGCAACGATCAAACCACTCGCGCATCACCCGTACATTCGAAGTCTCATAGAGCTTTCCGTTTGTCTGAGTCGATATCTCAATCGGATGTGCATCCATGAACTCCACAAGGGCGCGGCGGATACGAACGTCACTGCTCGAGCCGGTGGACGTGATGTACTTGCCGCTGAGGAAGATCTTGACGCCGGAGTGACCGCGCCCGACACGCCGGGCGAAATCATCGATCGTGAGTTGTGCGACTGCGAGGTATTCGCGGACGCGCTTCTGAACGGCCTCTGTCGATGGGGTTGATGCTTCGAGTTGCTCTAAGACTTCTGGCCGAATCTTCATCTAGTTCTCTCCGAAAAAGGCATCAACTGCATCGCTTACATACATGGGCGTACTGACCTCGGTGCTGGCCGTCTTACGCGGTCGCTGCACGATGGAGTCAGTACCGGTGGCCGGGAGCGCCGCCAGTTCGCGGAGCTGGTCGACCTGAGACGTGTAGCCGCTGCCCCGCACGCGCTTGCCCAGTGCGTCGATAGACTGCCGGGTGGCCTTGAGAACCATGCCGCGCTGCTGGGACATACCGGCGATCTCGGCGCGGGTCTCATCGTCGTGCGAGAAGCGCGTGAGGTTCTGGCGCTCAAGCTTGCAGAGCGGATAGCCTTCGAGGTCAAGCGCCACGGCGTGGCTCATATCGAGCGGGTCATAGGCGACCTTGATCCTTTGGCCACTCCGCTCATGCATGATGAAGGCCGCACGCTGGTCAGAGAAGGAAGACACCATGCGAACGCCGCCGATCTCCACCGCGCTGTTCATCACCTTGCAGAGCTTGATCTCAGCCAGCAGCGGTACGAGTTCCTCGAATGCGGGAACGGGCTTCTGGTTGGGATTGAACTCCTCGCGGAAGCACTGGTCGGGACTGCGCCCATTCATGCCTTCGCCTTCGTGCCCACGCTGGTGATAGAACTGCTCAATCCATGCCTCGGCCATGCGGATGTACTCGCTCGCAAGCGGCAACGCGGAGCTGGTGGTGTCGCCCATCTGGATGAGCTTCTTGTGCCGAACAAGATTCGTGTTCGTCGCATCGGGCCGGAGGTGAGTCTTGCCCGCCGTATAGGTGGGAAAGGCAATGTCGAAGCGCTCATGAAAGAAGCGGTGGTACTTTTCGATATGCTTCGATTGCGGATGGAACGGCAGGCAGAACGTGACGTTGATGCCGAGCCGCCTCATCACCGAGCCTTCCAGCACCCGGACCTCTGGGGTCTGTGCTTCGGCCTCAGCCTGGATCTCCGCGTAGTACGCCTCCAGCTCGTGCCGCTGGGCACCCTTGGCGATCTTTTTGTAGTCCTTGCCGTTGTCGCAATAGAACGCCTCTGGCGGGCCATAGCGGAGGATCGCCTTCAGGAGCGCCCGCTTGATGGAGTGGCTACTGCCCTCCTGGCACCAGGAGACCCCCACGACCTTGCGCGAACGGTAGTCCAACAGCGTCGTCATGCGCAGACGGATGTGCTTCATGTCGCCCGCGAAGCAGTCGTCCTGCACAAGGCAGTCGCAGATCATGTGATCCGAGACCCATATCTGGTTGGCAGGCTCGGTGTAGCCACGCTTCAGGTAGGGCGCGAACATCGCCTCGTAGCCACGCTTGCCCTTCATCTGCAGGGTCTTCATGGAGAGCGAGACCTCAGACGGGTTCTCGAGGAACGCCCGAACTGTCTCGTAGCAGGGTGCTTCGACGCCGCGCTCTATCGCGAGACGGCAGACCTGCTCATAGGCGACCATGACCGACTGGCCGGGCTGCTGCTCGTCGCCGATGTAGATGAAGGCCGCGAGGTCCGCTAGATCGCGGTTGGCAGTCGCCCAGCGAGACCGGCCTTTGTCGACGCGGCGCTTGGGAGCGAGACCGACTAGGCCGTGCTTGCTGTATGCGTCTTTCCAGCGATAGAGAGTGGTGCTGCTCAGATTGATATCGGGGTGGGTCTCGCAGAGATATTTAGCCAGGCGATCGAGCGTGGTCACCGCCGTGCCATCCGAGAGCCGTAGCTGACGATAGCGAACTGCATTGGCCTTGAAGTCGAGCATGGGCCGGATGATCTTTTCGCGCTGTGTGGCCAGAGCAATGTCACGCGGATCGGTCAGTACCGCTCGGATCTCGGCGTCCTGCTGGGCGAACAACGGCTCGATTGCAAGCGGCGATGGAGCTGGGGCGACAACCAGGGCCGGAGCTGGTGGCGTCAGCTTGCGCTGCAGCTCCTGCGGAAGCGACGAAACCAGATACTGCCGCACTTTGCGTCCGTTGCGTCCGCGCTGGTCGAGATCCTGCGAGATCGTGCCGCGAGTCTTGGCATACCGCTCGATCGAGCGCGGCGTGATGCCGGTACGCTCAACGATCTGTTCTTTGGTCAGCCAGAGGTCAGGGGCTGAGACAGGAGCGAGAGAGACTGGAAGGGCGCTCATAGGGCCACCTCCGCAAGTACCTTTTCGGCGCGAACCTTTGCCTCATAAGCGGCACCAATGGTAAGCAGTCGCTCCTCTTCCGGGCCGATCATCCGAAAACCGGCACGCTCTACCATCTTCAGAAGAACGGAATGATCTCCCAAGATTTCGCAGATGGACAAGATCAATTCGGCGGGAAATTTGTAGTCTTCTTTCGACTCTGCCAGATATCCATTCAGGCGACGCTCTGTTACTTGATCCCCGGTGGCTTCTGCGAGCTTCTCTACGATTTGGGCACGAGATAGAGGAGACCTTTGCATCGCCTCCTTCAGTTGTGTCCGCAAGATCCCTGCCTCAGTGTGGCGAAGAATTATGGGGCTGGAGGTCGTCATAATGCCACCCCCGCTAGTTCGCGCTCGAGCGCGGCGATCGTCTGAGCTGCACGCTTTTCAATGAGGTACTGGCGACCCAGCTCGAAGAGCTTTGCTTCGGCTTTCGTAATCAGGTGGAAACCAGCCCGTTCGGATATACACCGAACCAATCGCCAGTCCCCGGTCGCATGGCAAAGCGCCCGAGTGTACTGAGCTGGCCATCTATGCTTCTCTGCTGCCTCTGAGGTGTACGAGTTCAACATTCGGGCCGTGACTCTTTCGCCCAGGAGCGTCGTCATCTCCTGTGCGATGACTTCGCGGCTCTTGCTGCAGTGGCGAATCGTCTCAGTCACGATGCCGCGAATTACCGCCTCATCGTTCATTCCGCCAGGGATTTCACTGTCATTCCCCAGCGCAAACTCGGGTGTAAAAAGTTCCCCCGAAATCTGCATCGACGCGGAACCCGAACAGTTGCGAGACTGAGTACGTGAAGAACTCATGCCGCCACCGCCGTTTTCTGCTCATTTCGTGCCCGCTTCTGAAGTTCCCTCTCAAGTTCTTCTTCAACCCTGCGAGAGGACCGTAGGCCCATAGCCACATTACGAACATGTGCAGGCGTCAAGTCGAGCTTGCGAGCTATCTGCGAATACATGCCGCGATTGCGCGAAGCTCTAATGGAGGCTTCCCGGACTGCGGTAAGATTGCGGGATGATTTATGCTTCGCCACAAAATGGACTTTATTGGCTGCCAATATGACTGTCAAGGAAAAAATTGGCTACCAATTCAAAGAACTCGGTGCGCAACTGAAAAAGTTGCGTCTGGAGGTGTTGCAGACCGATCAGAAAGGACTCGCACGTCTTTTGGGGGTCTCGCAAACGATCATTTCGCAGTGGGAGAACGGCAGGTATAAACCCTCTGCAATGGCACTGATGGCAATTGGAAGAATGAAGGGGGCTGATAAGACTTACTGGTTCCGAGAGGCCGGGCAGGAATACGCAGATATTGAAGAGGTCGTTGACTCGTACAAGAAAGATCATCCAGATTGGGAACAAGGGGACTCTGGAACTCGAGGCATCCCACTATTGCGAGATCCAGCGGCAGCTGGCACGGGTCGGGCGATCGATCAGAACCAAATAGAAAGAACTCTCTGGATTCCCACAGATTGGCTTCCAAGCGGCGGGAAGCTATATGCGATCAAGATTATGGGCGATTCGATGAGTCCTGTTCTTGAGACCGGCTATGTAGTTATCGTGGATGTAAGTCGCAAAGACCCCAAGGAGCTTGTCGGCAAAATGGTTCTTGCACGCGATGGCTCAGGCATGACGGTCAAATGGCTAAAACAAGATGGCGGGATATACATGTTAATGCCTCAACAGCCCTCAAAGCATTATCCAGTGCGAATATTCCAAAAGGGCTCTGATCTTGCCATAGTCGGCGCTGTCGTAAATTGGACGGGTTGGCCCCCGTAGTTCTAGCAAAAGAGGACAGAATGAAGAAGACTAGCATCGCAATTTTGCTGCTGCTCGCAACGCTGCACTGTATGGCACAGAATCCGCCATCTTTGCGTCAAGTCTTCAAAGACAAGACGCTTGAGGCAATACAGGATACTGATGGAATCGACGTTTTATCGTCGGAGATGGCCTATTCTCTGAACTTTCTGAATGCTAGGAAGAGTGTCATGGCGGCAGCGCGGAGTGCTGTGGGACAGAATGAACTAAAGGTCGCCAACTTTCTTTGGAGATACCTGGAATGGACCAAAACATGTCGTATCACTCAAGCGGCAGGTTCATCGTCCGATGCATTCAAGTCTTGCCTAGCCAATAAAGATGCTATGAGGTCTAGCGCTCTGGAAGCCGCTGGAATTGATGAAGTGAAAGTCTATCCAAGACTTTAGGGTCAGATTTACCTAATCAGTACTTTCGCCTTTACTTCGCCTTTGGTTTCGAGCTACGCTCAGGCGAATGAAGATTCCTCAATCCCCATTCGCGTGGCCTGGTGGTAAGCGTGCGCTCAAGAACACGCTGCTCGGGCTGATCCCTGAACATCGCATCTATGTCGAGGTCTTCGCCGGATCGGCCAAGCTGCTCTTCGCCAAACCCGCGTCAGAGCGCGAGATTATGAACGATCTGAACGGGGAGGTGGTGAACTTCTTCCGTGTGGCTAAGCACCGGCCCGCTGCCCTGGCGGAGATGTTCGATCACGAGATCGTCCATGCGGGCCGCTTCCGCGAGCTGCTCGCCTCACCCGAGCAGCCTGACGAGCTGCAGCGGGCGCTCCGCTTCGTTTATCTCGCCTGGTACTCCTACGGCTCCAAGGGAGAACACTTCGCAGGCTCGAGCGCCAAGGGATGCCAGGGCAACAAGCTGCGCCGCTCGCTCGACCGCGTGCGGGATCTGCTCGACCAGACGGCTGCCCGGCTGCGCAACGTGCTGATCGAGCAGCGAGACTTCGCGGAGATCCTCACGCGCTACGACTCGGCTGAGAGCTTCCTCTATCTCGATCCGCCCTATGTTCACTTCCAGCCGAACGGACGCTATGACGCTCTGAGCGAAGAGCGCCGCATGGAACTCTTCGAGCTGCTCGCGGGTCTGAAGGGCAAGTTCCTCATGAGCTTCGATGATTGCTCTGAGGTGCGGCAGCTCGCCCGCAAGCATGGCCTCAAGACGATGAAGGTCGCGGTGGGTTACTCGCTGGGTAGCAGCCAGGAGGCACGGTCCCGCAAAGCGGCAGAGCTGCTCCTGGCAAACTACACGCTTCCCAAGTAGGTGATTATTTTTAGAAATAAGCCTTGACCGGGAATAGTCGCTCAAGTATATTTTTCTCAGAGGTAACCAACCTCACTAGGAGTTTCAAATGGAGAAGGCATTCAAAGTATTCGCGGACGCTGACAACAATGGTCGAGATGCACACACATATCCCACCCACCTGCTTTGTGTTGAGTCCTATAAGTCAGTTGAGACGGCTGAAAACGGCCATGACCGGGTCCTTGTTGACTATCAAGAGTATCTGACCGAGTGCCATTCTCTTGAGCAGGCCCAAGATCTGATGATTTGTAATGTCTCCGGTCATAACTCTCGGGGCCGCTTCGCTGTCGTGATGATTCGTGACTTGGCCAACGCGACGAAGCGCGATGGTGAGTGGTTCGACGCTCCAGCGCTTCGCCTTTTCGATAAGCCCCTTAGTTGCGTCAAGGGCTTTCCTCCGTTGGCGTCATAAGCTCCGCCGCGCCCAACTAGGGGTAAGCGGTGCGTCTGAGGGTGGTACCTCGGTGCCGGTACGTAACCCGGCGAAGAATCCGGAGGCAATCATGCCAAGAAAGAAGATACCGATTGCCGGTCCTGGCCGGTGGCGGATTTGGACGGAAGAGGAATTGGCGTTCCTGAGACGAGCATTCGCGACTACTACAAATGCGAAAATCGCCACAAAATTGGGGCGAACGGCGAAATCCATAGGCTATGCGGCAGGAAATTTGGGGCTGACAAAAAGCGCGGAGCATCGCTCAGAACAGTCACATCGAGTTGCAATTCATACGGCTAGAACCTCTGAGGAGATGGCGGCGATCGGATCGATCGGCGGCAAGATTGGGGGGAAAGCCCGCGCTGAAGCACTTACTCCGGCTGCGCGAAAAAAGATTGCCAAGAATGCTGTCGACACTCGTTGGGCTAAGAAGGATTGATCGATTGTGAAAGCAGCCGCCTCGCTAAGCGAGGCGGCTTTTGCTTTTAGGGCCAACCTCTCCAATTGATTCACCCATAAATTGCATATCTAGAGAGCGCACTTACTCTCCAACTACGACCTCGCGGTCAGCGTCCTGTGCATTCGCAACCACTTATCTCAAAAGGAAAGGAGGTCGCGGGAAGTGCCAGAGCCCTCGTAGTCGGGATGTCTGCCTTGGCAGACATCCCGGTCGAGTGAAAGCCGTGGTCAGGGGAGTTACATGGCGACACCGGAACAGATGGCGAGACTTCGTGCGGCGGTGCCAGCAGCTCAAGCTACGCAGGCAAGGTGGCATGTTCCCGCGTCTGTCACCCTGGCCCAGTGGATCATCGAGAGTTCCTGGGGAGCTTCCGAACTAGCAGTCAAGGCGAACAATTATTTCGGCATCAAGCAGTCGCATATTGGTGCTCCGAACACTTACGTTGAATTCCTCACCGCAGAGTATGTGAAGGGTAAGCGTGTCCTTGTCCACGCTCTCTTCGCTCGCTATCAAAGCGAAGCCGATAGCTTCGAAGCTCATGGAGCCTTGCTCGCTACCGCTGCAAGATATCGTGCGGCGATGGGCTATGCGGAGTTTCCCTTCAATTTCGCACTCGCACTTCAGCATGCGGGTTATTCAACCTCTGCGAGCTATGCCTCTAGCCTGGTCGCGCTCATGCGCGATTACAACCTCACGCAATACGACACACTCCCGCAGCCCCCGGCTGCAGAAACGGAAGTTGCGTAATGGACCCTATTGCTCTGACGCGCGATCAGTTCACCGCCGCCGTCACACTGCTTCACGAAAAGTACGACGTTGTGGTGTCCGGTGATGAGGGCACGATCGAGCACAGTGGTGTGACTGCCACATATAGCTACGACGGCACCGCACTCACGCTGGCAATTACCAAGAAGCCCTGGTACGTCTCCGAAGGGTATGTCGAAGGCCAGATCCTTGCATGGTTCGGGCAGCACTCCTCCGGTATCTCGGTCGCTCCCAAGGCGATTGTGGCGCTCGTACTGTGCTTCTCGCTGATGTTCGGCCTCACCGGCTGCACAGTCAAGCAGCAGGCCGACGCCAAGGCCGTCGTCGCGAAGATCGTCAGCTACGAACCGGAAGTCGTCCTGGCTGTCGACGCGCTTTCGACGACGCTTGCAACCTTCGCGCCTGCGGACGCCGCGCTGATCTCTGCGGCACAGCAGACCTTCGATGCAGCCTTCGCCGCGCTGAAGGTCGCGTGCGATGACTATACGGCGACTCCGAACGATGGGACGCTGGCCAGCATCTCGACCGCGCTGCAGCAGGTGCTGGCCGTCAACGCCAACCAGTTCCTCGCGGCAACCCACATCACCAACCCGGTAAGCGTGGCGGCGGCGAAGACTGCCATCGTCGCGGTCCGCGAGGTATTACTGCTGATGGACGGCGCTCTGCAGACCACGCAGACGCCTGCTCAGAACGCCGCTGTCGCCGAGGCTCGCACGCTGAAACTGCGGGACATCGCGCCCTATCTGGACAAGCACAAGGTAGAAATGGCGACCGGCCACAACTTTCATGTGGTCTATGCCTACGAGACCTCTCAGGGGTTCTAAGCCTGAGAGAGGCATAGCGACGCGGGCGGCTCCCCTAAAGGTGCCGCCCGCAATAAACAGAGTTTGAGGAGGGGTAAATGTCGAAATTGAGTGCAGAGCAGGAAGCGGACCTCGACCATGCATATGGCTACCACGCGCCATCACCCGATCAGATCGAGCGGTATGCGGCGATCAACGCAGCCGCCAAGAACTTCGAGCGTGTCGTCCTGGAACAGTGTCCGTCCAGCGCCGACCGTAGCGCGGCTCAGCGCCAGATCCGCGATGCGCGGATGACGGCCAACCGGTCCATCGCACTTCACAAGTGAGGCGCGATGGAGGCGCTTCCGTACTTGACGGCCCGCTATGAGCGGGCCTGCGAGGGCAAGGAAAGGCACCCGACCGAGGCGGCCGCCAGCGCGGCGCTGAAGGTTTACCAGGATGCAGGGACGTTGCGAACGGCGAGCGGCCTGCACCCATACGAATGTGAGTTTTGCCGGGAGTGGCATCTCGGGCATTAGGGAGGGGTTGAGATGCGCATCATCCGCGAAGGAATCCAGGCAGCGCAGCAGGTCGTCAGGTTCGACTGCAGCCGCTGCCACGCGATGTTCGAGGCTACGGCGAAAGAGGTTACGTTCGTCGCAGATTTTCGGGACGGCGATTACCTGTCGATCGCGTGTCCGACGTGCAAAGACACTTGCACGCGGGCAGCGCCTCAGGGCTTCGTCAGCTGGTGAGTGGGTAGTAAGGGGGCGCAATAATTCGCGCCACGCGTGGCAGGTATTTTTCTGCGCAAATTTGAGGCATCTGGGAGGGTGAGTATGAGGACGGTTAGGGAGTGGTTGGCTGGAAAGAAGACTTACCTGCTGGCAGGGGTGCTCCTACTGGCTGCGATCGCGCTGCTGTTGACCGGGCAGTTGACCCCGACGTCGGCGATGACTTTGCTCCTTGTTGGCGCGTTCGGTTTCCCGGTCACGTTCCGGTCCGCGATCAAACGCCATGAACAGGACGTCTTGACGATTCTCCAGCAGATCGCGCTTGCCGGTGTGTACATGAGATCGCATAACTCGGCGGGGGCAGAGGGTGCTCTCAAGCAAAGCCTCGGCGATGCGGTCACATTGGGCCGCGAGCTGCAGTCGGAGGGCGTCACCGGCCCGCAGCTCGTGCAGGAGACTCCCGCCAAATGACCCAGCTCAACATCCCCGGTGCCGCGCCAGGCGGTGCGGCACCCGGCTCCCAATCGACCGACATGCGCCGGAAGCTTGGACAGGCATTCATCATCGGCGGCAGCTTCTTCGGGGGCGGCTCAGTCATTTATGCGCTGGTGGAGCTGGTCCGCACCAACCCCGATAAAGGGTTCGAGCTGCTTGAGAAGTGGGGGCCGTGGTACTTCCTCGCCATGTTCGCGCTGTGGGTTGTCTACGGGATATCGCTTCGGCTCCTCGAAGTCCTCTCGAAGCTCGGAGATCGCTTCGCAGGTTCGATGGACCGGGTTGCGGATGAACAGGTGAAGCTGGCCGCTGCCGCACGCGATCAGGCAGATGCAATGCAACGCACCGCCGACCGCGATGACCGCGACCAGGAGCGCATGGCGACGTTGGTGGACTATGCGGGCCAAAAGAGCCGTGAGGCTGCTGAAGGGCTATCCAGCTTGAGCGGCATCGTGACGAAGATGGCAGCGCAGGTAGAAGAGCTGACCAAGAAATAAACGAAAGACGAGGGTGAGATGGAAAACAGGCTTGACGATGCAGTTCGTGATGGCAGGGCGCGAGGCGCGATCCTTGAGCTGGTGCGCAGGCGGCATCGCGCACAGAACAGCCGCTTCGATCATGTCGAGCTGTGGCACATGCTGCGCGGCATCGGGATCGACGTCGGCGAGAACGACGTCATCACTTATCTGCAGGATCTCGAAGTGCTCGAGCTGATCGAGTTCGCGACTGATAAGGATCGGCGTACGAATCGCACGTCGATCACCCACATCCAGCTCTGCGCCCGTGGCCTGCGTCTGCTCGACGGCAAGATCACCGAAGACACCGTCCTGCTCTGAGGTACTGACGAATGGCCAAGACGGGTGATGCTCGCAAAACGAAACAACCGCTCAAGATCGATCGACTGCCCATCAGTGTGCATGAGGCGATCCTGCACCTGCGTAACGTCATGGGTAAGACGTGGCAGGAGATTGAGGAGCTGTCTGCGGAGCCGGTTGGTGATGGCAAGCCGGGATTTGTCGAGTGGGAGAAGCTGGAGACGCCTGTGCTCGAGCTGTTTCCGGACATGCGCATCCCTCACTCGAATCTGCACCGCTGGTATGACATCCGCGTCGATCAGGTTCAGCGCGATGTAGTGGCCCGCTCCGAACAGGCGCGGAAGATCGCCGAAGCATTTGCCACCTCTGTCGTAAAGGATGGCGATCAGGCCGTGCTGAACGCCGCACGCGATACGTTCATGTCCGTGCTGTCTGAGAATGGCTCTGTGAAGGGGCGCGAGAATGCAGCCAAGGCCCTCATCGTACTCGGCGAAGTGATGCAGAGGGCGCGAGCGAATGATATCCGCGAGCGCCGTGTTGCAGTCGATGAACGCAAGATGGCGCAGATGGAGAAGGACGCCGAGCTGCGTCGCAAGCGTATGGACGAAGAGACCGCCAGGGCGTCGAAGAAAGCTGCGAAGGGCGTTGTTACTCAGGAAGACATCGACAGGCTGCGCGAGCGTGTCTTCGGCTTGCCGCCGTTGGCGAAGGTAGAGGCGAATGCAGCGCACAGCTAAGGGGCTGATGCAGGCGGCTGTCCTCGGCGTTGGCATGATCGCCAGCGGCATAGCCGCGCCCCCGAGTCCCCCGCAGCCGTCGCACCCCGCTGTATTGCAGATGAGGCCGTACCAGCAGCGCTGGATCGACGACGGCGCTCGCATGAAGATCGCGGTCAAGTCTGCCCGCATCGGCTTCTCATTTGCCACGGC
The DNA here is from genome assembly GCF_009914315.1 of Granulicella sp. WH15. Lineage (NCBI taxonomy): Bacteria > Pseudomonadati > Acidobacteriota > Terriglobia > Terriglobales > Acidobacteriaceae > Granulicella > Granulicella sp. WH15. The sequence goes on from NZ_CP042596.1 coordinate 3,473,171, forward strand.
GCTCGAAGCGGTCCTCGACTGCATCGCCCATCCGAAAGAAACATGGACGGTCCTCAGCGCTTCGAAGCCTCAGTCGGTTGAGTTCATTCAGACGTGCCACACGCTGCTTGAGCTGATGCAGGGAGCTGTCCAGCTCTATCAGGACGAGAGCTTCTATGACGAGCTGGGCGAGTACGAAGCCATCCAGCAGCGCGTCACTCTTCCTAATGGGTCTCGCATCATCGCACTTGCGGCGAACGCAAGAACGGCGCGTGGTTATCCAGGCAACGCCATCCTGGACGAGTTTGGCCATCATGGTGAGAGCTATGCGATCTGGGCTGCTATTACACGGCAGACGTCTCTCGGTCATAAGATCCGCGTACTATCTACGCCGAACGGCGAGCAGGGTAAGTTCTACGACCTATGCAAAGAACTGGGACTTGTAGATGGAGTAGCCCCCGAGCATAACTTCCAGAAGTACAAGGGCTGGTCCGTTCATTGGATCGACGCCGAGATGGCGATCGCGGACGGCTGCCCGATCAACATGGAAGAGATGCAGCAGATGATCCAGGATGACGATGTCGTCAACCAGGAGTTCCGTTGCATCTTCCTGAAATCTACTGGCGCATGGCTGCCGCTCGAACTTATCCAGAGCGCCGAGGACGATGGTGCGACGCTCGATCTGCCTGGAGGCTATAGGCCGCGTGGGAAGCTCTTCGCAGGTATCGACGTCGGACGCGTGGGTGACCAGACTACTTTCTGGCTCAAAGAGCAGATCGGCGATGTGCTCTGGACGCGTATGGTCATCGCGCTGCATGGTGTGACCTTCCCCAAGCAGTGCGAGATGTTGACGCCCTATGTGAAGATGACGAGCCGCACAGCGCTCGACTCGACAGGCATGGGTATTGCTCTATGGGATCTATTGAACGTGAGCTGTCCCGGCAAGGTTATGGGCGTGAATTTCGCAGGTTCGAGCCGACTCCGCGACGAGAAGCGCAAAAAGAACCGCGCTACGACTGCCACTGAGGACGGTGCGGTGAGCATGAAGGTTGACCTCGCCATCAAGCTCAAGCGTTCGATGGAAGGCGCGAAGGAACGTATCCCGTATCACATGGACATCCGGACGGAGCTGCAGGCCATCAAGCGCGTGCCGACGTCGACAGGCGTTACCTTCGACGCTCCGCGTGTGCCGATCGAGACGGCAGTAGCCGGTGGAGCAAAGCAGAAGGGCTACCAGCACGCCGATCGCTTCTGGGCGTGTGCCCTGGCGACATACTCTGCGGGGTCAAACACCGTATCGGTCGGGATGGCTAGAAGCTCCAACCCCACAGTGGGACAACAGTTGAGAGGTTATTGATGGCAGACCAGACAATTCCGCCGCTGCCGCCGCAAGGGCAGCTCGTTACACAGCAGATATTGCAGCAGGCGATTATGGCCGGCTGGCTCAATACGAACGCATTCAGCGGCCTGCGCGACCCCACGCATATCTGGCAGCAGATGACCTACGGCGGCAGCCAAGCCATCCCGCTTTATCGCGAGCTGGAAGATAAGGACGATGATGTCAGCTCCGCACTAGACGAGCTGAAGCTCAGCGTTCTTGAGCGCGAGTGGACGATTGAGCCGGGCGACGACAGCCAGGCCGCCCTGGATGCCCGCGACTTCGCCAAGGCCCAGCTCGATGGCGTGGACTTTGACGCCGCGATGGATACGCTCCTCGACGCGGCACCGTATGGCTTCTCCTGCGCTGAGCTGATGTTCGATACGAGCATGGGGCAGGCATCGCTCTTATCGATCGATGATTGCCCACAGGAGATGTTTCTCTTCGGCGAGCGGTTCCAGCCTCAGACTGGTCCTATCCAGCTTCTCGACTATGTGGGGTCGTCTACGGGCACTATAGTTCCCGCCGAGAAATTTGCAGTCTTCAGCTATCGTGGCCGCTCGCGCAATCGCATGGGCAGGCCGCTTCTAAAGAATGCGTTCTGGCCCAGTTGGTTCAAGCGCCAGATTCTCGGCCTATGGCTCAAGGCGGGAGGTAAAGCAAATGGGACCGCCGTCGCACGATATGCGGAAGGAGCGTCCGCCCAGGAGATGCAGTTCGCTGTCGAGTGCGCAGAGGGCCTGGTAGATGGCGTTGCGATGGCCATTCCGCAGAATATGGATTACGACGTCGACCTTCTGAAGGTAGCCCGTGGAAGTGATCCGGGGATCTACGAGAAGCTCTTTACGCAGATGCAATACGCGATCGCGCGTGCAATCAAAGGGGAGACACTTACTAGCTTCGGCAATGAAGGCGGCAAAGGTTCCAATGCTCAGGGCAACACCCACGCGGACACATTTGAGAAGCGTTCGATCTCGCTGGCTAAGAAAGAGAATGCGGTAATCAATAATCAGATCCTTCGGCCCGTTCATCTCTGGAACTTCGGCCCAAACGTGCCCCCTCCACGGTTCAGTTGGGATATCGCCGAAGACAAGGATCTGACGGGCAAGCTTGCGATCATGACCGGGGCCCAGCGGATCGGCGTGCCGATCCCGGCCAAGTGGGCAGCTCAAGTGCTGGAGATCCCGCCCGTGGGCGAGGATGACCAGGCGCTGATCCCGAATGTCTCGGGAGCCGTCCCGGCTCTGCCTGGCGCGGCCTTCGCTGAGAGCAGCGAGGACGTAAAGGAGGCCGACTTCGGGATCGCTCGATTGGATAAGCTGTCGGCTCAGATGAAGCGGGAGTCGATGATTGAATTCCGCACTCGCACCCGGCAAGTCGCGGAGCGCCTCTCACGCGGTGGTAACTGATGGCGCGTCCCCAGCTCGTCGACATCCTGGCTACGCACCTGGCTGCGGCGAATGTACTCGGAAGAGTCGACGTGCTGACTGCGGCAAAGCGGAGGACTGGTAAGTCGCTTCCCCTGGCGACAAGCTCACGCCTCAACTTCGCCGAAGCCGGTGCGGATAGTTTGAATCTTGGCTTCGGTTTTGACTTACCCAACGATGACGCCGCGCAGTACATCAGGTCACTTACTCCAGTTACAAAGGAGACCTTCGATGGACTTACTGCGCAATATCGCAGGTTGGCCTTCACTCTTGCCGGGAACGCCGATCTTCGACTTATCAAGAATGTCCGCGATGAGTTAGCCGACGTTGTGCAACACGGCGGCAATAGCGATGACTTCGCCGCAGTCGTCAATAAGATGACCAGCGACGAAGGAGTTGAGCGTATCAATGCGTTCAGCCTGGATAATGCCTTCGAGATCGCGACGCACAGAGCATATGGCCAAGGGCGCTACGAGCAGCAGACTGATCCTGCAATGGTGGATGCGCTTCCGTTCTGGACATTCCTCACCATGCGCGATGATGCAGTTCGTCCTGCGCACGCGGCACTCGAAGGCTTTACGGCGCGTGCTACCGATCCTGTGTGGAACAGAATCTATCCTCCATGTGATTTCGGTTGCAGATGTACCACCATCGCCAAACTACCCAGCGAAGTAAGTGACGATGCGAGTGAAGACGGAACTACAAGGCTAGGCGTTCTAAGGATGGCCGCCGCCGCACCGGTTAGTTTTGGTGGCCTCTTCTAGACAACCTCAAGCCCTGAGCCATCCATAAGTCGGGCTTTTGACTTACAAACTTACTATCCCGTTAGTGAGCAAACTTACCAATCAGTGGGTTGATCTGTTCGAGGCCGGTAACTACGGCGACAAGGGCGAATACTCCAGCTCTGACATCGATCAGATCATCGCGAACTACGATCCTGCCCACCATGAAGCTCCGGTTGTCATCGGTCATCCGGCGACAGACGCACCGGCTTATGCGTGGGTGGAGAGTCTACGCCGCGTTGGAGCCAAGCTGCAGGGCAAGTTCAAGCAGATCGTTCCGGCATTTGAAGAGGCAGTGGAGGCAGGCCGCTACAAAAAGCGGTCTGTCTCTCTCTACAGCAGTGCGAAGGGATTCGCTCTTCGCCATGTTGGCTTCCTCGGCGGTTCGCCCCCTGAAGTGAAAGGTCTTGCAGACATCAAGTTTGAAAACGAGGACAGCGAATCGGTCGAGATCGAGTTCGCAGAGGAGAAGGATATGGCAACCGAGCAGTCGGAACAGCAGCAGACCAAATGGATGGAGGGATTCATTGATTCCCTTCAGAAGCGCTTCCCGGGTATGTTCGGGGCGCAGTCATCGCAGGCGAACTTCAGTGAGGCCGATGTGAAGCGCATCTCCGGAGAGGTCGCCGCCGCCGCTGTCGCCGCTGCCGTTGCGCCTCTCCAGGCGAAGCTCGATTCGCATGATAAGAACTTCACTGAGACGAAGACCGCATCTGAGACTGCCGCGTCCAAGACGCGTGCCGCGAATGCCATCTCCGGCCTGAAGTCTTCCGGTAAGTGGGTTCCGGCCTTCGACCGCGACGGCCTTACCATCCTGTTCGATGAACTCGCGAAGGCTGAGACCGTCATCGAGTTCGGCGAGGGCGACAAGAAAAAGAAGCAGACGCCGCTCGAGATCCTGGTCACGTTCATGGAGTCCTTTCCGCAGATCGTACCGGCTGGACGCGCTTATACCGGGCACGGCCCCGGCAGTCTACTTCCGGCGGCGTGCAGTTCAATGAGTCCGATCGCGTCAAGGCTGACCCCAACTCTGTCCTCTTCGCCGAGGCCATCCAGGCACGCATGAAGGAGAACCCGAAGCTGGACTGGGCCAAGGCGTCGCTTGAAGTAGCTGCTGAGCGTCCCGAGCTTACCGTGCCGGGAGGCGCGGCAGCAGGACAGGTCTAGCGCAATGACTAGCCTCTCCGGGCCGCGGTTGTCCGGAGAGGCTGATTCGCAATTTCAGATGTGCCCTCGGGCGAAAGGTTGAGACTATGCCAGCAGTTGAAAAAACCGGAGTTATCGATGCCGGGCATCTGACCCGGACTTACCAGGCCGGAGTGGCCGGGATGAAGCGCGGCACCGCAGTGATGCAGGGTGCCGACCCACAGCACGTTATCCCCGCGACGGCCAATGCGCAATGCCTCGGCCTTCTCGAAGAGGACGTCATCAACGTCGGCGACGACTGTGCTGTGCGTGTCTCAGGCGAGGCCGTCTTCATCGCCGGAGCTGTTCTCAATGCGCCTGCATATCTCGTCTCGAATGCGACCGGGCAGCTCATCCCGAGCGCCGCAATCGGCGACAACGTCATCGCTCGTGCTGTCTCGAGCATCGCGGCTATCGGCGATTACGGAACAGCCTTCATCACGCCTTTTATTCGCTAACAAATTCTGATTGATCTCTTTCCGCTGAGCGGAAGAAAGCAGGTTCAAGATGGGTGGATTCGCCCCAGTAATGCCGATAGGAACGCTGAACGTTGCGTTGTCGAACTACATGCAGCGTATCCGCAACAACAAGATGATGATCGACATGATCGCACCGCGTGTCCCTGTCGATCGCCAGTCTTACCAGTATGTGAAGTGGGACAAGTCCAACTCGCGCCTCACGCGTCAGACACGCCGCGCGCCTGGTGCTCGTCCGCAGAGTGTACGTACGACCTTCGGTGCCGACACCTACTTCTGCCACGGCCACGCTCTCGAAGGTAACGTGCCGTTCGAGGCTCAGCAGTATGGCCTCGGCCTCGGCTTCAGCGAGGAGCAGGCGCTGGTTGCGTTCCTGATGGATCAGATGACGCTCGATGCGGAGGTCGAATGCGCCAACATCGTGCTGAATCCAGCACTCGTTCCCAACACGCAGACCTTGTCCGGAGCATCGATGTGGGACAACGTGGCATCTGACCCCATTACCGTGATCGATGCGGCCAAGTCGGCGATCCGTCAGAACGGAGTGGACGCCAACTTCCTCATCTTCTCTGACCCTGTCTACACGGCAGTGAAGAACCATCCTGATATCGTTGACCGCCTGAAGTACACCAACACCACCGGCGTCTACGACACGGATGCGCTCTCCGCTCTCTTCGAGGTGCCCGTATCTCGTGCATCCGCCTATGTACTGGATGACGACAATAACGAGACATGGGTGTGGGGCGAGAGCGCGGTACTCGGTTATAGTCAGCAGGCACCGAGTCAGATGGATATCAGCGCTATGAAGCAGTTCGACTGGACTGCGGCTCCCGGCACAGTCGGCGGTTATGGCGTCATGACCTTCCCCGATCCCTACCTCAACAAGAAGACCACCATCTCTTCGATCGAGCGCTACTACGATCTGAAGCTCACCGCCCCCGGCTGTCTCTTCACCTTCAACGGCTGCTGTGCGGTCCCGGCTTACGGAGCCAACGCTCCTGAAGTCGAAGGCTAATCCACGATTTTTTACCGAAGGGCAGTAAGCAGGGCTGCCGGGGCTAAGGTTCCCGGCAGCCGCATAAGGAGACCATCATGGACGTTGTAACCCCCATCACCACGAACTATGTCACCACGTCGCCGATTCGTCACAATCGCAAGCTCTACCAGACGGGCAAGCCTATCGCGCTCACAACCGAAGAGGCTGACCGCCTCCGCAAGTACGGCTCCATCCGCGAGGCTGATGCGCCTGTTGCCATCCAGGCCGTTGTGCTGGGTGAGTCAACTCTCGCGAAGCTCACCGTGGCGGAGCTGGTCGAGCAGGGCACCCTTCTCGGCCTCACGCTCGACGCCAGCTCTGGCAAGGATGCAATCCTCGCTGCCGTTATCGCCGCCGCAAAGGCCGTGAAGGGCTGATGGCATACGCAGCACAGTCCGACCTGGTACCGGGCCGCATCCAGTCGCTGACACTCGCTCAGTTGACCGGCGACGGCAGACCGCCGGAGATCGATCCCGGCGTCGTCTCCGAGAAGCTGGACGAAGCCTCGGGCCAGGTCGAGCTGTACTGTCGTCTTCGCTACAAGCTGCCGCTGCAGCCGACGAACGAGCTGGTTGGCCTTACCTGCACAATCGCGATCTACCTGCTCTATTCGCGCCGCACAGGCCCGATCCCCGAAGCAGTCACCAATAACTACCAGGACGCCATGAAGATGCTGCGAGACATCTCAGCCGGAAAGGCCAGCCTGGATCAACCGATCGGGACTATCGATCAAGCATCGTCGGGACCTGTAGTTCGCTCTACTCGGCCCAACAAATTCAGCGATCGCAACTTGAGAGGCTTCGAATAATGGCGGCGTCGGTACAGGTGAATGATCGTGCGGTATTGCTGAGCCTCGGTGATTACCGCGCCAGCATCTCCGATCGTGCGGCCATGTATAGAATCCTCGGCCGCATGATGGTGGACTCGATCCATCTGACGATGGTTGAGCAGGGTTCACCCTCTGGCTCCTGGGTGCCGTTCGCTCTGTCTACTACTCTCCGCAAAGGGTTCAAGCCACACAAGCTCCTCTACCTCCTCGGCAATCTCTTTCGTTCGATTCGCTTCGACGTCAAAGGCGACGAGGTTGTGGTTGGCACCGGCAGCGAGATCCCCTATGCAGCCGTCCAGAACTTTGGCTCGGCTGATCTGGCAGGATCGACTGGGCCGCAGGCGCGGATCGAAGGCCGTCAGGTCAAGGTCGGGGCCTACGACTATTCGCGTCGGCTTGGCTTCGGACGTCTCTTCGATAGGAGCGCACGCGGGCGCAAGGCTGCGATCGAAGGACCAGGCCGGAAGATCTCGGTTCCCGATCACGAGCGCTACCAGAACATCCCTGCTCGTCCGTTCGCTGTCCTTCGCCCCGAAGATCCGCAGCGGTTCGTTGAGGCGCTCGATCTCTACATCGCCGGGCGCGGCCTGGCTGCCGGAGGTGTAGCGTGAGCGAGGCTCAAGGCACCTTCCACTTCGACCTGGTCTGGTCCGCGTGCATGGCGCTCTTGGTTGCGGGACTGGCCGACTGCGATGTCGCGCCGGTCTCCGAGAACGACTTTTCGGGCGATGACCTGGTACTTACGCCGCCCTCGGTTCGCACCTTCTTCGGCGGCGCATCCTTCAATCCCATGATGGACTCACAGCGGCTCAGCTATGACGCTGCTGGCCGGTTCGTGGCTATCTGTGCCGACCAGGACCGCACTTCGCCAGCAGACCAGGCAATCGCATCCCTGCAGCTCGCCAGCAGGGTCTGCGATCTGCTCACCGGTGCGCGGATCGCGCTTCCCACACGCGAGGCATCTGAGCCAGTCCTGATCGTGTCGATGGAGCCTCGGCCCGTAAAGGGCCTTGGCACCGCTTACGCGATCGGCTTCGAGGTTCCCGGCCTCGCACTCTTCCCTGGACCCAACGCATATCCGGAGGCTATCTATGGCGGGCAATGATTTCGTCCAGGTCCAACTGACTGCGGCTGGCATGGGTATGGCGGATGGCATACCACTGCGCGTATCGAACGGACGCCGCACTCTCGTCTTCACGCCTGGTCAGGAGACACGCGTGGAGCGCCATTATGAGTGGAATGGCTTCCTCAAGCATTATGCGAATCCGGAGGGCGAGCTACTGTTTGAGCTGGCTCCTGTTGCAGCTCCGGTCCCTGCCGCTACGCCTGCGCCCGTTGCTCCCGTTGTATCCACATCAGAACCAACCGAACCTGAAGCCTCCAAGGAGCCGACCGCATGAGCATCAACCTGCAAAAACAGAGTTCTCGTAATCTTGTCCTGAGCGCTAACACTCAGGCGGCCTATGGCGGCGTCCTCGCCGATGCGGCCCTTACCGTGCGCCAGCGCTTCGACCCCAGCTCCGCGATCTCGGCTACTCCGGGGAATCGCACCGACAAAGAATCGTCCGGCAAGGGCACGGAGTGGGCGACGGACGATCAGATCACGAGCTGGGATACTGCGGGCACCATTAAGAACGATGCCGATACGTTCCTGCTCGGCTGGATGCTGTCGCTCGCCTTTGGGCAGGAGACGGTCGTTGGCGCTGGCCCCTATACGCACACGTTCACGCTTCCGTCTGTGACGGCGACGATGCCCGCCACCACCATCTACGTCGAAGAGACCAACGATGTGAAGCGCAAGTATGCAGACATGGCGGCGAAGACGCTTTCGATCGACGTGCCCGAACGTGGAGCGGTCTCTGCCTCACTTGACCTGGTCGGGACAGGCAAATTTTATCCGGGCGCGATGGAGGCCCTCCCTGCGCTCGCGCAGGCCATCTATCTGCTTGGCTCGGACGTCATTGTGACGATCACGCCTGCCGCCGGTGCAGCGGTGCCGTTCAACGGTCGGCAAAAAGGGATCAGCATCAAGCTTGATCGTGGATCAGCCGCTTATGAAAGCTCCGGAGACGGTCTCACCTCGGGAAGCGTCGCGAGCGGTGATGGGAAATTTTCAGTCGATCTGACGATCGCCGCCGGTGCCGTCGACGATGTGAACGGATGGTTCGAGTCCGGCATTCGTTGCTCGCTCACGATTGCCACGAACGTTGCGCTTCCATATCGCTTCGGCTTTACCTTCCCGAGTGTGCGCTTCAACGCGAACAAGGTGACCAACACAAATAACACCGTCACCTGGGCGCTCTCGCTTGATGAGACCAGCTCCATCCAGGTCGGAGCGCAGGCAGCGATCAGCGCCTTCGTCATCAACGACACGGCTGCGTTCCTCGCGCCGCTCTAAATTTTTCTCCGCCGGGGATGTGGGCACGTCCCCGGTTCTTTTTCTTCTGTAGTACCGGCAGCACCCCTTCGCCGCCGGATGAGCGCTGCACCACTTCGCGACCTCAAAGATGTACAGGGTTCCTCACCCTGGCAACACCAAAATCCAACCACTCACAATGAGGAAACCCATGTCCGAAACTCAGGAAGTTCTGCTCGATCTCGCCAAGCTGCGTATCATCCGCCTTCACGACCGCAACCGCTCCTTCACGCTCTTTTGCCGCCGCATCGAACGCGCCGACTGGCTCGCCTACTTTGCTGCCATCCGCATCACCAGTGAGCAGACGGGCGCAAAGCGTGCAAACACGATGGATTTTGAGACGCCCCGCGTCATGCTTGCCGAGCGTGTCCTGCTCAAGGCCGAAGGCTATAAGGTCGCAGGCTTTGACAAGCTGGAGGACGTGCCGAACTGGCAATCTCGTCTGCCGCTCTCGCACCGTCGCCAGTTGGGCGCGACGCTGGCCAATGTGCGCAGCTCCGAGGCTTCCGAGGATTTCGTGATTCATGCAGAGGCAGAGGAAGTTCTGCTCGATGCGGCGTGGTCGGCGGTTCATCTCATCGGCGATAGCTGGGCGATGAATGAATATCAGGGACTCAAGCACATCCTCAAGACGCCGACTGATGCGCAGTACAAGCGCTACAACCAGGAGTCGAGCCGCAGTATCGTGGTCGGCGGCTCTCGCTCGGGTAAGACGATCTACACGGGTGCGCACGCTGTCCTTTGCGATCTATACGACGAGCTGATCCTCTCCGTCGAAGGGTACTCGGTCGACGGGAAGCCGTTGACCTCTGTGGAGCAGATCCGCGCCGAGATGGACCTGCACCACAAGTTCTCGGCGGCACAGGAACTCTTCAACCCGAACGGCACGGTAAGCACCGAGGCGGCTGAGCAGGAGTAATGCAGGCCACTATCCAATCCGCAGAGATGGCCGTCGCCCAGTGCGATCGGCCCATCCTGGTCGAAAGAGATGCGGAGGGCCTCCAGCTCGCCCTCCGCGCCCTCTTCGAAGAGGCGCTGATCCTGCATCGCATGGATTCCATCCTGCGCCTCGCGGATAAGGCAACACGCGATCGCGCCGCCGAGGAACTGCCGGAGCGTGAGCTATCGCCCGGTTACTATCGCCGCGCCGCGTATCTGCTTGAGCTTTCCACCACGCTCGAGTTGGGTGTTCCCGTCGATCCCTCCACCATCACCCGTTCCGACGTCATCGGCCTCCAGGCCGTGCGCAACGCACGGCAGGAGTATGAGTACGACCATCCAGCGTGCGAGGCCTGCGGCGAGCGCCAGGACAATCGCTTCCTCAAGCAGTGCTTCAAATGCGCCACCAAGTTCGCGGGAAGAGGCAACTGATGGCGACACTCGTACAGATCGTGATTCAGCTCGATAACACCAAGGCTCTCGCCGGGGCCGATCAGGTTACGGCGTCGATACGCGACATCGGTGTAGTCGGCGAGGAGGCATCCGAGCAGCTCGGCACGGCAATGACGAATGCGACCGCCAAGATTCAGCAGGCGGTCTCGCCATCAGCCGCGCTGAATGCAGAGATGCGCCAGATGGGCATGAGTTCGGCCTCTGCTGCGGCAGGCATCACCGATATCGGTCGGGCAGCATCCGACACGAGTGCCCGGGTTGCCAGAGCCAGCGCGGCGATGCAGCAGATGGTGGAGAACATGCAGGCCGCTCAGGCCAAGTATGCTGCAGCGGCGCAACAGCAGCTTTTGAGCAGCCCCCAGAGGATGGCCGGGCTCGGCGGCGGTTCGTATGGCTTTGCGAACTTCCAGACGATCCAGGCACAGCAGCGTGGCGGCATGGTCGGGGACGTCTTCGGCTTCAAGAACCTTCCCAGCGAGGTCGGACCCGCAGATGAGGCCATCCAACAGTTCGGCAGCCACATGACGACATCGCTCGATTCCGTGCGCCTCTTCGGGCAGGAGCTGGGTATCAGGATTCCGCGTGCGATGGAAACGATGCTTTCACGCATCCCGGCTGTTATCGGACTGTTGAGCGGGATGCTAAACGCGATGCTCGCACTCGGCGCAATCGAGATTTTTGCACGTATCGCCGAGGGCATCTACCACGTCTACGAAGAGTGGTTCAACGTGACCAAAGCTGTTGAAGATTACCAGGTCAAGGCTGCCGAGGCCGGTCAGACAGAGCTATTCAACACAGCCTCAATTGAGACTGCGAACTCGCTGCTTGCGGAGACATCGCGGCGCGTCGACGAGCTGCAGAAAAAGAAAGACCAGGCCGGGGTTGCGAATGTGCCTGGTGGTGGTTTGCTCCAGTACTTCGCTGGAGCTGGTGCGGGTGGTGAATCATATGCCGGTGCGGACGCAACCTCACAACAGGCAACCGCCAATGTAACTTTTAGCGCACAGGACGATAAGACTCTCGCATCAAACCTTGCTCTCCAGGCGACAGCGCAGCAGCGCGCCAACGAGCTGAAGCACACGGGCAATCTGCAGCAGCTGCAGGATCGGATGGCATATGATTCGGCAGTTTCGGGAAGCCTCGGCCGCATCGGCGCAAAAGAGAGCGATAGCGAGAAGATAGCCAAGGCCAACCTCGATTACACGCAACAGAGGGAACAGGCTCTCGAGCGTATATCTCAACTGAACACTAAAGCAGACCCCATAAAGTATCCGGCCAGTCAGCAGGCACATGCCGATCCTACTGCTGGATTGGCTGAATATAACGAGGCCATCAATAAGGCACGTCTGGATGCTTCAGCCGAAAATATAGCTGCTTCACGTCACGAGCGGGATGAAAGGATCGCCGCGCAGAACGAGGCCATTAACTCCGGCCTTGAGGGAGAAGCTCGTTATACGGCTCAGCGCAAGCAGGCCATTGATGCAATAACTCGTCAGTATCTTGATGGGGATATAAGCAAGCAGACAGCCGATGCGACAACGGCGGCGATCGCCGCAAGGTTTGACAACGAACGAGCAGAGCGGCTGCAACAGCAGTGGCAACAGACTCAGCAAATCGTCCGCAATGCGCAGCAGTCGGGTCTCACCGGCGCGGCCCGCATTGTCGCGGACCATGATAATCAGGTCCAGGCGATCAATACGGACCGCACGCTTGATCCGGAGAACGCGTCGGCGCGGCGAGTGGCTGCACAGACCGAGGAAGTTCAGAAGCTCACCGCCCTGCAAGATCAATATACCGATCGCGTAAAAGCAGAGATCGATAGTCGCACCGAGGCCGGGCTACAGGGCTACGCCAAGATCGACGCGGCCCAGCAGCGCCAGATCAACGCCGCCACGCGGGACATGACGCGTAATTATGGCGGCAAGGACGTGCCTCCCGACGTGCAAGCCCAAGGTCAGAAGCAACTGCAGGATGAGACCACTTCAATCATCGCTGCATCGAATGCCGACCGCACGCGGCTCGCGCAGCAGACCCAACAGCAGACTCTCCAGATGGACCGTGAGGCCGCGCAGGCCGAGCGCCGCGTGCGCGGTGAGGGACTCGCTGGGTGGGTGCAGGATTACCAGTCAGCCGTTGCCGAGATTCAGACAGCACAGACGGAGATGCGAGCGCGGATCGACGCGGACCAGCAAAAGACCGGCGGCGATACAGCGCCGTTCGAACAACAGAAGGTCGACGCCGATCGCGTCGCCAATGCGCAGATCCTCGAGCTAAACCAGCAGATGAGCCATCAGGTCGCGGGGATGCTGCAGGGCGCGTTTGATGATCCTGTGCGGTTCATCCAGAACAAGATGAAGGAGATGTTCTTCCAGATCCTCGCCGACTGGCTGACCCAGACGGAGACCTTCAAGGGTTTGTTTGGGAATTCAATGAGCACTCTTCAGCCTGGTGGCGCAAGCGGCGGCAGCGCGGCCAGCGCTGGCGGCATCTCCGGGTTCATCGCTCAACATCTTGGAGGTCATCCCGCCGCTGCAGCTTCCTCCACGCGCTCCAGCAGCACGGCAACTTCTGCCGATATCGTCTCCGGCACGATCGACCAGGCGTACATTCGTCCCGGAGCCACTGGGACGGCCAGCATTAGCGCTGGCAGCCCTGCCATCGCGTCGGCGAGCCTTGGGACAATAGATCATGCCTACACAGCGCCTGCGGCGTTTACAGCGGCACCTGGCAGCAATTCCTCATCGGTGGCACAGTTGGGTGCAGTCCAGACGACAGCGGCACGTAGCGCCGGTGTCGCACCCGCTTCCGTTATCTCCGGCACATCAGACCTTCTCAAAAACGGGATGTCTACTGCGCACACGCTGAGCACCCTTGGTGCAGGTAGTCTCTCCAGCTCAAATGCGTCCACCGCAGATAATGTTGCGAACCTGAATCCTGCAGGAACCGATGGAGGCTTTGCGGCTGCCGAAGCCGCAGATACCGATGCAGCCTGGAACGATCCAACCAAGGTATCCAGTTCGGTGCCCGGCTCGGGGGCTAATTCGGCCTATCATGGCGCGGCTGGCAGCTCCGGCCTCTCTGCCGGACTCGGCATCGTCGGTGCCGGAGTTGGGGCCTACACGGGCACCGAGGGGATCATCAGCTCGTTCGAGAGCGGTAAAGCCAGCGGCATCCTGACCGGAGCTGAAAGTGGCGCTGCAATGGGCGCGTCGATTGGGATGCTGGGTGGGGCACCGGGCGCTGCAATCGGCGCAACAATCGGCGCTGTCGGCGGCGCAGTTGCCGGTCTGGTTGGCTGGGCTAGTGGCGAAGGCAATCGCATCCAGGCACAGCAGTACTACAAGAGCACGATGCAGCCCCAGCTCGCGCAAGAGGAGCTGGCCTATGGCCAGGGCAGCGGCGGCACAGTCTACAGCGCGCTGTCGGAGGTCAATCAGACTGCATCGCAGGGCTACAACTACATGATCCAGAAGTGGGGGTTCGACGCAGCCGCATGGGCGAAGACTTCCTACATCGATCCGATGGTCGCAAACATCACTCAGGATCTCGAGGCGCTAGGCGGCGCCGGTCATGACTACATGGCTGCCTCCGCTGTCCAGTTCCACTCAGGCGGTGTGATCTCAGGCTTCGGCGACTTTGCGACCAGCAGCAACGAAGGCATGATTCACGCCATGCTTGGCGAGACCGTGATGAACCCCGCCGCGAGCAGTGCTCACGCTCCATACTTATCCGCCGCGAACGCGGGCGCGTCTCCGGAGGACATCGCGGCGATGTATCTAGGCTCGAGCAGCTCCGGGACGGCTGCGAGCGCATCCGGCGGTGGTGATACGCATCATCACTGGAACGTCAGCGCCGTCGACGCCAAATCGTTCAAAGATATGCTCGTCAACGGCGGCGGCATGGATGCGATATCGCAGGCCGCGAATAAGCGCGTGACGCGCATGGCGAGCGACGTGGGAGGCGCGATCTAAATGGCCGAGACCGATATCTTCAACCCTCTCGATTGGCAGACGAGCCTCGATTTCAACCCGAACCCCGCCTACATGTCAGAGCTTGAGCCAGGTAGTAACAGCCAGATATTGCGACCGCGCCTCGGTGGTTGGTTTAGCCGCGACCTCACAAATACCGGACACAGCTTCTCCCTGCAGTGGAACAATCTGCCGCTGAGTATCGTGCAGCGAATCAAGCAGTTCTACCACTCCTACAAAGATGGATATTTCACGTTGATCGATATCGACGGCGGTGGACGTCACTATGTGGGGCGCTTCACCAATGTTCCTAAGTCGGTCCAAACGGCTAACGGAAAGTACAGCATCCAGGGCCTCACTTTTGAGGAGTATCCGACAGCACGGATGGTGCAATATCCCAGCGATTTCGACAATGACGGTCACTCTCTCTATGTTGCTGATGACAACCTGCGCCCACGGGTGGCGCTCATGCAGGGAGCTTGGGCAATCCAGATATCCCCCACCGCTCCCGCTGGCTCTACCGCGTCAATGCCATCCGCGCTCGAGGCATACGACGCAGCTCCCGTGGCTGGTACTGACTGGGCACAGATGGGTTATGTCGGCTGGGGCTTTTCGATGACATTCCGGCTGGGTGCGACCCTCGGCGTCATCGATCTCTATCTCGATAACGTGCTGCTCGTGTCTGGTCTCAACCTTAGCAGTGGTGCCGTCACCCAGTTGAATGCACCTGCTGGCACCTCTCCTAATGGCAGCACGTCCCTCACTGTCGAGGTGATCGATGTGCCGCTCGACTCTCATCGCATCAAGATTATGGCTAATGCGGCTTCAGGGGCTGGCAAAGGCATCCTCTTCCCACCGGTCACTTACATCTACTAATGTCGAATCCACTTCCAATCCCAGCGAAAGCAGTTATGCAGGCCAACGGCGGTTCGCCGCCTGTCTGCCTGCTCGAAGTACTTACCATCTCGAACAATTTGTATTTCTGGTCTGACGGAAGTCCCAAAGTTGTAGCCGTTCTCAACACTTATCCTCTGCCGGGAAGTGGCGACGGCGGGATTCTCACCCTGCCTCCAGTACAGTTCCAGCCCTGGATAACTACGCCGCCCGTCTTTCGCACTTACAAATCGACCCAGACGGCAACGGCGACAATCACCATTCAAAATGTAAGTGGAGATAGCATTCGCCGCGACGCGGCTCTCTCCTTCAGCAAGGATGAGTTCAGCAGCGCACTTATTTATTTTCGTCTTTGGCGCGAGGACTGTGAGTTATCGGAATTCAGCTTCCAGGGCAACGTGGACGAGATCGATATCGATGCGGACGGCGACAGCATGACGCTCACGGTCGAAGGATTTTGTAACTGGTCCAAAATCACCGCGCCGAACAGGCAGATCGGCGTCTCATGCACACTACGCTTCGGCACCGTCAACTGTGGTTCCACAAGCGCCATCCCTTGCGATAACAGCTATGGCACATGCAGCTCGATCGAGCGCTTCGACGGGATCGTGCTTGAGTGGAACGGAGCCGCGCTCGACTATACGCAGTACGCACAGGCCGCGCCGACCCGGGTCTTCAACGGGAGGAATCCCGGCTAATGGGCCTCAATCCTGAATACGTTCAGCAAAGCACGCGTGCGCTGCCGTTTTGCGTCGGGTATGTCTATGCCCAGGGCAGCAAGGTCAACTCGATGGTTGGTCCTGATGGAGCGACTGTCGAGCAGTACATCCTCGCAGAGGGCGAGTGGGACAGTTGCCTCTATCTCTCTGTCTCACCTACCGATTTTTTCTCAACTGACAATGAACAATTAGTCGGGGGCGGCTCTTTTTACACGCAGAACAAATTCAACCAGGGCGACGATTACAGCCGTTCACTTTACTACCACTTTCACGGCGGCTCGCTCGCTACGAAGGGTGTTCCGAACAACCTTATTAGTCAGGGGCCAGACCAAGGTTCCGAGATATGGCTCAGATACTTTCCATCAGTTACTCCCCAGCTCTGCTATAGCGGCCTCGCCTATTATTTTGTGCGCCGCATCATCCAGGCATCTGATGGGATAACAGGCGACGTGGGTGTCCTTTCGAGTGTCGCGATGCAACCGACCGGCATCTATCGCAGTCTTCGTTGCCGCATGTTCGATGCCACCGGCGAAGTAACTGGCTATGGGTTCACGGTCAATCCTACGTGGCAGATGACAGAGACCGTCCTCCGCTACCAGATCAAGCAGCAACAGCCATCTCTTGCCGGACTTACTCGTGCGGAGAAGGCGTGCTTTGACTGGCCCGCATTGGTGGATCATGCCAACCGCAACGCGGCGCTTCTCTCGAATGGTGCTCCTACCTACGCGGGTAACTTTGCCTTCGCCTCGGATGCAACGCTTGCCAGCATGATGGAGACGCAACTGCGCAATTGCAGGTCTTATAAACGCGAACGCGGCGGCGTGATTGCGTTCATCGGAGATGACCCTCGCGTGTCGGTATTCACTTTTTCGCAGCGAAATGTTGTTCCCAATACGGTAAAGATCAGCAAGAAGGATCTGAGCACGGCCTCCAACGTTTACATCCCTCAATATCGTGATCTTGGGATTCCTGCGGTCACTGAAGTGGTAAACGTAGAGGTAACTCAGGCCGACGCTAATTCAAAGTTCATCTGCACTTTCACCACCAATGGGCAGCAGCCCTTATTCTCGGGAGACTCCTTTACTTATTCGGGCAGCTCCGATGACGCAGATTTCGCCGGTGACTATCGAGTCGAACTCTACTCGACGACGACAGGCAATCAGCCAGCGGTGATCTCGGCCCCGCCCATCCCGAACCAATTCAACACGAGCTTCGGCCCGCAGAAGATAGCCTCTGCGACGGGTGGTTTTATCGGCACTCAGCAATCGCGCTTTTCGCAGCGTGCCCCAACCGTGGTGCAACATCGTGCCCATCAAAAAGCTGTTGGCCAGGTCGCTCCCGGCATCATTCCCATTCCGCGCGCAACACCTGTTTATTACGACCTCGGCAACAACACGTTCGACCAGACGAATCGCATCATGCAGTGGATGATGGCTCGCGATCTCGGCACGGATGGCCCTAACTGGAAGGCACCGTTTCAGGGCACTATCTCCGGGTATCTGGAGTCTGTCGACGTCAACGGCAACGCTCTCGCCGAGGTTGAGAACGGAGACATCATTACGATCGACCCAACGGCCTCGCCGGAGTTCGCGGGCGACTATGAAGTGGTCGACAATGCTGTTGAGCCAGCCAGCTCGAGCGGCAGTGGCTCACAGCGCGACCTTACGATCCAGACATACAACCCTGCCGCATTTGTAGACGTGAGCTATCCGCCCGGCGACTCCTATTCGACGCTACCCAATAGCCTTTTGCCGATGGGTGATTCAGTGCTGCCAGAGGCTCAGTATTACGTGATGCAGGCGACGCCATCCCCTGTCTCCGAGGATGACGGGACTGTCACCGTCAACATCAACGATCTCTCGATCTGGTGGGCCGGGCAGGAAGCTCCAACTGCCTATCCAACGGTCTCGCTGGCGAAGGTGCCGACCGGCGAACTCGTCACCGTTTATCTCGCCATGACGACGATGGCCACCCAGCCGACGATGAGCTTTCAGGTGCCCGCAGCCAATGTCCTTCCGACCGTTCCAGCAGGTAGCATGATCGTTTTCTATGGCACTTATTTGCCCACCACGGGAGGCAGTCCCCTTGTACAGCCAGGCTCAAGCACAAATTACGGAGGAGGGGCGGTCTCGTCCGATTCGTCGTCGCCTTCCGGGCCGTCGAATTGATCGGTTCGTGGGGCGTCAGGATAGTATGGCTTCGAGGGATTCAGATTTTCATATACAGCCGCTTTTTGGGAAAATTCCCATTTATCGGCTGCACGTTTTCCCGAAAAATTCCGGCAGCTACAGCTTCTGTCTTTGTTGTTGCTTTTGCTTCTGGGGTAGGTCCGGGCTTTGGCCCGGACATCAAAACCAGCCACAGAAGCGGGCTTTAGCCCCCGAGGTATGCTTTCTTCAAATGAGGAAAGACGTCCTGCCGGACGGGCCTCCTACGCGGAGAGCGGTCACTTCGTGACTTTCACACTTGTCTCGGCAGGATCAACAACATCGGTCCTCCCCCGGTCGGAAACTTCTGCGAAAATAACTAACGTGAAGAAGATCGCGATTTTAGGTTCGACCGGTTCCATCGGCACCTCCACCCTCTCCATCTGCGAGTCGTTTCCCGACCGATATCTCCCCATCGCGCTGGCCGCCGGGACCAACCTCGAAGTCGCCTTCGCCCAGGCCGTGCAGTGGCGCCCACAGCTCCTCTCCATCGCCACCGAAGAGCTGGCCGACACCCTCCGCCAGCGCCTCAGCGCCGAAGGCATCACCGGCATCGAGATCGTCTGGGGCACCCCCGGCACCGTCGCCGTCGCCACCCACCCGGCGGTTGAGTTCGTAGTCTCGGCCATCGTCGGCGTGTCAGGGCTCGAAGCCACCTACGCCGCCGTACAGGCAGGCAAGACCATCGGCCTCGCCAACAAGGAGTGCCTCGTAGCCGCCGGAGACCTCATCATCTCCGCCGCCCGCGAAAAAAACGTGGCCCTGCTCCCCATCGACTCCGAGCACAACGCCGTCCACCAGTGCATGCGCGGCGGAGCGGCAAACGAGGTCAAGCAGGTCTGGCTGACGGCCTCCGGCGGCCCCTTCCGCAACACCCCTGCGACCGACTTCGCGGCGATCACCCCCGCCCAGGCTCTGAAGCACCCCACCTGGGTCATGGGCCAGCGCATCACCATCGACTCGGCCACCATGATGAACAAGGGCTTCGAGGTCATCGAGGCCTGCCGCCTCTTCGACCTGCCGCCCGCGCAGGTCCGCGTCACGGTCCACCCGCAGTCGACGGTCCACTCGCTGGTAGAGTTCATCGACGGGTCGATATTGGCGCAAATCTCGGTGACGGACATGCGCCTGCCCATCCTCTACGCCCTCGCCTACCCCGAGCGCCCGGCCTCCAACCTGACCTTCGACCTCGCATCCCTAAGCCATCTCGACTTCGCCCAGCCCGATCTCGCCCGCTTCCCTTGCCTGCGCCTGGCCTACGAGGCAGCAGCGGCCTCCCAAGCATCCTGCATCGCCCTCAACGCCGCCGACGAGATCGCCGTGGCGGCTTTCCTGGCCCACCAAATCCCCTTCCTCGGCATTCCGGCTACAATCGAACGTGTACTGGAGCTAACCCCGGCAGCCCGGCCCGCGTCTATTCCAGACGTCCTGGCGGCGGACCGCGCGGCCCGCGTCTGTGCCGCCGAAGTCATCGCGGGACGAGCGTAAAGCTCCCCCGCAAAGCACCACACGAGGCTTTCCACTTCTATGATCGTTACCGTCCTCCTGCTTCTGCTTGTTCTCGGCGTCATGGTGCTGGTCCACGAGTTCGGCCACTTCGCCGTGGCCAAGCTCTGCGGCATCCGCGTCGAGGTCTTCTCGATCGGCTTCGGCAAGCGGCTGCTGGGCTTCCGCTCGGGCGACACGGACTACCGCCTCTCCCTGCTGCCCCTCGGCGGCTACGTCAAGATGTCGGGCGACAACCCCGGCGAGGCCCCCACAGGCGATCCCGGCGAGTTCAACGCGCACCCCCGCTGGCAGCGCGGCCTGGTCGCCATCGCCGGGCCGGTAGCCAACCTTGTCCTGGCCTTCATCATCATGCTGGTGGTCTACATGAACCACCACGAGGTCGACTACTACCTCGCCGGACCAGCCCAGAACGACTACGCGCTGCGCAACTCTCCCGCCGCCGCCACCGGCATCCACCCCGGCGACACCATCGTCCGCTACGACCACCAGGACAACCCCGACTGGGAGACGATCCTCAACACCTCGCTGCTCAACCTCGGCCGCACGGTCGACTTCTCCTACGAGCACGACGGCCAGCGCACCGACTCCCACATCCTCGTCGCGGGCACCCAGCCCGACCCCAGCACGGCCGACGTCTACTCCATCCTGAAGCCCATCGGCCTCGTCCCCCAGGCCCAGAACGTTCCTGTGGCCGTGACGTCGGTCGCACCTGACTCCCCAGCCTCCACGGCTGGCCTCCAGCCCGGCGACCAGATCTCCGCCATCGACGGCGTCGCCATCCACTCGGTGCCCGCGCTGCTGGCCTATTTGCAAGACCAAGGCGGCAAGCGCTCGGCCCTCACCGTCGTCCGCTCCGGCGCGGCCATCACGGTGGGCATCACGCCCAAGCTCATGCCCAGCGGCGACGGCACCGACAGCTACCGACTCGGCTTCATCCCGGTCCGCCCGCTCTTCCGCGTCAACAAGCTCTCCTTCGGCGCGGCGGCCCGCGAGTCGTGGAAGACGAACCTG
This sequence comes from Granulicella sp. WH15, assembly GCF_009914315.1. Classification (NCBI taxonomy): domain Bacteria; kingdom Pseudomonadati; phylum Acidobacteriota; class Terriglobia; order Terriglobales; family Acidobacteriaceae; genus Granulicella; species Granulicella sp. WH15. The sequence goes on from NZ_CP042596.1 coordinate 3,494,379, forward strand.
AAGTCGGCCACGCTCATCAAGGACGTGCTCATGGGCATGTTCCAGCGGCGCGTCTCGCCCAAGAACCTCTCCGGCCCCATCGGCATCGGCCAGCAGGTGGGCATCGCCGCGCGCGACTCCATCTGGTCGCTCTTCACCCTGATGGCGGTCATCAGCATGAACCTGGCGATCTTCAACCTGCTGCCCTTCCCTGTGCTCGACGGCGGCCTCATCAGCCTGCTGGGCATCGAGGGCATCCTGCGCCGCGACATCAACCAGCAGGTCAAGGACCGCATCTACCAGGTGGCCTTCGTCTGCATCCTGCTCTTCGCCGCGATGGTCATCTTCAACGACATCAGCCGCCTGCCCCACCACCTGAAGATGTAGGCTCGACACCATCACCAAGAACAAAGGCAAGGACATGGTCCTTGCCTTTGTTCTTGCTCTTGTTTTTGCCGTTGCCAGTTTTCTTGGTTGTCATTCAGGAGCGAAGCGGAGGAATCTGCTTCTGTCTTTGCTTTTGCCCTTGCTTCTGGGGTAGGTCCGGGCTTTAGCCCGGACATTAAGCCCATGCACCAATGCGCGCTTTAGCCCCCGAGGTATGCTTTCTTTTCCCAATCACAAAGGCAAAAGCGCCCTAACGCCGGGCGGGCGGCACTTCGTGCGGTCTTGGACGCTTCGCGTAAAAACCGCTACTCCCGCGCCTTCAACTCCGCTGCCACCACCCCAGCCACCCGCCTCACCTCATCCTCCTGATCCAACCCAAAGCTAATCGCCCCCACCCGGGCATGTCCCCCACCCCCAAACCGCTCGCAGATCTCCGCGATATTCGCAAGCTCCGCCGCAGGCCGCTGCGTCCACGGATTCGTCCCCACCGAGATCTTCGTCCGAAAGCTCGACTTGCTCACCCCCACCACATACGTAGCCTCCGGGTGCAGGTAGTACGGGATGAACTTGCTATAAGCCTCCATCCTCTGGTCGATCAGGTCGAAGGTAATCACCCCCCGCTCCACCCGCGCCCTCTGCCGGATCAGCTCCAGCGCCTCCCAGTGCTGGTCGAGCAGCGGCCCCACAAACTCCTGCACAAATGGCTGATTCAAAACCTCTTGCAGCGGAAGCGAGGTCAACAGAGGAATCATCCTCGGGATCAAAGCATCATCCCGATCACTCGCAGGAGCATTCTCGATCACCAGCGTCAGCTTCATCGCCGGAGCCTCCAGCTCCACCGCAGCCTTGGCCGACTCATACTTCGCCCCGTCGACGATATCGGCCCAGTGCAGCAACTCCTCCAGTCCAGCCGTGTCAAAACCAAAACGAGTCTTCGCAATATGCGCAATAAAGGTAGTGCAGGAGGTGTAATCGGGATCGTAAAACTGCTGCCCACCCGGCGCGCCGACGCGGTCGAAGTGCTCGCGCTCCTCCGCCCCGGCAAAGGCGCTCAGGTGATGATCGAACCACCACGTCAGCTTCGGCGAAGAGGAGTACTTGAAGTCCACAATGGCGTTGCCGCCATCACCAAAGATCCCCTCGTCGATCAACCCGCCAGCCTTATGGACCAGCCCGCGATAGACGTACTTTTCGCCCCCACCGGAGCACTCCTGATGAAACCGCGTGAACAGCGAGGCGGAGCAGGCTCCGTCAAAACATTTATCGTGAAAGAAGACCTGCATGGAACCTCGAATCTCTGAATCTCTCGAATCCCTCTCAGGATAGCCCGGCGCAATAGGATCATCCAACGCAGGCCTTAGGAATCCCCCGCATGTTCGATTCGCTCCACGACGCTCAACCCGAAACCTCCCATCCGCCGTCGCCGCTGCGCCGCATCTTCTACGGCCCGGACGGCCTCCGCGCCGGTTGGAGCCTGCTCCTCTTCGCCCTGCCCTTCGCCGTGCTCTACGGCGTCATGGCGCTGGCTCGCCACGCCCAACAAGCCCCGTCCCGCCGAACCGTGGACAACCAGATCAACGTACTCGAAACAGCTCTCGTCGAGCTAATCAGCTTCGCCGTCGTCGCCGGAACCACCTTCCTGGTCTCGCTGGTCGAGCGCCGCCCCTTCGGCACCTATGGCCTGGGCCGCGGCACCCCCGACGCCAACCCCCTCTTCGACCTCGGCAAGGGCCTCGCCTGGGGCGTAGTCTTCCTCTCCCTGCTGGTCGAAACCCTTCGTCTCACCGGCCTCATCGTCTTCGACGGCATCGCCCTCGATCCCCTCAGCGCGCTCGGCTACGCCCTCTCCTGGTTCGCCGCCTTCCTCTTCGTCGGCCTCTTCGAAGAGTTCCTCTTCCGCGGCTTCGTCCAATACACCGCCGCACGCGGCATCAGCGGACTGGTCCGCGCCATTGTCCCGCGTAGCCGCCACAGCCACGCCATCGGCTTCTGGAGCGCCACCCTCCTCTTCTCGGTCGGCCTCTTCGCCCTGCTGCACAAGGCCAATCAGGGTGAATCGCCCGTGGGCCTAGCCGCCGTCGCCGCCGCCGGGCTCACCTTCGCCTACTCGCTCTGGCGCACGGGAACCCTCTGGTGGGCCGTCGGCTTCCACGCCGCCTGGGACTGGGCGCAGTCGTTCCTCTTCGGCGTGGCCGACTCGGGCAGCCTCGCCCAGGGCCATCTCTTCCTCACCCACCCCGCCGGAGCCGCCATCTACTCGGGCGGAGCCACCGGCCCCGAGGGCAGCATCCTCGTCTTCCCCACGCTGGCCCTGACGGCGGTGATCATCCACCTAACCCTCCCCCGCCGCGACTACCCGCTCACCCCCAGCCAACAGCCGCCAACAGTCACCTAACCCGCACCAATTACACTCAACCAAGATGCTTCCCCCCGAACCGAACCCGCAGGAACCGCGCCTTTCGACCCGCCGCAACCCCGAAGATTACGCACCTCTACCGACATCCGGGAAGAAGACCAAGCGCCTCCTGCTGGCGCTCCCCCTGCTGCTCTTGCTGGCAGTAGCCGCAATCGTGGGCGGCCACTTCTACCTGCAACACTCCGTCCGGGCCAGCCTGCCGCAGCTCGACGGCTCCGCCCCTCTGCCGGGCCTAGCCGCACCCGTCACCATCCAGCGCGACGCCCAGGGCGTCCCCCACATCCACGCCCAGTCGCTCGACGACATGGTGCTCGCGCAGGCGTGGGTCACCGCGCACGACCGCCTCTGGCAGATGGATATGCTCCGCCGCCACGCCGCCGGAGAGCTGGCCGCGATCCTCGGCCCCTCCCTCCTCGACCACGATAAGCTCCAGCGCACCCTCCAGCTCCGCGCCTCCGCCGACCGCGCCATGGCCACGCTGCCGCCGGACCAGCTCCACCTCTTCACCGTCTACGCCCAGGGCGTCAACGCCGCCATCGCCGACCAGCAGGCCCACCTGCCCATCGAGTTCCGCGTCCTCAACTACCATCCCGCCCCGTGGACCCCGCGCGACTGCCTGCTGGTCGCCCTCGTGCTCTTCGAAGACCTGACCAACAACTATCAAGAGAAGCTCGACCGCGAGGCACTGACCGCGCGCCTGCCGCCCGAGCTGGCCGCCGACCTCTTCCCCGTAGGCTCGTGGCGCGACCACCCGCCCACCCAGCCGCCGGTCGACCTGACCATCGACGGCCCACCCATCGAGCAGGTCCCCCTGGACGAGTCGCAGGAAGGCCCCTTCGCCGCCAACAAGTTGCCGCCCGACAGGCAGCAGGTACTCCGCTCCATTCAGTCCGACATCGACGCCCTCTCGCGCCCGAGCTGCCCCGACTGCATCCCCGGCTCCAACAACTGGGTCGTCTCCGGCACGCACACGGCCTCGGGCAAACCCTTGCTGGCCAATGACATGCACCTGTCCCACAACATCCCCGGCGTCTGGTACGAGGCTGACCTCGAAGCCCCTATCCCCGGCTCCGAGGCCTTCCACGCCGCCGGAGTCACCCTGCCCGGCCTGCCGCTGGTAATCGTCGGCCACAACGCCCACATCGCCTGGGGCTTCACCAATCTCGGCGCGGACGTACAAGACCTCTACCTCGAGCAGACCCGCAACAATAACCAGGAGTTCCAATCCGCCGATGGCTCCTGGCAGCCCGTCCTGCACCTGCCCGAGCCCATCACCGTCCACGGCGGCCGCGACGTGAACTTCGAGGTCCTGGCCACCAAGCACGGCGACGCCATCACCCCCATCCTGACGCCCACCCTCACCAACGAGACCCGCCCCATCGCCCTGCGCTGGACCATCTACGATCCCAACATCCTCCGCGCGCCCTTCCAGGCTATCGACTCGGCGAGCGACTGGAGCAGCTTCACCGCCGCCATCGCCCAGTTCGGCGGCCCCGCGCAGAACATGGTCTACGCCGACGACCAGGGCCACATCGGCTACCACGCCACCGGCCGCATCCCCCTGCGCGGCCAACCCGCACCGGCTATCCCCACCGATCTCGCCGCCCCCGCGCAGCCCACACCCGCCATCAGCGCCCAAACCGAGCTGGCCGCCCCGCCCACGCAACCCCAGACGCTCTCCGGCCCGCTGAACCCCGTTCCCGTGGCCACCAGCGCCAGCCACGAGTGGACCGGCTACATCCCCTTCGACCAACTCCCGTCGGTCTTTGACCCACCCAACGGCATCCTGGCCACGGCCAACGCCCGCATCACCCCGGACGACTACCCCTACCCCGTCACCCTGAACTGGGGCGCGCCCTACCGCAACGAGCGCATCTGGAAGCTGCTGGCCGGACGCCGTAACCTGAAGCCCGCCGACATGCTCGCCATCCAGACCGACGTCTACTCCGACCTCGACCACGTGCTGGCGCAACGCATCGCCTACGCGGTGGACCACTCCGCCGCGCTCGCCCACGAGAAGTCCTCCAATCAAGCCGCTCTGCACCAGGCAGCGGACCTGCTCCGCACCTGGAACGGTAGGGTCGAGACCAACTCCGCCGCCGCCAACATCGTCGAAGCCACCCGCGCCGCCCTCTGGCCGATCCTGCTGGGCACGCACCTGACGCCCGGCCCACCCGCTCCCCAGACCAAAACCGGCGCCAAAGCCGACAAGCCAACCGACGCCGAGCTGTATAGCTGGAACGAGCGCGACTACGCCCTCGAGCAGCTCATCATGCACACGCCCGAGCGTTGGCTACCCAAGGGCATCGCCAACTGGGACGACCTGCTGGCCTCCGCGCTGGACAAGGGCCTCGCCGACGCCCACGCCCCGCACCATCCCAAGGACCTCGCCGCCTGGAGCTACGGACGCACCCACGTCGTGGACATCGAGCACCCCATCTTCGGCCACTCCCGCCTGCTCTCGCGTCTGTTGGGAATGCGCACCGGAACCGGCTCCCAGCCTCAGTCCGGCGACCGCACCACGATCAAGCAGGTAGGCCGCGCCTTCGGCCCCTCTGAGCGCTTCACCGCCGACCTCGCCAACCTCGACCAGTCCACGCTGAACATCGTTCTGGGCGAGTCCGGCAACCCCGCCAGCCCGTACTACATGGATCAGTTCCCCGCCTGGTATCGCGGCACCAGCTTCCCCTTCGCCTTCACGGACGCAGCCGTCGCAGCCTCCACCACCCACACGCTGACCCTGACGCCGAGGTAGGGCTACCGCTCCGCCCTCCCCTTGGCATACCCTGTAACCCATGCCCTCACGAGCCCCCTTACGAGCCCGGCCCTACCTGATTCCGCTCGCGGCGCTCATCCCGATCCTCCCCCTGCTATTCGCAGGCCCCTCCTGCGGGCACGACTTCGACTTCCACATCCTGAGCTGGCTCGAAGCCGCCCGCCAGCTCCTGCACGGGCACTATCCGCAGTGGGCCTACACGCCCGCCTACAACGCCGGGGAGCCGCGCTTCCTCTTCTACCCGCCGCTCTCCTGGCTCACCGGCGCTATGCTGGGACTGGCGCTGCCCTGGCACTACGCCCCCATCGCCTTCACCTGGCTGGCCCTGACGCTCAGCGGCCTTACCCTACACCGGCTGGCCCTGCGCTATACCACGCCGACGGCGGCGACACTGGCGGCAGTCTTCTACCTCGCCAACCCCTACATGCTCTTCACCGCCTACGAGCGCACGGCCTACGGCGAGCTACTAGCCGCCGCATGGATACCCCTGCTGCTGGCGGCAATCCTGGCTCCGCGCATCTCCATCGCTGCCATCGCGATCCCGGTCGGGCTGCTCTGGATCACCAACGCCCCCGCTGCCGTCATGAGCTGCTACGCGCTGGCCCTGCTGGCTCTTGTGCGCCTCGCCACTACCCTGCGCGACAAGCAACCCCGCCAGACTCCCTTCGAGCTGACCCGCAACACCATCCTCGGCGTCCTTCTCGGCCTTGGCCTCGCCGCCTTCTACGTGCTTCCGGCGGCGTGGGAGCGCGGCACTATACAGGCCGCGATGGCCACCGTGCCGGGCATGAGGATCGCGGACAACACCCTCTTCCAACAGACGACTGACGAGGCCCACGACGCGGTCCTCCACACCGCCTCGATGCTGGCCGTCGTGCTCCTCACCGCTACGCTGGCCACCCTCGCCGCCCTGCGCGAAGCCAAATCCAAACCCGCCCTCATCCTCCTGACCCTCGCCATCGCCTTCCTGCTGACACCGTGGTCGCTGCCGCTCTGGCGCCACGCGCCGGAGGCGATCTTCCTCCAGTTCCCCTGGCGCTTACTCGCGATCCTCGCCGCCGTCCTAGCCTTCGCGGGAGCACTACTCTTCCGCGACCTCGACTTCCGCCCCCTGCCGCTCGCGCTTTCGGTACTTGGCCTGACTACCCTGCTCACCCTCCCCAGCTTCCACCACTTCAACCAGCCCTGCGACACCCCCGACACCGTGGAGGCCCGCTACACCCTCTTCCACTCTCCGCAGGGCAGCGACCCCACCGACGAGTACACCCCCGCCACCGCCGACAACGACTTCCTCCGCCACGCCAACCCGCCCTACTGGCTCGGCGACAACGCCAACGCGCAGCCCCCAGCCAGCTCCACTCCCGGCCCCCTACCCGATCACCTCACCCTTACCGCGCCCGCGCCGGAGACGCTCATCCTGAACCGCCGCCAGATCCCGGCATGGGGCGTCCAACTCAACGGCAAAGACGCCGCGCTCGACCCGCCCGGCACCCGCGACGACGGCCTCATCGCCCTTCCCATTCCGGCTGGCCAGTCCACCGTCGCCCTGACCCTGCACCGGACCACCGACGAGAACGCCGGTCTCGCCATCAGCCTGGCCGCGCTGGCCTGCCTCTGGCTGCTGCGCCGCAAAGTCCCCAGCGCCTAACCGGCCAGCCCAACCCAACCACGCGAAACCCGGTATCATCAACTAAGATGAACCCCCAGGTACGATCTCTCCTTACGACCGGCGTCAGCCTCACCGATGAGGCTCTCGAACGGCTGCTGCCTTCGCCCGACACTCTGCCGCACTCCATCCACCGCGCCATGCGCCACAGCACCTTCGCCGGCGGCAAGCGGCTGCGCCCCATCCTCTGTATGGAGGCCGCGCGCATGGTCGCGGGCACGCTCCCCGAAGGTGTCGCCGACCTCGGCGCGGCACTGGAGATGATCCACACCTACTCGCTCATTCACGACGACCTGCCCGCGCTCGACAACGACGACCTGCGCCGCGGCCAGCCGACGTGCCACGTCGCCTTCAGCGAGGCTACCGCGATCCTGGCCGGAGACGCACTCCAGACGCTCGCCTTCCAGACCATCGCCAACCTGCCCGCGCCGCCCGCGACCGTCGTCGCGCTGCTCAGAGAGGTCTCGGCCGCCGTGGCCACCGGCGTCGGCCAGGTCGGCGACCTCCACACCGCGCTGCCCCCCGGTATGATCGGCGGACAGGTGATGGATATCGAATCCGAGGGCGTCAAGCCCACCGCCGACCTGGTCGAAGCCATCCACCGCGCCAAGACCGGAGCGCTCATCACGGTCAGCATCGTCGCGGGTGGGCTGTACGGCTCTTCCGACCAGCCCAGCGCCGACACCATCGCCCGCCTGCGCACCTTTGGCGAGAAGGCCGGACTCGCCTTCCAGATCGTCGACGACGTGCTCGACATGACGCAGGACTCCGCGCAGCTCGGCAAGACGGCAGGCAAGGACACCGCCACCGACAAGGCCACCTGGCCCGCGGTCTACGGCATCGACCAATCCATCCGCGACGCCGACCAGCTCATCGCCGACGCCTTCGAGGCACTCGCCCCCTTCGGCGAGGCTGCCCAACCGCTGAAGGATCTCGCCCAGTACCTCACCACGCGAACGAACTAAAGCGAGCTACAACGTTGTGCCCTATGTCTCGACTCTGAGACATGGGGCACCCGCAGCGCAGCCACCCCACAACCTCTCCCCTGTCATCCTGAGCTGTTGCCTGTTTTCTTGTTTGTCATTCAGGAGCGAAGCGGAGGAATCTGCTTCTGTCTTTGCTCTTGCTTCTGGGGTAAATCCGGGCTTTAGCCCCGAGGTATGCTTTCTTCAAAAGCTGCAAAGACTGTCCTGCCGGACGGGCCTCCTACGCGGAGGGCGGGCGTTCACACGCCTTTTTACTGCTCCGCGTGCTGGTCGGAAACAAGTGCGTACTGCTCTTCCGTCACCGGCTCTCCCCACACCACGTTTACCCCGGTCTCGTTGGCCTCCTGCATCGCCAGATGCACCATCGTACGGCTCTTCTCCGCACCATGCCAATGCACCTCCCCCGGACCGATCACCACCACATCCCCCGCACGGATCACCCTCGCCGCCTCCCCCTGCAACTGCACCCACCCGATCCCCGAGACAACATACAGCGTCTGCCCCACCGGGTGCGTGTGCCACGCCGTCCGCCCACCCGGAGCGAACGTCACCAGCACCCCCTGCGCCCGCGACGGCGGCGTCGGCTCCACCACCGAGTCCATCCACACCTCGCCGGTGAACCAGTTGGCCGGTCCCCGCTTACAGCCCCGCTCCGCATTGCCAAGAATCTTCATGCCACGAGCCTAACACCAGCCCCTACCACTCAGCGTGGGGAGCAACCGTCAACGCACGTCGATAGAATAAGAACCAGTAATGCTCACCGAACAGACAATCCGCACCATCCTGCGCGACTGCTACGACCCCGAGATTCCCCTGAACATCATCGACCTCGGCCTCGTCCAGTCGATCTCTCTCGCCGAAGACCACGACGCTCCCGGAGCCGGAATCCCCGGCGTCCCCCCGCGCTTCCGCGTCGAGATCGCCCTTATCGCCACCACGCAGGACGAAGCCCCGCAAGCCCAGCTCACCGCCCAGATCGCCAACCGGCTAGCCGGTCTGCCCGAGCTTTCCCGCACCTCCATCCACCTGGCCGAGACCCCCGAGTGGAGCCCCGCGCTCATCACCCCCGAGGGCCGCCGCATCCTCAAGCTCGACCAGCCCGTCTTTCCCATCCTCAATAACAGAGCCAGATAGACTAGACCTGATGGCCCGCAAACCCCGCCCCACCGCCAAGATCCCCACCGAACCCGTCTACCCCTTCGACCAGATCCACGGCACCGACACCGGCGGCCTCATCCCGGCGTCGGCCCTGCACGTCGGCCACCCCAACGACCGCCACATCACCGCCTACTACGGCGTCGCCCCATCCATTCTGGACACGCTCATCGACCACTGGCTTGAGTCCCGGCCCGTCTTCCCCATCGACCGCTACACCTTCCTCGACATCGGCGCGGGCAAGGGCCGCGCCATGCTGGTGGCCTCGCTGCACCCCTTCCACCGCGTCCTCGGCGTCGAGCTGAACCCGCATCTGGCCGCCATCGCCCGCACCAACATCGCCGTCTTCCCCGCGTCCGCCAGCCCGCTCGCCCCCGTCTCCCTCATCGAGGGCGACGCGCTCGCCGCCGAGCTGCCCGACACCCCCACCGTCGCCTTCCTCTTCCACCCGTTTGAAGCGCCGGTCCTGCGCCGCTTCCTCGCCCGCGTCACGCAGGCCTTCCGCGACCGCCCCGGCCACTTCGACCTGCTCTACGTCAACGCCGAGCACGCCACGGTCATCGACCAGCACCCCGGCTTCACCCGCGTCTACGCGGGCACGGTCCCCATGTCCACAGACGACCACTTGGCCGACCTCGCCGCCATCGCCACCCAGACCGAGTACGGCTCCACCGGCGACGAGATCTGCGCCATCTACCGCTTCACCGGCGGCAATTAGCGGAAACTAACGGTCCGTCCACCGCAGCAAAAAGCTCCGCTCATCACCCTCGAGCGGCTCCATCACGATCACCGCGTCGGCCCGCTCCATCACCGAGGCGAACTGCTCGCCCCACTCCACCAGCACCAGCGCGCCCGGCTCTTCGGCGATCTCCTCCAGCCCCACCGTCGCCAGCTCCCGCTCCGTCTCCAGCCGGTAAAGATCCAGGTGATACAGCTTCTTCCCCGACTTCGACGTGTACTCGTGCATCAGCGAAAACGTCGGGCTGGTTACCTCGCCCGCGCGGCCCATCCCCAGCGCCTCCACCCAGCCCTTCACCAGCGTCGTCTTGCCCACACCCATCTCGCCCGTCAGCACCACAATCTTAGGAGCCGCCAGCAGCTCCGAGATCATCTGCGCCAGCGCCAACGTCCCCGCCTCCGACCGTGTCTTCAACCGCTTTTCGCGAACGTACTCCTTCATCCCTGTTGCTCCTCTTTCTTCTTTCTGATGCCCGTCAGCCAGACCATCCCCTCGCCGTCGCCCGCGCGGTAGCGGTACGCGTCGCTCAGGTGATGCACCGTATCCATCGCCAGCACCGTCTTTTCGTCCATGGCGTGCGCCGCAAAATCCCCGGCCAGCCCGTGCACGTATACCGCCGTCTCCACGGCGCGGGCCACGTCCTCGGGCCACTGTCCCAGACAAGCCGCCACGATGCCCGTCAGGATATCGCCGCTGCCGCCCTTGGCCATCGCCGGATTACCCGACGTATTCACGGCCACGCGCCCGTCCGGGTGCGCGATCAGCGTGCGCCAGCCCTTCAGCACCAGCGTCACGCCGTGCTCGGCGGCAAACCGCCGCGCCAGCCCCACACGATCCGCCTCGACCTCCGGCACCGTCATCCCCGCCAGCCGCGCCATCTCGCCGGGATGCGGCGTCAGCACCACCGTCCTGCCCCCGGCTGTCGCGGCCTTCAGCAGCTCCGCGTGCCCTGCAAACGCGTTCAACGCATCGGCGTCGATCACGATGGGCAGCGTCGTCTTCGCCACCAGCGCCCGCGCAAACTCCGACGCCTCACCACGCGTCGAAAGCCCCGGCCCCAGCGCGATCACCTTGATCCCCTTGAGCAGCTCCGCCAGCACGGCGTCTTCGAGATTCGACAGCGCCGCCGCTCCAGCCACCTCATCGAGCGCCCGAAACATCAGCTCCGGAGCCACCGCCGCGACCGTCGGCAACACGCTCCCCGGCACCGCCGCTGTCACCAACCCCGCGCCAGCCCGCAACGCCGCAACCGACGCCATCGACGGCGCTCCCGCCGTGCCGTAGCTGCCACCAACTACCAAGATGTGCCCGAAACGCCCTTTATTCGTGCTGATCGAGCGCGGAACCTCTGAAATCTCCTTCGAAGCCCCAGCCCACGCCAGCCCGTTCTCCGAGACCACCGCCTCCTCGGGCGAGCCGATCTCGGCCACCGCCACCGGTCCGAAGACATCGGCCGTCAGGTGCCCGAAGACGTGCGCCAGCTTGGGCGCGGTGAAGGTCACCACCGCGTCGGCCCGAAAGGCCCCCTCGACCGTCTCCACCACCGCGTCCGCGTCCCAGCCGCTGGGCACATCGACCGCCACCACCGGCACCGCGACCGCCTCCACCGCGTCCCGCAGCAGCGCGGCCATTCCCCGCAGCGGCGGCTTGAACCCCGTCCCCACCACCGCGTCCAGCAGCAGGTCGGCCTCCTCCAGCAATGCTTCTAAAATCTCCGCGTCGAAGCCCTCGTCTAGCTCCTCGACCACCTCCTCTGAGGTGGAATCCAGCAGCGCGGCCAACGCCTCCGCCGCGTCGCCGCGCACCTCGGCCTTCTTGCCCGCCAGCAGCACGCGCACGCCGACACCCTCACCGGCCAGCAGCCGCGCCGCCACCATGCCGTCGCCGCCGTTGTTGCCCTTGCCGCAGAGCACCATCACCCGCGCCGCCTGCGGGTACTCGGTCAGGCAGAACCGTGCCACGGCTGCTCCGGCGGCCTCCATCAACTCACGAATCGGGATTCCGGCCTCGACCGTCCGGCGATCCGCCGCGCCCATCTCTGCTGCCGTCAATATCTTCAAGAGTGATCCTCCACCAGATACCAGTATCCCGCACATGAGCTAGATTGCCAGCCTGGGCCTTCCGTTGGATGAAAGAGAAATCTTATCCCCGACCAACGGGAGGACCACGCGAAGCTCTAAGAAGGTGTGCAAACGCCCGCCCCGCAGCGGGACGATCCGGCAGGACAAAAGCAAACGCGCCCTAACGCTGGGCGGGCGGCACTTCGTGCGGTCCTGAACGCTTCGCGTAAAAACAAAACACGGATCTACAGGTTTCCCTGTAGATCCGTGCTTTTATCCGCATCAGGCTTTGTCTCTACTTCGAGGCTAACGTCCCAGCCACGGCTGGAGTCCCATTCTTCGGGGTGAAGTAGCTCTTGTCGTAGAGCGCCCGGTAGAACTGGCCGGTCAGCTCCGCAGCCTTGGGGCCGAAGGTCGGCCGCCCGCCCTCGAGGAAGATTACCGTCACAATGCGCCCGTTCGGCGTGTCCGCGTACGAGCCGAACCACCCAAACCGCGTCCCGTTGTTCGAGCAGGTCCCGGTCTTGCCCATCACCGGAAACTCATTGAAGTTGGCCCTGAGGCTCCGTGCCGTGCCGTACTGAGTCGCGGCCTGCATCCCCACCTTCATCTCCGGAATCAGCTTACCGATATCCAGAGTCCGCTTCACCCTGGGCTCGAAGGAGACCAGTTCCCCAGCCGTCTGCGGGTGCTGCAAGTAGTACAGCGTGCCTCCATTGGCAATCGCCGTAACGATAGCGCCCAGTTGCAACGGAGTCATGCTGACGCTCTCGCCGAACGAGCACATGCGCCCCACTCCGCCCAGCGCCCGAGGCAGCTCCTGGTCGGGATACGTGCCAAGCTGCTCGCCCTGAATGTTGTACCCTGCCAGCTCTCCCAGCCCCAGTTGGTTGGCGTAGTGCTTCACCCGCTCAAAACCCAGAGCGCGGCCAAGTGTCTCAAAGTAAAGGTTGTTCGAGTGTGCCAGCGCTTCAGTCAGGGTCAGGCGATAGCCGCCGCCCAGAGCTACCGGCGTGTCCTTGGTAACAATGCCTTCCTGCAAAGCCGCCAGCGCCACCGTCAGCTTGATGGTCGAGCAGGGCTCCGCGCCGTGCGAGAGAGCCAGCTTCTGGTTCACCATCGCCAGAATCCGTCCGGTCGCGGGGTCAATCGCGAGCGCAGTGCCGTTCATATTGCCCAGCGCCTCAATCGCCGCAGCGCGGACGATCGGATCTTCGCCCGCCGTCACATCGCCCTGGGTCAGATTGTCCACATCCGCGAAAGAGCTGGCATAGAACCGCTCCGAGTACCGCGCCCGCCGCGAGACCGTAACCACCCGCGCGCCACGGCCATGGCGTCCGCGTCCTCGAACCACCACTACAGTACGGCTGGAAGCTTGTCTGGAGGCACGCCCCACTGCCCGCCCGCCCCGCGCTGGAGCCGCCGCCCTAGCCGTATGGGTCGCGCGTCGCCCCGTGGCCCGGCTGGCGACACGGCCTCGCGCTGCTCCCGCCGAGACCGCCCGCCGATGCGTCGCGCCCACCTGCGTCCTGGTCATCCCCATAGCCTCGGCACCGCCGCCGAGCAGGCATAACACCATCGCAGCCAACACCAGCACCGGAGAAGAAGCCAATCCGCCACCTCGAAAGATTTTCATTACCCGCTCGATCACCATCAGCCCCCAAGGTGGAGATTCAGTTCCGCAAAGGCGGCGCAAACAGCCGCCGACCGACTATGGATTGCAGACAGCATTTCGATTGCCGTGCCTGATCCTGCAATGTTACGGCATTCTCACCACGCTGGCTGACGCACGTCTGCCCGTCAGTTGCCCCTGCGCAGAAATGCCGGGATATCCAGCTCATCGGTCGCCCCATGCTCTTCCGCGGGGACCGCGTAGGCCGGGCGCGACGCCTCCATCGCCGCCTCGGCGTAGGAAGAGGAAGCTGTCTCCGCATATTGGACGCGCAAAGGGCGCGAAATGTCATGGTCGATCCCGCGCGGAGCCGGGAGACGGCCCTCCTCGGCCACTCCGGCGGCCTCGCCGCGACGGCCCCTGAAGAAATCGTCGTCGAAGACCGAGGACGGCACCGGAACCAGCTCCGGCTCGACCGGGCGGACGGGAGCCGCCACAACCACCGGCACAACTGCCTCCGCAACCGGCTCCGGCTCGGCGACCGCAACGGCGGCGACCGGCTCCACTGACGCTACCGAGGCAACGGGCGCAGCGGGTGCCACCACAGTCTGGGTCTGGACCGGCTCTCTGGCTGGACTCGAAGCAGGGCTCGGCGTCTCGGCCCGCGGAGCCACACGCGGCTGGATCGGCACCTCGTACCGGATCGTCGGCAGCGTCGGCTCCGACAGCATCCGCTCGCGCCGCATCTGCGGGGCGTCGTCCGGCTGGCGGAACCCGGTCGCGATCACGGTGATCTTCACCTCGTCGCCCATCGTCTCGTCCAGCACCGCGCCGAAGATGATGTTCGCATCCTCGTGCGCCGCGTTCTGGATGATCGTCGAGGCCTCGTTCACCTCGTTCAGCTTCAGGCTGCTGGAGCCCGTAATGTTAATCAGGATGCCGCGCGCGCCGTCGATCGCGCCCTCTTCGAGCAGAGGCGACGCCATCGCGGCCACCGCCGCATCGACTGCCCGGTTCTGCCCGCTGCGGCTCGCCGTACCCATCACCGCGTAGCCCATGCCCGCCATTGTCGTACGCACGTCGGCAAAGTCGCGGTTGATGACGCCCGGAATCGTGATGATGTCCGAGATGCCCTGCACGCCCTGGCGCAGCACGTCATCCGCGATGCGGAACGACTCGAAGAAGCCCGCGTCCTTGGCCACGGCCAGCAGCTTCTCGTTCGGGATCACGATCACTGTATCCACCGAGTCGAGCAGCTCCTGCATTCCGCGCTCGGCCTGCATCATGCGGCGCTTGCCCTCGAACGAGAACGGCCGGGTCACCACTGCCACCGTCAGCGCGCCCATCTCGCTGGCCAGCGAAGCGATCACCGGGGCCGCGCCCGTGCCCGTGCCGCCGCCCAGGCCCGCCGTCACAAAGACCATGTCCGCGCCCTCGAGCGCCTCGATGATCTTGTCGGAATCCTCAAGCGCCGCGCGCCGTCCCACGTCCGGGTTCGAGCCCGCGCCCAGTCCCATCGTCAGCTTCACGCCCAGTTGCAGCTTCACCGGCGCATTCGACACCTGCAGCGCCTGCACGTCCGTATTGGCCGCGATGAACTCGACGCCCTCGACCTTGGCCGCGATCATGCGGTTGACCGCGTTGTTGCCGCCGCCGCCGACGCCGATTACCTTGATCCGCGCTCCACGCGGCATCTCATCCTGGTACTGAATACGAAGGTCGTCGGGCATCTCGGCGTCGTGGGTCGGGTAGGACATGGCAGCAGTTTCTCCTGGTTCTCTGGGGCAAAGTTCTCTGGGGCAAATGGCGAATAGCGAACGTCATTCGCATCCATCTCAATTCTGTCATTGACGCGGCAAAACCACCGCACACCTTTTCCACCGGAGTATCTATCTTGGTTCAAATTTCACCCGTGCCGCCGCCGTAGCCAAGGCAGAGGCGCTCGAAGCCTGTTCCGAGGTCTGGAACCAGACCCTCCCGCAAACACAATCTTGACAACCCCGCCCCCTCCACCTACCGTCCTCTCGAACTCTCGCGCAGTAATCTCTCCGCACTTCGAGGAAACTCCATGCACCGCAAGTTGGCTGGCCTTACCCGTACGATCCTGTTTGCTCTTTGCACCACGGCCCTCGCGCAGTCGAACCCTCTGCCGGTCTACACCATCGACCATCAGGCCCGCGTCGACGGCCCCGCCGACGTCACCTTCCTGCTCGACGCGCCAGCGGGCAAGCACGGCTTCGTGCAGGCCGCGGACGGCCACCTGATGCTCGACGGCAAACGCTTCCGCATGTGGGGCGTGAATACCACCGGCTGGACCAAGGGCGGCGTGCTGCTTCCGCCCAAGAAGGACGCCGAGATCTTCGCCCGTGAACTGGCCCGCGCCGGGGTCAACGTCGTGCGGTTGCAGTTTCTCGACCTCCCTGACAAACAGACGACCCGCGCCGACGTTCCAGCTACCTACAGCCCCGCCGGACTGATCGACAGCACCAAAGACGACACCCAGTTCTTCAACCCCGAGCAGTTGGACCGCATGGACTACTGGCTCTATCAGCTCAAGCTCAACGGCATCTACATCGACTTCAACCTCAATGTAGGTCGCGTCTATAAAAAAGGCGACGGAGTTACGGGCTACGATCTTATTGGGAACGCCAAGGCACTGACTTACATCGACCCGCGAATTATCGAGTTAGAAAAAGACTACGCCCGCAAGTTACTCACACACCTCAATCCCTATACGAAGACCGAGTATCGCAACGAGCCTGCCGTGGCTATCGTCGAGTTGATGAACGAGAACTCGGTACTGGAGTTCTGGCAGCGCAACTGGTTTCGCGGCGAGCTGAAACCCGGAGCACCACGCGCCCAGCTTGACTTCACTCCCTACCATAAGGACTTACTGACCAAGGACTACAACAAATACTTAGCTTCGACCTACACGCCGCAACAACTTACCGACATAAGAAAAGAATCCAACTTACAACCCGGCGAAGAGATCCCTCTCTTACGCAAGCCCGACTTTGTAACTGCTCCTAAGTCGCGCTTCTATGCCGAAGCTACTTTTTATACTCAGTTAGAGACTCGCGTACTAGAGGAGTTACAGAACTATCTCAAAAAGGACTTAGGAGTAAAGTCGCTCGTCATCGGCACTAACGACCACACTTACTTTATTCCAGGTATGCCGCTGCTCCGCTCTACCCAGCATGAAGACATCATCGACGCGCACGTCTACTGGCAGCACCCCGCGATCTTCGGGATGCGTAACACTCCCATGGTCAACGATCCGCTCAACTCGGTTCTGGTCAAGCTCACCCGTTCGACCTTAGTCGGCAAGCCCTTCACCGTCAGCGAGGTCAACGAGCCTTACCCCAACGAGTACGGGGCCGAGATGATCCCGCTGCTCGCCGCCTACGGCGCCTTCCAGGATTGGGACGCCGTCATCCTCTACTCCTACGAGCCGCAGCTCAGCGGACAGCAACAAGCCCAGGTCGGCGACCACTTCGACATCGCCCAAGACCCCGTCAAAATGGCCCAGATGCCCGCCGCCGCCATGCTCTTTCTGCGCCACGACGTCGATACCGCCCGCGAGACCATCGCCCGCACCTACTCCACCGAACAGATCAACGAGAGTATGAGACTGCCGCAGGGCGAAGACCCGTACTACACGCCCGGCTTCCCCTTGCAGCTTCCGCTCCAGCACGCCATGCGCATCAAGTGCCTGGACTGCGAGCCCACGGCTCACTACACCACCGACACCTCCAGCCCCATCCGCACCGACACCGGCCAGCTCGCCTGGTACACCTCTGTCCCGTCGTCGTCGCATGACAAAGAGGGCCTCGTCACCATCGACAGCCCCCGCTCCAGCGCGCTCGTCGGCTTCGTCAAGAAGTACGGCCTCCAAACCTCGCACCTCTCGGCCGATGTCAAGAACGACTTCGCCGCCATCACCCTTACCTCCATGGACGGCAAGCCGCTCGCCAGCTCCGGCACCATGCTCCTGACCACTGGCGGCAAGGTGGAAAACACCGGCTCCACGTGGGATGAGCGCCGCACCAACTACGCCGTATGGGGAGACCCGCCCACGCTCATCGAGCCCATCAAGGGCTACATCCTGCTGCGTCAGCTCGACGGCGTCGTTGGTATGACAGTCACACCGCTTGATGGAGCTTCACGCCCTCTCAAAGAGATTCCTGCACGCTTCCTCGAAGCTGGCTGGGAGTTCCCCATTGGCGATGTTCCTACGACTCAGTACCTCATTCGTATCCAGCATTAAAAACAAAAGCGCCCTCACGTCGGGCGGGCGGTACTTCGTACCGTTCTCGACGCTTCGCGTGAAAATCAAGTGCCGCATCTCTCTACTCTGAGAGATGCGGCACCCGCACAGCCTTACTTAGCAATGATCTTCAGGCTCTGCTCCGGCACACTCTTCAACTCCGCCTGATCCAGATGCAGATGCTCCTTCGCGATCAGCGGAGGCAGCCGCCGAATCCACTGATTCAGCGAAAAGTCCGCATAGTACGCACTCTTGAACGTCTCCAGAAACACCAGGTCCTCGCTCCCCGTGTTCTCGATATAGTGCCCTGCGACCGCCGGAATGAACCCCACATCGTTCGCGTTGAAGTCCGTCGTCCGCGCCTTGCCCGAAGACGCAAACACCGTCATGCGCCCCGAGCCTTGGATGTAGTACTGCCACTCCGAGGCGTTCGGGTGCCAGTGCAGCTCGCGCATCCCGCCCGGCTTCACCGTCACCAGCGCCGCCGCAATCCCCTTCGACTCCGGAAAGACCGCCGAGTCCACCACCTTCACATTGCCGCCCGCATCCTCGGCCGTCGGCTTCATCGCCTCCATCCGGAAGGTGTAGTCGATCTTCGACTCCACCGCCTTGCCGCCCACCGCGCGCCGGTCATCTTCCACCGAGCCGGGCAGCGTGCCCGGAAAGATGTACAGCTCATCGTCCGGCAACTTCGCCAGCGCGGCCTCCGAAAGTCGCAGGTTCTTCGCCAGCACCTCGCCCGGCGTATGGACCAGCCAGTCGGAGATGAGGAAGGTCTGGTACTCGGAAAAAGTGCCCTGGTCGAAGACCAGCAGGAACTCGCATCCATCCGGCCCCAGCCCCTGGATCGAGTGCGGATAGCCCGCAGGAAAGTACCACAGATCGCCCTTGCTCACGTCGCCAATGAAGATCGTTCCATCGGGGTTCAGCACCGTCACGCGCGCGTTGCCGTAGAGCATGAAGGCCCACTCATTGGCCGTGTGCCAGTGCAGCTCGCGATAGCTGCCCGCGGTCAGCCGCATGTTCACGCCCGCGATATCCTGCGACGAGGGCAGCTCCTTCTGCGTCACCTGCCGGGTCCAGCCGCCGTCCTGCACGCGCCGGTGCGAGAGATCGAACGAGTACCAGAACGGCGAGACGTCGCCGCGATCAGTAAACGGCGACAGAGACGAGTTCGGATTCTCCTCCGCCAGACGCCGGTTGATCGGCCCCGGGTTATCGGCCGAGTGGTTGGCCTCGCCCTTGCGTATCTCGCTCGCGCTCTGTGCAAACGCCTGCGGAGCAAACATCGCACCCGCGCTCAACGCAGCCGCAGCCGCGCCTAAAAATGACCTTCTGCTTACCGCCTCTGTCTCATTCGCCTTCATGGTATCGACCTTTCCGCCCCACACCTGCGAGGCTTACAAGACCAATCACACTCCTACACAATCATCGCGTCCAATCGTTTTTCAGACCGCCAGTTATCAGTTTTCCTGATAACTCAATCTTCCTTCGAAGCTCTCCGTCCCATCGTCCGCGACAGCGCGCCCAGCTTCGTCAGCAGCGGCGTCCGCTCTCCCGCGCGGCAGGCAAAGCCGATCACCGAGCTGGGCGAACGCGGCGGCAGATCCCGCATGACCAGCGTCTCTCCGCTCTTCTTCACCAGCCCGCGCGGCACCACGGCGATGCCCGCGCCAGCCGCCACCAGGGCCAGCAGAGTGCCCATCTCGCCGGTCTCCTGCACGATGCGCGGCGTTACTCCGCAGCTCTCAAAGATCGCCGTCCACGTATCGAAGAACGCCGGAGCCCACTGCCTGCCGTAGGCCAGAAACTCCTCGCCCTCGGCATCCTCCGGACGAAACCCCGGCTTCGCCGCCAGACGATGGCCGAGCGGCATCACCAACACGAACGGCTCTTTGTGGATCGGCATAATCTCCAGCCGCTTGGACGTCACCGGCAGACGCAGAAAACCCGCGTCCAGCCTGCCCTCTTCGAGCCGCGCAATCTGCTCCACCGTGCGCAGGTTCAGCAGCTCCAGCGTCACCGCCGGATACAGCCTGCGAAACTCCATCACGATCGAGGGCACCAGGTGGATCGCAGCCGAGGCCACGAACGCGATCCGCAGATGCCCGGCCTCGCCCCGCGCTACCTGCTGCGCCGTCTTCTCCGCTTCGATCAGCTTTTGCAGGATCGACCCGGCATCGCGCCGAAAGACCATTCCCGCCGGAGTCAATTTGACACCACGACGGTTACGTTCTAAAAGCTGCACCCCAAGCTCGCTCTCAAGCTCCTGAATATGCGCCGTTAATGCGGGCTGCGAGACGTGCAGCCGCTCCGACGCACGCGTAAAGTTCAGCTCGTCCGCCACCGCAACGAACGACCTGAGATGACGAAGCTCCATATTGCGTTAGAAGCTGCCCGCGAAGATCGCCTTCAGCTTGGCCTTCAGGCCCATCTCTTCGCTGGCCCGCCGAATCTGTGTGCGATGCGTATAGAGCAGCATCCCGATGGCCGCCGCGTACTCCGGCCGCACCAGCTCCTGCGGCATACGGCTCAGCGGCACCGGCGCGCCCACCCGTGCAGGCACCCGCAGCAGGCTCTCCGCGTTGTCGAGCAGGCCCACCAGGTGCGCACCGCCGCCGGTCAATACACAGCCCGCGCCCAGCGCCTCCAGCACGCCGCCCGCGCGCAGATTATCGCGCAGCATCGTAAACAGCTCCCGCGCACGCGGCTCCAGAATCTCCGCCAGAAACCGCTGCCGCACCAGCCGCGACTGCTGCGCGCCGCCCGAGATGCCGCCCGTCGTCAGGCTGCCGCCGACCTCGATCTCCGCCAGTTGCGGCACTGAGGTGACCACGCAGTTTCCATACATCTGCTTCAGCTGCTCGGCCTCTTCGACCGAGACGTGCAGCCCGACCGCAAGGTCGTTCGTAAAGTGATCGCCGCCGATGGGTAGCACCGCCGTATGTGCGATGGAGCCTTCGAAGAAGACCGCCAGCTCGGTCGTGCTCGCTCCGATATCGGCCACACACACGCCCAGCTCGCGTTCGTCAGCCGAGAGCACCGCCTCAGCCGCCGCGATCCCCTCGTACACCGTGTCGTAGACCTCAAGCCCTGCGCGGTTCGCGCACGTAATCACGCTCTGCGCCGCGCCGCCCGAGCAGGTCGAGAGGTGCAGGTTCACCTCCAGCCGGTTCCCCACCATGCCCACCGGATCGTGGATCCCCGCCTGGTCGTCGAGAATGAACTCCTGCGGCAACAGGTGCAGCACCTCACGGTCCGGCGGCAGCGCCACCGAGCGCGCCCGATCCACCGCGGCCCTCACCTCGTCGCGCGTAATCTCGCGCATACGGTTGCCCATGCTGATGCCGCCGCGCGAGTTGATCCCGCGCACGTGGGTTCCACCGATGCCGACCACCGCCGTCTCAATCGTCGCCTTGGCCGCGCGCTCCGCCGTCAGAGCGGCCTTGTTGATCGCCTCGGCAGCAGGCCCCAGGTCGGCGATCAAGCCCTTGCGCATCCCCTTCGACGCCTCGACGCCGTGGCCGCGATACCGCAGTACGCCATCCTGTACCTCGGCCACCAGCACAAAGCTCTTGGCGCTGCCAGCGTCGAGCACGGTAATCAGATTGTCTACATTCGGCTTCATCGCGGTCCTGCCTGCGGGGAATGAGTCTTCGGAGCTGCCTTCGCGACCGGCTTCGTCGTACCTGCCTTCTTCTTCGGCACAGCAAACGCCGTCTTCAGATGCCCGTGCGGCGGAGGCACGGCCTTCGCCATGAGAGCCTTCTTCGCCGGACCACGGGCTTCTTCGCCACCACTGTCTTCACCGGAGCCTTGGCCGCATCCGCCTTGGGCTTGTCCGCGATGGCCTCCGGGTTCGCGTTCGTCGCCATCGGCACCGACGAGCCTGCCTGCATCTCCAGCACCACCTGCCGCGGATAGCGCATATCCGCCGAGGCCAGCTTGGGATAGTCCGCCTGCCACTTAGGCAGGTTCTCTTCGAACCTGCGATACCGCTCCAGGAACTCCCCGTCGCCGAAGTGAACCAGCACGTCGTTCTTGCCCGACGGGATCAGAGCCTTCACGTCCTCCGGGCTTGAGAGGTCCACCTCGCTCAGACGGTCGGAGATCTTATCGGCCGATTGGTTCAGCTCCGCGATGAACCGCATATAGATCTTCATCCGCGCTGCCCGGGTCGAGAGCGGGTCGTCCTCACCGATCCCCGTCACCACGGGAAAGGAGTAGTGCTGCGCGGGCTGGGCCGAGGTATCTCCGTCGCCCGTGTCCTCGGACATATTCAGCAGCACGCCGTTGGCGTCGACCAGCCCGATGTGGCCGCCCTGGCGGTAAAAAGCCACCGGCGTCCGTTCCACGACGGAGACGTGGATACGGTTCGGCAGCAGCCGCATCACCGTCGCGTGCTCCACCCACGGCAGCCGCTCCAGCTCGGCCTTGCGGTCCTCGAGCGAGATCGTCAGCACGTTGCGGTCGACATCTTCACCGAAGACGCTGAGCAGTTGCGCCCGCGTCATGTGGCTATTGCCTGCAATCTGGATGGCGGACGACGAAGGAATGGCAAATCGCCGGTCGTGCAGCAGCGACTGCCGCGCACCCCACAGGATCGCCACCGAGATCCCCAGCATCGAGACCGCCGCGACCCCGGCCAGGATCCGTCCCAGCCGCGTCTGCGGCATCCCGCCGCGCAGGGTCAGTTGCACGCCCTTGCGGCGACGGCGACGGTCGAACGCCGGAGCCTCATCCTCCGCGTCGGCAGAGCCGTCATCGGTCAGATCGCGGAAATCTTCACTCAGGTCGCGGCGCAGTCGCGGCGAGCCGGGCGCGCGCCGAGGCGTCGCAAGCCCCGATCTCGCACCAGGGACGTGATTTGTCTCGCGCGTCTCCAGCACCGCTGCACCATCCTTAAAGAACACTTCGCTTGTCCGCGCGCCCGAGCAAGGCCGCGAGAATCGCCACCCTGACTATAACCCGCTCAGACCCTCCCCCGGCCCACCATCCCGGGGGGAGTATCCGCCGAGCAACTCTCTTGTAAAAAAGCAAAAGCTTGTCCCGCCGGAGGCGTTCACATGCCTTTTTAAAGCTTCGCGTGGCCCTCCCGTTGGTCGGGAATCAATTACTTACCGGTGCCGGACAGCTCCGTCAGCAGCATCCCGCTCGCCTGCGATACGCTCCCCGCCCCCAGCGTCAGGATCACATCGTTCTCCTTCGCCTCGGCCACCAGCTTCATCACCGCCTCGGCCATCGACGGCGAATAAGCCACCTTCGCCCCGCCCGTCACCCGCTTCGCCAGCGCCTCCGCCGTCACGCCCTCGATCGGCTCCTCGCTGGCCGCGTAGATATCCAGCATCTCCACCGTATCGGCATCACCAAACGCCCCCGCGAACTCCTCCATCAGATCCCGCGTCCGCGTATAGCGGTGCGGCTGAAAGAGCACATGCACCCGCTTGTACCCGGCCTCCCGAGCCGCCGCCAGCGTCGCTTTGATCTCCGTCGGATGGTGGCCGTAGTCGTCCACCACCGTCACCCCGCCGACCGTCCCCTTCACCTGAAACCGCCGGTCCACCCCACGGAAGCTGGCTAGCCCCGTCGCAATCTCCGCCGGGGAGACCCCGAGCTGCACCCCCACCGCAATCGCCGCCGTGGCGTTCAGCACGTTGTGCCGACCGGGCACATGCAGCGAGAACGGCCCCATCAGCACCCCGCGATAGTTCACCCCGAAGCTGGCGTTGCAGTCCGCCCGCGCGGGCAGCATCTCCAGCCGGAAGTCCGCGTCCTCGTGCTCGCCGTAGGTGTAGACCCGGCGGCGCACCCGCCCGATCACCCCGCGCAGCCGCTCGTTGTCGATGCAGGCCGTGGTCGCCCCGTAGAACGGCAGCGAGTCCATAAACTGAACGAACGCGTCGTCCACATCCTCCAGGCTCTTGTAGCAGTCCATGTGCTCCCGGTCGAGGTTCGTCACCACGGCCAGCACCGGCGACAGCTTCAAAAATGAGCGGTCGCTCTCGTCGGCTTCGGCAACGAGATACTGGCTCTGGCCGAGCCGTGCATTCGACCCCATCGCGTCCACGCGTCCGCCCACAACTACCGTGGGATCAATGCTTTGCAGCACCGCCGCGATCATCGACGTGGTCGTCGTCTTGCCGTGCATCCCGGCCACGGCGATGCCGTACTTCAGCCGCATCAGCTCGGCCAGCATCTCCGCCCGCTGGATCACCGGAATCTTCCGCCGCCGCGCCTCCACCACCTCCGGGTTCGTGGCCGAGACGGCCGAGCTGGTCACCACCACATCGCTCGCCGCCGCGTTCCCCGCCGCGTGGCCCTCGAAGATAATCGCCCGAGCCCCGCCAGCCGGTCAGTCGCGGCCGACCGCCGCAGGTCGGAGCCGGAGACGCTGTACCCCAGCGTCAGCAGGATCTCCGCGATCCCGCTCATCCCGATGCCGCCGATCCCAATAAAGTGAACCCGCTGTGAAGAGGCGAAAAACATATGGCCAGGCTTGAATCCAGAAGCAAACATGCCCTCACTTTATCAGCCGACCGGCGCAGGCGTAACATGATTGCAGGGGCTGCGTCTTATAGGTAGGCAGGCGCGAGCCGCCCGGAGACACCATGAACACGTACAACAGCTACCCGACCATTATCGACGCCACCCGTGAAGAGACCGCCGGCCTTCTGGCCAAGGTTCTCGGCATCACCTCCCTCGGCTTCCTCATCACGGCCGGCGGTGTCGCCACCGCGCCCGAATGGGGAATGTTCGTCGGCATGATCGCTGTCTTCGGCCTGGTCTTCGCCATCAACTTCGCACGCCGCCGCAACGCTACCATGGCGCTTTCGCTCTTCCTCGCCCTCACGTACTTCATGGGCTGGGAGATCGCGCCGATCATCCAGCACTACGTCCACACCGCCGGTCCCGCCGTGGTCTTCAATGCGGCCGCCACCACCGGACTGGGCATGGCCGTCATGGGCTGCGTCGCCTACCTGTTCAACATCGACTACCGCCGCGTCGCGGGCATCGGACTCGCCGCGCTGCTCTGCCTGGTGGTCGCGGGCATCCTCAGCATGTTCTTCCACTTCATGCAGCCCAGCACCTACTCCTGGCTGACGCTGGGGATCTTCTCGCTGCTCACGGTGGGCGACTTCGCCCGCATCCGCGCCGCCAGCCGTGCGGGTGTCGATAACTCCTCCGCCGTCGTTCTCGCCCTCTCCATCTATCTGGACGCCATCAATATATTCCTGGCCGTCCTGCAACTGATGGGCGGAAACCGCCGCCGCAACTAAACACTGGTTCTTGCGGGTGGGATCGTTTTCCTCCCACCCGCAACACCCCTTGGGTTACAGTCAAGAAAACGAAACCCAAGGAACCCCATGCGCCTTTGTCCGCCCATCTCTGGCCTTCTGGCACTCACAGCCTTTTTTGCTGCCCCCCTGCACGCCCAGAAGACGCTGCTCGCCACCCCCACCACGGTCGTCTGGGGTAACTACGACCCGCACCACGCCCCCGCCCTCACCGTAAACTCCGGCGACACCGTCAAGATCCAGACCCTCTCCACCTGCGGCCCCACCGAGCGCCTGCACGCCATGGGCGTGCCTGACGCCGAGATTCCCCAGTACGCCAAGGACATCTACACCCAGTTCCCCGCCGACCAGAAGGGTCCCGGCGGCCATATTCTGACTGGCCCCGTCGCCATCGCCGACGCCAAGCCGGGCGATGTCCTCGAGATCCGCATCCAGAAGATCGACATCGACGTGCCCTGGGCCTGCAACTCCTTCGGCGTAGGCCGCGGCTTCCTGCCCGACGACTTCCCCTACGCCCGCACCAAGCTCATCCGGCTGGACCGCGACAAGATGCTGGCCGACTTCGCCCCCGGCGTCAAGATTCCACTGCACCCCTTCTTCGGCTCCATGGGCATCGCCACGCCCTCGGCCAAGACCAACTCCGGCCCGCCGTGGATGAACGCGGGCAACATGGATAACAAGGAGCTGGTCGCCGGAACCACGCTCTTCCTACCCATCAACTCCGACGGAGCCAACTTCGAGGTCGGCGACGGCCACGCCGGACAGGGCAACGGCGAGGTGGACATCACCGCGCTCGAGACCCAGCTCACCGGCACCTTCCAGTTCATCCTGCACAAGGGCTCGCTGGCCGACGCGCACCGGCTGGTCTGGCCCCGCGCCGAGACCCCGACCCAATACATCTCTATGGGATTCAACGAGGACCTGGTCCGCACCACCGAGATGGCCATCCGCAACATGATTACCTTCCTCTCGGAGCAGAACCCCGACCACCCGCTCCTAAGCCGCGAGGACGCCTACGCCCTCATCTCCACGGCCTGCGACGTCGATATCACCCAACTGGTCGATATGCCTCGCTACGGCGTCCACGTCATGTGCCCCAAGAACCTCTTCACCACCCGGAAGTAACCTCACAAAAACAGGTGCCACTATCTCGACGTCGAGGTGGGCACCTGTTTTTTACGCGAAGCGTCGAGAACCGCACGAAGTGCCGCCCGTCCGGCGTTAGGACGCTTTTGCTTGTTTTTGTTGTCATTCAGGAGCGAAGCGGAGGAATCTGCTTCTGTTGTTGCCATTGCTCTTGTCTCTGAGGCGGGCTTTAGCCCCGAGGGATGCTTTCTTCTCCCCACATTCCATTCGTTTCCCTCCTCCCCAGGCTCATGCAACAAATATCTAAACCTCGTGTCTAATAAACTGAGAGCCGCACCGCCTCGCACCGGCGTAAGACCGGCATAGCGAAGGCAGGCGCGGCAACAGAGGATCTTATGCAGATCGCGACCCGCAAGACTCCGTTCACGAAGACCCTCATGGCTGGTGCTCTCCTGGCCGTGCCGATGACTCTCGCCGCACAGGCCCCGCAGTACCCGCCTCAGCAGCCCGGCTACGATCCCCAGGCCCAGCAGCAGCAGCAAGCTTATTCGCCGCCGCAGCAGCAGGGATACCCTCCTCAGCAACAGCAGGGCTATCCGCCCCAGCAACAGGGTTACCCCCAGCAGCAGCCCGGCTACGGCGATCCCAACCAGGGCGGCTATCCCCCCCAGGATCAGGGCCCTGGCGATCCGAATCAAGACCCCAATCAGCTAGGCTACGCCCCCGACCCGCAAGGTCCGCAGGACGGCCAGCAGATCGTTGCCCAGGCTCCGCCCCCTATTCCCGACTACGATCAGCCCGACAGCCCCGGCGACGGCTACATCTGGACGCCCGGTTACTGGGCCTGGGGGCCCGGCGGCTACGTCTGGGTGCCCGGCGCGTGGGTTGAGGCTCCCTACTCCGGCGCTCTCTGGACCCCCGGCTACTGGGGCTACGGCGGCGGCGGTTACTTCTGGAACGCCGGATACTGGGGCCCGGTTGTCGGCTACTACGGCGGCATCAACTACGGCTTCGGCTTCTTCGGCGCAGGCTTCTACGGCGGCGCATGGCGCGGCGGACACTTCTTCTACAACCGGGAGTACGTCCACGTCGGCCCAGGAGTGCGTAACGTCTACAACCAACACTTCGACAACATCCACAACGTCCGTCCTGGCGGCGGAGCGGCCTTCAGCGCTCACAACGGTGGCCGCGCCCCTGGCAACTTCGGCAGCCGTCCGGGCGGCACCTTCAACGACCGCGGACATGCTGCCGCCGAGGCCCACGGCTTCCCCGCGTCGCCGAATCGCGGCAACTTCAACAGCGCGCCTCGTGGCGGAGCGCCTGCCGGTAACCCCGGCGGACAGTTCCGTGGCGGTCAGGCTCCGGCTGGTAGTGGCCAGTTCCACGGTGGTGGAGCACCTGCGGGCGGCGGCTTCCACGGCGCTCCTGCCGGAGGCGGCGGCGGAGCACACGGCGGTGGCGGCGGCGGCCACCACTAGGGTACTTCGTACCGTTCTCGGGGCGGTATGAGTAAGTGATCCTCTGAGGTCCTCCCGTTGGTCGGAAGCGAGCATTCTTCGTTTCCGACCAGCGGGAGGACAGTTGCTCTTAAACCACCCAGACAAGTATGAAAGTCACGAAGTGACCGCCCTCCGCGCAGGAGGCCCGTCCGGCAGGACAGTCTTCCTAAGGCCGAGCCAGCCGCAGGCACATCCGGGCGATCTGCCCGGCGGCATCGGCGTGGGCCAGCCCCCGAGCCGCCTCGCCCATCCGGCTCCGTCGTGCGGAATCCTCCAATAGATCCGCTACCACAGCTCCCAGCCGCTCCGGGTTCAGCTCCGACTCCAGTACCATCACCGCCGCACCGGCTTCCACCAACACATCCGCGTTTTTCCTCTGGTGGTCGTCCGCCGCCGCCGCAAACGGCACCAGCACCGACGCCCGCCCCGCAGCCGCCAGCTCCGCCACCGTGCTCGCTCCGCTCCGGCAGACGATCAGGTCAGCCCCGCCGATCTCCTCCACCATGCCGTCGAGGTAAGGCACCACCCGCACCCGCTCCGAGACCACTCCAGCGGAACGAAAAGCCTCGGCGGTTGTCTCGCCGTGCCGCCCACCGGCCTGATGCACAATCTCCAGTGCCGGGAACTGCTCCAGTAGACCACTTGCTACCGACGGCATCACCCGGTTCAAAACCTGAGCCCCCTGACTGCCGCCGAAGACCAGCAGCCGCAGAGCACCGGCCTGCTTCGGAGCCAGTGCAAAGAACTCTTTCCTTACCGGAATCCCCGTCACCTCGGCCCGCCGGAAGTAGCTCGTCGTGGCCGCGAAGTTCACCGCCGCCGCGCCCACCAGCCTGCCCACCAGCCGGTTCGCCAGCCCCGGAACCGCGTTCGGCTCGAATGCCAGCGTCGGTACCCGCAGCAGGATCGCCGCCATCATCGCCGGTCCCGAGGCGTATCCACCCACGCCGACGACGACATCCGGCTTGAAGCTCCGCAGCAGCCCCGCGCAGCGCAGCAGGCCCAGCGGCAGGTCGGCAAACGTCCGCACCCGCGTCATCAGGCTGACGTTCTTGAGTTGGCCGACCTTAATCAGCTCCAGCGCGAAGCCCGCCTCGGGCACCAGCCGCGTCTCCAGCCCGCGTGCCGTACCCACGAACCGTACCTCGGCCCCGTGCGCGTCGCGCAGCTCGCGTGCGATGGCCAGCGCCGGAATCACATGCCCCCCGGTGCCTCCACCGGCGATTAGAACCCGCATCAGTCGATTTCCCGGGTGATGTTCAGCAGCACGCCCATTCCGGCCAGCGTCACAAAGAGCGAGGTGCCGCCGAAGGAGACAAACGGCAGCGTGATGCCCTTCGTCGGCAGCAGCGCCAGCGAAACGCTGACGTTGAAGAACGCCTGGATCAGGATGGCCGACGTAAGCCCGAACGCCAGGAACCGTGCGAACGGATCGGTGGAGAGGTACGCCGCCCGCAACCCGCGATAGCCCAGCAGGCAGAACATCCCCACCAGCGCCAGCGCGCCGATCAGCCCCAGTTCCTCAGAGATATTGGCGAAAATGAAGTCCGTGTGCGGCTCCGGCAGGTAGAAGAGCTTCTGCACGCCCTCCATCAACCCCTTGCCCCATAGCCCGCCCGTCCCCACGGCGATGAGCGATTGCAGGATGTGGAATCCGGCTCCGCGCGGGTCCGCATCGGGGTTCAGGAAGACCTTCATGCGGGCCAGACGCCAGGGCACGAAGAAGAGCATGTACGCCATCACGGGCGAGGCGCAGAGCAGCGCAATCCAGATCCAGCGCATCTGCAAGCCCGCCAGATAAAGCATCAAAAGCGTTACAGATGCGCAGACCAGCGCCGTGCCCAGGTCCGGCTCCTTCAGGATGAGCGCGACGAAGACCAGCGGCGGCAGCGCGGCCCGCAGCACCGTCTCCTTCCAATCGTCCATCTTGTGGATGCGCGTCTGCAAAAAATACGCGAGGAAGAGGATGACCACCGGCCCGGCCAGCTCCGACGGCTGAAACGTGAAGAAGCCGCCGAAGCGGAACCAGCGGTGCGTGTGGTGCGAGTCGTGCATCGCGAAGACGCCGACGAGCAGCAGCAGCGTGACCGCCATCGCGGGGAAGACGACCTTGGGGTTGTTGTAGCGGCGGTAGTCGATGCGCATCAGGATCGTCAGCGCGATCATCCCGGCCAGCGCGAAGACCGCCTGCTTGGCCACGAACGGATATGGCGAGCCGGAGTTGGCCTTGGCCATCACGGCCGAGGCGGAGAAGACCATCACCAGCCCGAAGAGGACCAGCAACAGCACCACGCCAAACAGCCATTTATCGACGCCAACCCGTTTCGCCATCGAGACCGAATCCTCTGCTACTTCTTCA
Organism: Granulicella sp. WH15; assembly: GCF_009914315.1. Classification (NCBI taxonomy): domain Bacteria; kingdom Pseudomonadati; phylum Acidobacteriota; class Terriglobia; order Terriglobales; family Acidobacteriaceae; genus Granulicella; species Granulicella sp. WH15. The sequence goes on from NZ_CP042596.1 coordinate 3,524,661, forward strand.
TCGCCAGCACGAGTTCACGGAAGACGCGACCGCGATGCTCGTAGTTCTCGAACTGGTCGAAGCTCGAACACGCGGGGGCCAAAAGCACTACGTCGCCCGGCACAGCGGCCTCCGCAGCCTTTGCCAGCGCGGCGTCCAGCGTTCCCGCAGACTCTATCTTCACGACTCCCGCCAGCTCGCGCTCGATCTTTTGCGCGGCCGAACCTATCGTGTAAACAACGCGCACCCGCTCGCGCAGCAGCGGCGCAAGCTGCGTGTAGTCGGAGTCCTTGTCCTTGCCGCCGAGGATCAGGTGAACGCCGCCCGCGAACGAGGCCACCGCCTTCATGGTCGCGTCCACGTTGGTGGCCTTCGAGTCGTTGTAGTACTCCACGTCTGCGATCTTCGCCACTCGCTCCAGCCGGTGCTCAACCGCGTGAAACGCCGCGACCGACGCACGAATGCTCTCAGCGGGAACGCCCGCGAGCCGCGCCGCGCAGACCGCTGCCAGCACGTTCTCCACGTTATGCGAACCCTTCAGCGGAATCTCCGCGATGGGCAGAATCGGCTCCGGCGTGGCCGTCTCGGACGCCTTGAAGAACAGGCTCTCGCCATGTACAAACGTACCCTGCTTGATCTGCCGCGTGGCGCTGAACCAGAAGATCTGCGCCTTGGTTTTGGCCGCGACCATCTGGGTCGCCTTGTCTTCAGCATTTAGAACGAGAAAGTCATCGGCGTCCTGCTGTCCAGTGATCTTTGTCTTCGCCGCCGCGTAGTTCGCAAAGCTGCCATGCCGGTCCAGGTGGTCCGGCGTAATGTTCAGCACCACAGCGATCTTCGGCTTGAACTCGATCACCGTCTCCAGTTGGAAGCTCGAGACCTCGAGCACGCTCCAACTCTCGGGCGTGCTCTCGCCGATCAGCTCGATCACCGGCAGGCCGATGTTGCCGCCCACCAGCGTCGGTAGGCCCGCGTCTTCAAATATCTTGCCCACCAGCGTCGTCGTGGTCGTCTTGCCGTTCGAGCCGGTGATGGCAACCACGCGCCCCTCCAGAAACCGGCTCGCCAGCTCCAGCTCGCCGATCACCGTCTGCCCAAAGGCCAGCGCCTGTTTCACCTCGGGCGTATCCAGCGGCACGCCCGGCGAGACCACGATCAGGTCTTGCCGACGAAAGGTCAGGAGACCGTGGCCGCCCGACTCCACCATGATGCCGACCTCGAGCAGCGCCGGAATATCCTTGGCCAGCGCAGACGCGCTGCGGGTATCGCTCACCGTCACCTGAGCGCCGCGTGCCTTCAGAAACAGGGCCGCCGCCAGCCCGGATTTCCCCAGTCCCACCACCAGTACGCGTTTCTTCTTCAGTTCCATCTCTGCCGCCATGCCTTCCAGCCTACCGCAGCTTCAGCGTCGTGAGTGCGAACAGCGCAAAGACCAGCGCCAGGATCCAGAACCGCGCGATCACCTTCGACTCCGACCAGCCCAGCAGCTCGAAGTGATGGTGCAGCGGGGCCATCTTGAAGATACGCTTGCCGTTCCTCAGTTTGTAACTTCCCACCTGAAGAATGACGCTCATCGCCTCGAGGATGAAGACGCCGCCGATGAAGGGGAGCAGCAGCTCCTGCTTGATGACCACCGCCACTGTGCCGATGGCTCCGCCCAGCGCCAGCGAGCCGACGTCGCCCATGAAGACCTCGGCCGGGTGCGCGTTGTACCAGAGGAAGCCGATGCTGCCGCCGACCATGGCTCCGCAGAAAACCGTCAACTCGCTGACCATCGGCATCCGCTGCAGCTCCAGGTAGTCGGAGAAGACGACGTGGCCGCTGACGTAGGTGAGCATCGTCAGCGCGGCGGCTGCGATGATGGTGCATCCGATCGCGAGACCGTCGAGACCGTCGGTCAGGTTGACGGCGTTGCTCGAGAATGTAACTACAAGCATTACAAATACGACGAAGGGCAGGAACGCCAGCCAGTGCATGTGCGGGATGTGCCCCATCCACTGCCAGACGAGGTCGGGGCGGAAGCGCTTGGCGAACGGCACCATCAACCGCGTGGAGTAGCGGCCGCGCTGCTCGAGCAGCAGCAACGCTACCGCCACCAGCGCGCTGACGGAGAATTGCAGGACCAGCTTCTGCTTTCCGGTGAGGCCCTGGTTGTGCTTGTGCAGCACCTTCGTGTAGTCGTCCGCGAAGCCGATGGCCGCGAAGGCCAGCGTGGACAGCATCACGATCCACACCAGCGGGTTCGAGAGATCGGACCACATCAGCGTCGGAATAATGATGGAGATGCAGATGAGGACGCCGCCCATGGTGGGCGTGCCGCCCTTCTTCTGGTGCGACTGCGGCCCCTCTTCGCGGATGTACTGGCCGATCTGGAACTCGCGCAGCCGCTCGATGACGAATGGGCCAAGGAGCAAGCCGATCAGCAGCGCAGTCAGGCTCGCGCCTACCGTGCGAAAGGTGAGGTAGCGGAAGATGCGGAACAACCGGAAGTATGGGAACAGCTTTTGATAGAGCAGCCAATAAAGCAAAAGGGTCTCCGCCTGTGGGGCTGGCCGCGCCTGGAGGCATCGTGTTTCGGCCGCGCACTACCTGCCCATCTTAACAGCGCAGCCGCGCGCGCGTCCGTGGAAAGGGCGTCCAGCAGCATGAGTGAACCACGAAGAGCACACGCCGCGGCGAGTATCTCAATTCCGACCAACGGGAGGGCACTTCGTGCCGTTCTCGGGGCGGTATGGGGAAGTTATCTTCTGAGGGCCTTCCGCCGGTCGGCAGCGAACATCTTTCTTCCCGACCAACGGGAGGACCACGCGAAGCCGTAAAAAGGCGTGTGAACGCCCGCCCCGCGCGCAGCGGGCCCGTCCGGCAGGACAGTCTTTACAACTCTGCCAGAGCGCCCTCGAGCCGCACGCCGCGCGAAGCCTTCAGCAGTACCGCATCGCCTGACCGAAGGTTCTCCTTCATCCACCCCCCCGCCGCCGCGGGCGATTCCACAAACACCGCCACCACTCCAGCCTCCGCAGCAGCGTTCACCAGCGCAGAGGCAAGGCCGCGCACGCCAACGATCAGATCAACGCCGCTCGTTGCCATATGACGCCCGCAAGCGGCGTGCAGGGTCGCAGCGTCCGGACCAAGCTCCAGCATCTCGCCCGCCACCACGATGTGACGCTCCGCAGGCATCGTCATCAGCGCGTCCACCATCGCGTTCAGGGCCACCGGGTTCGAGTTATAGCTATCGTTCACAATCCTGGCCCCGCGCCACTCGACGACCGCGCCGCGCTTCTCGGAGGGCTGCATCTGGCCGACGGCAGCGGCGCACTCGGCCAGCCCCATGCCGCTCCTGAACCCCACGGCAATCGCCGCCAGCGCGTTGTAGACGTTGTGCCGTCCCAGCAGAGCCAGCCGGACTTCGGCCCGCTCGCCTGCGGCGATCACATCAAACAGCATCCCCTCCGCACCGGCCTCGACGACCTTCTCCGCACGCACCTCGAGGCCATCCTGCAAACCAAACAGAACAGCTCGCTCACCTAATCCCCGCGCGAACGCCGCCACGTAAGGATCGTCGCCGTTCAGCACTGCTACGCCATCGGGCGGCAGCGCCTGCACCAGCTCGTACTTGGCCTTGGCGATGCCCGCAATGCCTTCGGGAAAGTGCTCCAGATGAACCGGCGCGACGTTGCTGACAACCGCCCAATTCGGCTCCGCGATCTTTGCCAGCGCCGCGATCTCGCCCGCGTGGTTCATGCCCATCTCGATCACGGCAACCTCGTGCTCCGGCTCCAGCCGCAGCAGTTGCAGAGGAACGCCGAAGTGATTATTCAGGTTCCCCGCCGACTTGAGCACGTTGAATCGAGCGGAGAGCACCTGCGCCACGGCCTCCTTGGTCGTGGTCTTACCCGCCGATCCAGTGATGCCGATGACACGCCTGCCCCAGTGCCGACGGACCTCGCGGGCCAGCGTCTGCATGGCCTTGAGGACGCTGTCCTCACCCTCGGGAACCCAGAGGAACTTGCAGGGGTCGAGTTCGTCCGGCGCGAGCCAGTGTGAGCTGACGACCGCCGCTACAGCCCCGTTTGTCAACGCGGCTTCAACGTAGTTATGCCCGTCGGTGCGCTCGCCGGTGACGGCAAAGTAAAGCTCGCCCGCGTTGATCGTGCGCGAGTCGATCGAGTAACCGAGCGCCTCAACATCAGTGGTGAAGTCGCCCTCAGCGTGAATCCAATCGGCGATCTGGCCCAGCGTCAACTTCATCTTTGATCCCTCTTCAGCATCCAGTCCAGCCTATCAGTGAGCTTGAAGCGCGGCAGCCGCGACGGCCACGTCATCGAAGGGAACGGTCACACCATTCAATATCTGCACCTTCTCGTGCCCCTTGCCCGCGAGCAGCACGATGTCTCCCCGGCGAGCCTCGTGAATCGCAAGCTCAATCGCCTTGGCGCGATCCGGCTCGACGATGTACTTCGCGCCGGTCTCTGTCACGCCTGCCAACGCCTCAGCAAGAATGACCGCCGGATCTTCCGTGCGCGGATTGTCGCTGGTCAGAACAACGAGGTCGCTACCCTCACCCGCTGCCCGTCCCATCTTCGGACGCTTGGTGCGGTCTCGATCACCACCGCAGCCGAAGAGCGTGATGACGCGGCCGTTGCCCACCAGCTCACGCGCCAGAGCGATCAGGTTGCGCAGCGCATCGTCGGTGTGGGCATAGTCCACGACCACCGTGATGCCAAGCTCGTTAGCCACCGTCTCAAAGCGGCCCGGAACCGGCTTCAGCAGACGCGCTGCCTCTGCAATTTGTTCAAGGCTGAGGCCTCGAGCAAGCGCCGCACAAGAGGCAGCGAGCAGGTTATAAACATTCACCCTCCCCGTAAGAGCGGAGACGATCTCGACCGCGCCAACCGGGGTCTTCCATAGATACTCAGTGCGTCCCGCGTGCAGGCTGATTCTTTCAGCTCGATACTCACCGGCGTTCATGCCATAGCTCATCACGCCGGAAGACAAGTTCTGTTGGAGGAGACGAGCACCGCCATCGGGATCATCTGCATTGAGGATCGCGACACGCGGAGGAGGAGCGCCAACACCTGCAAACAGCCGGGCCTTGGCCTCGAAGTAAGCCTGCATCGTGCCGTGATAATCAAGATGATCCTGGGTCAGGTTGGTAAAGATGGCCACATCCACTGGCAGCCCCCAAACACGCTCCTGCTCGAGCGCGTGACTGGACATCTCCATCACCGCCTCGGTCGCGCCCACGCGTATTCCATCGGCAAACAAGGCCAGCAGATCGCGGCTCTCGGGAGTGGTGTGCTCGCTGGGCCTGACCTCATCGCCGATGTGGGTCTCGATGGTCCCGACCAGCACGCACCTGCGACCCGCGCTGCGCAGCATCTGCTCTAGCAGAAAGGCCGTCGTCGTCTTGCCGTTGGTGCCGGTGACCGCGCTGATTTTGAGCGCCTGTTCAGGATGGCCGAAGAGGTTAGCGCTAACAGTAGCAAGCGCGCGGCGGCCATGCTCCATCAGGTAAAAGGGAGTGCCTGGATAGAGCATCGCAGGACGTTTCCACAGTTCGTCCGAGTCGGTGAGCACAGCAACGGCACCGCGCTCGATGGCCGTGCCAATGAAGCGGTTGCCGTCCGTGGCCCCACCCCTCATCGCTACAAAAATATCTCCCGGCACAACGCGGCGGGAGTCGTATTGGACGCCGTTCACTTCAAGATAGGACGGAACACCAGTCCCTACCGCGTCTACCCCGCGCATTGCCTCATCCAGCCGCATCTTCAAATTCTAGCCGCTCCTGATTGCATAGCGTTGGCAATGGCTTGGCTAACGCGAGAAGCGCACAACGACCTCGGTCCCGCTAGGCACCATCGTCCCTGCGGCGGGGGCTTGTTCTGTTGCCAACCCACTGCCCACGGGCTGCACTCGCAAGCCCGCGTTGCCGGCCTTTTCAATGACCGCCCGCAATGCGGAGCCCTGGAACGACGGGACCGCAACACGAGTGGCCGAATCGACCACGACACCGCCGTTGCTCTTCGGCGAGACCGTCGGGGTCACCTTCGGCGCGACCAGTGCGGCCCTGGCTGTTGCATCCGTCGCGGCCGCGTCCTTTCGGGTGTTCGCCGCGAATGCAGAGAGCACGCTCGAAGAGAGCTTCTCAATCGGCGATGGAACCGTGGGCTTCGCGGGCGCGTTCTTCTCCGCAACAGCCGGGGTCGGCTCTGTTGGCTGAGTCGCAGCAGTCCTCAGCGGATCGTCAGCCGGTAAACTATTTACCTCCGCAAACATCGCGTTCAGGTCCGCGCCGCTGTCCGACGGCATATCGTCGTGGGCATCGGTCTTCGCTACAGCCAGCATCTCCTTGCTGGTCTTGAGCGGCTGATCGTGCGGCACGCCGAGGTACTCGAGCACCTCCTGCGCGACCTCATGAAAAACAGGGGCCGAGACGGTTGAACCATATCCGGTCCCCACCGTTGGCGTGTCGATCACCACCGCCACCGAGATTGCCGGAGAGCTGACCGGCGCGAATCCTGCAAAGCTGGCCACCAGCTTGGTGTGCGAATAGGTACGCGTGGCCGGATCAATCTTCTGCGCCGTGCCCGTCTTGCCCGCTGAGCTATAACCGTTGAGCTGCGCCGCCTTGCCCGTGCCCTCGGTCACGATGCCCTGCATCATCGAGCGCATCTTTGCCGCCGTCAGCTCCTTGATGACGCGGTGCGAACCGTCGGGCAGCTTCTCCGGCAGTTGATACACGGGATGAAACGCCGCAGGTTTCAGCCGCGGATCGCCCTTCATCTCATCGGTGGACTGCAACAAAATGTGCGGCGGGATATACTCGCCGCCGTTGGCGATAGCGCTCACCATGGTGACAAGTTGCACCGGCGTGACGCCAACCTCCTGCCCGATCGAGAGCGAGAGGATGCTGGTCGAGCCCCACTTATGCGGCGGACGCAGCAGCCCACGCGTCTCGCTGGGCAGCTCGATGCCGCTGCGCTCGCCGAAGCCAAAACCCTTCATGTACTCGTAAAACTTATTCGAGCCGAGTTTCAGGGCCATCTTCGCCGCGCCCACGTCCGACGAGTGCTCGAGCGCATACTGCACCGTCACACGGCCGAAGTGATCGGACTTGTCGTCGTGCAGCGTGCGCCCGAACATCGTCATCGCGCCACCCTGGCAATCGACGATATCGGTCGGCTCCACGCCCGCCGCGTCAAGCGCAGCCGAGTAGGTGACGAGCTTGAAGGTCGAGCCCGGCTCGTACACATCGCTCACCGCAAGATTGTTGAGCACGCTCGAATCCATATGCTTCGAGTCGTTCGGGTTGAAGCGCGGCGAGACCGCGAGCGCGAGAATCTGCCCGGTGTGCGGGTCCTGCACCACGATCGTACCGTGCGCCGCCTTCACCTTCGCCACCTGCTCGTCGAGCGCGCGCTCGGCCATGTACTGAATGTTGGCGTCAATGGAAAGCACAAGATTTTCGCCTGCCTGCGGCTCGTTCTCCACGCTGCCCAGCACGTGGCGCTTGGCGTCGAGCGCGGTAAGCATGTGCCCTGGCTCGCCGTGCATCTCGAAGTCGAACTGCCGCTCCAGCCCGCCGAGTCCGGCGTCGTCGGTGCCCACATAACCCAGCACCTGAGCGGCCAGCTCGTTGTTCGGATAGAAGCGCTTGAACTCCTTCTGGAAGTAGACACCCTTCAGGTTCAACTCGCGCACGCGGTTGACGATATCGGGGTTCAACCGGCGACCCACCCAGGCGAAGCCGCGCGAGGCGTTGAAGCGCGCCAGCATCTGGTGCTCGGAGGTGAAGTTGTCGGTGGGGTCGGTGTGGACGATCTTCGAGAGAATCTCGGCGGCGTTCCCGCGGTTATCCCCCAGCTCAGAAGGGACAGCGTAGACCGAGTCCACAAGGACCGTCATCGCCAGCTCTTTAAGGTTACGGTCGTAGAGCACTCCGCGCCGCGGTGCAACCTCAAACGCACCCTGCTGCTGGCGCGCCGCACGCTGCTCCCACATCTTGTGCTGGAAAATTTGTAACAAAATTAGTTTTCCCGCGATGAACACGACCCAGACGCAAAAAAACAGGGCCACGTAGGCAAACCGTTTTCTCCGGATCGGAGCGGTCAGAGTCTGCCGTGGCCCTCGGTTTATCTGTCTTCCTGTCTTGTCTCTCACTGGCTCAAACTAGTTCCGCTGCGGTACTCCGGGGGTGTTGATCTGGGCTACGGCAGCGGCCATCGAGCCTTCGGGGCGCACCACCTGTCCAGGCTGGGGCTCGTCGAGACCAAGCTGACGGGCCATCCGGTCCAGACGACCGGGATCGCTGAGCTGAGCTTCCGTCAAGCGAAGCTGGCGGTTCTGCTCGCGCATCGTCTCCACCTGCTGCTTCTGCGCCTCGATCTGGTAGCCCATCTCGATGGCCGAAAAGTGCTGCCATACGAAGATCATCACCAGCGCGAAGAGGATGCTCATCATCACCGCGAAGCTGCGCATCTCCTTGCGGCGTTCGGGATCGTCGAGCTTCACAATGCGGCTGTTGTCCAGGTGCTTGGCGAAGAAGACCTCGGGCGTCGGCCCGCGACGCGCACGCCGCTGCTGCTCAAACAGCTCGCGATTGCGCTCTGCCACGGTCTCCGGACGGCGCCGCGTCGCCCGTCCCGCACTCGTCATGTCCAAACCCGTCGCTATCGCCGCCATCGCTTATCTCCTTCTTCTGCCCGAGTCGCCCTTCCAACCCGCTGTTGTTGCTAATTTCTCCGCCGCCCTCAGCTTCGCGCTGCGCGACCGCGGATTCCTCAACATCTCTTGCTCGGTGGCGACGACCGGCTTCTTCGTCAGCACCTCAAAAACACCTGCGTCCTTCGACGCTTTGAAGGAGTCCTTTACCAGGCGATCCTCCAGCGAGTGGAAGCTGATCAACACCAGCCTTCCCCCCGGCTTCAACAGAGACCCCGCGCTCTCAAGCAGCGATCGTATCTCTCCCAGCTCATCATTCACGCGAATCCGAAGTGCCTGAAAGGTGCGTGTTGCCGGATGAATCTTGTCGCCTTTCATTGATGGGGCCGCGGCCGATATCACTCTGGCAAGTTCTGCCGTTGTCTCTATCGGCCGGGCCCTCACAATGGCTCTGGCGATTCTCCGCGACCTCCTTTCCTCTCCGAATTCGTAAATCAGGTCGGCGAGTTCGTTTTCGTCTTCCTGATTTACCACTTGTCCGGCCGTCTCCCCCGAGCGCGTGTCCATCCGCATATCCAAGGGGCCTTCCGACCGAAAACTGAATCCTCTGTGCGCCTCGTCCAGTTGGAGGCTGCTCACTCCAAAGTCCGCCAGCAGGCCGTCCAGACTGCCCGGCTCGATGGCCTCGTGAGCCTCCGAGAAAGCCCTCGGCTGATACTCCACCGTCGGCATCTCGCTGCCCAGCTCGGCGGCGACCTCGGCCATCCGGGCCTTCGCCTTCTCCATCGCCTCCGGATCGCGGTCGAAGCAGATCATCCTGCCCGCCGCGCCCAGCCTGCGGGCGATGCCCGACGTATGTCCCGCCAGACCTAGCGTTGCATCCGCGTAGGTTCCGCCGGGGCGCACATTCAAGTACTCCAAAACTTCTTCGAAAAGAACCGGCACATGCTGCGGGTGGTATTGCGCTTGCTCCGACCGCCGCACCTGCTCCCCCTGGGGGGTAAACTTCGGACCCTGATCTTCTGTCACTTAGAGCCCAAACTCCGCGAGAGCCGCCATATCCTCAGCCGTCAACGGAGCCTCTTCCAACCTGCCCTTGAAGTCGTCATGGTTCACGACCTCGAGGATTCCCATCTTGCCCAGCACCACCACATCGCCGATCACCTTGGCCGACTCCCGCAGAATCTGCGGCAAAAGCAACCGGCCCTGCTCGTCCATCTTTGCCATCTGGCCGTAGTAGCTGGTCACGTCCAGAAACTTCATCTTGGCCGGGTGGGAGTTGGGCACCTTTGCGAGCTGCTCTTCCTTCTTCTCCCACTCTTTCAACGGGTAGAGCTGCGCCCGCTTGCCGTCCGTGCTGGTGATGTAGAACTCGTTCCCGTAGACCTCATCCACGCGGCTCTTATAAGCAGCCGGCATCTTCAACCGGCCCTTCTCGTCCACGCGCGCTGGATGGTTTCCCCGAAACATCGTCTCTTCACTCTCTTTGCGAACCAAACTCGACAGCAGAGGAGCGCCGGGCGGAGGGTAAAATCAGTTCAAATCCCTACCGAATGGTCCCGTTTCTCCCACTTTTGACCACTTCCATCCACATCGTCTCCTTCTCTAACCCCGAAGTCCAGCCCTAAATTGGGATTGAGATAACTATTTGTTGAACGAAATGTGGAAAAACCTTCCGATGGTGTACATATCCCACGACACGACTACAGGTAGTGTTTCGCTTTCTGATTCCGGGTATTTTCCCCCCTTGTCGGGCGGCGAGGCATCTGATAGGCAAACAAAAAGCGAAAACGTCCAGCGGACGCTCTTTACTGTCCAGAAAAGAGGCACCAGCTAAAGCTGGTAGGGGATACGTACGTGAGGGTTTTCGGTGGAAAAATCCCGCGTGTTGCGAGTGATGAGCAGGTGGTCGCTCAACTCGGCGGACGCCAGGATCATGGCGTTGGGCAGCTTCATCCGCGGCTGGCGGCGCATCACGATGGCACGCTCAGCGGTCGCCATCGTGATGGGCAGTATCGTGAAAGAGGCAAGAAAGACGCGGGTTTCAGCTTCGTGCTCGGACTTTACTCCCGCCATCACCTCCATCCAGGTGATGATGCTGATGGCTCGGCTCTGGTATCGGTCCATCTCGACGCGGGCGGCCTCTATGCCGCTCAGGTAGTCGATCAGGATGTTGGTATCGAAAAGGGCGCTGGTGCCTACCATTCGTCGCGCAGCCGCTTCTGGAACTCCAGGCCGTCCTCCGGCTGGTCGGCCCACAGGCCGAAGGCGCTGGACTTCTTTGCCAGACGGTGCGGCTCCAGATAGTGGGCGATAGCCTGCCGGACCAGCTCGGCGCGCGGAACATCGCCAGCCTTGCTCAACTGGTTGAGCAGGTTCAGGTCATCTTCGGGGATATCGACGAGGGTTCGCATCGCAGCCTCCTGACGGACGCATGATATACACCCACGATATCACTCTGTCAGGCCCGCTCGGCAGAGCGCTTCTTGCGCTGGAGCAGCCACACCAGGTAGGCCAGCACGGCCAGATTGATAAGCAGCAGCGAGAGCCGCATCCAATTGGGACGGCGGGCCAGCTCGTAAAGCTCCCACGGCAGGAACGAGACCGTCAGAATCAGCGTCAGGTACTCGGCCCATACCTTTTCGAGCAGCAGCCCGATCCCTTCAGTCAGCGCCAGCCCGGAGTAGGCGAAGGTCGCCAGCCCGATCTCGCGCAGCCGGTGCGCGTCGATCCGGTCCACCTGTTCGAGCAGCAGCCCGGCCAGACGGCCCTCGGGGTCGAAGCGCAGCGCCACGGCCAGCTTCATCACCTCGTCGGTCAGGTCGCGGTGCAGCAGGCGAAAGGCCCCAATGCCGAGGCAGAAAAAGAAGATCGCCTTGGCCAGCTTGAACAGGCCGATCATCAGCAGCCCGCGGTCGTGCGCACCCGATCTCGACGTCCCCGATCCAGCCGAAACCGGCTCGGTCGAATTGCTCATAAGGCCCACTGCTCCAGTTGACGAGCAACGGGCGCAAATGTCAACGTCCTCAAGAAGTTGAACATTCACGCCCGGCAGGCAGATCTCGTTATGGGAATGCGGCGAGCCACGAGGGATAGCTCGTCGCATCCCCGACCGGCAAACCGCACCGGCCACTGCCCGCACCGTCGCACGGGCAATCTCGGTTTACATCTCGGCCCACTGCCGCAGCAGATTGTGGTAGACGCCGGTCATCTGCACCGAACTCTCCTTGACCTTGGCGTCCTCGATCCCGGCCAGCCGCTGGATGGCCGTGTCGAGGTCGAAGAGCAGGGTCCGCTGCGCGTCGTGCCGGATCATGCTCTGAATCCAGAAGAACGAGCTGACGCGGTTGCCGCGCGTCACCGGCTCCACGCGGTGCAGGCTAGTGGCCGGGTAGAGAACCATGTGCCCGGCGGGCAGCTTGACGCGGTGCTCACCGTAGTAATCCTCAACCACCAGATCGCCGCCGTCGTAGTCCTCGGGATCGGTGAGGAAGAGCGTGGCCGAGAGGTCCGTGCGAATCCTCTGCCCCGTCGTCGAGATCTGGCGGATCGCCGTATCGACGTGGGTGCCGAAGGTCTGGCCACCGGCGTAGCTGTTGAACATCGGCGGAAAGACCCGCAGCGGCAGTGCCGCCGACATGAACAGAGGGCTGCGTGCCAGCCCCAGCAGCACCATCTCGCCGACTTCCTTCGAGGCCGTGCTGCCCTCAGCCACCTGCGCGTTACGCTTCACCTCCTGCGCCTGGTAGCCCGCCGTCACACGGCCATCGACCCACTCAGCCGCGGCAAGCTTCTGCCGGGCCGAGTGGACCTGTTCCTTCGTCAGTACGTTTTCTATCTTCGTCAACATCGTTACGACCTCGGATTTAAAACTTGTAGTTGACCCCGATCAGCGCCGAAGCTCCCGCTCCCGGAACCAGGTGGCTCGGGTGCGGCAGGTCAATGTAGAACCGGTTCAGCAGGTTATACACGTTGGCCTGCAGCTCCAGCTTGTCGGTCAGCGGACGCTTCACCATCGCGTTGAAGATCCAGTATCCCGGCACCTGCTTCATCCCCGTCGACAGCACCTGGTAGCACTTGGTCGCCGTGGCTCCGCAGGGCGAGGTGCCCGCGGCAAAGGTCTGTGCGGCCGAGTAGGTCAGCGGCACATACGGCACCGTCGAGCTGGCCGTGCGGCTGCCCACATAGTTGCCTCCCACACCGGCGATCAGCTTCAGCGGCAGCTTGTGCGTCACGAAGACGTTGAAGGTCTGCTTGGGCACGTTCGCCAGCGGGAAGCCCACCGAGGTCGGGTAGTTCGGCGAGGAGAGCACCTTGCTGTCGAGGTACGCGTACCCTGCGACCAGGTCCATGCCCTGCGGCAGACGACCCACGACGCTGAACTGCGCGCCCTTCACCAACTGGTTGCCCGCATTCACGGTCAGGGTGCTGTCCGTGGCACTGGTCTCGCGGGCGTTGTCCTTCTCAGTGCGGAAGACCGCACCTTCCACCTGCAAGCGCTCGTTCAGGAAGGAGTACTTGACGCCGCCTTCGTAGCTCTCGTTCTCCTCGGGCTTCAGCCCGGCGCTGGTCAGGGTCACGCTCAGGCTCAGCGACTCGGCCGCAGGATTGAAGCTGGTGCCGTAGTCGAAGTAGACGCTGCCGTGGCTGGTCGGTTTATAGACGAAGGCCGCGCGGTAGGTCGGCTGCGACTCCACCAGGCTCAAGACAGCGGTGGCCGTCGCGGTGCCTCCAGTGGGCGGCTTTACCGGCTGATAGATGCTGTAGCCCGTATCCATGCGATCCCAGCGAGCGCCGCCGCTGACCTCGAAGAGACGTCCCAGCTTGATCGTATCCACGAAGTAAAGCCCGACGCTCTCCACCTTGGTGTGGACCACCGAGGTGGTGTACCCCGTGCCGCTGAAGACCTGCGTGGTGTCCGGGTTCAGCAGGGTCGCTGTCGGTACCGTGTCCACGCCGCTGATCGTGTACGAGTAGCGGATGGGGTTCGAGATCTCCTGTCCGCCCTCAATACCGCCGACAAAGTTATGCTTCAGGCCGAAGGTCTTGAAGTGTGCCGTCACCTCGGTCTGATCCCACAGGTCGCCCTCCACGCTCTTGGTCTGGATCTGGTTGCGGTTCACCACGATCTTGGCGGGGTCGTAGTTGGCCAGGGTGGAACAGGTCAGGCTGCTGTTCCACGCCACGGTCGGCAACGAACTGACGTATCCGCCCACGGGCACGCTGGCCGGGGGGTTCGAACAGATCTGCGGCTCGGTAATCTGCGCGGTGCGCGGATAGTTCGCCGCCCGCGCGATGCTGTGGATCGCGATGCTCTTGGTAAAGTCGTGATCGAACTTCGCGGTGAGGATATCGTCGTTCGTCTTCAGCGAGTTCTCATCCGGGAAGCCGAAGTAGGCATGGCGGCTCACCCCCGGAGCCAGTTGGTTGAAGAACCACGGCAGACCGTAGTCCGGCGTGTCGTTCTCCGACAGGTGGAAGTAGCTGAGCGTGAACCGCGTCGGTGAGTTGAGGCCGAACGAGACCGAGGGCGCGAGACCGAAGCGACGAATTTCGTCGAACGGACGGCCCGCAACACCGCCCTCCTGCCCCATGATGTTGACCCGGAAGGCCGATCCCGCCGCCAGCTCCGGCATCGGCTCGTTGATGTCAGCCGTAATGCGACGCGTGGCATCGGTGCCGAACTGCGTCTGGATGTTGATGATCTGCGGCTCAACCGGAACCTTGCTCTCCTGGTTGATGACGCCGCCCGTCGAGCCGCGCCCGAACTGGATGCCCGCCGGACCTTCGAGCGCCTCGACCGCCTCGTAGTTGAAACCGTCGCGGTAGTAGCTGCCGAAGTCGCGGATACCGTCGAGGAAGATGTCGTTGCGCGCCGTAAAGCCGCGAATGGTCAGGTTGTCTCCCTGCGCACCGGCCTCGCCCGCCGCCAGGCTGATGCCGGGGACGTTGCGCAGCGCATCCTTCAGGGTCGAGGTACCCTGGTCTTCGATAAGGAACTTCGGTACCACGTCCACGGTCTGCGGCGTGTCGATCAGGTCTTCGCTGAACTTGTTCATGGGCAGGTTATTCTGCAAGCCCGCCAGCACGCTGACGCTGTCCGAGTGCTGGATGGAGGCTGTCGCGTGGTGAGCGTCCTGGAAGGTGACGGTCAGGCTGGTGCCGGTCAGCAACTGGCGCAGCGCCTCGTCATCGGCGTAGGTGCCGGAGATGCCGTTCGAGCGCAACTGCGCCGCGGCGTCCTTGGGCATACCCAGCCGGACCGAGATGCCGGTCACCTGGCGATACTGCTCCAGAACGTCGGGCAGGCTGCCGCCGCCGATGGAAAACTGCCGCTGCATCTTCTGCATGGCCGCGCCGCTGCCGCCGTCCGCGCTGCCGCTACCGGCCTCGACCAGGTTCTGCGCTCTGCCGGAGACGGGGGCCATCGCCGCCGCCGCTACCATTGCCACTGCCGCCAACCGCGTCGAACGCGTATCTACCTTGCTGCCGAGCTTCTTGGAACTCTTCATCTCAATCTCCCGATCGTCTTCTGGCCAGCCGGCCCTCGCACGGCTGCCGCTCAAACCTTGGCGCGGTCCCTCAACACGCGCCCCGTTGCTGCTCTGACCCGACTTCAAGACGCAGGTCCGCGGCCACCTGGAAGACCTCTTCCGGCGTCAGCGCAGCATATGCGACTCATCGAGTCCGATATGCAAAGAATACACGATCAAGGACTGAAATAGTCCTCGATCGAGAAAATTTCGTGACTTTTTTCAGACAATTCCCAGACAATTGGTGGAGTTTTTGTGCAGGGTTTCCACGAGTGACATTCGATTTTTCCGCGCAGCGTCCAGAACCGCACGAAGTGCTGCCCGCCCGGCGTGAGGACATTGTTGCTGTTGTTCCTGCTGTTCTTCCTGGGGCAGGTCCTGGCTTTAGCCTCGACCTGCCCCAAAGCAACGACTCACAGCCCTACCGAGCCACCAGCCGCGCCGCCACCAGCTCCTGCACCACGGTCGCGGCCTTCTCCATCGCCCCTTCGGCGGTCAGGCCATACTTCTCCCGCAGCGCCTCCGGCTTGCCGTGCTCGATGAACTCATCCGGCCAACCGACCCGGACCACCGGCACGGCCAGTTCCATCTCGTTCACCGCCTCCAGTACCGCCGACCCGAACCCACCGGCCAGTACATGGTCCTCCAGCGTGATGATGAGCCCGCAGCGCCCGCCGTACACCCGCACGCACTCTCGGTCCAGCGGCTTCACAAACCGCGGATTCACCAGCGCCACCGAGAGCCCCTGGGCCTCGAGCATCGCGGTCAGCCGCTTGGCCTCGCCCATCATGGCTCCGAGCCCGAAGATCGCGACATCCACGCCGTCCTTAAGCACCTCGGCCTTGCCGATGGCGAGCGCCGCAGGCTGGTCTTTCACCGTTACTCCCGGCCCTGTGCCGCGCGGATAGCGGATCGCCGACGGCCCCTCGTGCAGCATCGCCGTGTACATCATGTCGGCCAGTTCATCCTCGTCCACCGGGTCCATGTGGATGATGTTGGGCACGCTGCGCAGGTAGCTGATATCGAAGAGACCGTGATGCGTCGGGCCGTCGTCGCCGCTCAAGCCGCCGCGATCCATGCAGAAGACCACCGGCAGGTTCTGCAACGCCACATCATGCACGATCTGGTCGAACGCCCGTTGCAAAAACGTGGAGTAGATCGCACAGAAGGGCTTATACCCCTTGGTCGCAAGCCCTGCGGCGAAGAGCACCGCGTGCTCCTCCGCAATCCCGACATCGAAGTAGCGAGTAGGGTGATGCGGACGGAAGAGGTCGAGCGCGGTGCCGTTGGGCATAGCCGCCGTAATGGCGACGACCTTGTCGTTGCCGTTGGCCAGCTTCGTCAGCGACTCGGCAAATATCTCCGAGTAAGTTTTCTGCGACGCGGGCTTGGTCTCGCCGGTCTCGGGGTGATAAGGCCCCAGCCCATGAAACTTCTTCTGCCCCTCGATGGCGGGCTGGAAGCCGCGTCCCTTCTGGGTGATCGCGTGCAGCACCACGGGCTTGTTCTGCTGCTTCAGGAACTTGAAGGTCTCGATCAGCAGCGGCAGGTTGTGCCCGTCGATAGGCCCAAAGTAGTTCAGGCCGAACTCCTCGAAGATCATGCCGCGCCCGACGATGCCCTTGGCGGCCTCCTCGGCCTTCTTCACCACGTGCAGCGCCGCCTTGCCGCCGAACCGCTCCACCAATCCCGCAGCTCGGTCGTGGAGCTGGTTGTAGGTCACATTGGTGGCAATCTTGTGGAAGTACTCTGCGATGGCCCCGACGTTCTTGTCGATGGACCACTCGTTGTCATTCAGCACGATAATCATCCGCCTGGTCTGCGCGGCTATGTTATTCAGAGCCTCGAACGAGATGCCGTTGGTGAAGGCCGCGTCCCCGGCCAGTGCGACGATGTGCTCGCTGCCGCCCGACATATCGCGCCCGACCGCCATACCCAGAGCCGCGCTGAGCGCCGTGCCCGCGTGGCCCGCGCCGTAGCTGTCATGCTCGCTTTCGGTGCGCAGCATAAAGCCATTCAGCCCGCCCGGCTGGCGGATGGTGTGGAAGAGCTTCTCCCGCCCCGTCAGCAGCTTATGCACGTAGGCCTGGTGGCTCACGTCGAAGACAAAGCTGTCGGTCGGGGTGTCGAAGACGTAGTGCATCGCAATCGTCAGCTCGACGACGCCGAGGTTCGGCCCAATATGTCCGCCGGTCTTCGATACACCCAGGATCAGCCGCTCGCGGATCTCCTGTGCAAGCTGCGTCAACTCCGCCATGGATAGCTTCTTGACGTCCGCCGGCGAGTGAATGGTCTCCAGGATGTTGCTCATTGATCCTTTGCTCCGCAGTCCAATCCGCCGTATTCTTCATTGCGTACGTCGGCGATTGCTGCCTTATGTCAATCTCTAAGTATACGACGCATTAAAATTTTCTTAGTTGCGGTACTCCACAGACCGTCTTTCTCGTCTACATTCCTGAGCAAAAGCCCTATAAGATCAACGCAGCAGAGCCTCGCTTACCTCGTAGTCGAACGTGCGTCTTCAGTTACGGCATCAAACTTTGAATTAAACATGGCTGATCTCCCCATCGCACGTACAACTTTGATCCTTCTTGCCCTTAACGGCACACTCGGCCTCGCACTTCAGGCCCAGGCGCTGCCGACCCCGCTGCCCAACGCGCCCGGACGCCAGATAGAACAGACCGGGCAGGCCAGCCTCGGCGGCGCAGTCGTCGACCCCGACCACAGCAAGGTCGCCGGGGCGCAGGTCACGGTCAAAGATACGGCCACGAAGGTCACCCATACCGTAACCACCGACAGCGACGGCCGCTTCGGCTTCCCCGCGCTCGAGCCCGGCCAGTTCACCCTGACGATCAGATCCGCCGGATTCGCGCCGTGGAGCTCCTCCGGCATCCTGTTAACACCCGGCGAGGAGTACGAGATGCCGCCGGTCCAGCTCCAGATCGCCACCGCCACCGCCCAGGTCGACGTCACCTTTACCCAGTACGACATGGCCCAGGAGCAGTTGCACGAGCAGGAGCAGCAGCGCATCTTCGCCATCTTTCCCAACTTTTACGTCACCTACAACTGGAAGGCCGCGCCGCTGACGCCGGGGCAGAAGTTCAAGCTCTCGCTGCGCGCCTCGAGCGACCCGGGATTCTTTCTCCAGACCGCCGCCATCGCGGGCATCGAGCAGTGGCAGAACACCTACGAGGGCTACGGACAGGGCGCGCAGGGGTACTTCAAGCGTTTCGGGGCGTCCTCGGCCGATGGGTTTACGGCGGCGATGATCGGCGGCGCGATTCTGCCGTCGCTGCTGCACCAGGACCCGCGCTACTTCTACAAGGGCACCGGGACCATCCGCTCGCGGGTGTTGTATGCCATCTCGACCGTGGTCATCTGCAAGGGGGATAACGGCAAGTGGCAGCCGAACTACTCGAATGTGCTGGGAAATCTGGCGTCGGCGGGGATCTCGAACGCGTACTACCCGGCGAGCGACCGGCATGGGGCGCGGGTCACGATTGATAATGCATTGATCGGGACCGCCAGCGGAGCCTTCAGTTCGCTGATGCAGGAGTTTGTGCTGAGGAAGTTCACGCCGCACCACAAGCCGTAGAGCTTTTTACGCGCAGCGTCGAGAACCGCACGAAGTGCCGCCCGCCCGGCGTGAGGGCGCTTTTGCCGTTGATTCTAAAAAAGGACACCTCGGGCGATCCCAGAAACAGCGGCAAAAGCAGAAGCAGATTCCTCCGCTTCGCTCCTGAATGACAACCAAGAAAACAGGCAACAACGCCCTCACGCCGGGCGGGCGGCACTTCGTGCGGTTCTTGACGCTGCGCGTGTTTCCTGCCTAATCCGCCATGCCCTCGAGCACAACCTCACTCACCGGCTCGCTCCCAAACTGGCCCTCCCACTGAGCCACCACCACACTGGCCAGGCAGTTCCCCACCACGTTCACCATCGTCCGCGCCATATCCATCAACGCGTCGATGCCGAGGATCACAAAGATCGGCTCCGTCGGCAGATGGAAGGTCGCCGCAGTCGCCAGCAATACCACCAGAGTCGCCCGAGGCACGCCCGCGACGCCCTTGCTGGTCAGGATCAGCGTACCCATCATCATCGCCTGCTCGCCCCAGCTCATATGGATGCCCGCTGCCTGAGCCACGAAGATGCTCGCCAACGCCAGGTACAGCGTGCTGCCGTCGAGGTTGAAGCTGTACCCCGCCGGAATCACGAACGCCACGATTCGCCGCGGCACGCCCAGAGCCTCCATCGCCTCCATCGCCCGTGGCAGCGCCGCCTCGCTGGTCGAGGTAGCAAAGGCAATCGTCGCAGGCTCGGCCACCGCGCTCAGAAAACGCTTCACCGGCACCTTGGCGATCAGCGCCACCGGCAGCATCACCAGCAGCGCGTAAGCAATCAGCGCGCCATAGAGCGTCAGCAGCAGCTTGCCCAGATTCACCAGCACGCCCAGCCCCAGGTGGCCCACCGTAAACGCCATCGCCGCCCCCACGCCGATGGGCGCGAAGTACATGACCACGTTGGTGAACTTGAACATCACCTCGCTCAGGCTCTCGCACAGCCGCAGCACCGGAGCGCGCTTCTCCTCGCTCAGCATGGCCATCGCGATGGCGAAGAAGACCGCAAAGACAGCCACTTGCAGGATCTGCCCCTCGGCGACCGACTTGGCGATGTTCTCCGGAAAGACGTGCAGCAGAAAGTCGTCCCAGTGCGCCGGAGCTACCTTGGCCAGCGTCTCGGTGGCTTCGTGCGCGGCGGGCAGCGTCAGCCCCACGCCAGCCTTGCTGATGTTGATGGCCACCAGACCGATGACCAGCGCCAGCGTCGTCAGCACCTCGAAGTAGACGATGCTCTTGATGCCCATGCGGCCGACGCCCTTCAGGTCACCGTGGCCCGCAATACCTGTCACCAGCGTCGCCAGGATGAGCGGCGCGACGATGGTTTTGATGAGCCGCAGAAAGATATCCGAGAACACGCGCAGGTTCACGGCGAATGCCGGAGCGTCAAAGCCGATCTCCGCCCCGGCCACCATGGCCACGAAGATCCAGGGCGTCAGCGTGCGGCGACGCACCGCGAAGGCTCCCATACAGCCAATCCCGATCCAACGGAGCAGCACCCACACCATCGTGCTTCCGCCACCGGACAGGTGCTGCATATAAGCCGACACTCCCAGCAATAACGCCGCCGTTCCCAGCAGCACACGTTCCCTGTGCATCTTTATCCTCGTGGTCGCAGGATATCAGCCCAGCCCCAACCCTTCGATTTTGCTAGCATCTCCCCATGATCCGCACTGCCCTGTACCTGCTTCTCGCCGCCCTTCCGCTCGCCGCCCCACTCGTGGGCCAGCAGAGCCCGATGCCCCCGTCTTCCGCTCCCGCTGCGCCCGCAGCCCTGCCCGGTTCGCCTGTGCCGGTCAACCCGGCCAGCCCCTTCCACATCATCAGCCCCATTACCCAGCCGACCATCACGCCGGGCCAGCTCACCCTGCTCGAGCTGGAAGGCCGCTTCTCGCAAGAGGTCGAGGCAGGCGGCGGCAAGGCCTTCGCCAGTTGGTTCGCCGAAGATGCGGTGACGCTGAACAACGGCAAACCAGCCATCTTCGGGCGCGGAGCCATCGCCGCCACCGCCCAGTGGAACCCCTCCGAGTATCAACTGACCTGGACGGCTCAAGGCGCACAGATGGGCCCCTCCGGTGACATGGGCTTCACCTGGGGCCACTACACCACCCGCTACAAGGGGCCGGACGGCAACCCCATCGTCACGGCAGGCCGGTACATCACGGTGTGGAAGAAGGTGAAGGACGGGAGCTGGAAGGTCGCCATGGACGCCAGCGCCGACGAGCCGCCAGCCGCCGGGGAGTGCTGCACGCTGCCCAAACCGTAGCCTACGTCTTTCGTTGGAGTGCCAACCCCGCCCCCATCCCTAGTATCTTTCAGGAGGCATGATCCATAACCTGGCCACCGACGAAATCCTCCGGCTGGAAGCCCTCGATCAGTACGAGGTCTTCGATGCGCCGCCCGATCCTGCCCTGGCCGAGATCACCGCTCTGGCCGCGCAGATCTGCCGCGCCTCGCAGGCCGGAATCGCCTACATCGGCTCGGACAGCCTCCAGATTCAGTCTCGCGTCGGCACCCTTACCGGCCCCGCACTGGGCAAGATTCCCCGTGGCGGCACGCCCACACCCTACGAGAGCACCCTCGCGGGCGACAAGCTCTACGAGATTCCCGACGCGCGCTACCACCGCGACTACGCCCCTCACGGCATCCTGACCACGGGCCGCGCCTGCCGCTTCTACGCCGGTGCGCCCCTCACCACTCCCTCGGGCGTCAACATCGGCTGCATCTTTGTGCAGGACACGGTTCCGCGCCAGCTCACCGACTCCCAGCGCAACTCCCTGCTGGTCTTCAGCCGCCAGGTCGTCACCCGGCTGGAGCTGACCAGCCGCATCCGCCAGATGGACCGCGCCGAGCGCGCCCGGCAGCGCGTGGAGACGGCCCTGACGGTCGAGCGCAACTTCGTCTCCGCCGTGCTCGACACGGTGGGCGCGCTGGTGGTCGTCTTCGACACGGCGGGACGCATCGTCCGCTTCAACCGCGCCTGCGAGACGGTCTCCGGCTACGACTTTCCGAGCCTCGTCGGTCACTACGTGTGGGAGAAGCTGATTCCCGAAGACGATATCCCGGAGGCGGTGGCCAACTTCGAGCGGATGCGCGCGGGCCAGCTTCCGGCCAGCTTCGAGAACCGCTGGCGGTCGAGCGACGGCTCCCTGCACCGCATCGCCTGGTCGGCCACGGCGCTACGCGACGGCCAGGACCCGAGCCAGGGACAGGTGAGCTTCCTGATCGTCACCGGCATCGACGTAACCGTGCAGCGCGCGGCCGAGGCCACGCTGCGAGCGAGCGAAAGCCGCTACCGGCAACTGGTCGAAGGCTCGCTGGGCATGGTCTTCACGCACGATCTCGACGGCATCCTGCTCTCGATCAACGCCTACGGCGCGCGCAGCATAGGCCGCAGCGTGGAGGAGATGGTCGGCCACGCACTCGCCAGCTTTATGTCGCACGAGCACCGCAACCAGATGCCGCGCTACCTCGACGAGATGGCTCGCACCAGCGAGGCCCAGGGTCGTTTTCGCCTGCTGCATCGCCAGGGGGAGGAGCGCGTGATCGCCTTCCGCAACCGGCTGATCGCCGAAAATGGGCATCAGGCTGGGCATAGCTCCGGCCGTAAGCCCTACATCCTCGGCTTCGGCGTCGACATCACCGAGCAGGTGCGCGCCGAGGAGAAGATCCGCGCCCTCATCCACCAGTCCAACTCGATCCTCGAGTCGGTCGGCGACGGCATCTACGCTTTCGACATGCAGGGCTGCGTCACAGTGGTGAACCCGGCGGCCTGCCAGATGCTGGGCTTCCGCGAGCACGAGCTGCTGGGCAAGAATGTCCACGAGCTGATCCACCACACTCACGCCGACGGCACCCCCTACCTGCCCGAGGACAGCCCGATTCTCGGCGCGATGCACAAGCTGGACAGCGTGCGGGTCTCGGACGAGGTCTTCTGGCGCAAGGACGGCACCTCGTTTCCGGTGGAGTACGTGGCACGGCCCCAGTTCGATACTCAGGTCGATACCCAGGCGGATCACCAGACCGGCCACCAATCTGGCCGCCAGTCGCGGCACGCCATCGGCGTCGTCGTCGCCTTTACCGACACCACCGAACGCCGCGCGCTCGACCGCATGAAGGACGAGTTCATCTCGACCGTCTCGCACGAGCTGCGTACGCCGCTGACCTCGCTGCGTGCCGCGCTGGGCCTCGTAACCGGGGGCGCACTGGCCTCGCGGCCGGAGAAGATGGCCAAGATGCTCGATATCGCCATCGGCAACACGGATCGGCTGGTGCGGCTGGTCAACGACATCCTCGACATCGAACGGATCAGCAGCGGCAAGGCCGAGCTGCACTCCAGCCTGTGCTCGGCCGAAGACCTGCTGCGCCGTGCGGCAGAGCTGCAACAGGCCGCGGCGGCCAAGGGAGGCTTCCGCTTCCGTATTACTGGCAACGGGGTCCAGATCTGGGCCGATGCGGACCGTATCCTGCAGACCGTGACCAACCTGATCTCGAACGCGATCAAGTTCTCTCCGGAGGGTTCGGAGATTACGCTTTCGGCCCACAAGGTCGACGCCAACGAGGCCCGGATCGACGTGCACGACGAGGGCCGGGGGATTCCGGAGGACAAGCTGGAGCATATCTTCGAGCGCTTCCAGCAGGTGGATGCCTCGGACTCGCGGGGGATGGGCGGGACGGGGCTGGGACTGGCGATCTGCCGCAGCATTGTGGCGCAGCATGGGGGCAGGATCTGGGCGGTGAGCGCTCCGGGGGAGGGATCGACGTTCTCCTTTACTTTGCCAACCCATGCCAGCGGGCGGCTGACGTAAAAACAAGAGCAAGGCGAAACGGGGAAAAAGGGATAAAAGGGATAAGAGCGGAGCCTTGAGACCTTTGCCTTTCACGCGAGGCGTCCAAGACCGCACGAAGTGCCGCCCGCCCGGCGTAAGGGCGCTATTGCCATTGCCTCTGGGATAAGTCGAAGCTTCAGCGGCCGTTGAGGAACTTCGTCTAAGCTGTTTCCTGCATCTCGGGAGAGACTCCATGAGCTTTGAAACACTGCTTTACGAGATAACCGGCCCCATTGCAACGGTCACGCTGAACCGCCCTAAGGTCCTCCACGCGCTGAACGCACAGGTCTTCGACGAGCTGGAGCGGGCTTTCACCCAGCTTCTCGACGACCCCACGGTGCGGGTGATCCTGCTGACCGGCTCGGGCGAAAAGGCCTTCGCCGCCGGGGCCGACATCGCCGAACTGGCCCAAACGGACGCCGCCGCCGGAGAACGGCTGGCCTTGCAGGGCCAAGGAGTCTTTCGCAAGATCGAGCAGTGCGGCAAACCCGTAATCGCCCTGGTGAACGGCTTCGCGCTGGGCGGCGGGTGCGAGCTGGCGCTGGCCTGCACACTGCGCATCGCCAGCGAGAACGCCCGCATGGGCCAGCCGGAGGTGAAGCTCGGCCTGATCCCCGGCTACGGCGGAACCCAGCGTCTCCCCCGTCTGGTGGGACGGGCAGCGGCCCTGCAACTGCTGCTGACAGGCGAGATCATCGGTGCAGCCGAGGCGCTGCGCATCGGACTGGTGAGCGAGGTGGTTCCGGCAGGCGAGCTGCCGGCTCGTGGACTGGCCCTGGCGCAGGCGATAGTGGCGATGGCCCCGCTGGCCGTGGCCGGGTGCCTGGAGGCGGTCGAGCGCGGCGAAGAACTGCCTTTGGATGAGGCACTTGCCGTCGAGGCAGAGATCTTCGGGCGGCTCTCCGGCACGGAAGATAAGCGCGAAGGCACAGCGGCGTTTCTGGAAAAACGGGCGGCGGCGTGGGTGGGGCGCTGACCTGGCTCGAAAAGTACCTTCTCAGAGTACCCGGATGAGGGGAAACAGGGCTTTTTGACGCGAAAGATCGCGTATATTCTGGATATCGTGCGATACAAGATTTCTCTCCTCCCCGCCCTCCTCCTGCTTACGCTCACCGGCTGTACCCGCTCCGGCGGACTGCCCGCGGTAGAGGCGCGCGCCGCCGCCCAGGCCGAGCAGGCGCGGCAGATGAATGAGCTGCGCGAGGACATCGACCACATCCCGCCGCCTTCGAAGACTCGATACATGGCCGTGAAGAGCCTGGAGCAGTGGGAGAACCCCTACCTGACCGTGCAGGGCGATATGGTGACGCTGCACGTGGTGATGGCCGACGCCAACAAAAGCGATATGGGCCAGGGCGGACTGCTGCGTCCACTGGGCGCTAGGAGGCAGGACCTGAACGTACGGATGGACGACCTTCCGGCGGCCCTGAACGCGGTGCCGCAAACAGCGTGGCCGTACGGGCGCGTCATCGCCATCGAAGAGGCGCACCAGACTCCGGCGGGCGCGCGGCCACAGGTGCGGCGAAATATGGAAGTGGCGATCAAGACTCTGAGCGATCTGGGCGTCGTGGTGTACGAGTGGCAAGAGGGCGGAATAGGCGGCCTTCGCTAGCACTTCGTGCCGTTCTCGGGGCTGTATGGGTAAGTGATCGACATGGGCCTCCCGTTGGTCGGCAGCGTGCATTATTGTCTGTGGCTGACGGATGGGGCTGGCGAGACACCCGTGCGCAACACGAAGCACCTTCGATGCGCTAACATCGTCGGAAATGTCCAATCTGCATACGACAGCGCTCGTAGTGTTCTGCGTTTTATTCATGCTGGTCACATTGGCGGGTTTCTGGGCAGCGCGGTGGCGCAGGCCCGATGCCGGAATGCACTCGCTCGAAGAGTGGGGGCTGGCGGGGCGCAGCTTCGGCACCTGGATCACGTGGTTCCTGATCGGCGGCGACCTCTACACCGCGTACACGGTGATCGCGGTTCCGGCGGCGATGTACGGGGCGGGCGCGCTGAACTTCTTCGCTGTGCCATACATGGTCTTCGCCTACCCGTACATGATGCTGGTGATGCCGAAGCTGTGGCAGGTCTGCCACCGGCACGGCTACGTGACCATGGCCGACTTCGTGCGCGGACGCTACGGCTTTCGCTGGCTGACGGTGGCGATTGCGCTGACCGGCATCCTGGCGCTGATGCCGTATATCGCGCTGCAACTGGTGGGCATCAAGGTGGTGATCGGCGCGATGGGCGTGCACGGCGAGTGGCCGCTGGCGGCGGCGTTCGTGATCCTGGCGGCGTATACCTACTCGAGCGGGCTGCGGGCCCCGGCGGTGATCGCCATCGTCAAGGACTTCATGCTCTACGCGATGGTGCTGGTGGCGGTGGTGTGGCTGCCCATCAAACTGGGCGGCTGGGCGCATATCTTTACGCTGGCCAATACGGCTCTGGCGGCGCATAAACCGGCGGGGTCGGTGCTGCTCGCACCGCCGCAGTACATGGGCTACATCACGCTGGCTATCGGATCGGCGATTGCGCTGATGCTCTATCCGCACACCGCGACGGCGGTGTTGAGCGCGGGCAGCGCCAACACGGTGCGGCGCAACGCGGCCATGCTTCCGGCGTACAGCATCCTGCTGGGGCTGATCGCGCTGCTGGGCTTCGTCGCGCTGGCCGCCGGGGTCGAGACCAAGGAGTCGAGCATGGTGATTCCGCTGCTCTTCCTGAAGATGTTTCCGGAGTGGTTCGCGGGGTTCTGCCTCGCGGCGGTCGCGGTAGGCGCGCTGGTGCCCGCGGCGATCATGTCGATTGCCGCCTCGAACCTGTTCACGCGCAACCTCTGGGGAGAGTTTGTCAGGACGCCAATGCTGCCGCATCAGGAGTCGAATATGGCCAAGCTGGTCTCGCTGGTGGTGAAGCTTGGCGCGCTGGTCTTCGTCCTGAAGCTGCCTGCGCCGTATGCGATTGAGATGCAATTGCTGGGCGGAATCTGGATCTGCCAGATCTTTCCGGCGGTGATGGTTGGGCTGTTCTCGAAGTGGCTGCATCCGTGGGCGCTGCTGGCCGGATGGGCGGTCGGGATGGGCAGCGGCACCGCGATGGCCGTGGCGATGGGGCTGAAAAGCTCGGTGTACCCCGTGCCGGGGATCGGGCCGATGTACGCGGCGGTGCCCGCGCTGGTGCTGAACCTGGCTGTGGCGGCGGTGCTGACGGTTGTCTTCCGGGGAATGGGAGCCGGGATGGCGCTAGACCGGACGGATGCGGCGGCTTATGTGGAGTAGCCGTGGGACGATGGAGTCTCAAGGTGCATCTGAAGGGTTGAGGGCTGAATGATCGAGAACATGGTGCAGGACTTCATTGAAAAGAAGCTGGCAAGCGAAGCAACCCCTGAACATTGCGGCGCTCGCTCGCTGGCCAAAGGGCTGCTGGCTGGGGTGATCGCGGGGGTGGCGGCGACGGCGGCTAAGTCATTGGTGGAGAAGGTGTATCCGCCACGGACGCACGGCGAGCCGGAGCCGCCAGAGGTGCTGGCCGAGGAGATCGCCGGGCATCCGCTGGACGGCGCGGCGAAGACCCTGGCTGTGGAAGGGATTCATTGGGGCTTCGGCGCGGCGGCCGGGGCGGCGTATGGCGCGCTAGCCGAGTACTACCCCGCCGCCACGGGCAAGCAGGGAGCGAACTTCGGCATGACCCTGATGGCCATGACCCACGAGGGCGCTCTGCCCGCGCTGGGGCTTTCGGCCGATCCCGCCGCGCAGACAACGCGGGAGAAAAGCTCGGAGATGGCCTCACACATCGTCTTCGGGCTGGTGGCGGAGACCGTGCGGCGGCTTGTGCGGCGGGCGCTCTAGAGCGGGTTGAGGCCCGGTGACGCGAGCCAGGCAGCGTTGGCCCAAAGGCGTTCGGCTCCCTGGTAACGCTCGCTAAAGGCGGCGATGGCGCGGGCCTCTTCCCCGTCGAGCTGTGAGGCGTAGAGCACGGCCATGCGGCGTTTGAACTCCGCTGGCTGGGCGTGTGTGCCGTGGATGAGGACGGGAGTGAGTTTGCCGGGCAGTGCAGCGGAATCAGCTTCAGAAGACGTGGCGTAGGGCAGGTCTTCGTAGAAGGCGCAGGGGTGTTGTGTCGAGGCCAGCAGCGTGGCTTCGCGGACGACGCGGTGATCGACATGGTTGCCGAGCGCCAGCGGCAGAACCAGTGCGTCGAAGGTGTTTTGGTCGAGTGCCTTGTGAATCTTTGGGATAGCTGTGTCTTCCGGAGAAGGCTCCAGTGCGAAAACAGTTGCGGGATCGCAGCGCAGGCGGATGGGAGCGTCCTTTAGGTTGAGGTCGATCATGGCGAGGCCGGGGATCTGGCGCAGGAAGCTCTCGTCCTCCTTGCGGCGCAGGGCCGAGACGTAGGAGAGCCGATCGTTCTCGTGGACGGTGTCGGCGTCCGACCAGGGCGCGTGCAACGAGCGGCTGAAGACGTTGAGGATGGTGACGCGGTGGCCACCGGCTCGCCAACGAGTGATGGCGAGGGCGAGCGAAAACGCGGCAGTGCCACGGTGAGGCGAGAGAATGAGAATCTTCAAGTAGGGCTGCTCCAGCCATCTAGTCTATACGGGCTTTATACGGGTGAGTCGCCGTCGGGTAGTGCGAGCAGCGCCTGAACCACGACGTTGCCCACGCGGTGGGCGTTCTCGAGCGCGGGCAGATAGGCCGAGTAGCGGGCTACTTTGGTTTCGGCTAAGGACTCGGCGGCGGTGATACCTGTGCGCTGCTGATCGAAGTTCGAGGCGGTGCGCAGGATCAGGACGCGGTCGAAGTCGATGTGGCCCGCGTCGGCGAGGAAGCGTAACGACTGGAGGATACCGGTGTCCTCCATGCCGGTGATGGTGTAAGTGGCGGTGTCTTCGGTCTGGTAATTGACCCAGTTGCGCGCGCGCTGGCTGAGTAGATGGCCGTGCCAGAAGGTCGTGGAGGATAGCTCCGCGCCGCGCAGGACGTAGGGTTTTCTATTTGCAACCTCGGAAGGCACAAATTGCGCACGGCGCTCGGCCATAGCCGGAGTATCGAGCAGTTCGGTATCTCGGGATAGCTCGAAGGCCCATTCTGAGAGCTTCGAGTTCAGGCGAAAGACGATGCCGTCATCGCCGTTGAAGCGGTGTGCAAGAGGCTGCTCGTAGGGGATGGATTTGCCGATGGGGACGAAGCCGTCGGGCCACTCTTGCGGGATCTCGCGAGCATCAATCTCGTGGGCGAAGGAACCGTCCACGACCGTGTCACACCAGACGGCAGAGGCGAGCGAGCCGCGGACCGGGTCGATGCCCGCGATGCCGTTGATGAGGATGAAGGCATAGGTGAGGTCGAAGCGTGGATCGAGTCCGAGCGCCATCACCGAGGCTGCGGCGCGGGCTGCGCCTACGCCGGTGGTAATAGCCAGAACTCCCTGCTCGTTGAAGCGTAGATCACGGTAGCCCTGCGGGAATGGGAGGACTGTATCGAGGTGGTTGCGGTCGATCCAGTGACGAAGTTCGCCGGGAACAGGCCCGGCGTCTGGTTCGAAGGCTGTGATGAGGACTACGCGGATTGGGATGGGCATGAAACACCTCTGTCCTGCCGGACGGGCCCGCTACGCGCGGAGCGGGCGTTTCCACGCCTTTTTACTGCTTCGCGTGCTCCTCCCGTTGGTCGGAAATAAGCGATGCTCGCTGCCGACCAACGGGAGGCCCTCAGAAGATTACTTACCCATGCTGCCCCGAGAACCGCACGAAGTGCCGAAGTACCTAGACGTTGAATTTGAAGAAGAGGATGTCGCCGTCGCGGACTACGTACTCCTTGCCTTCTGAGCGCAGCAGGCCCTTCTCCTTGACGGCCTGCTCGCTGCCGTAGAGGAAGAGGTCTTCGCAGTGGTAGCAGTCGGCCTTGATGAAGCCGCGCTCGAAGTCCGAGTGGATGACGCCGGCTGCTCCGGGAGCCTTGGTGCCGCGCTTGATCGTCCACGCGCGGACCTCCTGCACGCCGGAGGTGAAGTACGTGATGAGGTCGAGCAGGCGGTAGGCGGAGTGGATCAGGCGGTTGAGGCCCGGCTCGGCCAGGCCCATCTCGGCGAGGAACTCGTTGCGCTCGGCGGGGTCTAGCTGCGCGATCTCGGCTTCCATCTGGCCGCAGATCTTGACCACCTGCGCGCCCTCTTCCGCTGCGCGCTTTTCGACCAGCTCGGTGTATGCGTTGCCGCTCACGAGACTTGCCTCATCGACGTTGGCAACGTAGAGCTGCGGCTTCATGGTGATGAGGAAGAGGTCGCGGACGTAGACCTTCTCATCTTCGCCGAGGTCGGCCGTGCGGGCGGGCTTGCCTGCGTTCAGCACGTCGAGCACCTTCTTGAGCGTCTCGGCCTCGGCCTTGACCTTGGCGTCGGACGACGCCTTGGCTGCGCGCTCGATCTTGGCGTAACGCTTCTCGACCGAGTCGAGATCGGCCAGCAGCAACTCGGTGTTGATGATCTCCATGTCGTGCAGCGGGTTGACGCCGCCGTGGACGTGGACGATCTCGCCGTCGTCGAAGCAGCGCACGACGTGGCAGATAGCATCGGTCGAGCGGATGTGGCCGAGGAACTGGTTGCCCAGGCCCTCGCCCTTGCTCGCGCCCTCGACCAGACCGGCGATGTCGATGAACTCCATCGTCGTGGGCACGGTGCGGTTCGGCTTGACGAACGCGGTGATCTTGTCGAGCCGCTCGTCGGGCACGGTGACGGTGCCGGTGTTGGGGTCGATGGTGCAGAAAGGATAGTTCGCAGCCTGTGCCTTGGCCGACGTGAGGGCGTTGAAGATGGTGCTCTTACCGACGTTGGGCAGGCCGACGATTCCACAGTTCAAAGGCATGGTTTCTTCCTTATATGTAACTCAATCTGGTCTAAATAAAATTTGTAACTAAAACTGGTTCAAACGCCCTTCTTCATCGGCTCCCAGATATATTTGTGGGTCTGGAGAGAGAGCCGCGCGTCGATGCCGTCGGCCATCATCCACTCGACCAGGATGCGGGGGTCGAGCGTGGCGTTGTCGGTGGTGCGGAGCGGGCTGGGGTTCTTGTTGAACGCGGGGCTTAGCAGCACGCCGCCGGCCTTCTCGTTCAGGGCGTGCTCGGCGATGAAGTTGCGGGCGAACTCGTAGTCTTCGCGGTGGCTGAGGACGAACTTGACCTCATCGTTTTTGGTGAGCGCCTGAAGGTTCTCGATGCGAAAGCTGTTGGCTGCCGCGCCCGCGCCGGGGCACTTGACGTCGACGATCTTGTGCACGGCTTTGGGTACATCGGCGAGCGGGCGTTCGCCGCTGGTCTCCATCATCAGCGTGTAGCCCTCGGCTAGCAGGCGATCCATCAGCGGCAGTAGCTCTTTGGCCTGTAGCATCGGCTCGCCGCCGGTGAACTCGACCAGCCTGCACGGAGCAAGCGCCTCGATCTGCGCGACAATCTCGTCCGCCGTGAAGGGCTTGCCGCCGGTAAAGGTGTACTCGGAGTCGCACCAGGCGCAGCGCAGGTTGCAGCCCGCCAGCCGCACAAAGATGCACGGCAGGCCGGTGAACGAGCTTTCGCCCTGGACCGATTTGTATAGCTCGATGAGATGCATAAGCTACTCGTAGTAGCGGGCGAAGCTGGTGTCGGTCTCGTAGACCGTGCAGTCTTTGACGCGCACGCGCCCGGCCGACATCTGGTGAACCTGCTCGCGGGTCTTGTCGAAGAAGTACTTCGCCAGGTTCTCGGCGCTGGGGTTCAGCTCCTTGTCGAAGGGCGGCAGGTCGTTAATCATGAAGTGGTCGAGATACGCGACGGTCGGGCGCAGCACCTGCTTCAGCAGCTTGAAGTCGAGCAGGAGGCCGGAGCTGTCCAGCTCCTCGCCGACCAGGGTAACGAAGACCTTGTAGTTGTGGCCGTGCGGGTTTTCGCACTTGCCCTGATAGTTGCGCAGGTAGTGGCCGGAGGAGAAACCTGCTTCCACGGTGACTTCGAACATTGCTGCTGCTTCCCTTCTCTGCCGTGCGGACGCATGGCGCTTACTCAAACCTTTATTTTACCTGTTTGGCGCGATGTTAGCCCTGACGACGCTTTCTGCGAGCCTCTTCGGCGCGCCGCTCCGCCTGCTCGAGGAGCGAGGAGAGCATTCCGGCGAGCGCAATGATGAGCGACACAACGACGAAGCCGAAGCCCATCGTGCGCCATAGCGACGCGTCGCCGGGCGAACCGGGCTGCTGGGCGACGTTCGAGAACGACAGCCCGAAGGCCACCAGCGCGAAGAGCATCAGCGTGCCGGAGAGAATGTAGAGGTTGCGTCCCATAGCTACTTACGAGGATACGTCAGTTGCGAAGAACTGCTCGACGTCGTCAATAGATTGGGTGACCCGGTAGGGCGGCAGCGAGTCCAGAAAGATGCGGCCGTAACGCTGGCGCTGGATGCGCGGGTCGAGCAGCACCAGAACGCCGCGGTCGTGGAGCGAGCGGATGAGGCGGCCGAAGCCCTGTTTCAACGTGATGACCGCAGAGGGGACCGACAGGTCGAAGAAGGGCTTGCCGCCCGTCGCCTCGATGGCCTCCATGCGCGCCTTGACCACCGGGTCCGAGGGCACGGCGAAGGGCAGGCGGTCCACGATGACGCAGGAGAGCTGCTCGCCCTGTACATCCACCCCCTGCCAGAAGGACGACGTGCCGAAGAGGACGGCATTGGGGGTGTCGCGGAACTGTTGCAGCAGCACATGGCGTGGCGCGGTGCCGTGGAGCAGCAGCGGATACGGCAGCTCGGCCAGCATCCGCTCGTGCATGGCGCGCATCTGGGTGTAGCTGGTGAAGAGGCAGAAGGCGCGGCCCTGCGAGATCTCAAGCACGCGGCGGATGCGCTCGGCGGCGTGGCCGAAGAAGTCCGGCTCTCGCGGGTCGGGCATACTGGGGGGCAGGTAGAGCAGCGCCTGGCGCGGGTAGTCGAAGTGGCTGGGGACGACCAGTTCGCGGCCAAAGGGCATCCCGAGGCGCTTGGTGATGTGCTCGAAGCCGCCCGCCACCGTGAGGGTCGCCGAGGTGAGGACGACCGAGGAGTGGCTCTCGAAGAGCGACGTGGTGAGGAGCTGCGAGACGTCGATGGGCGTGGCCTGTAGGTGGGTGCTGAAGGCCTGCATCCCCGCGCCACGAGCGAGGTTGCGGACCCCGCCCAGGGCGCGGCGCTCGATCCAGAAGACGACGTTGGGGTCGTCGGATTCGAGCAGGAACTTGAGGTGCGAGCGGATGTCGCCCGTGCGCTTGAGCAGCCCCTTGGCCTCGTCGACGTTCTTGATGCGCTCCAGCTCGCCTTCGAGCCGTTGCAGCGCGTTGGCCGCGCCCAGGTAGGCGTCGCCGTCCGATTCGAGGAAGTCCTGGCGGCGATCGAAGGGCATACGGCCGAGCTGCGGGCCTTCGACGGGCAGCGCGGCGAAGAACATGCGAGCGCGGTCTTTCAGGATGTTGCAGGCGCTCAGCAGCGACGAGGAGAGCGCGTCCTTACTGCGCATCATCAGCTCGACATCGCGGATCAGCTCGTCGAAGCGGGCGTTGGTGAGGCCGATGCCGAAGTAGTTGGAGGCTATGTCCTCCAGCTCATGGGCCTCGTCGAAGATGACCGCCGCGGCCTCGGGCAGGATGCCCGCGTCGGGCGCGTTGGCGGCCTGCTGCTTGATGTTGAGGTCGGCAAAGAAGAGGTGGTGGTTGACGATGATGATGTCGGCTTCGAGCGCGTTGCGCCGCATCTGGGTGACGAAGCACTGCTCCCAGTCGGGGCAGGTGGTGCCCAGGCAGGCCTCGGTGCGGGCGTCCAGCTTGTGCCACAGGGGCGAGGTCTCGGGCAGGTGATCGACCTCAGCGCGGTCGCCGGTGGTGGTCTCTTTTTCCCAGACGACGAGCTGGTGGAACTGCTCGATCTCCTCGAGCCCGTTGAGCAGCGGCGAGTCGCGCAGGGCGTAGAGCTTGGACTTGCAGAGGTAGTTGGCGCGGCCCTTCATGTAACAGATCTTCAGAGGGCCGAGGAGCGATTCGAGAAAAGGCACGTCCTTGAAGAAGAGCTGTTCCTGAAGGTTTTTTGTACCCGTCGATATGATGACGCGCTGCTGGCGCTCGCGGGCGTAGCGGAGGGCGGGCAGCAGATAGGCGAGGGTCTTGCCGGTGCCGGTGCCTGCCTCGACTATGAGGTGGCGCTTGTCGTTGAGGGCGGATTCGACGGCCTGGGCCATCTCGTACTGGCCCTTGCGGTGCTCGAAGGCGAGCGAGCTGCTGGAGAGGATGCCGCCGGGCGCGAAGAACTCGCGGAGGGTCGGCAGCTTGGGCTGAGGGGGTGCGGGGACCGCGGGCGAGATCGAGGTCAGCGGAGGCACGGTGCTGTCACCATCATATGGGTTTCGCCGAATCTTCGCTGAAAAACCTCAGCTCCAATTGGCTACGATTCTGTTCTTTCCGGCTCTCTTGGCCGTGTACATCAGCTCATCCGCGCGGCGCAGCGCTCGGTCCAGCCCCTCTCCGGCGCGCAGCTCGACGACGCCGAAGCTCGCCGTAACGATCCGGCCTTTCAGGCCCACCTCACCGAACCTAATATTGGCGATGCCCCGGCGCAGCCGCTCGGCGATCTCCTCGGCCTCGCCCGCAGCGGGATCGCACAGAAGCACGGCAAACTCCTCCCCTCCCAGCCGCGCCGCCGCATCTCGACTGTGCATGTATTGCAACAGCAGCGAGCCGATCTGCGAGAGAACCGCATCCCCCGCATGGTGGCCGTGCGTGTCATTGATGGTCTTGAAGTCGTCGAGATCGAAGAGGATCAGGCTGCGGCCCTGGCACTCCATCCTCACAGCCTGCCCCGCGGCAAACTCCTCAAACCCGCGGCGATTGAACAGGCCCGTCAGCAGGTCCGTGCCTGCCTTGCGCTGCAGCGCGGCCACGATATCGGCCGCAATGACGGCCGAGGACAGCAGCCCGATCAGGACCGTAAAGATCAGGAAGGAGAAGTTCATCCAGATCCAGAAGGTGGACTGCATCATCCAGACGCGATCGCTCATGCTGGCTCGATAGCCGATCACACCTTTAGGTCCCATCGTGAGGACCGTCCGCACAAAGAACTGGAGGGCGAAGACCAGAAGCGTCCAGAACAGGGCGCGGTCGAGGAGGAGATGCACCCGCCTCATCCGCAGCGCCATCACGAGCAGCAGCGAGGCCAGCCCGAAGTTCATCACGTACTCCCGCCCGTGCAGCCAGGGGAGGCCGTAGTAGAAGTACGTGGTGAGGCCGACGACAAGGATGGCCACCGTCGCGTTGAGCAGGTGGTTCGACCGCAGGCTCAGCCGCCGCAGGTTGCCTTCGACGAAGGCCAAGGTCGCGGCGGTGTACAGGGTGCAGTTGACGACCGTATTGAGGCCCAGATCGCTTGGAATCAGCAGGATATGCGACAGAAGCGCGAGGCTGAACAGAAAAAATGCGGCCGCCAGCCACCGAAGATAGCAGAGCGTTCTCCAGCTCATCCAGATGCCGAAAAAGAGCACGCCGAACAGGAACGCAATGGCGGGGCCGGCGAGCGTCAGCACATGGATTCCCGCCTCCGATGGAGGAACGCCGCTTATTTTGAACCCCGAGGACGAAGCATGTCTTTATTTTATGGGGGTTACGGAGGCGGTCCATAGGATGATTCGAAGTAATGATGTCCGGTTCAGGAATCGCGCCAGCTTTCGTTGGATACTCCTCGCCGCCAAACTTGACTGTCATATGATGCCAGCATGAAGCTCTTTCTCCGGCGAGCATTCCTCTTCGTGCTGACGGGTTGTACCTTCCTCGCAAAAGCGCAAGGCCAGACCACCCCGGGAAAGCCCTCCACCGACGGTATTCGCTGTAGCCGGTTCGAATGGAACGCGGGTAAGTCCGTTATGCGGGTTCCCATTACCGTGAACGGTCAGCACTATTGGTATCAGCTCGACACGGGAGCCGATGTGGTCATTCCGTATGGAGCCAAGGAGCATGCTGGGTGGACCGAGAAGAGCAGCTTTACTCGCGCTCCCCGGGTTCAGTTCGCGGGCATGTTCTTCTCCTCCATCCCCGTGTACAGGATGAAAAACATACCCGACAAAGACCTTCAAGGCTCAGTCGGATTGGACATCCTGGTGGGTCACACGTTCGTGATTGACTTCCCCAGGCAGCGCATCTGCCTTATGAATCGTGCGGACCTGCCCGACGCATTGAATCGAGCAGCAGATTGGATTCCCGCACAGATCCGCGACGGCAAGCTATTCCTGAGCGCCGAACTGAATGGCCAGAAGCTGCCTGATCTTATCTATGACAGCGGCGATAGTCCTGATGAACTGTCAGTTGACTTCGACCTCTGGAAAGCTGCGACAAACTTGAAAGGTGCCGAAGACACCGCAACTCATCAGGTCGATCAGATCTGGGGAAAAGAAGTTGAGTCTGTGACAGCAAAATCGACAGGAGATCTTCGGTTGGGACAACACACTTATTCGCATCCCGTCTTGAGCACGACTCCTTCGCGCCCGAATTTCTTCCGCGACAATGTTTTCGGGGCATCAGGATCATTGGGAAATGCGCTCTTCTTCAGCTCTATCGTGATCCTGGATCTTGGCTCTCATCCTCAATTCGGCGTCGTATCGCCGAGTTCCACCGAGCATTAGTGACGCCTCGTGACAAGTGAGTGCGGTCTGCGGGGCGAAGCATTTTGTAATTCTGGCACGCTCGACGAAACTGCCAAAAGAAGCTCCCCTTTACCTCATAAATGGTGACAGATGTGTTCGTGATACCACGAACGCGTGCAAAATACCGCGCAGATCGCTGCGGCTTCCTATAATAGAAGTCTTGAGAGGTTCACGCTGGGTCTGCGCGTGGGCATAGGTGAGGACGAGATGGCTCCAGAGAAGAAGCGGTTAGGCAAGAAGCATCGGCAGGCGAGTACGCGTCCGAAGAAGGGGCGCGCGCCGAAGGCTACGCCGACGACTGGAGCGGTGGACCCGCGTAAGCGCAAGGTGATCGCCACCAAGAAGGCCAAAGAGGCCGAGAAAGCACGCATCTCGCGGCGGTCGCCGGAGTTCGAGCAGAAGCGCATCATCGCGGGCGACAGCGACGAGAAGCAGGGGCGCAACTCCGCCAAAGCCTCGCAGGACCGGCCCTCGCGCACGGCTCCGCTGCCGGCGCGGCGGATTCACGCGGCGGCTCATCCCGAGGACGACTGGCGCGAGGCCGAGCTGCTGGCGTTGCAACTCTCCGTCACGACCGAGCACGCGGCCTCGAAGGCGCTGCCGCTCATCGCCATCTGCGGGCGGCCCAACGTGGGCAAGAGCACGCTCTTCAACCGCCTGACAGGCTCGCGGCGCTCCATCGTGGGCGACGAGCCGGGCATCACACGCGACCGCATCTACGGCGAGATCGAGTGGCAGAACCAGCACGCACGGCTGGTCGATACCGGCGGCGTCATCCCCGATGACGAGGCGCTGATCCCGAGCGAGATCTTCCGCCAGGCGCAGGTGGCGCTTCAGGAAGCCGACGCGATCGTCATGGTCGTAGACGGGCGCACGGAGCTGGCCTCGCCCGACCTCGAACTAGCGCGGCTGCTGCTGCGCGGCGGCAAGCCCGTCTTTCTGGCCGTCAACAAGATCGACACCGAGCACATGAACCTGATGGCGGAGAACTTCCGCCGCCTGGGCTTCAAGAACGTGCTGCCCATTTCGGCGGAGCATGGCTCGGGCGTGGGCGACCTGCTGGACGAGGTCTTCGCGGTGCTGCCGCAGCCTACCGACGTGGCCGAGGTTGAGGAAGAGCCGGAGTTCGAGCCGTTCGAGGACGAGGAGACCGAGCCGGAGGATGGTGGGCCGAAGCTGGTGCGCAAGCAGCGCACGCACGGCGAGTACGAGTCGCGGGAGACCAAGGTTGCGATCATCGGCCGTCCGAACGTGGGCAAGAGCACGCTGCTGAACGCCCTGACGGACTCGAAGCGGGCCATCGTCTCTCCCATTGCGGGAACGACGCGGGATGCGGTCGATGAGATCGTCGAGCGCAAGGGGCACCTCTTCCGGTTTGTGGATACGGCGGGGATTCGGCGCAAGGGCAAGACCAAGCTGATGGCCGAGAAGCTGTCGGTGATTATGGCGCGGAAGCACCTCGAGGCGGCGGACGTCTCGCTGCTGGTGATCGACGCCACCGAGGGCGTGACGGGGATCGACGCCAACATCGGCGGGTACGCGCACGAGTCGGGGCGGTCGGTGATTATCGTCATCAACAAGTGGGACCTGATGACGACGGCGCGGACCGACGGCAAGCCTCCGGCGGACCAGAAGGTTTACGCGCAACAGGTTCGCGATGCGTTGAAGTATCTGGACTACGCGCCGCTGCTGTTCATCTCGGCTGCTCCGGCCGATAGCGACAAGCCGCGGGCGATCAACGAGGTCTTCGCCAAGGTGGAGCTGGTAGCGCGCGAGCGGCGTAAGCGCGTCTCGACCGGGCAGATGAACAAGTTCCTCGAGAAGGTCGACTTCCAGCGAGCTTCCGTGCCGATGAACAAGCGCGTGCGCATCTACTACATGACGCAGGCTCAGGTGGCTCCGCCGACCTTTGTGCTGTTTACCGACAAGGACGTGAAGATGCACTTCTCGTTCGAGCGGTTTCTGGCCAATCAGATTCGGGAGAACTTTGGGTTTATCGGCTCGCCGATCTGGTTCAAGATTCGGGCGCGGAACAAGAAGAAAGAAGCGGAGTAAATGGTGGCCCGAGGACCACGCGAAGCAGTAAAAAGGCGTGTGAACGCCCGCCCCGCGCGTAGCGGGCCCGTCCGACAGGACGTCTTTCCTCTTTTGAAGAGAGAATACCTCGGGGGCTAAAGCCCGCATCTGTGGCTGGTTTTGAGGTCCGGGCTAAAGCCCGGACCTACCCCAGAAACAACGGCAACAGCAGAAGCGGATTCCTCCGCTTCGCTCCTGAATGACAACCAAAAGAACAGGCCACGGCGTCCGGGTGGCGTTATAGCTGTTTACGCCAGTCGGACCAAGCCTCCAAGGCGCGGTCGCACTGGATGCGGTGGCGTTCCTTCTTGTCGCGGATCTGCTTACGCAGCTCCTCTTCAAGCGGAGGCAGCAGGTCGAAGGTGATGTTGGCCGGTTGGAACTTCTTCGTCTCCGCGTGGGTGATGTAGTGCATCAGCGATCCGTGAGCCGTCAGGCGCGGAGCCGGTACGGGCGTGCGGCCATTCACGATGGCGGCGGCGAAGATCCCGGCCAGCATCCCGCTGGCGATGGACTCCGTGTAGCCCTCGACCCCGGAGAGCTGGCCCGCGATCATAAAGCGCGGATGGGCCTTCAGTTGCAGCGTCTCGTTGAGCAGCGAGGGCGCGTGGATGTAGGTGTTGCGGTGAATCTGGCCGTAGCGCAGGAAGGTCGCATGCTCGAGGCCGGGGATCATCCGCAGCACACGGGCCTGCTCGCCGAACTTCAGGTGGTTCTGGAAGCCAACAAGGTTGTAGCTGTCGGCGCGGAGGTTCTCCTGGCGCAACTGCACGCAGGCGTAGGGCCAGCGGCCGGTCTTTGGGTTGGTAAGCCCGGCAGGCTTCATAGGGCCGAAGCGGAGCGTATCGCGGCCACGGCGAGCGGTCTCTTCAATGGGCAGGCAGCCTTCGAAGTACTGTAGCGGCACGGCTGCGGCAGCGGCCTCCTCGTCGGGGAGCTGCTCCCAGGACTTCTGCTCGATCTTCTCGGCGGCGGTAAGGGCGTCGATGAAGGCGTTGTACTCATCCTTGGTGAAGGGGCAGTTGATGTAGTCGGCGGTGCCCTTGTCCCAGCGCGCGGCAAAGTAGACCTTGTCCATGTCGATGCTGCTGGCGTCGACGATGGGCGAGATGGAGTCGTAGAAGGCCAGGTGCTCGGAGCCGGTGAGGCGCTGGAGGTCGGCGGTGAGGGAGGGGCTGCTCAGCGGGCCGCTGGCGATGATGGTCAGGGCCGCATCGCCACCGGCGTCACTCTCGTCGAGACTCAGTACCTCCTCGCGATGGATGGTGATGTTGGGCGAAGCCTCCAGCCGGGCGGCTACGCGAGCCGAAAAGGCCACGCGATCCACAGCAAGGGCATGTCCCGCAGGAACAGCGGTGGCGTCGGCGTCTTCGAGCAGGAAGCATCCGGCCCGGCGCATCTCCTGCTTCAGCAGCCAGGGGGCAGTGTTCTCGCTCTCGGATTTGAGCGAGTTCGAGCAGACCAGTTCGGCGAAGTCGGCGGTCTGGTGGGCCTCGGTGGAACGCGTGGGGCGCATCTCGTAGAGGTCTACCTGACAACCTGCGGCGGCGGCCTGAAGAGCGGCTTCGGGACCGGCAAGGCCGCCGCCGATGACACGGATACGACTACTCATAGTGCTCCAGGGGAATCAACGGAAGAACCGGAAGACGAGGCAGAGGCCAGCAGCGAGAGGGCGCTGTCGGAGATGCGCATGGTGCGCCACTCCATCAGGCGTTTGGCCCCGATGGCCTCGTAGAAGGTGATGGCCGGGGTGTTCCACTCGAGCACGTCCCACTGCAGGCGCGGGCAGCCCTCGTCGATGGCGATGGCTGCGACGGCGGCGAGCAACGCCTTGCCGATGCCGCGGCGGCGGTAGGCGGGACGAACGTAGAGGTCCTCCACATGGATGCCCGCGTGGCCGCGCCAGGTGGAGTAGTTGTGGAAGTAGAGGGCGAATCCGGCAGGAGCACCGTCGGACTCGGCGAGGAGGCAATGGAATCTCTTCTGCGGGCCCCAGCCATCGCGAAGGATATCGGACAGGGAGGCGCGAACCGCATCGGGTTCGCGCTCGTACAGGGCAAGCTCACGGATGAAGGCTAGAATCTCGGGCGCGTCTTCGGAGGTGGCGGGGCGGATCACGTGCATTGGCCTCTTCACTTGGGGGAGGGTGATTGAGAGGACGGCTTTACCTCTGGTTTAGGGTCAAGCCGCCTGGTAAATGGAATAGAAAAGCCGAACAGCTCCACTTGCTCTCCTTTGTTGCTGGTAGTACGAATCATCTTTACATATAGTTCCGCACCCTTCAGTACCGGCTCGTCGAGCGCGCGGACGTCGTAGAAGACATATCCGGCGGCGGTGGTGTGGGGCGCAACGGTCAGGGATTTGAAGCCGAAGTCGTCGCCGTCGTTGGTGATCTTTTTGTCCACGGGCTCGTGGTGGATGGTGATGGGGACGAGCGGGATCTTGGTTCCGGCGGCGCTCTTGCGCGAGAAGAGGCGGCGGTTGATGTCCTCGTCGGTAGCGGCAGGCATCTTGTCACCCTCAGCCGGGAAGAACTGGATGCGCACGTCGTCGAGCTTCAAAGGCTGGTCACGATCATTCGTAATGATGACCCGGACGGGCAGGAAGCCGTGCTGGATATAGGGAAGGCGGAAGAACTTGCAGTTGT
This sequence comes from Granulicella sp. WH15, assembly GCF_009914315.1. Classification (NCBI taxonomy): domain Bacteria; kingdom Pseudomonadati; phylum Acidobacteriota; class Terriglobia; order Terriglobales; family Acidobacteriaceae; genus Granulicella; species Granulicella sp. WH15. Next base: position 3,565,670 of record NZ_CP042596.1, read on the forward strand.
CGGGGTCTTCGCAGGGCTCGGCCGCGATGGTGACATGCTCGTCGGGATGGGCCTCGTGCACGGCGTACTGTGCGGCAGGCTTGACCGCCGGCGCGGGCCGAGGCTTGTCGGCGGCAAGGGCCGAGGAGCATAGAAGCAATACCGAGAATGTGAGTTTGCGATGCGGGAACATCCTGGCTTGATTATCATCTTCGCTGGTGCGTCGGTAAAGGCTGAGGGTTTTGAAGGGATAGGGAACGCTGGATGGGAATGGTCGTTTATAGCTTGCTGCTGGCGCTGGGCTTGGTGCTGAGTGCGCCGTGGTGGCTGTGGAGAATGGCGACCAGCGGGCGGTATCGCGCGGGGCTGGCGGGGCGGCTGGGGATAGTGCCGCCTTCACTCAGGCAGGCTGTCAAAGGCAAGCAGGTCATCTGGTTTCATGCGGTGTCGGTGGGCGAGGTCGTCGCGGCATCGCGGCTGATCGCGCAGTTGCAGGAGGCGTTTCCGAGGTGGGTCATGGTGGTCTCGACGACGACGATGACCGGGCAGAAGATCGCGCGCGAGCGGCTGGGTAAGGCTCCGGTGTTCTATCTTCCGCTGGACTTCGCGTGGGCTGTTCGGGCGTATCTGCGGGTGCTTCAACCCCGGCTGATGGTGCTGATGGAGAGCGAGCTGTGGCCACGCCTTCTGGTGGAGTGCGAGCGGGCAGCGGTGCCGGTGGCGGTCGTCAATGCACGAATCTCGGACCGCTCGTTCCCGCGGTATATGCGGCTGCGCCGGCTGTGGAGGCCGCTGCTGCGGAAGGTGACGATCTTTCTGGCTCAGGGGCAGGAGACGGCCTCGCGGCTGGTAGCGATTGGGGCTCCGACGGAGCGAGTGCGCGTGGCGGGCAACCTGAAGTACCACAACGGCACTCCTGATATGGGGGCTTCGTCGATCACGACGATGCTGCAAGGTCTGGTGAGCGATAGGAAGCTCGTGGTCGCAGGCAGTACCCTGCCGGGCGAGGAAGAGATGCTGCTCGAGGCGTGGCCGGGGGTAGTGGCGCAGGTGCCGGAGGCGGTGCTGCTGATCGCTCCACGGCATCCGGAGCGGTTCGCCGAGGTGATGCGGATGGTGGATGGCTCGGGCCTGCGGAGCTACCGCGCTACCGAGATGCAGCAGGAAAAGCCGGAGGAGATTACGGCCGGGAGCGTGGTGCTGCTCGATACGGTGGGCGACCTGGCGACGGTCTACGGGCTGGCCTGTGTAGCGTTTCTGGGGGGCAGCCTGGTGGCCAAGGGCGGGCATAATCCTCTGGAGGCGGCGCTCTTCGGCGTGCCCGTGGTGATGGGCGGCTCGTACGAAAACTTCCGCGCGGTGGTGGACGGGATGAGGGCAGCGGAGGCGATTCGGATTGTGACTCGCGAGCAGTTGGGAGACGCTTTGGTGGAGCTGCTGCGGGATGGGCAGGAGATGGGTGCCAGGGGTAGGACCGAGTACCGGAAGCAATCCGGTGCCGTGGGGCGGACGGTGACCGTGCTGCTGGACTTGCTGGAGGTGATGGATTGAAGCGGGCGTGGGGATTGCCTCTGGTGCCGCTGTATCGGGCGGGGCTGGGGCTGAAGGGTCTGTTTGCGGGTGAACCGAAGCGGCTGGCATGGCCGGTGGTGAGCGTGGGCAGCCTCTCCGCCGGTGGTGCCGGGAAGACTCCCGTGGTCAAGGCGCTGGCCGGGGTACTGGGCCGCATGGGCGTGCAGGTGGATGTGCTCTCGCGTGGGTACGGGCGGTCTTCGAAGGCAATCGAGCGTGTCGACGCGGACGGAGATGCGCAGCGGTTCGGCGATGAGCCGATGGAGCTGGCACGGGCTGGCGTGGAGGTCTTCGTCGGGGCCGACCGCTATGCGGCGGGGCTGATGGCCGAAGCCCAAGGTGGGCAGGGGGTTCATCTGCTCGATGATGGATTTCAGCATCGGCGGCTGGCGCGGGACCTGGATGTGGTGCTGCTGACCGCTCAGGACGTGGGCGATTCCCTGCTTCCGGCGGGCGATCTGCGCGAGCCCCTGCGGGCGCTGGCCAGGGCGGATGTGATCGTACTGCGGGAGGATGAGGCCGCCGAACTTCAAGCCTGGCTGTCGGCGCGGGGGCTACGGGCTGAGGTCTGGGTGGTACGGCGGCGGCTGTCGCTGCCTGCGGATATGCCCTCGCGGCCGGTGGCGTTCTGCGGGATTGCGCGGCCGGAGGGGTTCTTTGCCGGACTGGTGGAGGCTGGGTTCACGCCCCGGGTCAGGATTGCTTTTGCCGATCACCAGAAGTACGGGATCGCGGAGATCGAGCGGCTGGCCGAGGCAGCGAAGCTGTTGCGGGCCGATGGGTTTGTGACGACCGCCAAGGATGAGGTGAAGCTCACCGGGCCGCTGCGGACGCTGCTCGAGACGGCGGGGCCGATCCGGGCGGCAGAGCTGCGGGTGGAGATGGTGGATGAGGAGGCGGTGCGGCGGCGGCTGAGATTTTAAATCCTTGCCACGCACAGCATCGAGAATCGCACGAAGTGCCGCCCGCCCGGCGTTAGGGCTCTGTTGCCCCTGTCTTTGTGCCTGAGAAAAGAAAGCATATCTCGGGGGCTAAAGCCCCGACCTACCCCAGAAGCAACGACAACAGCAAAAGCAGATTCCCTCCGCTTCGCTCCTGAATGACAACCAAGAAAACAGGCAACAGCGCCCTAACGCCGGGCGGGCGGCACTTCGTGCGGTTCTCGACGCTTCGCGTAAAGCTCTTTTGTCCGTGGTAATCCTTTAGGAGCCTTCACACCGGCGAGCCAGCTCTGCGTGAGAAGATGGGTGCTTGCGAGTCTCAACTCCAAATCGGCTGAGAGTGCTGATCGTGCGCGTGGGCGCTATGGGAGACGTGCTGCACGCCCTGCCCGCCGTGGCTGCGCTGCGGCAAAAAAACCCCTGGTGCCACATCGGCTGGGCGATCGAGCCAGCCTGGTGGCCGCTGCTCGAGGCCAGCGACGGCTCAAGGCCGCTGGTCGACCGGGTCCACGAGGTTCCTACCCGCGCCTGGAAACGGCGGCCGTTCTCCCTGCAGACGGCGCGTGAGATCGCCGGGCTGCGGCGGGAGCTGCGCGCCGGTCGCTACGACATCTGCGTCGATCTTCAGGGGTCGATCCGGTCGGCGATGATCGGGCGGCTCTCGGGAGCCAAACGGCTGGTGGGGCCGGAAGAACCACGAGAGCGTCAGGCCCGGATGCTGTACACGGAGCGGGTGCGGACCGAGTCCGTCCATGTGATCGAGCAGGCGTGCGAGCTGCTGGGCGGGGCTGTGAAGATGGAGTTGACGCCCGGGGTGGCCGCTCTTCCCACCGACGAAGATGCCCGCGCCCACTGCGCCGAGGCGTTGATAAAGTTCGGCGTCGTGAACGGGGAGCGGTTCGTGCTGCTGGCTCCCACGGCGGGCTGGGGCGCGAAGATGTGGCCCACGGGGCGGTTTCGGGAGCTGGCCGTGCGGCTGCGGACGGCGGGCTTCCGGGTGGTGGTCAACGCGGCCTCGGAGAAGGACATCGTGGCGAGGCAGGTGGCGGCGGGCGGCGTGGCCGAGATCTTCGCCTGCGGGGTTGGCGAGCTGGCGAGCGTGGTGCGGGCGGCGACTCTGGTCGTCGGCGGCGATACCGGGCCGGTACAGATGGCCGGGGCGCTGGGAACGCCCGCCGTGGCTCTCTTCGGACCCACCGATCCGGCGCGGACCGGGCCGCAGAGGTTTCCGGGCAGCCGGGTCCGGGTGTTGCGCGATCCGGCAAGTGTGGTGGACCATCGGCGGCACACGGCGACCGAGGCTGGGTTGGCTCGGATCGGGGTGGATGAGGTCTTTGAGGCGGCGATGGAGATGATCTACAAGTAAGTCTGTCCTGCTTTGAAACCCATGTCTCAGAGACAAGACAGGGAGGCACCTGCATCTGTGATGAGTTTTAAAGCCTGGACCTACCCCAGAAACAAAAGCAACAGCAAAGACAAAACAGAAGCAGATTCCTTCGCTCCGCTCCTGAATGGCAACCGAGAAAACAGGCAACGGCAAAAGCGTCTTCACGCCGAACGGGCTCTTTTAGCTTTTGCAGGTCGGTGAGACTCGATCGTCCAGTTCTCGTCTTACTCTGTGCGGCCCGGAAAGGTATGCTGGGAGACTGGGGTTATCCCCAATTTTATGAGTAGTTCCAGTTTGGGAAGGTTAGTAACGAATGGCAGAACGTACGGGCTGGCAGCGGGTGGCAAAACGGATTCGGGTTCCCATGGGATTCGTCTTTGCGGTGGTGTTCCTGACCCTGGCCCGGCCTAGCTGGAAGACGCTGGCGGTGAGCCTGGTGCTGGTGCTGCCGGGTCTCTGGCTGCGCGGCTATGCTGCCGGATATGTCCGTAAAAACTCCGAGCTGACGACCACCGGCCCCTACGCCCACACGCGCAACCCGCTCTACCTGGGGTCGATGCTGATCGCCTTCGGATTTGCGGCGGCTTCGGCAAGCTGGGTGATCTTTATTGCTCTGGCGGCGCTCTTCGCGGCGATCTATATCCCGACCATCCAGGGCGAGGAAAGCTATCTGCGTGAACACTTTGCGGGCTTCGATGCCTATGCGGCGGCGGTGCCGCGGCTGCTCCCACGACTGACGGCGGCTCCCTCCACGGGCGAACGGGGAAGTTTTTCCGCGAAGCTCTACCGGCATCATCGCGAGTACAATGCTGCTATGGGTGTCGGCGCACTGTACGCCGCGCTTCTGATTCGTCTTGTGCTCGAGCGATAGCTACTTCTGCCGGTGCTCACTCGAAGCCGGTAGCAGTGGGGCTCTTTTTGGGGGGACCACCGGATATTACCCGGAACACTACCGGAACCATACATTCTTTCCGTTCGCGAGCGTGCCTTTGACGATCTGTAAACTCTGTATCTCTTCCCTTCTTCTAGTGCTTTCTCTAGCAGGCACGACCTCCGCACCAGCCCAGTTTCCGGGGATGCGGCCGTCCGTGCCGGTCGTGATCCCGACGCTTCAGCCGCCGGACCCCGTGTATGCTTTTCCACAGCACGCGACGCTGACTTTTTCAGTGGATTGGCGGGTTTTTACGGCGGGGACGGCAGTTTTCCACATGGATCGGGTGGGGACTGAGGAAAAAGTGACCGCAACCGCCGACAGCGTCGGCAACGTGAACATGATCTTCCCGGTGGCCGACAAGTTCCAGGCCGGGTTCGATACCAAGACCGGCTGCTCGACCGGCTTCAGCAAGCAGTTGCAGGAGGGGCGGCGGAAGATCAACAGCGACCTTGCCTTCAACTACGCGACGGGCAAGCAGACCGAGGTCGTCCGGAACATGGTGAAGGTCACCTCGACCCAGAAGACGGCGTCGATTCCGGCCTGCGTGGCGGACTCGCTCTCGGCGATCTTCTACGTGGCCTCGCGGCCGCTGGTGGTGGGGCAGAAGGTGAACTTCCCCCTGGCCGACTCGATGCGGACCGTGACCGTGGCCATGAAGGTCGAGGGCAAGGAAGAGATCAAGACCCCGGCGGGGACGTTCCAGACGATCCGGGTGCAGCCGACCGCCGATGAGGGCGTGGTGAAGAACCGGGGAACGATTTACATCTGGTATACGGACGATGCGCGGCACATGCCGGTGCAGATACGCGCCCGCTTGTTCTGGGGTACGATCACGTTTCATCTACAAAGCTACGAGATTCGATAATCGAGACAGGCGAGGTAAAGCAATGAGCACACACGAGATCGACCAGAACGAGTTGGATGAGAACCAAGTGATTGTGGGACGGTACCTGGACCCGGCCGAGGCGCACATGGCGCAGGGTCTGTTGGAGTCGGCAGGGCTGGAGTCGTTTTTGCAGGGCGAGAACGCCAACGCAATCGTGCCGATGGCGTTCCGCACGCGGTTGACGGTGCGGCAGGAAGATGAGGAGGCGGCGAAGGCGCTGCTGGCCGGTCCCAACCTGCCTGAAGAAGAGCAGGCCGAAGGGAACCAGCCGGGTGAGTAAAGCGGTACTTTGTCTTTCGGGCGGGATGGACTCGTGCGTCTGCGCGGCTCTGGCGGCGAAGCAGCACGAGGTCTACGCCCTGCACTTCAGCTACGGGCAGCGGACCGAGGCTCGCGAGCTGAAGGCGGCGCAGGAGATCGCGCGGCTGGTGGGGGCCAAGGAGCTGCTGCACCTGAAGATCGACCTCTTCCGCAGGATCGGCGGCTCGGCGCTGACGGACGCGACCATCGCGGTGCCCGAGGCGGGCGCGGAGATCGGGGCCGAGGTTCCGGTGACGTACGTGCCCTTTCGCAACGCACACTTTCTCTCGGCGGCGGTAAGCTGGGCCGAGGTGCTGGGGGCGCGAACGGTGATGATCGGCGCGGTCGAGCAGGACAGCTCGGGCTATCCCGACTGCCGCCCGGCGTACTACGAGGCGTTCAACAAGCTGATCGAGGCGGGCACGAAAGAGGGCGATATTCGGGTCGAAACGCCGCTGATTCGGCTGAGAAAGAGCGAGATCATCCGGTTGGGAGTTGAATTGGGCGCGCCCTTCCATGTAAGTTGGTCATGCTATTCGGGTGAGGCGGAGGCGTGCGGCGTCTGTGAAAGCTGCGCGTTGCGTCTGCGGGCGTTTCGTGAGGTTGGCGTGGACGATCCGATTCCCTATCGAGCTTCTGTCTCTTAGCCGCAGCGGCAGGAGTCGGCATCGTAGGTTGGCAGTAAGATAAAAGAAATTAGCAAATGGATTCTTAAGAAGAAGTCGGCAAGACAAAGATTTTTGGCGCCGCCTGGGCAGCGCGGGAGAGATGAAACGTGAAGAAGCTATTTAGAAATAGGGCCGGAAACGTTCTGGCTGTGGTTGGGGCTTTCGTTGCGCTGGCGATCTTCGCCTTGACCGCGACCGGCATGGCGCAGACACCGGCTCCGGCCTCGATCCACGGTAAGGTGACCAACCCCGCCGGGTTCCCCATCGTCAAGGGCGATGTGAAGCTGACGACCGACAAGACCGGCGAGGCCAAGGACCGGAAGTACAAGTACAGCTTCCCCATCGACGCGCAGGGCAACTACAAGGGCGACGGCATCGTCCCGGGCGACTACCTGGCGGTGGTGATGGTCGATGATAAGACCATCGACTTCATCGAGAGTGCGCAGCTGAAGTCGGGTGCGGACTTCGAGGGCAACTTCGACATGACCCGCAAGGAGTACATCGACAAGATGACTCCGGAAGAGAAGAAGCAGCTCGAAGAGTTCAAGAAGAAGAACGCCGAGACGATGGCGGCAAACTCCAAAATCGCCAACCTGAATGGACTGCTGGCGACAGCACGCGGCGATATCAAGTCGGGCGACTTCGATGGCGCGATCAAGGCTATGACGGACGCGACGACGGCCAAGCCCGATGAGGCGATCCTGTGGCTGACGCTGGGCGATGCGCAGTTGGGTTCGGGCTCCGCGGCCCAGGCGGCGGCGCGCACGGCGCACACCAGCCCCATGGACGCGGCGATCGTCGAGAAGTTCACGGCGGCGGCGGCCTCTTACCAGAAGGCTATCGACGCCAACACGGCCTCGAAGAAGCCGAACGCGGAGACGGGCGCGACGGCCTACAACCAGCTAGGTCAAGCGCTGGGCCGCTCGGGCAAGACGAAGGAATCGGGCGAGGCATACGACAACGCGGCCAAGGCTGATCCGGCAGGCGCGGGCAAGTATCTCTACAACGAGGCAGCAACCCTCTTCAACGCGGGCGATATGGATGGCGCGGCAGCAGCGGCGGACAAGGCCATTGCGGCCGACCCGAAGCGCCCGGACATCTACTACATCAAGGGCCAGTCGCTGGTTTCGAAGGCGACGGTTGACCCGAAGACGCAGAAGATCGTGGCTCCTCCGGGCTGCATCGAGGCCTACCAGACCTACCTGCAGCTTGCTCCCGACGGCCCGCACGCGGCGGATGTGAAGCAGGTGCTGGACGGCTTCGGCGCGAAGATCGAGTCGAGCTACAAGGCGAACACCAAGAAGAAGTAGTCCGTGGTTGAGAAGAGAGCCCCGGGGCGTGATGCCTCGGGGCTTTTCTTATGTTTGCGGAGGAGAACGGGATGACGACGTTGGGATTCGAAGCGGCACTGGAGCTGCTGCGCGAGCTGCGGGTGGTGGCCGTGGACGAGATGGAAGAGGTCGCTCTGGGGGCGTCTCGCGGGAGGGTGCTGGCCGCATCCGTCGCGGCGGATCGGGACCAGCCGCCCTTCGACCGGGCCACGCGGGATGGGTTTGCGGTGCGGGCGGAGGATTTCAATGTAGGTGAGCTGGCGGTGGTGGGGTCGGTGCGGGCCGGGCAGCGATGGACAGGCGCGGCGCTGGGGATGGGTGAGGCGATTGAGATTATGACCGGCGCTCCCCTGCCCGAGGGCGCGGACGCTGTGGCGATGGTGGAGCATGTCGTCCGCAAAGGGGAACAGGTGCGAGCGGCTGTGGGGAGGAGTCTCGTCGCGGGCGAGAATGTGGTCGAGCAGGGAGCCGAGGCTCGGGCCGGGCAGGTGCTGCTACCGGTCGGGAACGTGATGGGCGCGGCGGAGATCGCCTTGGCAGCGGCCTGCGGGCGGGCGCGGGTGAAGGTGTGGCGGCGGCCGACGGTGGCGATTGTAGCCACGGGGGATGAGCTGGTGGAGCTGGGCACGGCTTCGGCGCTGGAGCCGCAGCAGATATGGAACTCGAACAGCTACGCCATCGCCGCGATGGTGGAGGCGGCGGGCGGCGAGGCGGTGCGGCTGCCGATCACGCCGGACGTGCGCGAAGCGGTGGCGGCGAGCCTCGAGCGGGCGCGGGAGTGCGATCTGGTGGTGCTCTCGGGGGGCGTCTCGATGGGAGAGTATGACCTGGTGGAAGAGATGCTGCTGGCCGCCGGGGCAGAGTTCTTCTTTACCGGGGTGAGGATGCAGCCGGGAAAGCCGATGGTCTGTGGGCGGTTGGGCGAGAAGCTGTTCTTTGGACTGCCGGGGAATCCGATCTCGACGCAGGTGACCTTTCACTGCTTTGTGGAGCCGTTGCTGCGGCGTATGTGCGGCGAGGCTGGAGCGGCTCCGCGATGGGGACTGGCTCGGCTGGCCAAGGAGGCCGAGGGCAAGCCGGGGCTGACGCGGCTGCTGCCCGGACGGCTGGATGGCGTGGAGGCTTGGGTAGTCGGGTGGCAGGGGTCCGGCGATCTGGCGGCCAACGCGAGGGCGAACTGCTATGTGGAGCTGCCGGAGGGCCGGGCAACATTGGCGGCTGGTGAGTATGTACGAGTGTTGCTGCGGTAGGCTTGTGTAGCGGATGCCCTTTGAAATAGTGCAGGCAGCAAAGAAAGCATACCTCGGGGGCTAAAGCCCACATCTATGGCGGGTTTTAATGTCCGGGCTAAAGCCCGGACCTACCCAGAAGCAACAACAAAAGCGCGGGTTCGTGGTGAAGCGGTACTGAGGAGAAAAATTGGCAGACAAGCTTTCGCACTTCGATGAGGCCGGGCAGGCTCACATGGTGGACGTGAGCGGCAAGAGTGAGACGCGGCGGGAGGCCGTGGCGGGGGCGTTTGTGGAACTCTCCGACGCAGTGCTGGCTGCGCTGCCGCAGAACCCGAAGGGGAACCCGCTGGAGGTGGCGCGGTTCGCCGGGATTCAGGCCGCGAAGCAGACCTCGACGCTGATTCCGATGTGTCATCCGCTGGCGTTGAGCTTCGTGGATGTGCAGGCGACGGTGGTGGCCGGTGGGGTCTCGATTGAGGCGACGGCGGCGACCGTGGCTGGAACGGGGGTAGAGATGGAGGCGATGGTGGCGGCTTCGGTGGCGGCGTTGACCGTGTATGACATGACCAAGGCCTTGGACAAGGGGATTCGGATACGCGAAGTGGCTCTGTTACGGAAGAGTGGTGGGAAGAGCGGGGAGTATCGGCAGGAGTCTTAGATTCCTACCGACAAGACGAACACGCGAAGCAGTAAAAAGGCGTGTGAACACCCGCACCGCGCGTAGCAGGCCCGTCTGGAAAGACTGTCTTTGCAGATGGGGCTAAAGCCCGCTTTTGTGTAGGTCTTAGATGTCCAGGCTAAAGCCCGGACCTACCCAAGAAACAACGGCAAGAACAAAAGCAGAAGCAGATTCCTCCGCTTCGCTCCTGAATGACAACCAAGAAAACAGGCAACGGCTAATGTGCTTTAGATGGCAGTGGCCACGGTTACGGCGAAGAGGTGGTTGGGGTCTTCCAGCGCGTCAGTCAGGCGAAAGCCCGCCGGGCTCAGAAGGGCTTCAATTGCGGGTTTTGTGAATTTGTAACTGTTTTCGGTGTGAATTGTTTCTCCAGCGGCGAAGTCAATCGTGAGGGCTGGAGATTCGGCGTCGGCGGGCAGGTGAACCGTCTGGGCGATGCGGGATTCGAGGTGCATCTCGATGCGGGATTCGGTGGGGTTCCAGATGGCGCGGTGAGTGAAGCAGGTGGGACTGAAGTCCGTCCCCAGCTCGCGGTTGAGGCGGATCAGCATGTTGCGGTTGAAGGCGGAGGTAACGCCCGCAGCATCGTTGTAGGCGGCCAGGAGTGAGGCAACGGGCTTATGCGGGCCGGGAGCCAGGTCGGTGCCCAGCAGGAGCCTGTCGCCGGGCTCAAGCTGAGCACGCAGGATGGCGAGGACGTCGACAGCCTCGGAGGGTGTGAAGTTGCCGATGCTGGAGCCGATATAGAGGGCCAGAATGTGCGCTGCGGGCGGGCGTTCGAAGTGGAGCAGCTCGATGGTGTAGTTGGCGAGCTGGGGCGCAACCGTGAGGCCGGGCAGAGTGGCTTCCAGATTGGTGCGGGCCTCGTCCAGGCTGGACCGCGAGACGTCTACGGGCTGGTAGAGCAGCTCGGGCTGGCGGCGTAGCGCGGCTTCGAGCAGGATGCCGGTCTTGGTGGCGGTGCCTGCGCCCAGTTCGACGATGGTGAGTGGCGCGGAACCGGCGGCGGAGGCAACGATCCTGTCGGCGTGGGCGGCGAAGAGGGCGCGCTCGGTGCGGGTGAGGTAGTACTCGGGAAGCCGGGTGATCTGCTCGAAGAGGTCGGAGCCGACGGCGTCGTAGAAGAGCCAGGGAGACAGGCTCTTGCGGGCGGCGGTGAGGCCGCGGCGGGCTTCGCGGGAGACGGCGGTGGCGGCGGCGATGCGGGGCTGGGCTTCGGTAACGGTTGGCGGCACGGGGCTGTGGTTCTCCGGGGTCGTTGGGGTGGGCGGTTATGCGTCCTGGGCGAGACGAAGGCCGGAGAACTGCCAGCGCGTGGAGGGCGGGAAGAAGTTGCGATAGGTGGCGCGGATGTGGGTGGTGGGGGTGACCGAGGAGCCTCCGCGCAGGATGATCTGCGAAGACATGAACTTGCCGTTGTACTCGCCGAGCGCGCCGGGGAGCGGCTTGTAGCCGGGGTAGCCGGTGTAGGGCGAGGCGGTCCACTCCCAGGTGTCGCCGAAGAGCTGGTGCAGGCCGTTGGTTGTGGGTGCGGGAAGAGGGTGGAGGGCGTTGGATTCCAGGAAGTTGCCTTGTGTAGTGGAGAGTGTGGCGGCTGCGTGTTCCCATTCGAACTCGGTGGGGAGTCGACAACCAGACCAGCGGGCGAAGGCGTCGGCCTCGAAGAAGCTAAGGTGACAGACAGGGGTGGCGGCGAGGGTCTCGAGCGGGTGCAGGCCGCCGAGAGTGTAGATGCTCCAGCCGGTGCTTGTGGCGGGGTCGCGCTGCCAGTAGAGAGGAGCCTGCCAGCCTGCGGCGCGCATGGTCGCCCAACCCTCGGAGAGCCATAGCTCCGGGCGGGAGTAGGCGTTGTCGTCCATGAAGGCGAGGTACTCGGCGACCGTGACCAGGCGGCTGGCGAGCCGGTAAGGCTGGAGGAAGACCGTGTGCTCGGGGGTCTCGTTGTCGAAGGCGAAGGAGAGTGGGTCGGTGGCGTCGGGGATAGTACCGATGCGGGTGAGGCCCCCGGCGAAGGGGATGAACTCGACGGGCGGGGCGATGTTGCCGGGGGTTGCCGGAGCTTCGAGATAAGCCGGGTGCAGGGGGTTGGTGAAGAGGGCGTGCTTGATGTCGGTGGCGATCAGCTCCAGATGCTGTTGCTCGTGTTCAAGGCCGAGGGTGATGCGGCGCAGGGCTTCGGCCTCGGCGTTGCCTTCGAGAAGCCGCTCGATAGCGCTGTCGATGTGGGCGCGGAAGGCCAGAATATCCGTCAGCGGCGGGCGCGAGAAGGAGGAGCGCAGCTTCTTCTCGGGCATCTCGCCGAGGGCGTTGTAGTAGGAGTTGAAGAGCCAGCGGAAGTCGGGGTGGAAGGGTTGGTAGCCGGGCAGGCCGATCGCGGGGTCGGTGAGGACGAAGGTCTCGAAGAACCAACTGGTGTGGGCCAGGTGCCACTTAACCGGAGATGCCTCGGGCAGGGACTGGACCATTAGGTCTTCAGGCGAGAGCGGAGAGGCGAAAGCCAGGGTGGCGGCGCGGACGGTGCGGAAGCGCTCGAGGAGGGCCGTGGCGACGGCTGGGTTCTGAACCTGGGTTGGCATGATGCTTCGTCCTCGTTCTAATGTTCCTCGATTGGATGCAGCTCGCGGCGGAGTCGATTGCTGGTTGCAGAAGTGTACTGACATATTGCTGTCTTCGACCAGCGGGAGAGCCACGCGAAGCAGTAAAAAGGCGTGTGAACGCCCGCCCTCCGCGCAGGAGGCCCGTCCGGCAGGACAAGGTTGTGGCAAGGATAAATCGGGCCTTCAGCGCTTTTTGTCCGGAAGGATCGGGGCCCGGCAAGGAAAGCAGCCCCTGGGGCTAAAGCCCGAACCTACCCCAGAGACAACGACAAAAACAGAAGCAGATTCCTCCGCTTCGCTCCTGAATGACAACCAAGAAAACAGGCAACGGCAAAAACAGCCGCCGAACCTTTGGCTTTACGGTTGGGCTCAGATCTCGAAGTCGATCTCGAGCGGCTCGACGAGCGGGATGAGCCACTCGAGAAGGGCCATGTGGATGGGGTGGATCGCGTAAGCCTCGTAGGCCGCCTGGTCGGTGAACTTCATCAGTCCGGTGAAGGTGTAGCCGCCGCCGCGCGGGGAGATATTGTTGCCGATGTTGGTCTCGAGCAGGCCGGGGATGACGCCCTGGAAGGCCAGAATATCGGTGGCGGCGCGCTGCTTCAGGGCTTCGGTGGCCTCGGGCTTCCAGCGGAAGGTGAAGATGTGGATGAACATGCGTGTGGCTCCTTAGGCGTGGTTGAGAAGGCGGGCGAGGCCGTACGCAGCGGCTGCGGCGGCTCCCCCGATGAGTGTAGTCTGGACTGCGCTGCGCAGGGCTCCGGTGCCGACGAGGCGGCCCTTGATGCCACCGAAGGTAGCCAGCGCGACCAGCGTGATGGCCACCGAGAGACGCAGGGCCGAGGCGTTGTCGGCGAGCAGCATGTAGGGCAGCAGGGGGACCATGCCTCCGGCGATATAGCTGATGGCGATGGTGAGGGCGGAGCGGTGGGCACGGTTGGCGGCAGGACGCTCGAGGCCCAGCTCGAAGCGCATCATGAAGTCGACGTAGGCGGCGGGGTTGGCCTGGAGGGCCTCGAGCACGGGCGTGGCGGCGGCGCGGGACACCGCGTACTGCTCGAAGATCTCGTAGATCTCCTCGGCCTCGTCATCGGGGCGGGTAACGACCTCGGTCTGCTCGCGGACCAGCTCGGCGGCGTAGTGTTCGGCGTCGCCGCGCGCGGCCAGGTAGCCGCCGAGGCCCATCGCGATGGAACCGGCGGCGATCTCAGCCAGTCCGGCGAGGACGACGAGGTGGGCGTTCGAGACCGCACCGGAGAGTCCGGCGGCCAGCGCAAAGGGGACGGTGAGGCCATCGGAGAGGCCGATGACGATATCGCGCACAGCCTCGGTGGATTGAAAGTGGGCTTCAGAGTGCGGGGCGCGGGTAACATCATGCATGGCCGGAGTTTATCGCAATGCAGCATGGGGCGAGTTAGAGTTGTGAAAGTTATGGGGGTGCGTCTTTCGTTTCGCAGAAGACGTCTCTCTGGGTAATTGGACCTGCGGTAACTTGAGCTGGCTCTGGATGGTGTTTGCGATGAACGTGCGCTCGGGCTTGGTTGCCCTGTTGTCTTTGGTACTTGCCTTGCAACCCGGACATGCTCAGGAAGAAGACGGAGGCGGCGCGGCGGCTATGGGTGGCGGCCGCATGGTTCGCGGGACGGTGACGGCGGTGGCTCCCGACCACCTGACGCTGAAGACCGAAGCCGGTGAGACCTACCAGGTGGCGTTGACGCCGAATACGCAGCTGCGCAAGGGGCGCGATCCGATAAAGGCCGCCGACGTGCACGTGGGCGACGGCGCGGGGGCGATGGGGGTGCTGGACGCTCCGAACAAGACCGTCCATGCGCTGTTCGTGGGGGTGGTGGACGCCGAGCAGATCCGCAAGATGCGCGAGGCGATGGGCAAGACGTACATCGCGGGCAAGGTGACGGCGATCGACGAGCTGAAGCTAACGATCCTGCGGCAGGACAACGTGACGCAGGTGATCGCGGTGGATGAGGATACGTCGTTTCGGCGCGGAGGACGCGGGATGCGTGGGGTGATGAACGGAGGCGGGCCGGAGGCAGTGCCTGCTGCTCCTTCTGCTCCGGCGGCGGGTGGACAGGGCGGCGAGAGCATCACGCTGGCCGACATCAAGGTGGGGGATTCGGTTGCGGGGCAGGGAGCGATCAAAGGCGGGGTGTTTGTGCCGACGCAGCTTGCGGTGATGGCGCCAGGCGCTGGGCGAAGGCGACGGGGCGATGCTCCAGCGGCGACACCCGGGGAGCCGAAATAGTGCGGATGCCTCCGGTGTGGATGATCGCGATAATGTTGTCGGGCGGTATGGCTTGGGGCCAGTCCCCTGCCCCGGCTCCTGTGGCTCAGGCTGCGACCGCTCCGGCGGTGGGCGGCGGCACGATTCATGGAGTGGTAAGGGCCGGGACAGTGCCTCTGCCGGGCGTCGCCGTGACGGCCACCAACACGCTGACCGGCAAGAAGTACACGACTTCGACCGACATAAACGGCAGCTATGCGATGACGATTCCAAAGACCGGCCGGTACGTCGTGCGGGCGGAGTTGGCGGCCTTCGCGGCGGAGACCAAGGAGGTTCGGCTGACGGCTGAGGCGACCGACCAGACCGCCGAGTTTGCCATGCAACTGGCCTCGCGCGTGGCCCAGCAGGAGCAGGCGGCTGATGCCACGTCCACCGGCGCGCTCACCGGCAGCGCCAGCAGGGCCAATCGGCAGGCGGCGCTGGAGCGGGGATTGCAGTCGCTGAACGTGACGGGAATCGGAGCAGAGGGGGAGGCGGCCACGGCGGATGCCAGCGCGGCGGGCGGCGGGCAGGCTGGTGCGGCGCTGCCCTCGCTGGCCGGACTGGGTACGGGTGACGGCAGCGACTCGGTGACCGTGAGCGGGCAGATGGGCCAGACCAACGGGCTCGCCAACATGAACGAGGACGAGATGCGACAGCGCATCCAGGACGCGATGGAGCGGGCTCGGCAGCAGGGCGGGGAGACCGCCGACCAGTTGAGCGCCGTGGCCGGGATGCTGGCTCCTCTGATGAACGGAGGCGGTTTCGGTGGATCGGGCGGCGGCTCGCGCGGCGGTGGTGGCGGACGCGGCGGCGGGGGGCGTGGAGGCGGCGGTGGAGGGTTTCGCGGCTTCAATCCATCCCAGCCGCACGGCGCGATCTTCTGGGTGGGCAGCAACAACCTGCTGAACGCGGCTCCCTTCTCCATCTCGGGCGATCCGGTGGCCAATCCGGCAGGCTACCAGAACTCGTTCGGGCTGAGCTTTGTGGGGTCGCCGTTCATTCCAGGACTGGTGAAGGCCAGCTCGAAGCAGTTCATCTTCTTCAACGTAACCGGCACGAGGAACATCAACGCGCAGATCTTCAACGGCACGGTGCCCACCGTGGCCGAGCGCTCGGGCGACTTTAGCGCGCTGGGCTCGACGCTCTACGACCCGGCGACCGGGCTGCCCTTCGCGGGCAACGTGATTCCGACGAGCCCGACGGGCTGCCCGGCGGGGCACCTGACCTGCTCGACCCTCTCGCCCGCCGCGCTGGCGCTGCTAAAGTATTACCCGGCCCCGAATGTGTCCGACGTAGGCTCGCAAGGGTACAACTACCAGACGCTGACGACGGCGGGCTCGAACAGCACGGCGGCCTCGCTGCGCTTCGTGCGCAACCTGGGCAATGCCCCGGCCTTCGGCGCGCGTGGCGGCGGCAGACGGCAGCAGGGCGGACCGGCAACGCTGCGGCAGAACATCAACTTCAACGGCAGCTACTCGCACTCGGCCAGCGACCAGAGGAATATCTTTCTGCCGCTGGGCGGGACCACCGCGACGACCGGCTACGCGACCACCGCGGGCTACACCATCGGCTACGGGCGACTGACCAACAATGCCACGCTGACGTGGAACCGCTCGAACACTTCGGGGCGCAACTACTTTACCAATGGCAGCTCCAATCCCTATCTGGACGCGGGGCTGGAGGCGACGCAGAACACCCAGAACCCGTTCTTCTTCGGCCTGCCGAACCTCTCGTTTACCGGCTTTACCGGGTTGAGCCAGGCCGCTCCCAGCGAGGCCATCGGGCAGACGATCAGCTTCTCGGACTTTGTGAGCTACAGCCATAAGCGACACAATATGCGCTTCGGCCTCGACATACGGCGCGTGCATGCGGACTCGCTGGGCGGCGCGAATCCGCTGGGGACGCTGACCTTTACCGGTTATGCGACCGGGGCTCCGGGCACGTCGCAGACGGCCTCCTCCGGCTCCGGCTTCGCGGACTTTCTGATCGGACTGCCGCAGCAGAGCGCCATCCAGGCCAGCTTGCAGAAGACGTATCTGCGCGAGAACGTCTACGACTGGTACGCGCAGGATGACTGGCGCATGCGCGGCGGGCTGACGCTGAACTTCGGGCTGCGTTACGAGTACTTCGGACCCTATACCGAGAAGAACAACCGTCTGGTGAACCTGGATCACACGCCGGACTTCAGCGCGGTGGCCCCGGTGACTCCGGGTGAAGTCGGTCCCTATCAGGGCCGGTTCAACCGCTCGCTGGTGAACCCCGACCATACGATGTACGCGCCGCGCTTCGGCTTTGCGTATCGTATGCCGAGCAAGTACCTGCCAACGCTGACCAAGGATGTCATCGTGCGCGGCGGCTATGGCGTGAACTACAACACGGGCCAGTACGCCAGCTTCGCCAAGCAACTGGCGTTCCAGCCGCCCTTCGCGCTGACCCAGACCAACTCGGTGACGACGCCCTCGATCTCGGGCACAGCCGGGTGCATGGGCGCGACGCCGACGACGGCGGCGAACCTGACCCTGACGAATCCGTACGGCTGCTCGACCGTGGCCGTGACGAACAACTACAGCGTGAACAAGAACTATCGCCTGGGGCATCTGCAGACGTGGAGCCTGGGCGTGCAGAAGACACTGCCGCTACAGACTGTATTGAACATCGACTACAACGGCACGGTGGGCGGAGCGCTCGATATCGTGCGGGCTCCGAACCGCAGCGCGACGGGGCTCAATAACCCCGATGCGCAGGCCTACCAGTATGAGGATTCGCTGGGCTTCTCTCGAATGAACGCGCTGCTCATCAACCTGCGCAAGCGGCAGCAGAAGGGCGTCAGTGTTCAGGCAACGTACTGGTATCGGCACTCGCTCGACAACGCCTCGTCGATTGGCGGCACCAAGGCCGTGCCCGCGCAGAACGACCTGGACCTGAACGCGGAGGAGGGCAACAGCAGCTTTGTCGTGCGTCACCAGCTAACGGGCAACTGGGTGCTCGAGCTGCCCGTCGGGCCAAACCGCGCGCTGCTGAACAAGGGCGGCTTCTGGTCGAGGGCGCTCGATGGCTTCAACCTGAGTGGCACCTACACCTTCGCGAGCGGCACCTACTTTACGCCGAACTACACGGGCACGGTGAGCGAGGTGGCCTCGGGTGTCGTCTCTTCGTCACGACCTGACAGGAACTTCAACGTGCCGGTGAAGGGGCCGGGACATCTGGTGCGTAAGGGGCCGTCGTGCCTCGAGTCGATCGACTCCTGCTGGTTCAATCCGGCTGCGTTCAGCGCGCCCGCCGCGGGAGTCTACGGCAATGCGTCGCGTGGCGATATCGAAGGGCCGGGCACGGTGACAGTCTCGTCGGCGCTCTCGCGGACGCTCACGTTTGGCGGTACGCGGAGCTTCGAGATGCGCATGACCGCGGCCAATGTCTTCAACACCGTGCAGTACACGGGCATCAACACGACGCTGAACTCTCCGACCTTCGGCGAGGTAACCGGGGCTGCGGCGCGGCGCTCGCTGAGCTTCACAGGGCGGTATCGTTTTTAGGGATGGGAGTGCGATGCAGGATCGTCTGGTTCGTCTAACTCGGAGCTTGATCGCCAGCGCGCTGGCGGCTGCGTTGACGGCCACGCCCGCGCTGCTGGCCGCGCCCTCGCTATTAGCCGCACAGGATGCCTCGTCAGCTCCGACCTTCACGCTTAAGGTGAACTCGAATATCGTGCTGACGAACGTGGTGGTGCGCGATAAGAAGACGGGCGCGGTGGTGAAGGATCTGAAGGCCTCCGACTTCTCCATCTTCGAGGACAACAAGCCGCAGAGGATCGCCAGCTTCGACTATCAAAATGTGGACGAGGCCGCGGTGCTGGCGGAGAAGAACACCGTCACCGGAAAGGCCACCATCGCCGACCTGCTGAACCGCAACCTCGCGGCCAGCCCCGATCAACTGCGCGACCATCGGCTGATCGTGATGTTCTTCGACCTGAGCAGTATGCAGCCGGAGGACATCGACCGCGCCGTCGAGAGCGCGCAGGATTACGTGAACAAAAAGATGCAGCCGGCAGACCTTGTCGCGCTGGTAAGCCTCTCGACCGGACTCACGATGGATCAGGACTTCACCTCGGATAAGTCGCTGCTGCTGCATGGACTGGGCAAGTACGATGGCAGCGAAGGCACGGGTTTCACAGCGGGCAATACCAGCGGCACCACTGACGGCACGGCTGATGACACCTCCACCTTCACCGCCGACGACAGCGAGTACGCGAGCCTAAACACCGACCGCGAGTTGTATGCGATCCAGACGATCTCGAAGTCGCTGGAGCGCGTGGACCAGCGCAAGAGCATGTTGTATTTTTCAGGCGGCCTGACGCGCAACGGCATCGAGAACCAGGCCAGCCTGCGTGCCGCGACGAACGCCGCCGCCAAGGCCAATCTTGCCATCTACAGCGTCGACTCGCGCGGTCTCGAGGCGCTGCCGCCGGTGGGCAACGCCTCCACCGGCAGCCTGCGCGGAACCTCGGCTTACAGCGGTGCGGCGATGCAGAACCAGTTGAACTCCAACTTTAACTCGCAGGAGACGCTGGCCACGCTGAGCGCGGATACGGGCGGCAAGGCATTCTTCGATTCGAACGACTTCGGAGCCGCGTTCCAGCAGGTGCAGCACGATACCGAGGCGTACTACATCCTCGGCTTCCGCTCGACGAACCCCGCGCGCGACGGGCGCTTTCGCCATCTCACCATCAAGCTCAACCGCAACGATGCGCGGTTGGAGTATCGCCCCGGATACTACGCCCCGGTGGACTTTCAGCACGCGAAGACCGAGGACCGCGAACTGCAATTGAACGAGCAGCTACGCAGCGATCTACCCGCGACCGACGTCGCCGTGTACCTGCAGGCGCTCTACTTCCGCATGGAGGACAACCGCTTCTTCGTGCCGGTGAGCCTGATCGTGCCGGGCTCGCAGATACCGTTCCTGAAGAACGGCGACAAGGACAAGGCGACGCTCGACGTGATCGGCCAGGTGAAGAACGCGCAGGGCATCGCGGTGGGCAACATCCGCGACACCGTGAAGCTGGCGCTCGACGCGTCGCAGCAGGTGCAGCGCAGGAATATCCAGTACTCGACCGGCTTTACGCTTGCGCCGGGGCGGTACCACCTGAAGTTCGTGGTGCGAGAGAACCAGACCGGCAACATGGGCAGCTTCGAGACCGACCTGAACGTGCCCGATCTGCGCAAGTCGCCGCTGAAACTAAGCTCGATTGTGCTGGCGAGCCAGCGCGTGCCCAATGCCGCGAAGAAGGCCGTGGACCCGCTGGTGCGCGATGGCGTCGAATTTGTGCCGAATATTGCCCATGTTTTTCGGCAGGATCAGCACCTCTACTTTTTGTACGAGGTCTATGATCCAGCGCATGAAAAATCTGGGCCGGAGGCACCGTCACCAGGCCTCGGACGCAGGCCGGAGATCGGCGGGATACGCGTGCTGACCAGCATCGAGTTCCTGCTCGGCGGTGTGAAGGTCTATGAGACGCCGCTAATCTCGGCGACCGCGATCAACACGCCGGACCGTGGCGCGGTAGCCTTCCAGTTCGATGTACCGCTGACACAGTTGAAGCCCGGAACCTACGTCTGCCAGGTGAATGTGATCGACGATGCCGGGGGCAGTTTCAGCTTTCCGCGCATGGCGCTCAAGGTGACGGGAGCTACAGCCATAGCGCAGCCAGCCGCGCAGTAGCTTACTTGTAAGGACAGTGGCGGCAGTCGTTGTTGCAGCAGAAGCCGCGCTTCAGGTGGTACGCCGCAGTAAAGACCATGTACGGGCCATCGAAGTAGAAGTCTTCGGGCGCAAGCTCTTCGACGGGTTCGGGCTGTGGCTCTTCGGGCATAGCTAGAACAAGTTTAGAGCCTGGGCTGGTATGGCGGTTGGCGGAGGCGTTACGCCGATTTCTACGGGTTCGGCTGGCTGGCCGTCGGGCTGTATGAGGCTGCCGTTGCGGAAGCGCAGGCTACGGCCCGGAACGGAGGGCACGCGCTCGCCGGGGATGACGATTCCGGCTAGGTTCATGGGATCGGCTCCCGCCACGATGACCTCGTGTTCGCAGCTCTGCGAGCGGCTGGCGCGAAGCGAGTCCACGGCCTCGGACAGGGCGAACTGCTCGCCCGAGAAGCCGGTGACAAAGCGGCCTCCACGAATCTCGCCACGTGCTTCGAGTCGACGCAGCAACGGCAGAAGATCGCGCCACTTGGGGGCGTTTGATTCGCGTTGCAACAGGTCGCGGAAGAGAACGCCGTAGCGGCAGAGCAGCATACGCGCCGCGGACTCGAGTGCCCGGTCGGTCTGCCGGGCTTCGGCTATGGCGGCCTGCTGGCGCTCTGCGGGTGTCGGCTTCGAGAGCGGCGCGGGGTTCGGAGCTTCGACGAGCAACGACCAACGCCCTGCGGTGCTGCGTGCGCTGGCCCGCTTGTAGAGCGAGGTTGGAGCCTGTGCCGCTGCGGCCTTGCGGCGCGGGTCCATCATGGCGCGCAACTGGTCGAAGCCGTCGGCAGAGGCGAGTCCAGCGGTTGCCAACTCCCAGAGCGCGTGGTTGACCTGCTGCTTCGTGTACGTCGTGACGCGTTGCAGGTCGTTAGCGAAGCTGGCTCCGCGCTGGGCCAGCAGGGCGCGGAGATGGACCGCTTCGGGCGAGAGTGCGGCGGTGAGCGTGTCCGCGTCGATGGACTGTGCGGCCAGCGCGTGAGGGAGCCAGTCGGCGAACTCGCGGAGGTAGAAGGTGATGGGCGCGGCGTTGGTGGGGATGACGCGGCGCGGCGCGGCTCCATCGCCCGAGGCCCACGCAGGATGCGGCGAGACGCGGCCCCAGCCGATGGCTCCCGAGAGACAGAGCGCATCCAGCCAGCGGGGATCGTAGTTGGCCACACGCGCGGGCAGCAGGGTGCGCTCCCACTCCACCGCCGGAGCCTCGAAGCCTTCGAGCTGCTCGATTGCGGCGAGCACGCCCTCTTCTCCGGAGAGCTGCGACTGCGGCGCAAGATGCTGCCAGCCCAGCAGCCAGCGCATATAGACAGCCGGAGGAACGGCTTCGATCTGTTTGCGCAGTGTGCCCAGGGTAAGGCGGTGGATGCGTTGCAGGATACGGCGCTCGCACCACTCTTCTTCGTGTGCATCTTCGGTTGCCGGGTTTTCGAAGACTCCACGCAGGAGCAGGCCCTGCATCTCCATGTGGAGAAAGGCTTGGAGGATGGCCGCTGGAGGCAGGTTGACCTGGCGGGCAAGTGCGTTGGCCGTGGTTGGCCCGGATATTTGTAACCATCCTTGCACTAATTGCAAGACCGCCTGATCCCTTGTAACTGAATTTGTATCTTGAGCTTCGGGGAATGATGCGGGCCAGAGGGCGGCGGCATTTGTAAGTCTCTCGGCGGCCACCCAGCAGGGGTTCCCGTTGCAGCCGATCGTGCGGACGCGGCCTGTGCGGCTGAGGCGCTCGTAGTGCTGGGGCCAGTCGCGGGTCTCCTTGGTGTCTCCGTCGAGCAGGTGCAGAGGAAAAGCTGTGAGCGTGAGCAGAAGATCGTGCAGTTCGTGCTCGTCGCGGATATCGGGCCAGAGCTGGCGACGGACGGTGTCGATGGCCGCCTGGTCGAGACGGTTCTCTGCTTCGCCACTTGATGCGGGAAGGCCACGGCGCAGCGTGGTGGCGCGGGCGCGGCGCTCTTCGAGGCCAGCATCGTCGAGATAGGCATACGGCATGGCGTTGATAAGCTCGTGCGCGAAGACGCTGGGCGTGGGCGTGTCCACCGCGAGACAGCGGATCGTTCCCTGCTCGATGCCGCGCAGAATCTCCTTGAGGCCCTCGAGGTCCATCGCCTCCGAGAGAACGTCCTTCATCACCTCGCGCACCAGCGGGTGATCCGGGATCTGGATGTCGCCCACGATGGTCTCGAAGCAGGCGGCGGCCTGGGGAAAAACATTCGCCATCAGGTCGTCGGAGCGGGTGCGCTGGATCTGCGGCGCGATGCGCTTGCCCTTGCTCATGCGGAGCAGTTGCAGGGAGCGGCCAGCGGCCCAGCGCCAGCGATTCTTGAAGATGGGGCTGGCGATGGCGGCCTGCTCGAGTAGATCCTGCGCGGTGTGTTCGGTGAGGAAGCGAAAGACATCGGAGAGCGGGAAGGAGTGCTGCTCGGCGAGCGAGATGTTGATGCCGTTATCGGTAGCGGCGGCTTGCAGCTCAAAGTTGAAGCCGCGGCAGAAGCGCTTGCGCAGCGCGAGGCCCCAGGCCTTGTTGACGCGGCCGCCGAAGGGCGTGTGCAGGATGAGCTGCATCCCGCCGCCGTCGTCGAAGAAGCGCTCCGCAATGATGGTCGTCTTGGTGGGCACTGCGCCGAGAACGGCGCGGCCACTGACCACGTAGGTGATGAGTTGCAACGCACCTGCGCGGCATACGCCGGTCTCCGTGGTGAGCCACGCGATGGTCTCGACTACCTCTGGGTGAGGCTCGGGGCTGGCAATCATTTGCGGAGCGACGTTAGGGGTGCGGGCGCTGATCTCCTGGCGAAGATCGCCGACGCCGTCGGAGAGAACGCTGGTGCGCTGCGGAGCCTCTCCCTCCCAGAAAGGAATGGTCGGCGGTGCTCCGTGTGCGTCTTCGACCAACACGCGGCCTATGGCCTCGATCTTCTGGATGCGCCAACTGGTGTTGCCGAGGAGCACAACGTCGCCGGGAGAGGAGTCTACGGCGAAGTGCTCGTCGAGCGTGGCTATTTGTAACCCTTCCGGTTGCAATATCACGGAGTAGAGATTGGTGTCGGGGATGGCGCCGCCGTTCGCAATGGCGATCATGCGGGCTCCTCGGCGCGGGTGCAGATGGCCGTGGACCTGGTCGCGCAGCAGGTAGGCTCCATAGCGGCCACGGCCGGATTCGATGCCCTCGTGCAGCAGGGCGAGCAGCTCGTGGAAGTGCTCGCGGGTGAGGTCGCGGTACGGGTAGGCGCGGCGAAGGACGTTGTAGAGCGTGTCCTCGTGCCACGGCTCCGCGCCGCAGGCCGCGACGATCTGCTGCATGAGCACGTCGATGGGGGCTTCGGGAATTTGTAACAGATCCAGTTCTCCCGCGCGCATCTTGCGGATGAGCGCAGCCTGCTCCATCAGGTCATCCCGAGTGGTGGCGAAGAAGCGGCCCTTGGGCGTGGCTCCGCGCCAGTGCCCGGCGCGGCCTACGCGCTGCATGGCCACGGCCACGGCGCGGGTGGTGTTGATCTGGCAGACCAGATCGACCGAGCCGATGTCGATGCCCAGTTCGAGCGACGCTGTGGCAACGAGAATCTTGATCTCGCCGCTCTTCAAGCGCTGCTCGGCGTCGAGCCGCAACATGCGCGAGAGCGAGCCGTGGTGCGCGCCGACGTTCTCGATGCCGATGCGCTCGGCCAGTTCGAAGGAGATCTTCTCGACGAGCTTGCGGGTATTGACGAAGACGAGCGTGCTGCGATGGTCGCGGGTAAGCGCCGCCAGCTTGTCCCAGACCTCGTTCCACATGGCCGTGCTGGCGACCGAGCTAAGCTCATCCGATGGGACTTCGATGGCAAGATCGAGCACGCGTCGCTGGCCGACCTGCACGATGCGAGCGGGCTGGCGCGACTCGTGATTGCCGGTTAGAAATGCAGCGACCAGCTCGATGGGGTTCTGCGTGGCGCTGAGGCCGATGCGTAGCGGCGGCGTGCTGAATCCGGTCAGCATCGCGCCGGGACAGAGATGGTTCTCGCCGCAGATAAGGGCTTCGAGGCGTTCGAGCGAGAGGCTCAGGTGCGCGCCGCGCTTGTCATCGGCCACGGCATGAATCTCGTCGACGATGACGGTACGGACGCGGCGAAGGTGCTCACGGCTCTTGCCCGAGGTGAGCAGGATGTAAAGCGATTCCGGCGTAGTGACAAGGATGTGCGGCGGATGCTTGAGCATCGACAGCCGCTCCTTGGCTGGAGTATCTCCGGTGCGGACGCCGGTACGAATCTCGGTCGAGAGATAGCCGCGGGCGAAGGCCAGAGCCTGTATCTCGGCCAGAGGACCGTCGAGGTTCTTCTGCACGTCGTTCGAAAGCGCCTTCAGGGGCGAGACGTACACCACCTCGGTGCAGGGCGCGAGCGTGCCCGCGATGGCCTTGCGCAGGAGTTGGTCGATGCAGACCAGAAATGCCGCGAGCGTTTTACCGGAGCCGGTGGGTGCGGAGATGAGCGTGGATTCGCCTGCGAGGATGCCGGGCCAGCCAGCCTCCTGCGGCTCGGTGGGCGTGCCGAATCTGCCGACGAACCACTCCTGCACGACCGGGTGCGCCCAGGCGAGCGAGGCAGGAACAGCCGTGGCGACAGAGGCTTCGGCAGGCATGGCCTATTCTAGCGCGTTCGTGCTTTGTTCGCCTTTTGCCTTGTGCAGAAAGTACTTACTCCAGCATCAGGACGCGGTTTCGTCCAGATCTCTTGGCGCGGTAGAGCGCCATATCGCTGCGGCGAAAGACAGCATCGAGCGTGTCGGCCGAGCCGCGAAACACGGCGACGCCGAGGCTGATCGTAACCCGGATCGTGACCCGGATTGGCGTCCCTTCCTCATCCCGTGAGGGCAGATCGAGCGCCTCGACCCGCACGCGCAGGCGCTCGGCCACGGCAAAGGCGGTCTCCGAAGTGCATGTCGGGAGCAGAACGACAAACTCTTCTCCCCCCCAACGCCCGAGGATATCGCTGGAGCGCAGCTCGGACTGGATGCACTCGGCGATGGCGCGCAGCACCTCGTCGCCGGCCAGATGACCGTGACGATCGTTGACCTGCTTGAAGTGATCGAGGTCCGCAACCAGCAGCGAGAACGGCTCGCCCGAGCGCAGGCTGCGCGCCACCTCGCGCTCGCATAGCTCACGGAACATGCGGCGATTGAAGACGCCCGTCAGCGGGTCGGTCGCGGCCAGACGCTCCAGCATGTGGCGCAGTTTGGCCGTCGTCATCCAGAAGAAACCGAAGCCGATGCCTAGCGATGAGCCCAGCATTACGATGATGCTGATGAACTGCAGCAGGCTGGGCGCGAAGATATCCTGCGGCACGCCGCGGATGGCGACGATGACCGATCGGACCAGGTTGTAGGCGGCAAAACTGAGGCAGAGGAACGCCGTCGACCACGACGGCATACGCATCCCGCGCTGCGGACGCAGGAGCAATAGACCGCTCTGGGTGGCCTGAGCCGCGATCAGGATGCTGCCGAAGACCAGCCGCATCTGGTGACTGTCGTGGACATAGGTAAAGTAGACGTGGGTGACGAGGTAGAGGCCCATCAGGACCAGGCCGAACCGCGAGATCCGTATACCCTTTTCGTACAGCTCCAGTATGGCCGAGTGAACCAGGACAAAGGCCAGCAGGATGAGGCCGTTGGCCACGATCACGGTGAAGAACGGACCGGCCCGTTCATGAAACAGCAGCAGAGCCGCGCTGACCGTGCCGCAGGCAAAAGACGCGGCTAGCCACCCCAGTCCTTTGAGGAAGGGGTTGCTGAGGCGCACGACAATCAGGCCGAGACACCCACTCCCAACAATCGACAACACCGCCATCAGGTCAAGGCGAGTATCCATTCCACTCCACGAGGTGCTGGCTGCCGCCTCTACTTTAGAGCAAAGGGTTGGCGGCTATGCCATCCACCATACAGGTACTTCGTATCGTTCTCGGGGCGGCATGGGCAAGTTGCCGGCATGGGGCCTTCTGCTGGTCGGCAGAGAACATCGTTTGTTTCCGGCCAATGGGAGGCCCATGTTGTTGATTTTTCCGTGCCGCCTCGAGAGAAAGATGCAGTACTTACATATTGCCGGAGCCTATATCCGAAGCGCGCGCGGTGGGGTCGGACTCGTCCAGATACTGCTCGATGACGCGTGCGAGCGAGCCCTGCGCGGCCAGAACAAATTCGATGGCGTCGCGGCCCGCGCCCGCACCACCGGCGTGCGGCGTCACGTAGTGCGCAATCTCTTTGACCTGCGAGCGCGCGTTGGCCGTGGCGATGGCCAGTCCGCAGATGCGGAGACAGGGCAGGTCGACGATATCGTCGCCGACGTAAGCCATCTCGTCGAGCGTGACGCCCGCCTTCGCCGCGATCTCTTGAAACGCGTGTGCTTTATGCGCCTGGCCCTGGTAGACGAACTCCAGCTTGAGGTCGCGGGCGCGCAGGGCGACCACCTGCGACTGGCGCTTGGTGATGATGCCCAGGCGCAGCCCGCCGATGCGGGCGAACGACATGCCGAGGCCGTCGTGAGCAGAGAAGCTCTTCACCTCAATGCCCGAGCCGTCGGGCTGAGGAATGATGGTAATGTCTCCGTTGGTCAGGACGCCGTCTACGTCAAAGATGAGGACTTTGATCCTGCGGGCGCGGTCTTCAGGGGTCATGGGTAGATGATACCGTGGCGGCGCTGCCACAGTCCCCACCCAATTGGGTACTTTGTGCGGTTCTCGGGGCTGGAGACCGGCAAATCAACGGCAAGGGTCCTCCCGCTGGCCGGAAAAAATGCTTACTTCCGACCAACGGGAGGACCTCAGACCTCAGGTACTGACTCACCCATACCGCCCCGAGAACGGCACGAAGTGCTAACGCCAGTAGCCTTCTACCCAGACGTAGCCGCCGCCGCGACGATCCCAGTGACCGTCGATCCAGTGAGCATACGGGCGGGGCGGAGCAAGATAGGCACCCGGCACCCAGACATAACGACGCCCATCCCAGCGGTGATATCCGGCACGCCAGGCCCAGTCGCGATGCTCGCGCGGCGGCGGCGGAATCCGCTCGACAGGACGCGCGGGCGGCCCTATGCGGACCGCTATCTGGGCTTCGGCCGCAACGGAACCGGCCGTGAGAAAGGCTGCGCAGACAGCAGTGAGAAGCAGTTTGTTCATAAGATCGTTCTCCTTAGCACTTCCCTCGCTTAGACACGGGTTGGTTTGTGAGAGTTGCGCAGAAAATCTCCGCCCGCAACCGTGGAAAACCCATTGCTATCTTTCCCGTGCCCAGCGGAGTCCCATAAGGATGTCGTCTTCCGTACAGAAGCTTTTCCTCCTGGGAAACATACAGGTTGATGCGAACGGATTCGCGACTATACTGCAACTTGATTGGAATAAGAGGAGATTCACGAATGCGGGCTTTTAAAATGATGGGCGCTCTGGCGCTGATGCCGGTCCTGGCGGCGAGCATACCGGTAGCAGGAGCACAGCAGCCGAATGCCAAGCCGGAGAAGGTGGAGGTCGAGGGCAAGCCGGTCAACGCCGCTACCCCCGGGCCGACACCGGCGGACTCCATCACCGAGAACACTGTCACCGTGGGCAGCGAGAAGATCGCCTACAAGGCCATCGCGGGCACCATCACCGTCGGGTCCACCGACGCGTACGACTCCCAACTGGGTCTGGACGGCAAGCTGCTGCCCGACGGCACGAACCCGCCCGACGCCACCAAGCCCGAGGACGCACCCGCCACCGCGCGCATCTTCTATACCGCTTACTTCAAGAAAGATGCGGCTCCGGGCACGCGGCCGGTGATGTTTTTCTACAACGGCGGCCCCGGCTCGGCGACCATGTGGCTGCACATGGGCTCGTTCGGCCCGCGCCGCGTAGTGACACCCGACACCGAGCACAAGACCGCCGCTCCCTACACCATGGTCGATAACCAGTACAGCCTGCTCGACGTAACCGACGTCGTCTTCATCGACGCGCCGGGCACGGGCTTCAGCCGCATCATGGGCAAGGACAAGGAGAAGGCGTTCTGGGGCACAGACCCGGATGCGCACGCCTTCGAGCGCTTCATCCGCCGCTTCCTCACCAAGTACGATCGCTGGAACTCGCCCAAGTACCTCTTCGGCGAATCGTATGGAACGCCGCGCTCGGCTGTACTCAGCGCCGCGTTGCAGAACGTCGATCTCAACGGCATCGTACTGCTCTCGGCCATCCTCAGCTTCGACAACTCGCCCGACCTGCCGCGCTGGAACCCCGGCGTCGATCAGGCCTACGCGCTGGCTCTGCCGACTTACGCCGCGACGGCCTTCTATCACCACAAGCTGCCCACGCAGCCTGCGGCTCTGGAGCCCTTCCTGAGCGAGGTCGAGTCGTTCGCGCTCGGCGAGTATGAGGCAGCCCTGTTGCAGGGTTCGCAGCTCTCGCCCGCGCAGAAGCAGGCCGTCGCGGAGAAGCTGCACAACTACACCGGCCTGCCGGTGGACTATCTGCTGAAATCCGACCTCCGCGTAACCGGCGGTGCTTTCACCAAGAACCTGCAGGACTCCGACGGTATGACGACAGGCCGCCTTGACACCCGCTTCAAGGGGCCGGACCTCGATCGTCTCTCGGAGGAAGCTGAGTACGATCCGCAGTCGAACGCGATCTCCTCGGCCTACACCACGGCCATCAACCAGTACATGCGCACGGAGTTGAAGTTCGGACGCGACATGACCTACAAACCTGGTGCTTATACGGAACCGGGCTTCTCGTGGGATCTGCGCCATCAGGCTCCGGGCGGTCCTCCGGTCGGACAGGGCGAGGGCGGCACCAACGTCATGCCCGACCTGGCCTACACCATGAAGACCAATCCCAACATGCACGTCATGCTGGCGGGCGGCTACTTCGACCTGGCCACGCCGTTCTTCGAGGGCATCTACGAGATGCACCATCTGCAGATCCCCGCGAAGCTACAGTCGAACATCAGCTACAAGTACTACCAGTCCGGGCACATGGTCTACGTGAACGAGAATGTGCTGAAGCAGTTCCACGACGATGTGGCCAGCTTCGTGCGCAGCACTGAATCGGGCAAGTAAAGGCAACAATCACCATGGGCCGCGCTAAATGCGCGGCCCATGGTGATTAACAGCAAAAGCGCCCTCACGCCGGGCGGGCGGCACTTCGTGCAGTATTGGACGCTGCGCGTGTTCATTGCCTCAAGCAACTCACGAGGAACCCCACCACATACTTCCCCATCGCGCCCCGCAAGCCTATCCTCAAAGAGGAAAAGCGCGATGGCCCTCACCTCACAGAACCCCACCCGCACGCTCCCCGGCGGCCGCACCCGCGCCCACCTGCTGGAGCGCGGCCCCAACGGCCTTCCTCTCTGCCGCTGGTGCAACCTCGAAATCCTCTCCAAGCGCCGCCGCACCTTCTGCTCCGACTACTGCGTCCACCAGTGGCGTCTGCGCACCGACCCCGGCTATCTCCGCGATCAGGTCTTCGCCCGCGACCGCGGCCTCTGTGCCATCTGCAAGGCCGACACCATCGCCATTTACGCGGCGCTCAAGCGTGCCCGAGGAGCCGCTCGCATCGCAGGCCTTTCACTCTACGGCATGAAGTCCATCACCTCGCGCCGCTCGCTCTGGGACGCCGACCACATCCTGCCCGTGGCCGAGGGCGGCGGCCAGTGCGATCTCGACAACCTGCGCACGCTCTGCCTTCCCTGCCATCGCGAAGCCACCGCCCAGCTTCGCCTACGCCTGCGCCGCCAGGCCTGAACACCCTCTACCCCCAAACGCGCATCCAACTACACAGATGTCGGTTGGAGATGTTGAGTGGGCTACGGCCTGCTCCATCTGTTCCCCCCGTCTGTTCGATGAGGCCTTGCTAGGTGACAGACGCGTCGCTGGGTGGCCGATCCATACCGTTCGACGAGAGGTTTAAAATATGCCCGCACTTAAAGAGTTCATTCCCAGGTTGGGACCGCAACCCGAATCCATCTGCTCCACCTGTTGCCAGGTAGTTCGTCCCACGCCTGCTGGCCCCACTCTGGCTCAGGCTCAGGCCCAGCATCGCTGCGGCGAGTTCTCTTTAAACACAACTGTCCGTTAGTGGCCTGAATAAGCAGGATTGCCCGCGCTGTTGAGGATCTAGGACAAGAAAAGAACGCATACCTCGGGGCTAAAGCTCGCGCCTGTGGCCGTTTTTGATGGCTGGGCTAAAGCCCGGACCTACCCCCAGGAACAACGGCAACAGCGCCCTCACGCCGGGCGGGCGGCACTTTGTGCGGTTCTCGACGCTGCTCGTGGTCCTCCCTCAGAAGATTACTTTCGCCATACAGCCCCCAAGACGCCACGAAGTGCGCTAGGCTCCAAACAGCTATGACTGTCGCCATCCAGACCAACCAGATTGCCAAGGGCTACGGCAAGACGCAGGCCCTGCTCCCCCTCACGCTTACCGTTCCCGAAGGCGCGGTCTTCGCGCTGGTGGGCCACAACGGAGCAGGTAAAACCACGCTCATCAAGCTGCTGATGAACATGCTGCACCCTACCTCCGGCTCAGCCACCGTCCTGGGCAAGCCAACCGCCGCCCTCACCGGCGCGGACTTCCAGCGCATCGGCTACGCCAGCGAGAACCAAGAACTGCCCGATTGGATGACCGTCGGCCAGTTCCTCAGCTACCTGCGCCCCTTCTATCCCACCTGGGACGACGAGGCTCTGGTCCGGCAGCTCGACCTGCCGCTCGACCGCAAGCTGAAGAACCTCTCCCGTGGCATGTTGATGAAGGCCGCGCTGGCCAGCATCCTGGCCTTCAGCCCATCGCTCATCCTGCTCGACGAGCCGTTCTCCGGCCTCGATCCGCTGGTGCGTGACGAGCTGATCGAAGCATTGCGACCGCGTTCGCTGGCAGCCGCGCCCACCACAGCCCAGCCGACCATCCTCATCTCCTCGCACGACCTCGCTGAGGTCGAGTCCTTCGCGACCCACATCGGCTTCCTGCATCAGGGCCAGCTCCTCTTCGCCGAAGAGATGACCTCGCTGATGGCCCGCTTCCGCGAAGTGACGGTCGCCCTCAACCCGGCCTCCGCCGCCACGTCCATCGCCCCGCCAGAATCCCGGATACCAGAGTCGTGGCTGCTGCTCGAACAGACCTCCATCGCCGCGCGCTTCGTCCATATCCACGCCGATGCGGAACCGGTCGCGGCCCAGGTCGAGGAGGTCTTCCCCGGCTCGGCCAGCCTCCAGATCGAACCGATGAGCCTGCGCGGCATCTTCCTTGCCCTGGCCAAGAGCGGACGCGCTCCCGCCGCCCTCTAAGCCACGCTGTCCCCCCGAAAGGCATCCATGCTCCAGTCCATCCACATCTTCCGCAAAGACGCCCGCCATCTGCTGCCCGAGATCGCCGTCACGCTCCTGCTCTTTGTCGCCTTCGCCTGGGCCGCGCCCTCGCACTGGACCGGCAGCGTCTACGCCGGTGCTCTGGCCCTGCTGGCCGCGTTGCTGCACGTTCTGCTGCCCATCGCGTGGCTGGTGTTGATCTCCCGTTCCATCCACGACGAGCCGCTGGTGGGCGACCGCCAGTTCTGGACCTCGCGCCCCTACCACTGGGCCAGCCTGCTGGGGGCCAAGGCGCTCTTCCTCACCGCCTTCATCTACCTGCCCTTCCTGCTGGTGCAGGTCTACCTGCTGCACCACGCCGGGCTGTACCCCACGCTGCTGATTCCGGCGCTGCTCCATAACCTGGTGCTGCTCACCGCGTTCTTCGTGCTGCCCATCGCGGCTCTGGCCGCCGTCACCGACAGCTTCGTCCGGCTGGCTCTCGCGGTCATCGCCGCCATCGTCTACCTCGTCATCATGGGCGGGTTAGTGGCCTGGACGACGTGGGGCAACATGGCTCCGCCGCACGTCACCACCGTCTTCTCGGCCCTCTTCGCGCTGCTGCTGGCCGCGATCCTGACCTTCCAGTACGCCACTCGACGTACCACCCACGCGCGTCTGGCCCTCGTCGCCCTACCCGCGCTGCTGGGGCTTATCTTCTGCCTGACCCCGGCCAGCGCGCTGATCCGCAGCAGCTACCCGGCACTCGCGGGCAGCGTCGCACCCCGGCTCTCGCCGCTACCCGACCAGCTGCGCCCCAAGCCCTCGCCCACCGACCCGCTGCAACAGTTCCGCGGCGACGTGCTGCTGGTCCTGCCCATGCAGGTCGCCGGGATCGACGAGAACACGCTCTTCCGCATCAACGGCTATAGCCTGACCGTCGATGCGCCCGGCCTGCACTGGACCTCGCCGTGGCAGCTCTCGGGCGAGCAGATGAACGCCGGAACCCCGGCTACCTACGTGCAGGTGCCCATGCCGTTCGCGCTCTTCGAAAAGGTCCGCAACACCCCCGCCGACCTGCGCCTGACGCTCGCGCTCGACCACATGAAGGTCGGTAACCCCTACATCATCAAGGCGACGCGGGCCAGCTTCCCCATCCCCGGCCACGGCTCATGCAGCTTCACCAACCCGCCGGATGACTCCAGCCCCGACGCTGCCACGCCGGTCTGCCGCTTCCCCTTTGCGCCGCCCGAGACGACCTTCATCGCCGGTGCGGTCTCCCCCGGCTCCTGCTCCGCGCCGCCCGCCGCCGTCGGCCACGCCAACTTCGGCTCTCCCAGCCCCTCGCTCAGCTTCGACCCGGTCCAGACAATTCCTCTGACGCTCACGACCGGCGACTCCAACCCCGAGCACCATTACCTGCTTTGCCCCGACGCCCAGCTCAGCATCTTCCAGGCGAAGTCGCAGGGACACGGAAGCGTGCAGTTGGAGCAGAAGGGGGCTTTGCTGGACGTACTGGCCGCTCGCATCACTAAGATGAACACGCAGCCTCAGACGGGGATGGACTCCGAGCCGCTCACCGCCGATCCGCCCGCACGGCAACCGCAGTAATCCGGGTACCCTATGTCTCGATTCTGAGGCATAGGGTTCGGCCCTCTCCCTCGACCCCAATACAATCTGGACCAGGAAAAGAAAGCATCCCTCGGGTGCTAAAGCCCGCATTGGTGGCGAGTTTTGATGTCCGGGCTAAAGCCCGGACCTACCCCAGAAGCAACGGCAGAAGCAGATTCCTCCGCTTCGCTCCTGAATGACAACCAAAGAAACAAGCAACGGCAAAAGCGGACTCACGCTGGACCGTGCTCCTTTACTACTGTCTCGCCAGCATCAACAGCTCGTTGAAGTGGTCCATCTCTTCCTCCGGCACCTGGCAGAAGAGGCCATCGACCTGCTTTTCCATCTCGCAGTCGATCCGCGCTAGCAGCTCCAGCCCGCACTTTGAGATCCACGCAATCGCCGTCCTGCGATCCGCCTCGCCACGACATCGCGCGATCCATCCGGCGCGCTCCATCCGCTCCAGAATCCGAGGCACGTCCGGCACCGGAGCCACCAGCCGGTCGCGGATCTCGCTCTGCCCCAGCCCTTCGCCCGGTCGTCCACGCTCGGCCCCCCGCAGGATGCGCAGCACGTTGTACTGCGTCGTCGAAAGTCCATAAGGACGCAGCATCTGCTCCAGCCGGTGCTGCACCACAGCGGTCGTCCGCGCCATGTTGAGCCACAGCTCATGCTTCGGCGACTGGAACGGAATACTCTGCTTGATCTCTTCCTGCAGCTTCGAGCCGGACTTCGATCCCATGAATTACTCCTCTCTTAGCGTCGCATAGATCGTCCCAATCCGGCAGACAGATAGCACGAGGAACTGCCTGGGGCGTTGGGCGTTTCCCGTAAACGGACACCTGCTCCCACTTGCACCCCTTTTCCACTTCCGGACGGTAATTCCTCCCTTGCGGTCCCGTCGCATCCTGCCTAACCTTCAACATGC